>NVXM01000001.1 GCA_002733865.1 Sphingopyxis sp.
GGCCGGCGGGGCAGCCGTCGGCGGCATTGCCGGCGCCAAGCTTGCGGGCGGCGCTGTAGCCAGCGCAGCATCCTCGGTCGCCAGGGGCACATCGCGCGCTGCTGGAGGCGCGACCATGGCCTATGCGACAGGTTCGGCAGGCAAGAGCGGCGGTGCAGCGCTTGCGGGCGGCATGGCCGGTGTCGGACGCGCCGCAGGCGGTGCTGCCCTCTCGCCTCTGCGTAAGGCAGCGGATAGCGCCAAAGGAAATTTTCGCGAAGGTGCGCGTGCAGCAGGCAGCAATATGGGTGGCCGGGTCGCCTCTTCGTCAGCGTCGCCGCCGTCTTCGCCAGCGTCCGAAAACGGCCCGCCGAGCTGGGCGAAATCCATTAAGCAGCGACATTCCCTGGGACATTCAGCGTCGCTTGCCGCGCACACCGTTCGCTCTGGCGACGGGCACGGCGCAGGTGCTTCCATCGACACACAAGAAAAGGACTGACGGTTCATGTTTAAACGCCCTTCGATCCGATACGGCAAGACACCGCAAGCCGAGACACCGTACCAGCGCGCGGCCCAGGTTTGGGATGAGCGCATCGGTTCGGCGCGCATTCAGGCGAGAAGCTGGCGCTATGCCTTTTTCGGTGCACTTGGGCTGTCGGCAATCCTGACTGGCGGTCTCGTCTGGCAGAACGCCCGGGGAACCATCGTTCCCTGGGTGGTCGAAGTGAACAAACTCGGCGAAGCGCGCAGCGTTGCGCCTGCCAATGCCGCATTCGACCCAAGCGATCCGCAGATTGCGTTTCATCTTGCCCGGTTTATCGAAAACGTGCGCGCCATTCCTGACGATCCGATCGTGGTGCGCGAGAACTGGCTGTCAGCCTATGATTTCGCCAGCGACAAGGGTGCGCTGGCGCTCAACGATTATGCCCGGCGCAGCGATCCGTTCGCCGCGATCGGCCGCGAACAGGTTGCGGTCGATGTCACAAGCGTCATCCGTGCCTCGCCCAGGAGCTTCCGCGTGGCCTGGATCGAGCGCCGCTACCGGGACGGCTCGCTTGCCGAGACGAGCCGCTGGACCGCGATTCTGGGCATCGCCGTCCAGCCACCCACCAACGCGGATGCGCTTCGCACAAACCCGCTCGGAATTTTCGTCACTTCCATAAACTGGTCAAAGGAGCTCGGCTGATGTCCCGCTCGCATACAATTCCCGCAATCGGCCTTTTCGGCCTTGTCTCGCTCGCTCTTGCCGCGCCTGTCGCGGCGACACCTACCCCGCAAGCGGCGGCGTCAATCGAAGCACTGGGCGCGCTCGCAAGGGCTTTCCCGGTCCTGCAAGACAACATCGGAATTCCTCACCTTTTCAGTTCGCGGCAGGCCTCCCCCACTGCCGCGCGCCGCTCCCCTGGCTCTGGCCCCGCCCCTGACCCCCAGAGCCAAGTGGGAGCGGCGAACGATGCTGCACGGGTCGAGCCCGACGAAGTCGGATTCGACAATGCGATCCAGCGCTATCCCTATAGCGAGGGCGCGCTGTTTCAGATCTATACCAAGCCGGGCCAGGTGACCGATATCGCGTTGCAGGAAGGCGAGAAACTCGTCGGTCCCGGACCAGTGGCCGCCGGCGATACGGTGCGCTGGATGATCGGCGATACGCTGAGCGGGACCGGCGAGGCGGCGCGCGTCCACATCCTCGTGAAACCAACCCGGCCCGATATTGCGACCAATCTCGTCATCAACACCGATCGGCGAACCTATCATGTCGAACTGCGGGCCAATCCCAGTGTCTATATGGCGTCGGTCAGCTGGAGCTATCCGGCAGATGAACTGATCGCTCTTCGCCGGGCCGAAGAGGACGCAGCGCGCGCCGCGCCCGTTGCAAGCGGTTTCGCGGTCGAGAATCTCAACTTCGACTACCGGATTTCGGGCGATAGGCCCGACTGGCGGCCGGTGCGGATATTCGATGACGGGCAGCGCACCCTGATCGAATTTCCGCCCGATATTGCGCAAGGTGAAATGCCGCCGTTTTTCGTCGTCGGCGAGGATGGGCAGGCGGAGCTGGTCAACTACCGCGTTTCGGGCCGCTATCTGATTGTGGACCGCCTGTTCGAGAAGGCCGAACTGCGGCTTGGTGCCAGGCGCAGGCAGGTTCGGGTCAAAATCACCAATCGGGCGTGGGGCCGGTCATGAACAGTGAATCCGAACCGGACCGGCCTGCTGATGCTGAATCCATCGTTCGCTTGCGCGGTGAGGGGCCGCGCGTCGTTCGCCTCTCGCGCAAAGCCATCGGCATCGCCAGCGCCGCCGCTCTGACGCTGGTCGGGGGCGCGATGATTTACGCCCTGCAACCGGTCTCGGAGGCAGGGCCGGATGAGCTTTTTGGAACCGAAACAGTGGCGGTCGCCGACGGTCTTGCGTCGGGCCCGAGCGACTATTCGCAGGTTCCGCGTCTCGGCCCGCCGCTTCCCGGCGATCTCGGCGAGCCCATCCTCAATGCCCAGGATCGCGGAGCTGTCGCTGCGCTTCCACCAGTCGGATCGCAGCCCGCGCCGCCGCAGACGCAGGGAATAAGTCCCGCAGAGGTAGCGCGTCAGCGCATTGAGCAGGAGCGCGAAGTGGCCCGTGCCAGCGAGCTGTTCTTTGCGGGCGCTACGGCGGTTTCAAGCACCGATGCATCGCCAACAGTCAGTCCTAACGCATCGCAGCCTGTGACCGCGACCGAGGCCGTGAGATCTGCGCCCGCTTTCCTCGAACGCCCGGCCGATCGGCGCACCTCTGCATTGCAGCAGCTCGCCGCGGCACCGACCGATGCAGTGCTTCAGGCAGGCTCAGTCATTCCCGCAGCACTTATCACCGGCGTCCGGTCAGACCAGCCCGGCCTTGTGACCGCGCAAGTCACGCAGAATGTCTATGACAGCCTCACCGGGCGGATTCTGCTTATTCCCCAGGGCGCGCGCCTGATCGGCGATTATGCGTCCGATGTCGGCTTCGGCGAGCGCCGCGTGCTGCTGGCATGGAATCGCCTGATCCTGCCCGACGGGCGCTCGCTGGTTCTCGAGCGCCAGCCTGCGGCCGATCCGGCAGGCTATGCCGGATTGGAAGACGGTGTCGACTATCATTGGGGCGGTGTGTTCAAGGCGGCGCTGGTCTCGACACTGCTAGGCATCGGCGGCGAGCTTGGTTCGGGAGGCGACAGCGATCTGCTGCGTGCCGTGCGCCGGGGAGGTCAGGACAGCATCAACCAGGCCGGCGAGCTGGTCGTCTCTCGCGAGCTTGCTATCCGTCCGACATTGACGATCCGCCCCGGTTACCCGGTGCGCGTGCTGGTTACGCGGGATATTATCCTGGACAGCCGCTCATGACCCGCTTGAAGCTATCCGACATCGAAGATCAAAAATCAGTCAAGTTGACCGTCGAGATACCGGTCCGGCTGCATCGCAAGCTGGCCGAATATGCACGCGTGATAAATGGCGGAACAGTGGAGGGCGCACCAGACCCCGCCGTCCTCGTAGCGCCGATGTTGGAGCGGTTCATCGCGAGCGACAGGGACTTTGCGCGATTGCGCAGGCGAGCCGCCGCGGCACCAGACCAGTAGGGGATCGAGTACCCAGTGTTGTCACACTAAACATCTATCGTATCACATGATTTGCTCGCCTACGTAACTTTACGGTCCCTTTGCATCGGTCGTGTTTCAGCGTAATACTGGAACGGGAATGCAAGTTCCTGGCGACCGGGCGCCGATACAGATGTCCAGGCGAAACGCTAAAAGTATCGATACACTCGCCAACGGGTGTTTCCATCTCCCGGTCGCATTCTTGAACCAAGCGGCATTTATAATTTCATTATAAGTTGGCCTGAATTTTTCTGCGCGATCACTCTCTACTCGCGACAATTAAGTCGCGATACCAACCACAGGAGTGAATCATGAAGGATTTTGACCATACCCAGGATGAGGTTATCGATCTCGGCCAGGCCTCGGTGGAGACCAAGGGCAACGCCCTGTTCGATATCGATGTGAGCAGCGGCCGGTTGTCCTACGCGACCGGCCTCGCCGAAGACTAAGCCTCGCGGGGGCGCGCGTCCTTGCAGGGCCGCGCCCCTTCGCTGCGATCCTACCGCCGTGACCGAGTTCAACGACAGCGATATCGCCTGGGCCGAATGCAGCGGCAGGTTCGTTTTTCTCGACATTGCCCAGGATCGCTACTTTCAGCTGCCAGCGCCTCGCGAGGAGGCTTTTCGCGCCCAGGTTGACGGCCAAGCCTGGTATCAACCAACCGCTTTCCCGCGCCCACCTGAATGGACCAGACCGCGTAATGTTTCGCCCGAGATCCATGAGGGGCCCTTCCGGCTTGCCCGCGTTTCTGCGGCAATCTGGACCCAGCGCCGGGTCGAGCGCCGAATTGCCGCGCGTTCTTTCCGCGAAGTTTTGCTGGAGCTGAAACGCCTGAAAAGTCTGCTGGTGAACTGTGATACAAGTGACACCGAGCGGGCTATGGAGCTTCGCGCCTTTGAACACGCCCGGCTCCTGCGCAGTGCAGCAGATCGCTGCTTGCCGCGCTCGATTGCTCTAGCTCTGCGGCTGGCCCGGCGCGGCATCCACGCCCATATCGTTATAGGCGTCAGAAGCGATCCATTCGGCGCCCATTGCTGGGTCCAGCACGGCGAGGCTGTGCTCAACGACACTGCCGAGGAAGTGCTGCGGTACACGCCGATACTGGTTGTATGACCACATTGCGCTTTGCTCTCGCATTGCCGCGCCAGAAATCAGCGGCGTCTGCTCGGCTGCAGATGATGCCGAGCCTGCAGGATCTGTGCGGCGATATCCCGAGGCTCTGGACAGCGAGAGACACGCATGTCGCGGACCTTCGCTCTGCCGGATGTGTGATCGGCACCCTCTTCTCCCGGGACAACGCGCATCGCGTTTCTCAGCTGCAAGAATTGCGTGCTCGCTCAGCGAAAAACCTCGCCCCCAACCTCGCCGCGAACTTCTGGGGTGCCTATATCACAATTCTGCCCGATCAGGACCGTAACGATTTGGCCGTGATGCCGGATCCTTCCGGACTGGTTCCGATCTACCGCTTGGTGACAACAACCCATGTGGTGCTCACCTCTGATCCGAAACTCTTCGAGCAGGCCTGCGGCAAGAGGATGAGTATATCTTGGGATTCTCTGGCTCGCTTTTTGATGCGTGCTGAATTGCGCGCAAGACAAACCTGTCTGACCGGTGTCGACGAGCTACGGCCAGGTGCCTTGACCTATCCGGATGCATGCGATCCCGAAGAATTCCCAGTCTGGCGCGCGCAGCAGTTCATGCCAGGCAGACAATCGCCCTCCTATGGTGAAGCGAGATCGCAACTTCGCAAAGTGGCGACCCGTGTCATGGGCGCATGGGCCGACGAGCTTGGACCCGTGGCAGTGGCGGTGTCGGGCGGCGTCGACTCTTCCCTCGTCTGCGCCGCGCTTGCGAGGGCGCAAAAGCCGTTCTCCTGCGTCACGCTCGCGACCGCAGACAGAAGCGGCGACGAGCGGGACTATGCCCGTCTTCTGGCTAAGCACCTGGGTGCAGAGTACGCTGAGCGGATTTATGATCCTGTGCGTTTCGATCCCCAAATCAGCGCCTCGGCCAGTCTTCCGCGCCCGAGCCGGAGATCGTTTCTGTCGACCATCGACGCGCTGCTCGCCGATGCCGCAGGTGACCTCGGAGCGCAGATCGTCTTCGACGGCAATGCCGGCGACAATCTGTTCTGCTTTCTTCATTCAGCGGCGCCGGTCGTCGATCGATTGCGTGTTGAGGGACCCGGGCGCGGTGCGGTCGCAACCCTTCTGGACATGTGCCGGGTTACCGGCTGCGATTTGCCTACTATGGTCAAGGCGACGCTAAAGCGTTTGGTACGCCGCCCACGCCGCGAATGGTCTTTTGATCGGCGTCTGCTTGCCGATCATCTTGCATCGGACGAGGCGTTGGACCCCGTAACTCCCTGGCTCGATATCGGTGTCGGGCGCCATGGGGGGAAACGCGATCATCTTGCCCTGATCATGCGCGCCCAGCACCATGTTCACGGGCTTGGCGTCGGGCCTGAACGCTTCTCACCGCTGATGAGCCAGCCTTTGCTCGAATTGTGCCTGAGCATCCCCACATGGCTGTGGGCCAAAGGCGGTCGCAACCGTGCGCTCGCGCGTGATGCTTTTGCCGCTGACCTTCCGCAGAGCCTGTTGGCACGCACCTCCAAATCAGGACCAGACAGCTTCATCCGCCTCGCGTTCCACCACCATCGAAGCGCCATTCGCGAATTGTTGCTCGATGGCCTGATCGCACGGAATGGATTGCTCGACCGCGCAAGTGTCGAAGCGGCATTTGAACTCGACACGTCGCTCGATGGGTCGACCATTTACCGGCTTCTCGATCTGGCCGAGGCCGAAAACTGGGCCCGGTCATGGCATTGAGGATTGACCCTCGAAACATTGCAACTCTTCGGGGGAGGGGGCGCCTTCCATCGCGCTCCACCGCCGGTATTGCTGCGCTCGTGCCGGATCGCAGTTGATGCGACTCATCAGCCAGAATTCGAACCATTCGGTCGATCGCTCGTAGATCGCCTGCCGGTGGGCGGGCTGCCATTTCACATGCGTTTCGTTCTCCAGCACGTAAAGTTCGATGGCCCGCCCGCGATGCGAATAGGTTTCTATTACATCGAGGCCGCCTTCATATTCGCTATCGCCAGTCTGGATGAGGATCGGCACATCCACCGTGTCGACATTGAGGATGAGAGACATGGGTCTCCAGAATTCTTCGGTACCGGGTTCGAAATGGCGGTAGCCCATCGCGCGAACGAAATCTGTAAACCGGGGTCCGGCTGCCGTCGGATAGGAATACATATCTTCGCAACATGACCCCATAGAGGCCACTTGGAACAAGTCCGAGTTGATAAGAGCCCACTGCACTGTCGATCCGCCGTCGCTGAATCCGCTGATGCCCATCCTCCCGGCATCGACCGCGCCTGTCTCAATGGCGAGCTCGAGCGCGATCTCCAGCGACGACTGCACTCTGCGGCGGTCGATCCAGTCGGCGCGGTTGGCGCGGACAAGCTCCTCCTCACTCGTTGCGGTGAGCGCTGCAGCCGAGAAGGTCGGGCGATCAAAACTGAGCACAGCAAAGCCGCGGTTCGCCAGCGGGTGGATCGGCACTTCGTCGCCGGTCCCGCCGCGCAGGAACCCGTCGCTGGTGTATTGCACGACCACCAAAGGGTGTTGCTGCCCGGGTCTGTGATCGGGCGGCAGAACAAGATCAGCGAAGCTTTCCGTGCCATATGCATTGCGAAACCGGAGCCGCTGCACGATTCCGAAAGCTGCGTTCGCCAGGTCCGAATTGGGATCGTAGACAACCCGCTCGGCACCCGTTCGGATATCGATTGCGACGATGCGCCGCGGCCTCGCAGCCCCTTCGCGCGCGCAGACCAGTTCGTTTCCAAATGGGCTGCACCCGATCAGAACGTCATCGGTTGTCAGCAGGGAGCGGGGCTGGCCCTCCTCCATATCCCAGCGCAGGATCGCCATCTGGCTGTTCGCCCAGCCCGTTCCCTGGAGGGCAAGCAATGTCCGGCTTGCGGTTGTCCACCACAGTTGGCGGATCCCTTCGCACGCCTCCGCATCGCAGGAGATCCGGCTGCCGCCGGGCTGCATCACTGCGATGCGCGATGGACTTATCAGCCGGTCGGGATGCTTGGGTTCAAGCCACGCCGCATATCCATCCGGCCTTGCGGCATATTCGCGTGCTTGCGCAGGCAGAGTGGCAGGCCGGTGGGCAACGAGAAGCTCGGCCTCGCTGGCTGTCGCCGGACGGACGCTGCCATCGCCGAGGGCCACGAAGGCATATTCCGGGGCAATCTCACCAGTCGGGATCGGGCGGTCGGCAAATTGCGGGGAGAAGCGATCGTCAAACAGGAAGCCTCGCGCAGCCTCTTGCGCAATCGCTTCTGCCTGCTGGCGAATCCCCGGACGTGTTTGCACGATGAGACCATTGCCGTCAGCCGTCCAGGCAAAGCGGTCGACATCGTCGGGCATGGCCGTTGCCCGATGCGTTGGATTTCCGCCTGCTGGATCGGCAATCCATACCTGCGTCGAACCATCGATGCGCTTGAGATAGCCGATGCGCGTCCCATCCGGAGACCAGCGGGGCGCATTGGGCCTGTCCCAGCCACCCATGATCGCCGGAAAATCGCGGAGCGGAAAGTCATCCCGGATAAACTCACCGCCTCTGTCGATTTCGGTTTCAGTCTCGCTTCCATCCATCGCGGTCACCACGAGCCTCAAGCAATACGCATTGGCTTGCGGGTTTGCGCGCTTCACAACAAAAGCGATCCGTTCGCCATCGGGTGAGATTTCGAACGCCGAAGGCGCGCCGGTCGGAGCTGCCCTGCCAATGTCCGCAATCCGGACCTGGTCGTCGAGCGTGAATGCCGATCTTTGCGCTTGCGCGCTGCTCGGCGTTCCATCGAACAAAGCACACGGGTCCTGGTCGCCAGGATCGATATATGTCGTCGGCACGATCGTCTGCGAAAGAGCGGCGGCAAGCAGTATGATTGTCACCAGTGCCTCCGGATGCCGAAGGTGACGAACCGCCCGATCGGCGAATAATTGGTTGAATCATAGGGTGTGTCCGTCGGCCCGGTCTGGCCGAGCGTTTCGGGTTCGTCGTCGAACAGGTTCTGGATCGTGAGCGAGATTTCGAGGCCTGGTTCGCGGCCCTCGCCGCGAACAATTTCATAGCTCAGGCCGAGATCGACCGTGGCGCTGGGCGAAAGGCGGCGCTCTTCCTCGAAGCGGCGGTCGCGCAGCGCGCCGATATAGTTGGCGGCGATATTGGCCGCGAACCCGCCAGACTGATAGCGCGCCGTGCCCCGCGCACGGTAGCGTGGTGGATTGAAAACCGTTCCGGCTAGCTGAACCTCGGGCAGATCGGGCGTGACCTGTTGCTGGCTATCGAGGAAGCTGCCCGAGAGATCGAAGGAAAGTGACTGTTCGTCGCCCAGGTTCTGGTTCCAGGCGATCCTCGCATCCACGCCTTCGATGGCCCAAACCGCAACGTTTCTGTTCCGGTTGTCGACAAAGGCGGCAACATTGGCGGGATCGTAGGGGGAGCCCGAGAAGTTTTCGAGACCGAATAGCGATCCAGCAATGAGCTCGGATAAAGTTGTCGGATCGGGAGAGAAATCGATCAGGTTTGCAAACCCCGGGTCGCGGAAAGCAGCCGCAATCGAGCCCGCAATCGGTCGCACCACCCGGTCTTGATAGCGAATGTCGTACCAAGTGGCCGAAATCGTCAGTTCGGGAATGGCGACCGGCTGCAGCTCCATACCGGCGGTCCAGCTGCGCGCGCGTTCCGATGTCATGTCCGGATTGCCGCCGCTTGTGAAAAACACCGTGTCGGACCCCGCTCCGGCGCCGAATACGGCCGCTGGCAGCAGAATGGTCTGATAGGGTATGAAACGCTGAAAGAGGGTCGGAGCCTTGAACGAGCGCGCCCAGCTGCCGCGCAACGTCAGCCCTTCGACCGGTGCGTAGCTCAAACCAAAGCGCGGCGTCGTCTGTTGATCGAGGCCTGGATAATCTTCGTGACGCGCCGCCGCCGAAAGGGTCAGCTCGGCGACTCCATCGATTGCATTACGCGGCGAAACGACCGGCAGGAAGAGTTCGCCATAGGCGAAACGCGCGCGCTGCGTCTTGTCGAAAGCGATCAGTAAATTTCCCGCTTCGCTGCGCCTGAAATCGAGCGTGTTGTTTCGCAGACCCGCGCCGACAGCCAGACGCGCCTCGCCTCCGGGAAGCGTGAACAGCGGACCCTCCAGGCCCGCTTCGAGTGAGAAAACCTCATTGCAAAAACACCCCTCGGTCACGCTCGACGACCCGTCCTGCAGCGCGAAGGCGGTCCGGTAGTGCGTCCGGTCGCGGCCGAACACTCCCAGCACTGTTGCCTGCCAGTCTCCTGCGACGTCGAATTTCAGTGACGGGGCGAGCGTATAGGATTCCACCTCCGGATCGGCTTCCGATCGAAATGCCGATGATGCGGCCACGAGCGTTGAGCTTCGGCTTGAATAAAGCGCGTCGATACTGGCCTCGAGGCCGGGCGCGAGTTCGTGATGTGCCGAAAGCGTAACGGCATGGCGTTGCTGCGAGGGGAAGAGCGTGGTCTCCGGATCAAGCGAGCTGGCATAGGAGCGCTGGCCAGCCTCGATCGCCGAATTGTTTGCAAAATCGTAAGCGACGAAGAACCCGCCCCCGCTCCAGCGCGTGCCCGCCACTATATCGGCCTGCTGGCGGAAATTGCCGCCATCCGTGCTTGCGCCGATCTGCGCGGATGTCGTGATGCCTTCAAAATCGCGGCGAAGGATTACATTGACCACGCCCGCGACCGCATCTGAACCGTAGAGGGCCGAGGCTCCGTCCGGAACGATTTCAATCCGGTCGACCGCCGCGAGCGGGATGGATGAAATGTCGACCCCTGCAAAAGCGGAATCATAGGGTAGCCGGTGGCCGTTGAGGAGTGTCAGCGTCGCATCTGGTCCGAGACCGCGCAGATTTGCGCTTGAGGCCGAGTTTACGTTGCTGTTGGCGAACCCTGCGCCTGATCCAATACCTGGATTTTGCCCGCCGGAAAAGTTCTGCGGAAGTGTCCGGATCGCTTCGCCCAGATCGATCTGGCCCGCTTCGACGATCGCCTCGCGGTCGAGCGAAATTGTATCGCCAATGATCCGCGAGCCCCGGATCCGCGTTCCTGTAACGACGATCGCGTTGTCCCCGCTGGCGACATCCGAATGATCGTCCTGCACTTCATCGACTTCACTCTGGGGCGGCCCTGCGGATTGGGCGAGAAGCGGCGAAGAAAAGCCTGCCAGGGCGGTTCCTGCCAAGAGCGCCGTAATTGTCCGGATTGTCGATTGCATTGTCATCTCCCTGATCTGTTGCGATTATGTCGCCACAGGGAATGACGCAGGCATTCACGAGCACCTTAGTTTCAAATGAAATTAAATTTGCAAAGCCTGATCTTTGTGCGGTAAATCTGTCGCGCGCATTCAGGCCCGATCAGCGAAAACCGTGCGAAGATGCGCGAGCGCTTTCATCATGTGATAATCGACTGTCGGCAGCGCGATGCCCAACTCTTGGTGGATCTGACGGTAGGATTTTTTCTCGAAGCGGTTCATCCTGAAGATGCCCGCCGTTTTCTCGGGCAACTGCGCCAACGCGGTCTCGAAGCGCCCGGTCGTCTCTTCCACCTCAATTCTGTCCTCCTGCTCGGCGCAGCACGGCGCATCGGTGTTTTCGACCAGTGGCACCGTCCTGATGCGGCATTTCTGTCTGCGGGCTTCATCGACCAGCAGGTTGCGAGCGATCCGGAATAGAAATCCTGCCGGGTTCCGGAGATCTGTCAGTTGCGGGCTGGTCGCAGCGCGCACGAAAACGTCCTGGACCAGATCGCGGGCTCGCTCACGACCGACGCAGCGCGAAAAATAGGCAAGCAGGCATGCGCTCTCTCGGCGGTACAGGGCGTCGAGCGGGCAGGGCGAGCTTACCCGAGCTTGCGGTGCCGGGGTTCGCAGCGCGGAGCTCGATAGTTGATGATCGTCTCGCCGGGTGTCGGCAGAAAGCTGGTTCATGCAATGGACTGGGAGGCAACCGCAATCGGCGGCTCCTCATCGCAAGCCGAGTGCGGGATCCAGTACTGTGCCGCCGTTCAGGAGGTATCGACGTCCCTTGACCGGTTGGGCCGCCGGGCCTTGAGCGGACCGGCGTGCATGATGGCTGGCGGAAATATCCACGCGGTCGGCGCCAGAGTTTCAAACCGCGCGGGTCGAATGTGCCCAAGACAAAAGCAGCTTGCAAGGGGCAAGTGTCTCCATTTTCGAGGCATCATGATACCCGCCCGGCGTTGCGGTCGCGCCGATATAGGGCACTCACATGCCTAGTACTGGGGAGGGCCCCTCCACATGCTTGGAATGTCCGCTGTTATCCCGCGGCGCTAGCCATCCGAGCCGAAAGGAGGTGCTCTATGGCTCAATCATCTGCCGACGATACTGGTACAGGCGACTTCGATTTTTCGGACTTCGCGCAGGAATTCCTGCGACGCAATCCGGCGTACAAGGATCAATATGCCAGACTTCATTCGCGCGATACCGGCGACAAGAAACCATCCGCCGCGCGGCGAATAGCTCGGTCATGGGGCCTAGAATTTCCCGTTCGATCCGAGTGTTTCGGCCACAGACAGCCCGGCGATCTGGAGAAGCGATGCGAACGCAAGCGTCGTTATCGTGGCTGGCGGCGCCCGGGACCTTGCCGGAATCAGAGGCACATTGGCTGAGTGCAGGGTGATTGCCCAGCACGAGAACGATGCCGGACAGCACATGGTGGTTTCCGATACGCGAAATCGTCACCGCGTCCTGTTGGCGCGCGAGCCAACTCCCGGCATTGATGGCTATGTCGTCCCCGACGATGCCGATCTTGGTGTCCGCGTAGCAGCTCTCAGTGAATTCCACCGGTCGAAAGAAGGCGCGGCGACAAAGGCGCACCATCGACTCCTCAAGCCATCTGCTTACAAACGCTACAGACTGAGCATCCTGCTCGCCATTCTCGATCTGCTCGAAGACGCCTCACCCAAGCAGGTGACATTGCAAGAGCTCGCCAAGGCGCTGATCTATCCAGGCCTCAAAGCGGGCCGCGCGATCGACTGGAAAACATCATCGCATCGCCGGCAGACACAGCGCCTCGTCGCCGAAGCGCATCGCATGGCGGCTGAGGGTTATCGTGAATTGCTCAATCCCTCACGGGGCAAGCGTTGTGCGAATTAACTGGCGTCGAAATCGGATTCGCCCGGCTGGCCTACCAGTCACAGGCCAGACGAATATCAGGCCTACGTCCTTGCAAAGTCATCCCAAATTCGCTGAAGTCGTTATGCCTCTCCTTGTGGCGCGATCTGCATCTCGCGACCGACGCCGCAAGGAACCCGACCTTCGGGGGCGCAACTGCAGCAGCCGGAACCGGTGCAATGGAAGCGCCGGGACTGGCCACCAGCAGGCGATCGGACGGCGGCGTGTTGGATAGCGCCCTGCCGATCGGACGGGCAGGGCTATGCAGGCTTATTTCGCGGAGGAATTCGCATCCGAACTGGTCAATGTCCAGTCAGACGAGGAACTCGACCAGGCGCTGAAGCAAGTCTCTCGGCGGCTTGGCTTCGACCACTTCGCCTTGAGCCTCGAGCTGCGTTCAGGATCGTGCGAGGCTCCCGGTTTGCTCCTGCATGATTATCCCGACGAATGGGCCAAGGTGTATGTCGGGTTCGATCTGGCCGGACAGGATCCGGTCCGGCGAGCCTGCGACAAGTCGTTTGTCGGCTTTGCGTGGGGCTCACTGGGCGAACTGATCCCGCTAACTCGCGGTGATCGCCAGATGCTGGCGGTGGGGCGCGAATGCGGAATCGGTGATGGCTACACTGTCCCGCGACATTTGCCCGGTCTTGCGCGCGGAACGTGTACATTTGCGGTCTGCCCCGACCGAGACCTGCCACACAGTCGCTTTGCGGTCGCAGAAATGGTCGGTACGCTCGCMCTGAGCTGTGCACTKGGACTGGGCTCRGCTCAATCCGASGAATCSGTRCCKGTCCTGAGCGACCGGCAGCGCGAATGTCTYYTGTGGGTCGCACGAGGCAAGACCTCAGCCGAGACGGCCAWGATCCTYGGGATTGCGACCGAAACMGTMATCCAGCATCTCAAAATGGCGCGAGAACGCTAYCAGGTTCACTGTAAGCARTCTTTGATCGTTTCGGCGCTGTTCGATGGTCTGATCGGRTTTTCCGATATCATCCGATGGCGCGATGCGGGATGATTGGCGAAACAGAAGCTCTAASGCCGGAAYCGCTCGGAGRCCGTCAATTGCTGACCATCAMGCTCGATGGAAAGTGAAWRTTCTACGCCCCAAACCATGCAAGCAGCTAACGTCTTCACCAGAAGCCGACGATCAACAGCTGGTMTCGAGCAGATTACAGCATGGACCCTAAATCCGAGCCAACCGAGGGGTAGGCCGCGACCAATTTCTTCAGATCTCGAGTTGTCAGTGACAGCCTCATTGCAAGGCCGAAGAAATTGATRATCTCCCCGTATTCGGGTCCAARCAGATGCGCGCCGAGGATAGTGTCGGTGTCTTTRTCGATGATAATTCTGGTGGCAGCACAGGTCTCGCCAACGCGARGATTGGAATACCAATTGCCTGTGTCGTTTTCCGCGACGCGGATATTGTGACCGGCTTCCTCTGCTTCTTCTTCGAGCATTCCGACGCGGGTTAATTCCGGAATTGTAAACACAGCGCTGGGCACGCCGCGATAGTCTGGCTTGGTCTGATTGCCCTTGAGCATGTTGGAGGCAGCGACCTTGCCTTCGAATACTGCGACAGGTGTCAACGGAGGCCCGTGCGTGTTGGCCGCATCGCCTGCGGCGTAGATTTTCGGGTTGGACAGGCTCTGCAAATATTCATTGACTGCTATTCCCTTGTCTCCCGCCTCGATATTGGCAGCGCTCAGGTTCAGGCGATCGATTTCAGGCACGCGTCCCGCACCGTGCACGACCAGATCGGCGTGCAAGTCTTCGGTTTCACCATTCTTTTCGACAGTGACGATGAATTCGACGCCGTCAGTGGCGATCGATTTCAGCGATGTACGCCGACGCAATCCCACCCCAATTTCCTCGCCTCGTGCTACAAGCTTTTCGACGAGGTTTGTGTCAAAGGCCTTCAATGGCCTGTCACCGCGATCAATGATCTGCACCTCGCTGCCAGCTCGTGCAGCGATATGACCGAACTCGAACGAGACGAACCCGCCGCCGATAAACAATATACGCTTCGGGAGGGCGTCCATCCGCATGAATTCGGTGCTGTTGGTGAGGTGTTCGGCACCTGGAACATCCACCGGGCGGGGCTTGGCGCCAGTAGCGATCAGGATATGGTTGGCTTGAAACCGCCCTTGGCCCTCGATTTCGATCGTGTCTTCGCCAGCAAATTGCGCCGTCCCGTGAAGCGTGGTGACGCCGTTACTGTCGAGACCGCCCTCGATCTTCTCGGGCATTCTGTCGGTAAAGCTCTGAGCGAAGGCGATGAGATCAGCCCAGTTGATCGCGATATCATTCGGTTCAATACCCTTGCCCTGCATCAGCCGAGCTCCATCGATGATTTCGGCGCCTCGCCGCAGCATCTTTTTGGGGTCGCAGCCGCGCAGCGCGCAGGTGCCGCCATAGGGAAGTTCGTCAACCACTGCGACCGACCAACCTGCAGCGGCGCATTTGTTCGCGGCATTCACCGCCGCCATTCCGACGCCGAGTACGATAAGATCGAAGCTGCGTTCGTTCATGTCATTGACCTCAGCAGCATTCAACGCTTGTGCCATTGGCACGCGCTTCTTGAATTGGCGGGCAAGGCACTGTGCCGAACGAACAGAAGACACAGCAGTCGCCTGCATTGGGTTTCAGCTTCATTCCGCAGCCCTTGCAGGCGTAGAAAAACCAGCATGCGTCGGTCGGCATGGTTTCGATTTCCTGGTGTCCGCACTGAGGGCACGTGAGCGTGGATTGTAATTGCATCAGAGGTCGGTCCCGCTAAATTGTGTTTGGGCAGGATAGCCTGCCTCGGTCGAAGCAGTGGCGATGTCGCGCATGGTGGTTTTGGCAGGATCGAAATGCGCTGTAGCAGTCTTGGCTTCGTAATCGATTGTCACATCATGCACACCTGCAACGCCTTCCATTGCGCGCCGCACCGTGATCGGACAGGTCGCGCAGGTCATATTTTCAACCGCGAAGCTTGCCGTTTGCAACGTTTCAGCACTTTGAGCGGTTTTCTCGTTCGAGGACTGCGGCATGAGCGTAACTGCCCCAATGCCTGCTCCGGCGATGGCCAATCCGGCAGCAACGGCAATCATTGTTTTTTTCATCCGTCTAACTCCTAATAAAAATGCGGCGCCCACCAATCGACCGTGGCCGAGGCAGCAACCAAGGCGGTTGCCAGCCACAGGGCGCTTTTTAGGATCGGGCTCGCTTCAGGACGCGCGCAATATGTACTGTCCTCACAAGTCTCGACTTTTCGGGAATGGACATGCCAAAATCCAAGGCCCAGACAAGCGACCGCTACGGCAATAAAGATCCACTTATAGGGTTCGAGCGCGGTCAGATTGCCGATCCACGCGCCACTGACGCCGAGGCTCAACAGGAGCAGCGGAGCAATGCAGCAGGAGGCTGCAAAAACCGCACTTAATGCGCCACCGCTCGCCAACAATCTCTGGGAGGTCTTTTGCGTTTGATCGGCCATGGAGTTCAATATAATCTCTGTAGTCACTACAGGTTCAAGCACAAATTGGCACGCGGCATATGACGACATCAAAAATGATCAAGCGAGGCGAACTGGCCAATCGCTCAGGCTGCAACCTTGAGACCATTCGCTATTATGAAAAGATCGGTCTGCTGAAGCCGCCCGAGCGCACGGCCAGCGGGCACAGGCTCTATTCGCGCGATGACCAAGCGCGGCTTGGTTTCATCCTGCGTGGCCGTGATCTCGGCTTCTCGATCGGAGAGCTCAAGAGTCTGCTCACTCTCGTCGATTCTCACGACTACAGCTGTGGTGAGGTTTTAGAGTTGACTGACGGCCATCTAGCGAGCGTTCGGCAGAAAATTATTGACCTGAAGAAGCTCGAGCGAACGCTTGCCGATGTCTCGGCTCAGTGCGACGGCGGCGACGTTCCCGGGTGCCCCATCATCGACGCGCTTTACGGGCATAAGGTCGTTGTGCCCAATTGAGGTTTCACGTCGCCAAGGCCCGTAGATTGGCTGATTTAAGATTTGAAGAGAGGAACAGAACAGAGCGAGCTCGCCGTTGCGACTGCGTCCGATGACACGATTATGAGCACCCCAAAGTCGCAGCATCCCCAGTTCTTGGTATGTCTGCGATCGCCCCGATCTGGTGAAAGGCGACCTGTCTTCAAATCGCCAGGTAGCCGCCATGCAACACTCCCCAGTTTCTCTCCAAGCTTGCCCTTCGGATCCAGCACTTCGCGCAATGTTCGAGGCGCGCAAGCGGGTATTCGTCGATCTTCTCAAATGGGATGTTCCCGTTTTGGATGATGCATACGAGATCGACCAGTTCGATACGCCCGATGCGAGCTATTTGGTGCTGACCGACGGAGAAGGCCGTCATCGCGCTTCAGCGCGCCTTTTGCGGACTGACGGCGCTCACATTCTCGGGGAGCTATTCCCCTGTCTGTGTGATGGTCCGATACCCTCTCGGTCCGATTTTCGCGAGATCACGCGTTTCTGCATCGAACCCACGCTCTCGCGGTTTGAGCGCCGCACGGCACGCGACCAACTTGTGACCGCGCTTGCCGAGCATGCCCTAAAGACCGGACTGTCGGGCTACACCGCTGTGGCCAATAGAGTTTGGTTCCGCCAAATCGAAAACTTCGGCTGGCAATGTCGCACACTTGGCGGCGGCTGCAGGATTGACGGTGAGGACCTTGTCGCACTGCAGATCGATATAGATTGCGACACGCCGGACGATCTCGCTCGCGGCGGTATCTATCGAAAAGGTGCCTATCGGGTCGCCGAGGCGGCATCGGAGGTGGTGTCATGAGCGATATCAAATCAATCGATTGGCTCGAACGGCTGCAGAAGGATGGCTATTGCATCATTCCGGACCTCCTTCCTCAGAGCAGCATCGCGGCGCTCGATGCAGATCTTGAACGGGATTTTACCGAAACCCCTATGGGTCACGGCGATTTCTACGGGTTTCGCACGAAGCGTTTCGGTAGTTTGTTGCGCCGCTCCCGCTGGGCCTGTGACCTTGTTCTGCAGCCTCTCATCCTTTCGCTGGCCCGCGAAGTGCTCGGAAAGGCTTGCGACCGAATTCAGCTCAATGTGGCCCAGGCAATAGCCATTCACCCCGGCGAGATCGAACAATTCCCGCATTGCGATCACGACATGTGGGCAGGTGCAAAGGGTGAACACGAATATCTGCTCAATGTCATTTGGCCGCTCACCGACTTCAACTCATCCAACGGCGCGACCCGCATTTATCCCGGGACACATAAACGTCCTGTCGAGAGCCTCGATCAGCTCGGTGATCCGATTGTTGCGGCAAGCAAGCCAGGTGATGCGATCTGCTTCCTCGGTTCGACCGTGCACGGTGCTGGACCAAACTTGACCGAAGACGTCCGACGCGGCGTTGTGATCGGCTACAGCCTCGGCTGGCTCAAGCCGTACGAGAACCTTTGGCTGGCATATCCGCCAGAGGTCGCGCGAAATTTTCCGCCCGAACTTGCTGAATTGGCAGGTTATGCGCAGCACCGGCCGAATCTTGGGAGCTACGAAGGTCAGTGTCCATCCATTCTGCTCGGTGAAGAGGTAGCCAATTATCCGCAGGCTACCGATGCGCTTCGGCCCGAGCAGCTTGCAGCTGTCCATGAATTTGCGGAAGCTCGTCGCTACAAGAGATGAGCCCCGCACACGTCCTGGAACCGACCTATCGCCGCCTGAAAAGGGCATTGATGGAGGGTACTTGGCCGATCGGCCAGAAACTCGAAGCGATGCGATTGGCAGACGAGTTCGGTGTCAGCATGACACCTGTGCGAGACAGCCTCAATCAACTTGTCGGCGAAGGTCTTGTCGATCTGACCCCTGGCGAGGGGTACCGGGTCACGCTCCTGACCGAACATTCGTTGCGCGACATGCTCGCAGTAAATGTTCTTCTCTTGGAAAGCGTGGCCGATCCAGCACCACGGAAAATCGACACGGCTGATCTAGCCGCACCGATCGACACCTACGCTGACCGCGTTGGCGATGTTTTTTCGATTTTTGCCTTGGGTTCGGAAAACAGATTTCTAAGGCAGACGGTCGACCTGATTAGCGACCGATTGCACATCGTAAGAAGGCTGGAGCCTGACGTCCTGCCAAACGCTCTGGAGGCGCTTGCGGAGCTGGAGGGCAATGCTTTGGCGTCTCCGTCGAAGCGCGTCCAAGCTCTAAGGCGATATCATGACCAATCCCTCGCGAACGTCTCCCGGCTGATTGCGGTGCTCGCGGAACAGGGATCGACCTGAGATTTGCAAGCCATGGCTCCTCAAGCGTATGCTTCAAGCCTGTTCGGACCCGTTCAGTATCTGGACCAGATGCTCATTCCAATCATAAAGCGCTTCTCTCTTCTCCTTTTTCCAGTCGTGGCGTTGGTAGATCCCTGCAACGCCTGCTCTTGAGCCGCTGACATGGTTCAAGACTGCTTCTGTAACCTCGAAGCGAACGCCGAGGCGCTGGAAGTTGGTCGCTAGCGTGCGCCGAAGATCGTGCAGCCGCCAGGGTTGCAATGGCTCACCAAGTTTTTGCTCTATGAGACCGTCCAGTTTCTTCTTGCCCTTGGCGTAGCCGGTAAAGCCTGCCCCGCTTGACGTGGCAAACACGCGTCCTTTCTTCGGCCAGTTTGCGCCACCTGCCTGCCGATCGAGTTCGGCAACGGCAAGGTCGTTCAGCGGGATCGCGTTTGGTTCATTATTCTTTGTTCGTGAACCTGGTAGCGTCCAAAACCGGTCTTTCCGATCAACCTCTTGCCAATGTATTCCTGAAACCTCTTCGCGGCGTTGCCCTGTTGCAATGAGCAAGCGGACAATTGGACCGAAGCAAAGATAGCATTCGGGAGCTGCCTCCCAAATGTGTCGAAGCTCGTCGTCCTGTAGCCAGCGATCCCGCGGTCTTACCGGCGGTGGTGCTTCCATTCCCTCCATAGGACTGCGCTCGATATCGCCACGACTGACAGCCCATCGGAATAGGCGCCGCATCACCGCAAAGACATTCCGGCGATTGGCAACCTGATGCTCGGGCATATTGTCCAGGACGGCTACGATATCCGGCCTCGAAACTCGGGGAAGCGGCTTTTTTCCGATAACCGGTTCAAGGTAAAGCCGGATGACGCGTTCAACGAGCCTCGCCCAGCCAACACCCTTGCAGGACCGAGCGAAATGCGACGCATAGTTGTCGAATGCGAGATCGACGGCTTCGCGGCGCCTCTGCTTATCATCGTCTACAGGGTCGATACCTTGCGCAATTAGTAACTGAAGGCGTTCCGCCTCCACTCTCGCTGTCGTCGGTGTCCACGGCGACCCGTGCGCCCCGATAGTATAGCGTCTTGTTCGAGCTTCACGGCCGCCCATTCGGAACTGCAGCACATAGGATATCGAGCCGGCTGGAGTGATTTTCGCACCGAATCCTTTGAGGTCCGTATCCCAAAGGAGCTGGCTCGAGCTGCTCGGCTCCAGCGCATCTATCGATTTTTTCGTGATTTTTCCTGTTGCCATCCGAAACCTCGTGTCCCTTTTCTGGCAATCACCGGGCAATCACGCAAGCGGAAAAAGGGGCGAAATGGAGGCAATTCTAGCGTAAGGCGAATCCACTAAGTACATTGTTTTACAACGATTTCGTACTTTAGCGTCGTCTGAATCGAAAGTACCAGACATCATGGCCCTGCTTGCGCGCCTTGGCCTCATAGCGCGTCTCCGGCCATCCGCCGGGCCGCTTCATCCAGTCGTCCGGACTGGCGCAAAGCCACTCGAACTCCGGCCGCTGGTTCATGATCATGCAGGCCCATTCCAGATATACCGGATGGTCGGTCCCGAAGCGGAATTCGCCGCCGGGCTTCAGTTTCGCCGCGATCAGATTGACCGGCCCATCATTCATGAAACGGCGTTTCGCATGACGCGCCTTGGGCCATGGATCGGGATGCAGCAGATAGACAAAGCTAAGCGCACCATCCGGGATCCGCTCCAGCACGTCCAGCGCATTGCCCATGTGCAAGCGGACATTGGCGAGATGGCGATCACGGACATGCTGCAGCGCGCCGACCATGCCATTCAGATATGGCTCGCAGCCGATAAAACCATGATCCGGCAACATGTCTGCACGGTCCGCCAGATGCTCACCGGCGCCAAATCCGATTTCGAAATGCAGCGGCCTATCGCCGCCAAACAGCGACCGTGCCGTAACCGGCCCCTCCGTCGGAACCGCTATTTGCGGCAGCAACTTCTCGACCAGTTCCACCTGCTGGTCGCGCAGCGCATGGCCCTGCCGCCGACCATAGAGCTGGCGAATAGTGGTCGGATCGCCGTCTTTATATGCGGTCATCAGGCAGATGCTGCGGCAGACAAGGCCCGCCTCAGACTGCGGCCTTCAGTGCATCCACCAGATCGGTCTTTTCCCAAGTGAAGAAGTCGCCCTCTGCCTGACGACCGAAATGACCATAGGCTGCGGTGGGGCCATAGATCGGCTTGTTGAGGCCGAGATGGGTCCGGATGCCTTTGGGCGTCAGACGCACGAGCTTCGGCAATATCTCTTCCAGCTTCTCTTCGCTGACCGTGCCGGTGCCGTGCAGGTCGACATTGATCGACAGCGGTTCGGCAACACCGATGGCGTAGGACAGCTGAATCGCGCAGCGCTTGGCGAGGCCTGCCGCGACGACATTCTTTGCCAGATAGCGCGTGATATAGGCAGCAGAGCGATCGACCTTGGTCGGATCCTTGCCGGAAAACGCACCGCCACCATGCGGGCTGGCTCCGCCGTAAGTGTCGACAATGATCTTGCGGCCGGTCAGACCAGCATCGCCGTCGGGGCCGCCGATTTCGAAGCGTCCGGTCGGATTCACGTGGATCACCGTGTTGTCGGTGATGAAGCCTTCCGGCAGCACGCTGTGGAATACGCCCATGACATATTCGCGCAATTCCTCATAGAGCTCCGGATTGTCGCTGTCCTTGTAATAGCCCGGCGCATGCTGGGTCGAGACCACGAGGGCAATCGCCTCGACCGGCACTTCATCCACATAACGCAGCGTCACCTGGCTTTTGCTGTCGGGCTCGAGAAACGGCGCTTTGCCGCTGTGGCGGTCGTCGGCCATCTGCTTCAGTATCTGATGCGAATAATGCAATGTCGCCGGCATCAAATCCGGTGTTTCGTCACTGGCATAGCCGAACATGATGCCTTGATCGCCTGCGCCCTCATCTTTGTTACCGCTTTCGTCAACGCCTTGCGCGATATGGGCAGATTGCGGGTGAAGGTGATTTTCGAACGTCAGATTCTGCCAGTGGAACCCGTCCTGCTCATAGCCGATTTTTTTTACCGTCTCACGGGCCGCACGCTGGATCTCTTCCTGAGCGCCGGGAGCCCAGTTTCCGTCGGTATCGATCATGCCTTTGCCGCGCACTTCGCCGGCGAGAATGACGAGATCGGTCGTGGTCATTGTTTCACATGCAACCCGTGCTTCCGGATCTTTGGAAAGGAACAGATCGACGATCGCGTCGGAAATCTGGTCGGAAACCTTGTCAGGATGGCCTTCAGAGACCGATTCGGAGGTGAAGATAAATTCTGAACGCATGATAAATTCCTGAATTTTAGCCAGAAACAAGCCGGCTGATGGGACATAAGGAAATGTTTATATGTGCTTTAACGAGCACGCACGCGGATGGCAATGGCAGATAGCAGCAAAATCATCGCCAGGCCGAGCGGCAGCACATTGCCATAGCGGGCAAATAGCGATGGCGCCTTTGCTGTTGGCAGGCGGCTGTCGATACGACCTGCTTGCGCCATCGGCACGCTGGCTCTGACCGTTCCGTTGGCGTCGATCACCGCCGAAATGCCGGTCGGCGTCGAGCGGATCACGGGAAGCCCCTCCTCGATCGCCCGCAGCCGCGCCTGCGCCAGATGCTGCGGCGGCCCCCAGCTGCCGAACCAGGCATCATTGGAAGGATTGAAGATGAAGTCGGGCCGGTTGTCACGATCCACAACCTGTCCGGAGAAGATGATTTCATAACAGACCTGCAGGCCAACCTTGCCGAATGCGCCCAGATCGATCGAGCGGGGACCGGGGCCCGGCCAGAAATCAAAGTCTCCGGGTGCCAGCCGGGACAGGCCGATAGCTGACAAAAACGGGCGCATCGGCAGATATTCGCCATAAGGTACCAGATGCGCCTTGTCGTAACGTCCGAGCAACTCGCGCTGTGCGTCCATTGCAAACACGCTGTTGCGCGCGCCGATCGCGCGGCCGCCGGCCTCATCAAATTCAAGCTTCAGCGCGCCAAGAACCAGCACGTCGCCAGGTTTCATCAGCGCACCGAGCTGCTGACGCACAAATTGCGGCGGGCGCCCATAATAATAGCGCTGCGGATATCCGGCTTCCAGATAGTCGGGGATCGCCGCTTCGGGCCAGAAGATCAGGCGCGGCTGGTCATCTTTTCGCACCGTCAGTTGAGCGAGCTTGGCCAGATTCTGGTCCTCGTAGCCAGCCTGCCACTTGTCCTGCTGGCCGATATTGGGCTGGACCACGGTGATCAGCGGCTGGTCCGCCGCAACCGGAGTCGGTTCGTGGCCCGGAAGGATCGACAGGCCTGCAAAGACAAGAATGAACGGCACTGCAGGCTTCCATTGTCGCTGCAACAACAGCCACAGGCCGCCGGCCCCGGCGAACAGCAGCGCTGAAAGGCCGTAAGAACCGATAAACATCGTCAGATCCGCCATTCGGCCCAATGGCAGCGCTATCGTGCCCAGCGGACTCCAGATGAATCCACTGAAAATCCAGCTTCGCATCCATTCGGTGACGATCCACATCCCGGCCAGAGCAGGAATCAGGACCAGCGGCCGGTCCCTGGAGATCCACCGGGCCACCAGCGAAGCCAGCGCCGGAAATATTGCCAGATAGAGCGACAGCAGCACCACCGCGACATAGCCCAGCCATTCCGGCATCGCCGCCTGGAAGGTGAACGCTTTCGCGATCCAGTTCAGGCCGACAACAAAATGGCCGACCCCGAACAGCCAGCCACTGAAAAAAGCGGCTTTGCGGCTCTGTACGCCGGCCAGGATCGCCATCCACAAGACGAGCATCAACAGAGTCAGCGGCCACAGGTTGAGCGGCGCAAAGCCGGTTGCGCTCACGCCGCCCGCAAGCAGCGAGATTCCGTAAGGATGGCGAGCGATGATTTTCTGGATTTTTGACACTGGCGGCTTTTGCCGTGTTCGGCGTGGCCATTCAATTGCTAATTGCTCGATCCGGCATTTGCTTGCTATCAGCAGTCCATGAACCTGCTTGCTCTTCTGTTACTGGCGCTGTCGCAACCGACAGCGAGCCCTCCCGAACCACTGGACGAGATCCAGCGGCGCGACCTGTCTTGCGTCGCCGTATTGGCGATCACAGCATCGGAACAGGAGAGCGGCGTGGAGAGCGCGCTCGACTATCCGCTGCTGTCCGAAAGGGGAGCCAGCTATGCGGCGCAGGTCGGTCAGCGGATCATGGATGAAACCGGCAGAACCAGAGAACAGGTGCGCGAAGACATATTGGCTGCCGTCGCAGAGCAGCAAGCCATTGCCCGCGACGCCGCGGATCCGGATCAAGCCGTCCGCAAGGAAATGGCCACCTGCCTGCCGTTGCTCGATGCCGCAGTGCCGCCCAAACCCAAGCCCGATCTGACGCAATGCGCCGGGATGCTGCAGCTGGCTTATGATGAAGTCTATAAACGCGAAGGCCTGTCAAAGACCGCGCAGGACCTGAAGACGCTGGCTGCCGTGCTGGACAGCCGCGCCCGCGACGAAATGCGGGCGGAGGGCCTGAGCGGCCAGGAAAGCGACATCATATTGACCCGGAGCCGGGAAGCGATGCTCGCCGATGCCCGGCGGCGAGAAGCTCAGGGCCAGGGTTCTAATCTGGATTTTGACCATTGTTTCTTCCTCGCCGCACCAAAAGAAAAGCAGCCCCGCAATGACCATTGAAGCCCCGGCGCCCTTGCGCCCTTTCCATCTCGCGTTCCCGGTCCATGATCTTGATGCGGCGCGTAGGTTCTATGGCGAACTGCTTGGCTGCGAAGAAGGTCGCAGCGACAGCCACTGGATCGATTTCAGCCTTTTCGGCCATCAGATTGTCACTCATCTCGATCCAGATTTTGTACCCCGGCCACTGATCAATCCGGTTGATGGCGAACAGGTGCCGGTGCCGCATTTTGGTGTCGTATTGACAATGTCTGCCTGGCAGGCGCTGGCTGACCGGCTGTCCGCAGCCGCCGTCAAATTCGTGATCGCGCCAACGATCCGCTTCAAGGGGCAGGTCGGCGAGCAGGCGACAATGTTTTTTCAGGACGCCAGCGGCAATGCCCTTGAGTTCAAGGCTTTTGCCAATGATGACCAGTTGTTCGCCAAGGACTGATCCAGCCGCCCAATTACCGCCTGACCCAGACTATTCTTCCTGTTCGCATTTCCAGCGCTCAAGGGCTGCGGCCAGTTGCCGTTCGGCCATGTCGCGCGCTGAATCGCGAGGCAGGCCGAGCGAACCGGATAGCCGGTCGCCGATCAGCGCATCGCCCAGCGCCATCAGCACCAGTGCCAGCGTGTCATCATGCTTTTCCCGGTCTTCATGGCCGCCTTCACCAATATCGTCGACCAGCGCATGGATCGCGTCGACAATCGGGTCGAGCGCGTCTTCATTGCCGGTGAGCATCATCCAGGACCAGAGCGCTGCGCCGCCTTGCTTGTCAAAAGCGTCAAACGTCAGGTCGACAATGTCACGCACGCTGCCTTCACCGGTGCGCGACTTCAGGATCGCCTGCGCGATCATGCCGCAGACTTCGGCCGACAGATAGGCGGCCAACGCCTTTTGCAGGCCCGAGGCGGAACCGAAATGGTGGAGAAGGTTGGCATGGGTGCGGCCAATCCGACTGGCCACAGCCTTTAACGTCACCGATTGCGGCCCCGTCTCGATCAGCAGGTCGCGGGCAGCGGCCAGCGCCATGCTGCGGCTTTCTTCAGGGGAGAGACGGCGTTTCGCTATTGACATTTATGTAAGCAACCCTATTTATATCGATGTTAGCTATAGTCTGCATTTCGCAAATTGGAAGCATCTGATGAATATGCTCAGCCCCATCGGCACCAAACCGGAAACCATCACCACCCCCACACCTGCGGACCATGAAATCACCCCCCGCGATCGTCGTTTCGGACGCGAGCCGGGCTTCAAACCGGACAAATATTGGCAAAATGGCGACCCCGTCGCGACCGCCTTTTACAATTGTCTGTCGCTGACCTTCCCGCGCGGCGAGGCGTTTTTCATCGAAAGCGTCAAAGAATTTCGCGATCAGACCCCGCCAAGGCTGCAAAAGGAAATCCGTGCCTTTGTTCAACAGGAGGTGATCCACAGCCGCGAACATCTGGCGCTTAACCGCCGGGTTGAGGAAGAAGGCTATGACACCAGCCGAATCGAACAGCGGATCACCGAATCGCTCGGCATGACCAAGGGCCGGCCCAAGATCACCAATCTGGCGGCGACGATGATTCTCGAACATTTCACCGCGATCATGGCCCAGCAATTTCTCGCCAATCCCCGGCACTGGCAGAATTCTGACCCGGAAACCGCCGATTTGTGGCGCTGGCACGCGCTGGAAGAGATCGAGCACAAGGGCGTCGCCTATGACACATGGCTATATGCGACCCGCGACTGGAGCCGCTGGCAGCGCTGGAAGGTGAAGGCATTAATGATGTTGGTGATCACCCGGAATTTCTGGGGCAACCGCTGGAATGATGCGCTCGACCTGCTCGCGCAGGACGGGCTGACCGGATGGGGCGTGAAGCTCAAATTGCTCAAATTTCTGCTTGTCAAACCCGGCATCGCACGTGCGATCATCATCCCATGGTGCAAATTCTTTCTGCCCGGATTTCATCCGTGGAATGAAGACGACCGGCATCTAATCCAGCGGGCCGAAAGCGACTATGAAGCAGCGATAACCGGACGACCAGCCTCCGCCTAGCCAATAGCGATCAATGGGCCGCTTTGCTCATATCGACCTTCTCTACCCATTCCGGAAAAAAACTGGGCTCGCGATTTGACCAGCCCGGCGCCGTCGCGGCGGCTTCACTGATCGATTGCAGCAGTCCCTTGCGGGTTTTTGGATGCAGATGCGGCAGCGCGGCTGCGGCACAAAAGGCGCCCGGAAGCCACGGACGGGAGTCCGGCCCCAGCAGCCGCTCATAGAGAAAACGAAAGGCGGGAAAACTGTGAATGCGACCCTGACCCAAATCATAAGCGGCCAGCGAAATCAACGACGGCATGAACGCCTCGATACTGTCGATGGCGCAATCTCGCGGGATCGCCTTGCGGATCTCGGCGAGCCGGCGATAGAGCGACATCTGGACCTTGATCCCGGCTTCCTCGACCTTGTCCCGCGACCATGTTTCGATAGCGTTGGATCGCTCCAGCCCGACATCCAGGGAGCGGCGGATATAACGCTGCGCTGCGGAGCTGAAACTCGCAAATTCCTTCATTTCGGCCAGCGTCATCGCGCCGGGAACGGATCGTGTTTCCTTGGTCATGCTGTCGCAACTCCTCGTGAATTTGAACCACGAAGACATTTGACCCGAACATGGTTAGTAATTGGTTAAGCAACAGCAGATTTATTGGCGGTCACCCCGGCCAAATGGGAAAATTGCACGACCGGCTTATAAAGTTTCGACCAACGGCAAGCATGGTTCGACCGGACACGATTCCCATAGAGACAATTGATACCATATTGCCCTAAGTTGGCGTGAACGGATGAATTGAACATATATGAGAAAATTTGAACTGGGAAATCACAAACCGTCGGTCGGACATCAGGTTGCAATCCTGTCGATTCTCGGATTCTGGCTTTTCTATGTAATCATCCTGACGCTGCGGGCTTCGATCGGTGACTGGCCGGCTCAGGGCGAAATGGCGATGCGCCGCATTGTCGTGACGATTTTCGGCATCGGTATTACCTATCTGCTGTACCTTGTGCTCCGGCAATTTGAGGACAAGGCGCTGTCCACGCGGATCATCACCGCTTTCGCCGCCGCCATTCCCTGTGCGATCGTCATCGCCTGGTTCAACCATCTGGTGTTCAATGTCTATTATCCGGAAAATCTGTGGGACGAAGCGCATGTCGAGGAAATGCGCAAATATATGGAGCAGAGCAATTTTGCCCTGAAGGCAATTTCCGAAGATGCCACTTCCCGCTTTTTCTTCATCGTCAGCTGGGCCTCGCTCTATCTGACCCTTAGCTATGCCGGAGAGGTTCGCCAGGTCGAGCGCAAGGCCGCCCGCTTCGCTCAGGCGGCGCAGGATGCAGAGCTGCGGTCGCTGCGTTATCAGGTCAATCCGCATTTCCTGTTCAACACGCTCAACAGCCTCAGCACCCTGGTCATGCGCAGCCAGTCCGAAGAAGCAGAGGAGATGATCCTCAACCTGTCCAAATTCTATCGCACCAGCCTGTCGGGCGACCCGCTGGAAGACGTGCCGCTGTCGGAAGAAGTGCATTTGCAAAACCTCTATCTCGACATCGAAGCCGTCCGGTTCCCTGAACGGCTGCGAACGAAGGTGCATATTCCGGATGAGCTGCTCGGCGTGCTGGTGCCCGGATTGATCCTGCAGCCACTGGTCGAAAATGCGATCAAGCATAGCGTTGCGCACAGCAAACGCCCGGTCACTCTGACAATCAGCGCCCGGTCGGATGGCGACAATCTGATCCTGACCGTCGCCGACGACGGCGATCCGCACCCTGTCGATCTGCAAGATGACGGCAAGAGCAGTGGCATCGGCCTCGCGAATGTCCGTGATCGGTTGGAAACCCGCTTTGGCCGGCAAGCGAGCCTCCAGACTGTACGTCCGGTCGAAGGCGGCTATATTGCCCAACTGACCTTTCCCTTGATGCTGGATAATCCATGATCGACGAGACCGAACCAAAACCGCTGACGACCCTGATAGTTGATGATGAGCCGCTGGCGATCGAGCGTCTGCAGCTGCTCTGTGCCCGACAACCGGATATTGATTTGATTGGAACCGCCAGCGATGGCGAAGCAGCGCTGCGGCTCACCGAACAGTTGAAACCGGATCTGCTGCTGCTCGATATCGCAATGCCCGGAAAGGACGGACTGGACGTGGCGCGGGCGCTGTCGGGCAAGCCCGATGCGCCGGCCATTATCTTCGTCACCGCGTTCGACCGCTTTGCGGTGGAGGCCTTTGACGTTGCGGCGATCGACTATGTGTTGAAACCGGTCGAGCGCGAGCGGCTCTCACTGGCGATTTCCCGCGTACGGGAACGCACCGCAGAGCCAAGGTCGGGCCAAGCCGAAGACTCGCCTTGGGCGGAAGAATTCTGGGTGCCCTACAAGTCAGAGCTGCGCCGGATCGTCGCGTCGGAAATTGACCGGGTCGAGGCCGAACGCGACTATATGCGGCTTCATGTCGGCAATGTCAGCTATCTGCTGCACCAGACCATTACCGGCCTGGAAGAACGGCTCAATCCGGAAGAATTCATCCGCCTGCACCGGTCCCATCTGGTCCGGCGCGACTGGATCGCCGGCCTCCGTCACGACGGCGGCGGCGTGTGGATCGCCTGCCTCAAATGCGACACCGAGATCCGCATCGGGCGGACCCATCTTGCGGAAGCAAAAAAACTCGCCGGACGCTAGGGAGCGTCCGGTCGGCAGGTGCGATCAGCCTCGACGACAGTGTCTCGCCAACAAATGATCTGCCGTCTACTGGCTTGGCAGGTCTGCCAACAGCTTGTCGAGCGTCGCAGGATATTCGCGAATCCGGATTCCCGTTGCATTGTAGATCGCGTTGGTGACCGCCGCCGCTGCACCGCAGATCCCGAGTTCGCCAATGCCCTTGGCCTGAATCGGACTCGCCCATTCGTCGCGCTCTTCCAGCAGCACCACTTCAATTTGCGGCACGTCCAGATTGACCGGAATATGATATTCGGCGAGATCGTGGTTGACGATATGGCCGTCGCGATTGTCGAACACCATTTCTTCGGTCAGCGCGCTGCCTATTCCCCAGATCATCCCGCCATAGCATTGTGATGTTGCGGTTTTCTCGTTCAGGATCCGGCCTGCACCAAACACCCCAAGCATCCGCCTGACGCGCGCTTCGCCGGTCACCGCATTGACCGCGACTTCGGCGAAATAGGAACCATAGGTTGCCTGCTGCATTTCCTCTAGCGTCTTGCCGGGTTCGATATGACCGGTCGTCGCAATCGGCTCGCCTGCCAGAAGCTCGGTAATCGGACGGGCCGCTTCGCCGCGACCGGCATACCCGTCACCGAGCCGAAGATCGGATTCATCGATGCCGAGTTTTTTCGCAATTTCTTTCCGGATTTCCTCGCAGGCCAGAAACACGGCAGAACCCGTGGATGCAGCACCCCAGGATCCGCCGGACCCCGGTCCGGCGGGGAGGTCCGTATCACCCAAACTGGTCTCGACCCTGTCGGCTGGCAGGCCCAGCATTTCGCCCGCAATCTGCGTCAGAATTGCATAGGTGCCGGTCCCGATATCGGTCATGTCGGTTTCCACCAGCGCGCTGCCATTTGCCAGCAACGTGACCTTGGCTTTCGCTTCGGAAAGGATGTTGACGCGGGCGGCACCGGCCATCCCGTGACCGATAAGCCAGTCACCGTCCCGCAATGCGCCCGGTTTCTTGTTGCGCTTGTCCCAGTCGAACAGGCGTGCGCCTTCATCCAGCGCTTCTACGAACCGCCGCGACGAATAGGGAAGGTCCTGCTCCGGGTGACGGTCCGGAATATTGCGCTTGCGCAGTTCGACCGGATCGATGCCGGCAGCTTCTGCCAGTTCGTCCATCGCGTTTTCCAGAACCTGCATGCCCACCGCTTCGCCCGGTGCCCGGACAGAACCGCCGCAAGTGCGGTTGACCCGCGCCACTTCGATGCCGAGCTTGCGGTTCTTGCCGCCATACATGAAATGCGTCGCTTGGGTGACCGGCTCGTAAAAGCCTTCTCCGGGCAGGTTGGACACCAGGCATTCATGCCCGACTCCGGTCAAAACGCCGTCGGTCCCGCAAGCCAGGCGCACATGCTGCCGGGTTTCCGACCGGCGCATCGTGGTTTCAAATACCTGCGGTCGTGACAGAGTCACGCACACCGGCTTGCCAATCTCTTTGGCCGCCAGCGCTGCCGACACCGCTTCCGGCGAAATCCCCAGCTTCGATCCAAAACCGCCGCCCACATAAGGCGACAACATCCTGATATTCTCCGGCACCATATTGAGCGCGTCGGCCAGTTCGTTGATATTATAATTGAGCATCTGATAGCTGCCGCGCAGAGTCAGCTTGTCACCATCCCAGCTCGCGATCGCGCAATGCGGTTCCATTGCGGCGCTATTGTGGCCCGGCGTGCGATAGACCTGATCGACGCTGAAAGCAGCGTCCGTCATCGCCTGATCAAGATTCCCCTGATCGAGCTGATCTTCGTCCGGCAAGTCGGTTTCGGTATCCTCTGCTTCGGGATCAAAGGCCGCATTGCCTTCGGCTTCATAGCGCACGGGCAATATATTCGCGGCGTGGCGAGCCTGTTCAAATGTTTCGGCGACCACCAGCGCGATTGGCTGGCCGAAATAATCAACCTGCTTGGATCCTTGCGGCGGCGCTTCATTGGCCCCGCCCTGCGCCGGTCGTCTCAGCAAGCGGTCGTCGGTAATCGCAGCCAGAACACCGTCTTTGCCAATCATCCCGCTGCTCGCGACATCCGTCACGCGGCCTTTGGAGATCGTCGCACGGACCAGCACGCCATGGACCATGTCCGGCACGTCCCATTCATGGGCATAGGTCGCGCGACCGGAGACCTTGAGTGGCCCGTCCGGGCGATTCATCGGCGATCCGACCAGCCCCTGAACCATGTCGTCGAGCCGGTTGCGGGAGTCCGCCTGGTCCATTTTATGATGCGCGGTCATGCGGCTGCTCCTTTGTCCGTGGCTTCCTGTAATACCGAAATCAACACCCGCCTGGTCAGCGGGATCTTGAAATCATTGCTGCCATAGCCCTGGGCCTCAGAGAGCAATTTGTCGGCAGCCTTGCCGAACAGGTCAGCCGACGGCTTTTGCCCGACCAGCAGCGCTTCCATGTCTGCATCCCGCCATGGCTTGTGTGCCAGTCCGCCAAAGGCGAGCGCCGCCGAAGCGATCGCCTCGCCATTCATCTCCACAATCGCGGCCACCGAGCATAGCGCAAAGGCATAAGAAGCGCGGTCACGCACTTTGCGGTAAATCTGCTTGCCCTCAACCGGCGGAGGCAAAACCACTGCGGTAATCAGATCGCATGGCTCTAGAATATTGTCCCTCTCCGGATGATCCTCCGGCAACAGATGGAAATCCCGAACCGGCACCGTCTTCGGCTTGCCGTCGGCCATTTCAATTTCGACCTGCGCGTCCAGTGCCGTCATCGCCACCGCCATGTCGCCGGGATAGGTGGCAATGCAGGCATCGCTCGCGCCCAAGATCGCGTGAATGCGATTGAAGCCCGCCAGTGCCTGACAACCGGACCCAGGCTCCCGTTTGTTGCAGGGCATCGCTGTATCGTAAAAATAATAGCACCGCGTCCGCTGGCACAGATTACCCCCCGTAGTCGCCTTGTTGCGCAACTGGCCGCTGGCGCCGGCCAGAATCGCCCGTGACAGCACCGGATAATCCTGTCGGACCCGCGCATCGGCGGCGCAATCGCTGTTGGTGACCAGCGCCCCGATCCGCAAGCCGCCCTCGTCCGTCTCTGAAATATCCGCAAGATCCAGCCGATTGATATCGACCAGCTTGTCCGGTGCCATCACCTCCAGCTTCATCAGATCGAGCAGATTGGTGCCGCCGGCAATATAGCTCGCATCGGCTGCCTGACTGATCGCATCGGCACGGTCGGTGGCTCTGGCATAAGTGAAGGGCTTCATGACTTGCCTCCCGCTACCTGCCGAATCGCATTGACGATATTGGGATAGGCCGCGCAGCGGCACAGATTGCCGCTCATCCGTTCCGATATCTCCTCGTCGCTCAGCGCGTCCGGTCCCTCGAGATCATCGGAAACAAAGCTCGGCCATCCCGCCTTCGCTTCCTCGAGCATCGCGGTTGCCGAGCAGATCTGGCCGGGTGTGCAATAGCCACACTGGAAACCGTCATGCGCGACAAACGCCGATTGCAGATCGGACAAATGGCCCGGCTCGCCCAGCCCCTCAATTGTGGTGATTTCGTCGCCGTCATGCATGCAGGCCAGCGTCAGACAGCTGTTGATCCTTCGGCCTTCGACGATCACGGTGCACGCTCCGCATTGGCCGTGATCACAACCCTTCTTGGTTCCGGTCAGCCCCAGGTGGTTGCGCAGGGCGTCCAGCAACGTCACTCTGCTATCGGCCTCCAGCTTGTGGCTTTTGCCATTCACAGTGAGTTCTGTGGTTTCCATGGATAAGCTGTCCTTTCACAACAGATTATAGATGCCCGCTCCCTGACGGTGGCAGCGTTCGCATCTCTATTCCGGCGATTTGAAGCTGCCGGATGATGTTAGTCTTACGTCCTGCTCTGCTGATGGTTCCCGAACTCGCAACTATGACCCTCGCCGTCGCCGGACCGCCCCGCCGCTTAAACATTGCCCCGTGACGACAATGGCTGTACGGGCGGCATCTGTTTTCGGGCTACAGCCGATCATCAACCCGCATCTCGATCAAGGAATCATATTTTCACATGCCGCCATTTACACAACCGACTTTTCAGGAACGCACGCAAATGGCCGAGAAAGCCAAGCAGGCGGCCCTCAAGAAACTGAAGGCAAAGAAGCCGCTCAGTCCGGAAGTCATCGCAGAGCGCAAGGCCGCCGAACAAGCCCGTGAAGAGAAGCAGGCGGCCGCGAGCGCAGAAAAACGCGCCGCTTTCGAAAAGGAAAAGGCCGAGCGCAAGGCCGCGAAAGAGCAGGCCAAGCCGAAACTGGCCCTCGGACTCACGGAAACCGAGAAAAAAGCCGCTCGCGACGAACGCTACGCGAAGCGCAAGAAACGCAAGAGCAAAAGATAGGCATCCCGCCCACGGGGCAGGCGCACCGCCGTTATCGTTGACGACCAGCCGGCCCGAACCCGGGAGCAAAGAGCAGCTTCACATAAGACTGCATCAGCCGCACCTGCTGGGCCGTAATCGGCGGCTCGTCGAGCGCACGCGAGATCGTCAGGCCGCCCTCGATGACGGCGCTGACCATGTCGGCCAGCTGGTCGAGGTCGACATTGTCTCTCATGTCATGATTCGCAACAATATCCTCGAACATCGCCCGAAACCTGGTGCGCCAGCCAAGCACGGCTCGCTTGTTCGCCTCGCGCACCTCCCGGTTGAACAGCCGGTTCTGATAGGCAGCGGTGGCGACGATGCAGCCGGGGTGGCCATTGGGCATGTCATCCAGCATCTCGGCCATGAGCTTGAGACCGATCAACATGGTCTGCAACGGCCCTTCGCCGAGTTCAGCGGCCCGCCCAAACAGATCATCGAACAGCTCGTTCTCAACCTCGATATGCCGCTCGATCAGCGCATGGGCGAGCGCGTTTTTGTCGGGAAAATGATAGAAAAAACCGCTGCGGGTAATCTCTGAGCCCGCGACTATTTCCTCGATCGAAGTGGCCTCAAAGCCCTTGGCGAGGATCGCGTCTTGCGCGACATCCATGATTTTCGAACGGGTTTCACTGCCGCGCGCCACTGTCTGTCCCTCTGCCTGCGTGGAGCGATACTGTACCACGAGTCCAGTTTTTCGCAACGCTCCGGCCGTCTCGGTCCAGAGTTTTTCGATAAATTTCTGTAAATATTGATTTAATTACCAGTAGGAGAACCGGACCACAGATCGACTATCATAGCACAGCAGTTCAATAGATATGCCCCTCGCATCAAGAGATACGAGGAGATATTATATGAATACTATAGAGAAACTGCTGCGCACCGATCGCCCATGGCTTACGGACGGCGGACTGGAAACCTGGCTGTTCTTTCAGCAAGGCTTCTCTGCCCCGGAATTTGCCGCGATCGTCCTGCTCGATGAAGATGATGCCCGCGCAGCGCTGCGCCGCTATTTTGACGGGTTCCTCGAAATGGCCAGAGAGGCCGGCACTGGCTATGTTCTCGACACGGCGACCTGGCGCGGTACGCCAATCTGGGCGAGCAAGCTTGGCCTGTCCGAGGAAGGTCTGCTGCGGCTGAGCCGCGATGCCGTGGCCTTTGCTCGGGAGATCCGAAGCAACTGGTCTGACCGGGTCGCTGACGTCGTCATCAATGGTGTCGTCGGTCCAGCAGGCGACGGTTATGAAGCGGGTACCATCGCCGATGCGGCAACGGCGCAGCACATCCACACGCCGCAAATCGCCGCGCTGGCAGAGAGCGGAGCGGATATGATCTCGGCGATCACGATGACCGGCATCCCGGAAGCGGTCGGCATCGCTCGCGCGGCAAAGGCAGCGGGATTGCCGTCGGTGATTTCCTTCACGCTCGAGACCGATGGTCGGCTGCCCAGCGGCGATACGCTGGGCGCAGCGATCGAAGCGGTTGATCAGGCAACGGACGGCGCACCGGCTTACTATATGATCAATTGCGCCCATCCCGATCATTTCCGCGGGACCCTGGCCGACGGGTCCGACTGGCTGTCCCGCATCGGTGGTGTCCGCGCCAACGCCTCGCGCCTCAGCCACGCAGAGCTCGACGAAGCCGAGAGGCTCGACGAGGGCAATCCTGAAGAATTTGGCTCGCTGCACCAGGAACTGGCCGAGCTACTGCCGTCCCTCCGTGTCGTCGGCGGATGCTGCGGCACCGACCACCGCCATGTCGGCTGCGTGTCGCACAATTTGCATAAACAGGCTGCGTAATCACAAGAGAATAGTTGCTCCCGGCTCCATCTGTCGGGAGCAACGTTTTGTTTTCTTTTACGGAGCAGCCAACACCCGTCTTTCTTGGTAAAACCAAATGGGTTATATAACCCATTCACTTTTACCAATAGAGCAAGCGATGAATATGGCGCCCGCTCACTGCCGATCGATCACACCCAAACACCGCCCGAGTTGCCCCTCCCCAAAAAAACAGGACTCATTTCTCGAAGCGCTGGCTCGTTGCGACCCGGCCAAGGATCATGTGATCGAACGTCTTGGCCAGATCGGCGTCGCTGGAGATAGTGGTCCGGATCACAGTAGCTCAGTTCTGTTAGGATGAGAATCAGACCTTGATCTGGCTGCCACAACATTCTTATGCGGTTTCGCAAATCAGTTGATACGGGATTTTTATGCCGCAAAAAGCAAGTTTCTACGCGTTCAGCGCGCTTTGCACTCTTCCTCTCGTAACACCGCTCAGCGCGCAGACGCAGCGCGCAGAACCGGCTGACAGAGACGACGATATCGTGGTTTACGGAAGGGCGTTGAAAGAAGTCGGCATCGCGCAGAGCGGGTCGCAAGGCACCGTCGGTTATGCTGATTTTGATGACGTGCCGATCTCCCGGACTGGCGAGCTGGTCGAGAATGTCCCCGGCGTCATCGCCACGCAGCATTCCGGCAGCGGCAAAGCGAACCAATATTTCCTGCGCGGGTTCAACCTCGACCATGGCACCGACTTTGCCGGTTTCGTCGATGGCGCGCCGATCAACATGCGCAGCCACGGCCACGGCCAGGGCTATCTTGATTTCAACTTCCTGTTCCCGGAAACGCTCGAGCGGATTGATTATCGAAAGGGCCCCTATTTCGCTGACGTCGGCGATTTTTCCGCGGCTGGCACTGTATCATTTCGCACCAAAGACAACATTGGCCCCTTTGCCAAGCTGGAGGCGGGCGCTTTCGGCTTTCGTCGAGGCGTTGCGGGCGGAAGTACAGAGATCGGCAATCTCGATCTGCTGGTCGCGGGAGAAGCCCAATCCTATGACGGACCCTGGGTCCTGGCCGAGGATCTTGAACGCTTTTCCGGACTGGTGAAACTCTCCGGCGGCAGCATCGGGGACAACCATTTTTCCTTGCAGTTCAACGCCTATGATTCGCAGTGGAGGTCGACGGACCAGATACCGGAACGTGCCGTTGCGAGCGGTGCGATCGACCGGTTCGGTTTCGTTGACGGCGATCTCGGCGGCAACACCACGCGACTGGGCGCGGTGGCCAATGCCAATTTCGGGAATAGCAGAATCACCGCCTTCGCCACCTATTATGATTTCCGGCTGGTCTCGAACTTCACCTATTTTCTCGAAGACCCGGTCAACGGTGACGAATTTGTCCAGCAGGATGAGCGATGGACTTTGGGTGGATCGCTTAGCCACACGATCAATATCGGTCCGGCATCGCTCGAGTTCGGCGGTGACCTCCGTCATGATGCAATCTCAGGCGTCGGCCTGTTCAATAGCGTCGGTGGGAAGCCGATAAACACCATACGCTTCGACCGGATCAAGGAAACCGGGCTCGCCGCCCATGCGACAGCCGAAGTAAAACTGGCGGATAATCTGCGCGCTTTTCTTGGTCTGCGCTACGACCATCTGTTTTACGACGTGAACGCCGATCTTGCTGCCAACTCCGGCAATGGCGATGCAGGAATATTCGGCCCCAAGGCTGGTCTGGCATGGAAAGCCGCCGAGGGCTTGGAACTCTACGCCAATTATGGCCAGTCTTTTCATTCCAACGATGTGCGGGGCGCGACCATCGCCGTTGATCCGGTCAGCGGGCTGGCCGCGGACCGGGTACCGGTTTTTGCCAGAGCAGAAGGCGCTGAAGTTGGCGCGCGGATTGAGCGGGGCTCGTTCGATGCATCGATAGTCGGCTTCTGGCTGGCCCTCGATTCAGAACTGGTCTTCGTCGGCGATGGCGGTGCTACCGAAGCCAATGACGGCTCCCGCCGCTATGGTGTCGAGGCCAGCATGTTCTGGCGACCAGCCAACTGGCTGACGATTGACGCGGCCTATGCCCACACCCGCGCCCGCTATGTCGGCCCGGCGGTCGGCCAGCGGTCTATCCCCGGGGCGGTGCCGGAAGTGCTGTCCGCCGGGCTGACCGTCAAGCCGCTCGAGAAGGTGACCCTGACCACGCAATTGCGTCATTTCGGCAGCGCGCCGTTGATCGAAGATGATTCAGTACGATCCGATGCCACGACTCTGGTCAATGTCGGCACCTATTTTGATGTCGGCCGACTTACGATCGGCGCGGAGCTGTTCAACCTGTTCGACGCAAAGGATGCGGACGTGACCTATTTTTACGAATCGCAGCTGGCGGGCGAGGCCGCGCCGGTTGAGGACCGCCACTTCCATCCGGTGGAGCCTCGCCAACTGCGTATCAGCGCGCGCTACCGTTTCTGACGCACCACCGTTCGCCCGGTAGCGGGTCGTTCCCCCAAGGGGCTATCAACCCAAAGAGCGAATTCGGCGGCATTTTAAGAAACCTTTCGACAAGATATTGGCGAAAGGCCTATCCAGCTTTTTATTCGCCAACAACATCGGATCTTCCCTTGATATTGAATATTTTAATCATCCTGTCGGTGATCGCTACCGGCTTGTTGTTGCTCGCGCCACGCCTGTCAAAATCTCCAGTCTGGCGCGCGACGGTGACGCCGCTGGCATCGATCATCGGCAGCGGTTTTCTGGTACTCGCACCGATTCTGGTCTCGGATTACGGCTACATCGCCCCACTGATCATGGCCGGACTGTGCCTCGGTGCCTTTCTGTTCGGATCGGCAATCCGGTTCAACATCCTCTATCGCAACGTCGACGACCCGGTTCAGGATGATGGAATCGACCGGCTGGAGCTGGCCGCCTCCTGGGCGCTGGTTTTCGCATTCACCATTTCGGTCGGCTATTATCTCAACCTGTTCGGGGCGTTCGGCGTCAGCCTGACCAGCTTCGACAGTCCGGCCAATGCCAAGCTGCTGACCTCAATCATCTATATCCTGATCCTGATCGTCGGCTGGACCCACGGGTTCAGGGCGCTGGAGAAAATGGAATATAGCGCGGTCACGCTGAAGCTGGCGATCATCGTCGGGCTGCTGGTAGGCCTGACCTGGTATTTCTACCAGAAGGCGAGCGCCGGAACCTTGTTCCTCCATCCGCCGGTGCTGTCCGGCTGGCCAGCGATCACTCTCGCCTTCGGCCTGATCATCACCGTGCAGGGCTTTGAAACCTCGCGCTATCTCGGCCATAATTATGATGCAGCCACCCGGATAAAGTCGATGCGACTGGCGCAGTTCGTCAGCGCGGCGATCTACATGGTCTATATCGGCCTGTTCGCCTATAGTTTCGAGCGCGAGCAATTTGCCCTGACCGAGACCGCGATTATCGACATGATGGGGATCATCACCCCGATTTTGCCGCTGCTGCTGGTCGCTGCCGCGCTGGCCGCGCAGTTCAGCGCCGCGATCGCCGACACCAGTGGCTCGGGCGGGCTGATCGAGGAGCTGACCAAAGGCAAGATCAAGGCGCGCACCGGCTATGCGATATTGGTCGGGATCGGTCTTTTCATGACCTGGAGCGTCAATATCTTCCAGATCATCGCTTATGCCAGCCGTGCTTTTGCGCTCTATTACACGCTGCAATCGGTGATTGCGGCCCGGCGCGCTTTTCTGATCAAGGGGCACCGGCTCAAGGGCTTTGGCTTCGTGCTGCTGGCGATACTCGGGATACTGATCGTCCTGTTCGGCAATGATGTCGAATCGTCAAACGGCTGAACCCTTTTGGCCGCGATTAGGGCTGCCAGTCCGGGTTCTGAAGCACCACTGACACCAAAGAGCACCGTGTCACATCTCCCAGATTGCCCAGCGAAGGCAGGCTGGCCAATGCGACAAAATGATGATCAGTCGATGACCCCTCGGCTCCGCGCCTGCCGATAGGTGCCGAGGATGCGCACCATATTGCAGTGGAAAGCGAGTTCCGCGAGCGCTGCGTCAACCTTCGGATCACCGGGTGCGCCTTCGATGTCGGTGTAAAATTCGGTCGCTGCGAAGCTGCTGCCCTGCTGATAGCTTTCGAGCTTGGTCATATTGACGCCATTGGTGGCAAAGCAACCAAGTGCCTTATACAGCGCTGCCGGGATGTTTTTGACCTCAAAAATGAAGGTCGTCATCAGCGGGCCACCGGCTTCCGGCAGCGCCGCTTCCGGGGCCAGCACGACGAAGCGCGTGATGTTGTTAGGCGCATCCTCGATCGCTTCCTCCACGGGCTGCAGCCCGTAAATCTGCGCCGCGAGCGGAGGGGCGATAGCTGCGGCATGCGGATCATCGTGCTGCGCGACAAAGGCTGCAGCAGCAGCCGTGTCGGCATAGGCGACCGGGATGATCCCGCGCTTGCGCAGGTAGTGGCGACACTGGCCGAGCGCCTGCGGGTGGCTCATCGCGGTGTGGATCTCGGCATCGGCGGAGCGGGCCATCAGGCAATGGCGGATCGGCATGAAATATTCGTCCACAATATGGAGACCTGATTCGGGCAGCAAAAAATGGATATCCGCAACCCGGCCATGCAGCGAATTTTCGATCGGAATAATCGCGCTTCCTGCCTTGCCATGCTTCACCGCATCGATCGCGTCTTCGAAGGAAAAGCAGGGGACCGGCAAGCCGTCCGGCGCATAATCGAGCGCCGCGAGATGAGAATTGGCGCCCGGCGCGCCTTGAAATGCAATCGCTTTCTCCGGCTGTTCAGCGCCTTTTTCGGCCATTTTCAAGACCATACCCAATGCGTTTTTCGGAAAGCTGTCCATTTCGTCCCTCTTGTCGCTGCTCCGATAGTCGAACGGCATGCAGCGGGGCAAGAGCGAAGTAGCCTGCCGATCCGGGTCCAGGCCATTTTGTATCGCGGTCGGCACAAATTACGCCAATTGAGGCCTTGCGTTGCTCCTTCCTGCTCTTTACAGACAGCACAAATTTGGCAGGCCCTTGGCCGCCGCTCACTCAGGGGTTTGAGACAATTTATGAGCAACAATAACACCATTGCAGGTTGGGTACTGGCTGGCGGCATCGCGGCTCTGGGTTTTTCGATTGTCAGCGGCAAATATTTCCACGCCGGCAAACATGAGCGCCCCGAAGTGATGGGCTATGTCATTGAAGGCGTCGAATCCTCCGACGGCGCTGCGGATACCGGCCCGTCGATCGAAGCGCTGCTGCAGACCGCTGATATCGCAGCGGGCGAAAAGGTGTTTGGCAAATGTGCGGCGTGCCACACGATCAACCAGGGCGGCGCCAATGGTATCGGCCCCAATCTCTGGGCGTCCATGGGCAAGCCGCATGGCCATGTCGCCGGCTTCGCCTATAGCGATGCGCTGAAAAGCGTCCCGGGCAACTGGGACTGGACCAGCATGAACGCCTGGCTCACCTCGCCCCGCGCTTATGCGCCGGGTACGAAAATGACCTTTGCCGGCCTCGGCAAGGCAGAAGACCGGGCCAACCTGATGGTCTATCTGAATGCGCAAGGCTCCAATCTGCCCCTGCCGGCTGCTCCGGTTGCGGAAGAAGAAGACGCGGCTGAAGAAGGAGCCGAAGCGACGCTAGAGGCCGGTCCTGAAGAAGAAGCCTCAGTAGCGGACGAAAGCAACGCTGCGGACGAATAATCGGCTAATAATCGGGTGGCGCTAGTCGCAATCCAGCCCGTAAAATTCGGTAATGATATTCCAGGCCTCGTCGGCGGTTTCGACGAACTGAAACAGGTTCAGGTCGTCACGACCGATGGTGCCTTCCTCGGCCAGCGCCTCGAAATTGATCACCCGGTTCCAGAAGGCTTCGCCAAACAGCAAAATCGGAAGCTTGTCCATTTTGCCGGTCTGCACCAGAGTGACCAGCTCCAGAAACTCATCCAGCGTCCCGAAACCGCCCGGAAACACCGCAACCGCCCTGGCGCGCAACAGAAAGTGCATCTTGCGTAGCGCGAAATAGTGAAACTGAAAACTGAGCGACGGCGTCACATATTCATTCGGCGCTTGCTCGTGCGGCAAAACGATATTGAGTCCGATCGACTCCTTGCCGGCATCGGCAGCACCGCGATTGGCCGCTTCCATAATTGATGGACCGCCGCCGGAGCAGACAACAAAGTCCCGCTTGCCATTGGCCGAAAGGCCGCAAGCACTCGCCAGCCGGGCCAGCTCGCGGGCTTCGTCATAATATTTGGCTTTTTCCTTCAACCGCTCCGCTATTTTCCGGGATTCGTCATCCTCTGCCAGCTCGATCAGCGCATCCGCCTTGCTCGGCTCAGGGATGCGGGCGGACCCGTACATGACCAAGGTTGAACCAATGCCAGCTTCGTCGAGCAGCATCTCGGGCTTTAGCAGTTCAAGCTGAAACCTGACCGGACGCAGTTCTTCGCGGAGCAGGAACTCCGTGTCCTGAAAAGCCAGTCGATAGGCAGGATCACGCGTCTGGGCAGTACCGATGTCGGCCTTCTCGGCAAATTCGGCTTCTTGCTTTGCGTGGTAGAAACGACGGTCGTGGAGATCTTTATTGGTCATCAACTCGCCCTAAAGCAAAGATTTGGGGCTGACCAGAGGCCTTATCGCTCTACCGGCAATATCCATTCCCGCTCATGTCGAAGTGGAAATGATTGCGGTGGGCAGCGTTGTAATTTGGCCCCAGAACCGTGCCGAAACGCTTGCAGGCGCTATTGTGGATAGCGGTCAGAAACTGCATTTCCCGGTGTCCGCTTTTCCAATTATTTTCGACGGATATCCGCCTGCCATCGTTGAGCACGAAAGCCGATACATCAATGGCATTGGCATGAGCATGTTCCGACAACTTGCCCGATCCGGCAATATTGCGACAACTGTAACTGCCCATGGTTTCAATCCGCTTCAGATCACTGCCAAGATATTGGCGCGCTGCGCGCTTCACGGCATATTCTGTCCAGGCAGCAAATTTTTCCGCCAGTTCGCACTTGACCGGTCCGAGATTGGTTACATCGGCCCCGACATCAAGCAGTTTGATGCTGTCAATCTGACTGCAGCCACCGCTGAACTGGCGGTTTGGCAATGGCGAAAAACGCACATTGGCCTTCCCCAGTTCGCTGAAGCACTGGCGAGCAGACGGGCTCGGATCAAACGCACCGAGGCCGGCGGACGTTGAGGGGCGCTGCGCCTGATCTCCCCGACCACCCGGGATGGCACCACATGCGGTCATCATTAATGACACAGCGGCCAGACCAAATATGCTACGGATCACGTCAGATTTCTGTTTTCTCAGTCTCATTCTCAAAAAATAGTCATCAGATGGTTAATATCGGGCTAATAGGGAAAACAGGGGCGGCATTGCCGAGTTAGCGGCGAACTTCATCTGCGCTTTTCCAACACTCTCCCAGGGCTCCTAACTGCCATCGATGATCACTCATCGCCTGACTTCGACACTGTTGTTGCGAACCCTTATCCTATATGGGAAAGAAGGAAATGAAGCGAAACGCTAGCCGAACTAGACTGGGAGAGGTTTATAATGAAAAATTCCATATTGGCCGTCACAACACTTGCTATTCTGGCGACGGCAAGCTTGTCGGCTCCTGCCCTCGCGACGGGCAAGATGAGCTGCGATGCGGGGCCTCAATCGGGCTGGAAAAGCAGGGCGGATCTAGAAGCCAGCCTGGTTCAACAAGGCTGGACAATTAAAAAGTCGAAGGTCGATGGCGGCTGCTATGAAGTATATGGCACTACGCCTGAAGGAGAGCGTGTTGAAGCCTATTTTCATCCGGTGACTCTTGAAAAACTGCTGGTTTCCCGACGCGGCGAAATATTGTTTCGAAAGAAATAGCTGGTTACATTCGCAACCAGAAATGCGCTTGACATGCTGCGTTGCAACAGACAAAGCGGCGCTGGGCCACGCGGTCCCAACGCCGCGCGAGCTCTCTGTAAGGAGAAGCGTTTTAATGACTGATACGACTATACCGACGCCTGAGTTGCGTCCAGACTGCCCGAATTTCTCTTCGGGTCCGACCGCCAAATTCCCCGGCTGGTCCCTCGACAAAATCAACACCATCGCCATGGGCCGCTCGCATCGCAGCGCCACCGGCAAGGCAAGGCTGAAATATGCTATTGACCTGAGCCGCGAACTGCTCGGCATTCCCGACGACTATCTGATAGGCATTGTCCCGGCTTCCGATACCGGAGCCGTCGAACTGGCGATGTGGAATATGCTCGGTGCGCGACCGGTGACGGTTGCTGCTTGGGAAAGCTTTGGCAATGTCTGGATTCAGGATGCGGTCAAGCAGCTGAAGCTGGAAAATCTGACCGTCCTCGATGCCGACTATGGCGAGATCCCCGACCTGACGACGATCGACAAGGGTGATGACGTGGTTTTCACCTGGAACGGCACGACGTCGGGCGCAAAAATTCCCGATACGGACTGGATTGCCGATGACCGCGAAGGCGTGACCATCAATGACGCGACCAGCGCCGTTTTTGCCCAGCCGATGGACTGGTCGAAGCTCGACGCCACCACCTATAGCTGGCAGAAGGTCATGGGATCGGAAGCCGGCCACGGGATGCTGATCCTGAGCCCGCGCGCCGTCGAGCGGATCGAAAGCTATTCGCCGTCCTGGCCGCTGCCAAAGATCTTCCGGGTGAAAAAGGGCGACAAGCTCAACACTGCGATTTTTGAAGGGGCGACGATCAACACACCGTCACTGCTGGCGACCGAAGACTATATTGCTTCGCTGGAATGGGCGAAATCAATCGGCGGTCTGGCGGAGTTGCATGCCCGTGCCGATCGCAACGCCAAGATAGTGCACGACTGGCTCGAAGCCATGCCATGGATGCGCAATATGGTGAGCGATCCGGCAAAATGGACAAACACTGGCGTATGCATGGTGTTCCAGGGCGACTGGTATGATGGTCTCGACGATGAGGCCAAAGCCTCTGTGCCGAAGAAGATCGCCGGCATGCTCGAAAAAATGGACGTCGCCTACGATTTCAACGGCTATCGAGATGCGCCACCTTCGCTACGCATCTGGTGCGGATCGACCGTCGAGGAAGAAGATGTTCGCCGTCTGCTGACGTGGATCGAATGGGCTTTTGCTCAGGTGAAATCCGAACTTTCCTAGCTTTTGAAGCGCCCCGGCAACCGCCGGGGCCCAAAGCCATGTCCTAAATATGGGTTTGGAGGCCGCCCTGCGCTGGCCAGACAATACCGAGAAGGAATCCAGAATATGCCAAAAGTACTTATATCCGACAAAATGGACCCGAAAGCCGCAGAAATTTTTCGCGAGCGAGGTTGTGAAGTCGACGAGATCACCGGACAAACGCCGGAAGAACTGATGAAGATTATCGGGGAATATGATGGTCTGGCCATTCGGTCTTCGACCACGGTCACGCCAGAGATACTGGCCGCAGCGACCAACCTCAAAGTCATCGGCCGTGCCGGCATCGGAGTCGACAATGTCGATATCCCGGCCGCGTCGGCCAAAGGCGTAGTCGTAATGAACACGCCGTTTGGCAACAGCATTACCACTGCGGAACATGCGATCGCCCTGATGTTCGCTCTCGCTCGTCAGCTTCCCGCAGCCGATGCTTCTACCCAGGCCGGCAAATGGGAAAAATCCAAGTTCATGGGTGTCGAACTGACCAACAAGACGCTGGGACTGATTGGAGCAGGCAATATTGGTTCGATCGTCGCGGAGCGTGCCATCGGCTTGCGTATGAAGGTCGTGGCTTACGATCCCTTTCTGACCGAGGAGCGTGCGGTCGAAATGGGTGTAGAGAAAGTGTCGCTCGACGATCTTCTTGCCCGCGCCGACTTTATCACCATGCACACACCGCTTACAGATCAGACACGTAATATTCTGTCAGCCGAAGCCATTGCCAAGACCAAACCCGGTGTGCGGATCATCAATTGCGCCCGTGGCGGCCTGATCGACGAGGCCGCATTGAAGGAAGCCCTGGAATCGGGGCATGTCGCGGGTGCAGCGCTCGACGTGTATGCTCAGGAACCAGCGAAAGAAAACGCATTGTTCGGCACTCCGAACCTGGTTTGTACACCGCACCTCGGTGCTTCGACAAGCGAGGCCCAGGTCAATGTCGCAATTCAGGTCGCCGAGCAAATGGCGAACTATCTGGTCAATGGCGGCGTCGAGAATGCGCTGAACATGCCCAGCCTTTCGGCAGAACAGGCGCCGAAGCTGAAGCCCTATATGGCGCTTGCCACCCAATTGGGCTCTCTTGTCGGCCAACTCGCTGCCGACCAGATCAAGGGCGTTGCGGTCGAAGTCGAAGGCGCAGCGGCAGAGCTTGACCAGAAGCCGATTACAGCAGCGGTGCTCGCTGGCCTGATGCGGGCCTATAGCGACACGGTGAACATGGTCAATGCGCCCTATCTTGCGAAGGAACGGGGTCTCGATGTTCGCGAAATCCGCCATGAGCGCGAAGGCGACTATCACACCCTCGTCCGGGTTTCGGTAACGACCGAAGAAGGCGAAAAATCGGTGGCAGGGACGCTGTTCGGTTCCTCCGGTCCACGACTGGTCGAAATGTTCGGCATCAAGGTTGAAGCGGATCTGGAGGGCGATATGCTTTACGTCGTCAATCAGGATCAGCCCGGCTTTATCGGCAGCGTGGGTTCTACCCTTGGCGCAGCGGGCGTCAATATCGGTACATTCCACCTCGGTCGCCGCAGCGATGCGCCGGGCGGCGAGGCTGTTCTGCTGCTATCGATCGATTCGCCGGTGGAAGAGACAGTCTTGTGGTCGGTTTGCCAGCTGGAAGGTGTGAAGACGGTCAAGGCGCTGAAGTTTTGATCCGATAGCAACCGAGCCAAGAAAAAAGATGGCCTGAGCCTCTGCTTGGGCTATGGAGCGTGGCCATGCAAAAGCCATCCAACCTCTTGCCCGAAGGGTTCCATGACGCGCTGCCGCCTTATGCCGAGGCGGCTTCGCGGCTGGAACGCGATGTCCTCGATACGCTGGCCAGCCATGGCTATGTCCGGGTAACGCCGCCACTGGCCGAATATGAGGATGGGCTTACCGAAAGGATGCACGGGGCATCGCGGAGCGACCTGATGCGGATGGTTGATCCGATATCCCAGCGCACACTCGCGCTGCGACCCGACATGACCATGCAGGTCGGACGCATTGCTGCGACCAGCCTGGCGGAACGACCACGCCCACTGCGGCTAAGCTATTCCGGGCAGGTCCTGAAACTGCGCTCGGGACAGCTGCAGCCGGAACGCAGTCGTTTGCAAATCGGAGCCGAACTGATTGGTACCGACAGCGTGGTCGCGGCCAGCGAGATTGTCTCCGTCGCGATCGAAGCGCTTGAGCGCGCCGGGGTGTCTGGTATCACGCTCGACATCACCATGCCCGACCTGATCGATATTCTGGCAGCGGGGCCGTTGCCCTTAAATGCTTCGCAGATTGCAGATGTGCGTGGCGAGCTGGATATGAAAGATGCCGGCGGGTTGGTGACGATTGGCGCAAACGGCTATCTGCCGCTGATTGAGGCAACCGGACCCTTCGATGAAGCGATGGCAAAGCTGCGCGCGTTTGACCGCGACGGGCAGCTTGGTTCACGGCTGGATGGTATTGCCCAGATTGCAGAGAGCGTTAAGGGGAAAGCTGACCTGACGCTCGACCCGACAGAGAGGCATGGCTTTGAATATCAAAACTGGTTCGGCTTCACGCTCTACGCGGAAAGTTTCGTAGGCGCCCTGGGCCGTGGCGGCAGCTATGAAATTGCCCGGTCAGATGGCGGATCTGAAGCGGCAGTCGGCTTCTCTCTCTATCCTGACCCTTTGATCCAGGCGGGTTTTGGAGCGAAAACCAGCGTTCAGGTTTTTCTGCCGCTGGGTCACGACCGAACCACTGCCGCCAAGCTTCGTGAAGCAGGCTGGCGCACGGTGGCAGCGCTCTCGGAATCTGATCAGCCCCAGACGCTTGGCTGTTCGCACATATTGGACGGCGACCAGCCGGAACCCTTGTAAGGAAGATTCGAATATGGCCAATGTAACGGTAATCGGCGCGCAATGGGGCGATGAGGGCAAGGGCAAGATTGTCGACTGGCTCTCCGAACGCGCCGATGTCGTGGTCCGTTTCCAGGGCGGCCACAATGCCGGTCATACGCTGGTAGTAGATGGAGCGGTCTACAAGCTCTCGCTTCTGCCGTCGGGAATCGTACGCGGTGCGTTGTCCATTATCGGCAATGGCGTCGTGCTTGATCCATGGCATCTGCGGGAAGAAATCAAGAAGCTCGAAAGCCAGGGCGTCGCCATCAACACCGAAAACTTCGGCATTGCCGAAACCTGCCCGTTGATTCTGCCTATCCATCGAGACCTTGACGCCATGCGGGAAGATGCCAGCGGCAAGGGCAAGATCGGCACAACCCGGCGCGGCATTGGGCCAGCTTATGAAGACAAGGTCGGACGCCGTGCCATTCGTGTTTGCGATCTGGCGCATCTGGACGATCTGGGACCCCAACTGGACCGGCTATGCGCGCATCATGACGCGCTCCGCGCAGGATTCGGCGAGCCGCCGGTTGACCGCGAGCGGCTGCTCAATGACCTGAAGGACATCGCCGACAGCGTTCTGCAATATGCCCAGCCGGTTTGGAAACGCCTCAATGAGGCGCGGCGGGATGGCAAGCGCATCCTTTTTGAGGGTGCCCAGGGTGTGCTGCTTGATGTGGATCACGGCACTTATCCCTTTGTCACCAGTTCGAACACGATTTCCGGCACCGCCGCTGGCGGCTCCGGCATCGGTCCGTCCGGAACCGGCTATGTATTGGGTATCACCAAAGCCTATACAACCCGCGTCGGATCGGGCCCCTTTCCGACGGAACTGGAAGATGAAATCGGCCAGCGACTTGGCGAGCGCGGCCATGAATTTGGTACGGTCACCGGGCGTCAGCGGCGTTGTGGCTGGTTCGATGCAGTGCTGGTCCGGCAGGCGCTGGCAGTTTCTGGCGTTGCCGGGATTGCGCTGACCAAGCTCGACGTGCTCGACGGCTTTGCGGAGTTAAAAATCTGTGTAGGATATGATCTCAACGGCGTAACCTACGATTATCTGCCGCCTCATCATCAGGATCAGGCAGCGGTCAAGCCGATCTACGAGACGCTGGAAGGCTGGAACCAGACCACCGCGGGTGCGCGCAGCTGGGCGGACTTGCCAGCGCAGGCGATCAAATATATCCGGCGTGTGGAAGAACTGATTCAATGTCCGGTGGCCTTGGTATCGACCTCGCCGGAACGCGATGATACGATTTTGGTAACCGATCCGTTTGCCGATTAACGACAAGGAGGCATTGAAATGCATATTGCGGTTTTATACGGTTCCTATCGGCAAGACCGCAACGGCATCAGCTACGCCCGATATCTTGCCAAAGCCTTCCAGGACGCGGGAGACCAGGTCGATCTGATCGACGCGCAGGCAGTCGACCTCCCAATGCTTGACCGCATGTACAAGGAATATTCAGATGGTACCGCACCGGACTCGATGGAAGCAGTCGCAACGATCATCAAAGCGGCCGATGCCTTTGTATTTGTCGCTGGCGAATATAATTGGGGCGTCCAGCCCGGACTGAAGAACCTCACGGACCATTTTCTGGAAGAGTGGTTCTGGCGGCCGGCGGCGATTGCCAGCTATTCCGCCGGACCGTTTGCCGGCATGCGTGCGATGATGCACTGGCGGGCAATATTGGGAGAGATGGGCATGGTCGTCACGTCGACACCGCTGGCGCTTCCGGGCGTGCACAAGGCTTTCGACGAAGCAGGCGCACCCACCGGCGACGATGGCGAACGGCTGGAGCGCAATTTCCCCAAATTTGCAGATGATCTGCGTTGGTGGGCTGAAGCCGCTCAGCTGCAGAGAGCCAACCGCGCACCGCCCTACTAGCCGTTTCTAGACATCGTCCGCAGAGATCATCTCTGCGCTGTCGATCTCGCCTGTCATGGCGGCCACCGTTACCGCGACCGCAGCGTCGCCGGAGACATTGGTGGTAGTCCGCATCATGTCCATGATCCGGTCAACGCCCGCGACAAATGCGATCGTTTCCAGCGGTACGCCAACGCTGCCGAAAACCAGGGCCATCATGATCAGGCCTGCGCCCGGAATGCCGGCAGCGCCAATCGCCCCCAGGGTCGACGTGATTGAGATCAGCACATAATCCCCAAAGGTCAGATCAACCCCGAATATTTGCGCCCCGAACAACGTCGCAAGTCCCAGATACATGGCGGTACCGTTCATATTGATCGTCGCGCCAAGCGCTACGACAAAGCTCGCCACCGAATTTCTGACACCGAGATTGCGTTCCACGCAGCGCAAGGTAACTGGCAGCGTCGCGTTGGAAGACGCGGTGGAATAGCTCACCGCGATCGCATCAACAATCCCGCGGAAAAAATCGATCACGGGAAGCTTTGCAATGAACTTGATCATCGCGGAATAGACCAGTCCGATAATCAGCAGGCAGCCGAGATAATTGAGTCCGACCAGTTGGGCCAGAGAGATCAAGGCATCGGTGCCCAGCGTCCCTGCCACCCATGCCATCAGCGCGAACACACCGAACGGCGTCAGTTCCATCACAATCATCGTGACCTTTTGCATCACCACAGCGCCGCTATCGAAAATCTTCGCCAGCGGTTTCCCGTCTTCTTTGGCCATCAGAATACCGATGCCGATGAGGAGCGCGAAGACGATCAGCGGCAGCACCCGAACATCCGCCATGACCTGCACCGGGCTGTCCGGAACGATGGAAAGGATCATATCGACAGCGGTCGTCTGATTGGGCTCCGGCGTCGCACCCATTTCGATAGCGCTGGTATCGACGCCGTTTCCCGGCTGGAAAAAAGTGCCAAGCGCAAGACCCAGCCAAGCGGCAATTTGGCCCGTAATAACGAACAGCACCATCGCCCGGCCGCCCACACTGCCGAGCTTCCTGAGGTCGCCCAGAGCGGCTACACCGGCCACAAGCGAGAAGAAAATCAGTGGGACGACCAGCATCTTGATCGACTTGATGAAGAAATCGCCAATCCATTTTATGGTTTCTGCTTCGGGCCCCCAGAGCAGCCCGGTGACCACACCGAGGATCAAAGCGGCAATGACCCGCTGCCAGAGCGGAATCTTGAACCAGAATGCCAGCATATGAAGTTCCCCGATATTTCCCCAGCCCCTTGCCTATCTTGAGCAGGAGCACGCGGCAAGCCCTTAGCGGCGCGTTACATCCAGAAACTGATCGCCAGGCAGGTCGACAGTCCGACCCCAAAGGTCAGCGGAATGCCTGCCTTGAAAAAGTCGGTAAAACGGTAGTTGCCGGCCGCATAGACCAGCGTATTGGTCTGATAGCCGATCGGCGTGGCGAAACTGGCCGACGCAGCGAACATCACGGCAATCACCAAAGGCCTCGGGTCGACTCCCAGATCATTGCCGAGCGCAATCGCTATCGGTGTGATGATGATCGCGACAGCATTGTTGGTCACAATTTCGGTCATGATGACGGACAGGACATAAATCGCAAAGACCAGTCCCCACGGTGGCACCTCGCGCAGAAAGGGCGTCAATTCGGAAACAATCAGATCGACGCTGCCCGCCTGTTGCAGGCCCAGGCCAACTGCAAGCATCCCAAAAATCAGGACCAGGACGTTACCGTCAATGGAGCCCCAGGCTTCTTCGGCGTCGATACAGCGCGCCAGCAAAATTGCGCCCACCGCAAGAATCGCAGCGACGGCAAGCGGGATAACGTTGAGCGCGGCGAGCACAACCACTGCCACCAGAGCACCGATTGCGATCGGCGCCCGATCGCGGCGGAAGGCGCGAATCTTGGTATGCCCAACCCCGAACAGATTGGGGTTTTGGTACATGCGATTAATGTCTTCGCTGGAGCCCGTCACCAGCAGCCGGTCAGCCGCATGTATGCGCGCGTTGGTCAGGTCCGAACGCGGCAAGTTGCGGTAGCGGGTCATGCCCAATATTCGCACATTGAGCTGCGACAGAAAAGGGATGTCATACAGCCGGTTGCCGATGCTCGGGTGACTGGGAGCCACAGTCGCCTCGACCAGTTCCTCGCCGAGCGGGCCCACATCGCCTTTGTGAACGATGCCAACCTTGAAATCTTCGGATTTCCGCAGCGAAATCAGCTCCGCAAGATCCAGTTGGACGACGATCCGGTCGCCCGCCCGCAGTTCGTGAAAGTCGAGGTCATGCCGAATATAGCTGCTCAATCTCTTCACAGCCGTCACTTTCAGGCCTGCCCGGCGCAATTCCGGAACCGCGGATAGCTTTCTGTCGATCACGGAGGCGCGGTTGCGAACGGTCAGTTCGGTAAGAAAATAGCTTTCATCACTGCTGTCAAACTGACCTTTTACCTGACCGCTGGGAAGCAGCCAGCTGCTGAACAATACCATCATAATCGTGCCTGCGACCGCGGCTACCAGACCATAAGGCGTAATTTCAAAAATCCCGAATCCACCAAGTCCCTGATCACGGGCAACCGAATCGACGATCAGGTTGGTTGACGTTCCAATCAATGTGGTCGTGCCGCCCAGAATGCAGATGAAACTAAGCGGTATCAGCAGCTTCTTTGATGAAAATCCTGTGGCCCTTGAGAGACGGAGGATGATCGGGATCAGCACGATCACCACCGGGGTGTTGTTCATGAAAGCGGAGGCGACAAAGGCCCCGAGAAACATTTCCGCAACCGCCAGCTTTGGCCGACGCTTGGCGCGCTTGATGATAAAACCGGCGATGGCATCAATCGTGCCGGTCCGCAGCAACGCACCTGAAAGTATGAACATTGCAGCAATGGTGATCGGAGCGGTATTCGAGAAAACTGAAAACAGACCATCGGAATCAATGATTCCGAGAAACAGAAACATGCAGGCCCCGAGCACCGCTACGACCGCTGCCGGAAAGCGCTCCATGATGAAGCCAGCAAACAGAAATCCCAAAATGACGAGACCGATGATCGCCTTGTGCGCCTGAATATATTCGTCGATGATATGAAGGATCAGATCAATCATGGATCGAGCCTGTCCTTGAAAATGCAGAATGCAATGGCTTGGGTCGTTGCAATAGATTGACGAAAATTTTGACTAACGAATAATATCCGACCGGCACCCGGCGAAAGTTCTTGATGCTGAAGCTTGCTGCAGCGGACAAGGCTGCAGAAATGGAATCGGTTTCCAGCATATGCATCACCCGCATTGGGCCCGGTGCAGCAATTTCTGATCGGCCAGAACCAGCGCCATCATCGCCTCCACGACCGGAACGCCCCTGATGCCGACACAGGGATCATGGCGGCCTTTTGTCGATATTTCGGTCGCTTCCCCTTCTGGGGTGATCGTCGCCACTGGCGTCAGAATGGAGCTGGTAGGCTTGAATGCGACCCGGCAATAGATCGGCTGGCCGGTGGATATGCCGCCAGCGGTACCGCCGCTGTGATTGGCGAGAAATTCGGGACCGTTGTCGCCTGGCCGCATCGCATCGGCATTTTCTTCGCCGCGTAGACGGGCCGCAGCAAATCCATCGCCGATTTCCACCCCTTTGGTTGCGTTGATCGTCATCATTGCCGCAGCGATCTCGCTGTCCATCTTTGCGTAAACGGGCGCGCCCCAGCCCGCCGGGACGCCCGTTGCTTCGCAGGCAATGATCGCGCCCAGGCTGCTGCCCTGTTTGCGGGCGCCATCGACCAGCGCCTCCCAGCGCTTGGCCGCCTCCGCATCCGGACAGAAAAACGGGTTGTTGCCAATTTCCTCCGCGTCAAAATTCGCCATATCTATCGCATCGCCGCCAATTTCGGCGACCCATGCGCGGATGGACACTTCCGGGATGGCCAGTCTTGCAACGGCCCCTGCCGCTACCCGGGCCGCTGTTTCCCGCGCGCTCGATCGGCCACCGCCGCGATAATCGCGAAATCCGTATTTCTGGTCATAAGCATAGTCCGCATGGCCCGGGCGATAGGCTTTTGCGACCTCACTATAGTCCTTGGACCGTTGATCGACATTCTCGATCATCAGGGAAATGGGAGTGCCGGTCGTTTTGCCTTCGAAGACGCCGGACAGGATCTTAACCTGATCCGGTTCCTGCCGCTGCGTCGTATATTTGGATTGGCCGGGCCGACGGGCATCCAGAAACGGCTGAATATCGGCTTCGCTCAGTGCCAGTCCTGGCGGGCAGCCGTCTACCACTGCCCCCAAAGCCGGGCCATGACTCTCACCCCAGGTTGAAAAGCGAAAAACGCGGCCAAATGTGTTGAAGCTCAAAACTCACTCTCCGCATTCATATTTTTTGTTCGGTTCCCGAATGGATCGTTGATCCAACAAGGATGATAATCAATCCAGCGCGATATCTGGCGCGTCTTCCTGTTTCATACCGACAACATGGTAGCCGCCATCAACATGATGGGTTTCTCCGGTCACACCGGAGGAAAGGTCGCTGCAGAAATACAGACCCGCGCCACCTACGTCATCGATCGTAACGTTGCGGCGAAGCGGGGAATTATATTCATTCCATTTCAGGATGTAACGGAAATCGCCGATACCGCTGGCCGCCAGTGTCTTGATTGGGCCAGCCGAAATCGCATTCACTCGAATATTGTCGGGGCCGAGATCATTGGCCAGATATTTGACGCTGGTCTCAAGAGCAGCCTTGGCAACGCCCATCACATTATAATGCGGGATCACCTTCTCGGCACCATAATAGCTCAGCGTGACAATGCTCCCGCCATTGGGCATCATGTCCGCCGCCCGCTTGGCGACGGCAACAAGCGAATAAGCGGAAATATTCATCGTCATCAGGAAATTGTCGAGACTGGTATCGACATATTTGCCGCGCAGCTCGTTTTTATCCGAAAAGCCAATTGCATGAACCACGAAGTCGAGCGTGTCCCAGCGCGCTTTGATTTGATCGAAGGCAGCATCCAGTGCCGCCATATCCGAAACATCGCAATCGATCAGAAAGTCACTGCCGAGCTCGGCAGCCAGCGGTTTCACGCGTTTTGCCAGTGCTTCACCCTGGTAGGAGAAGGCCAGCTCCGCACCCGCACCCGCAAGCTGCTGGGCAATACCCCACGCGAGCGACTTGTTATTAGCAAGCCCCATGATCAAGCCTCGCTTGCCATTCATTAACTCAGTCATCGCGGCAGCCTCCTGCAATCAAATATTCCCTGTTGATAAACGCTATCTGAATGATTTTCCAGCGGATCATTCGCTATTCGCATTCGTCCAGGGCCGTTCGGCCAGAGCAGCGTTTATTTCCGCCCCGATAACCATTCCAAGGCCGACGAGGTAGAAAAAAATGAGGGTTATGATAACCCCTGCCAGACTGCCATAAGTGAGCTGGTAATTTGCCGCATATTTGAGAAAAACCGGCAACAATCCGGTGATCAGCAGCCACCAGCCGCTAATGAACACAGCGCCCGGCCATTTCGGATATTGGCGAGGCCGATATTGGCGGGGCGTCAGCAGACGGAACAGCAGATAGAGCGTCGCGAACAGGACAAGAAACGGCACTGCATTGGACAAGGAGAGCCAGAGCGCGCTGGCCTGGATTGCCTGAAAATAATTTCCCAGGAATCCGCTGATCCCCGCCAGCACAAATTGCGCGCTAAGCGCGAACATTGCGACGAACACCGATATAAGAATGAGCATGATCGAGGTGAGTCGGTATTCCCAGAAGGGCCGCTGTGCCTCAACACCATAAGCCCGGTGAAGAATCTCCCGTATGGTCTCGATCAGGCTGGTCGTCGTCCACAATCCAATGCCCGCGCTGAGCCAGAGCAAAGGCCCAGTCCTCGCGGTCATCGCATCCCTTATCGGGTCATGCAGCGCGCTTGCAACAGAGGGCGGAACGGTCACCAGAAACGCCTCGACAAACTCGGTTCCGATATCGGTCTGGCCGAAGCCCCCGATGATTGCGGCCGCGATAATGAAGAAGGAAAATACCGCCAGCAAAGACATGTAGGCGAAATTGCCGGCAAAGGTAAAACCGTCATGATAGACGCCCACAGCGGTGCGTTCGATAATGATCATTGCGCGGCGGGTGAAATTTTCACCGGCCAGATCTTCGGCGGCTCTGTTTAAGGGCAGCCCGGCCTCACCCTTGTCCTGGCGCCGGGCTTCGGGCGAAAGTACAGACAGATTGGTCCGAGCCAAGCCTACACACCCATGCTGGCGCGGGGATTGTCTTTCGGGTTCCAGTCTTTGACAAATTCCGTGAGCTTTTCATCATTCTTCGGCAAAGCGATCATCAGCGTGACCAGCTGGTTGCCGCGAACACCGGACTTGCCATGGAAGCCTTTGTTTTTCAGGCGCAATGTCTTGCCCGAATCCGAACCGGCAGGGATGGACAGCATGACCGGCCCGTCCACGGTCGGAACCTTTATCTTCGCGCCTTCCACTGCTTCTTTGAGGCTGATCGGCAATTCCAGCGTGATATTGTCGCCGTCGCGTTTGTAGAAAGGGTGCGGGTTGATGTGGATGGTAACAATGGCGTCGCCATTCCCGCCGGGGCCTGGACGCCCCTTGCCACTGAGACGCATTTGCGTGCCTTCTTCGACACCCTTGGGCAGGCTCAGATCGATGGTCTTGCCGTCTTCCAGCGTGATCCGCTGTTTCTGGAGCGTCGCTGCTGCCGTAAATTCCACTTTCAATCGGTAGGTGACATTGGCCCCCTTGGGGGGTGGGGTGCTGCGCTGACGACCGCCAAAGGGAGAGCCGCTGCCGCCGCCGCCAAACAGGCCTTCAAAAATATCGCCAAAATCCGCGCCGGTATTGCCGAAGTCGGTTTGCTGCCCGGCGGGACCGCGATGATAGCTGCCGCCTCCTCCACCACCATCAAAGCCAAAGGGACCGGTCGGATTGCCTTGGCCATCAATTTCGCCACGGTCAAACTGCGCCCGTTTCTCTTTATCGAGCAACAGGTCATAAGCCTTGGTTACGTCGGAAAAACGTTCCGTCGCTGCGGGGTTATCTTTGTTCCTGTCCGGATGCAGTTCCTTGGCGAGCTTGCGATAGGCGCTCTTTATTTCCTTGTCACTTGCACCCTTGGCAACACCCAATGCTTGATAGGGATCGATCATTATTTAGCCTTTTTCAAATCCTTATCGTGCAGAGATTGGAAGTTTCCGCTGATTTTCAACTCTAGTGTTTTATTGAGGTACAACGGCATCCGCAACCTTGTTGTGCCGGGTGAAGCGAAGCAGCAGATAGAGCACCAGACCCAATGGCCCTAACATCAAGACAAACAACAGGATAGGTATTTGAAGCCATCGTGCAAAGCCGTATTTGTCCGCATTGCGAGCCACCCAGAGCCCCACGAACAAATCAAAGGCGAGATAGTGAATCCAGCCGACGGTCGCGCCGCCCGGGCTGGCGAGCAGTTGCTGGACACCGGCGAGTGTCGTGAAATCCGGCGCTTGGCCGCTGCCACCGCCAATCAACCCGGTCATCAACGGGATAATGATGACCGCATCGGCGCAAGCCAAAAGCCCGACACCGCCATAGAATAATCCGGTCAATATCGGTTCCCGCCGCGGCGCCAACGCCAGGATCACCCACATCAGCAACGCATAATTATTGGTGAGCGTGAATATCAGGTCCCAGTTCATAATACCCTCTCTGTTGCGCGGCTTTTAGCAGAAAACGGCGCTTTGTCGTGAAACAAAATTTTGTTTGTTTGCTGGCCCGATCGACGATGGTAAAGGCGTCGTCATGACCGATCCCTATTCCCTGTTCGACGAGTGGTTCGCCCAAGCGCGCGAAACCGAAATCAATGACAGCAACGCCATGACGATCGCTACCGCCGATGCCAGCGGGCAGCCTTCTGCGCGAATGGTATTGTTGAAGGGCCATGGCCCTGACGGCTTTGTTTTCTACACCAATCAGCAAAGCCGCAAGGCCACTGACATAGCCGAGAACCCGCAGGCCGCGATCCTGTTTCACTGGAAAAGCCTGCGCCGCCAGATCCGGATTGAAGGCTCCCTCTCCACGGTTGCCGACAGCGTGGCCGATGCCTATTTCGCGACGCGCAGCCGGGATTCGCAGCTGGGCGCATGGGCCTCGGACCAGTCGCGTCCACTGGACAGCCGCGAGACCTTCGAAACCCGGTTTCAGGAAATTACGGAGCGGTTCGCTGGCGGCGATGTCCCGCGCCCGCCGCACTGGTCTGGCTATTGTCTGGTGCCGGACCGGTTTGAATTCTGGCAGGACCGGGCACACCGGCTGCACGAGCGGCGGGCCTTTGTCCGCAATGGCAAAGACTGGACCGAAGGGCTGCTATACCCATGACAGAGCTGCCATATTATCATGTCGATGCTTTTGCCGATCGTCCCTTCACCGGCAACCAGGCAGCGGTGATGCCGCTCGAGAACTGGCTCGACGACGATGTGCTGCAGGCTATCGGCGAGGAAAATAATTTTGCCGAAACCGCCTTTTATCTGCCCGATGCAACCGGGGAAGCAGATTACGAATTGCGCTGGTTCACCCCGACGATGGAGATCGCGCTCTGCGGTCATGCGACACTGGCCAGTGGCCACATCATATTGTCGCAAGACCCGGGCCGGCAGCAGATCAGCTTCCGAACCCGCAAGGCAGGAATCTTGACTGTGAAGCGCGACGGCGATGGCTATACTCTTGGTCTCCCGGCCTATCCTCCGGCACCGAAAACCATACCGGAAATCGTTGCTCTCCTAGGGGGCAGCCCCGTTGACACACAATTCCACGAAGGACGCTACCATGTCGTGCGATACGAACAAGCGGATGAGGTTCTCGCTCTCAAGCCAGATCTGAAAGCACTCGCTGCGCTCGGTGACGCGCAATTTATCTGCACAGCATCCGGTAAGGATACAGACGTGCTGAGCCGGGTGTTCGTGCCCGGCGGCGGCGTTGACGAGGACAGTGTCACTGGTTCAGCGCATGCTGTCCTGACACCTTATTGGGCCAGGCAACTGGGCCGCAGCAGCTTCACAGCCTATCAGGCCAGCCGTCGCGGCGGCTATGTAAACTGTGGGCTGGACGGCGATCGCGCATGGCTGGGCGGAAAATGTGTGACAGTGGTACGCGGTACGTTCTGCCTGACGGAGCCGGTCGGCAACTAGCTTTCTATTGGAAACAGGGCCATGATGCGACCGATCTGGGCACTCATCGGCGCGAGCACATCGTCCTGCGTTTTGCCCAGTCGGACCACCGTCAGCTTCTGCTCCGGCGACACCACAATTTGTTGACCCAGATGGCCCAGGGCTGCAAATATCGTGTCCGGCCCATTGTCTGGAAACAGCACCTGATTCCGGCCCTCCGGCCGCTTTTTGTTTAACCACAGATGACCGCCATATGCAGGGTCGTTTTCGGATGATGTCTTCATGAACTGAACCCAGTTGACTGGCAAATGCTTGGCCCCCTTCCGGGCACCATTGTGCCGCAGAAATTCACCAAAGCGGGCATAGTCGCGCGCTGTGGCGTGAATGAAACTGCCGCCCAGAAACGTCCCGTTCGGATCAAATTCCGGATAGGTGCTGTCCATTCCCAAAGGCTCGAGCAGTCGACCGCGGATGAAGCGCAAAGTAACATCGCGCCGGACTTGCGGATCAGAACTGTCAGTCAGGGTGCGGGTGATTATGTCGGAAAGAACGTTGCTGGTAGCGGTGCTATACTCGAATTTCTCGCCCGCCGGAGCTTCCATCGGACGGGCTTCTGCATAAGCGGCCGTATCCTGAGCACCGTCCAGAAACAACATCCGGCTGGTATCCGCCTCGAAGATCGTCTTTCCGCCCTCCTCGGCAACTTCGGTATGATCCAAACCCGACGACATATGCAGCAAATGCCGCAAGGTAATCTCACCACGGGGATCGCCAGGCCTTTGCCAAGCGGGAACGGGAGCGGGATCATCGAGCACCAGCCGCCCATCCGCAACAAGAAAGCCGATTAAAGCACCGGTAAAGCTTTTTGCCATCGACCAGCTGATGAATCTGGTGTCCTCGTCATAGCCCTCGCCATAGCGTTCAGCGATGATTTTTCCCCGGTACATGATCAGCAGAGCGCGGGTTTCGGCCATGGCCGGATCTTCGAATAGGGGCGCTATGGCTTTATCGAGCCGCGCTTTCGCTATCGGGCTAGAGTCGGAAATATAGGCCAGTTCAGCAGCTGTTTTCTCCGGTTCAGGCGCTGATTGCTGGTTGGCTCCGCATCCGGAAACAGCGATCGTAAGAGCCGATAACAAAGCGAGTTTAATCTTGTGCATGCGGTGTCGTTGCACCATTAGAAGCCGCCATGGCAACCGTAAAAATTAGATCAAGCAATCCGCGCACCAAATGGCGCGTGGCATTGTATATCGGCGCGATTTTCCTGCTTATCGTGATCGGCCTGCTGGCTTATAATGCCACTTTCATCAAGGGGCAGCTGGATGTCGGTACCGCTTACGGTGCCCGAGTAGCCTGCTCCTGCCATTATATTGGCGGGCGCGACATCGACGATTGCCGCAAGGATTTCGAACCCGGCATGGAAGTGATAGGCTTGACCGTGGATAAGAAACGCAAAAGGGTGACGGCGTCGGCCCCGATGATAGCATCGGCGACCGCCGAATTTCGCGAAGGCTGGGGCTGTGTGATGCTAACCGACACGCAGCTGGAACAAGAATGAGTAAATAACAAACTTCTTGTTCGGTCTCCTGCTATTGTTCAGGTCATTGACCGTTTCTGATTGGCATCTCAGGCATTATGGATGCCGAACATCTTGATGGGCTGCACCGAAAAATGCCCCCTGAGATTGGCTCGCTTATTTTTTGTCCAGCCGCCGCATTGTCGGCGTAACCGCGACACCATGGAGCAGGATTGAAATAAATATTACAAGGGAAACAACCGGCCACAACTCGTTACCATTGCCGAACTCACCGTGGTTCAACGCAAAGGCGAGATAAAAGACCGAACCCAGGCCACGGATACCGAAAAAGGAGACAATAAATCGTTCGCCCCGGGAGCGCTTTATGCCGGTCATGCTGAGCCAGCCGATAACCGGGCGAACTATCAAGATCACAAGCAATGCGAAAACCACGTGATTCCAGCCAATTTCCTGAAGCAGTCCGCCACCAATGATCATCCCGCCAAAACAGACCAACAGGATCATCATGAGCAGCCTTTCGGTTTCATCGGCAAAATCATGCATTCGGAGGTTATATTCATGGTCTCCGGCTTCTCGGCGTAAACTCAGTCCTGCCAGAAATACCGCAAGAAATCCGTAGCCATGGAGATATTCAGTCAACGCATAAACGATCAGCGTTACACCCAATGCAACAAACCCGTCACCGGTCCGCGAGAGGCGCGTGCCTGAAGGCAGCTTGTAAATGGCTTTACCCAATAATGTCCCCAAAACCATCCCGACCAATATCCCTATCAGTCCGCGAACCGCGATATCGTTGACCGCCCACTCTTTCCAGACATCTGCACCAAAACCGGCGATACTGGCAGCTATCGCCAGATGGACGAACGGAAATGCCAGCGCGTCGTTCAGGCCCGCTTCCGCCGTCAAAGCGAAGCGTACTTCATCTTCATCGGTGTTGGCAGGACGTTCGATTTGGACATCAGATGCAAGCACCGGGTCTGTCGGCGCCAAGCAGGCTCCCAAAAGCAAGGCAGTTGCAATCGGAAATCCCAATAACCAGCTGCCGAGAAATGCGAGGCACACGATTGTCAGCGGCATGGTTAGAGCGAGCAGTCGGACGGGCAGCGCCCATCCATCGCGCGCGAAAGGCCGCGATATCTTTAGCCCCGCTCCCATCAATGAGATAATCACAATCAGCTCCGTGGCTTTTTCGATGATTACGGGAGTTTCCATGGGATGCGGAGAATAATCGGAAAATGGCGGCCAGGAAAATATAACCATTCCCAAACCCAAACATATGATGGGCAGGCTCAAAGGTAGTCGGCGCAAAACCAGCGGGAGCCAGGCCACCATCATGATAAGCACCCCGAGCCCGAGCAGCAATGGAATGTAGAGGGAGACCATGTCCCTACCCACTTCATTTTGCATCACCGGATCTGAGGCAGCAGTGCCGCCGGTTGCCGCCAATATTGTCATTAGGGAAGCAGTCATAAGGCCAGCGCTACTAAACGTTTTTCAGTTACCCATGGGCAATGGACTTTTTTACCTTTAGCAGGCTTGCTGCAGAATACCGGATGAGCAAAGCGCAGGCACAAGCTGGTCCCCGGTTCTGGTCCCCTTCTATGAGCCAAGCTGCGGGAAAGATTCACACTTGTTATTTTGTCCGTTTTCACAATGGATTATACGCTTATCAGTCAGATGCGGTTCCCTGTGATTATTCCGGGCACTTTTTCCGACCAATCCTCGGATCACATTCAGATCGGGTCACAGGGAAACGGCAGAGCCCTATTCTGCTCAACGTCTTTCAGGAACTTACCGTCGGCCTGTTCGTTCATAGCTTATAGCCCGAAGCTATTTGGTAGCGAAGGGTTGCCTGACAAGGAAAGGAATGATTTATGACAAAGTTTCTTTTAGCATCTGTTGTCACGGCGGCATTCACACTTGCCGCATGCGCAGAGCAAGTGGACGATGCAACAATCGAATCTGAAGATATGTATGATGATACCGTCGACAGAGATGTCATGCCTGAACAGCCCGTTTTGACTGATCCGGTGCCAGAAGCGACAACGCCTGACGCTGATAACGCCGGTGATGGGATGAATCCGGACCGCACCCTGCAAGATGGCTTGGAAAACGAGCCGATGACTCCAGAAGAAAAACCGATGCCGGATAAACGATCCGGCCAATAAAAATATTACGGCGATATAACAAGGTGCGGCTGGGCATTACTGGCCGCACCATTTTGCCGCTCGATTTACAAAAACACGACAGGATAGTTATTCAAAAACTCACTGCACTTCCGCGGCCGCAAGCCATTGCTGTTCAAGCGCAGCAGTGTAGTCGATCCAGCCTCCGCCCAAAACCCGGTCCTTGTGATAAAACACAGCCGCCTGGCCCGGAGACACGCCGAATTCGGGATTGTGAAATTGTAGCTCTTGTCCTTCCAGCCGGGCGAGAGTGGGCTTGGCCATCGAACGGACCTTAACCTCGACCGGTCCAACATAGTCGCCACCGATCCAGTTGATATCGCGGAGAGACGCTGAAGCAACCGCGAGTGCCTGCTTTGGACCTACCACCACGCGCTTGGCTTCCGGTTCCAGTCGGATCACATAGAGCGGCTCAGCCTGGCCGCCGATTTCCAGTCCTTTGCGCTGCCCGACGGTATAATGGATCAGGCCCTTGTGACGCCCCATTATTGTGCCATCGATATGGACAATCTCGCCATCATCGTCGGCGTCTGGTCGCAGCTTGCGGACGACGCTGGCATAATCGCCATTGGGAACAAAACAGATATCCTGGCTGTCCGGCTTGAAAGCCACCGCCAGCCCCATGTCTTCAGCGATTTCGCGCACCTGTGTCTTGGGCATGTCCCCCAGTGGAAATCGCAAATAGTCCAGTTGATCCTGAGTGGTTGCGAAGAGAAAATAGCTTTGGTCGCGAGCGGGATCCAGCGCCCGATGCAATTGAGCGCCGTCGGGCGTCGCAACACGCCGTACATAATGGCCAGTCGCCAAACAGTCCGCCCCCAGTTCCCGAGACAGTTGGAGCAGATCAGTAAATTTCACGCCCATATTGCACTGCACGCAGGGAATGGGTGTCCGCCCGGCCATATATTCATCGGCAAAGACGTCCATGACCGAATCCTTGAACCGGCTGGCATGATCAAAAACATAATGCGCGATACCGAGCCGATCAGCGACGGCGCGCGCGTCGCGAATGTCCTGGCCGGCACAACAGCTTCCGACTCGGCCCACCGCTTCACCATGGTCGTAAAGCTGCAGAGTAATACCGATAGTTTCGGCACCGGTGCGCGCAGCGAGGGCAGCGACCACGCTGGAGTCGACGCCACCCGACATCGCCACCACGATCCGCTTGCCAGTCAGGTCATCGCCCAGTTGAAAATTTCCGTTGATTCGATCCGTCATATCAATCGCCGTCCTTAGAGAAATCCTGTCACCAGCGCCAGCGCAGCGAACAATTGCTCATGCCTCTCCTGATGTGATCCAATTTGGCACGAATTCGTCAAATGCAAGGAAGGATTGCTTAACCTCTCCTAAGGCGAAGTGAAGATCCCTTTTACATTAGCTTATATCTTCGCTGCTAGACCAGCGGCTATGGATATGAACTTTCCCCACCAGAACCGCAAACGGGTTGCGAGCGAAGAAGGTTCTGATGGCCCCGCTCATATCGGGGACCATCAAGCATTGCTCCAACACGCAATTGCCCGGCAGGTATCCAGTCAGTCCGCTCGTGACTTTGACCTGGCCCGCCGCGGCAAGGGAGGCAACAAAGAGGCCGTTCGCTCGTCGATAGAAGACCGGATGGCTTTTTTTGCAGGCAGGTTAAGCAACGAGAGATCAGGCCACACCGATCAACTTTTGTTTAAATCTGGTTGTTTCCGGCCGGATCTGGCGCAGCGGGAAATCGACAAAATGGACAATAGTTGAATGTGTGAAGACGACGTTTACCTTGGCGGTTCAGGTAATCGAAAATCTCTACCGCTACTAATTCTAGACGTAACGGTAAACGGTGTAAAATGCCGAAAGGCGAATTTGAGGGTAGTATGATTGAAAATCAAAAAATAAAACCAGCGCAAGTTGTCGGCCCCCTTGGTGAACCGCTCACCATCGATGATTTGCCGAAACCTGGCACAACGCGCTGGGTGGTACGTCGCAAGGCGGAAGTTGTTGCGGCGGTCAATGGCGGTTTGCTGTCCGTTGATGAAGTGTGCGACCGATACGATCTTTCACTGGAAGAATTTGCTTCCTGGCAGCGCGCTGTGGATCGGTCAGGAATGCCCGGCCTGCGCGTCACTCGGATCCAGCATTATCGTGATTTGTACGAGCGTCAGCAGAAATACTGAGCAACCGCGTCCGACGTCAGAGATCAAAAAGGGTCGCCCAGGGACATCCCGGCGGCCCTTTGGATTCCTGCAAGCGACTGAAATATCCGATATGCCGATGCAACCATATTCGCGCGCACGGGTTACACCTACTCGTGTATAAATAGGAGGACTATATGGGTTGGATTATTGCATTGATCGTTGGCGGTGTTGCAGGCTGGTTGGCCAGCATGGTGATGGGACGTGATGCGTCCATGGGAGTGATTCTGAATATCGTTGTCGGCATCATTGGATCGGTAATCGGCAATTTCGTTGGTGGCTATTTTGGCTTCGGCGGCAGTATTCAGCAGTTTTCGATCATCGGCTTGTTCACAGCATTCGTTGGCGCGGTTGTTTTGCTTTTGATCCTCAACCTGATTCAGCGGGGCCGCGTGCGTTAATACTCGCTTTTCTGCAAAAATTTACTAGATTGCTCACCATTCAGGGCCGGTTCGTTCGCGAATCGGCCCTTTCGTATGACCCTGTTGGTCGTTGATCGAACCCGGACTTGAATAAATCGCCTGATCCTGTTCCAGCTTGCCGCCGGTGCCATATTGATGTAACACAGTTAATGCAAAACCTCCGCCGGCCAGAAAAGCCGCGATTCTTTTGTGTGAAGCGGCGCGAAAATGCGATACAGAGTCCGACTGAAGAGTAAATAAATGAACTATGAATCGACCATCCCGAGCGAAGATGTTGCCATTTTAGACGATGCAGAAGCACGCAGCACAAATCGGCGGCGGCTGATTATCGCTGCGGCTGTCGCAGTGGCGCTGCTGTTGGCCTATATCGGCTACCATTATTTTACCGGCAACGCTGGCGCCGGTGACGAGGATGCAGCCAGTCAGGCTCCGACCGTTACGGTAATGGCTCCGGGCAAGCAGCAGATTACACGAACAATTAACGCGACCGGCACGCTTGCAGCGCGACGGGAAATAGCGGTCAGTGTGGTCGGTGAAGGTGGCCGGGTGACCAATGTCTACGTTGATGCTGGCGACTGGGTCAAACAGGGGCAGGTCATGGCCAGCATCGATCGCTCGGTGCAGTCTCAGCAAGCGGCCGGCCTGGAAGCTTCCATCGCCGTCTCTCGCGCAGATCTAAATCTGGCGCAATCCAATCTGGATCGCGCCATGCAGCTGGTCGACCGCGGATTTATTTCCAAGGCAGATGTCGACCGGCTGACGGCAACACGCGATGCTGCAGCGGCGCGTCTGCGGGTGGCGCAGGCACAATTTAACGAGACCCGGGCCCGCAACAGTCGCTTGAACATCGTAGCGCCAAAAGCCGGCTTTGTGCTGGAACGCAACGTCGAGCCTGGACAAACAGTGACCCAGGGCAGCGGCACGTTATTCCTGTTGGCCCAGAATGGTGAAATGGAATTGCGGGCGCAGCTTGGCGAGGCCGATCTCGCCAATGTCACGGTAGGGACCACTACTGAAGTAACGCCGGTCGGCGCGGACAAGACGCTGACGGGCCGAATTTGGCAGGTTTCTCCGGTCATTGACCCACAAACGCGTCAGGGCATCGCCCGCATTGCGCTTGGCTATGACAGCGCCTTGCGCCCGGGCGGTTTCGCCAACGCGCGCATCGAAAGCGGAACATCAGAGGCTTCAGTCTTGCCAGAATCCGCAGTCCTGAACGACAGCAAGGGAAGTTTTGTCTATATTATCGGCCCGGATAACAAGGCGGTCCGTCGTGATGTGGTCATAGGATCCGTGTCTAGCGCCGGACTGTCGATCACTTCCGGACTCACCGGAACCGAAAAGGTTGTTCTCCGCGCTGGCGGCTTCCTTAATCCGGGTGAAACCGTTCGACCGGAAGTCCAGAAAAAAGCCAGCGGCGCTTGATTCGTGCGGAAATTTGGGGCCTGATCCATGAACCTACGTAATATTTCCGCCTGGAGCACGCGCAATCCGGTTGTGCCGTTGGTGCTTTTTGCCGGCCTGCTTTTTGCTGGCTTGCTGAGCTTCAACCGGATGGATGTGGTGAATAATCCGGATGTCGAGTTTCCGGCCGTATCCGTCAACATCTCGCAGCCAGGCGCTGCACCGACCGAAATCGAAAATCAAATCACCCAGAGAGTCGAAGCAGCGGTACGGTCAATCAGCGGCGTCAAAAATATCAGCTCGACAGCGAGCGAAGGCAGCAGCCAAACATTTGTCGAGTTTGAAATTGGCGAAGACGTGAACGACAGCGTCAATGAAGTCAAAAACTCGGTCGACCAGATCCGCGGGTCGTTGCCCGAAGGTATTTTGGAACCGCAGATATCCAAAGTCGACGCCGTCGGTGGTCCGATCGGCTATTTTGCCGTCAAGGCAGACGACATGACGGTTGAACAGCTCAGCTGGTTTGTCGACGACACGGTGGCCAAACGATTGCTGACCGTGAATGGCATGGCGGAAGTGGATCGCTTTGGCGGTGTGGACCGCGAGATTCGCGTCATCCTGAAGCCGGACCGGATGCAGGCGCTGGGCGTGACCGCCAATCAGATCAATAACACACTGCGCCAAGTGAACATCAACGCCGCTGGCGGACGCGCAGAAGTGGGTGGCACCCGGCAATCCGTCCGCGTGCTGGGCAATGCCAGCGATGCCTATGAGCTGTCCCAAACGCAAATATCCCTGCGCAATGGTGAAACCGTAAAACTCAGCGATGTCGCGGACGTAAATGATTCCTTTGGCGAGCGCAGTTCCATTTCCAAAGTCAAAGGTGTTGAGGTCGTCAATTTCTCGATGACGCGCGCACGCGGCGCTTCCGACGTGACTGTCTATGACGAAGCGCGGGAAATCATGGACAAGATCGAAGCAGAAAACCCGGGCATCGAATTCATTCCTCTCGGCACCAGCGTCGAATATACCCGGTCGCAGTATAAAAGTTCGATGCTCGCGATGATCGAAGGCGCTATATTGGCGGTGGTCGTGGTTTTCATCTTCCTCCGCGACTGGCGCGCAACGGTAATATCAGCGATCGCTATCCCGCTTTCGGCGATTCCGACCTTCTGGTTCATGGATATGCTGGGGTTCAATCTCAACTTCCTGTCCCTGCTCGCGCTGGGTCTGGTGGCCGGCGTCCTTGTCGATGATGCCATTGTCGAGATCGAGAATATCGTGCGCCATATGCGCATGGGCAAGACCGCCTATCAGGCGTCCATCGACGCAGCAGACGAAATCGGCCTTGCGGTTGTCGCAACGTCCTTCTGTATCGTCGCCGTTTTCTTGCCCGTAGGCCTGATGCCCGGCATTTCCGGCCAGTTTTTCAAGAATTTCGGTATTACGGTCGTTGTTTCGGTGTTGATGAGTCTGGCTGTCGCTCGAATGATAACCCCGATGATCGCCGCCTATTTCCTAAAGGCTAAAGGCCATGCGGACCATGGCGAGGGTCCCTGGATGGATCGCTATATGCGGATGTTGCAATGGGTATTGGACCGCTCGCAGGCCGACCGGATCAGGGAGACGCTTGTTCCCTCCAAAGCAGCCTGGTGGCAATATCTGGTTGGTTTCGTGCTGTTCGCATTGATCTTCGTCACATTTATCGGCGTCGCGTCAATGGCAGGATTCAAGGCTAACGAGCTTCTTGCTACCTTGATCCCCAGCGACTTGTTGCGAGCGATCGTAAGCTTGATTTTTGGCCTTGCCAGCGGCGCTTTCGTAGCATTTCTCCTGGCTAAGGCGATCAAATGGGTGGTTGGCATGTTTGGCGGTCGCTTCGCTCTTTGGTATGCCTATCGATCCGGTCGTTTCCGGGCCCGTGGTCATGACCACCGCATATGGATGATGGGCGTTGGCTTGATCGCCTTCGGCCTGACCGTCATATTGTTCGCGATAACGCCGGCGCAGTTTCAGCCGACGATCAACGAGGACAACAGTCGGATCCAGATCGAGGTTGTGCCCGGCACAACGCTGGAGCAAACCGAGAAAATTGCAGATCGCGTGTCTGATCTCATGTATAAGCAGCCGGAGGTGGAACGCGCTCTGACCCGGGTCCGCGAAACGAATGCAACGGTTTTCGTGTCTCTCAAAAAAGATCGCGAAAAAACGTCGATCGAATTTGAACGTAGCTTGTTACCCGAACTGCAAAAAATCCCCGATGCCCGGATTTCTTTCCAGTCGCAAAGTGGCGGTGGCGGAACGGGGCGCGATATCTCGATCATGCTGACCGGTTCAGATCCAGTTTTGCTGGAAACAACCGCAGCCACGCTGGTTGAACAGATGAAAGACATCAATTTGATCCGGGCGCCGCGCATTGCTGCAGATTTGAGTCGCCCCGAGATCATCATCACGCCTTATACGAACCTGGCATCTCAACTGGGTGTGACAACGGCAGCGCTGAGTCAGACGATACGGATCGCCACGCTTGGCGAGATCGACCAGAACGCCGCGAAATTCTCACTCTCCGACCGGCAAATTCCGATCCGTGTGATGCTGCCGCTCGAATCGCGGAACGATCTGACGACGATTGAGAACCTACCAATTCCGATCGGCAGTGGCGGCACCGTCCCGCTCCATCGGGTAGCATCGGTGAGCTTCGGTTCCGGACCCACCTCGATTCAGCGCTACAATCAGAACCGCCGGACGTTTGTCGGAGCGGACTTGGCTCCCGATGTCATCAAGGGCGAAGCGATGGAAAAAATCTACGCTCTGCCGATCATGAAAGATTTGCCAACCGGCGTGTCCAATGAAGCATTCGGCGAAGATGAATGGCAACAGGAGCTGGCTGTCAATTTCGTCATTGCTCTGATTGCCGGCATTCTGCTCGTGTTTGCGACCCTCGTCCTGCTTTACAAGCGCGTTATGTCACCACTGGTGAACATGGGCTCTCTGGCCCTGGCACCGCTCGGCGGCATATTCCTAGTCTGGGTATGGGGCCAATCGCTCTCCATGCCGGTTCTGATCGGGGTTCTGATGCTGCTCGGGATTGTCAGTAAAAACTCCATTCTGCTGATCGACTTCGCAATCGAGGAAATGAAAAATGGCGTGCCGAAATTTGAGGCTATCATGGATGCCGGTCACAAGCGGGCCCAGCCAATTGTCATGACGACGGTCGCAATGACCGCAGGCATGGTCCCAACGGCGCTGTCCTTATCCGGTGACGGGGCGTGGCGCGCGCCAATGGGAGTCGTGGTTATTGGCGGTTTGATCGTCTCGACGATCTTGACCCTGGTCATTGTCCCGGCAGGCTTCAGTCTTGCCGACGGATTTGAACGCCGATCCGGACCCTGGTTGCGCAACAGGCTGCTCACCTACAAGAGCGGCGATGACCGTCATGATCGACCCGACGCAGAAGCCCAGCCCGCCGAGTGAAGCCGATATCGTCACACAGCGGTAGCGGCATCGGCGTCAACGCCGGGGTCAACGCTAGCAATGCTGGTCGCGATATGAAAATCATCGCCACCGGCATGCTGGTGATCATGGCTATCGTCTATTTCGTGTCGAAGAGCTACGAAGCCGTTCACCCTGCGATCGCATTTGTGCGCGCTTTTGCAGAGGCTGCAATGGTCGGTGGACTTGCCGACTGGTTTGCCGTCACCGCCCTGTTCCGGCACCCGATGGGTCTACCGATACCGCACACAGCAATTATCCCGCGGAACAAGGACCGCATCGGCGATACACTGGCCAATTTCCTCAAGGACAATTTTCTGATCTCGCGCCTCGTGGCGCAGCGGATGCGGCACGTCGATCTCGCCAGTGGCATTGGCCGGTTTCTTCAATCGCCGAGCGGCGGGGAGGGACGGCTGAAATTCGGTGCTTCGCGTCTTATGGGCGATGCTATTGCATCTCTGGACAAGGATCGCCTTGGCACCATGTTCAAGGGTGCAGTCAAAAAACAGGCGGTCGGCCTCGATATCGCTACGCCGATGGGACAAATCCTGGAGGCGGTGATGGCCGAAAATCGCCACGGGCCGCTTATCGATTCGGCCATACGCTGGGCCTATCGTACGCTGGATACTAATGAAACGGTTATTCGCAACATCGTAACCGACCGAGCCAACGCAGTGATGCGCTGGACCGGCCTTGACGACCGGGTGGCTAATGAGGTCCTCGATGGCCTGTATAAACTGCTCGCCGATATGGCAGCCGATCCGCACCATCCCGTGCGCGCCAAGACAGAAGAGAATCTCGAGAAACTCGCATACGAACTGCGCCATGATCCGGAATTGCGACAGAAGGTCAATGAATGGAAACTCGAGATGATCGAGAATCCGGCCATCGCGTCTTGGCTGGACGGCATCTGGGAACAGGGCCGCGAAGCGCTGCTACGCGCGGCGCGTGACCCCGATGCTGCACTGGCCGGCCAATTCGGTGACGCGATGATTCAACTCGGAGTCAGCCTGCAACAGGACGAACAGCTCAATCGACAGATCAACCGGTTCGGGCGTCGGGCCGTCATCGGCGTGGTCGACAGCTATGGCGACAATATCGTAAAATTGGTGTCAGAGACGATCCGCACTTGGGACACCAAGACGATCACTGATCGCGTTGAAAATGCCGTCGGCCGCGACCTGCAGTTCATTCGCGTGAACGGCACTTTGGTTGGCGGCCTGGTCGGCCTGACGCTCCATCTGATCGGTTACTGGATCTAGCGGGACAACAATAGCCGCGCCTGGCCAGCAATTTGCGCCAGCATGGCGATCGAGGGCTTGGGTGTCTGTTGCGCCCGCTCCATGATCTTTCGGAACTGCGCCACCCGATCGATGTTGCGCTCTGCCCAGTTCTCGACAAACTGCTGCATATCCTTCCCGCGCGTCCTGCGAAGAAAATCCAGACGCATCTGTTGAAAATCGCGCGCCAGACCTGCAACCAGCAAACGGTCCCAGGGATCTGACGGATTGATCCGGGTTGCAGTCATTTGCGCCCAGTCAAGACCCAGCTGACTGCCCAGACTGGTGAAAGCCTTCGCCACATCGAGCGCATCAATTTCCCGGCTGTGGGCCAGAAAGGCGATGCCGGCCGCACCGTCATTCATGTAGATATGGGCGATCTTGTCCGCGAGATCGGCCGTCGCCCCTGCCTTGATCAGGTCTTTCGTCTGCTTCGCCGCTTGCAATCGCCCTTCCGCGGTTATCAGTCTCTCGACATTCTCATTCAGCAGAGTCACTGCCGGTGCCAGCATATTGACGGCTTCGCCAATCCCGTCATCCGAAACGCCTATCCGCATCAGATCCGCCATGTGCGAGCGAAGCACATAAGCGAGACGGTCAAACAGCAGAATCCGGATATCTTCGGAAATCTCTGCGACTTCCAGTTCACGCCACATGCGGTCCGCGTCGAACAGGCGCTCAGCCATGACGAACGCGCGCGCAACCTCACCCAAAGTACAACCTTCTTCCTCAGCCAGCTCAAACGGGTCGATCAGACCCAGCCGGTTGATCATCCGGTTGGCCAGTTTCGTCGCGATAATTTCGCGCCGCAACTGATGGTTCAGAATCGCTTCTTCGTGATCTTTCTGCATCGCAGTCGGAAAGGCGCCAAGCAGGTCACTGTTCAGTCCGGGGTCATCTCCCAAATCACTATTCTCTATAGCGTCCTGCAGCACCAGCTTGGCGGTAGAGATAAGGACAGCCAGTTCCGGACGATATAATCCCTTGTTTTCCTGACCACGACGGATCAGGTCCTCATTATTGGCCAACCCCTCGACAGCACGGTTCAACTGCCCCTGATCTTCAAATTGTTCAATCAACCGGACATAAGAGGGCAAGGATTTGGAGCCACCCATTTCGGCGATGGATAGTCCCAAAGCCTGTAGCCGGTTGTCTTCCAGCACAAGCGCACCAACTTCGTCGGTCATGGACTCGAGCAGAATATTTCTCGCGTCCGGTTCTAAATTGCCCCTGGCCAGTTCCGCATTGAGCGCGATCTTGATGTTGACCTCATTGTCTGAGCAATCGACCCCAGCGCTATTGTCGATGAAGTCGGTATTGATCCGTCCCCCCTTGGCCGCAAAAGCGATACGCCCCGCCTGCGTAATACCCAGATTGGCCCCTTCGCCGACAACTTTCACGCGCAGTTGCTCCGCATTGACGCGAATCTTGTCATTCGCCGGGTCGCCCACCTCGATATGATTCTCGGACGCGGCCTTTACGTAGGTTCCGATTCCGCCAAACCACAACAGATCGGCATTGCACGCCAGTATGGCGGTCATCAGTTTCGACGGAGTCGTCTCTTCATCTTTCGGCAAGTCAAGCAGAGCGGCAATCTCTTTCGAAATCTGGATTGTCTTCGAACTACGCGAGAATACGCCGCCGCCCTTCGAGATCAATTTCTTGTCATAATCATCCCAACTGGAGCGCGGCAAATCGAACAGCCTTTTGCGCTCAGCCCAGCTTTTTGCTGGGTCAGGATCAGGGTCGATGAAAATATGGCGATGATCGAAAGCGGCGACAATTTTCAGGCTCTTCGACAGTAACATGCCGTTGCCGAACACGTCGCCAGACATGTCGCCCACACCGACCACCCGGACCGGTGCCGTCTGGACGTCGATACCGGACTCGGCGAAATGACGTTGCACCGATACCCATGCGCCACGCGCCGTGATACCCATAGCCTTGTGATCATAGCCGTTGCTACCGCCACTGGCGAACGCATCGCCCAGCCAGAAGCCGCGATCAATCGCGATCTGGTTAGCGATATCGGAGAAGCTTGCTGTGCCCTTGTCAGCCGCCACCACGAAATAGGGATCATCATCGTCAAGCCGCTGAACGTTGACGGGCGGGACGATATGGCCGTCGACAATATTGTCGGTCACCGACAGAAGCGCGGAGATAAAGATCTTATAGGCTTCGATACCTTCCGCCAGAAACGAATCGCGGTCCTCGCCCGACGGCAACTGCTTGGCAAAAAAGCCGCCTTTTGCACCGGTCGGAACGATGACGGCATTTTTGACTCGCTGGGCTTTCATCAAGCCCAGTATCTCGGTGCGGAAATCATCGCGGCGATCGGACCAGCGCAAACCACCACGAGCTACAGGACCGGCCCGCAGATGGATACCCTCGACACGCGGACTGTAAACGAAGATTTCCCGCCATGGCAGCGGGGCGGGCAGTTCCGGAATTTTGGCGCTTTCAATCTTGAAGGCCAATGCTTCTCCAACCTGATACGCAAAAGCGTTGGTCCGCAATATGGACTGGATGACGGCGCGAAACAGGCGCAAGATGCGATCATCATCGATCGCATGCACCGCGACCAGAGCCGCCTCTATATCCTGGGTAGCGGCCGTCGCCGCGCTTGAGCGATCGCCGCTGAAGTCGGGATCGTGCAGGCTGCGGAAAAGCCGGATCATCGCCGCCGTGACGTCGGGTGCCTCGGCCAGAGCTTCCACAACAGTTGCGAGACCATAGCTGAGGCCCGTCTGTCTCAGATAACGGAACCAGGCGCGCATCCATACGGTCGAGCGTGCGTCAATGCTCGCAGAGATGATAAGCTGGTTGAAGGCATCATTTTCGGCCTCGCCATCCAGCACGCTGGTGATAGCCGCTTCGATTTCTTCTGACCGCGCGATCAGCTTTTGGCATTTTTCCTCGGATCGCAATTCCAGAAGGAAGTCATGAATATAACCCAGCCGCCCACCGTCCAGCGGAGTTGGAACGGATTCGAGCACGGTAAAACCGAAGTTTTCCAGCGACGGGACCGCATCAGACAGAGGCAGCGCTCCGCCGAGATGATAAATTTTCAACCGCAACAGATGGTCGGCGTCACTTGCCAGCCGGTAAAGCCGGGTCGAGCGCTGGCCGCCACGCTCAAGCTTGAACAACCGCAGGATATCCTTGGCCGCTTCCAGCGCACCGTAGGTTGCCTGGTAGGCCGCAGGAAAACAATCTGCATAGCGCTGCGCCAGAACCGCAGCCCGGTTTTCCTGGCCTGCTTCCCGAAGATTGCGTTCCACTTCCGGTTTCCATCCCCGGACCATGTTTTCCAGCTCTTGGTCGAGCACATCGGGATCAGGAATTCTGCCATCGGCCCCCATATCGAGCGTGTAGCGCAATGACGACACACCGCCCTCTTCCAGCGTATTCGACCAGCTCAATATCTTGGCTTCGGTCGCAGACGTCAGCATTTTTTCAACATTTTGCCGGCGCTGGGTTGAGAGCTGTTCACGCGGCAGCCAGACGAAAGCAAACAAGTGGCGAGCGAGCGGTGAAATCACGCTGTGCAATTTCGGGCGTGGGCGATCAATCAGCGACATCGAGATCAGCGCAAGCTTCTCCAGATCGTCCTGTGCGAACGTAATCAGCAGATCATGCGGCAGTGACGTCAAGGCATGGGTCAGGCTTTTGCCCGCATGACCGGCAATCGAAAAGCCGAACTTGTCAAACAGCCGCGTCAACTGTGTACGCAATACCGGGATATTCTCGGGCGAAGCGGCAAGCGCTGCGCTGGTCCACATGCCGGAGATGATTGACAGCGCTGTGATCCTGGATTTGTTCCTGACCGGCACAATGATCAGATCCATCAGAACATGGCGATGCACGGTCGAGAGCTGGTTGGATTTGATGATCAGTGGTGCTTCGCCGCCATTTTCAAACCATTCAAAAGCACGTCTCCGACTTTCCGCAGAAAGAATCGGCTGCGAACGCATTCGCGCGAGACCGAGTTGTTGGGTGCGACCACCCTTGGCGTCGACCAATTCATGGCCAAGCAACGTAAGGTTACGATCCAGGAACCAGCGCAGCAAGGTCGAGCCTTCTCCTGGTGGCAACGCATCGGCGTTTTCGCCCAATACGATCTGCAATTTCAACCAGTCGGCAACTGCCGCAGCCACATCCTTCAGGTTTGCACGTAGCGCGCTGAGCAACTCCCTGCGAACCTTGGCATCGGTCCTCTCCAGTTCAATATAGATCAGGGATTCACGCTTTTCACCGCCGATTGCCTTTTCGACAAATTCAATCAGTCGACCTTCGGAATCGCGCTTTACCGCAACAACGGGATGGATCAGCCGTTCGACAGTCAGGCCGAAACCAGCAATCGTCGCGCACACCGAATCGACCAAAAACGGCATATCGTCATTGACGATCGCAAGGCGCAAATGGCGATGATCCGGCTTCCCGCTGACGCTTTCCAGCAACACACTGGCCTCGCTGCCTTCGCGTTCCTGTGCGCAGCGCAGGGTAAAACGCGCGGCCTCTTCGCAGGCACTTTCGTCAAAACCGACATTTTCGCCGGGCAACGCACTTTCCCGAAAGGCTGCCACCAGCGCTTGTTCCAAACTCTCGACGTCACCGCTTTTACGCGTGTATTTGCTTGCGCTATTGGTCGGCATTTATCCCCCAAGTGGATCAAGACGGGCCAGCTGCCCGTCGGTATCATGACACTATGCGCCTATTACAGCACCCGCTCAAGAGCTAGCCGTGTCTTTTCAGATGGATATTGGCGAAAATTGCCGACAGTGTCATATTGGTTACATACGAAACTATCGATAGCATCTCGACGGCAACGCTCTTATTCCGACCCAGTCAGAATTGCGTGTGCTTGAGCGCCTGATTCGTCAGCTTTTCATTGCCGCTGACTGGGCCGACAATGCTCAAATCCCCGTTCGCTTCCTTGCGGGCAACCAGCACTACAAACTCGGAGTCGCCGGGATCAATATCGCGCAATTGCTGCGACGGTGCAGACCGCAATTTCGTCAGCAGATCCTCGGCAATAGAACGAACCCGGGATATCAGGCCTGTCGGCCTTCTTGCATCTCGTTCGGCATGGACAATTGCTTTCAGTCCCCCGTCATGTTGCTCGATAAATTCGGCAAAGCTTCCTTTTTCCATATCGTGGTGTGCGGCATATTTGAGCGCCGCAGCATATTCGGTCAACCGGGTCTTGTCGTAGCGAAGACCGAACACCAGTTTTACAATCGGCGTCATCGGCGCGCGTTCCTGCACCGTCAGGCCGGATTCTTCGAGCAGCAGTTGATATTGGTCCGGATAGCGCTCTGTCATCAGATAGAAATCATAGGCTCTGCCGATGGCGGCATAGAGAGCCGCACGACTGCGCTGTTCACAATGCGCGGCATTGTCAGCACTGTCCCGCGCGATGGACAACCAGTCGGCCAGACTGGCATCCTCATCCAGGTCGTCACCGACCGATGATGTCTCCATATCCGGTACGATGGTGAGCTCTGAAGCGAGCTCAACGTTCGGATCAAGGTCCTGATCATCCAGATTACCCGCATGCGGACCGTCTGCCCACACCGGTCCTGCCACGATCCGCGGCGGTGCCGAAAGCATCGCTTCGGACACCTCGCCTTCAATTTCCAGATGTGTGGCATCAGTGGCAACTTCTTTCCAGTTGATCACACCATAGATGAAATCAATCGTTTCATCATCGGTCGAGAACGGCAGCAGGATCCCGCGATACATGATTGTCGCACCGCGTTGATTGATAAACTCGGCTTCAAAACCGATCGGCGCCTGATTGGCAATAATCTGCAGATAATGATCGGTGATTCGAGAGAGCAGCGATCGCGCAGGAACGTCGGCAACCGCAGTAATCGAAACGTCGATTTCGCACTCTTCACGCAACGCTTGGCCGAGGAATTGAATGGTCGGATTTTCGATGCCACTGGTGAAATCAAGCAATACGCTGTTCGGCCCAAAATCCGGATCCGATTCGGGAGAAAGGTCTTCGACGCTGGGAAAAAGCCGTTCACCCAGCATGCCTGCCCAAAAATTATAGGCGCGCACATGCATGCGGCGCTCGTCCTGGCCGATAGTGGGGGGAGCTTCAACCGCGCCATCATCATCAGGAAAGGCGGCATATTCAGGCACCGAATCCCCATCCTGATCGCTAGTTTCGCCGTAATTCTTTAGGTTTTCCATGCTGTCCCATCGCGATTGCATCTATCCCGGTCGGTTTTGGACCGCTCATGGTAAATATCTCGTAAATTTCGGGCAGATGCTTTCGAGCCAATCCCTGAGAGGGATTCGCTCGCCATTCGAAAATCGTGCCAAATATCAATCGCGCGGCCTTGTCATGGCGAAGCTCTGCTGGTAATGGCGCGCGATCAATGAAAATGCGTGCGACCAGGGCCCATCCATTTCATCGATGCCGCTTTAGCTCAGTTGGTAGAGCATCGCATTCGTAATGCGGGGGTCAGAGGTTCGAATCCTCTAAGCGGCACCATTCCTTTTTCGGGGCTTGAAAGTCCCGTTAACATCTTGAATGGAAAGGAAATATCAGGGGTTTGAAAACCGCTTTTACGGTCGAAGGTAATACGACCCCCAAATACCAGTTTCATCATAGCTCTACGGTCTTCAATGCGACCAGTTTCCCAAAGATTCCAAGGGTTTGACAGAAACTTGAGAGCGGTTTGAAAACTTGACTGATAGTCTCGCGCAGGCTTCCCGCATTTCTCGATTTTTTCGAGCAGAATCAGTTTTTTGCGCTCAAGCGCTTCAATTTTGCTCTCGTAAGCCTTGATAACGGTTGTGCTTTCAGCCTCCATGACCCGCTCAAGAAGCTGGGTTACGCTCTTTTCGATATTGCCAATCTCGATGCGCAGATGGGTTTTCTCATCCTTGCTTGCCCCCAGCTTTGCATCCCACAGATCGCGAAAGATTTGCGAGGCCAGCTCAAACAGCGCATGTGACGGTGTGAGTGCGCGCACCAGATCGCGCAGACCATCTTCCATCTTGGCGCGCGCCACAGACTTCTTTTCAGAAGGACAACCGCGCTGACGGCAGATGTAATAGGGATAGTGGCTATTGCGCCCCTTTGACCAACACGCCGTCATGGGCTGGTTGCAGTCCCCACAGGCTACGAAGCCGCGCAAAGGGAAATCTGCATCAATGTCTTTTCTGGCAGGAGCGTATGGCTTGACCTGCAATCGGTCCTGAATGCGCTCATAGGTTTCGAGGCTGATAAGCCCCTCATGCTGGGCTTTGCGGAGCGGAACGTCCCATTTGGGATATTCGATATGTCCAGCAAACAGCACCTGATTGAGAAGCTGGTTTACCCGCTCATGCAGAACGACTCCGTGACGGCAGGTAGGAAAGAGTGGCTGGGATTCGAAAAAGTGCTTCACTTCGCCCTGCGAAGAAAAGCGGCCACTGGCAAAGCCCTCAAGACCTTCCTGAATGATCGAGGCGAGAGGTTCATCACGCACAAGCCGTTTTCCGCCACCTGATTGGCGCTCAAAACGATAGCCTTGCGGAGCCTGAAAAACCCAATAACCGTTCAACATGCGCGAGCGCATACGGTTCTTGGTTTGCTCGCCATTCTTCTGGCGCTGGTGTTGCGACACACTCGCCAGCAGGTTTTCCACGAGCTGACTGTCGGAGTCCTCGCCAAATTCGATTGAGGGTGATTCCAATATCGCGCCCGCAGACGCCAAGGCGCTGCGCAGGCGGATATGTGCTTCAAGGCCACGAGCAAGACGGCTGATATCGTCGATAATCACCACGATTTTGCTGTTGCGGCGCGCCTGTAGATATTTGAGCATGGCTTTCATGCCTGGGCGTCCCTCGACGGACCCTGAAATATCATCGGAGAACACCTCTGCGACCTCATGCCCGCGATAGCGCGCATATTCGCGGCAGCGTGTTTCTTGTGAGTCCAACCCGTTGCCATGCGTGGTTTGCTTGGTGGAACTGACGCGGCAATAAATTACAGCCTTTTTTGTTTTTGCCTCCGTCATGGCGCAGGTTCCTCATCTGATTTTGTTGTGTTCGCGCTCGCTTCAAAAGGACGCGTTTTCTTGGGTTTAGCAAGAGGACTAACACTACCATATTCACACGTATTTCGGGAAGGTTTTTGCTCAGTTTCTTGCACAGCAAGTTGAACTGGATGCGCACCCCATGCTGCATCGACAAAGGATTGCATCATGTTGTAAACGACATGGATTGCCTCTTCCTTCTGCGTATCGCCCATGCCTTCAATACCGGCAACGATCTTGCGGTATCTATCAAGTTCAGCAGAAGTAATATTCACAATCATATTCATCACATCACCATCACAGCATTGCTCAACATGAGCAGCGTGAAAGTAATTTTGCCGAATTATGTCGGCTAATTGGGGGAAACATCGAGCAATCGCCTACATTCCCGCCTCACTATAATTCAATTATACAATATTTTTGCGATGGTACGCAAAAAACGGCTCTAAACTGCGGTTTACAGGGGATTATCTCTCAAGGCTGTCCCGCGCCTGCCCTGTCATGTTTTTGGCCGCTTTATCTATCCGCTGAAGGTTATTGGCATATTTTTGATAAGAGAGATTTCTGGCCGCTCGCATCAAATGGGCGGTGCGATCTTGGCCCATACCGCGAGGGGTTAAGGTGGGCGCAGGACGTTCCTGTTTGAGCATCTTGCCATAATATTTGGCTGTCCAAGAATCCTTGCAGCGCTCAAATTGCTGTGTTGCCTTTGCTCTCACGCGCTCCTGCTTGGCCTGAATGGAGACATCACGTTTCGTCTGGGCGGCATTGCGATTGAACGTCGGTGAGGTTTTCAAAGGGCTTCTCCCTTATGAAGTGCGCGCACGTCACCGATCTGATCCTTCCAAGGTGAAACGAAGTAGAAGGGGACGCAGTCCGACACGATCAAATTGGGCATGGTTGCCACTTTGATGATCTGGCGCGCCAGGCCGAGAGCAGCAATATCCTCTGACTGCAAAACACTGCGCTTGCTCTCGCCAAGATTGGCGTTGGCGCTGTTTACGGTCGAACCATTATGGGCAACGCCCCAGTTGAGGATTGTCCGATTTCCCGACCAATGCTCGATATCGCGCATCAGTTCAGGCTCACTGACCGAGCGCATGGTGACGACCGCAGCCTGATCTTCAAATTCCTTTGCCAGCACTTCTGGCCAGCGTTCACGCAAGGAAAACCGCCCTTGCGCGAAGAACCAGAGCTGAATGCCCTTGGAGCGGTAAAGGCGCGTTGCCTTTGGCACAGCCCCGATAGGCGGAAGCTGGGCAAATTCATCGAGAATGAACGTGGTGCGCAATGCCCCGCGTTCCCGCGCAATGGTTTCAATCGCATAATTGACGATTAACGACACCCACAATGCGCCGACTTCCAGCTTGTCAGACGGCAACATGAGATAGACCGTATGTGGTTCATGCTTGAGGCGGGCGAGTGAGAACTCACTATGCGATGTCGAATTGGCAATAGCCCCGCCTGGAGCAAATGGCGCAAGCGCATCGCTCAGCGATGATTTATAGGCTTCCCATTGCTTGGGAGCATCCTTGCGAACGAGGTTGAAACTGGCTGCACGCCCTTCAATGGACGGCAGTCCGCAGGATTCCATCAGTGCGAATGAGGCTTCAAGGTCAAAGCCTGATGAATTGGCAAATTCCCATAGGCGTTGAGGATTGCAGCTATTGGCATCAAAAATTGCCAGATATTCGAGAACGGTTGCGGTTAAGCGCAGGGAGCCACTGCGCACCCATTCCTCACCGTCTGATTTTACAGGGCGCGGGATCAGAATATGGGCGATTTCGCCAGCTTCTGAATCGATACGATCTCCCCGCTCGACAATATCGATCAGAAGCTGGAAGGGATTGATCCGCGTATCGGGGAAGGCATCGCCATTGATCTTATAAGGATTGAGGAAGATGCATTTCTGCCCCAAAACTTCGCTACGATGACGGGCCGATACAAAGGCGTTTTCGCCATCCTTTGGATCAGCAACAATCAGGGAGCGGTCGCGCACGTGGGCGAGATTGGGAAGGATCAGATCTCGCCCTTTACCAGCGCCAGTGCGCGCATAGGTCAGGAGCGGGCCGTCCCCGTTGAAAAACAACAGTCGGCCATTTAGACCGCCAAGAAACAGCCCGTTGCCTCCAAACGTCCCGCTCGCCTCAATATCCTTGAGATTGGCAAGCCTGCCATCTCCAAGCGCACCAGACGGCTTTGCTGTCCGCATCGCTTGCTCCATAGAGCTGGCACGAGAACGCGCGCGGGCAGCATGGTCAGCCTCCATCGACTGGCGATGCACATTCATAAATGTGCTCACCGACGAACCAAACCGCCCGCCACGCATATCAGTTCGCCTGCCCAATATTTCCGGGCGTTTCGCCCAGAACAGGGGGCGGCGGTATCGGCACAGGCCGATAGCTTTCAAGTTCCGAACGCACGGCATCGGGAGAGGGAAGTCCCATGTCCCAGCCAGTGATATCAATGCGCGCACCAGCTTGAGCAGCTTCTGTCATACGCCGAGATACGCTCGCTGACATTTCATCTGAATATGTCAGCATCCCATCGCCCAAGCCGTTTTCCAGCACGTTGAGGCCATGTCCAATCAGGCGAGCAAAATCTGTTATGCCCATTTCGTTGCTGGACTCGGTGTTGACTTGATTCATCCGCACTTGAACATATTGCCCCTGAATGCGGGTGGCCGCTTCCGCCATAATCTTGGCGCGATCATAACTTGCCTGATAATTGGCAAGCGTTGCATTCATGGCCGCACGATAGGCCTCAGAGTTTTGGTCGCTGGCGACTTTCACCTCAGCCGCCCATGCATCGAAACGCGCTTGCTGGTTCAGCTCTGCTGCTTTGACAGCTGATGTCACCCGCGCATCATAGGTTCCCATGATCGTGCTGGGGCGGATTTCCTCAGGCCCGTATTTCTCCAAACCACCCAACGCGAGCAATCCCAGCGCAAATGCCGAGGCAGTCTTGAGAATCGAGGGAATACGGAACCCCTCGCGGGCTTCCATCACCTCGACATGCCGAGGGCGGACAATAACTGGCATTTGGCCATTTACCTGCTCGCCAGAGCCATCGTCCTCATATTCCATTTCATAATTCTGTGCCATCACGCGCTCCTTTCGATATCTGAATGACCACGCCCCAATCGCCGATTAAAACTGACGGTCTGGGGGAAACATGGCTTTTCCCCCAAGGCGCACATCAGCCTTTGGCAAAGGGGCAGGTTTCGCAGCGCTCGAAGAAATCCCACGACCAATGCCCGCATTGGGGCTGGTTGAAGCACTCATAGGTTGCAAAGCCCTCGGCAATCTCTGGGTGAGCCACCCAGAAGGCGAGCGCGAGCAATGTCAGGCGCGGGACGAGCCTTGCTTGAGGCGCTTGGCGTGGTGGACGCTCAGCAAATGCCATGAGGTCCGACAGCCAGCGGAATGAGCCGTCATTGTTGAACACGTCATCAATCGCCGTGTCAGATACGAAGAACGGCGTCCCATCGCCATGCACAAAGCGCACATTCTCATCGAAGAGCTGATCGGCCATCCAAAAGGGAATATCGCGCCGAGAAATACGCGAACCGTCCTTGTGGCGCAGCTCCACCGTCGCTCTCGCCAGATGGTGATAATAGTGGATCGTGCGAAGCTCTGACGGCTCTGGCACAACGATAGTGATGAAATGTTGCATGTTCGATCACTCCAATAATGATCGGAACCCAATATTCACACGGCTTGGCACGGGTGAAATATATGCCTATTGAATGGCTAAATAGATTGGATTCGAATTGAAGTGGGTGTTGCGCTAGGTATTTTACGAATACCGTCCGATATTTTAATAAGTATCGACATGTCGATTCCCTCTATTTGATGGATGCCTGCTTTTAAGTTCAGGCAAGCAATCACTAAATGCAGAGGGTGACTTATGACCATGCGCGTGACATGGACTATCCTTTGGGCCTATCGACGATAAATCGACGATGCCTCGCTAGATTCGTTTAGGTGATTAAAGAACAATGATCCCACAGCAGAAACTGGATGTGCTTCGGCGGGCGGGGGCCTTGCTAAAAGTGGAAGGCGGAATGCCACAGGTCAGACAAGCCGACGAGCTTAGTCAGTTTGCGAAAGGTGGACGCGAAGGACTCCGCGGCATCAGCATATCCCAACACACTTGGGGAACATTCTTGCGCTCAAGAGGTATGTGGAAGCCTAAAGAGCCAGATTTTGTGCCAATGACATGGCTTTGGTTCGAGAGGGAACATAATTGGGCCTTGGAAATGGCGATTGCTCAACTCAGCGAGAGCGGCAAAATCCAATCAAATCAAATCACAAAGACCTTGTACAACTTCCTCTATCCCGATGAGGATTATCCGAAGTCGTCACTTGAGAGACTTGATGGCGGTTTTGTGATGATCCGCCCATACTTTTACGACAGCAGCAAATTTATGGTGTCCACGCTCCAGTGTGACGCGGATAGGGCAGAATTTGTCTGCGAGATGGAGTTCATCAATGAGGAAAGCGAACAAATATCAGAAACCGTAAAAGGCGCGATAGTGCCTTACGAAGACAGTTTTTTGTGCGTCGGAAGGATTCTGAAAAAGAAGGCACCATTCATTTTCATTCTATCCCATTGCGGGATTGATAATGACCTTTACTTCAAAGCATCTGGAACAATTATGGTGGGCGCACCATCTTATTTCCCGAATGCCTCGCCACTCGCAATCCGAAGGACTAATATTGACTATAGAATGGGAATCTACAATGCGCATGAATTAGGCGATATATTTCCCTTTTGGGAAGGAATTAAAGATCAACTAAACAGAGGAAATGTAGAATGGAAAATAAATACTTGACATATAGTTAATATATACATACTTTCCATAAAAACAATTTACCAAGATTGCATGGAATGAGTTACGTATATGTAAAAATATCGAGGATTGAGACAATTGAGGAATCAGAAGCTGAGGGTGAGTGTTTGGTGACACTGTTTAACGGCAGGGTATTAAATGTTGTTTCTGGTCTTTCTGAATGCCATCACGATATTTATGAGGCGGAAGCCGCTTCAAAAGAAGACGGTGCGATAAAGGACGGCTTCGTCGTGTTGCGCCGTGCAGAATCCTCGCCAAATCCAAAATAGACAAGTGATTTTGATGAAATGTAAAGGCTAGGTGCGCGCTAATCCAACTCAGATTCATTGAGCGGGACGACGAGAGTACCATATACCCAGCCCTGAGTGAGCTGGTTAGCCAACGGATCGCGATAGACAATTCGGAACCAACGGCCTTCTTTCTCAACAATCGCTATCGGAACACCTCCATCCAAAATGGCGAGCCGTTGTCCCGTACGTTCGGGCTTGTGGCGAATGCTCGCCCTTCTGAGAATTTCACCCCTTGGCAGGTCGGAGATGAAGGATTCATCGAGAGCATTTTCGGCCTCAAGAATCTTCCCGAGGTCGTCATGCAGTGCATCGACACTGGATTGAAGCTCCGAGTAGGCCGCTCTCTCATCCTCAGACATCGAGGCTTCAGGTTGCAACTGTGGCAATGCCATTATCGCTAATGCAAACACCAAAACGCTGACCAAGCCCGCGCTCCGTAGTTCTTCAACGGTGTTTTCCTTAAAGTGGCTAAAGATTGCCGATATTATCGAAACGAACGCGATAAAGAGGCGAGCGCTTTCATCTGCCGTTTCTGCTTGTGCCAGAGCTTCGACAATGTTTTGCGCTTCGATGGCTTGCTCAGCGACCCATTGGGTTGACACGGTCTGAATATGGTTATTCGCCGTTGCCCGAAGCATCGCAACATCGAGAAACATCGCGCGTTCAGCAATCGTGCGGATCGCGCTCACATTTGGAGAAAATTGCTCAGCCAGAATTTTCCATTGAGACTGCCATTGTGTCGCGGCCATTGCGGCGGACAACACCCCTTTCTGCTCCTGCATCGCCTTGGCGGTGGCAAGAATGCCGGTGTCGAAGGACTGTGCCAGCAACTTGAGCTGGTTTGTGAGACTGTCGTTTTGCTTGCTCAGAGCTAGAGCAGTTTCCCTGATCGCCGAAAACTGATTTGGAGCCATAAGCTGATTGATGGATTGAAATTGATCGGCATGCAATTTTCTGGCTTGCTCAACAGCACTCAGAACGCCAGAGTTCTGTAATTCCGCGAATTGTTTCAAGGGGCTTTTCCTCGCATCCATCTGCTCCTGGAGGACAGAGGCAGGACCAAGGGCGCGTTTCAACATCAAAGCCTGTTCGCGCTCACGTCGATAGAAATCTTCGATTCCGTTTGTCGAGCTTAGGCCAAATGGATTTTTGTTTTTCATGCGCTTAGTATGGCAGAATCGCCGTTCATTCGCCAGCTATCTAGGTATGAACCACACTGAACCGTGACACTTCGTTTGACGGCATGCATTGCAGCAGACAGACGCGATAAGGCGTACTGCAAGATGTCTGGTGTACTACACCAGCTATCTTGGCAAAGGAGACACTGCGTTCTCCCGTTGCATCCCTCTCGCCATTGGCGCGCATCAGGCATTGAGCCTTTGCTGCGCCATCGGGTAGACTTCGCTCTCCCCAAACCCCATCGATCAAGGAGCGTGCCTGCCCCTTGAAACCCAGCCTCTCCCGAGAGGCCAACCCTGCGCGGATTGGATGAGCGGCAGGGGCTTGGAGAAGTGCCTCTCCACCCTGCACCCGAACCATGCAGCAAGCGTTTGGCCGCTTGCATTCACCAGTCGGGGAAGCGTTCCGTCCCCCCGACACCCCTGCGACTATTTCATGGAGAGCATCCAGGCCAGAGGCAATGTGGATAGGTTGATTGTGGCGCGCAGAACGCGGTGACAATCTTCCCCATTTGGGCTAACGATTATATGCCTATGACTCTTTTCCTGCGCTAACATGAATTAGCAGTTCGAATGAATTCATGGCAGTTTGGGGAAATCGCGCGAAATGAATGCAGTAGAAATTGAAGAAGCAGTATCGGAATTAGCAAGTCAGCCTTTTGACAAGGCCGAATTCCCATATCAATTTCTAGAAAGCTTCGGGCGAAACGCCACCGCAATTAAGCGTCTGCGGACCAAAAATACCAATCAATCAGACCTAGACGGCGGCGTTTTGCAGCGTAGCCATATCCACATTGCTACCTGCGACGTTGGCGCGGTTGATGCGACCATGAACGCATTGCGCGATAGCCCCAAAACGGCGGCGCAGAAGGCCAGATACATTCTCGCGACCGATGGCGAGACGTTGCAGGCCGAAGACCTCACTACTGACGACGCGCCTATTGCTTGCAACTATGCCGACTTCCCCGATCATTTCGGCTTTTTCCTGCCGCTCGCAGGTATCAGCACGGTCAAGCAAATCCGCGAGAGCAGCTTTGATATTCGTGCTACCAGCCGCCTCAACCGCCTTTATGTGGAGCTTCTGAAAGACAACCCAGACTGGGCCACTGCTGAACGCCGCCCAGATATGAACCACTTCATGGCGCGGCTGATCTTTTGCTTCTTTGCCGAGGATACAGACATCTTCAACGGTGACGGATTATTCACCGGCACAGTTGAGCAGATGAGCGAGCGTGATGCGTCCAATACGCATGAGATCATCGGCGAGCTTTTCCGCGCGATGGACACGAAGATTGAGGATCGTGCATCCGCCAGCCTGCCGCGCTGGGCTGATGTATTTCCCTATGTGAACGGCCAGCTCTTTTCGGGCAGCACGGAAACTCCGCGATTCAGCAAGATTGCGCGGTCTTATCTAATCCACATCGGAAATTTGGATTGGACGAAAATAAACCCCGATATCTTCGGCTCTATGATTCAGGCCGTTGCGGATGATGAAGAGCGCGGCGCACTGGGTATGCATTATACCAGCGTCCCCAATATTCTGAAGGTTCTGAACCCGCTGTTTTTGGACGATTTGCGTGAGAAGCTGGTGGAGGCAGGGGACAATGGGCGCAAGCTGCTGAACCTGCGCAACCGCATGGCTAAAATTCGTGTGTTCGATCCTGCCTGTGGATCAGGAAATTTTCTCGTTATTGCTTATAAGGAAATGCGGGAGATCGAGGCCGCGATCAACAAACGACGCGGAGAAGCAGATCGTAAAAGTGATATTCCCCTCACCAATTATCGTGGAATTGAACTGCGCGACTTCCCGGCGGAAATTGCGCGCCTTGCGCTAATTATAGCCGAGTATCAGTGCGATGTGACTTTTCGCGGACAACAAGAGGCTTTAGTTGAGTTTTTGCCACTAGATAGCCAGAATTGGATCACTTGTGGCAATGCGCTAAGGCTGGATTGGCTAAGCATATGTCCACCCACAGGGACAGGCGTAAAGCTAACGGGCGATGATCTTTTTAATACGCCCTTAGATCAGGCGCAAATCGACTTCGAGAACGAGGGAGGCGAGACATATATCTGTGGCAATCCGCCCTACCTTGGAAGCCAATGGCAAAGCACTGCGCAAAAAGAAGATCTACAAAGGATTTTTGAAGGTCGGACAAAGAATTGGAAATCACTTGATTACGTGTCTGGCTGGTTTGCGAAAGCCTCAGACTTCGGGGTTCACACAAAATCTGTTGCAGCTTTGGTGTCTACAAATTCGATTTGTCAAGGACGTCAGGTTGACACTCTTTGGACGCTGATCTTTGGCACGGGCCACGAAATTTCTTTCGCTCACACTAGCTTCAAATGGGCGAACCTCGCCAGTCACAATGCTGGTGTGACTGTTGTCATTGTTGGTATCACCAAAGAGGCGAAGGCGGTTAGGAAACTCTTCTCTCTTGATGGAGAAGGCGAGACAGTAGTCAAAGAAACCGACAACATTAATCCCTATTTGATCAGTGGGCCGAATGTGATGGTGCAGCCCATCTCGAAGCCGATGGCCTCGCTTGAGGAAATGAGCTTCGGCAATATGCCGAATGAAGGCGGTTTTTTGCTTTTGACGCAGTCAGAAGCTGAACAGGTTACAGACCGATATGGGGTCGACCGTAAATTTCTTCGCCCTTTTGTGGGATCACAGGAATTCATCAAAGGACAAGAACGGCGTTGCATCTGGGTGACAGATGAGGACTACGCGGAGGCTATAGAAAACCCTTGGTTGCGTAATACGTTCGAGGAGGTGCGCAGACAGCGCTTATTATCGAATCGAGAAACAACTAAGCAACTCGCGAACGCTCCTCATCGATTTGGTGAAATCAGACAGCGAGGAGACGAGAGCGTCATAGCCATACCGGCAATAAGCTCCGAGAATCGTGAGTACCTGCCTTGTGGTCTGTTGCCTCCCGGAACGATTATGTCGAACAAGTGCTATGCGCTCTATGATGCCCCTTTATGGAACATGGCGCTGATTGCATCGCGATTGCATTGGGTTTGGATTGGAACAGTGTGCATTAGATTGGAAATGCGCTTTTCCTATTCAAACACTCTTGGTTGGAATACATTTCCAATCGTCAATTTGACCCAACAGAACAAGACCGACCTTACCAAATGCGCCAAAGATATATTGCTAGCGCGCGAGGCCCACTATCCGGCAACCATCGCCGATCTTTATGACCCTGAAACCATGCCCGAAAACCTTCAGCAGGCGCATGAAGCGAATGATGAGGTATTGGAACGTATCTACATTGGTCGCCGTTTCAAGAACGACACAGAGCGGCTTGAAAAGCTATTTGAACTCTACACAAAAATGACGCAAAGTGCTGGAAAGCCATCACAAAAACAGAACAAAGAGGAGGCGGCTGCATCGTGACCACATCCAAACCCATACCAGCCGTTACTTTCCAAACAGCCCGCACTGGCGCATCGGCCAAGTCTAATGAGCTGGGTATGCGCCCCATGCAGGAGCGCGCGTATGCCAAGCGCGGCGAGCAGTATCTTCTCATCAAATCACCGCCAGCATCGGGAAAATCGCGCGCGCTCATGTTTATCGCGCTCGACAAGCTCAACAATCAGGGTCTGAAACAGGCAATCATTGTCGTGCCGGAAAAGAGTATTGGCGGCAGCTTTGCAGACGAGCCTTTGTCCAAATTTGGTTTCTGGGCAGACTGGATGGTGAAGCCGCAATGGAATCTCTGCAATGCGCCGGGGGCCGATGAAGAGCGGGTTGACCCTTCCAAGGTCAAGGCAGTCGGCCAGTTTCTGGCGAGCGAAGACAAGACGCTTGTATGCACACATGCCACTTTCCGCTTTGCGGTTGAAGCGCTGGGCGTTGATGCCTTCGATAATCGGTTGATTGCCATTGATGAGTTTCATCATGTTTCGGCCAACCCTGACAACAAGCTGGGCGCATTTCTTGCCGAGTTCATGCAGCGCGATAAGTGCCATATCGTGGCTATGACTGGCAGCTATTTTCGCGGTGATGCGGAAGCCGTGATGATGCCAGAGGATGAGGCGAAGTTTGAGAGCGTCACCTACACTTATTATGAGCAGCTCAATGGCTATGAGCATCTGAAATCCCTGAACATCGGCTATTTCTTTTACAATGGCCGATATCTTGACGCGATTGAGGCGGTACTTGATCCCGCCAAGAAAACCATAGTGCATATCCCCTCAGTCAACAGCCGAGAAAGCACGAAGGATAAGATCAAGGAAGTCGAAGAGATCATGGACTATCTGGGCGACTGGAAGGGGGCTGACCCTGTCACAGGTTTCCATCTGGTCGAATTGCCAGATGGCCGAACGCTCAAGATTGCTGATCTTGTCGATGATAGCGACGCATCAAAACGCTCGAAGGTGTTGGCAGCTCTCAAAGACCCCACCCATAAGAATGACCGCGATCATATCGACATCATCATTGCGCTGGGCATGGCGAAAGAGGGCTTTGACTGGATTTGGTGCGAACACGCGCTGACCGTTGGCTATCGCTCTAGCCTGACCGAGATCATTCAGATCATCGGGCGCGCGACCCGCGATGCGCCTGGCAAGGAAGAGGCCAACTTCACCAATCTGATTGCTGAGCCTGATGCCGCCGAGGCAACGGTGGTTGATGCCATCAATGACACGTTGAAAGCCATCGCGGCCAGCTTGCTCATGGAGCAGGTGCTTGCACCGCGTTTCAACTTCACCCCCAAAGATGCAGGGCCGAAAGCGGACTTCGATTATGGTGAGGGCGGCTATGTTGAGGGCCAGACCAATGTCGGCTTCAACGAAGAGCGCGGCCAATTTCATTTCGAAATCAAGGGACTTGTCGAACCCAAAAGCCCAGAGGCAAACCGCATCTGCCAAGAGGATTTGAACGAGGTTATTACCGCCTTCGTGCAGGACAAGGCTGCGCTGGAACGCGGGCTATTTGATGAAGAAACTGTCCCCGAAGAGCTGACCCAAGTGAAAATGGGCAACATTGTGCGTGAGCGTTACCCTGAGCTTGATGAAGAGGATCAGGAGGCGGTGCGCCAACATGCTATCGCAGCCCTCAACCTCACACAAAAGGCAAAACAGCTCGCAAGTGGCGGGGATGCTGGCGAAGGCGATGAGTTCAAAGCCAACACCGCATTGCTGGATGGTGTACGCAAATTCGCGATGGATGTTCGCGACCTCGACATTGACCTGATTGACCGCATCAATCCGTTCGAAGCCGCCTATGCCGTGCTGGCCAAGTCCATGAGTGAAGGCACCTTGAAGCAGGTTGCCGCAGTAATCGAGAAGCGGAAAGTCAGTATTCCATACGAGGAAGCCCGCGATCTTGCCATTCGCGCGCTCAAGTGGAAGCAGGAAAGAGGGCGTGCGCCCGAAATCACAGCGCAAGACCCTTGGGAAAAACGTCTCGCCGAAGGCGTTGCCGCGTTAGCCAAATTCAGATCGCAGCAGGCTGCCAATGGTTGATCTTTCAGACGACGAATTGCTTGCAGAGCTTGGCGTTGCCGTTGAGCAGAAGTCTGCGCGCACCTATACGCCAAAAGAAGAACGTATCATCGCGGGCTTTGAAGACGTTCTGAAATTCTATGATGAACATGGACGCGCGCCCCAACACGGTGAACAGCGCGATATATTTGAGCGTCTCTATGCCGTTCGACTGGACCGATTGCGCGAGCTGGAAGAATGTCGTGAATTGCTCGCTGGCATGGACAAGCATGGCCTGCTTGATGCCAGTTCAGAAGCGAGCGTTGCTGCACCTGACCAGTTAGACGACGAAGCGTTGCTTGCAGAGCTTGGGGTTGAGGCTGGAGGTGAAGATGACATCACCCAGCTTCGCCACGTTCAGACACGCGAGGAACGACGCGCGGCGGAAGAGATCGCCAATCGCACAAAGTGTGAGGATTTTGAGAAATTCAAACCTCTGTTGGACCAAGCTAGCGCCGACATTGAAACTGGCGTGCGGATCACGCGCAAAATCAGGAAGGATGCTGGATTTCTCAAAGCCGACATCGCCAAAGGACAGTTCTTTATTGTCGGAGGGCAGCTCGCCTATATCGCAGACGTTGGCGAGCAGATAAGGGCGCCGAACGGCGAGTTTGATGCCCGCTTGCGGGTCATCTATTCCAATGGAACGGAAAGTGATCTGCTCCTTCGCTCGTTGCAGCGCGCCATCTACAAGGATGACGCGAGCAGGCAGGTGTCCGAGCCGTCAGCAGGACCGCTCTTTGTCACTGAGGGCGAACAAGCTGAGACTGAAAGCGGCACGATCTATGTGCTTCGCAGCAAATCCGATCACCCGATGATCGCTGAACACCGCGACCTGATCCACAAGATTGGCGTAACTGGTGGATCGGTTGAATCTCGAATTTCAGGAGCTGAAAAAGACGCCACATATTTACTGGCCGGCGTCGAAGTGGTCGCCACTTACAAGCTGTATGATATCAATCGCAAACGCTTGGAGGCACTAATCCATAAGGTTTTTGCCTCAGCCCAGCTTGATCTAGAACTTCAGGATCGCTTCGGCAATCCAGTACGGCCTAGGGAATGGTTTTTGGTGCCTTTGGCCGCAATCGATGAAGCGGTTGAGCGGATCAAAGATGGGACGATCACTCAATATCAATACGACGCAAAATCAGCCATCTTGGCGGATACCACCTCAGCCAAGGCAGCAATAAATGACCGATAGCAATGATTTTGCAGATGTGACTGCGATGACCAACGGCGCGCAGTTTGTGCGCGGTGATCTTCACATTCATAGCGTTGGTGGCTCGCATGATGTAAGCGACACATCCGCGACACCTGCGAATATAGTGCAAACCGCACTTACGCATGGCCTTTCGATTATCGCTATAGCCGATCACAATGCCATAAATAATGTTGAGGCAGCGATAGTGGCTGCTTCACCCCATGACCTTCTAGTAGTGCCAGCCGTAGAACTCAGCACGATGCAAGGACATTTGCTTTGCTATTTACCAACATTGCAGGCGCTCACGACGTTTTATAGTCAATTGACCGTCCGAGATGTTGGCCTTGCTACTTCACGCGTCGATAATCCAATGGTGGAATGCCTTGCTAAAATACACGCCTTACAAGGTTTTGGCATCCTCGCGCATGTGGACGGCCCGAAGGGATTAGAGATCGAAGTGCCTGGGGCACCACCTTATAAAGCTGACATTATCAATCACCCTGCCTTGCTCGGGATCGAAATGAAGAACGCCGCATCGGGCATATCTTACAGCGTCAACGATCAAGACAATGTGCGGAAGGGCTTGGGCAAAACCAGAAGTGAACTTGAAAACGGCACTCTTCCGCCTCTAGCGCGAGTATTAAACTCAGATTCCCATACCTTGCAGGCACTTGGACGAAATGCAGCGGGCGATAACAGGGTGACGCGATACAAAATTCAATCGCTCACATTCACGTCCCTACGCCATGCGATGAGTGAGGGCGATTCTCGGGTTCGACTAGAAGACGAACTACCTAAGAGCGTGCCAACTGTCTCGGGAATACGGTTCAAAGGTGGCTTTTTGAAGGATCAAGCAATTCATTTCAGTCCGAACCTGACCTGTATAATCGGCGGTCGCGGCACTGGAAAATCCACTATGTTTGAGGGTGTTCGAGCGTTTTCGAATTCACCGAGCGGTGCTTCTGTCATCAACTCCGACGTATGGCCGGAGCGCATCGACATAGAGTTTGTTGATGGCGCTGGGGCCTGCCACCGTCTTTGTTGGAGCAAAGGCGACGAATGCGGCACCAACATTAATGATCCATTTAATGGTCCAGATTCCATTCCCGTAGAATGTTATGGACAAGGTGAAACCCAAAAAATTAGTGAGCAGGCTCAAGCTGATCCGGGAGCCTTACTGCGTTACCTTGATCGCTTTACCGACGTTCTCAACGACACGGCGGAGGAAGAAAATATCCGCTCACAAGTCAACGACTTAGAAATTGAAATCGAGAAAGCGCGCACAAACGTCGCTCTTATCCCCCAGTATGAGCGCGAACTGAGCATCACGAAGCAGCAAATCAAGAAATTCACCGATGGCAATGCCAAAGGATTGATTGAGACATATCAGCAGATCGAATCCGAACGTCAAGCTAGACGCGATGTGGTCGAGCAGGCCCGCGCCATTGCGAAGAACTTAAACTACGACGCAGTGAAGACATCGCTGGGTCTTCTCAAAGCTGCGGCCGATGAAAGCAAACTTGTTTTGGGAAAGGCCGAGTTTGCAGAGATAAAAACACAGGCTGTGGATTTTGAGAATAATCTCTCAGCCTCTGAAGGCGACCTCACAGCGCGATCGCTAGCCCTCAGCCAGCTTGTGACCACTAAGATTGACGAGTGGTCAAAGAAAGAGACAACGCTTCTTGCAACTGCGGATACGCAGAAGGGGGCTTTGGAAGCCCAAGGTATTGTTGTGAATACCACTTATATTGCGAAGCTCACCCAGGATGAAGCCTCGCACCAAGCAAGTGTCACAAATCTCAGGGCATGGGAACCTCATCTAGCCGCGAAAATTAAAGAGCGCGATGAGGCCTCTGAATTACGCTGGGCGGCGCGCTCAGCCATTTACCAAAAAAGACGGACTTTTGCGACATCAGCTTCCAAGAAGCTGAGAACTGCACTGTCAGATTTGAATGTCTCTCTCAAGTTTGAGGAGAATGCTTTTTCTCCGCAGGCGAGAGATTTGCTAATCGAAATCATGGGTTGGCGAACTAATCAGGTGCCCCGTGCGTCGGTGATCGAGCGCCACCTGACTGTCCCTAAACTTATAGCTACAATCAAAGCGAAAGACCCGTCGCCGATTTCGTCGCTCGTTAGCGATGAAGGAGCCTCGTATTTTAACACACAAGAAGCAAATACGCTGATTGAGCGTTTTAGTGAACCCAAAACACTCGCGCGGCTGGAGACTGTTCAGGTTATGGACCATCCATACCTCACCGTTACCCGTGAGTCTGTAGATAGTAATGGAGCAAAACTTTATCGTACTCGTGAGTTTGCTCAATTGTCTCTTGGGCAGCAGCAGTCCGTTTTGCTCGCGCTAATGCTATCATCGGAGAATCCGAACCCCCTATTGATAGACCAACCCGAAGACAATTTAGATGGGCAGTTTATTTACTCACAGCTTGTTCCCGTTATTCGACTAGCGAAGGAGCGGCGTCAAATTATAATTGTGACGCATAATCCGAACATTGCAGTTTTGGGCGACGCTGAACAAATTGTCGTACTCGGTGCCAATAGCGAGCAGGCAGTGATTACATCACGCGGCTCGATTGATGATGAAGCTACGAGGGACACCACCTGCGGAATCCTTGAAGGAGCGAAGGCCGCCTTCACGCGAAGGGGCAAGATATACGGTATTTAACAATGCCTTGCCGTCGCCAATCGGCCCACTCTCTCGCCTTGATGACCTGCTGGCCAAACAGGGCGACCTATTCGAATTCTAACACCCATTCACGGCGCGGTAGAGCGTCCGTGTGCTGACACCGCTCTGTCTGGCAATCACCGCCATATCTTCACCCGCAGATTTGCGCGCCCGTGCGTCCAAGATCTGCGAGGCAGATAAACGGCACGGGCGACCAAGGCGCGTTCCCCGCCTTCGTGTTGCTTCCAACCCAGCCTTGGTGCGTTCCGAAATCAGGCTTCGCTCTAATTCGGCGAAGGCGTTGCGTATCTGATAGAAACACCTGCCCATCGGCGTGGTCGTATCGATACCCTCTGTGAGGACGAGAAAGTGGACGCCTTCCTTTTCGAAGCGCTCCAGCACGTCCAGCGCGTGACGCAAGCTACGAAACGCGCGGTCCATCTTCCACAAAACCAGCGTGTCGCCAGCTTTCAGGCGATCCAGCGCCTCCTCAAAACCAGGGCGCGACCGTGCAATCGCCGAGATGCCTTTGTCGGTGAAAATGTGGTCGCAGTTTGCCAGCGCGAGCGCGTCTAACTGCAAATCCAATGTCTGGTCATGCGTCGATACACGCGCATATCCGATTTTTGTCATGTCGTATTTGCACAGGTTTTCTTGAGGTTGAGAGCGGTATTGCCAGCCTGCCGAATGACAAAAAGGACCGTTTTTGGCATCTGCCTTTTGGGGGGCCTTTTCGGCGGTTTTTCTCTCAAAATCAGGCAGTTCATTTCTGCACTGTGCGTGTCGCATCTTACTGCAATCACAACAGAAATTCAACATCTTTTGGAATCGCCACGTTTCGTTGTCCACCAGCATTGACAAAAACGGTCCTTATTGTCGCGCGGTTTGGAAAGAGACGAAGCCATGATGAACGGAGCAGTAAAAACGATATTCGCCAGCCTTGCAGCGGGAGCTATGGCTCTGACGCCAGTGGCCGCATTTTCACAGGCTGCGCCAGCCAATCAGAATGTCACACCTGTTGCTACATCGGTTCAAAGACTCCAAGTTCAGTATGTCGATGCTCAAAGCAGAACGATCAATGATGCACAAATTCTAGCCGCTGCCGCGTCTACGGATAAAGTGGCAATCGTTGTTTGGGGCGGAAATCGAACAATCCAGCAAGAGGCCTATAACGCTGCTCGTGATTTGACGGATATGGGTATTCCAGCAGCATTTGTATTGGCACCCGATCACAACACCCTCGATGGCGATGCTGTGATGCAAGTTTATGCGGCGTCAACACCCCGTGCTGATGCAGCTTATGGGAGAGATTTCGCTGACCAAGTGCGCCCAAATATGCGCGAAGCTGGTATTGCGGCGTACCGTGAGGCATTCCCGCGACAGCTTGCTGCCTTATCCATTCAATAGAGCCGGTCCCGATACAGTCGGTGTCGTTTGAACAGGTTCTGCTTGGGCAAGTTGTGCCTCGCCAGAGGCCTGCGAGTTGAACTCAGGTGTAGGGCTAAATCCCGTTTCGAAGGGATTTCCAGCGTTTGATAATCCGCTTCTGACGGACACCGCGAGACTTGCCGTCTCTGCATTATCAGCAATATCTAGATTCGCTTCCTCGTACCTTTGATCATCTTCTATTGTAGCAATAGCACCTTGCACCTGTTCGCCAGCCGAGAGGTTGTTTTGAGCGCGCACCTCAGGATCGATCTGAGTCTGATCCGCCATTTCGCGGGCAACCTCAGGTTGGGCTTCCGCGATTTCACCTAAAATTTCTGCTTTCTCTTCTGGTGTATCCGCGTTCTGGTACGCCATAAGCAATGTGGCCAGTTCAGCTTTTTGCTGCGCATCTAGTCCGTGCTTGACCGCAACCGCGTCAATATTCTCCAACGTCTCATCGACTGCTGCATCCATGTCTTCTTCGTCGATATCCATTCCAAACATGTGGAATTGACCGTTCGAGTAAGTCACTGATTGCATCTCTGCTATTTCTTCGCGCTGTTGAGCGCCTAGCTCGGCAATCATGCTGGCATCTGACGCTGGATCATCCTTTTTGCGCTCCTCAGCAGCCAGCCTAATCATTTCGTCAACGGCTCTGTCGGCAACACCAAGGCCAACACCGCTCAGATTTTCTACATTCCCGAAGGCGGAATCAAACATCGTTCCGCCAAAGGTGAAATCCTGAAAATAGACGGAGGGTTCGGGGATGGCATTCGCATTTGCCGCAATGCTGGCTGCAATGCCTGCATCATTGACCATATCTGCTGTTATCGGTTCAACCGCCATCTCATCCCACCCCTTATCTTTTGTTCTTTGTGGATGAGGTAATTATGGCAGAGCTGATTTTACAGAATCTTAATATTACATAAAATTTGATATAATTCTCAATATCTTATCGTCACAACCTTTGCGCTTCAGGTGTTCATGCGCTAGTTTTTGGCCAAGGAGCGATAAACAATGGCAACATGGACGGACGAAGACCTTTACAGGCTTGATGAGCAGTTTGCGAAAAAGGGAGTAGCACGTCACGCGCGCGCTTTTCATGCGGCGATTGCCATATTGGGAAGTGAGTTTGCGATAGGCGTTGGCGGCAATCCACAAGTAGACGCAATCACCGCTGACTATGATCGCCTTTTTCCTGACGCAGGTGATACGTGGCCAGGAATGGGAATTGGCCTCGCTGCCTCTGTTGACCAAGTCCGCAAAGTCACTGTGCCCGTAGTTTACGGTACGTGTGAGGTCGTGGTATCCAAGGGGATTGGTTTTGAAATCCACGAGGAATTTGCTCGCTGGTGTCGCGGCAACGCAGATATCGCCACAAGAGCAGCTTTTGCCTTCGCTGACCTATTTGACCTTACCTATGGTCTCAATGAGGTCGATAATGCCAAGCCAGAAGCGGTAGAGAGTTGGAGACTTGCAATGTCTCAACTTGAAATGACCACTAGCACCTTAATTGGCAGTTTCGACCTGTCTGCGCTCACGCAGTCGATATGTATGACTGTGGAACTATCTTTGAAGGCTGCTCTCATGCACCTGGGTGTAGATGCCACGGCGCTTAAAAAGCTTGGTCACGACAATGTGAAGAGTGCCGAGCTTCTCGCTTCTAAAAAGCCTCACCGTGACGATGCGTTAATCGCGACGCTGGTTGCCAAACTCCCACCCTATGTCGGTTCGCGCTATAAGCGCGCCGACCTGACGAGGTTGAAGATGATTGACCTAGCCCTTGCGAGCCAATTCATTGCGTCCTCGACACTGCGACGCCTAACTACGCGGGACTTTGCTGCTAATATCGAGCGTGAAGAAGGAGCGAACGCGCGGACTCGTCTCTGCGCGTAGCAATTCACTATCGGATGCTTGCGTAGAGCCTCATGACGAAGTCCCATTCCTCGCGATTTGCGGTTTTTGTAGTTCCGGCCAGCCATGTGTGAATCTTGGTCGGATTAAGACTTGCAGGGGCGCTAATTCGTGCGTGACGCATGAGCGACACCGCCCCTAACCCAGTGCGCTGGGATTCTGCCACCAACTGCTCCCTCAATTCGTCAGTGATGATGAGGCGGGAAGACTGCGCTTTTGGTGTTCCAAAATTCTTGTACGCGTCAATTACCCAATCAAGATGGTCTTGCCTTGCCGTCTTGTTTGATCCGCTCAGCCAATTATGGACGATTGACGAGGATGTCAGGCCATCGGGACGAAGGTCGTTGGTGCCACGAAACAATCTTTGGATGCCAGCGCCTGTCCGTTCGTGCTCGGCCTTTAGATGCGCACGTATTTCGTCTGTGATTTCAATTCTGTCTTGTCCCATTCCTCGCGAATAGTACGTGAATTCATACAGTTCTGCGACGAAAACCTTGTGGTTTATCCAAACTGCATCAGGTGATGTGGCGATAGGCGTCAGTCCGCCCTTTGCCGATCCCTTGAATGTGAGACTTGCGAATTTGACGGAGGTGTCTGCACGTCAACGGGTTGCCCGCACCAGTTCCAGCTTACGCTTCCACCCGTGTTGCCCGTTTCGCTTGCGCTGACTTAGCAGCCGTTTCCCTCCGCCTGGTTCCTTCGCGTCCTCAAGGAAACAGGAAAGGAGGCAGGACATGACCACATTTTTCGCACAACCCTATAATATCGATGCAACAGGCTTCTATTTCACGGATTTGGATGAATATCTGGAGCGCTCTAAAAACCATCAGGATCGCTATGGCCAGATGGTTGAGGAGTACGAAATCCAGTTTATCGATGGCGAACACATTGATTGCACGCTGGCATCCGCCTTTGGCGTCAATCAGGCCAATCTGAACCGCTTTTTCGACCTCGTTGATGATTGGGATGACGATCAGAAGACCCGCTATATCATCGCAGTTGGCGAAGGCGGTTACGCACACGATTGCGATCCCGACGATCTTGATATCGATATCTATGAGATGGACAGCCTGAAAGAGCTTGCCGAGCAGTTTGTCGAGGAAGGTTTGTTCGGTGATATTCCCGAGAAGCTGCGCTTCTATCTCGACATGGAATTGATCGCCCGTGATCTGGGCATGGATTATTCCGAAATCGAAATCGCAGGTCGCCGCTTTGTGTATCGATGCGGGTGATCTTTCCACATTTCATCTCATTCAAGGGCTATGGTCGCGCATGAAACAAAGCGTTGTCGATAGCCTGAATGGATGATTGAAGATGCGCTCGCTCTTCCTGCGATGCCGCAGCATGGAATTGCGCGATAACGCCAGCGCGCAATGACAATAGCTCTGATTTTGACAGCTTTGCTAGCGAAGCGGCATTGAATTGATTTTGCATGACTTACCTCCTTGTTTCGGAGACCGCGATTGACGCGGCCTTTCATGCCAGAGGTAAAGCCGGTGTGGATTGGGTATCACTCGCCAGAGGCGCAACGAGCAGAGAAGCAGTGACCCACTTGATCCGCTAAATTTCCAGTGGCTACATCCCGCCAGCCGAAAGGCGCATATCGCGCGCCAGCACAAGCAGAGGTTTCATGCAAGGCATTGTCGATGAACCTCATCAAATCTGTGTGAATAATTGAACGTGGAGATTGACCGAACACGGCTCAGGTCAACCGACTGCCCGCACCAATTCCAGCAGAGCTGTCATCCGTGTTGTCCGTTTCCGCTTTTTGGCAAAAGCGTGACCAATCACCTCAAATGTCCGGTCTTTTTCACTCCTGTTCAACACACGAACTTGAAGAGGAGCAACGACATGAACAAAGACTATGAAACGTATCAACTAAGCTGGGACGGTATCGATATCGAAATTCGGTGGGCGAAGCACTGGCTGGATTTTGATGATGAAACAAGCATGGGGCATCTTGAGATTTGCTCTATCGGGCCAGAAAAGCACCCATTGCCGATGACAGAAACTGGCTATCGTTCGCATTTCATACACGCGCAGGAGCTGGATCAACACGGCGGACCAGAAAACTACGTTGAGGAATGGCTGGCACATGAGTCCAAGTCAGAAGCTTGGATCGATTGCAAAGCGAGTTTCCAGCAGTTGGCGTTATTCTAACGCCAACTCGAACCGCAGCTATTGCACGATATGAACGACAGGCCCGCGAGCAGGCCGTGTCGTAATTTGCCATGCTCTCTTGGAAGCCGAACCAGATGTTGGATTGGGTGATGATTTTGCATTTTGATTATTCAGGGATTCAGGGCGTTGTTTTGCAAACACGCGCTCTAGGCGTTGCCCCGAACCAAAGGTGTTTCGTCCCATTCGGGTGACGATCGCTAACGCATTCCTTGGGGACACTGCCCCCTGGCGCATGGAACAAGAGTTTCCCCAACCTTCACGCCGCATTCGCGGCCTTGCAGGCTGGGTGATCCCCCTCACTTGCCATTTGCACCCCCCGTTCTCGCCGAAGGGCAGAGGTTCATGGATTTTATGAACCTCAAAAGGAAGGAAAAGGTGATGGAAAACAAGGAAGTGACACGAGAAGACATTGAACAGGCATTGAGACGCGCAATATGCAGTATAGAAGGTGCACAAAAGCGATGGGACGAGCGGATTGCATCAGGTTTGACGGATGAAGAGCTGGAGCAAGCTCTTAGATATGAGCTTGGTATTGCTGGGGGACAATGTGGGCCAGATATGCTCTCGGTTGATTACCAGCGTGCAGGCTTTAAAATCTGGGCGTCTTGGGAAATTACAAACACCTACTCCGACGCCCCAGTGCTGGAAGGGCGCAATACGATGGCAATGACGCGCCAAATTTACGGCATTCGTGACCCTGCGGATCAGCAAATGTCGTTTCTATAACGCCATTTGAGGCCGTTCACCCCAAATCCAACCCGCGATTCCGAGCAGGAGACGGAGCGGAGCGTCCGTCTCTTATGCGCTGGAATTTGGCGGAATCGCGATACAGCGACAGTATGCGTTGCGCTTGCCTATGCCGTGTTTCCCGAATTTGGTTTTGCAGTGTCTGGCGTTCGCTCATTTGCCCTGAAATCAGCGCATGGCGTTCGGTATTGTCGCGCTCACGCGCCCACTTCACCTCCATTTCGTTCTGCTTGCGCAGTCGAAAATACTTTCCTGTCAGAAAGTCCCATGCACCAGCCAGCCCCTTGCGGACGCGGGACGAGCGGACACGCTGTTCCGCATTCCAGCGTTCAGCGTGCAGTTTATCAGAAGCTTGACGTTCAGCTTTGTGCTGAACCTTCAAGGCCTCGCGCTTCTCTTTCAGGGGCTTCATCGCCAGTTTGGCAATGCGCTTGGATTCCACAATATAACGGGAAAGACGCGGGGCAATTTCTGAGGCCAGTTTCTGGCGTGTTTCATCGACCGACAGCAATTTGGCAGGATCGCCAAGGCGAGCCTGCACATCCTTCGCCTTCGCGCCAATCATGCGCGAAATGGCAAACACATCACCGTCCAGCGTGACGGCGACAAAGCCCCGACGATCACCGCGTGCCAAAAATAGCCCGCGCTCTTCGAGAGCCGCCGCAAATGCTTGTCTACCGTCAGCCTGTTTCCAACAGCTCTGAATGGCTGATTTCAACTCGCGAGGATCAAGACCAGCACGCTTGGCCTGTTGCCATTCGTCCAGGGTGAAATTGCGCGGGTCACGCAGTTTCGCGCTGGTGAAGCCTTTTGGCATATCCCAACCATTCTCAAGATAGAGCTGCTTCGCGATCTTGTTGAGTTTCAGCTTGAAGAACGGAAGGTCTTTTGCCGTCATCGTCTGGGCATCAATCCGCGACCAGACGGCGTGACAATGCCTGCGACCTTCCTTTTCATGGAAAACGATGACGCGGGGCTGACCGCTCAAGCCCAATTTCTCCTCAATTTCACCCAGAGCTTTTTCAAAAACTTCTGGGCGCACTGATTCCTGAGGAGGCGGGCTGAGCGACATTGAAAAGAGATATTGCCTACATTTTGTTCCGCGTGCGAGGGCATAGGCTTCATTCATTGCGCCAGTGACGGAATCTGACACGAACCCCGAAACCTCATGGATTTCGACATGTTCGTTTTCTTCTGTCTTGAGCAGATGCTGTCCAAGCTGAGCGCCTCCACTGCGTTTGGAAGCCTTTAGAATCATGGTCGTGGCTCGATGTTCAGGGCTTGGATGAGAAGTGTGCGCATTTCGCTCACGTCATCGACCGCCGAGAGTAGTGCCGATTCAACGTCAGGCGTGACAGGCAGACTGCCTGTATTTGCAGCCCTTGCGAGCTGATTGACGTTGTTGGCGAGGCGCGATTGCCCCAGCAATCCCAAAAGTTGAGCAAGGGCTTGATGATCTTTGACTGGAAACTTCCCGCGCTTGCGTGGCGCGACGAGATCAGGATCGAGCAGGCGGGAGCGTATATATGCTCCCAGTGCCATACCCGCTGCATCACGTTCTAACTTCGCCCGTTCCTCGAAGGTCAGGCGCAGAGAGAAGGGCGTAGGGCGATCATTTGACATGACGCCCATCCGATTCTTGGATTTCCAAGACCGCCATATCTTCGTTGGCTGGAATGGGCTTTTCCGCGATTGATGTGTGCTGGAGTTGGGTGTTCCAGTCTGTTAGGATATCGAATAATTGGTTTGAAGACGCACCCTCAAGGCGCACCACCTATTTTTCTCCATTATGTCGGGCAATTGACCTTTGATCCGACCGTGCTCCAGCCCTTTGGTGATGAAAAGCTCACCGCCTATGAACTCGGCATCAAGACGCGACTATTTTCTAATTTTCAGATCAGTGCTGCAGTTTTCGACTATGAATGCTGCAGTTTTCGACTATGAATATCGCAATGCCCAGATCTACGGGCAGCTGTTCGATTTTCCGCTCGTGGTGCTTTACGGTATTGCCAATGTTGGCAATGCTCGCGTGATGGGGGTCGAAGCCGACGTTAGATGGCGATCCAATGATATCGTTTGCATCTGCCCAGATTATCGGGATTTTTCCGCCATTGCCAACCAGGTGGATGTGGCAATTTCGCACCCGGTATTGATTAAAAGCGGGCGCTCGGTCCGCTGGCCTTCCTAACGCTGGGGCGAAAGTTCGATCCCTGCCGGACGCACCAGTTGATCCGCTGTACACATTTCTGAACCAGCCGGAGCTGCGCTGCCTTTCGCCCGGTTCCTCAAGCCCGGCCCGCGTTTGCCGGAGCAAGGAAGCGCGGCGATGCGTTCATCTTTACACGGCGGACGCGCAGCACTACCAAACAGCGCAGAGACGAGACCAAAAGGGGATACGGATGCTGATGCGCGGGTTATTTGCAGACAAGGGACTGGAAAGAAATCTCGGTTTCTGGATACCGCTGGCACTCGCGATTGGCCTCGCAATTTTGGGAAAGCTGGTATCGACCCACTTCTTCTGGGGTCTTATATTGGTGGCCCCCCTATTGCTGATCGCCCTTTGGGACATGGTGCAGACCACCCATTCGCTCCGGCGCAATTACCCCCTCACCGCCCGCTTTCGCTGGCTGTTCGAAGATCTCCGCCCCTTCCTGCGCAGCTATATCGTTGAAGGCCCGCTGGAAGGCCGCCCCTTTGATCGGGTCTCGCGCTCTCTCGTCTATGCCCGCGCCAAGAAGCAGGAAGACGCGCACCCCTTCGGCACCGAGCTCGACGTCTATTCGGAAGAATATGAGGCGCTGTGCCACTCGATCAATCCCAATCCCAAAGCACCCAAGCGTACCCGCGTGCACGTGGGGACCGATCAGTGCAGCAAGCCCTATGACGCCGCCCGGCTCAACATCAGCGCGATGAGTTTCGGCGCGCTCGGCAACCATGCAATCGAGGCGCTCAACATGGGCGCGAAGATCGGTGATTTCTATCATGACACCGGCGAAGGCGGGCTGTCGCCCTATCACCTCAAACATGGCGGCGACATCGTGTGGGAGCTGGGCTCGGGCTATTTCGGCGCGCGTGACAAGGACGGCAATTTCGATCCCGGAGCCTTTGGCGAGAAGTGCCAGCACGATCAGGTCAAGATGACCGAGATCAAGCTGAGCCAGGGTGCCAAGCCCGGCCACGGCGGACTGCTGCCTGCGGCCAAGGTGACGGAAGAAATTGCCAACACCCGTCAGGTTCCGGCGCACCAGGATTGCCTCTCGCCTCCCGGTCATTCGGAGTTCTCGACTCCGCGCGAGATGCTGGAATTCGCGGCCAGGATGCGCGAGCTTTCCGGCGGCAAGCCGGTCGGTATCAAGCTGTGCGTCGGCATGCCGCATGAGGTCTTCGCGATCTGCAAGGCCATGGTCGACAGTGGCATCACGCTCGACTTCATCGTCGTCGATGGCGGCGGTGGCGGGACGGGGGCGGCACCGCTCGAACTTTCCGACCATGTCGGCCTGCCGCTGCGCATCGGCCTGCATTACGTGAACAATGCGCTGATCGGGACAGGCCTGAAGGACAAGATCAAGCTGGCCGCATCGGAGAAGGTGTTTTCCGGTTCCGCCATCGCGATGAATGCTGCGCTGGGCGCCAACTGGTGCAATGCCGCACGCGCCTTCATGTTCTCGCTGGGCTGCGTCCAGTCGCTGCGCTGCCATACCGGCACTTGCCCCACGGGCGTTGCAACCAGTTCGCCCGCCCGCCAGCGCGGCCTCGTGATCCCGGACAAGGCTGAGCGTGTGGCCAATTTCCAGTCGAAGACGCTGGACAGCCTGCACGACATCGTCGTGGCATGCGGCCTTGAAACGCCCGACGAATTCACCCCGCGCCACCTGCGCCAGTGGAAAAACAATGCCGAGATGATTCCCTGGTCGCAGGTCGTGCGCGAGGTGCAGCCCGGCAAGCTGCTGCACGAACCCGACGATACGCCCTTCGCCGAATATTGGCGCATGGCTGACCCTGACTCGTTCAAGCCGATCTTATGATCACGCCGTTTCTCAAGGCCAAGGGAAGCGCCGCTCCCGCAGCGACACCGTCCCCGCCAGCGCCCGATTCACCGAAGGCGGTGGCGGAACTGACCACGCCCTCGGGGCTGGAAACCGAGATGCGCGAACTGGGCAGCGCCAATTTCCTGTTCTACGACGGCGAGCATCTGTTCGTTCACGCCGACCGGCGGCGCTTCGAAACCGAAGACGGGTTGACTGAACCGCGCGAACCGGGCCTCAAGATCCGCTCTTTCGGCGAAAACAATCGCGGCGATCGCTGGCATACGCGGGGAGCCAGTATCGAGGAAATCTCCGCCCCGCTGCATCTTTTTGCATCGGTGCCGCTGGATTCAGAGGGCTGGTCACCACTGCCGCGCGGGACGGCAATGCTATTGAAAGACGGCGAGATCGTTTCGCAATGCATGAGCTGACCCTCACGCACGGACCAGTTGCGGATTGCCGATCTCCCAGGTGAAAGGAAGAATATGCCGAAGAATGTGGCGGAAATTGTTGTCGATGCCCTGCAGAAGGCCGGAGCGAAGCGGGTTTATGGAATTCCCGGCGATACCATCAATCATTTCACCAGCGCCATAGCGAAAAGCGATCTGCGCTGGATCACCATCCGCCACGAGGAAGCCGGTGCGTTTGCCGCTGGCGGGGAATCCTATATGACCGGCGAATTGTCGGTCTGCGCGGGCACATGCGGGCCGGGCTCGCTGCATTTCGTCAACGGCATCTACGAAAGCCACCGCAACGGTGCGCCGGTCCTGCTGATCGCTTCGGACGTTGCGCGCACCGAAAGCGGCTTCAACTTCCCGCAGGAAGTCGACCAGAAAAAGATTTACGAGCAGCATTCGCATTTCTGCGAATATATCTCGCACCCCTCGCAGGCCCGCCGCATCGTGACCAAGGCCGCGCAGGCCGCGCTCACCAAGAAGGGCGTCGCGGTCGTCATCGTCAACGGCGACATGTTCACCGAAACCGACGACGACAAGATGGACTGGCAAGTCTATCGCCCGCAGTCGATCTGCCGTCCGATCGATGCCGAAATGGCCGAACTCGCGGCGATGGTCGATGCCGCGGACAAGGTGTCGGTCTACGCCGGGATTGGTGCCCGCGATGCGCAGGCGGAAATCATCGCCTTTTGCGACAAGGTCAAGGCGCCGATGGTGCACACCACCCGCGCGAAGGAATTCCTCGAGCCGATCAACCCCTTCAACGTAGGCGTGAACGGCATTCTCGGCAACAAGGCGGGCGTGGAAGCGCTGGAGGATGCCGATCTCGTTATCTCGCTGGGCTGCGACTTTGCCTATACCCAATATTATCCGGACGCGAAGAAGATCGCGCAGATCGATATCGATCCCACACATCTCGGGAGACGGTCGGCCATCCATCTCGGTCTGGTCGGAGATGCCAAGACAACAATGGCCGCGCTGCTGCCAATGGTCGGCGCGAAGTCGGATGACAGCCACCTCGAAGCGCAGCGCAAGCAGTGGAACGAAGATCTGCAAGGCTATATAAAAGAGGGCGAGGAACACGACCCCGCGCCGATCCACCCGCAATTCGTAGCCAATATGCTGGATCGGAAGGCGGCGGACGATGCCATTTTCGTATCCGACGCGGGCACCTCCATGGTGTGGATGCTGCGGCATGTGAAGGCCAACGGCAAGCGGCGCTTTCTCAACACGCTGCTGCACGGCACCATGGCGAGCGGCATGCCGCAGGCGATGGGGGTCAAGCTCGCCTATCCCGACCGCCAGGTGATCGCGATGTGCGGCGATGGCAGCCTGACCATGCTGATGGGCGAATTGCTGACGCTGGTGCAGGAGGATATCCCGCTCAAGCTCGTGGTCTTCCACAACAATTCTTTCGGTTTCGTGGAAATGGAACAGCGTGTCGAAGGGCTGGTCGATCACTATACAGGCCTGCACAATCCCGACTTCGCCAAGCTGGCGGAAGCCTGCGGCTTTGCCGGATGGCATGTCGAGAATGCCGATGACCTTGAGACGGCGATGGACGCCTGGCTGCGACACGATGGACCAGGCTTGCTCGATGTAAAAGTCAATCAGATGGAACTGGTGATGCCGCCGAAGATCGAGGCGTCTCAGGTCGCGGGGACCGCCTTGTTCGGCGTAAAGGCGGTGCTTGACGGACGGACCCGGGAAGTCGTGGACCTGTTGAGGAACAATTTCCTGCGATGACCTTCACTGCAGATAATTCGACCGCGAAAGCCGGGACGCTGGACCCAAAGCACCGACCAAAACTCACCAGCATTCCGGGGAAATCCGGTGGAGCCATATTCTGTGTCTTTGGCTAAAGTCAGTGCGATTTTCCTGCTGGCGTTGATCGGCCCGGAAGCATTGGCGTCATCCGGGACGCTTGAGCAAAGCTTTCTCCAGCCGATGGGACCCGTCGCCGTAGAGCAATTCACGCATTTGCTGCGGGTCGTAGGAATCACGATGGTCGTGATCCTTCCTGTCCTCATCGGAGTTCCCTTCATCCTCTGGCGCTATCGCTATGCGAAACCACGTGGCGACTATACGCCCGAATGGGAATTTTCGAAGGGGCTCGAATATGCCTTGTGGGGCGTGCCGGTGCTGGTGGTGGCGGTGCTGGCAAGCTGGCTCTGGTATTCGACCGAAAAACTGGATCCCTATAAGCAGATCGGGCCGGACCCGCTGCAGGTGCAGGCGATCGGACTCGACTGGAAATGGCTGTTCATCTATCCCGAAGAGGGCATTGCGACGGTCGGCGAGCTTGCCGTTCCTGTCGGGCGGCCGGTCGAGCTCACGCTGACCACCGATACGGTCATGCAAAGCCTGCTGATCGCTCCGCTGACCGGGCAGATCTACGCGATGCCGGGAATGACGACGAAACTGAATTTCTCCGCCACCCGCACCGGCGAGGCCGAAGGCGAGAATACGCAGTTCAACGGCAACGGCTTCGGCCGCCAGAAATTCACGGTGCGGGCCCTCGCTCCGGCCGATTATGGATCATGGGTCGCGCGCGGCAAAAGCGGGCTGACGCTCGATGAAAGCACCTATCGCACGTTGCGTCGGCAGACGGCCCTGACCGATGCACGCGGCGATCTGGGCCTGGCAAAGCGCGCCGAGCCGGTCATCATGACGCTAGGCCAGCCGGATATCTTTCGGCAGATCGTGGCAAAGTACCACAATATGAAGTCCGCCGGCGAACGCTGGGGCGGCACCGGCCTGCCGCAAGGCGACAGCAAGGGAGCCGGAGAATGAGCGGGAAGACCAGCCCGATCTTCGGCAATCTCGACTGGAGTGTCACGCCATATACCGACCTGTTGCAGCAGGTGAACAGCAGCACGATCATCGGCGCGGGGGCGGCCAGCGTGCTGGTTCTTGGCGCGATCGCGGCGGTCGCGCTGTTCACCTATATGCGCTGGTGGGGACCGCTCTTTCGCAATTGGCTGACCTCGCCCGACGCGAAGAAGATCGGCATCATGTATATCGCGCTCGCGCTGGTGATGCTGGCGCGCGGGACCATCGAAGGCTTCGTGATGCGCGCGCATCAGGCTACGGCGCTGGGCACGCTGAGCGAGAGAGAAAGCGGCCTCGTCGCACCCGATCACTTCGCCCAACTGTTCAGCACGCACGGGACGATCATGATTTTCTTCGTCGCGATGCCGTTATTGATCGGCCTGATCAACTTCGTCCTCCCGCAACAGCTGGGCGCGCGCGACATGGCGTTCCCCGTCCTCAATCAGGTGAGTCTGGGCCTGACGGCGGCAGGCGCTGCGCTGGTCATGATCGCGCTGCTGGTCGGGAACTTCGGCACCGGCGGCTGGACGATGTATCCTCCCTATACCGGAAAGATTTTCAGTCCGGGCGAAGGGGTCGACTACTGGCTGTGGGCGATCCTGATATCGGGCATGGGATCGACGCTGACGGGGATGAATTTCGCCGTCACCATCTTCAAGCAGCGCGCGCCGGGCATGCATTTCATGCGCATGCCGCTGTTCTGCTGGACGAGCCTGTGCGTCGCCATCATGCTGATCTACGCGATGCCCGCGCTCACCGTGTCGAGCGCGATGCTGGCGCTGGATCGCTATGCCGACTTCCACTTCTTCACCAACGAAGCGGGCGGCAACATGATGAACTACGCCAACATCTTCTGGATGTTCGGCCACCCGGAAGTCTACATCCTGATCCTGCCGGCCTTCGGCGTGTTCTCCGAAATCAGCTCCACCTTTTCTGGCAAGCGGCTCTACGGTTACACCTCGCTGGTGATCGCCAGCATGAGCATCGCGGTGATCAGCTTCACCGTCTGGCTGCACCACTTCTTCACAATGGGGCAGAGCGCGGGCGTCAACATCGCTTTCGGCATCGCGACGATGGTCATCGGGATCCCCACCGGCGTCAAAATCTACGACTGGATGGCAACCATGTGGCGCGGCAGGGTGCGGATCACCACGCCGATCGTCTATCTGACCGGCTTCTTCATGCTGTTCGTCATCGGCGGTTTGTCGGGCATCATCCTCGCCAATCCGTCGATCGATTATCAGGTGCACAATTCGACCTTCCTCGTGGCGCACTTCCACAACGTCATCATCCCCGGCGTGCTCTACGGCATGCTCGCTGGCATCCATTACTGGTTCCCCAAGGCCTTCGGCTTCCGGTTGAGCGAGACCTGGGGGCGGCGCACCGCCTACCTGTTTGTCGGCGGGTTCATCTTTACCTTCATGCCGCTCTACGTGCTCGGCCTGATGGGCATGCCGCGCCGCTCGCCCACCTTCCAGAACTCGGACTTCATGCCGTGGATGCTTGTTGCCGCGTTCGGCGGCGTTTTGATGATGTGCGCGCTCGCCAGCCTCGCCTGGACCTTCTGGACCAGCTATCGCAACCGCACCGCTCTCGCGGTGCCCGGCGGCGATCCGTGGAATGGCTCGACGCTCGAATGGTCGACCCCCGCGCCGGTGCCCGAATGGACCTTCCCCTGCATCCCGCAAGTCAAAGCGCGCCACGACTGGGGCGAGACAAAGCGCGCAGGCGACCCGTGGAGGGCACCAGCCGAATATACCGACATCGAAATGCCCGCCAATACGGCGCACGGCCTGCTGATTGCGGTTGGGTCTTTCGCGCTCGGCTTTGCCATGGTGTGGCATATCTGGTGGCTTGCGATCCTCAGCATCCTTGCCATTCCCGGTCTGATTGTCCTGCGCGGAATGCGCGTTATCGAACCGAGGATCATTCCGGCAGCGGAAGTAGCAGAAGCCGATCGCCAGTTCCGCCAACAGCAGGCGAGCCTCACCCCCGTCACCCGCGCCGACGAAGAGAGCGAACGCAATCGCGGCGTCCCCGACCTATCGGAGTTTGCAGGATGAGCGACAACGGCCTCTATCCCGGACTGAACCTTGGCGAGACGCATGGTGATGCGGATGCCGAGGCCGAATCCACGGTGTTCGGCTTCTGGGTGTTCCTGATGAGCGACCTCATCATCTTCGGCATCCTGTTCGCCTCCTACGCCGCCTATCTCGATCCGATCGGGCTGGCCGGTGGACCTGGGCCGAAGGATCTGTTCGACTTGAAGAGCGTCGCGATCCAGACGGCCTTTCTGCTGGTGGGCGGTGTGGCCTATGGTGGCGTCTCGCTGGCGATGAAATATGATCATGGCCGCAGCAAGCTGATCGCCTGGTTGCTGATCTGCGCGGCGCTTGGTGCAGGCTTCCTGCTTTTCGAGGTCAGGGACTTTATCAGTGCAGCGGACAAGGGCGGAATCCCGCAGGCAAGCGGCTGGCTCAGTTCCTATTGGGCGCTGGTAGGCCTGCACGGCTTCCACGTCTTTTCCGGTATCCTTTGGATCCTCGCCATGATCGGGCAGATCGCAACGCGCGGCGTCGATGACGTAGTGAAAGTCCGCCTGTCGATGCTCGGCGTGTTCTGGCATTTCCTCGACTTGATCTGGGTCGGGATCTTCTCCTTTATATTCCTGGTGCCCCTCATATGACCAAGCCCAACACCGGAGAACTCGATCCGCAGGACAGCGCGGCCAGCGAGATCAAGAGCTATGCCACTGGCTTCGTGGTCAGCCTGTTACTGACCGTTGGGGCATTTGCCGCTCTGCTCTCCGACCTGCCGACCACGTGGAAAGTCATCCTTATTTGCGTGGCGGCTCTGCTACAGGTCGTGGCCCACCTGCGCAATTTTCTCCACCTCAACTTCTCAGGCGGGCAATCGGAAGAAGATCTTCTGCTGGTGCTGTTTTCGGTCACTCTGCTGACGATCATGGCGGGCGGGACCTGGTACATCATGTCCGACCTTGGCGGGCGCATGCATCAGGCTGGCGAAAGCGGTGCGATCACGCATGATGCTCCGACAGGTTAGAAGGCGACGAATAGGGATAACGCGCAAGCAAGCCGTCTTCGCTCTCAATTGCCTAGCCGGGTGGGTCGACGCGGTCGGCTTTCTTGCTCTCGTCGGATCGGTGCGGGCCGTTCCTTCTTTCATGAGCCGCAACTCCACCAAGGTTGTGACCAACCTCGTCTCCGGCAAGCAGAACGGCCTTGGCGACCTTCGCTGCTACCACCACATCGTCTGCGCCCGGCCCCGCATAGTATCGCATTCGGGTGTCCGGTTCCCGATTGGGAGAGAAAGGAAATATTAACCATAGCCCCGTAGCGCTGTGAGGCTCTAGCGTTGTGAGGGTCGAAAGTTTGTGAAGCACGAAGACAATTTTGTTCCTGGCGAGTATTATCGCTCCGCCGAACATGCTGTCGCTCGCAAGCATGTGTCTTTCACGCGCAAGGTAGCGTTGCGCATGATCGTGCTGGCATTGTGTGCCGCAGGGGTCGTCGCACTCTACTCTTTCCATGCCGCCAAGAACGTGGCGGAGAACACGTTGATTACCGAGTGGAAAACGCAGATCGAGCTGCGAGGGCGCTTCGAAAGCAAACGCTTTTTGCTCGCGGAGGAAATGGCCGATCGTATGGCCGACAGCTTCCTCGCGCTCTATTCCGATCCTGACGTCGCATCCGCCGACAATTTTTCAGAATATTTCTATCGCCCCGGTGATGGAACCATTCGCCTTCGCCAAAAATATTTCTCGCAGACCCAAGATGGGCGAGATGCGAACATCGGTCGTTCAGGCGTGACCGGTTTCATCGCACGAAATCGGCCGCCGCTGACGCGCGAATTACAGCGTCGCCTCATTCTCACCTACGAGACTGTGGCCCGGTTTGGACCAGGCGCATCGGCTGGATTCGCCAATGTTCACGCCAGCTTGCCGGAAAACGCGCTGATCATCCACTGGCCCGGTGTACCGTGGGGCCTGGATGCCGCGAGTGATCTGAATATGAACGACGGGTCGGTGATTCGATCCACGCTGCAAGCGTATAATCCCGATCGCAATCCGGTTTGGACCGGACTCTATTTCGACTCCACGGCGTCGAACTGGACCATAACCTACCAAAAGCCGGTCGATTGGCAGGGACGCCATCTGTTCACTCCGAGTTTGGACGTGAGCCTTACCGATCTGGTCGGGGACGTTGTCAATGGCGAGCCTGACGGAACGTACGACCTCATCCTGTCGCGCGACGGCATGCTTGTCGCATATCCCAAAGGTCTCGACGGTCTTGCTGAAGATGCCGGGCAGATCGAAATCGAGGAAGCTGGCAATCCTGCTTTGAGCGACATCTATCGCAGGTTGATCGATGCCGGTCCTCAGGAGGCCGATCAAGCCAACGTTGCTTTCGACCCCGAATTGAATGCCTACATCGCCAGCACACGCATCGAAGGGCCGGACTGGTGGCTGGTTACGGTCCACCCCCAAGCGCAGGTGGAGGCCCGTGCGCTGCGTTCTGCCGGCTCGATACTCATACTCATCGCCGTTCTGTTCGGTGCATTTATCCTGACGGCCATCCTTGTTCTGCGGACCTGTGTGTCTGCGCCAATCAAGAAGCTCACTCAGGCAGCGGACTATGTGGCCGACGGTCACTATGATTCCATTGTAGGCAGCGACCACGACCTGCCGGTTCGCCGCAATGACGAGATTGGAACCCTCGCGCGTACTTTCCGGCAGATGGCTGAAAAGGTGGACGACATGCGAACCGGGCTGGAGCGCACCGTCGCCGAACGGACCCTGGCGCTGGAACTCGCTAACCAGCGGCTGCTGGACCAGAGCCGCAAGGATGCCTTGACCGGGGCGCTGAACAGACACGCATTCGACCAGGATCTGCGTCAGGCGGTGCTGGATGCCAGGGAAGGCACTGCCATCGCGCTTGCTCTGTTCGACGTCGACTATTTCAAGCTGTTCAACGACCACTACGGTCATGTGGCTGGCGACCGGGCTCTGGAACGCGTTGTTTCCGGGATCAATGCTGCTTTACCCGGCGCCTCGATTTACCGATATGGTGGAGAGGAGATCGCGGCCATCATTCCCTGCTCGGCCACGGATGGTGCGCGCAGCGCGATCGAAGGCGCGGTGCAAGCCGTAGCCCGGATGGGCCTCCCTCATACGAAAAGCCCCCTCGGTACTCTGACGGTCAGTGCAGGGGCAATGACAATCCCGAACGACGCCGATGACAGCGTGGAGGGGCACCGAACCATCCTGGAAATCGTCGACAAGGCCCTTTACGTTTCGAAAGATGACGGGCGGAACAGCTCCGAATGGGTCTCCTGAGCCGTTTACCGCAGTTTATCGGCCAAGGCGCTTATGGGTCGCCCCTGCGCGGGATATGGTTTCGATGTCCTACCGATTGCCCCAGTCGCAGCTCAGGCGATGGCTGACACCAGCCAGGCTTTGCCTTTCATCATCACACCCTCTCCGGGCACATGGTGCCGAGCAAAAACGTCGTGAAGTTCCTTGCTGGCGGCCGCCACGACCGCGTCACCTGCCTCATCCAATACACGACCAAAAGCCATGGCAGAGAGAGCAAAAGCAACCGCTTGTTCCGGAGTCGCGCCGAGCCCGCCGACCGGTTGCAGGCCTTCATAGGCTGCAACATTGACATCGCGGAATCCGCTGCCATCCATAACCTCAGCGAAATAGTCGAGATCTTCGAAGGCAAATGGCCCGGGTGTCCGCGGTACCGCAGGAGGGACTTGAACATGATTGCGCAACACGCCCATCATTTCCATCATCCACAAATTATCGCGTGGCGGCCCCCATATCGCGAGATCGATCCGGCCACCCTTGCGGATCAGCCCCCGCAAATTTGAAAAGGCGCTGACCGGATCCTCAAAGAACATGCTACCAAAGCGCGAGAACAAGCGGTCATAGGGGCCACCGGGCAATTGGACCGTCGACGCGTCAGCGCAGATAAATTCGATATTCGACGCGCCGCTCTTTTCGGCGCGTTCCCTTGCCGCACCGATCAGATCGGGGGAAATATCGACACCAATCACCTTCCCCCTCGGTGCCACGGTTTCCGCGATCGCAAGCGTTGTCGCACCGCCCCCGCAACCGAGATCAATCACCGTCTCGCCCGCTTGATAATCGGCCCGCGCCAGCAAAGCATCGCCGATCGGCGCGATCATCTCTTCAAACAGGGAAAGATTGGCCAGCCATTTCAACCCCTGGCCACCCGCCCAGTCCTCGGTTTTCAACTGCTCAGGCTGCTGCCTTTGATCCATACTGTCATTGGCCATCGACAATTTTCCTGTTCTATAAAATTTTCGCGAATCCGGCCGTGCCGTTGCCGGTGGAGATCCGATCCGTTGCGACATTCTCAGTCGAGGTGGCCGCCTTCACAACCTGTTGCGGATCCGGTTGCTCGGCCAACAATGCCTCCATTGTTCGCACACACAGGCGAACGGATTCATCGGCCAGATCATAGCAAACCTGTTTGCCCTGCCGCCGGGTTTTGACCGCATCCGCCTGCCGCAAAGCCGCCAGCTGCTGGCTGAGCGCCGGTTGCCCGATACCCGTCGCTTTATCGATCTCACTGACATTGCGTTCTCCGCGGAGCAGATAGGAGAGGATCATCAGCCGCTGCGGCTGGGCAAATATTTTCAGCTTTTCGGTGGCCGCATCGGCGCGGTCACGGCTTTCAAAAATCGCCGTCACGGATTCTTCACCATCTGACAGAACCAGTCCCCATCATCGCTTATCTCGGCCGCCGATTCCGCCGGAATCGCCAGAACATCATCGCCCGGTTGCCACCCTTCCGGAGTGAGGACGTCTTGCTGGTCGGTCAGTTGCAGCGCGGCCAGCGTCCGGATCATCTCGTCGACTGACCGGCCAACATTATGCGGGTAACAGGTTGTCGCGCGGATGATGCCCTGCGGATCGATAAAATAGCTGGTCCGCATAGCCGCTGAATCCGCAGCATGTTCATCAATCATGCCAAAAGCGCGACCGACAGCCATGCTCGGGTCTTCGACAATCGGAAACGAGATTCTGACGCCAAACCTGCCCTCAATCGCCCGCACCCAGGCCAGATGCGAATAGAGGCTGTCGACGGACAGGCCGAGCAATGCACAGTCCAGCGCATCGAACCGCTGCTTTTGGCGCGCCAACGCGACAAATTCCGTGGTGCACACCGGGGTAAAATCGGCCGGATGCGAGAAGAAGATCAGCCAGCGCCCGCGATAGTCAGACAGCTTGACCGGGCCTTGGGTTGTCCGCGCCTGAAAATCTGGTGCGGGATCGCCGATACGGAGCGAACCGGACTCTATCTGCACCGCGTCTGTCATGAACTTCACCCTCTCTTGCAAAATGCCAATGCTCGCATATTGACGCAAGCCATATATTGTATTACATAGTTTATGTAAATATGAATATGAGGAATTATCTATGGTTGATTCGCCCCTGATGCAAGCGACAGAGCAGATTTCCCAAGCGCAGAAAAATATTCCCGTGATCAAGGCATTTTTCGATCCGGCAACCTATACCGTCACCTATGTGGTCCATGATCTGGGCACGCGATGCGCCGCGATCATCGACAGCGTTTTCGACTTTGACCCGGCCTCCGGCCGCACATCATTCGATTCCGCCGACAAGGTGATCGACTATGTGAAGGAACAGGAACTGACGGTCGAATGGCTGCTCGAAACCCATGCCCATGCGGACCATCTGTCGGCCGCGCCCTATCTCCAAGAAAAACTCGGCGGGAAAATTGCGATCGGCGAGCATATCGTCACGGTGCAGAATGTATTCGGGAAATTGTTCAATGCCGGCACCGAATTTCAACGCGACGGATCGGATTTTGATCGTCTTTTCGCCGACGGCGATTCATTCAAGATCGGCTCGATCGACGTCACTGTGATGCACGTGCCGGGCCATACGCCGGCTTGCATTGCCTATGTCGTCGGCGATGCGGTATTTGTCGGCGATACCATGTTCATGCCCGACTATGGCACCGCCAGAGCCGATTTTCCTGGCGGTGATGCCCGGCAGCTCTACCGGTCGATGCGGCGGATCCTGTCGCTCCCCGACACCACCCGTCTGTTCATGTGCCACGATTATCTGCCGGAAGGCCGGACCGAATATGTCTGGGAAACCACCGTTGCCGAAGAGCGCAAGCACAATATCCATGCCCATGACGGCGTCACCGAAGATGAATTTGTCAAAATGCGGACCGAACGGGACAAGACGCTGGACATGCCGCGCCTGATCCTGCCGTCGGTGCAGGTCAATATGCGGGCCGGCCATTTGCCGCCGACCGAAGATAATGGCGTGCGCTATCTCAAAGTGCCGTTGAACGGCGTCTGATGCTCGCCGCTTTTCCTCAGGCGATGCCGCTCCAAGGCCTGATCGGCGGCCTGATGATCGGTGTCGCGGCGGCGATCATGCTGCTTGGCCTGGGCCGCATAGCGGGCGTCAGCGGTCTGACCGCTCGCGCCACCGGGATAGCCGATAGCGGCGCGCCGCGCAGCATCGCCATCGCCTTTATCATCGGCCTGCCGCTGGGTGCCTTTCTGATGTCCTCGCTAGTGGGTGGCGTCGAAACCCGCTTCCCGTCCTCAATCATTCCGCTTCTCATCGGCGGTGTGCTGGTCGGCTACGGAACGCGACTGGGCTCTGGCTGCACCAGCGGCCACGGCGTCTGCGGCATGTCGCGCCTGTCCCCGCGCTCTTTAACCGCCACCGCCATCTTCATGATGAGCGGCTTTGCGACCGTAGCCCTGATGCGCGCCGGAGGCTTGTTGTGAAGCAGATAGTGGTTGCCCTTTTCGCTGGCGCACTCTTTGGTGCCGGCCTCGCCTTTTCGGGCATGGCCGATCCGGCTCGAGTACAGGGCTTTCTCGATCTTTTCGGCGCCTGGGACCCCACGCTTGCCTTTGTCATGGGCGGCGCAATGATACCGATGGCCCTGGCTTGGATCGTACAGCGCAAGCTCGACAAGCCCTTTGCCGATGCACATTTCTCTCTTCCGGCCACAACGCTGATCGATCGCAAGCTGACGATCGGTGCGATATTATTCGGCTCCGGCTGGGGCATCAGCGGTCTCTGCCCGGGCCCTGGACTGGCCGACCTTGCCATCAACCCATTTCCAGCCCTCGCTTTTGTCGCCGCATTGCTGGCGGGCATGCTCGCTCACCGCGCCACCAGCTGAACAGATTTTCGAAAGGACGCCGCCATGACAATCGAACGTAGCAGGAGATATGATGTGCTCATTGTCGGCGGCGGATCCGCCGGCATTGCGACTGCCGCCAGCATGCTGAAACGCGACGGCAGAATCTCGCTGGCGATTATCGACCCGGCCGAAGACCATTATTACCAGCCCGGCTGGACCATGGTGGGCGGCGGGGCCTTTTCCGCAGAATTTACCCATCGCAAGGAGAAAGACCTGATCCCGGCCCGGGCCGAATGGATACGGTCGGCAGCCGCCAGTTTTGATCCCGACAATAATGCCGTCACCACCGCCGACGGGCAGGAAATACATTATGACGTGCTGATCCTCTGTCCCGGTATCAAGCTCGACTGGGCGGCGATCGACGGCCTCCCCGAAACACTGGGGAAAAACGGCGTCACGTCCAATTATCGCTTCGACCTCGCGCCCTATACCTATCGGCTGGTCAAGAATATGACCGGCGGCACCGCTCTGTTCACCCAGCCGCCGATGCCGATCAAATGCGCCGGTGCGCCGCAAAAGGCGATGTATCTCTCGTGTAGCCGATGGGAACGGGCCGGCGTCCTGGACAAGATTGACGTGCAGTTTCACAACAGCGGCGCGGTGCTGTTCGGCGTACAGGAATATGTGCCGGCGCTGATGGAATATGTCGAGCGCTACAACGCCCATCTGAACCTCGAGTCAAAGCTGGTCGCCATCGACGGTCCGGCGCAGATAGCAACCTTCGAACAGAAGCAGGGCGAAGAAACGAAGAGAGTGGACGTAAAATTCGACATGATCCATGTTGTGCCGCCACAAATGGCCCCCGATTTCATCCGCTTCAGCCCGCTGGCTGCGGAAAGCGGCTTCGTCGATGTCGATCCGGCGACCCTGCGCCACCCGAAATATGACAATATTTTCGCGCTCGGCGACGCCTGCGCCGCACCCAACGCCAAGACGATGGCGGCCGTTCGCAAACAGGCCCCGATCGTTGCCGTCAATGCTCTGGCTGCGCTCGGCGGCAAGCCACCCGTGGCCGCTTATGATGGCTATGGCAGCTGTCCGCTGACCGTCGAACGGGGCAAAGTGGTGCTGGCAGAATTCGGCTATGGCGGCAAATTGCTGCCCAGCTTCCCCAACTGGCTGATCGACGGCACCCGGCCATCGCGGCTGTCGTGGCTGCTCAAGGACACGATCCTGCCCCCGGTCTACTGGCATGGCATGCTGAAGGGGCGCGAATGGAAGGTCAAACCGCACCGCATCGGATCGGATTGAGCCATTCCATGAAAATATCCCGCTATCTGCCAATCCTTGATTGGGGCAGCCATTATAACAGCACGACCCTGACCAATGACGGCGTCGCTGCGATCATTGTGACCATCATGTTGATTCCGCAAAGCCTCGCTTATGCCATGCTGGCCGGGCTACCGCCGGAAATCGGTCTCTATGCCTCGATCCTGCCGTTGATCGCCTATGCGATATTCGGCACCAGCCGGACTTTGGCAGTGGGTCCGGTCGCGGTTGTATCCCTGATGACTCTGACGGCCGCCAGCGCTGTCGCCGTTCCGGGCAGCGCGGACTTTATCGCGGCGGCGCTGGTCTTGGCACTATTGTCGGGCCTTTTCCTGCTGCTGCTGGGCATCTTCAAGCTCGGCTTCCTGGCCAATCTGCTTTCGCATCCGGTTGTCTCGGGCTTTATCACCGCCAGCGGCATTATCATCGCGACCAGCCAGCTGAAATCGATCTTTGGTATCAAGGCAAGCGGAGCGGCGATGCCGGAACTGGTTTCCAGCATTGTCTCCGCAATCGGCACGACCAATATGCCCACGCTGATCATCGGTGTTTCCGCGACCGCTTTTCTTTTCTGGGTCCGCAAAGGCCTCCGGCCACTTTTGATGCGCTTTGGCTTGCCAGCGCGCCCGGCGGAACTTGTCGCCAAGGCCGGTCCCATTGCTGCAGTCGCGATTTCCACCGTCGCCACGATCCTGCTCGGACTGGAAGCCCAGGGGGTTAAAGTCGTTGGCGATATCCCGCAAAGCCTGCCGCCGTTTTCCGTACCGCTGATTGATCTGGAACTATGGAAAACGCTGGCCGTGCCCGCCATGCTGCTGAGCGTGATCGGCTTTGTCGAATCCGTTTCCGTCGGACAGACCTTGGCCGCCAAGCGGCGTCAGCGGATCGACCCGGACCAAGAACTGATCGGTCTCGGCGCAGCCAATATCTCTGCGGCTTTCTCCGGGGGCTATCCGGTCACCGGCGGCTTTGCCCGTTCGGTGGTCAATTTCGATGCCGGCGCGGAAACTCCCGCAGCCGGTGCCTTCACCGCCGTCGGCATCGCTCTGGCCGCCCTGTTTCTCACCCCGCTTCTCGCGTCGCTGCCGATCGCTACCCTGGCCGCGACGATCATCGTCGCTGTGCTCAGCCTCGTCGACCTCAAGACCCCGCAGGCCATCTGGCGCTATTCGAAAATGGATTTTGCGGCGATGGCGGCCACTATCGGCGTTACCTTGCTCGCCGGCGTTGAGCCGGGCGTGATCGCCGGCGTCGGCCTCAGCCTCGCACTGTTCCTGTGGCGCAGTTCCCGCCCGCATGCCGCGATCGTCGGGCGGGTTCCCGAGACCGAGCATTTTCGCAACGTCAACCGCCACAAGGTATTCACCGACCCCCGCATCCTGACCATCCGCATCGACGAAAGCCTGACCTATCTCAACGCTCGCTGGCTGGAGGAATTCCTGCTCGAACAGGTGGCCGAGCAGAAGACGGTCCGCCACGTCATATTGATGTGCTCGGCGGTCAATGCTATCGATGCCTCGGCGCTGGAAAGCATCGAGGCGATAAACCACCGGCTCGAGGATGGCGGCATTTCGCTGCACCTTTCCGAAGTGAAGGGACCAGTGATGGACCGGCTGAAACACTCCCATTTTCTCGAGCAACTGTCCGGCAAGATCTTCCTTTCGCAAAATGCAGCCTATTCGGCGTTAATTGCAATTGCGGATGCCGAGGATGAAGCCGACACCGACCCCGACAACTGGATGGCCAGAGGCATGATATGATGGAAAACGATCTCGCAATCAATTTGGCGCGGGCGCAATTTGCCTTCACCGTCAGCTTCCACTTCCTGTTTCCCGCCTTCACTATCGGCATCGCCAGCTATCTCGCGGTGCTGGAAGGCCTGTGGCTGAAAACGGACAAGGGCGTCTACGCCAATCTCTACCGCTACTGGCTGAAGATTTTTGCGGTGGTGTTCGCCATGGGCGTCGTCTCCGGCATCGTCATGTCCTACCAGTTCGGCACCAACTGGTCGGTATTTTCCGACAAGGCCGGACCGGTGATCGGCCCGCTCATGGCCTATGAAGTGCTGACCGCCTTTTTCCTCGAGGCCGGTTTTCTCGGCGTGATGCTGTTCGGGATCAACAAGGTCGGCCGCAAGCTGCATTTTGTCGCAACGCTGGCCGTGGCCGTAGGTACCTTCATCTCCGCCTTCTGGATCCTGTCGGTCAACAGCTGGATGCAGACCCCGGTCGGCTATGCGATCAACGATGTCGGGCAATTCGTCCCGGCGACCGGGTGGTGGGACATCATCTGGAACCCGAGCTTCCCCTATCGGCTGGTTCACACGGTGCTGGCCGCCTATCTGACCACCGCCTTTGCGGTCGGTGCCGTCGGTGCCTGGCATCTGCTCAAAGACCGGACCAACCCCGGTGCCCGCAAGATGTTCTCGATGGCGATGTGGATGGCCGCGCTGGTGGCTCCGGCCCAGATATTCATGGGCGATCTGCACGGGCTGAATACGCTTGAGCATCAGCCCGCGAAAGTGATGGCGATGGAAGGCCATTATCAGAGCCACCCCGATGGCGCGCCGCTGATCCTGTTCGGCATTCCCAACAGCAAGGAAAAACGCGTCGATTATGCGATCGAGATACCAAAAGCCTCCTCGCTGATCCTCAAGCATGACCTGAATGCGCCGCTCGCCGGACTGGACACGATACCCGAAGCCGACCAGCCGCCGGTCGGCATCGTCTTCTGGGCCTTCCGGATCATGGTCGGTCTCGGCTTCGCCATGCTCGGTCTCGGACTGTGGAGCCTGATCGCCCGGGCGCGCAAGAAGCTCTACGACTGGCCCTGGCTGCACCGCGCGGCGCTGGTGATGGGGCCATCGGGATTCATCGCCGTACTCGCCGGCTGGGTCACCACCGAGGTCGGCCGCCAGCCGTTCACTGTCTATGGCCTGCTGCGCACCAGCGAGAGCGCCGCACCGCTCGACGCGCCGGCGGTTGCCGCGTCGCTGCTGGCTTTTGTCGTCGTATATTTCATCGTCTTCGGAGCAGGGATCGTCTATCTGTTCAAACTGGCGGCGAAAACACCCGAAGCCCACGAACCAACGCCCGACGACGCGCCCATACGCTCGGCAGGGACAACCCCGGCAGCGGCGGTGCTCGAAGGCGATCATACGGAAGGAGCAGCGTCATGAACGGCATCGACCTGACCGTCATCTGGGCCGGCATCATCGCCTTTGCCGTGGTCGTCTATGTAATCATGGACGGCTTCGATCTCGGCATCGGCATCCTGTTCCCCAATTTCAAGGTCGGCCCGGATCGGGATACCGCAATGAACAGCATCGCGCCGGTCTGGGATGGCAATGAAACCTGGCTCGTGCTGGGCGGCGGCGGGTTATTGGCGGCTTTCCCGCTCGCCTATGCGATCATCCTGCCAGCGCTCTATGCGCCGCTGATCGCCATGCTGCTGGGACTGGTGCTGCGCGGCGTGGCCTTTGAATTTCGCTGGCGCGACCCCGCTCACCGGGCCCGCTGGGATCTCGCCTTTACCGTCGGTTCAGTGATCGCGACCTTTGCCCAGGGCATCACGCTAGGCGCCCTGCTCCAGGGAATCACGGTCGAAGGCCGCGCCTATGCCGGCGGCTGGTGGGAATGGCTGACCTCGTTCAGCCTGCTGACCGGCTTCGCCCTGCTCGCCGGCTATGCCCTGCTCGGCTGCTGCTGGCTGATCTGGAAGACCGAGGGCTCCTTGCAGCGCCAGTGCTACAGCTACGCTGGCCGCCTTGGTATCCTGTTGCTCGTCGCCATCGCTGCCGTCAGCATCGTAACACCTTTTCTCGAGGCAGAATATTATACGCGCTGGCTCGCCTATCCGGGCGTCATTGCTACCGCCCAGATTCCGCTCGCGACGCTGGTCGTCTCGGTCCTGTTCTTCCGCAGCCTGTCCAAACGGCAGGAAGCCGCGCCCTTCTTCTATGCGCTAGGCCTATTCGGACTAAGCCTCGTCGGATTGGCGGTGTCGATGTGGCCCGATGTGATCCCGGGCCGGATCACGATCTGGGAAGCTGCCGCCCCTTATGAAAGCCAGCTGTTCATGCTGGTTGGCGCGGCGATCATGGTGCCGATCATTCTCGCCTACACCGCCTGGGCCTATTGGGTGTTCCGCGGCAAGGTCGGATCGGACGGTTACCACTAGTGGCTTTCGATCCGCTCTCGTCAAAAGGCAAAACCGCCGATCACGCGCCCCTGCCCAAACGCCTGCTCTGGATGCTGGTATATTGGGCGATGGGGGTGCTGGTGATCGGTACGGTCGGCTTTTTCATCCGCTTCTGGATCAAGACCTGACGCATCGTTCCGGCTCAGCCTGTCGCTTAATGCGCCTCGTCCCAGCTCTTTCCCGTGCCGATATCCACATCCAGCGGCACGGATAGTTTCACCGCCGGTTCGGCTGCGCCGGACATGACAGTGCGGATCACCTGGCTGGCGGCTTTCACATCACCCTCGGGCACCTCGAACACCAGTTCATCGTGCACCTGCATCAACATTTTGACATCGCTGAGTCCGGCCTCGTCCAGCGCCGGGCTCATGCGCGCCATGGCGCGTTTGATTATGTCAGCGCTGGTGCCCTGGATCGGCGCATTGATCGCGGCGCGTTCGCTGCCCTGCCGCTCGGCCTGATTGGGCGACTTGATCCGCTCGAACCAGGTCTTGCGACCGAATAATGTTTCCGTATAGCCGGTCTCGCGCACCGACTGCAGCGTCGTCGAGATATATTGGTTGATGCCGGGAAAGCGCTCGAAATAGGTGTCGATCATCGCCTGTGCCTCATCCGCATCGACTTCCAGCCGCTTCGCCAGACCCCAGCGGGAAATGCCATAGAGGATCGCGAAATTGATCGTCTTGGCGCGCGCGCGGGCATCGCGGTCTTCAGAGCCGAACAGCTCCCTCGCCGTGCGGTTATGAATGTCCTCGCCGTTCGCAAACGCCTCTTTCAACGTCTCCACATCGGCGATATGCGCCGCCAGCCGCAGTTCGATCTGGCTATAATCGGCAGCGAGAATGACGTTGCCGGGCGCGGCGACAAAGGCTTGGCGGATCTGCCGCCCAATCTCCGTCCGGATCGGAATATTCTGCAGATTGGGCTCGGTCGAGGAGAGCCGCCCGGTCTGCGCGCCGCTCAGCGAATAGGACGTGTGGACCCGTCCGGTTTTTTCGTTGATCTGCTCCTGCAGAGCATCGGTATAGGTCGATTTCAGCTTCGAAAGCTGCCGCCAGTCGACAACCTTCTGGGCAATCGGCTCGCCATCACCCGCCAGTCGCTCAAGCACCGTGACATCGGTCGAATATTGGCCAGACTTGCCTTTCTTGCCACCCTTCAGCCCAAGCTTGCCGAACAGGATTTCGCCCAATTGCTTGGGGCTGCCGATCGAGAAACTCTCTCCGGCCAGTTCGTGGATCTGCTGCTCCAGCTTCTCCATTTCCTCGGCAAAGGTGGCCGACAGCCGCGACAGCTCCTCGCGGTCGACCAGCACGCCGGTCTCTTCCATTTTCGCAATCACCGGCACCAACGGCCGGTCGACCATCTGATACACTCGCGTCGCCCGTTCCGGGGCCATCCGCAAGCGCAGGATTTCCCAGAGGCGGAGCGTCACATCGGCATCTTCCGCGCCATATTCGGTGGCCTTGTCGAGCGGCACCTCGGCAAAGCCGATCGCTTTCTTGCCGGTGCCGGTCAGCGATTTGAAGCTGATGCATTCATGCCCGAGATGCTGTTTCGCCAATTCATCCATGCCATGCCCATGCAGACCCGCATCGAGGTTGAAGCTCATCACCAGCGTGTCGTCAAACGGCGCGATCCGGATATCATGCTGGGCCAGCACACCCATGTCATATTTCAGATTCTGCCCGACCTTGAGCACCGCATCATCCTCAAGCAGCGGTTTCAGTTTCGCCAGCGCGTCGTCGAGACCGATCTGGTCGGGGGTCTCGCCAAACATGTCACCGCTGCCATGGCCGAGCGGGATATAGCAGGCCTGATTGGCACCCGTGGCAAGACAGACACCAACGATCCGGGCGGTGACGCTTTCGAGGCTGTCGGTCTCCAGATCGACCGCGCAGACGCCTTGTTCGGTAGCACGCGCAATCCACTGGTCGAGTGCGTCGACCGTCTGCACACATTCATATTTCGACCGGTCGATCGCCGGGGCCTCGGGCATTTTGGCAACCGCCTCGGCGGGAGCGCTGTCGCCTATATCCGGATTCTGCGGCTCGGCATGGCCGTCACCGCCCAGCTTGCGGAGCAGGCTGTTGAAGCCGTGATGCGACAGAAACTCGCGCAACGGCGCATCGGGAATATCCCGGATGAGAAAACTCTCGAGCGTATCAGGCAGCGGACAATCTTCGCGCAAAGTCACCAGCACCCGCGACAATCGTGCCTGCTCCGCAAATTCGATCAGATTGTCGCGCATCTTCGATTTCTTCATCTCCGGCGCGGCCGCCAGCACGCTTTCGATATCGCCAAATTCGTTGATCAGTTTTGCTGCCGTTTTCGGTCCAATGCCGGGGACGCCCGGGATATTGTCGGAGCTGTCGCCCATCAGGCCGAGAACATCACCCAATTTTTCCGGTCCGACGCCAAATTTTTCGTCGACCGTCATCTGGTTCATGCGCGCATTTTTCATCGTATCGAGCATATCGACGCGGCTGTCGGCGGTCGGCTCGATGAGCTGCATCAGATCCTTGTCGGACGAAACGATGGTGACTTTCCATCCTGCTTCGAGCGCCGCCTTGGTATAGGATGCAATCATGTCGTCGGCCTCGACATTCTCTTCCTCGATCAAGGGGAGCGAGAAGGCGCGCGTCGCATCACGGATCATCGGGAACTGCGGCTTCAGATCCTCGGGCGCTTCCGGACGGTTCGCCTTATACTGGTCGTAAAGATCGTTGCGGAAACTGGTTCCCGCTTTGTCGAGCACCACCGCCATATGCGTCGGGCCGTCGGCCTTGTTCAGTTCATCGGCGAGCTTCCACAACATTGTCGTATAGCCATAGACCGCGCCGACCGGCTCGCCCCGCACATTGGTCAGCGGCGGCAGGCGGTGATAGGCCCGGAAAATATAGGCCGAGCCGTCAACGAGATAGAGGTGGCTGGTCTTGCTGTCTGAACTGTCCGTCATGGTAGCGAGCTCTAGCAGCGCCAGACGGCCGCGTCATTTCAAATTCTGCGTCACATGAAATTTGAATAGAGTGGTACCGGCTCTGAATCCTGCTTCTTTTTGTTGATGGGCTGCGGCTTGCCCTTCATGCCCGGCTCAAACAAAACCACCTTGTTGCGTCCCTGCCGTTTGGCAGCGAATAGCGCGGTGTCAGCATTCCCCAGAAGGGTCCCTCGCTCCTGATGCGCGGCGACAGCGGTCAGGCCGATGCTGACAGTGATCACATGGCGCATCTTTTCAACAGGTTCAAAAATGGTCTTTTCGATCTCATGACGAATGATTTCACCGATAATGCGGCCTTCCGGTACGCTGGTGGCTGGCAGGAACACGCCAAATTCCTCACCGCCAATACGCCCCACCAGATCGTTCTCGCGCAGAGTGTCGCGGAACACATTGCCGAGGAGCGATAGCGCCTTGTCGCCAACCGGATGTCCGAAATTGTCATTTATATGCTTGAAATGATCGACATCCACGATCATCAGTACGTGGGGGCTGCCCTCGAGATGCTCGGCTGTACGCAATTTATCGAGCTGGGTAAAAAAGCTGTCGCGGCTCAGCAAGCCGGTCATTCCATCGTAATTGGCCCTCAATTCGAGCGCCTTGTTGGCAATGCGCAAACGGGCCTGGGTTTCCTGCAATCGGTTGGTTATGCAAAAAAGCTCGAACCGCTGTTTCGACATATGCAGTCCCAGAGGAACAGTGATCGCCCACGGGATCAGAAAAGACATGTTGATCGCTGCCCAAAAGCGTTCGTCCACACCGAAGAATATGAAATAGACGGTCCCAGTAAACGTAACCGACAACAATGCCGCGATCGCCGAGATGATCGCCGTTTGTCGAACCGGCGACAAGCTGGACAATGTTTTTTTCATGAATTCGCCAATTAGCAGGAATATCTTGAACGGCTATGCAGAGCCATGGTTAAGATACTGACAAGAGATGCCACTAAAATTGTTCAGAAATGGGACCGATGCCCATTTATCATGGGCCGGGAACACTACGGGAGCGAGACAATCGGGTCTTTTGACTTGCCATTGGACCATCGCTAGACACGCTGCACGGGTCGATCAGTTCCCGCAGGATCACCCTGTTTCCAACCCGGAGATTGCCGAATGACCATACCGATTATTGCGGCCGTTGCCGGAGCACTGCTCATCATCCTGCAGGCAATTTTGATGATCCTGGTCGGCGCGCACCGCATCCGCAACCGGATCAGCCTGGGAACCGGCGACGATCCGGCGCTGGAGCGCAAGATCCGCAGGCATGGCAATCTGGCCGAAAATGCCGCGCTGTTCATCGTCGTATTGGCATTGGCCGAAATGACCGTGGTACCGAATGATGTCGTTGCGATCATTGCGGTCATCTTTGTCGTCGGCCGCGTGCTTCATGCCATTGCCCTGTCGCCCTTCGCCAGCGCCGAAGCCTCCAGTGGCGGCAAGTTTTTCGCGGCTCTCCGGGCGATTGGCGCGTTCAGCACATTTGGCTGTTTCATCGCGCTCGGCCTCTGTCTGCTAGCCGGCATTTTCTAGACGCGCAGAGCGTCATCGCCAGCAAGAGTGGTGATAGGGCAATGGGGTCCGAATTTAATTCGTGCGCCGAGGACCGCGTCCATCCCGCCACCATTCCTGTACCCAGCCATAAGGACTGGCGACAGCTCCCCCGCGTGCGTCACGCGCCGGCTCAAAACGGAACCGCGCCTCGATCAAGCGGCAAGTCGTCGCATCCAGCTCAGGATGACCGCTAGATTGCCTGATCCGGCAACCGCGCGCTCGCCCGTCCGCGCCGACCGTGAAGCGCGCGATAACCTTGCCTCGTGCTTCGGCTTTCCAGACCGACCGGGGAATGTCCCGGCGCGTCATTGCGCCGGACAGATGGCGCGGACCGGATAGTATCCCGCCGCTGCCAGTGCCATCGCCGCTACCACCGCTTCCTGATCCTTCGCCTTCACCACCGCTCCCGGCGCCGGGACCCGGCCGATCGGACGCGCCTGCATCATTGTCATTCCCGACTCCGCTAACAGGCGCGACGACGACTGGCGTCACGATATCCAGCTTCACTTCCGGAGGCGGCAGTACAATCTGGCTGGCCTTTGCCTGTACATTTTCAGGGGAAGCCGCGCCTTCTTCAGACTTTGCGGGTTTCTTGTCAGGCTGCGCCTCTGCAGGTTTTGCTGGCGTGAGATCGATCACATTGAGCCCGGCGTCGACCCGCTTGCTGATGTCGAGGCCCATGCCGCTGATCAGGGCATAGCCAAGAGCGGCATGAATCGCGATGACCGCCGCAAGCGACTGGGCGCGGTCCTGCTTGCTGCTGTCCAGGCGGTAACTCATTCGCTTGGTCTAGCATATTTCGGATGAATATTCTCTTGCTGCCGATCCAATCAATCAGATTGCCCGCCACCATATATGATGGTAAATGGACGCCTGTCCGTGACTGGCGAGATCGAGATGGAAACCCATCGGGGAGCGGGCAATTTTTCAAGCCGATCGCCTGGGCATTTCTCTAGACTGGGAGTAGCCCGATGACCGATAGCCCAAAGCCCTTTCATATAGTTTTTCTGCTGTTCGACGGCATTACCCAGCTGGATTTCACGGGTCCGGCACAGGTCCTCTCCCGTATTCCCGGTGCCGCCGTCCATACCGCGGCCAAGGCGGTACAGCCAATCCAGACCGATAGCGGTTTTGCAATTCTGCCATCGACCGATTTCACCGCCTGTCCGCAAGCTGATCTGATATGCGTTCCCGGCGGTTTTGGCATCAGGGACGTGATTCAGGACGAAGCCTCGCTGCAATTTTTGCGCGATCAGGCGGCTAGCGCGCGATATGTGACCTCGGTTTGCACGGGTGCACTGGCCCTTGGTGTCGCTGGATTGCTGGACGGCAAAAGAGCAACCACCCATTGGGCCTATACCGGCTTGCTTGAAACATTCGGAGCGACGCCTGAAAAAGCTCGGGTCGTCAAGGACGGCAATCTGGTCACCGCTGGTGGCGTTACGTCCGGAATCGATTTTGCGTTGACCGTTGTCGCCGAAATCGCCGGGCAACAGATCGCCGAATCTATCCAGCTCGGTCTGGAATATGATCCGCATCCTCCATTCAACAGCGGCCACCCGGATGTCGCGGATCCCGAAGTGTTGAAGCTGTTACAGGAGCGCGTTTACATCAAACAGGTCCAAGGTCTGGCCGACATTATCGGCTAGCGAAACAGACAGAGGACTTGTCGAGCGCCTTGTCGCATGGCTAGGGCGGTATTAATCGAAAGCCAGTCATTGAACGCTCCTATCGCTCCCTCGACTATCACCGCGCCGCGCCGGATCAGCGAACTCAAGCTGTTCCTGTTTTCCGCTGCCTGCGCCGTTGCGGTCGCCAATGGCTATTATATCCATCCCCTGATCGCGCCGGTTGGCGATGAATTTGATGTGCACGGCGCGCTGCTTGGTCTGGTCCCGGCCTTCAATCAGGTCGCGCTGGCGCTCGGCATCCTGTTGCTGCTGCCGCTTGGCGACCGCATCAACAATCGCAAGCTGGTGATGACATTTGTCGGTGGCCAGTTCCTGGCGATGCTGGCGATGGGTCTTTCCCAGAACTTCCTGCTGTTTGTTGCAGCCTCCTCGCTGCTCGGCTTTGTCACCATCACTCCCTATCTGCTGCCAGCCTATGTAACAAAAAGAGTGGCACCAGATCGCATCGGCCATGTCACGGGTATCATGTCGGCAGGCATCACCGTCGGGTTACTCGGTAGCCGCGCCGGCGGCGGCGTGCTCGGTCATTATTTCGGATGGCGGGCCGCCTACGCGGTCGGTGCCGGTCTCACGTTTCTGCTGCTGATCATTGTCCCGCTGATCATGGAAAAAGACGAGAAACTGCGCGATGACAGCGGCCCGAGCGAAAGCTATGGTGCCTTGCTCGCATCGCTTTGGCCGATCATAAAGAATATGCCGGACATCCTCCTCGCCGGCTTGCTACAGGCCCTGTCCTTCGGCTTTTTCCTGGCGTTGTGGCTTGGCATCGGCCTGCATTTGACCAGTCCTGCAATGGGCTACGGCGTCGATGTGGTCGGCTATCTCGCCTTGCTGGCCGCAAGCAATGTTTTCATGGCCCCATGGTCTGGCCGGCTCGCAGATCGTATTGGTCCGGAAAAAGCGCGGATATTATTTGCCGCTGCGCAGCTGATTGGTGCGCTGCTGCTGCTCATTTCCGGCGACAATATCTGGATCCTGATCCTGCCGATCCTGTTCAGCAATTTCGGCGGAGGATCAATGGACGTCGCCAACCGGACGATATTGTTCGGTCGAGCGCCGGAAATTCGGACTCGGCTGATGACCATCTACATCGTGATCATGTTCACCGGAGGCGGCTTCTCAAGCTGGCTCGGGACCGCCGTCTATACCAGCGGCGGCTGGTATGGGCTAGCGTCGCTCTCGATCATCTTCGCCAGCACGATCATGGCGCTGGCGCTCTATGGCGCGCGGCTCAGGAAATCCTGACCAGCACCTTGCCGATATTGCCGCCCGTGAACAGCTTCTCATAGGCGGTCAGGACATTTTCGATCCCGTCCGTGACATCAAACGGCGTGTCGATCAGGCCCTGGTCCAGCCAGGTCTTGAGTTCCGCCGTCAGCCGCTCACCCTGATCCGCGAAATCGGGCGAGAAAAAGCCCTCAATGCGCAGCCGCTTCATCAATATCTGGTCGAACTGGTCCGGACCCCGACCGCGGCCGTCACCTTCATACTGGGCGAGCAGACCGCAGAGCGCGATTCGGCCATAGAGCGCCATATTGGGCAGCACGGCATCCAGAATCGGCCCGCCGACATTATCGAAATAGGCATTGATCCCGCCTTCGACCTCCGCCAGCTCAGCAGCGATATCATCTTTCTTGTAGTCGATCCCTTTGGTGATCCCCAGTTCCGCTTCCAGCCAGCGGCATTTCTCCGGCCCACCCGCCAGGCCATAGACATTGGCACCCAATATCTTCGCGATCTGACAGGCCAGCACGCCGGTCGATCCGGCCGCCGCAGACACCAGGACATTGTCGCCAGCTTTAACTTCTGCGGTTTCCTTGATGCCCCAAAGCGCCGTCCAGCCGTTAAACCCCAGCACCCCGAAATGCTGCTTGATATCGGCGATGCCATCTTCGACCTTGACCAGCCCGGCCAGCTCCGGCTGCATCACGCTATGCTCCGCCCACTGCCCGAAACCGCGGACCAGATCGCCCTCACCAAAGCCATCATGACGCGAAGCGGCGACATGGCCGAGCACCAGCCCGACCATCTTCGTGCCCAGCTCCAGCGGCGGCTGATAGCTGTCCTCACGCTCGGTCATCCACATCCGGGTACCGGCATCCATCGATAAATAGGCCGCCTTGACCAGCACCTCGCCGTCCGCGAGTTCGGGCATCGGCTCGCTCTCAAGCGACAGCGCGCCCGATACATCGCTACCCTCGGGGCGGCTGTTCAGACGCCAATATTGGTTCATGCTCATAGTCGTGCCCCAGAAAATGCGGGGGCCCATCTCCCGCTCGTTCTATCCAAAACTGGTTCAGGAGATGGGCTCCTGCCTGCACAAGAGCACAGGTATCGCGCCCAAATTAAAGCAAATCACCCTGTTCGATACTGTCTTTATTGGCGGGAAGGCTGAACAGCATCCCGTCCTGCCCAAGCACAACCGGTCCGTCGTAGGCCGCCTCGACGCCCTTCAGATAATAGCTTTCGAGATAGGCGGAAGGCAATGCCGGCACGATGTGCGAAAGCACCAGCATCTTCGCTTGGCCCGCTCGGGCGGTCTCGGCCGCCTCGACCGGTGTCGTATGATAGTTCTGGATATCCGCCATTATTTTAGCCATGCGCTTCCGGCCAGCTTTCTCGAACGCTTTCTCCATGACGCTCACCATCTCGGCATTCAGCGCTTCATGCACCAGCAGGTCGCAGCCATTGCAGGCCTTCGCCGTCGACGGCAATTTGACCGTGTCGCCGCTGAACACGACCGAGCGGCCCTTATAGTCGAAGCGATAGCCCACGGCCGGCGCAATCGGCTTGTGGTCAACAGCAAAGGCGGTGATCCTGATCCCGTCCTTCTCATAGACCACCATCTCCGCCTGCCCGTCCGGAAACGAAAATGGTCGAGCCTCGCCGCCGGCACCCGTCGGCAGGATCGTTGCTTCCCCATGGTGAGCGATCCGATATTGCGCATCGGCGGCATAGGCGGCGTTCAGCCCGTCAACAATCGCAGTCACACCCTCCGGCGCAATCACCGGCAGCGGCGCATCCCGGCCACCACCGGCCCAGCGCTGCATCATCAGCTCGCCCATGCCGTCAATATGGTCGCTGTGAAAATGGGTCAGCAGCAGCGCTTCTATGGCACCGGGATTGAGGCCCATCTGCCCGAGATTGCGGACCGCGCCGCCGCCCACATCGACCATGAACATCTTGCCGTCGATGACCACCGCTGAACAGGGTCCCGCGCGGCCGGGGTCAGGGAGCGGCGAGCCAGAGCCGCACAAAACAACATTGATGCCGTCCGGCAAATCACCAATCACATCCCGGGCAACGGCCGTTTCCGCCGCTCGGGCAAACATCCGTTCTCCGATCTGCTGCTGAAACAACACCGCTGCTCCCGCAATCAACAGAATCAGCAGCAGCAATCCCAGACCCAGCTTCTTCATCGACGATCTCCCCGTTTCGCTCAGCATTCAACCAGATTGACGGCCAAACCCCCTTGCGATGTTTCCTTGTAGCGGTCGCTCATGTCGAGCCCCGTCTTGCGCATCGTCTCAATGACCTCGTCGAGACTGACCCGGTGGGTCCCATCACCAAGAATCGAGAGCCGCGCAGCTTCAATTGCCTTGACCGCCCCCACCGCGTTGCGTTCTATACACGGCACCTGCACCAGCCCCCCGACCGGATCGCAGGTCAGACCAAGATTATGCTCCATGCCAATCTCGGCTGCATTTTCCACTTGCGAGGGCGTGCCGCCCCAGGCAGCCGTCAAACCGGCCGCAGCCATCGAACAGGCGACCCCGACCTCGCCCTGGCAACCGACCTCGGCACCGGAGATGGAGGCATTTTCCTTGAACAGCGACCCGATCGCTGCCGCGGTCAGCAGGAAGGTCTCGACCCCGGCCGCATCGTCCTTGGGCGCAAAGCGCTCATAGAAGCGCAGAACCGATGGCACGATACCGGCAGCACCGTTGGTCGGCGCAGTGACCACCTTGCCACCCGCAGCATTTTCCTCATTGACTGCCAGTGCCCACAGATTGACCCAGTCCAAGATGGTCAGAGGATCGGACAGGGCCCGCTCCTGTCGCTCCATCAGGCGCGCATGGATAAGCGGTGCCCGGCGTTTGACGCGCAGGCCGCCTGGCAATATGCCGCCACTCTGGACCCCGCGATCGATGCAGGCCGACATCGCATCGGCAATCGCCCTGATCCCGGTGCTGATCTCCTCGGCACTGCGCCCGGAGCGCTCATTCTCGCGCATGATCTCTGCAATGCTGGTGCCCTGTTCTGTCGCAATACGCAAAAGGTCGGCGCCCGACCCGAACGGATGGGGTACATCCCAAAGCCCGGCTTCCGGATTGTTGCTGCCGATTTGATCCTCATCCAGAATCGCACCACCGCCCACCGAATAATAGACGCGCGTTTCGATCAGCCTGTCACCGGCAAAAGCATTGAACCGCATCGCATTGCTGTGAAAGTCGAGGCGCTTCTTCTGGTCGAAAATGAGGTCGCGATCTTCAACGAACGGGATTTTGTGGCTGCCGTTCAGGTGAATTTCGGAAAGGGAGCGGATTCGGTCGACCAGAGTATCGGCACCATCAGGTTCAATCTGGTCCGGTCTCTGGCCTGCCAGACCCAATAATATCGCGCGGTCAGTCGCATGCCCCTTGCCGGTCAGCGCCAGAGAGCCAAACAGCAAGGTCTCCAGTCGCGTCAAATCATCCAGTTTTCCGGACTGGTCCAGCCGCTCGACGAACATTGCCGCTGCCAGCATCGGACCCATGGTATGGGAACTCGACGGCCCTACGCCGATCTTGAACAGATCAAATGTGCTGGCGACCATGTGGCGCTATCCTCCCGGGACCTCCTTTATTCCGGCAGCGGTGGACAATCCAGCACTATTGCCCCGCACGGACAGATTGCAAACCCTTGCTGAGATCGATGCTATCGGCGCATCACATAATATGCCAGCGCCGCTGCACCCAAGCCGCCGACGATATTGGCCGTGAGCTCGGCGCTATATATGGCGTTGGAACCAAAGCCCCTGCCAGCCAGCCAGGCCACGGGGACCATGACCAAGAATACCCTGACCGCAGATTGCCCGAGTGCCACGGGTGCCCGGTCAATTGCGTTAAATGCGCCATTGACGACCACCAGCACCCCGTAACCGGCAAAGCCCCAGGCGGCTATCAGCAAATATCGGCTCAGCGCGTCCAGCACCTCGGGATCTTCGCTGAAAAATGCACCAAACCAGTCGCGAGCAACCACCAGCAGCGTGGCAATCAGCAATCCGTAGGCGAGGCTGAAAGCGATTGAATAGGATAGCGCCTGGCGCGCGCGTCCTTTCTGATCCGCGCCCCAATTCTGTCCGACAATCGCACCAATCGAACTGGACAGACCGAGCATCGGAACCACGGCAAAGCTTTGCAGACGGCCTGCTGCGCCAAAACCGGCAACCTCGTCCTGTCCATATTTCGCGAGAAATGCCGTGAGTATCGAAAGGCCGATGGGATTGATGGCATTGGACATCGCCGCTGGTCCCCCCACCTTCACCAGCGACCATATTCCGCTGCCCCAGCGAGCAGACGTCAAACAGGCGGGGTTGATCCTGATATCACTCGACTGGACAAAGACAATCGCCAGTACTGTACCCACCGCCCATCCGGCAATGGTCGCATAGGCGGCCCCGGCAATGCCAAACCCTTCGAACGATCCGATCCCGGTGATCAGGATCGGGTCGAGGATCCAATTGGCACCAGCAAAGGCCAGCAGAATGGAAGAAGCCCGCTTCGCGGCGCCTTGCCCGCGCAACACGCCATTGCCGCCCATATTGGTCAGCAGCAGGGGAAAGCCGAGCGCATAGGGCGTCATATAGGCATCAATCAGGGGCAACAGATCATCATCCGCCTGCATCAGCTCAAACAGCGGCCCCTTCAGCAAATACAGCGTTAGGGCGACGAACAGTCCGAAACCCGCTGCCATCGCCATGCCAAGGTTGCCAAGCTGCTGCGCCCGACCGGGATCATCCGAGCCCAGCGCACGCGATACCACCGAACTGATGCCGGCGATCACGCCGACGCCGAGCGAAGAAAGCGCAATCGTAATCGGGAAAATGAAGCTGACCGCAGCCAGCTGCCTGGAGCCGAGCTGGCCGATAAAATAGGCATCGATAATGCCAATCGACATAATCGCGGCAATCCCGAACAGCATCGGAGCGGTTTGGGAGACAAGATGGCCGCTAATCGGTCCGGTCGTGAGCTTGGCGGGTTCCGACATGACGGCCTAATCCACGAGACACGAAAGCATGGCTATCTGCCCCTTGGAACAGGTAGCGGAGGCGATCGGAAACGGTGGTCTCAAGCCTCCTTGGTCGCCGCAATCCACTGATCGACCCGCTGTTCCAATATGCCCAGCGGCAACGCACCGCCTCCCAGAACAACATCGTGGAACGCACGGATATCAAATTTGTCGCCCAGCTCTTGCTTCGCCCGAGCCCGCAGTTCGAGGATTTTGATCATGCCGATCTTGTAGCTGGTCGCCTGTCCCGGATTGACCAGATAACGACGCACTTCTGACCGCACGGCGGCTTCCGGAATGGATGAGTTTTCCAGGAAATAGGCCACCGCCTGCTCTTCACTCCAGCCCTTGCTGTGCAATCCGGTATCCACAACCAGCCGGATCGCCCGCCAGATCTCGCTGGTGAGCCGCCCAAATTCGGAATAGGGATCCTGATAGCCGCCCATTTCCTTGGCCAGCGTCTCGGCATAGAGGCCCCAGCCTTCGCTATAGGCCGTGTAGCCGGCCTGCGTGCGGAAGGTCGGGAGGCCGGTCAATTCCTGGGCGATGGAAATCTGCATATGATGGCCGGGCAGGCCTTCATGATAGGCGATCACTTCCAGCGTCGGGATCGGCATCGCCCGCATATCGGACAGATGGGCATAATAGATTCCCGGACGCGAGCCATCGGGCGTGCCGCTGCGATAATGCTGGGCGGCGCCATCGCGCTCGCGGAAGGACTCGACCCGGCGCACTTCCAGATCGGTCTTCGGCAGGATACCGAAATAATCCGGCAACTTCTTTTTCAGCGCTTCAATATGATTCTTGGCCGCCGCGATATATTGATCGGCTCCGGCATCATCGTTGGAGAAGTAGAAACGGTCGTCCTCGCGGATATATTTGAAGAAGGCTTGCAAATCACCATCAAATCCGACCTCGTCCTTGACCGCTTCCATGTCGGCGCGCAACCGCGCCACTTCCGCCAGACCAAGATTGTGAATCTCGTCAGCCGTCAGTTCCGTTGTGGTCTGATTGGCGAGACGATAATTGTAAAAAGCCTCCCCGTCGGCCAGCGCGCCAACCCCTTTGGCAGTGGGGTCGGTATTGGGAAGGTCAGCCTTGTACCAGGCAATAATCCGCTCATAGGCAGGCGCAAAGTCAGAGATCAGCGCCGCTTTCGCCTGTTCCCGCAATACCGCGGCGCGCGCTTCATCAATCTCGCCGCTTTCCACCAGCCCTTGCAACTTGGCTTCGGTCGCCGTCCAGATCGCCGACGGCTCGCCATCATCAAACGGCGCACCGCTGACAATCTTGGTCGACTGGTCAATCACCCCTTCATAGGCAAATCGCGGCGGACGCGTGCCAGCCGCTGCATTGGCTTGTGCCCGAACGAGCAGCTGATCAAGCGCCGTGGCAACGCCGGAAAGGCGCTGGATATAGGCCAGCATGTCGGCCTCGGTGGCAACCTTGTGGGTGTTGATCAGAAACGTCGGAAAAAAAGATTGCAAACCATTATGCTGGTGCAGCACATATCGATTGGTTCGGTACGGCAAACCCGCTTCCGCCTGCTCTAGATTGTACGACCAGATATCATAAGAGGCCTGCGCCTCGGGCGAGAGCTTGTCATAGTCAAAGCGGCTCTGCATTTCTGCAACTGTCTTCCGCAACCAGGCAAATTCCCGGTCCGCACCCGCTTCGCTGAAGTCGTCGATCAGACCATAGTCGGTCTTGCGCCCGATAAATGTCTGCTCGATCGGACTGAACGCAAGCTCTTCCTCATATTTTTCGTCGAACCATGCGTTGATCCGGTCGGTTTCGGTTTCGGCTGCTTGCACAGCACTCACAGGCTGTTCGGCCAATAAGGGACTGGGCATTCCGAAGGTCAGTCCAAGCAGGGCGGTCGAAAAGAGCAACGTGGATTTGGTCATGCAGAGTCATCCTCACGGCGGTTATATATAGCACCCCGCATGGCATAATCAGGATGTTTTGCAAACCTGCCGGAAGCCAATATCAAAATAAGGCTGAAAGTTTCTTTTCGGCCCCTCTTGCCTATCTGGTTCGCCATCCGAAGCGAAGCACCATAAATTGATCATAGCAGACAAAACTAGCAGGATAGCGGGGCGATTTACTTTAAATCCACCCTAAAAATTTGGCAACGCCGCCACCAATCCCAAACACTGTCAAACAAGCAAACGCTATCTTTATTGGCAGATGGTCAACTCGTCCCTTTAATTCAATGTGCTGCTTGAGTAAGTTATTATGCTCACGCTTCATTTCTGCGAAATCAGATTTAACGTCATCGATTCTACTGGTGGCTACGGCCGCGTTTATCGCTCCACTGGCACCAGAGTCGTTTTGTACGATATTTGGCGGATTATTTATTGGCAATTCTAGTACCTCGCGTTGAAAATCGCCCCATCATCTAAATTTTTCTACTGCGTCTAACATCGCCTCGGCATTCGGCCCAGCATTGGGCAACTTCAAATCTCTTGTGACATTATCCAATATTCGTTTTCTGCTACCGGGAGAAAGCAAATCCAACTCTGCCATCAAATGCCCAACAAGTGCATAAGCCGCTAATCCGAAAGCTTCCGCCGACCCTTTGTTCATCGCTAAAACCTTAATAATAAAATAAAGATGACATAAACTTATAATATCTTGACCAAGAAATAAACAAAAAAGGGCCGGAAGTTTCCTTCCAGCCCTTCTTGATATTGTGTCAGCTTGCGCCGGACGTTTGGGTTTAGAAACCCATGCCGCCCATGCCGCCCATGCCGCCCATGTCTGGCATGCCGCCGCCGCCGCCCTTGTCGTCTGATGGCAATTCCGCCACAGCCGCTTCGGTGGTGATCAGCAGGCCAGCAACCGAGGAAGCATCCTGCAATGCTGCGCGAACAACCTTGGTCGGGTCGATCACGCCAGCTTTGACAAGGTCTTCATAAACATCGGTCGATGCGTTGAAGCCGAATTCCTTGCTCTTCTGGTCGAGCATCTTGCCGGCAACTACCGCGCCGTCAAAACCGGCATTTTCAGCGATCTGACGGACCGGAGCCTGCAGTGCACGACGAACAATGTCGATGCCGCGGGTCTGGTCGTCATTGATGCCTTCGAGGCCCTTGAGCGCTGCCGTAGCATAGAGAAGCGCAGCACCGCCGCCCGGGACAATGCCTTCTTCAACAGCCGCACGGGTTGCGTGCAGTGCGTCATCGACACGGTCTTTCTTCTCTTTCACTTCGACTTCGGATGCGCCGCCGACCTTGATCACGGCAACACCGCCAGCGAGTTTCGCCAGACGTTCCTGCAGCTTTTCCTTGTCATAGTCGGACGTCGTATGTTCGATCTGGTTGCGGATCGCTTCAACACGCGCCTTGATGTCGCTCTTCTTGCCAGCGCCGTCGACGATCGTGGTGTTATCCTTGTCGATCGTGACATTCTTGGCTTCACCGAGCATGTTCAGCGTAACGCTTTCCAGCTTGATGCCGAGATCTTCGGAGATCATTTCACCCTTGGTCAGGATGGCGATATCTTCGAGCATCGCCTTGCGACGATCACCGAAACCGGGAGCCTTGACCGCTGCGATCTTCAGGCCGCCGCGCAGCTTGTTGACCACCAGGGTCGCCAGCGCTTCGCCTTCAATATCTTCAGCAATGATCAGCAACGGACGTCCGGCCTGCACAACAGCTTCCAGAATTGGGAGCAGTGGCTGCAGGTTGGTCAGCTTCTTTTCATGGATCAGGATATAAGGGTTGTCGAGATCGGCAACCATCTTGTCCGGGTTGGTGATGAAGTAAGGCGACAGATAACCGCGGTCAAACTGCATGCCTTCGACAACGTCGAGTTCAAAGTCGAGACCCTTGGCTTCTTCAACCGTGATCACGCCTTCCTTGCCGACTTTTTCCATCGCTTCAGCGATTTTTTCGCCGACTTCGCGATCGCCATTGGCAGAGATAATGCCGACCTGGGCAATTTCATCGCTGCCCTTGACGTCTTTCGAACGCTTTTTGAGATCTTCAACAACGGCCAGAACCGCCTGGTCGATACCGCGCTTCAGATCCATCGGGTTCATGCCGGCCGACACGGATTTCATGCCTTCCTTGACGATCGCCTGAGCGAGAACGGTGGCAGTGGTGGTGCCGTCGCCAGCAACATCGTTGGTTTTCGATGCGACTTCACGAAGCATCTGTGCGCCCATATTTTCGAACTTGTCTTTCAGTTCGATTTCCTTGGCAACCGAAACACCGTCCTTGGTGATGCGCGGTGCGCCAAAGCTCTTGTCGAGCACAACGTTGCGGCCTTTGGGGCCGAGGGTTACTTTAACGGCGTCCGCCAGCGTGTTCACACCCTTGAGGATGCGTTCGCGAGCGTCGCGGCCAAATTTTACGTCTTTAGCAGCCATGATATTGTCTCCTGCTTAAATGATTGAAATTGCGAATGGGGTAAGCGCTTACTTCTCGAGAATGCCGAGAATATCGCTTTCCTTCATGATGATCAGCTCTTCGCCGTCGACGGTGACTTCCGTGCCGGACCATTTGCCGAACAGGATCTTGTCGCCTTTTTTGACGTCGAGTGGCGTGGCTTTGCCATTATCGTCTTTCAGGCCATTGCCAACGGCGATGACCTTGCCTTCTGATGGCTTTTCCTGCGCACTATCCGGAATGATGATACCGCCTGCGGTTTTGGTATCCGCTTCAACGCGGCGCACCAGTACACGGTCATGTAATGGACGAAATTTCATAGATTTCCCTTTCTTGTCCAATCCAAAACTCTTCCGACCGCTTTTTCAGCCGGTCGTGAGAGCAGAATCTGTATGAATTAGCACTCTCTCCTTTCGAGTGCTAACGGTGTGCATGTAGTGGCTATTCATCTGCCGTCAAGGGAAAGAGCAGAAAATATTTCTCTCAATTTTTGTTGGATTTCCAAGGCATTGCGATTCGTTTCGCTGAAAATCCGCGTTGCGGCTCAGGCGTTTTGTAACCCGGTCACCAGACTCATCGAATGAAATCTGAGCCCGCATTGACGGGTTCTAGCAGGCTCCCCCGTTTCTAGAGAGGAAATATAATGTCTACCATGATCAAAACAACCGCCGCTGCCGCTGCTCTGGCTGCCGCTGCAACCCTGTCCCTGTCGGCCACCGCTGCCGAGGCAGCCGGTGCCAAGGAAAAATGCTATGGCGTGGCGCTGGCAGGGAAAAATGACTGCGCCGCCGGACCGGGCACCAGTTGCGCCGGTACCTCGACCGTCGACTATCAGGGCAACGCCTGGAAATATGTTGCCAAGGGAGAATGCGCCAGACTCGGCGGCACGCTGACCGCCCACAAGGGCAATGCGAAACCGGTTCCCAAAAAGAGCTGAATCGGCTAGATTCCGTGGATGCCCGCAATTCCTGATCCCTTCGCTCCGTCAGTCGGGCCCATGCCGCACTCCCTCCCTCCATCGGGCGGCATAGGGCTCAAATCGGTGCATTATCAGAATGTGCTGGACGATGCTGCAACCGCGAAACGGCCCTCCTGGGTTGAGGTTCATCCACAGAATTACTTCGGCGATGGCGGTCCGGCGCACCGCTGGCTAACCGCCATCGCCGAAGCCTATCCACTCAGCTTTCACAGCGTCGGCCTTTCGCTCGGCAGCGCTGACGGCCTCAATGCGGACGATCTGGAAAAGCTCGCCGCGCTCTGTGATCGCTACCAGCCAGCAATGGTATCCGACCATCTGAGCTGGAGTGGCAATGCCCATGATCGCTACCCTGATCTGCTCCCGATACCCTATACCCGCGAAGCACTTGCGCATCTCGCCGCACAGATCGCCAGGGTCCAGGACCGTCTGCAACGGCCGATCCTGATCGAGAACCCGTCCCGCTATCTCAGCTATCGCGACGACGAGATGAGCGAAACCGATTTCATCCACGCCCTGTGCCGACAAACGGGCTGCGGCCTCTTGTTCGATATCAACAATGTCGAGGTGACCGCCACCAATGTCGGCCTCGACATGGACGGCTATATTGACGCCATTGACCCGGCCCTCGTCGGCGAAATCCATCTCGCCGGCCATGCCCGCGAAGATCACGACAGCGGCCCGCTGCTGATCGACGATCATGGTTCTATGGTCACCGACACCACGTGGCGCCTGTACCGGCGCTTCATCGAACGGGCCGGCCCCAAAGCCACGCTGATCGAATGGGACACGGACATTCCGGCCTATGATGTGCTGATGGCCGAAGTCGGCAAGGCGGAAGCCATAATCGCCGACCAGCAACCCCAAGAACCGCGCCATGCCCTCGCTCGCTGAAGGCCAGGCGCGCTTCATCGCCTGCCTGCAAAAAGGCCCCGATCATTTCCCCGACGATCTTTTTGCGGAAAACAGGGCGCGCGCGCTGCTCGGTCTGAAAGCCCATGCCAACACGATTTCCCATGCCCGGCTGGTCGCGCTGGAGCAGGCCTATCCCAAATTGCACGAACATCTCGGGCACGAGACCTTTCATGCCCTGTCCCGCGAATATGTCGAGCAGGAGCATATCTTGGTATGCGACATCAACGGCATCGCTGCCGACTTTGCCGCTTTTCTGGCAGGCCGCGGCTGTGACGCCAGCGCCGTCGATCTGGCCAGAATCGAGTGGGCCTGGCTGGAAAGCTACCGCAGCGCAGAAGCGGAACCGGTCGCGCTGACCGATATCGCCGCTCTCGCCGAGGCCGAGTTGCTGGCTTTGCCGGTGACGCCCCATCCCGCATTGCGTCTGGTCAGCCTGACTGGTCCGTTATCCCCGCATCTCTCCGAACTGGGAGAGACAGAGCCGCATGCGCTGATGATCGTCCGCCCCGAAGCCCGGATATTATTTCACCCGCTGAATGAGGTGGAACAGGAAATTGCCGAGAAAATTTCCGTCTCCGCGACCATGGGTAACCTTTTGCACCATGCCATCGAACTGGGTGATGAAGCGACAGCGATGCAGCATATGATCAAACTGATCCAGGCCGGAGCGTTGGCGCAAAGCCAGAGGCAGAGAGATGATGAAAATGATGGGAAAAGTGAGGGCAGGACTGAGCGGTGAGATACCCGAAGGGATCGCCTTGCTGTTCACCCGCGTCGCTCTGGCCGGAATATTCTGGCGCTCCGCCAGGACCAAGGTCGAAGACGGCAGTCTGCTGACGATCAGGGACACCATCTTTTTCCAGTTTTCCGATGCGCCGTTCAATCAGGTGCCGGTTCTCAATGGCGAACTCGGCGCTTATGCGACTACTTATACCGAACATTTTCTGGCCATCCTGCTGGTGCTGGGGCTGGCGACGCGCTTTGGGGCGCTCGGCATTCTTGGCATGACGCTGGTAATCCAGATATTTGTCTTCCCCGAGATGGCAGTCTGGTGGCAAACCCATATCCTCTGGGTTGCCATGGCCTTGATCCTGATCGTACGCGGTGGCGGCCTGTTCTCGCTGGACCGGCTGATCGGCCACAGGCTGGGCTGATCCGATGATCGCAAACGAAGAAACCCTTCGTCATCTGATGATCAAGGCGCAGGCCGGCGACAAGCTCTGCTATGCCAGCCTGCTTGCCGAATGCGAGAAATGGCTGCGCCGCTATTTTGCCCGCAAGATCAATCCGGCGGCGATTGATGATCTGGTGCAGGAAACGCTGATCTCGCTCCACCGCAAACGCGCAAGCTATGATCCGGCCCGCGCGTTTCTGCCCTGGCTGGCTGCGATCGGCCGCTACCGCTGGCTCGACAGCCTGCGCAAGATCTACCGCCACGAACATGACCAGTTTTACGAACAAATGGTCGCAGATCCACAGGACGACGGCGTGACCGCCAGGGTCAGCCTCGAACGGTTGCTCGGCATGATACCGGAAAAACAGGCAGCAGTTATCGGCCTGGTGAAAATAGAGGGTCTCAGCATTGCCGAGGCTGCCTTGCAAACCGGCCAGTCGGAATCGCTGGTCAAAGTCAATATCCACAGGGGACTCAAGAAAATGAGTGCCCTTATCGAAAGCGCGTAGAATGAGTGTATCTGCAAACAGCCTGATCGACGGACTGGTCGAGGATCTGGAACCCGTCCGGACTTTGAAGCCGAGCAGCGGACTTGCGGTCGTCGGCGCGCTGACCCTGTTCGCGGTCGCCGCCGTGGCGGCCATATTGGGCGTGCGCAACGATCTGAAGACGGGCATCGCCGACGAGATGTTTTTCCTGCGCAGCGGTGTGCTGCTGATGCTGGGCATCGCAGCCACGATTACAGTGGTCAAGATGGCTAGGCCCGGTGTCGGAAAATTGAGCCGGGGCTGGATCTGGGCGCTGATCACCGCAGCCCTTTTTCCGCTGACCGCCGCGATCATGAGCGCGATTCAAATGCCGCCCGTCGAAGCCTTGCGGCCGATGGAAGGGCTGAAATGCCTGCTCGTCAGTAGTATCGCAGCCCTGACCATTGGCAGCGGCCTTACCTGGTGGCTCCGGCAAGGCGCAGCTACCTCGCCCGAGCGGGCCGGCTGGCTGATCGGCATTGCCTCGGGAGCGCTGGGTGCCGCTGCCTATAATATCCACTGCCCGTTCAACGACATTTATTATGTCGGATTGTGGTTCACCATCCCGGTCATTGCCAGCGCTCTGGTCGGCCGGTTGCTCGTGCCCCTTCTTATCCGCTGGTAATATCAATGGCGGTTCCCATATAAGGCGGGTCAATCCGGTCTATACAGGAATATCAATATGCAATTTGTGCGGGCGGCATGGAAGTTTCTGGTCGCGATAAAGGATGGCATGGTGCTCATCGCCATGTTGCTGTTCTTTGGCGCACTCTATGCGCTGCTGTCCACACAACCAAACAGCGCGGCGATCCGGGACGGCGCGTTGCTGCTCGACCTCAACGGCGTGATTGTCGAACAACCGGCAGCACCGACCTTTACAGATTTTCTGGAGAATAGCGGTGCCGACAGCCCGCGCGAATATCGCCTGCGGGATGTCGTCCGCGCGATAGACGCGACGGTCGCAGATGACCGGGTCAAGGCGATCGTGCTCGACCTCAGCAGCTTCGCCGGTGGCGGCCAAACCAGCCTGACCGATGTTGGCAAAGCACTGGACCGCGCCAAACAGGCAGGCAAGCCAATTTATGCCTTTGCCAGCTTCTACAGCGATGACAGCTATCAGCTCGCTGCCCATGCGACCGAAATCTGGATGGATCCGATGGGCGGGATCATCTTTGCCGGACCCGGCGGCAACCGGCTCTATTACAAGGGCTTGCTCGACCAATTGGGCGTGACCGCCAATATTTACCGGGTCGGCACCTATAAAAGCGCGGTCGAGCCTTATATGCGCGACGACCAGTCACCAGCAGCGCGTGAAGCATCGAAAGCGCTCTATACTGTCCTCTGGGACAGCTGGCTCGCCGAAGTGAAAAAAGCGCGTCCGCAGGCTGCCGCCCAGCCCTTTGCCGCCAGCCCGGCAAAATTTGCCGAGGCCGCCAATGGTGATCTGGCGAAAGTTGCCATCGAGCAGAAACTGGTTGACAAGCTCGGGGACAAGACCGCCTTTGACCGGTTTGTCGCGGAGCATGTCGGGATTGACGAAACGCCGTCACCGGACAGTTTCGAATCCATTGATTATGACGATTTTCTCGCCGCAAACCCCGTTGAAACAGCGGGCTCTCCGATCGGTGTGATAACCGTCGCAGGAGAAATTGTTGGCGGCACCAGCGGCACAGGCGTGGCTGCAAGCGGTCGCATCGCGGAGCAGATTTACAAGGCGCTCGATGAGGACGAGCTTAAGGCGCTGGTGGTCCGGATCGATTCTCCCGGCGGCTCGGCCTTCGCCAGCGAGGAAATTCGCCTGGCCTTGCTCGAAGCCAAAAAGAAGAAGCTGCCGATTGTGGTTTCGATGGGTGATGTCGCGGCCAGCGGCGGCTATTGGGTTGCTTCGGCGGGCGATCATATCTTCGCCGAGCCCGATACAATCACCGGCTCCATCGGCGTGTTCGCGGTGCTGCCGAGCTTTGAAAAGGCGCTGGCTAAATGGGGCGTCACGGCGGATGGCGTGCAAACCACACCGCTGTCCGGCGAGCCGAATTTCGTCGGCGGCTTTAGCGAGGATCTCAACATGATCCTGCAGTCTGGCGTGGAAAACAGCTATCGCGACTTCGTCACTCTGGTCGCCAAAGCACGCGGCAAAACACCGGCAGAGGTCGACAGGATCGGCCAGGGCCGGGTCTGGGACGGCGGTACCGCGCGGCAATTGGGGCTGGTCGATGGCTTTGGCGGCATCGAAGACGCGCTTGCTGAAGCGGCTAAACGAGCCGGTCTGGCGGAAGGCGACTATCACGCGCAATATATCGACGCCGAGACAAGATTTTCCTGGCTGCCGTTCGATGGCATCCCCTTTGTCCGGCACGAAAGCATACCTGTAAATGGTGTAATCGGATGGGCGGCCCAGCGTGAGAAGGCTGTGTTCGGTCAGGCTATGGCAACCGCTCAGGGTCTGCTGGCGCGCGAAGACGTGCAGGCGCTCTGTCTTGAATGCGGTGCCGGGGAACCACGAAAGACAAAAGTGTCCGCTGGCTGGATCAACTGGCTGCTGGGCTATTCATCCTCTTCTGCCCCGCGATAGGCTGGCAGCGAAAGCCCCTTTACGATAGCCAGTGCGCGCAGTGCAAAGCCAGCGGAAAAAGCGATCAGGGCAGCAATAAACCCTGGCATGCCCGTTTGCGCGAGCAGCACAAAAAGAAACGCGGATAGTGCGCCGGCCGTCACGTAGAGTTCGGGCCGGACAATGATCGACGGTTCACCCGAAATCAGGTCGCGGATCACCCCGCCGACACTGGCGGTAATAACGCCCATGATCGCCGCCGGCAGCGGGTCAATTCCCAGTTGTATCGCCTTGGCAGCGCCAAACACGGAATAAGCGGCCAGACCGATCGCGTCGAACCAGTCGACCGCCGCCGGCCTCCAGAATTTGACCGGGGTGATCCAGACCAGCAGCGCGATGCCGAGACACAGCAGCGGCACCCGCGCGTCCTGCACCCAGAAGACCGGTGCCCCGATCAGCAGATCGCGCACCGTACCGCCGCCGACGCCAGTCACCAGTGCGAAAAAGGCAAAGGTCACCAGCGTCTGCTGGTTGCGCGCGGCGACCAGCGCGCCCGATATCGCAAAGACCGCAATCCCGAACAGGTCGAGCCAGCCCAGCGCATTATAAAGCAAGGCGGCGTTCACGATGTCGCTCGCCGCTTGCGCTGGTGCCTTGTGAACAGCAGGACAAAGCCCAGAATCGATCCCAGCAGGGCAAGCGCCGCGGAGACGATCAGAATCGGGTGGCTGCTATCCTCGCGCGTCTGCAGATCCATGATATGCAAGCCCCACATAAAATCAAAAGCCCGCCAGAACTTCGTCCGGACGGCCAGCAGCTCCCCGGTGTCGGCGTCGATATAGAAGCGGGTATCATCATCAAAAATCACCTGCCAGGATGGTCGCCCGCTGCGCTGATCGATCGGCGCGCGGTCCGCAGGAAATAAGCTGACCGACCGGATTGCCGGAGGGTCTGAGCGCGCCGCTCTCGCCAGACTGTCCGCCTCCGCTCCTGAAACCGGTGGCAACAAGTCGCCGGTCAGCGCATCCGCTCGCCGCTTGCCACCATCGGAATAGGCAATGACCCAATAGGGGCCCGCGCTGTTCTGCTGCAGAGTCAGGCTCTTCGCCTGCCGTCCCTCAAGCAGCGGCGCAACCGGCTCGATCGGTTCGAGCGCCGGCGTTTCGCTGCGCAAGTGATTACCGCGCACAGTCTCAATCGGCTGCGCCACCATCAGCAGTCCGCTTGCCGTCCAGATAATGATCGGCACGCCGATCAGCCAGCCCAGCCAGACATGCCAGCGCATCAATTTATGATGTTTGATCGCCATCCGACCCTCCTGCAGAAATGGTCAGCTGCCCAATAGAGCCGCGATCTGCCGCGCACCATCGATTGTTTGGAAATCCTGCAGCCTGTCACCAATCACCTGCATCCCGACCGGCAGGTCGTCGACAGTGCCAACAGGTAACACGGTCGACGGCAGGCCCGGAAAGGTCACGATACCGGCCCATGCGAGCTGCGGCCCGGCGGGTACATCGACACCGTCAATCGCGATAGTATCCTGGAAAATCTGTCCCGGATGATGCGGAAAAGCAGGTGTGGCACTCACCGGGGCCAGCACAAAATCAAATGAACCGAACAGATCGCGCCATTGCCGGTAAACCCGCGCCTGAATATCGCAAAGGTCGAACCAGTCACGGACGGTGGCCTGCGTTCCATCGGGCGCAGGCAGGCCGCCCGCCATGGCGATATTGAGCATCTTCAGGTAGCTTTCATGGGCTGCCTCGATATCCGGGATCAGCTCGGAGCGCCGTTCGACCTGCCCGCCCGCATCCTCAATCTGCCCCGCAACCCGATCGAGTTCGGCGCGATAGGCGCTCGCACATCCGACCATGGGTTGCTCGTCAATCAGCAAATAGCGCGCGTCTTTGAGCGGCACATCGCGACGGACCAGCGGATGGTCGAGGGTCACGTCGAGCAACAGCTCCAGATCATCCGCCGAACGCGCCAGCGGACCGCACACGCCCAGCGCCGGACTGGCGGCATCGGTGCCGGGGTAGCCATGGCCCTCAAGGCTGATCACATCGAAAGTCGGCTTGTGGCCCCAGATACCACAAAAATGCGCCGGCACACGGATCGAACCGCCAATATCGGAACCAAATTCGCACGGCACCATGCCCGCGCTCACCGCCGCCGCGGCACCGCCCGATGAACCGCCCGGCGAGCGACCATGGTCATGCGGATTATTGGTGCGACCATAGACCACATTGGTCGATTGCCAGTCGGCCAGTTCCGGCGGAACATTGGTCTTGCCGAGGATCACTGCCCCGGCCCGTTTCAGACGCTGCACAACCACCGCATCGGCCTGGGCGATGTTGTTCCGCGCATGCTCCAGTCCCCAGGTCGATGGATGGCCGGCAAGATCAAAGCTTTCCTTGACCGTCATCGGCACGCCAAAAAGCGGCTGATCGCCCTTCGGGCCGACCTCATCCAGCCGTTTCGCCGCTGCCCGCGCGCTGTCAAAATCGCGCACGACCACCGCGTTGATCGGACCGTCGAGCGCCTCGATACGGGCAATCGCGGATTCGACGGCTTCGAGAGCGGAAAGCTTTCCCGAAGCGATATCCGCTGCGATCTCGGTCGCGGTCGGTTCTGTGGTCAGTGACAAAATGGACATGCTCTCTCTCCCCGTGCTCCTGCGCAGGCAGGAGTCCATCTCCTGAACCATCCACCGAAAATCGGGCGCGGTCCATAAAGGATTCAAGCCGCCATCATTTTCCACCTCAACGGATCGCACAGTCGCGTCCGGTGCCAGCCAGCGCGGGAGCGCAAATCCCTACATGTGAATCGGCTTGCCCTGCACCGCCATCGCCGCTTCCTTGATCGCTTCCGAATGGGTCGGATGGGCGTGGCAGGTATAGGCTATATCTTCCGAGGTCGCGCCAAATTCCATCGCCTGGGTGACCTGCGCGATCAGCGTCCCGGCCAGCGACGAGATGATATGCGCGCCCAGCACCCGGTCGGTTTTGGCGTCGGCGATAATCTTCACATAGCCCTCGGTGTCGCGATTGGTCTTGGCGCGGCTGTTGGCGGCAAAGACGAACTTGCCGACCTTATACTCGGTGCCGCTGTCCTTCACCTCTTCCTCGGTCTTGCCGATGCTGGCAATCTCCGGATAGGTATAGACCACGCCGGGGATCAGGTCATGATTGACGATGCCCTGCTGCCCGGCAATAAATTCGGCTGCCGCAATGCCCTCATCCTCGGCCTTGTGCGCCAGCATCGGGCCAGGCGTAACATCGCCGATCGCATAGACGCCGTCGACATCGGTCTGGAAATCATGCCCGACCTCGATCTGCCCGCGCGCGTTGGTTTCGATACCCGACTTGTCGAGATCGAGACCATCAATATTGGGGCGACGGCCAATCGCCACCAGCACGACATCGGCTTCCAGCGTTTCGCTGTCACCGCCCGCAGCCGGCTCCATGGTTAATGTCGCCTTCTTGCCCTTGACGCTGCAGCCGGTGACCTTGGTGCCGGTCTTGATATCAAAGCCCTGCTTCTTGAACATGCGGTTCGCATCCTTGCGGATATCGCCATCCATGCCGGGCAAGATCTGGTCGAGAAATTCCACGACCGTCACTTTCGCGCCCAGCCGCAGCCAGACCGACCCCAGTTCCAGCCCAATCACGCCGCCACCGATTACCACCATGTGCCCCGGCACTTTCGGCAGGTCCAGAGCACCGGTTGAATCGACCACGACATGCTTGTCATTGTCGATCTCGACACCAGGCAGCGGCGTCACCGACGACCCCGTCGCGATCAGGATATTCTTCGCGGTGTAGCTCTTGTCGCCAACCTTGACCGTATTGGCGTTTTCAAACGCGCCGCGCCCCTTGATCCAGTCGACCTTGTTCTTCTTGAACAGCATCGAGATCCCGCCGGTCAGCTCTTTTACCGCCTTGGATTTTTCCGCGTGCATCTGTTTCAGATCCAGCTTCGCCCCGCTCAGCTTGACGCCGAATTTTTCCAGCGCCCCGGAATGGGCCTCATGATATAGTTCGGACGCATGCAGCATCGCCTTCGAAGGGATGCACCCGACATTGAGGCAGGTCCCGCCAAGAGTCTCGCGGCTTTCGATGCAGCCGGTTTTCAGACCCAGCTGCGCCGCCCGGATCGCCGCGACATAGCCGCCGGGGCCGGAGCCGATTACCAGAAGATCATAATCAAAATTGTCGGTCATACATCACCTCTATACTCGTCATGCTGAACTTGTTTCAGCATCTCCAACGATCCTGAAACGAGTTCAGGATGACGAAAAAATCACAAATCGATCAAAAGCCGCGCCGGATCCTCAATCGCTTCCTTGATCCGTACCAGGAAGGTCACCGCTTCGCGGCCGTCGATCAGCCGGTGATCATAGCTGAGCGCCATGTACATCATCGGACGCGCCTCGATCGAGCCATCGGGCATAACCACCGGACGCTGATCGATCCGGTGCAGTCCGAGCACAGCCGACTGCGGCGGGTTGATGATCGGCGTCGACATCAGCGACCCGAACACACCGCCATTGGAGATAGTGAAGGTCCCGCCCTTCATGTCCGCCATGGTCAGCGTGCCGTCCTTGGCGCGCTTGCCGAAATCGCCAATCGTATTTTCGACATCGGCAAAGCTCATCGTCTCGGCGTTGCGGATTACCGGCACGACCAGGCCACTCGGCGCGCTCACCGCGACCGAGATGTCGGCATAATCGTAATACACGATTTCTTCGCCATCAATCTGCGCGTTGACCGACGGCACGTCTTTCAGCGCCATGCAGGCAGCCTTCACGAAGAAACCCATGAAGCCGAGCTTCACGCCATGTTTCTTGGCGAACAGATCCTTGTACTTGCTGCGCGTCTCGATCACCGCGGTCATGTCGACATCGTTGAACGTCGTCAGCAGCGCCGCTGTATCCTGCGCTTCTTTCAGCCGCCGGGCGACGGTCTGGCGCAAACGGGTCATCCGCACCCGCTCTTCGTTACGATTGCCGGAAGAGGATGGCGCAGGCGCGGTCTGCGCACCGCTTGCCGCGCCTTTTTCGGCGGGCGGCGACTGTTGCTGGGCACCGGATTTCACATAATCCTCGACATCCGCCTTGGTCAGCCGGCCATCCTTGCCGGTGCCGCTGATCTGGCTCGGATCGACACCATGTTCCAGCACCAGCCGGCGTACCGAGGGCGACAGGGTAATGCTGGTGGCAACCTCGTCCTGCTTGTCCGCAGCTTTCGCGGCGTTAGCCGAGGGAGCTTTTTCTGGGGGATCGACAGGCGTATCCTCATCTTTCGACGGTGCCGCCCCGCCGCTACCGGCTTCGATCGTCGCAATCACGGCGCCCACTTCAACCGTATCGCCAACCGCGACCTTGTGCTCACCCATCACGCCCGCTTCCGGCGCTGGCACTTCCAGGGCCACCTTGTCGGTTTCCAGACTCGCAATCGGCTCGTCAGCGGCAACCGCATCGCCGGGCTGCTTGAGCCATTCGCCCAGAGTCGCTTCGGTGATCGATTCGCCCAATACCGGGACTGTTACTTCTGTTGCCATTTTCTATCCTATCAACTTCCGTGTTCCGCACTTGATGCGGAACCTGGTTCGTATGTCACTTTCCGTCCCGCCGGGCTCCGCATCAAGTGCGGAGCACAGCCTTTCTTCCTCAAGCTGCTTCATGCCCCAATGCTTCTGCGACCAGCTGTGCCTGCTGCTCCTTGTGCCGTGATGCCAGCCCGGTTGCAGGCGAAGCCGAAGCGGCGCGTCCTGCATAGACTGGTGCGGACGGACCAACATCCGCCTGCTCCAGACATTCTTCCAGATAAGGCCGGACAAAATGCCAGCTGCCATTATTCTTCGGCTCTTCCTGGGCCCAGACCAGAGTCTCGAGATTGGTCATCCGCTTGAGACGCACCACCAAAGGTTCGCCGGGGAACGGATAGAGCTGCTCGATCCGGATAATCGCCGTATTCTTGTCGCCGGCCTCATCGCGCGCTTCGATCAGATCATAGGCCACCTTGCCCGAGCAGAGCACAACCCGCTTCACATCCTTGTCGGCTGGCGGATTGGTATCCGACAATATCCGCATGAAATGCTGATCGCCCTGAAAATCTTCCGCTTTCGATACCGCCATCTTGTGTCGCAGCAGGGATTTCGGCGTCATGATGATCAGCGGCTTGCGGAAGGAACGCAGCATCTGGCGGCGCAAGACATGGAAATAATTGGCCGGCGTCGTGATATTGGCGACCTGGATATTGTCCTGCGCGCACAGCTGCAGAAAACGTTCCAGCCGCGCCGAACTATGCTCTGGCCCCTGGCCTTCATAGCCATGCGGCAACAGCATCACCAGACCATTGGCGCGCAGCCACTTGGCTTCGCCAGAGGCGATAAACTGGTCGATCATGATCTGCGCACCATTGGCGAAATCGCCAAATTGCGCTTCCCACAACACCAGGGTTTTCGGATCGGCCCCGGCATAGCCATATTCAAAGCCCAGCACCCCATATTCGCTCAGGGGACTGTCGAGCACTTCGAACCGGCCATGGCGCACCGTGCTCAGCGGCACATATTTGTCTTCGGTTTCCTGATCGACCCATACGGCGTGCCGCTGGGAAAAGGTTCCGCGACCGCTGTCCTGACCGGAGAGGCGGACATTATAGCCTTCCGAAACCAGCGATCCATAAGCCAGCGCTTCACCGGTCGCCCAGTCGAAATTCTCGCCGCTCTTGAACATTTGCGCCTTGGCTTCCAGCACCCGGCCCAGCGTCTTATGGATCTTGAGCCCTTCCGGAACCGTGGTCAGTGTCCGGCCGAGACTGTCGAACAGTTTCGGATCGATCGCGGTTTCGACATTGCGCCGGGCACTTTCCGGATCGGCAGGGATATGCAGACCCTGCCAGCGGCCACCAAACCAGTCGGCCTTGTCGGCCTTGTAATCGGCGGCTGCCTGAAATTCGGTTTCGAGATGCTCGCCAAAGGCCTTGCGCGTCGCATCCCCCCATTTCGCATCAATAACGCCTTCCTCGACCAGACGGGCTTCATAAAGCTTGCTGACCTTGGGATGTTTCTTGATCGCGGCGTACATGATCGGCTGAGTGAAGCTTGGTTCGTCGCCTTCATTATGACCGAAGCGGCGATAGCACCACATGTCGATGACGATATCCCGGCCAAAGCGCTGGCGGAATTCCATCGCGATCTTGCAGGCAAAAGTCACCGCTTCCGGGTCATCGCCATTGACGTGGAAAATCGGCGCCTGCACGCCCTTGGCGACGTCGGACGGATAAGGCGAAGAGCGCGCGAATTGCGGGCTGGTCGTAAAGCCGATCTGGTTGTTGATCACGAAGTGGATACAGCCGCCGGTATTGTAACCGCGGATGCCGGAAAAGCCCAGGCATTCCCAGACAATGCCCTGTCCGGCAAAAGCAGCGTCGCCGTGAATCAGCACCGGCAGCACCTGATCATGCTTTTCGAGATCGTCGCGCGCCACTTGCTGGGCGCGGACCTTGCCGAGCACGACCGGATCCACCGCTTCGAGATGCGACGGATTCGGCACCAGGCTCATATGGACATTGATTCCGTCAAATTCCCTATCGGTGCTGGTGCCGAGATGATATTTCACATCACCCGAACCGCCGACATCATCGGGATTGGCCGACCCCCCATGGAATTCGTGAAAGATGACCTTGTACGGCTTGGCCATCACATTGGCGAGAATGTTCAGCCGCCCGCGATGCGCCATGCCATAGACGATGTCACGTACACCGGACTGGCCGCCATATTTGATGATATTTTCCAGCGCCGGCAGCATCGATTCGCCGCCGTCGAGGCCGAAACGCTTGGTCCCGACATATTTCTTGCCGAGGAAATTTTCATATTCCTCGCCTTCGATAACCTTGTTGAGGATCGCCTTCTTGCCTTCCGGGGTAAACTGGATCGCGGCGTCCTTGCCTTCCATCCGGTCCTGCAGAAAGCGCCGTTCCTCGGTATCGGAAATATGCATATATTCCAGACCGACCGGACCGCAATAATTGGCCCTTAGCACCGCTTCAATCTCGCGGATGGACGCCGTGTCAAAGCCAAGCACGCCGCCAAGATAGATCGGCTTGTCCATTTCGTCGGCGGTGAAACCATGAAATTCGGGAGTCAGGTCAGCCGGTTCTTCCAGTTTGGAAATCCCCAGCGGGTCAAGATTGGCACCCAGATGGCCACGCACCCGATAGGTGCGGATCAGCATCATCGCCCGGATCGACTTCTCGGCCGCCTTGGCGACTTCGTCCTCGGACATGGTGCCGCCAGCCTTCTCCGCCGCAGCCTTGATTTCGATCCCCATCTGTGTGGGATCAAGCGCGCTGTTCAGCTCGTCGGCATCATCAATCGGCCAATGCTTGCGCTGCCAGCTTGGGCCCTGCTCGGGCTCCGAGCCGATAAAATCCTGATTCTCAAAACCCATAATATATTACCTTGTGTAACCGCCGGTTGGTGTGCACCGGCGCAGGCCGGTGTCCAGAACGGTCCTGTCCGATCGTCTGGACCCTGCCCCTCGGCATGGCACCTAATATCAACGGCCCATTCACTTCACAATCTCATCCCAAAGATCATTCCAATCCGGATTCATCCGCTCGATCCGCCTGAGCTTCCATTGCCGGTTCCAGTTCTTCATCCGAAATTCGGTTGCCCTTGCTTCCTGCAAATCATCATAGGATTCAAACCAGACAAGTAACTTGCATCCGTGCTTCTTTGTGAACCCTTCAATCAGACCTTCGCGATGTTCGTAAACGCGTTTCGGCAGATCACTTGTCGATCCGATATATATTGTGCCGTTTCGTCCACTAGCCATGATATAGACGAAACCAGCTTTCATTATTTCGTTCCCCGCCGAAGGGCGGGGCCCAGAACTGTAGTGTGCGATCGTCTGGGCCCTGCCCTGCGGCAGGGAACAATTTGCTTAAACTCTCCCGCCGAACTCAAACTCTCTCCTTCAACATCGCATCCAGCGTCGTACCCAGCTCACTCGGCGAAGGCGAAACCCGGATACCCGCGGCTTCCATCGCCGCGATCTTGTCTTCCGCGCCGCCTTGGCCGCCGGAAACAATCGCGCCGGCGTGACCCATGCGGCGTCCCGGAGGCGCCGTCAGACCAGCGATAAATCCGACCATCGGTTTCGAACGGCCCTTTTTCGCTTCGTCGGCAATGAACTGCGCCGCTTCTTCTTCGGCGCTGCCGCCGATTTCGCCGATCATGATGATCGACTTGGTTTCATCATCGGCAAGGAACAGCTCGAGCACGTCGATAAAGTTGGTGCCGTTGACCGGATCGCCGCCGATGCCGACTGCCGTGGTCTGGCCAAGACCAACCGCCGTCGTCTGGTGCACCGCTTCATAGGTAAGCGTACCGGAGCGCGAGACCACGCCGACCGAACCCTTTTTGAAGATGCTACCGGGCATGATGCCGATCTTGCATTCGTCGGGAGTCAGAACGCCTGGGCAGTTGGGCCCGATCAGGCGCGACTTGCTGCCCTGCAGCGCGCGCTTGACGCGGACCATGTCGAGCACGGGAACGCCTTCGGTGATCGCAACGATCAGTTCGATCTCTGCATCAATCGCCTCGAGGATAGAATCCGCTGCAAATGGCGGTGGAACATACACAACCGAAGCCGTCGCGCCGGTCGCGTCCTTGGCTTCCGCCACGGTATTGTAGTTCGGGAGACCGATATGGGTCGTCCCGCCCTTGCCCGGCGTCACGCCCGCAACCATCTGCGTGCCATAAGCCAAAGCCTGCTCCGTGTGGAACGTGCCGGTATTACCGGTCATGCCCTGGGTGATGACCTTGGTGTTCTTGTCGATTAAAATGCTCATTCTATTTCCTCGTTATTCCAGCGAAAGCGGGAAGCTCTATTCCCGGCGCGCTGCATTATCGCATGAAATCCCGGCATGCACCGGACAATGTTGCTTAGGCCAGCGAGCTATCCAGCGCCTTACAAGCTTCCAGCAATTCCTTGACCGCATCGACCGACACATCGAAATTACCCTGCGCTTCTTCGCTCAGTTCGATCTCGATGATCTTCTCGACGCCGTCCTTGCCGATGATGCACGGTACGCCGACATAGAGATCGTCGACGCCATATTGGCCGGTGAGATGCGCCGCAGCCGGCAGCACCCGGCGCTTGTCCTTGAGATAGCTTTCCGCCATCATGATTGCGCTGGTCGCCGGCGCATAATAAGCCGAGCCATTGCCCAGCAGAGCAACGATTTCGCCGCCGCCGCCGCGGGTCCGCTTGACGATCGCGTCGATATTTTCCTGCGTGGTCCAGCCCATCTTGATCAGATCGGGGATCGGGATACCGGCAACCGTCGAATAGGCCGGAACCGGAACCATCGTGTCGCCGTGGCCGCCGAGAACAAACGCGGTGACATCTTCGACCGACACATTGAATTCCTCGGCGAGGAAATGCCGGAAGCGGGCACTGTCAAGCACACCGGCCATGCCAACCACCTTGTTGTGCGGCAGACCCGAGAATTCGCGCAATGCCCAGACCATTGCATCCAATGGGTTGGTGATGCAGATAACAAAGGCGTCGGGTGCGTTGGCCTTGATGCCTTCGCCGACGGCCTTCATGACCTTCAGATTGATGCCAAGCAGATCGTCGCGGCTCATCCCCGGCTTGCGCGGCACGCCTGCGGTGACGATGATCACATCGGCACCGGCAATATCGGCATAATCGCTGGTGCCCTTGAGATCGGAGTCAAACCCGTCAACCGGAGCGGCCTGGCTCAGATCGAGCGCCTTGCCCGCTGGCATGCCCTCGGCAATATCAAACAGGACGACGTCGCCCATTTCCTTGGAAGCTGCGAGGTGGGCGAGCGTGCCGCCGATCATGCCTGCGCCGATCAGCGCAATCTTGTTACGGGCCATGTTAAGAAATTCTCCTAAGAATAGAGTCGAAAATGTATATTAGTGGCCGGATTAGGCCCCTATTATGACAAATTCAACCGCAGATCGCACCATTTTGGAAGCTATCTTTGCAATTGGTTCGCAGTAGCAATAATTGCCTAACACTTTCGTCATGCTAGACTGTGCTTCGTCATCCTGAACGTCTCCCTCGTCATCCTGAACTCGTTTCAGGACCTCAACCGGCATTTCCCATCCCGGGGCCCTGAAACGAGTTCAGGATGACGAAGAACAGCAAACATGCTTCCATTTCTTCCATATTCCCGCTTCCCAAACCCCCGTTCGCTCGCCATGATGCACAGAAAAAGAGGATGCAACATGCTGACAAAAGGCGATGAATATCCGCTGCACCAGACTCCGGAACCAATGGCGCTATCCGGCGGCAACCGCAATTTCTACGACCGCTATTTCTTCAACGGCTATTCCGCCGACGGCAGCATCTTTTTCGCCGCCGCCCTAGGGATCTACCCGCAACTAGACATTATGGACGCCGCCTTCTGCCTCTCGATCGACGGCAAGCAGCACAATCTCCGCGCCTCGAAACGGATGGGCAGCGAACGGCTCGACCTGACCATCGGCCCGATCACCGTCACCATCGTCGAACCGCTAGAGAAACTGCGCCTGACGGTCGCCGGCAATGATAGCCCGGTCACTGCAGAAATCCACTTCACCGCCCGCCATCACCCTATCGAGGAACCCCGATTCACTCGCCGCGAAGGCCCGCGCCTGATGATGGACTACACCAGAATGACGCAGAATGGCGACTGGTCCGGGACCATTACCGTCAATGGTCAGGATATCGATATCGCCAACTGCCGCGGCACCCGCGATCGCAGCTGGGGGATAAGGCAGGTCGGCGCAGCCGAATCGCAGCCGCCGCCAGCCGGTGCCTTCCCGCAATTCTGGTGGCTCTGGACGCCACTCAACTTCGATCGTCACGCCTGCTTTTTTCACAGCAATGACGATGGCGACGGCGTGGCCTGGAACCGGCGCGGTGTCGTCGATTCGATCACCGGCAGCGCTACCGAGTTCGAACCCGAAGCCATCGACCTCAGCTATCACAGCGGTTCCCGCCGCATCAAGCACGTCAGGCTCGACACCGGCGACGGCCAGCTCAGAATCACCCCCCGCACAGGGGATCAGGCGCGGACTTTCTACATGTCCGGTCTCGGCTACCTCCACCCGACTTGGGGACACGGCATGGATCACGGTGATAGCGAGTTCGGCTATGATGTGATCCCGCTCGACCCTGATCCGGCCATCGACATGACGACCATTCACATCCAGGCACTGAGCGATGCCGTGCTGACCGTGGATGGCGCGGATCATCATGGTATCGGCGTTGTCGAGCAATTGTTTATCGGTCCGCACGCCACCAGTGGCCTCAGCGGGCTGATGGATCGGGCGACATGAGTGCTCGGTTTCCGGTGCGTCCGGAGGACTTCGAGATCGCATTCATCGAGCAGGTTTTCGGTGCTCCACAGGGAGCGCTGGAATCGCTAACCCACGCGCCGGTCGGCACGGGACAGGTCTGCGACAGTTACCGCTTCTCCTGCCAATGGGCGGACGCGGGGCATCCGGCAACGTTCATCGCAAAATGCCCCAGCGCCGACCCGGTCAGCCGGGGCGCGGCAGCGATTTTTCATCTCTACGATATGGAAGTTGGATGGTACCGTGATGTTGCCGGTCATTGCGAGGTACACTGCCCCGAGCCCTATCACGCGGCCATCGCCGACAATGAGCAAGAGTTCATCCTTCTGCTCGAAGACATGACGCCGGCATCGCAAGGCGATCAATTGGCCGGCGCTTCGCTTGTCCAGGCCGAAACAACTCTTGCCGAAGCCGCAGCGTTGCACAGTTTTCAGCCAGCTGGAGGCGTTGATCGCCTGCACTGGCTGCACCACAACAATAGTAACAGTGAGTTCATGAAGACCACCTTGCCCAAAGGCTATCCGCTTTTTCGCGAACGATTCGGCGGCCTGTTATCATCCGCCATCCTGGACCTTGGGCAGGAGCTGGTTGATCGGCTCACCCAATATATAGAAAGGGAACCAGGGCAGCTGACGATCACCCATGGCGACATGCGGCTCGACAATATCCTGTTCCACACCGACGGTCGGGTTGCCGCACTGGTCGACTGGCAGACCTGCTCGCTGGGCAATCCGGCCAATGATGTGGCCTACATGATCGGCACGAGTTTCGCTGATCCCGAGGACCGGCGCCAGCATGAGAAACGGCTGGTCGAGGCCTATCTAGCCGCTCGTTCCAATGCTCCAGACTTTGAAGGCTTCTGGCAGGAATATCGCCGCCACGCCTTTTCCGGTTTTATCATGGCCATCAACGCGTCGCTACATGTCGAACAGACCGAACGCGGCGACCGGATGTTCGCCGCGATGGCCGAGCGCCCCGCACAAATGGCACTGGATCTCGACAGTTTGAGCTTGCTGTAAAAATTGCGGCTCAATCGGCGCGGCGAAAGTTGAACGGCAGCAGGCCCTCTCTCCGGTGAAAACATGCGCTCTCCGTCTGGCGCTAAAAAACGGCATGGAAGTGGGGCCGGTCGAGCGAAGGCTGGAAGCAGAATTGCCGCCGATGGCGATCTACGCAATCCCCGACAAAGCGCGCCCCTCGACCTTTTGAGACCTATCCGACCGGATCGTCCGATGCGCCGTGGCCCATCGCCAGATATTCGTCCGATTGCATTTCAATGAGCCGGGATGCCGTGCGTTCGAACTCGAACGATCCGTCGCCTTCCGGGTATAACGCATCCGGCTCCGCGTCCGCAGCAGCGAGCAATTTCACCTTATATTCGTATAGCGTATCTATCAGCGTAACAAACCGCGCCGCCTCGTTTCGATTCTCTTTGGAAAGCAACGGGATCCCGACGATGATCACGCTATGGTAATGCCGTGCAATCGCCAGATAATCCTGGGCTCCGCGGGCTTCCGCGCAAAGGCGCTTGAACGAAAAGACCCCTACGCCTTTCAGTGATTTTGGTACGGTAAGCATGCGGCCGCCCTGCACCTCTATCTCTGCCGACGGCACATGGTCCCGGTCCTCAGGCGGATAGTCGGTCAGGCGGAAAAAAGCCTCGCTCAACGCCCGCGTTGCCGCTTCCCCATTGGGGACATGCCAGAGATCGACATCGCCGAGCCGCTCTCGCCGATAGTCGGTTGGGCCATTGAGCGAAATCACTTCCAACCGCGTCTTCAGCAATTCGATAAAGGGCAGAAAATGTTCGCGATTCAAACCGTCCTTATACAGGTCATCGGGCGGACGGTTGGAAGTGGTGACGATCGTTACGCCTTCTTCGACCAGCCCGGTAAACAACCGGGACATGATCATCGCATCGGCGCTGTTGTTCACCACCATTTCGTCAAAAGCCAGAAAACGCGCTTCGCTCGCCAATGCCTTCGCTACCGGGATCACCGGATCACCCTGCTCCTTCTTGCGCTCGATATTGAGCCGGGCATGAACGTCGATCATGAACTCATGAAAATGCGCCCGTTTTTTACCGCGTATGTCTAGATTGCTGTAGAATAAATCCATCAGCATCGATTTGCCGCGCCCGACGCCGCCCCACATATAGATGCCTTCGGGTACCGACGGCTTCTTGCCAAAAACGCGCCACAGGATACTGCCCCGCTCCGGTACCGCTTCCAGTTCCTGTTGCAATCTGGCGAGCCGCTTCGCGCAAGCATCCTGATCGGCATCGGGCTTGAGTTCGCCCTGCGCAATCAACGCCTGATAGCGCTGATAAAATTCACTCATTGCAGATCGGTTTTCTGGTTCGGAGCCTTCTTCACGATAGCAGTGAAAGAGGCCATATTATCCTGTCCCGTCTCCCCCTGCACCACCAGCCCGCGCATGAACAGAAAACGTCCGGTTTCGCGCGCAATCTCGACCTGCGCTTCGAGTGGTTCGTCGAGCCGGGCACCTCCGATAAAATGGGTCTGCAATTCCATCGTAACAGCAAAGCCGGACGGACCCAAATCGAGCACGCGCATGGCAGCAAAGAGCGAACAGTCGATAAAACCCATCATCGTGCCGCCATGGACGACATCACCGAGATTGCGATGCTTGCGTTCGGGGAACATGCGGACCCTGGCAATATTGTCGCCCAGCCCGTCACCGCCGCGCCGGACAATCATCCGGCCCAGAAAGCTGTTATAACAGTCGGGGTCAGTCAGCTTCCAGCTATTCCATCCCGGAAAATCCGGGTCGGGATCGCTTATGACAAAATTGCGCTCGGGCTCGGCCATCAATGGTTGCCGGCGGTCAGATTTCGCGGGATGCGGTCATCTTCTTGATCTCGGCAATCGCCTTGGCAGGGGACAGGCCCTTGGGGCAGGCGTTGGCGCAGTTCATGATCGTATGGCAGCGATAAAGACGGAACGGATCTTCCAGATCATCCAGTCGCTCCCCGGTCATCTCATCACGGCTGTCGGCAAGCCAGCGATAGGCTTGCAACAGGATGGCGGGACCAAGGAACTTGTCGCTGTTCCACCAGTAGCTCGGACAGCTGGTCTGGCAGCATGCGCACAATATGCATTCATAGAGCCCGTCCAGCTTGTTGCGATCTTCCGGCGACTGCAGTCGCTCTTTGCCCGATGGCGTCGGCGTAACCGTTTTCAGCCAGGGCTGGATCGAAGCATATTGCGCGTAAAAATGGGTGAAGTCCGGCACCAGATCCTTAATCACTTCCATATGTGGTAGCGGCGTAATGGTGACCTTATTGCCGCAATCCTCGATCGCGGTGGTGCAGGCGAGACCGTTCTTGCCGTTGATGTTCATCGCGCAGGATCCGCAAATACCTTCGCGGCAGGACCGGCGAAAGGTCAGCGTTGCATCCTGCTCAGACTTCATCTTGATCAGGGCATCGAGCACCATTGGACCGCATTCGTCCGTATCCACTTCGAACGTATCATAATGCGGATTCTCCCCCTTGTCGGGATCGTAACGATAGACTTTAAACGGCCGCTTTTTTCCATTGGTGAGTGCTTGATGCAACTCGCCCGTTTTACGTATCTTGCTATTCTTGGGCAGCGTGAAAGTAGCCATGTCTATCGGATTCCCTTGTTCTGCGGATCGGCATAACCAAGAAGCGCCGGTATCTCAACCGTTTTGCGCTGCAAAAAACGCAGTTGCTACTTTCGAATTCAGCAATCACTCGTAGCGCTGGAAAAAGGCGACCATATCATCCAGCACCGGTGCCTTGTAACGAAACGGCTTCGCCACTGCCATCATGATTTCCAGATGGTCGACGCCAGGATATTCGACATATTCCGCGTGACCGCCCGCTGCGGTAATCCTATCTCGCAAGGTCTTGCTGTTGCGGGGCTTGACCTGGGTGTCTTCAGTGCCGCTCGAAAGCCACAGCGGCGGCGCTCCAGCCCTTACAAAATTGACCGGCTGAGTCATTTCGGGTGCGGGATAATCGCCAAAGCTCTGCTTCGTCGTGTCGGAATCGAACGGATAGAAATCATAAGGTCCGGCCAGCGCTGCGACGCCGCGGATTAGGTCCGGCGACTTGCCTTCGCGCCCCAGCCATTGTGGATCAAGAGCGAGCATCATCACATTATAGGCCCCGGCGGATTGGCCCGACAGAAAAATACGGCTCGTGTCGCCGCCAAATTTGGCAATATTATCGTCAACCCAGGCCACCGCCTTGGCGCTGTCTTCGAGGAAGCCGGGGAAACGCGTTTTCGGGTAGAGCCGATAATTGGGCAAAACGACAATAAAGCCCCGATTGGCCAGCGCCCGACCGGCAAACGCATATTGATCCTTGTCTCCGTCTCGCCAGCCGCCGCCATAGATAAAAACGACAACCGGAAGCGGCTTCGTCTGCGCATCATCGGGTGCCCATATGTTGAGTCCCAGCCCCAAAGCCTCGTCATATATCTGATCCTGCACCAGCAGTTTGGCATTGCTGTCGCCGGGAACGACATTATTGACCATATCAAGCTGCTTCGGTCCCGGCCGGGAGAAGAACCACCAAGCAAAACCGCCCAGTGTCAGAATCAGCACGGCGATTATGGCAAACCATTTCATCGGGGGAATCCTAGCCAGACGCTCAGGCGCTGGCAATGGCGCCCCAGTCGATCGGTTTATGGCGATCCAGCGCGGCATCAGCTGCGGGCATCGGATATTTGAGACCGTTACCGCAATTGAACAGCACCGCCCGGTCGGCCTTGCTGATCAGCCCGTCCTTCAGCGCCTTTAGATAGGCCGCAGCGGTCGCTGCGCCTTCCGGACAGAGCAGCAGACCGTCCTGCTGGCCGATCCGCTGCTGCGCCGCGACAATGTCGTCATCCTCAACCGCGATCGCAAAGCCGCCCGAATCCCGGACCGCCTGCAATATCAGAAAATCGCCGATCGCCACCGGCACGCGAATCCCGGCAGCGATGGTATGGGCGTTTTCCCAAAGGGGTGCGTGATCCAGGCCCTTCTCCCACGCGTCGACAATCGGCGCGCAGCCGGTGGCCTGCACGGCCACCATCCGCGGTCGCTTCGAGTCAATGAAACCGATTTCCTGCAGCTCGTCGAATGCCTTCCACATGCCGATCAGGCCAGTCCCCCCACCCGTGGGATAGAAAATCACATCGGGCATTTCCCATCCCAGCTGCTCGGCGAGTTCGAGACCCATCGTCTTCTTGCCCTCGATCCGGTAGGGTTCTTTCAGCGTTGAGAGATTGAACCATCCCATTTCCGCCTCGCCGTCGGCGACAATCTTGCCGCAATCGTTGATCAGGCCGTTCACCCGCCAGACCTTTCCACCCTGCAGCGCAATCTCCCGAACATTCACTTCAGGTGTATCGTCAGGACAGAAAACAAAGGCTTCCATTCCGGCGCGACTTGCATAGGCTGCCATGGCCGCGCCAGCATTGCCATTGGTCGGCATGGCCAGCCGTTTCAGTCCCAATTCCTTGGCCATGGAAACCGCCATGACCAGTCCGCGTGCCTTGAATGAGCCGGTTGGCAACCGCCCCTCGTCCTTGACGAGGACTTGTGAGCCGAGAGAATTGTCGAGAGAAATCAGCGGCGTCATCTCTTCGCCGAGTGAGACGATGTTTATCGAATTTGCAACCGGCAGCATCTCGCGGTAACGCCAGAGATCAGCTGGCCGGGCTGCGAGCTTTTCCTTGGTCAGGGTTTCAGCAACAGCCGCCAAATCATATCGCACCAATATAGGTGCCCCGGCAGGCGACAGATTTTGCACCGTGTCGGCAGGCAGAATCTCTCCTGTCTTGGAACATTCCAGATGAGTGACAAAACTGGTGATGTCGGCGCTGCGGTTATCCTGGTTCATGGTATCCTGCTAGCAGCAGCAGCCTGACAATCCACCCCAAAATTTCGAATCTCCCATCGTCAGGAAATCAACCCGTTGCGCTTCAATCCTTCCGCAATAATGGTTTCAAGCAGCTGTGCATGACTGAAACCCGCAGCGGCCGCCGATTTCGCAACCACTTTCTCGGACCATAGATTGCAGTTCAGGTTGATCTCGATAAAATTGATGTCGCCGGTCTTCTTGTCCAACCGAAATTCGATTCGCCCGTAGTCAAATGGCTCGAATTCACGGGCAATTCTCTTCGCCATCTCTTGGACTTTGGGGGCAAACTCCGGATCGTCAAAGCGTTTCAGCGTCGCCTTCTCTGTATTCGGCACCAAATCGCGCTTTTCGTAATAGGTCCAAAGCTTCTGTGTGTCTTCGCGCTCATAAATCAGCATGGGCAGCGCTTTCGGTCCATCGGAACTGATGAAGGCTGCCTGCACATCATATCCATCGAGATAAGGCTCGACGATCGCATCATGGCCTTGCCCATGAATTCCGGCAACGGCATTGGCGACACCCGCCCAATCAAATGCATCGGAAATCGCCCAGCTCGCCGAACTGGCATTCGGCTTGATTACCCAGCGCTCCGCTTTTGGGCAGTCAGCTTCATCCACTGGTGCCCCCCGCCGGTAGCAAAACCAAGGTGCCGTTGGAACACCCGCATGGGCCGCCACGAGTTTGGAAGCCGACTTGTCATCGCCCAATCCGCGAATGAATGGCATGGCCCCGACATAGGCTATCCGGTGCATGTTGCACAAAAGCGGAATCATCATTTCGCTGTTCACAAAGCCGCCGCGATTCAGCAGCGGAAAAACAAAATCTACGCCTGGATGCGTGAATAGTACGTCATATGTATCGGCAACCATAAGATCGATGCCAAGGCTCTCCAGGCTCATTCGAACCTCGTGATGGTAAATGGCATGATTGCCATCTTCGGGATGCATGCCTCCCCCCCAATGGGCATGCTTCGCCAGATATAGAAATTTCAGCCGCTCTTTTGCTTCATCGGGTATCGTCAGCGGCTGGATGGGAGGAGACGTTGAAGGCATAGTGATTCTCTTGAGTAGACTGGGGAATGTGATTCAAGAATCTGACATATTAACTGTCAGATTTCCAGGTCGTGCACACGGTTTTGCAGAATGGCTTCGACGATCCTATACGTTCGTTCGTTGTCGACATCGATCGCCTGCGTCCCGTCGTTCAACGGTACCCGGCGGATTTTAATACCGAAGCGTTTTGACATTCTCTCAAAGGCGTTGTCGATCGTCACCCAGCCAAAGCGCATCAACAAAATGTTGAACAGGCCAAAGGCATTCACCAGGCGCCGCGGGTGATTCATGAACTGGCCGCCTTCGCGAAATATTTCCACTGCACTGAGCGCCTGTTTGTCAGCGACGCCGTAGAGGTTGCAATTTGCATAGCCGTTGTCGCGAAACTCGTAGAAGAAGCGCTGGGCCGCCGGATGAACGCTGCGAATATCATCTTTGTTGGCCAAGGCTGCAACAGCATCTGCGCCCGCGTCTATTGCGGCTATAACCCGATCAATGCTGTCGTGTTTGATCAACACATTGTCAGCCGTAGTGATCACAAATGGTGCGTTACCCTTTTCACATCCAAGCAACACACTGGCAGCGATGTTGCTGTCTGATGCGACGAAGTGGATCGGCATGTCGGATCGTGCAAAAGCTTCCGCCACCGGGCGAACCGCTCGTTCGCCATCGGGCTCAATCAACACATATATGGCCCGGCAACCCGGATGAGACGAGAGCGACGCCAAAGTGCGGGCAATCAGGGTCTGGCCTGCGACTGGAATCAGGCATTTATGGCTTACACCATGGGCCTCAGCCAGTGGGTTGATTACACCTGCGCGTTGCGCGGCAAGCAAAATCACATCAAATCGAGCGCTCATACTGCATTTGTGGCGAGAGCAAGTTACTTTTTCAAGACAGATGCCGGTATAGAAATATGGAAATAAATGAATTTTACGATAAAGACGGGCTCAACCGCTGGAACCCCTTTTGGAAAAGTTGAAACCTGTGTCGCGAAACATGCTCTCCAGATGGTCCAGCAGCGAAGACTCGCTCGTACGCGTGTTTCGCAACAGCAGCTGGTTATTTTCCGCCAAGGGCGTCGGTGCGGTCCTCAGCATTTTCTATCTCGCTATATTGACCCGGACGCTAGGTGTTGCCGGCTTTGGTGAATTCATGGTCATCGTGGGCGCGATCCAGGTGCTGACGGCGGTACTCAAACTTCAGACCTGGCAGGCGGTTGTGCAATATGGGGTGCCCTATTTGCTGGCGGGTCAGCACCGGGCGTTTCGAAAGCTGTCGGCCCAGAATTTCTGGATCGAGTTTATCGGCGGGCTTGTCGCTTGCGGCGTGTTGTGGCTGATGCTTCCCTATAGCGCCGCGCAATTTGGCTGGAATCCAGCGGTCGAGCAGGCCATCATGGGCTATGGGGTAATCGTGTTCCTGTCAGTTCGATCGACCCCGACCGGAATATTGCGCGCTCAGGATCGCTTTAGCGGCAATGCATTTGGCGACGCGATCATTCCGATCGTGCGCTTCGGCGGAGCGCTAGTGCTGTTGGCAACCGTGCCGTCTATGACCGGATTTCTGATTGTCTGGGGGCTTTCCGAGTTCGTCAGTTTCGTCGTAATGTGGTTGATGGTGTGGCGGCGTCATGATGCAAATGGTCCGGTTGATGAGCGACCGGCTGCTGCGGCGGCTCCGCCAAACCGAAAGGAATTCATTGCCTTTCTATTGTTCACCAATCTCGCCTATCTGGTCAGCGTGATCCGGGAACGACTGGTGGTTGTTATCGTCGGCTTCTTTGTCGGTCCGGCTGCGGCCGGACTGTTCCGGCTAGCCGATCAGCTTGCCAATAGTCTCAATCGGCTTGCAGAAGTTTTTGCCCGCCCGTTATTTGCCGAGCTGTCCCGATTATTCGCAATCGGCCAATCGCGGCAATCCCGCGCCTTGTTCTGGCGATCACTGCGGGTATCCGCGATCAGCGGCGGGATCCTGTTTATCTGCTTGCTGCTGCTGGGCAAATATATCATCGCCCTTATTTCCGGGCCAGAATATGTCGCGGCCTACCCGATATTGCTGCTGCTCGGCGCTGCGACCATTATCAGTCTGGGCGGCCTCGGCCTCGAACCCTTGCTTCAGGCCGCAGGACGAGCGCGAAATGCGCTTATCGCTCGCCTGGCTGGGCTCGTAGCGCTTGGCGCGCTTTTAGCGGTTTTTTTGCCGAAATTCGGCACGATCGGGGCATCATGGGTGATGCTGATCTCGGCAATCTTGACGACGATGATCCTCTTTGTTTCCAGCCGGGCCGTGATCAGGGAACCGCAACGCCCAAAACCAAACGCCCCGATCTTTTAATCACCGACAGCCATAAAAAAGGCGACCCGCGGGCCGCCTTTTCGATATTTCGTTGTGGTGGGTTCGCTTAACGCTTCGAGAACTGGAAGCTCTTGCGCGCTTTCGCCTTACCATATTTCTTACGCTCAACCTTACGGCTGTCACGGGTCAGGAAGCCAGCTGCCTTGACCGTAGCACGAAGCTTTGGTTCATATTTGGTTAGAGCCTGCGAAATGCCGTGTTTGACCGCGCCAGCCTGGCCCGAGAGACCGCCGCCTTTAACAGTAACGTCGACGTCATACTGACCTTCACGTTCGGTAATCGCAAAAACCTGATTGAGCACGAGACGCAAGGTCGGGCGAGCAAAATAGGTTTCCTGATCGCGGCCATTTATCGTAATCTTGCCTTTGCCTGGCTTCAGCCAGACACGGGCAACCGCGTCTTTCCTGCGACCAGTGGCATAAGCACGGCCAAATTTGTCCAGTTCCTGCTCGCGCAAAGGCATGGTGGACACGGGCGGCTCAGCGCCTTCGGAAGCAGCATCACCTTCAGCAGGGGCTGGTGCATCAGCGACAGCCGCTCCAGCGATATCTTTCAAATCAGCGAGATCGGTTTTTACGTCAGACATTATGCACCCACCTTGTTCTTACGGTTCATCGAAGCGACGTCGAGCGCCACTGGGTTCTGGCCAGCATAAGGATGCTCAGTGCCAGCGAAAACATGCAGAGCACGCATCTGGGCGAAGCCCAGCGGACCCTTCGGAATCATCCGCTCGACAGCCTTTTCCATAACACGCTCTGGAAAGCGACCTTCCAGAACCTTCTCTGCGGTGGTGCCGCTGATGCCGCCGGGATGGCCGGAGTGCTTGTAATAAGTTTTCTGTTTGGTCTTGTTGCCGGTGAACTTCACTTTTTCGGCATTGATAACGATGACATGATCACCGCAATCGACATGCGGGGTGTAGCTTGGCTTGTGCTTGCCGCGCAGAATATTGGCGATGATCGAGGCAGCCCGGCCAACGACCAGATCTTCGGCATCAATAATATGCCATTTCTTTTCGACTTCAGCAGGCTTGGCCGACTGCGTCTGTTTGCTGATACCCTTCATGGGGTGGCTCCTTCTTGGAGAATGAGATTCAAAAATAACAAAAGCCGAACGCTCCTGATTCGCAGGAGTCCGGCCGACGGAGGCGCTATTGGCGCTGTTATTGCCGCAAGTCAAGCGAAAGCGGGGCTTAGCTGGAGGGTATAATGATACCGAAAGTCATTTTTCGAGGTCAGCGGGCACAATTGTCTAGCATTTCAAGAGCGCGGAATTCTGACCGTATACTCCATCTGCTAAAGCGGGACCTTCAGCGCGCGGTACGGCCCAGCAAATGCACGCCCCAAACGGTCGACGCGACGACCAGAGCGCCTACGGCCTGATGCAGTACTGCAAGATGAATATCGATCCCGGTCACGACCGTCGCGATACCGAGAAGTATCTGGCTTCCGAAAGCGATATGAATTGCGACCGAGCTTCGGCGATCCAGTGACCGGACCTGGCGCGCGAGAACAAGCAGAAATCCTACCACCACCCATGCCCACCAGCGGTGAATGAAATGGATCAGATACGGGTCATTGTTCAGAGCGGCCCAGATACTTGAGCCCCAGTTGATCCCTCCCGGAATAAAATCATCGTTCATCAACGGCCAGGTATTGGAAACATATCCTGCGTTCAAACCGGCCGTGTAGGCGCCAAATAGAAGCTGGATGAAAAGCACCCCGAAAACCGCCGCGCCCAATGCCGTCATCCGCGCGGGCCTTTGGATACCGCGCGCCAGTAGTCGTAGGTCTAGCGCCGTCCACACCAGGCCGCCGAGAATGAACAACGCAGTCAGCAAATGGACGGCAAGCCGGAAATGGCTGACATCGGTGCGTTCGCTGAGGCCAGAGCTCACCATCCACCAGCCGATCGTTCCCTGCAGACCGCCAAGCGCCAATAGCGCAACCAGCCGCCAGCCATAGCCGGACGGGATCGCTCTCTTGATCGCGAACCAGAGCAGCGGCAGCGCAAAGGCTACGCCAATCAATCGTCCGAGCAGACGGTGAACCCATTCCCAGAAATAGATGAACTTGAAATCTGCCAGCGTCATCCCGGCCGGCCCGCTGATTTCCAGATATTCCGGAATCTGCTGATATTTTCTGAATTCCGACAACCAGTCGGCTTCGCTCAATGGCGGCAATGCGCCGGTGATCGGCTTCCACTCAGTAATCGACAGTCCCGATTCGGTCAGCCGGGTTATGCCGCCCACTACCACCATGATGAAAACCAGAAAGGCAACGGAATAAAGCCAATTGGCGATGGCTATCGGACGGGCGTTTGTCGCGCCAGCCGGCTGGTTTATGGCGATCGCTTCAGTCATTTGCCGCTATGTGGGATCAAAATGATGGCCTGACAACCGGAAACAGGGAAACGGTCTGAAATTTCAGAAATGATATGTTGTATCTTAACACCCCTTTCCCTATATCCGGCACACACAGCAAAAAGTGAGACAGTGAGTCGTGTTTACGACAGCCAATTTGTGGAACAAAGATGGCCTTTTGGTCAGAGATGGCTTGTGGGACCGGATGGCAGTGCTCATGTCCGGGCTGTGTCTGGTACATTGTGTTTCGACCATCGCTTTTGTTGCCATTCTGTCCTCGGCTGGCGGCATGTTGCTGGATCCGCTTATCCATGAAATCGGCTTGGGGATCGCGATTGCCTTGGGCTTGTTCACTCTTGGTCGCGGCGTGCTGGATCACGGCTATATCATGCCGGTCGCAATCGGCAGCCTCGGGCTTGGAATGATGATGGGGGCGATCACGCTCGGTCATGATGCTGGCCACAGCGGACAGGAAGTATTTTATACGATGATCGGGGTCGGATTGCTCGCCCTCGCCCATGATTTGAACTACCGCGCTACCCATTGATTGTAGCCCCATTGCCCTTGCGGCGAAACATCCCTAAATTGTTTCGATGGGACAACATAATCATCACGAGCATCATGGCGATTCTTTAGCCGAAGCGGCCAGAGCCAATCTGGAAAAATCGGGCGAAAAGTGGACCGATACTAGAGCGGCGATCTTTGACACGCTGGCTGGATTCTCCCGCCCGGCTTCCGCCTACGATATCGCCGAGTTGGTGTCCGCAGCGCGCGGCAAACGCGTGGCCCCGAACAGCGTTTACCGGATTCTTGACCTGTTCGTGGCGAACAACCTCGCAATGAGGGTCGAAAGCGCCAATGCCTATTTGGCCAACAGCCATCCCGGCTGCGAGCACGACTGTATTTTTCTGGTCTGCGATACGTGCGGCGAGGCAACCCATGTCGACGACGATTCCTTGTCCCAACAAGTACATAAAGTCGCGAGTGCCGAAGGTTTCGAATCGATCCGCCCAGTGATAGAGGTGCGCGGCATTTGCCAAAAATGCAATTGATCCAGTTCGTCTGTCCACTAATGACAGCGACCAGCCTGCTGATAATTCGACAGAGCAGCGAGATGCCGTTACAGCAGGAATCAAACGGGGAGTGAATATGCCGGTTTCGAATACACCATTGCTGGATGATGTGTCCTTGCCAGCCGATTTGCGGAAATTGAAGCCAGCGCAACTCCGCCAATTCGCCAACGAGCTCCGCGCCGAAGTCATCGACACCGTGTCGACGACCGGCGGCCATCTGGGCGCTGGCCTGGGTGTCGTCGAGCTGACAACAGCCATTCACTATGTCTTCAACACACCCGAAGACCGGCTTATCTGGGACGTTGGCCATCAATGTTACCCGCACAAGATCATCACCGGTCGCAGAGACCGGATTCGGACCCTTCGGCAGGGTGGCGGACTATCCGGCTTCACCAAACGGTCGGAAAGCGAATATGACCCTTTTGGCGCCGCGCATAGCTCGACCTCGATCAGCGCGGCCCTCGGCTTTGCGATTGCCAACAAACTGAATGACAAACCGGGCCGGGGTATCGCCGTGATCGGCGACGGCGCGATGAGCGCTGGCATGGCTTATGAAGCGATGAACAACGCCGAGGCGGCCGGCAACAGGCTGGTCGTGATTCTCAACGACAATGACATGTCGATTGCACCGCCGGTTGGCGGCCTGTCCGCCTATCTTGCTCGTATCGTCTCCTCCCGTGAATTTCTGGGCGTTCGCCAGCTAGCCCGGCGGATTGCCAGCAAACTGCCCAAGGCCATCTATGATGCGGCGCGCAAGACCGACGAATATGCCCGCGGCATGACGATGGGTGGCACCCTGTTTGAGGAACTCGGCTTTTATTATGTCGGCCCGATCGACGGCCATAATCTGGAACATCTGATTCCAGTGCTCGAAAATGTCCGCGACGCTGCGGAAGGACCGTGCCTGATTCACGTCGTCACCGAAAAGGGCAAGGGCTATAAATTTGCCGAGGAAGCTGCCGACAAATATCATGGCGTGGCAAAGTTCGATGTGGTCTCCGGCAAACAGGACAAGGGGCCGGGCGGCGGACCGCCAGCCTATCAGAATGTCTTTGGCGAAACCCTGGCCAAGCTGGCTGACAGCGACCCGCGCATCTGTACCATCACAGCAGCGATGCCCGGCGGTACCGGCGTCGACAAATTTGCCAAGGCCCATCCCGACAAGGCTTTCGATGTCGGTATTGCCGAACAGCATGGCGTGACCTTTGCCGCCGGACTGGCCGCACAGGGCATGCGACCTTTCTGCGCCATCTATTCGACGTTCCTGCAACGCGCCTATGACCAGGTCGTCCACGACGTGGCGATCCAGAATTTGCCGGTGCGTTTTGCGATTGACCGCGCCGGGCTGGTGGGCGCTGACGGCAGCACCCACGCTGGCTCCTTTGATGTGACGTACCTCGCCACGCTACCCAATATGGTTGTGATGGCTGCGGCAGACGAGGCGGAACTGGCGCACATGACTTATACTGCGGCCCTGCACGACAGCGGTCCGATCGCCTTTCGCTACCCGCGCGGCAATGGCACCGGCGTTCCGATCCCGGAAAAACTGGAGCGGCTGGAGATCGGCAAGGGCCGGATCATCAAACAGGGCAGCAAGGTTGCTATCCTCTCGCTCGGCGCGCGCCTGGAAGAAGCCAAAAAGGCGGCTGAACGGCTGGAAGCAAAGGGCCTCAGCACGACGGTTGCGGATCTGCGCTTCGCCAAACCGCTTGACCAGGAAATGATCCGCAAGCTGCTGACAACGCACGAAGTCGCGGTGACCGTCGAGGAAGCCGCCGTTGGTGGGCTCGGCGCGCATGTGCTGACTTATGCGTCCGACAATGGCCTGACCGATGCAGGGCTGAAGATCCGCACGATGCGGCTGCCGGATGTCTTTCAGGATCAGGACAAGCCAGAACTGCAATATGCCGAAGCGGGGCTGGATGCAGATGGTATTGTAGACACAGTACTCAAGGCGCTGCGCCACAATAGTGCCAATGTAGAGGATGCGACAGCGCGGGCCTAAGCCATATTGCTGCTTGTGATTAACAGGAACCGCCTTTAGGCGATTGTTCCATGTCACCTGAACTTTCCCATATCGACCACTGGATCTTCGATCTCGACAATGTGCTCTATCCTTCGGAGTGCAATCTGTTTGCACTGATCGATATCAAAATGGGCGAGTATATTGCTCAAGCTCTGGATTGTGATCTGGTCGAAGCGCGGAAAATCCAGAAAGGCTTTTTCCACGATCATGGAACCACGCTGGCGGGACTGATGCATCATCATGGCACTGATCCGTCCGATTTCCTCGACTACGTCCATGATATCGATATGGACCGGCTCGATCCGGCACCGCTGGTTCGGGCCGCCATTGAAGCGCTACCTGGTGAAAAACTGGTTTTTACCAATGCCGACCGGCCTTACGCTGAACGCGTATTGGAAAAACGCGGCCTCAATGGCCTGTTTCACCAGATGCACGATATATTGGATACTGGCCTGGTCCCAAAGCCGCAGCCAGCCGCTTATGCAAGCATGATCGACGCGACCGGAATCGATCCGACCCGTGCACTGTTTGTCGAGGACATGGCGCGCAATTTGCTGCCTGCAAAAGATTTGGGCATGACCACCGTGTGGATCAACACCGGTGCAGAATGGGCTGGCCGCGAACATGATCCCGCTTATATTGACTATGAAATCACTGATCTGGAGAGCTGGGTCACCAGTCTCCACAGCGCCAAGGAAGAACAAGACACATGACCGCAGCACTAGAGACCGTAATTGACGCCGTTTGGGACAAGCGCGAATCCCTCAGCCTGACAACGCAGGGAGCGGAGCGCGATGCGGTCAATCAGGCGCTGGCGATGCTCGACAACGGCACCGCGCGGGTTGCCGAGAAAAAGGACGGCAAATGGGTCGTCAATCAGTGGCTGAAAAAGGCGGTTCTGCTGTCCTTCCGGCTCAACGACAATCATCTGATCGAAGGCCCCGGCGGCGCCAATCACTGGGACAAGGTGCCCAGCAAATTTGCCGGATGGGGCGAAAATCGCTTTCGCGAAGCCGGATTCCGCTCTGTCCCGGGCTCGATCGTCCGGCAGGGCGCTTTTATCGGTAAAGGCGTCGTGCTGATGCCGAGCTTCGTTAATATCGGTGCCTATGTCGATGAAGGCACGATGGTTGACGGCTGGGCAACGGTCGGCAGCTGCGCGCAGATCGGCAAGAATGTCCATATTTCGGGCGGCGCCGGTATTGGCGGCGTGCTTGAGCCATTGCAGGCTGGTCCGGTGATCATCGAGGACGGTGCTTTCATTGGTGCGCGGGCTGAAGTCGCAGAAGGCGTGCGCGTCGGCGAAGGTGCTGTCCTCTCGATGGGCGTCTATCTCGGGGCCTCGACCAAGATTGTCGACCGGGTCACCGGCAAGATCTGGATTGGCGAAGTGCCGCCTTATGCGGTCGTCGTTCCCGGCACCATGCCGCCGAAGGTCAATGTCGATGGCGTACCCGGGCCGAGCCTCTACTGCGCGGTAATCGTCAAGACAGTCGATGCGCAGACACGCTCGAAAACCGGTATCAACGAACTGCTGCGCGACTGATGGCCACACCGGTCAATCAGGTGAAGGCGACGCTGGAACCCAATGACCACCCCTATCGCAATGGCGCCTGGACGCCGGTGTTTGAAGAGCTGGACACCGCTGAACTTGAGATAATCGGCGAAATCCCCGCCGATATCGACGGGCTCTATATACGCAACACCGAAAATCCGGTGCATGGCAGCCTGGGGCGCTATCATCCCTTCGACGGCGACGGCATGATCCACACCATGCGGATCAAGGATGGCAAGGCAACTTACCGCAACCGCTTTGTTCGCACCAAGGGGTTCGAGGCAGAACAGCAGGCCGCTGGCCCGCTTTGGCCGGGGCTGATGGGCAATCCGGATGACGCGCTGCAGCCGGGCATGACCGCCCATGGCAGCGTCAAGGACAGCAGCTCGACCGATGTCGTCGTCCACGCCGGCGCAATCCTCTCGACCTTCTACCTGTGCGGCGAGGGCTATCGACTCGACCCGGAAACGCTGGCGACGATCGGCCCCGCCGACTGGGTGCCGCCGCACGGCATTTCAGCTCATTGCAAGGTCGACGAGACGACCGGGGAACTGTTGTTCTTCAACTATGCGATCGAAAAACCGCATCTGCAATATGGCGTCGTCGGTCCCGACAATCAGCTGAAGCATCTAGTCCCTATCAACCTGCCCGGCCCGCGCCTGCCGCACGACATGGCGTTCACCGAGAATTTCGCAATCTTCAATGACTGCCCGCTGTTCTGGAAAGAGGAGTTGTTCGAGCGCAAGCTGCGCATTCCCGCTTACCACCCGGACATGCCGACGCGCTTCGGTATCTTGCCACGGATGGGGCAACCCGAAGATATCCAGTGGTTCGAGGCAAGGCCCACCTATGTGCTGCACTGGGCCAATGCGTTTGAGGAGGGCGATGACGTCGTGCTCGACGGCTATTTCCAGAACGAGCCGGTGCCGCCGCCGCTGACCGATTTTCCGTCCGGCTATGAAAGCATGGGGGCGAGCCTCGACCTGCACAGTTTCAAGCCGGAACTGCACCGCTGGCGGTTCAACCGGAAGACCGGCGAGACACGCGAAGAGACCTTGTTTGACGACTATCCGGTCGAGTTCGGCATGTTCAATCCGCAATATGCCGGCCTACCCTATCGCTATGTCTATAGCGTCACCGGCGAGCCCGGCTGGTTTCTGTTCAACGGCCTGACCAAGCATGATCTGGAAACCGGCGAGGCGGAGCATGTGTCATTTGGCGAGCAGCGCTTCGGATCGGAAGCCCCCTTCATCCCGCGCGCCAATGCGCAATCAGAGGATGATGGCTATCTGATCAGCTTTATCACCGATATGGCGCAGGACCGCTCGGAATGCATCATTCTGGATGCGAAAGACTTGTCGGCAGGCCCGGTCTGCACCATCGTCCTGCCGCACCGGATTTCCAGCGGCACCCATGCCTGCTGGGCGTCGGGCGAGCAGATTGGAAAGTGATTTTTCCTCTCCCCTTGAGGGAGAGGACAAGTGGAACTTGCCAGCTTGCTGGCTAGTGGAACTCGGTGAGGGGTAAGCGGCAAGACGCGCCCTCTCCAACGTTGCCTACGCAGCAAGCTGCCAAGGCTTTGGTATCCTCTCCCCCAAGGGTAGAGGACGAACCTAATCGAACAATTCGCCGTCCACTTCCTTGCCCGCAGGCGGAGACAATCCCAGATGCTTCCACCCGCGGTCATTCAGCGCCCGTCCCCGCGCTGTCCGCGCGATCAGGCCCAGCTGGATTAGATAGGGCTCGATCACTTCCTCAATCGTATCGCGCGGCTCCGAGAGGCCGGCAGCCAGCGTTTCCACACCCACCGGACCGCCCTTGTAGATATCGGCGATCATATGCAGATAGCGCCGATCCATGGCATCAAGCCCAATGCTGTCCACCTCCAGCCGGGTCAGCGAGGCATCGGCAATTTTTCTATCGACAATTTTGGTCCCGGCGACATTGGCAAAATCCCGCACCCGCCGCAGCAGCCTGCCAGCGATCCGCGGTGTACCCCTGGCGCGGCGAGCCACTTCGGTTGCGCCATCTGGCGCGATATCAAGATCAAGCAGCCGCGCCGCGCGGTGCACCACCTGTTCCAGTTCCTCGGTCGAATAGAAATTGAGCCGCACCGGAATCCCGAACCGGTCGCGCAGCGGCGTGGTCAGCAGTCCCTGACGCGTGGTCGCGCCGATCAGGGTGAAGGCGGGCAGGTCGATGCGCACCGAGCGCGCCGATGGCCCCTCACCGATGATCAGATCGAGTGCGCGATCCTCCATCGCCGGATAAAGCACTTCCTCGACCACCGGATTGAGCCGGTGAATCTCGTCGATAAACAGGACATCGCCTTCCTCAAGATTGGTCAGCAGCGCCGCCAGATCGCCGGACTTGGCAATCACCGGTCCCGAAGTGGCGCGAAACCCGACCCCCAGCTCTCGCGCAATGATCTGCGCCAGGGTCGTCTTGCCCAGCCCCGGCGGCCCAAAGAACAAGACATGATCCAGCGCCTCGCTGCGTCCTCTGGCCGCCTCAATAAACACCCGCAAATTCCCACGCGCCGCTTCCTGCCCGATAAATTCATCGAGGGTCTTGGGGCGCAGGGCCGCGTCGATGTCTTCGACCTTGCGTTCGCCGGAGACCATGCGATCGTTGCCAAGCTCATTCGTCATGCTGAACTCGTTTCAGCATCTCGCGAGTTTGGGCAAGCAGGAGGCCTACCTCCGGGCATCCTGAAACGAGTTCAGGATGACGAGAATATGAAGTCATCACCGCGCCGCCTTTTTCAACGCCAGCCTGACCAGCGCATCCAGTGTCGCGCCATCGCCGGCCTCGGCATCTGCTGCCGCCACCGCCGCGCTGGCTTCCGCTGGTTTGAAACCCAGATTCTGCAGCGCGCTGACTGCATCGGCGCTGTTGCTTGAAGGCGCGTGCACGACGCCACCCGCGCCCTTTACCGGCTCCACCACAATGCCGCCGACCTTGTCCTTCAGTTCGTTGACAATCCGGAGCGCCAGCTTTGGTCCAACGCCATTGGCCCGCGTGACCATTGCCTTGTCACCAGTCGCCACGGCCCGCGAAATCTCTCCCGGCTCGAGCGCGGACAATATCGCCAGCGCGACTTTGCCACCGACGCCCTGCACCGAAATCAGCAGGCGAAACCAGTCGCGTTCCGAGCCGCTGGCAAAGCCCATCAACCGCATGTCGGTCTCGCTGACCTGCATCTCGGTATAGATGGTCGCGCCGTCGCCGACCCCGCCGATCGCCGTGATCGTGCGCGAGGAGCAGAAGACCAGATAGCCAACGCCCTGCACATCGAGGACGATGTTATCCAGTCCGATTTCGTCGATGGTTCCGGTCAGTTTTGCGATCATGGGCGTGTTTTAGCGCAGCAGGCGAATCTGTCGAGTTTTTGTTTTGTTCTTTCTCTTCGCGCGTTCCACGGTCCTTCGACAGGCTCAGGTTGAACGGTGCGCTGGGCTATCTCTTCCGGTGATGCGCATGGGTGATGGCCACTGCCAGCGCATCGGCGGCATCCGCCCCGGCCAGTTTTATGCCGGGGAGCAAGATCCGCAGCATTGCCTGCACCTGATCCTTGTCGGCCTTGCCTACACCGACCACCGATTTCTTCACCGTTCGCGCCGAATATTCGCCAACTTCGATCCCGGTCCGCGATGCGCCGAGCAGCACCACGCCGCGCGCCTGTCCCAGTTTCAGCGTGCTCTGCGGATTGCTGTTGACGAACACTTCCTCCACCGCTGCGGCATCCGGTTTATATTCCAGCAGCAGATCGGTCAGTTCGAGGTCGAGCTTGAGCAAGCGGCTGGCCAAAGCCATTTTGGCATCGGTCTTGATCTGGCCATTGGCGATATGCGACAGGCGATTGCCGTCGGCGACGATGACCCCCCAGCCGGTGGTACCGAGACCCGGATCGAGGCCGAGAATGATCATTTCAGACTGGTAGCCCAAGGCGGCGACCAACGACGGTCATGGGCTGATCCAGGCTGATCGTCAGCAGGAATAGTGGAAGAAATGGAAGCATAACGCCAAAGATCGGCTCGGCGCGGAGCGCGATATTTTGGGCGTCTGGTTCCGCGCGTCAGAGCCGCGATCACTCCGGCGAGTGCGGCCTTGGCGGCGCGTTCCGCCATCAGCCGGCGTTCAGTTTTTCCATGATTTCATCGGACACGTCATAATTGCCCCAGACGGTCTGGACGTCGTCATCCTCTTCGAGCAGATCGATCAGATTCAGCAGTGTTTCCGCCTGCTCCTGATCCACTTCAACCTGGACCGAAGGCCGCCAGGCGAGCTTGACGCTTTCCGCTTCACCGAGGGCCTTTTCCAGGGCACCTGACACTTCGTGGAGGTCTTCCATGGCGGTCCAGATTTCGTGGCCGTCTTCGTCGGAGGAAATATCTTCTGCGCCCGCTTCCATCGCTGCTTCGAGGACCTTTTCCTCGTCGCCGGCGCTGGCCGGATAGTGGATATAGCCGACCCGGTCAAAACCGTGCGAAACCGAGCCACTTTCGCCGAGATTGCCACCATTTCGTGACATAATGGTACGAACATTGGTAAAAGTGCGGTTATTATTGTCCGTCAATGTCTCGATAATCAGCGACACACCGCCCGGACCGAAGCCCTCGTAGCGCACCTCGGTGAAGTCATCGCCTTCGTTCGCCGAAGCCTTGTCGATCGCGCGCTGGATATTGTCCTTCGGCATCGACACCGCCTTGGCGCTGTTGACCGCAAGCCGCAGACGCGGATTGAAATCCGGATCCGGCATGCCCGACTTGGCCGCGACGGTTATTTCGCGCGACAGTTTCGAGAATTGCGCCGCCCGCTTCTTGTCCTGCGCGCCCTTGCGGTGCTTGATATTGTTAAATTTACTATGGCCTGCCATACGATTCGTCCGTTACCTGTTTATACTCTTATCGAGGCTCTTTGGCGCATGTTTGAGCCCAACTCAACCATTGGATGGTCGATCGGTCGATTGCGGTCAACTGCCCTTGATCTGATCGCTTTTCTCCGTGCGCCTGTACCGGCTCTCCCGGCGAACGGCGAGGAGCGACGCGCCGCAGATGTCGCATGGCTTTTGCTGCTCAACGCTCTGGTGGTTGCCGCAATCGTCGCCGTGCTTTTTCCCATCATGACGCTTTTCGGGGTGGAGATGTCGGGCGACATGGCGGCGCTGTTCAACCGTCCGCTGTGGCAAATCATACTGCTCGTTGTGATCGTCGGCCCGATCACCGAAGAATTGGTCTTTCGGGCGTGGATTGTCGGCACCGGGCGATGGCTGGTCATTTTTGCCGGCCTGCTGGCCTGGCTCGGCGGCTCCTATCTGCTCCAGCAACCCGAACTTGCGGAGTTAGGTGAAAACGCGCCGCTCATTCTGATCGCGATTCTCTCACTGGCCGTAATTATCGGTCTGATCCGCTTCTGGAAATCGCCCGTGCCGCGCTGCTATGTCCGGATATTCCCGCTCGTCTTCTGGGGTCAGGCGCTAGTGTTCGGATTCGTCCACGTGTTCAACTATGCTGGCGACAATCCGGCGGCTGCCCTGCCCTTTGTCCTGCCGCAGCTGGTCGGCGGGCTGATCTGGGGCTATGCCCGGATCCGCTATGGCTGGTGGGCCAATATCATCATGCACATGGTCTATAATCTGCTGGCGACCAGCGGCCTGATCTATATGCTGGTGATGCAACCGGGGGGCTAGTCGATCACTACGGCAGTACCCGATGCGGAGACCATCAGCATCGACCCTTTTTCACCGACCACCTCATAGTCCAGATCGACGCCGACCACAGCATTGGCCCCGACCTTTGCCGCCTCGGCCTCCATCTCGGCCAGCGCTTCGTCCCGTGCCCGCTTCAGGACATTTTCATATTTGCCCGAGCGCCCACCGACGATATCGGTGATGCTGGCGAACAGGTCGCGGAACAGATTGGCTCCGACGATAACCTCGCCGATCACGATTCCGCGATAATCGCGAATCGTATGACCTTCGATAGAAGGGGTGGTTGTGACGATCATATCGCTTGTCCTGTTGCTGGCTGCCGAGAGGCGGATGCTAATCTGCCACGCCCGTCAGAGCAACCGCTGATACCAGGCAACGTCGCGCCAGCCACCCATTTTCCAGCCCACTTCGCGGTAGATGCCGACCGGTTCAAAACCGACAGCCTGGTGCAGCGCAATGCTGGCCGGATTGGGCAGCGCAATGCCGGCAAAGGCGGCGTGTATTTTCCTGGCTTTCAACCTCGGCAACAGCGCTTCATAAAGGGCCCGCCCCAGGCCCTGGCGGCTGTGGCCGGGATCGACATAGACCGCAACATCGCAACTGGTTTGATAGGCGCCCCTTGTCCGATGTTGAGAGCCATAAGCATATCCACACAGGATGCCGCCGGATTCAACAACCAGCCATTCATGCGATTGCCGGGCCCGGGCAATGCGGGCCGCCATTTCCTCCGCGCCGGGCGCGTCCAGTTCGAAGCTGACCCAGCTGTCGGTCACGAAGGGCGCGTAGATTTCCGCACAACGGCCAGCATCATCAACCGACGCTGACCGCACCTCGATCATCAGGCCAGGCCGAGCGCCGCTTTATAGGTGTCGAGAATCGCTTCCATTTCCTGCCGGTCATGGGCTTCCATTTTGCGCAGGCGGACGATCTGGCGCATGATCTTGGCGTCATAGCCTTGGGATTTCGCTTCGGAATAGACGTCGCGAATATCGTCCGCCATGCCCTTTTTCTCTTCTTCCAGCCGCTCGATGCGTTCGATAAACAGACGCAACTGGTCTGCGGCAACATTGCCTTCGCTCATTCTGTGATTCCCTTGATCTTGATGTTCGGATTCGAAGTGGGTCTTTAAGAGGCGTCAGCGTTTTTGGCCACGCTTTCCTTCATCTTTTTGAGCCGCTCCGGCGTCGCCTCGGTCTGATATTTTTTCTTCCATTCATTCACCGGCATGCCGTGAATGGCTTCGCGCGCCTCGTCCCTGGTCATCTCGCCGCCCGCGTCATTGGTGGCCTCCATCACCCAGTCGGCAAGACAATTGCGGCAGAAACCGGCGAGCCCCATCAGATCGATATTTTCCGCATCATGGCGGTGCTGCAAATGATTTACCAGCCGGCGGAAGGCAGCAGCGGCAGCGGCGTCGGATATTTGGTCAGTCATGGTTGTTTCCGTTGTTTTTTGTTTTTAACCTGTCATGAAACAGGAATAGGCAAGGCGCAGGTAAAGCGCCACTAAGGAATTTGTAAATGGCATCGCCGATCTTTTCCCGCAACCGCAAGGTCAAAGTACTGGCCACGCTGGGACCGTCCAGTGGCAGTCCCGAAATGATCGAAAAAATGTACCGCGCCGGCGTCGACGCCTTCCGGATGAACATGAGCCACGGTGAACATGAGGCGCATGCCGCCAATGTCAAAACCATCCGGGCGCTGGAAAAGAAAATCGGCCGGCCGATCACCATTCTCGCCGATCTCCAGGGCCCGAAACTGCGGATAGCGACATTCGCCAATCCCCCGGTGATGCTGAAAGAAGGTGCGCGATTCACCCTCGATATGCTGAAGAAAAAGGGGGATGCGACGCGGGTCAGCCTGCCTCACAAAGAAATATTGAGTACCCTGGAACCGGGGCACACGCTGCTGCTGGACGATGGCAAAATCCGGTTGGAGGTGACTAAGGCCGACGGCAAGAGCGTCGAAACCAAGGTCATTGTCGGCGGCGAAATTTCGGACCGCAAGGGCGTCAATGTCCCGGAAGTGGTGCTGCCGGTCAGTTCGCTGACCGAGAAGGATCGCAAGGACCTGACATTCGCTCTCGAGCAGGATGTGGACTGGATCGCGCTCAGCTTCGTTCAGCGCCCGGAAGATGTCGCCGAGGCACGGCGATTGATCGGCGGCAAGGCTGCCCTGCTGGCCAAGATTGAAAAACCAGCCGCCATTGACCGGCTCGACGAGATACTCGAGCTGTCCGATGCAGTGATGGTGGCGCGCGGTGATCTGGGCGTGGAGCTGTTGCCCGAGCAAGTGCCGCCTCTGCAGAAAAAGATCGTTGCCGCTGCCCGCAAACTCGGCCGTCCCGTGGTCGTCGCCACCCAGATGCTGGAATCGATGATCAAGTCGCCCACCCCGACGCGGGCCGAGGTTTCGGATGTCGCTACTGCCATCTACGACGGTGCTGACGCGATCATGCTGTCGGCCGAATCGGCGGTCGGTGACTGGCCGATCGAGGCCGCCACGATGATGGACCGGATTGCCGGGCAGGTAGAAAATGATCCATCCTACGCCGACCGGGTGCATTTCACCGAAACCGTGCCCGACGAAACGACCGCCGATGCGCTGGCCGCCGCCAGCTATAATATCGCCCGGACCGTCGAGACGTCTGCTATTGTCTGCTATACCTCGTCTGGCTCTACCGCTCGCCGCATGGCGCGCGAAAGGCCATCTGTACCGCTGCTGGTGCTGACCCCGAATCGCCACACCGCTCGCCGCGTCGGCTTGCTGTGGGGTGCCTATGCCGTGGTCACCCGCGATGTCAGCGATTTCGAGGAAATGATCGCAAAGGCGAAGCGCATGGCGCTGCGTCACAAGCTGGGCACGGCTGGATCGCGGCTTATCGTCTGTGCGGGCGTGCCTTTCGGAACCCCGGGCTCAACCAATCTGCTGCATATCGTGCGGCTGACCGGCGACGAGCTCAAGCGGCGCTAAAGGAAGCCCAAAGCCGTCAGCTGGCGTTCCAGCGCGGGGGAACCGTTGAAATGATGCCCCGTCAGGCCTAGCGCTTCCGCCGTTTCGATATTGTCGAGCCGATCATCAATGAACAGGCATTGCTCGGGGCTTCTGGCAAAGCGTTGCAGCGCCAGTTCAAAAATCTTCCGGTCCGGCTTGATCAGCTTTTCCTGACCCGAGATGACAATATCCGAGAAGAGCTCGAATATTGGCGCAGATGGGCGAAACTGGGCCCAGGATTCGGCTCCGAAATTGCTGATCGCAAACAGGGGAATGTCACGTTCCGCCAGGGCGCGGACGATTTCAAGTGATCCTTCGACCGGCCCCGGTATCGTTTCCGGAAACCGTTTCGAATAAGCCAGAATATGGTCGGCATATTGCGGAAATTCGCGGCTGCGCTCTGCGACCATGTCAGCAAAGGGCCGGCCAGCGTCATGCTGAAAATGCCATTCCGGTGTGACAACATGGGCCAGAAACCAGTCCAGCTCCTCCGGGTCGTCGATCAGCTTTTCAAACAGGCAGCGCAAATCCCAGCGATAGAGGACATTGCCAATATCGAAGATGACGGTGTCGATTTCAGAGATGGCAGAACTCCTGCCAGCAGACAGCTTAGCCCTGACGCGCCTTGAACCGGCGATTCGTCTTGTTGATCACATAGGTGCGACCACGGCGACGGATAACGCGGCAGTCCCGGTGACGGTTTTTAAGCGACTTCAAAGAGTTGCGGACTTTCATTTTGGTACCACGCCTTGATTATCTGAATTTCTTGAAAGCAGCCATGCTGCGTTGAAGGAGGGCAATTAGGGTCGGCGGCGGCCAAAGTCAAGCGATCAGCTTTATTCTCCGCGTATTTCGACCAGTTTGCGCTCCCAGGCCAGCGCATGGGCGACAATTTCGTCGAGATCGGCATGTTTCGGCTGCCAGGGGAAGCGCTCCATGATCGCCCGGTTGTCGGAAATCAGCGAATCGGGGTCGCCTGCGCGACGCCCTTCCATTTTGCGCTCGATTTTCATGTTGGTGACCCGGTCGACGGCATCGAGCACCTCCAGTACCGAAAATCCGCGGCCATAGCCGCAATTCAGCAGATGATTGCGATCTGGCTCGGCGATCAGCGCTTCCAGCGCCAGCACATGGGCGCTGGCCAGATCCGACACATGAATATAATCGCGCACGCCGGTGCCGTCGGGCGTATCATAATCGGTGCCAAAGACCGCGACGCTGTCGCGCTTGCCGAGCGCCGCTTCCACTGCGACCTTGATCAGATGGGTGGCGCCTGCGGTAGACTGGCCGGTCCGCACTTCGGGATCTGCACCCGCCACGTTAAAATAGCGCAAGGCGCAGAAATTCATATCATGCGCAGCGGCAACATCGCGCAGCATATGCTCAGTCATCAGTTTTGACATGCCATAAGGGTTGATCGGCAGCTGCGGCGTGCTTTCGCTGACCGGGCTTTCTTCGGGAATCCCGTAGGTCGCGGCGGTTGAGGAGAAGATGAAATGGTGCACACCGCCCTCGATCGCCGATTCGATCAGGCTGCGGCTTTTGGCGCTGTTGTTGTGATAATATTTCAGCGGATTTTCAACGGATTCGGGCACGATGATCGAGCCGGCGAAATGCATGATCGCGCCGATATTCTCGTCCTGGATGATTTGGGCGAGCAGATCGGAATCCTCGATATCGCCTTCATAAAAGGCAACATCGTCCGGGACCGCCCAGCGAAATCCGGTGGTCAGATTGTCGATCACCGCGACCGGCCAGCCAGCGTCCCGCAAGGCGAGCACCGCGTGGCTGCCGATATAGCCGGCACCGCCGGTGACCAGGATGGTGAATGGTTTTGCCATTATTGCGCTATTCCCTTATCTGCTGAAGCTCGTCTGTTCATCGCCCGGATATCTCCGATGGTTTAACCTCGGGCCAAGACCGATGCAATTTTTTACCGGGGCACTCACAAATTTAAGCTAAGGTGTGCCTGAAGGAGCAAGTTTATGGCCGGATTTCGATCATTGGCGGCACTAGCGGCTGCAGGGATAATGGTATCGGGGTGCGCAGCGACGACCCCACCGGTGGACGTCACGCGCTTTCACAACGCCCAAGTCGTGCCGATCGTGCCGGGCACCGTCGAAATCAACGCCAGTATCGCCGATCCGGCTGCCAACCGCGAACTGGAATATGGGACCTACTCCGCCGCCATATTGCGGGAATTGCAGCGCCTCGGCTTTACCGATCCGCTTGGCGATGCGGAATCCAGCGAATATGTCGTTCGCTACACGATCGACCGGGCCGTGTTGACCGCTGCCGGATCACGGTCCCCGGTATCGGTAGGCGTCGGCGGCAGCACCGGCAGCTATGGCTCCGGTCTCGGTCTGGGCATCGGCATCAATCTCGGCGGCCGGCCGAAAGACAAGATCGTAACCGAATTGTCGGTGCGCATCAGCCGGCGCGACAATGCCAGTGTCGTCTGGGAAGGTCGCGCATCGGTGGAGGCGAAACAGGGTTCACCGGCGGCGCAGCCCGGACTGGCGGCATCGAAATTGGCGGCCGCCCTATTCAAGGACTTCCCCGGAGTGTCCGGAACCACTATCAGGGTCCCATGACCATTCAAATCACCAGCGCATTCGATAGCGGCAATATCGAAGTTCATGCCATTGATGGCACTACCGCAGAGCTTTCGATCCGCAAGGACAAGGACAGCGATTTCTTCCAGTGGTTTCATTTCCGCGTCGCCTGCCAGATTGGCGACGAGCTGGAATTGAATATCGGCGGGCTGAAGGAATCCGCCTATCCGCAGGGATGGCCCGACTATGATGCCTGCGTCAGCGAGGACCGGGAATATTGGGGCCGAGCCGCAAGCAGCTATGACGAGAAAAGCGGCACGCTGTCGATTCGCTACACAGCCAGCAGCAATCTCGTCTGGTTTGCCTATTTCGCGCCCTACAGCATTGAGCGCCATCACGACCTGATCGCCGAAACCGCAGGATTTGAAGGGGTCTCGGTCCAGACACTGGGCCATAGCCTGGAAGGCCAGCCGATCGACTGTGTGGAACTTGGCAGCGGCGACAAACAGGTCTGGCTCTACGCTCGCCAGCACCCCGGCGAGAGCATGGCCGAATGGTGGATGGAAGGCGCGCTGGAAATGCTCACCGACCCCGCCGATCCGCACGCCCGGCTGCTGCTGCAGAAATGCCGCTTCCATATCGTGCCCAATATGAACCCGGATGGTTCGTGCCGGGGGCATTTACGAACCAATTTTGCCGGAACCAATCTCAACCGCGAGTGGGAGGAGCCGACCGCCGAGAAATCTCCGGAAGTGCTGTGCGTGCGCAACGCGATGGACCGCAGCGGCTTGCATTTTGCCATGGATGTGCACGGAGATGAGGCGATCCCGGCGGTGTTCATCGCCGGCTTCGAAGGCATTCCCTCGATCACCGACGCGCAGCTGGAAAAATATCATGGCTACCGCGATCGCCTGGCCCAGCGCACCCCGGATTTCCAGACCGAGCTCGGCTATCCGACTGCGGCCAAGGGCAAGGCCAATCTGTCGATGTCGACCAACCAGCTGGCCGAGCGATTCGGCGCGGTCACGATGACTCTGGAAATGCCGTTCAAGGACAACCGCGATCTGCCGGACGCCGAACAAGGCTGGTCCCCGGAACGCTGCACGCTGCTCGCTCGCGAATGCCTGGCTACGCTGGCCGAGATGATCGACGAAATTTAGTTCAGCGGCGGAGCCGGACGGATTAAGAAAAACTTTGCAAGTATTTTTGATGACTTGAGCGTTATCAGAACCAAATTTTTTTCATCACATCCGTCCCCCCACACACCCGCGCAGGCGCAAAGCCGGTGTGATTTCATTAGTTGATGAAGCGCCTGCGGCTTTCGGTCGCAACCAGCGTGGATGCACCAAGCTCGATGATCTCGACAGCACCGCTGGCGATCAGCAGATCGAACGTGCGCCGACTGATCACCGTGTAGTGGCGCGTGTCATTCATGCCCTTGCTGCGCGTAATGGATGATCCGCAGCAGGTTGCAGCGGTAAGCCGCATCATCTGTAGTCGTTGACGAGCGCCGCGCTTGCGGCTTGCGGTACGGGACAACCCAAAAAAGACGCTCGCCTTTCGCCTGAGCCCCGAAATCTTCCTAAAATAAACGAAATTTATTTGGAAAGCGGGTCAAAATTCAATGCGGCTAATCGAAAACTTGAAGATCGCCACAAAGGTCGCGGCGTTGCTGATGTTCCTCGGTGCGCTGCTGCTGGGTATTGCATTTGTTGGCAACAACACCGCAAAGGGCGTCAGCCAGAGTTACAATCAACTGGTCGAACAAACTCTGCCGGGAACCACCGACATTGCTCGCGCAAACCGCCGAGCGATTGAACTGGTCTATATCGCTGCCCAGTCGCTGGCATTCGAAGCCGGATCGGCGGAAAGCAACAAATTGCAGGAATCGCTAGCCAAGGCGCACGAGCGCGGCGGCAATAACCTGTCCGATGCGTTGGAAACCGACCCCGCATTCGCCGACAGCGTGCCTAAAATGCGCGGCGATTTCGATGAGACTCACCGGCTAGCCGGCGAGGTGTTGAAGCTGGCCAAAGCCGGCCGTGTCGCCGAAGCACGCGCGACGCTGGTAGCCGCCGGCGCACAGCTCGACAACTTCACCAAAGCCGTTTCCGACATTACCTACGAACGTGTCGAACAAGGCGATGCACGTACTGCAGCGATCGAAGCGGGCGTGGAGCGCGATGCAATGATGCTGCTGGTATACAGCCTGATCGCCGTCGCGGTGGGGCTTGGTATTGCGATCCCGCTGGCGCGCATGGGCATATCGCGTCCGCTGGCGCGGCTGCGTGCGGTGATGGGCGATCTGGCGGCGGGCAACAACCGTCTCGAGATTCCCGGTGACAAGCGTGGTGACGAAGTGGGCGACATGGCTCGCGCGGTGATGGTGTTCCGCGACAATGCGCTCGCACAGGAAGCCGCCGAAGCGGAGAAGCTCCGCGCGAATATTGAACAAAAGGAAGTCGTGGAGACGCTGGGCAAGCATCTCGGCAGCCTGGCCGAGGGCGACCTCACCGCTTCGATCAGCACCGAGTTCCCGCCCGCCTATGTCGCGCTGCGCGACAACTATAACGCTGCGCTGGACAGCCTTCGCACACTGATCGGTGCTGTCATCTCGGGCGCCGCGGAAATTCGCCACGGATCGACAGAGATCGCCAGCGCCTCGGGTGACCTCGCCACGCGGACGCAGAGCAATGCGGCCAGCCTCGAAGAAACATCGGCGGCGATCACACAGATGAACCAGCGTCTGCAGGAGAGCGCCGGTTCGGCCAACGACACCGTGACGCGAGCTGGACAGGCGATGCACACGGTGGGAAGCGGCCGTGAGGTCGTCGACCAGGCAGTACGCGCGATGGGTCGCGTCGCCGAAAGCGCCGAAGGTATCGATACCGTTATCGAAGGGCTCGACAAGATTGCGTTTCAGACACGCGTGCTAGCGATGAACGCCGCAGTCGAGGCTGGCCGGGCCGGCGAAGCGGGCCGCGGCTTCGCAGTCGTTGCAGACCTTGTCTCGGCACTGGCCATGCGCGCGGAAGAGGAAGCCAAACGCGCGCGCGAACAATTGACCGTCACACAGTTGGAAGTCGACACCGCAGTGGGTGCCGTCCGCCAGGTCGACGACGCTCTTGCCAATATCACAAGCGACGTCAGCGGAGTCGAAGATTTGCTGAAATCACTCGCTGAGGCCAATCAGGCGCAGTCGTCAGCAATCGGCGAAGTATCGACGGCCGTTGAGGATATGGACAATTCGACGCAGCGAAACGCCGCGATGGTAGAGGAAATGTCCGCAGCGGCACGCCGTCTGGACGAAGAAGTGACCTCGCTCGCCAGCCGCGCCGCGACCTTCCGGGTCGGTGAAGATACTCCCGCTCATTCGCCCCGGCCAGCTTCAACTTCGATGATGCTGAAGCCGGTCAAGCCGCTGCCGGCCGCAGCGATACCTGCACTGCGGTCGCCGAGCAGTGACGACTGGGCATCCTTTTAATTTCCGGCACCGGAGCCAATCAGAGTGAAGCGCATGAAAAAGTCAGTCCTGATCGCGGGAAGCGCGTTGCTGCTTATCCCCAGCACCGCAGCGGCCCAAAGCCATCCGGCGGGAACAGCGGACCAGCAAGGGCAGGAGACGATTGCCAATCTGCAGGCCGAGGTGGCAACGCTGCGCGCGCAGGTCGACGCACTGATCGCCGCAAATGATCGGTCGGGGGGAACCGGGGCCGCACACGCTGCCAATCCACCATCGACGGAAAGAGCGGAACCGGCCCCTGTCATCACGTTTAAACCGCGCGGGCGGCTGCAGCTCGATGCCGGTTGGGTCGGCCGGCCGGATGGGGCCGACGATAGGGGACTTGGCTTCGGAAGCGAAATACGCCGCGTGCGGCTTGGTGCCGAGGGCAAGATTGGCCGTGACTTCGGCTATCGCGTGGAAGTCGATTTCGCCAATCCCGAGGTCGAACTGGCCGACGCCTATATCAAATGGGAGGTTGGCAAGAGCGTCTCGATCAAGCTGGGGCAGCATAACAGCTTCCAGTCGCTGGAAGAGCTTACCAGTTCACGATTCACATCGTTCATGGAACGCGCGGCGTTTACCGACGCCTTTGGCTTTGAACGCCGGGCAGGCGCATCAATGACCTATAAAAGCGGCGCAGTAATCGCCAGCGGCGGCATTTTCGCCGCCAACACCGCCGATCTGGCGGACGATGAAAATGCGATTAGCGCGGATGCCCGGCTGGTCTACGCACCGGTGCTGGGCGCTTCACAACTGCACTTCGGTGCCTCGTTCCATCATCGCGGCATGGGCGGCGAGCGCGCGGTGCGGTATCGTCAGCGGCCGTTCCTGCATCTTACGGACAAGCGCTTCCTGGCGACACCATCACTGCGGATCGAACGCGAAACTAGCGTTGGCGCCGAACTCGCCGCCATATATGGCCCGTTCCATGCAGTGGGCGAGGCACACTGGCTGACAGCCGGTCGCGCTACCAGCGCCGATGCAACATTCTTCGGCGGTTATGCCGAGGTGGGATATTTCCTGACCGGCGAGACACGCGGCTATGAAAAAGGCACGTTCGCGCGCACGAAACCCGCGCGTTCGCTGAGCCATGGCGGTGCTGGTGCCATCCAGGTGAACCTGCGCTATGACCGGCTCGACCTGAGCGATGGCGACGTGCTGGGCGGGACGCAGGATCTCGTTGCGCTCGGGCTGACATGGATCCCCGAAGGCCATGTTCGTTTCCTGCTCAACTATGGGCATCTGATGTACCAAAGCGGCCCTGTTGCCGTCGCAGTTGGTCGCAGTCGATATGCGACCGACACGGTGGCAATGCGAGCGCAAATCGACTTTTAGGCGCACTCGCGGCGGCGTTCGCATTTGGATATATCGGAAATCCCGATCAAACGGTGATACGGATGATGCGCGTGCGCGGAATCCTGAAGCCGCGAGTTTCGTCCGTTTTTCACTTGGCCGTACCGGCGACCATTGGCCGGATGAGGGACGGACTGTTTTCAGGTTCGGATGGGCACGAACCGGCCCTTGAGGCACTTCTGCCAAACCTGCGACAGGAGGCACACCATATCACCCAAAAGAGGACTCATGCGCTTCGATTAACCAACTGACATTTTTCGTTTAGCTCAAAGCTAAAATTCTCTGCCCCCAAACTGTTACCCGACTGGGAAAAACAAAGGCGTCAACGCTGCCTTCCCGGAGTCCGACAAGATCAGTGTTTGAATGGCCACTTGGGGCCATTTTTCGCTCCAAAGTTCCCAGGAACCCGGTTTTGGACTGCTGGAGCAAATTACGAATAAGTCATTTACTTTTTCCTTCGCCGGAGTGGCCATGAAGATCGCTCAGCCGCCAACGAAGAGCGGTACGGAGTCGAGGTTGGCCGGTTGCCGATAGCATGACTGGCCGCCACTCCCGGTTAGCGAGCAAAATCAAATTCCACTGCAGATTCCACCCGCCACCCGTCGCGCTCTATAATGCGAGCGAGGAGGATATTGCGGTCGACTGATCGATCGCATTTGCAACGATAGTATTGGATTGATCATGGAATGGTTTAAAACTGTAGCCCCGATTCACACAAAGCTGCTTGTGGCCTTCGGGTCGCTGGCATCACTCCCCATGTTCATTTGCCTGATCGGGCTAATCACGGGCAATATGCCAATGGCGGTCGCTGGCCTCGTTGCAGGGTTGGTTGCGGTTCCATTGGGCGCCTTCTATCGGCGCCACATCGCCGATCCCTATGTCATCACGACGGTTCGCATGGAGGCGCTTGCAGCGGGCGATCTTAGCTCCCCCATCGCATTCCTCGATTATGCCGATTGTGTCGGCCGCATCTGCAGGGGCATGTCCGGCTTCCGCGATGCAGCGGTCGCCCAGCAGGAACAGGCCCGCGAACAAGCGGAGGTCGTACGGATTCTTGCCGGACAACTGGCTAGCCTGTCCAAGGGCGACCTGACGGCCGAAGTGACCGCAGACTTTTCAACCGAATATGCCGCACTGAAGTCCAATTTCAATGAGGCCGTGGCAAGCCTGCGGGCGATGATTTCGGCGGTGACCGAAAGCACCGAGGCGATCGGTACGGGCTCGCGCGAGATTTCGACGGCATCCGACGATCTCGCCCGCCGTACCGAAAACAATGCGGCCAGCATTGAGGAAACTTCCGCTGCTCTAGCGCAGATCGACGAGCGGTTGAAGCTGAGCGCGGGCGCGGCGCGCAAGACGGTTGAGCGTGCCGAACGTGCCGACCAGAGCGCCACCGATCATTCCCCCGAGTATTTCGGTCGGCTGGTCGATCGAACCCATGGTCTTGATCACGCCGAGCACGGCGGCAACGATACCGATCGCCGGCAAGCCGTCAGCCATCACCTGCAGCGCATGCTGTGGCCCCATCTCCTCATGATGATGACGCTCGATATCGGCTTCCATGGCTTCGGCCATCTGGTTGGGATCTTCGAAGTTTACCGTCATCATCCGCAGATAATCGCAGATGAACTCCACCAGATGATGGTCAGCCAGGATGCGCGGGTATCGGCTGAACATCGCGCTTTCCCCGGGTGCGTCGAGATGGGGCTCGATCGCAGTTGCCCCGCCCTTGCGAAAGGTCGACAGCAGAGCGAACAACAGGGTGAGCAGATCGCGATAATCGCTATCCTTCCACCGCGGTGCCTTGAACGCCCGCATCAGGCCCTTGCCCGCTTTCTTCACTACGGCCATCGAATTGCCGACCAGAAAAGCTCCGAGCGCGGCACCGCAAATGACCATCATCTCATGCGGCAAGGCATGCAGGATGATGTCCATCTTGCCGCCAGCCAAGATGAAGCTGCCGAAGACACACGCAAGAATTACAATAAGGCCTACGCCGTTTAGCATTGAAATCAAAACCCCAAGGGATGGTTGTTCTGGAATTATAGGCGCGTTGTCACACAGAGCGGGCCGCAGAGGCGATTTTCATTTTTTTTTGCATGATTTTCTTGCGCGCCCGCTGTGATCCGGAGGGCATGGAACCCACTGGCAATGGCCTTGGACACCAATATTGAAAGAGCGGAAAAAGCTGCGATCAATCGAACGGGCGGGGGTGGATCCCTCTAGAATGGTGGCAGAATGGCTATAGGAGTCCTTTATGTCACTTTCCGCTTACCAAAGCGTCCGCAGCTTATCCGAAGCACCGCGGGCCACAGAACACCGCCTGATGGGGCAGATCACTGGCGAGATGATCGCCGCGCGCGACGCAGGACGGCATGGCGCCGCACTGGCCGATACGCTCTATCGCAACCGCGAGATGTGGAACATCTTCTCAATCGACTGCGCTACGCCGGGCAATGGTCTCCCCGATCAGCTGCGCGCCGGAATAGTCTCGCTTACGCTCTGGGTCGATCGCTTTTCGAGCGAGGTCATCGCCGGACGGGAGTCGATTGACGATCTCATCACTGTGAATCGGAGCATCATGGAAGGCCTCGCCAGTTTCGGCCAGGCAGACGCCTGAATTCTCCGATGGCAAGGACGCGCTTGATCGCATCAGACACAATCAGAACCGAGTAGCGCGAACCCATTAATTGCAGGGGGGTTGGCGACAGGCGCGTAAACCTGTACACGAGCTATATTAAGTAGCTTGGAATCGAGACATTTCAGATTGATCGAAGATGCAAAGGCGTTATTCTCGGATTGAACCCAAATCTGACGTTATAGGTATTGGATAGTCGTTATAGTTAAAATTTAGTAAGAAGCTACTAAGCCGGCGAGTGGGATAGTGCCAGGACGGAGCGGATTGAGTTAATGCGTAGCATATATATCGTTGACGATGATGACGAGATCCGGGCCTCATTGCATAACCTGCTGTCGATCCACAAAAATACCATCATAAGGGGCTTTGCTTCCGGAGATGCCTTCCTTGCAGAGCTGGACGAGCTGACGCCTGGTCCGGTCCTGCTCGACATGAACATGCCAGGACTCAGCGGCGCGGAGGTTCTCGAGAGCATTCGCGATCGCCCTGATCTGCTCCCCATCGTACTGACCGGCTGGGGCGATGTCTCGATGGCGGTGATGGTGATGAAGGCGGGTGCGGTCGATTTCCTGGAAAAGCCCTGCGATCCTCAGAAACTTCTGCAGACGATCGAAATCGCATTCTCCCAGCTGGAAAAGACCACGCTTGTCCTCGCCCGCACCGAAACCGCATGCAACAAGCTCAAGCTTCTTTCCGGGCGGGAGCGCGACGTGCTGGAAGGTCTGATGGTCGGCAAGTCGAACAAGATCATCGGCCACGAGCTTAGCATCAGCCCACGCACCGTCGCGGATGGCATCTTTACCTACGGCACCAATAAGGATGACAAACACGCCGACGGGCTTGTCAGCGAGCCGGAATTTGATATCGCCCGCAGCGCGCGGTCACTGTCCATAGTCGAGACAAGCTCGATCGCTTCATCGCCGGCTATACCGCGATGGATGGCACAGCCTTTTCTACCAAGGACAGTTTGAGTTTCTACAGCTACTACAAAGATATCGCGGAACGGATCAAGAAACGCGAGCGAGAAAATGCCAAGGAAAGCCATCGTGTCCCGCTCAAGCCGTGTTCGGACTCGATCCATTCCAGCAGGCCCCGAAACAAAAGCGGATCACCTCCATAAGCGCCGGGCGCGACAGGCTCTGCCGGACGCAATCGCACCTAAATAAGGCGAAATGCGGTTCGCCCTGTTCATCCGGTACGAACCGCAGTCCTGCGCGGCGCAGTGTGCGGCTTCCCGACAAAGTTTTGTTTGCGCGCCAGTTTTTCCGGCTGCCTACGGCCAGACCAATGACCATCGTCCTATAAGGAAGTTTATCCCTATTACTCCGAAAGCGCAGACTGGATGATTATGAAAAAAAGTGCGTTGGTTTCTAGCAGTTGGCTAGCCAAACTCTCGATAAGCCGCAGATTGAATCTTCAAGCGGTTGCGGCAGGTTTACTTAGCGTAGCGATTATCGCGACAGTGGTGGTCGGGTCGATAATCAGCCGAGACATGCTCGTCAAAGCGGATGAGAAGAACGAGGCCGCGCTCTATTCAGCCCTGCTCGAAAAAGACTTCGCCTCGCTCGAGCGGGATGCTTTCCGGCACGCACTGCTGCTGAGCTCGGAGAGCGAGGCCAATTATGAAGGCAACTTGGCAGACATGCGCGCCTCGCTCGAGGAGACACGCGAGAAAATGGATCCCACAGACTTGCCGCTTGCGGACGCAGTCGGGCGGACCCTGGATGCCTATGAACAGACAGTAAGCCAGGTTATTGCCGAAGGCTCGCCCGGGACCACCGCAGTCGCGCGTATCGTCGATTCCGGCAACGAAGTAGACACAGCCATTGAGGCGTTCCGCGATCCCGCAATCCTGCGCGCCAGCGAGTTCTCCATAGAACAGCACGCACTAGCCAATATCGTGATGATCATCACCTCGCTCATTGCCGTGATCGCCGGCTTGGTGTCCTTTGTCATGGCTCGTGCGATCCGGAATGCAATCGTCAGAGAACTGGCTGGCGTTCAACAGAGCATAGCGGCGATCGAATCGGGCGAGCTCGATATCCAGATCGACCATGTCGAGCGGACCGATGAACTGGGCGAACTGGCCCGTGCTGCGGAACGTCTGCGCGATACAACCAAGGAAAAAGTGCAATCCGACGCCGATATGAAGCGCATGGTCGAACTGGTCAGCGATCGGCTCCAGCGTATGGCCGATGGTGATCTCAGCGTCGAACTTCCGGAGCTTGGCGCGAACTATGCAGGCCTCCGCACAGACTTCAACCGGACGGTGACCCAGCTTCGTGAAGCGATCGAATCCGTAAATGTCTCGGCTCGGGATATCCGGACCGGTTCGGTCGAGATCAGCCAGGCATCGAACGATCTTGCAAAGCGAACCGAGCGCAATGCCGGTGAACTAAGCAAGGCAACCGAAACCGTCACTGCCATTTCCGAGAGTTTGCGGGATACGACCAAAGTATCTGCTGAAGCCAATCATGGTGTCGAGCAGGCTGTGAAGGAAGCGCGTCAGGGCGGCCAGATCGTAAGCAAGGCGGTGGACGCGATGGACAAGATCGAGAGATCGACTTCGGAAATCGCGAGCATCATCATGACCATTGATGGCATCGCCTTCCAGACGAACCTCCTTGCGCTCCATGCCGCAGTCGAAGCGGCTCGCGCAGGCGAAGTCGGCAAGGCTTTCGCAGTGGTCGCGGAAGAAGTGCGACAGCTTGCCCGGCGATCTTCGGAAGCAGCACAGGATATCCGCGGCCTGATTGAGAACAGTTCGAAGGAAGTTGCCTCAGGCGTGGAAATGGTCAGCGAGACCGGCAAGGCACTCGATCGGATTATAGAGCGAGTGAGTTCCGTCACCGAGATGGTCAATCACATCAGCGAGGCATCCGCCAAGCAATCGGGTGACTTGACGCAATCCAACGAAACCATGCTCACCATGGACCAGATGACGCAGCAGAACGCCGCCATGGTCGAACAAACCAGCGCAGCAGCGCATAATCTGGCCAGTGCGGCAGACACGCTTTCGGGACTGGTTGCCCAGTTCCGACTGAACACAGACGCGCATTCTGGTCCGGTTCGTGAAGATCGGCTGGCCGGTCATTCGACAAGCGGCAACCTCCTATTGGTTGCCTGAACCAACGGGCGTTTTCACGCGCCTCGCAACACGCAAAAATCGATAACAGAAAGAAGATGGCGTGGCACCTCACACCCGAGATGTCCCCGCCGAACACGACATGAGCAAAGCTAGATTTCGCGCGATCACACCTTCATGGATGGCATTGGCCATCGGCGTCGCACTCGCCGCCACGCCTGCCAGCGCACAAGACAAAGCGCCGTTCAGCCTGCAGAACACGATCGGGTCAGAGAAGTTGACCATCGAAGGCGATCTGCGTTTCCGTTACCAGACCTATGATAACGGCTTTCGCACCGGCGCCCCGGACAGCGACGACGCGATCACCATTCGTGGCAGCATTCGGGCCGAATATGACGCCGGACCCGTAAGTTTCGGTGGCGAGCTGCGCGATGCGCGTGCCTATCTCAACGATGCCGATACGCCCCTTTCGGCGTCTTCAATCAATGCGCTTGAACTGGTGCAGCTGTACGCAGCTGCGGATATTGGCGAAACCGCAAGCATCACGGGCGGGCGATTCCTGCTCAACCTCGGTTCGAAACGGCTGGTCGGCGACCCCGGGTTCCGCACCGCTGGCAATGCCTTTACCGGCGTGCGTTTCGACAGAGAAACGGCGGACGGCAGCAAGCTCACGGTCTTCTACACGCTTCCTCAACAGCGCCTGCCCACGGACAAGGCAAGCCTGCTCGACAACAAGGTCGAATGGGACCGGGAATCGTGGGATCTGGAGTTTTGGGGTGGCATCATTTCGAGCCCCGCGCTGATCGGTCCGTTCACCGGCGAATTCTACGTCTATGTTCTCGACGAAGATGATCGCGCCGATAATGCCACTGTGGATCGCCATTTGGTGACGCCGGGCGTTCGTTTCTACCGACCGGAAGAAGCCGGCCAATGGGATGCCGAATTCGAATTCGCCTACCAGGGTGGGAATATCCGGACCTCGAAGGCTGCCAATGCGCCGGTCGTCAACGTCGATGCCTACACGGCCCATGCCGAACTTGGCTATAGTTTCGCAAGCGCCTGGTCGCCGCGCATTTCGGCCTTTTTCGATATTGCCAGCGGCGATGATGCCGACACGCCCGATTACAATCGCTTCGATCCTCTGTTCGGACCGCGCCGCGGCGACTGGGGGCCGACCGAACTATATGGTCCCTTCGGCCGCTCGAATATCCGCAGCGTGGGTGCGAAGATCGCTGCCAAGCCTAGCAAGTGTCTGCAGGGCTTCGTGGGATACCGCCATGCGTGGCTGGATTCGGCAACCGATACGTTTGCCAACACCAAGCTGCGCGATCCGTCGGGGAAAGCAGGACGTGACGGCGGCAACCAAGTGGAAGCGCGGATACGCTATTGGCTGATGCCGGGGCTCGTGCGCCTCGAACTTGGGGGCGCGATTCTCGACAAAGGGAGCTTCTTCCAGAATGTGCCGGGTTCACGGCAGACTGGCGCGACCCATTTCGGGTATAGCGACCTTATTTTCTCGTTCTAAGCGAGGGGCTGGAGCTGGAGATTGTTCTGGCTCCGGCCCGTTTCCAAGAGATTGGACGCGCATGGCATTCTAACAGCATAGTTTGTTGCTCACCAGTCGCAGTTTGCCGCTTACCGGGCGAGAAGGCTGCAACCACCGCCATAGAGCGCGGCGTTAGGGTCGCGAATCTTTGCAAGTCGAACGCAGCCCAATTGATGCCTATGTCAGCAGCCTTTTGGGGAATATCTGCCAGACACTGAAATATCGTCAAACCGACCGCGAGATGGGCGGGGGGCGCTGGCTTGCTGAGAACCGCAAAAAGTTTTTAGTTTTCAACGAGAAGTGGCGGAGCCGGAGGGATTCGAACCCTCGATAGGTTGCCCTATACACGCTTTCCAAGCGTGCGCGATCGACCACTCTGCCACGGCTCCGCAAATACCGTCTGACCCGTGAATCCGGTCGAATATCAGACAGCGCCGCTTCCCTAATGCGGGATTGGCGCTTTCGCAAGCGATAGTGTCGGGTTAGGGTGATCACGTACAGAATGTCAGAAATTAAACCCGTTAGGGGTGAGCCTGTCGAACCCCGCCTCCACCCGCGAGGCGTCCTTCGACAAGCTCAGGACTAACGGCACAGGCGGGACAGCTAAAATGAACAGATTACTCTCCATCGCATCGCTCACCGCGCTGATCATCGCAGCCCCCGCACTCGCCCAGGAAACTGGAAAGCCCGAATATCCCAGCCCCAATGCGATCGTCGAACAGGCCGCGCCAGAGGATTGGATCGCGATCGCGCCCAGCGACCTGCTGGTCATGGATCTCGCCGCCGACACAGAAGGCAACGCCCGCCGCGTGGTCATCCAGCTGATGCCCGCGCCTTTCTCGCAAGGCTGGATCCGCAATATTCGCAAGCTCGCCGCAGCGCACTGGTGGGACGGTACCAGCATCAACAGGATGCAGGACAATTATGTCGTGCAATGGGGTGATGCGACTGAGAAGAAGGCGTTGCCGGACGGGTTGGAGACGGTGCCGGAGAGTGAATATCAGAAAGAGGCCAGCCCGTCGATTAGAGAGATATTCCTTAAACGGGCCAAGGAGTTGACTGAAGCTCCTACAGAAAAAAACGGCTTCGCGGTCTGGGCACAGTTCATGCGTTCCACAATACAAAGTGACCCTTATGCCAGTGGCACCGCACATTTTCTCGGCTGGCCAATTGCTGTTAGCAATAAGAGATCAACTTCATGGCCCGTCCACTGCTACGGCGCAGTCGGCGCTGGCCGCAACTACTCCCCCGATACCGGCAGCGGCGCCGAACTCTACACCGTGATCGGTCATGCGCCACGCCATCTCGACCGCAATATTGCCGTGGTCGGGCGCGTTATCGAGGGAATCGAATATCTCTCCAGCCTGCCCCGCGGCAAGGGGCAGCTGGGCTTCTATGAGGATGAGAGCAAGCGCGTCCCGATCAGCTCGATCCGGCTGGCCAGCGAACTGCCGACAGCCGACCAGCCGCGCTTCGAATATCTCTCCACCGAAGGCGAAACCTTCGCCAAATATGCCGATGCCCGCGCCAATCGCCGCGATCCGTTTTTTATCGTGCCGGCTGGCGGCGCGGATATTTGCAATATTCCGGTACCGGTGCGGCGAGTGAGCGGGGAGTGAATTTCCCCTTCTTGTGCCCCGCTGTAGAGCGGGGTCCAGAATAGTCCTGAAACCGCGTCTAAAAACCCGCCGGCGGGACTCGACTGGACCCCGCCCTCCGGCGGGGCACAATTTCTGCTTTCCTACAGCGGGTCGTTTGGATTATTCTCGTCTGATGTCCCAATCCCTTTCCTCATCGACCGACCGGCGGTTTTCAGCAGCTCCCGGACAGGAAGATTTTCTCGCAATTGGGGGGCTGACCCGTGTGACCCAAAGCTTGTTCCCCGCCGCAGGGCGGGGCCCAGAACGGTCCCGCTATTGCCTTTTGAACCGCACCGAGAGGACTCGCCTGGACCCCGGCCTTCGCCGGGGCAGAAAAAGGCCTCTGCAGGGCACGCAGCGATTCTTTTCAATAACCCTGTAAAGTTTGTTAAGATTACCCCGAAAGGAACAGCATGAAAAACCGGTTTCGATCAGCGCATATCGCTTTTTTGGCCTTGGCCGCCGCCTGTTTTTCCCTGGCATCTCCAGCGCTGGCGCAGGAACAAGCACCGGCGCCAACGCCTTCAGAAGTCCTTGCCTCTGCCCCGCCTGAACACTGGCTGCCTATTCCGGTCAGCGACCTGCTGATCCTGACCTTGGCCGATGCCGCCGATGGCACAAAGCGCCAGGCAGTGATCCAGTTGCTTCCGGCCGGCCTCTCCGGCGGTCATGTCCGCAATGTCCGCGCACTCGCGCGCAATCGCTGGTGGGACGGCACGAAAATCTATCGGGTGGCCAAGGATTTTGTCACTCAGTTCGGCGGCAATCCAGATGCCAAGGCACCGCCAAAGACGCTCGAGACGGTGCCGGAGAGCGAATATTATAACGCTTCGCTGGGTGCGAAACGCGACACCGATATGGCGGCGCTCAAGGCGGCGGTCGAGTACAGCAACCAATATCAGGGCACGGTAATCCGTCCGCTGATGAAGATGATTTACGAAAATGGCGGCGCACAGACCGTCGGCTTTGGTGGCGGCTGGCCGATCGGCAGCAAGACCGTCGATGGAGAAATGAAATTTTACCCGCTCACCTGTCGCGGGTCGCTGTCGCCCGCTCATTATGATCCGCCGGACACGGGCAGCGGCACCGAAATGTCGATAATCACCGGCGAAGCGGCCCGCAGTCTGGATACAACCTTCGGCATGGTCGGCCGGGTAATCGACGGGCTGGAGCATTTGCAGAATCTGCCGCTCGGCACGGATTCGGGCGGTTTCTATGCCGACAAATCACAGCATATCCCGATAGAGTCGATCCGCATGGCCAGCGAACTGCCGCTGGCCGAACAGCCAGCCTATGAATATCTCGCCAGCTACAGCCCGACGCTGCTCGAATATATCGAAGCCCACGGCGGTTATGGCAATATTTGTACCGTCCCAGTGCCGGTCCGGAAAGTTTCAAACTAGTGTAATAATATTACAATGCATCTCGCGCCGACCGTCATTTGCTGGTAATGCAACGCCGATAGACTCATCAGAACAGGAGCCTCCCCATGCGCGTCGGTACCCCCAGGGAAATCAAGAATCACGAATATCGGGTCGGCCTGACCCCCGAATCGGTCCGCGAATTGATCGCGCATGGCCACGAAGTGCTGGTCGAATCCGGTGCTGGCCTCGGCATCGGCGCGGAGGATGCGGAATATGTTACCGCAGGAGCGACGATTGTCCCGACAGCAGCCGATATTTTCGAACAATGCGAAATGGTGGTCAAGGTGAAGGAACCGCAGGCGATCGAGCGGGCGATGCTGCGCGAAGGCCAGATCCTGTTCACCTACCTGCACCTTGCCCCCGATCCGGAGCAGACCGAAGATCTGGTCGCATCCAAATCCATCTGCATCGCCTATGAAACCGTAACCGGCACCGGTGGCCTGCCGCTGCTCAAGCCGATGAGCCAGGTAGCCGGGCGCATGTCGATCCAGGCCGGCGCAACCGCGCTTGAAAAGGCGCATGGCGGTCGCGGCATCCTGCTTGGCGGCGTCCCCGGCGTGGCCCCCGGCAAGGTCACCATCATCGGCGGCGGCGTGGTTGGCTTTAATGCGGCGCAAATGGCCTCCGGCCTCGGTGCGGATGTAACAATTCTGGATCGCAATCCAGACGTCCTCGAATCGGTTGGCACCCATTTCGAAACCCGCGCCAAGACCCGCTTCTCGAACAAGGCCAATATTGCCGAATGTGTTGCCGAGGCCGATCTGGTGATTGGCGCGGTACTGATCCCCGGCGCCGAAGCGCCCAAGCTGGTCACCCGCGACATGCTCAGCACCATGCGGCCCGGCTCCGTGCTCTGCGACGTCGCGATCGACCAGGGCGGCTGTTTTGAAACGTCCAAGGCCACAACCCACGAAAACCCGACCTATGTGGTCGATGATATCGTGCATTATTGCGTTGCCAATATGCCGGGCGCGGTCTCGCGCACCTCGACCTATGCGCTCAACAATGTGACCCTGCCGCACACGCTGGCGATTGCCAACAAGGGCTGGGAAGTGGCGCTGCGCGAGGACCGGCATCTCGCGGAGGGACTGAATGTCTGGAACGGGCATGTCACCTACAAGGCTGTCGCAGAGGATCTGGGTTATGAATATATCTCGGCGGCCGAGATTTTGGGAGTGAAGGCAGCAACTTAGGCCTGTGCCCCTGCGAAGGCAGGGGTCCATCTCCTGAGTTTGCGTCTCGACGATGCAATTGGAGATAGGCTCCTGCCTTCGCAGGAGCACAAGCAAGAAGGAACCAAAAAATGGCTGCAGCAGACCAGAAACCGCTTGGATCGGGCTTTCCCGCCAAGAGCGAACCGCACGAAATCCTGGCCGGGATCGACCTGGCCGGCAAGACGGCAATCGTCACCGGCGGCTATTCGGGCATCGGTCTCGAAACCACCCGGGCCCTGGTCGAAGCTGGCACCACGGTGATCGTGCCCGTTCGCGACCCTGCCAAGGCGGAGGAAAACCTGTCAACCATCGAAGGCGACGTCTCGACCGCCAGGATGGATCTCGCCGACCTCGATTCCGTGCGGACCTTCGCCTCGTCGGTCTATGACAGCATCGACACGCTCGATCTGCTGATTAACAACGCCGGGATCATGGCCTGTCCGCTGGCCCGTGTCGGACCCGGCTGGGAAAGCCAGTTCGGGGTCAATCATATGGGCCATTTCGCGCTAACCAAGGCGCTATTGCCGCTGCTGGAAAAGGCGAAAGCGCCGCGCGTGGTCGCGCTGTCATCGGTTGCCCACAAGCGGGGCGGCATCAACTGGGACGATATCCAGTTTGAAAACAGCGAATATCAGAAATGGGTCGCCTATGCCCAGGCCAAAAGTGCGAACGCCCTGTTTGCCAATGCACTCAGTCGGCGGATGCAGGGCTTTGGCGGCCGCGCCTTCTCGGTCCATCCGGGCGGAATCTTCACTCCCTTGCAGCGCCACCTGCCGATGGAAGAACAGGTCGAACTTGGCTGGCTGAACGAAGATGGCACCGTCCCGCCGACGGTTGCCGAAATGTTCAAGACACCGGCGCAGGGGTGCACCACAAGCCTGTGGGCGGCTACCTCGCCGCTGCTGAACGACATGCCGGGTGTCTATTGCGAGGATTGCGACGTGGCGCAACTGGCTGACGAGAATTCTGCGCCTTTCCAGCATTGCGCACCGCATATCGCCGATGATGATGCGGCCGAGCGACTCTGGGAAATCAGCGAGAATTTGCTCGCTGCTGCCTGATGGGGACGGAAGAGCAAAGCGATCAGGAATATGCCGGTCTGCTGCAGCGCGATGCAGTCGGCTTCCTGCTGCAATGCGATGATGGCAACCACTATCGGCTCGAACTTTTGCGCACACCGATTGATGAGGTCGAGAAGCGGGTAGTGGTCACCGGACGCCTCTCCGACCAATCCATTCTCGAAGCAAGCGGGATCCGGCTGGCGTGAAATTCAGGTCGGCAGAAGAACAGGATATCGCCGCGCTCCATGCGCTGATCGAAAGCGCCTATCGCGGAGAAAGCGCCAGGCGCGGCTGGACCCACGAAGCCGACCTGCTCGGCGGCCAGCGGACCGATGCGGAAGCGCTGCGCGCCGTTATCGATGATGCGGATCAAGTGATCCGGATCGCCGAACAGAAGGGAATAGTGCACGGCTGCGTGCAGCTATCACGAGTCGATGAGACCACCGCCTATCTTGGACTGCTGACCGTGGAACCGTCACTGCAGGCCAGTGGTCTGGGCAAACAATTATTGGCCCGTAGCGAAGATTATGTCCGCGAGACATGGCGATGCCAGGCGATGGAAATGACCGTGATCAAGCAGCGGGCTGAACTGATCGCTTACTATGAACGGCGGGGCTATGTTCGCACCGGCGAATATCGGCCTTTTCCGCACGGTGATCCGCGCTTTGGCTTGCCAAAGACCGATCAGCTGGAATTTGCGGTGTTACGCAAGGAAATCTAGGCGGCCTTGCCTTCGAGTGCCTTCTGGCGGCGGCGTTGCACCGAACTGCCGAGGCCCAACGCTTCACGATATTTGGCGACGGTCCGCCGGGCAATGTCGAACCCCTTGTCCTTTAACAAAGCCACCAGCTTGTCATCGGACAGGATTTTCTTCGGATCTTCCTCGTCGATCAGGCTCTTTATATGACTCTTGACCGCCTCGGCCGAAGCCGCCTCGCCGCCGGTGGAAGACTGGATCCCGCTGGTGAAAAAATATTTGAGCTCGAACGTGCCGCGCGAACAGGAGAGATATTTGTTGGATGTCACCCGGCTGACCGTCGACTCATGCATCTCGATTTTCTCGGCGACATTCTTAAGCGTCAATGGCCGCAGATGCGCTACGCCTTTGCGGAAGAAGGCCTCCTGCTGTTTGACGATCTCGGTTGCAACCTTGACGATTGTCCGCTGCCTCTGGTCCAGCGCCTTGACCAGCCAGTTGGCATCGGCGAGGCATTCGTTGAGCCATTCTTTCGACTGCTTGTCCTGCGCTCCATCCTTCAGCTCGCTATAATAGCTGCGGTTGACCAGCACCCTCGGCAGGGTGGCGCTGTTCACTTCGATGATCCACTTGCCCGCCCGTTCCGCGATAAACACATCGGGCACCACCGACTGCACCTCGCCGCCGCCGATTTTGCAACCCGGCTTCGGATCGTAATTGCGCAGTTCGCTGATCATATCCATCAGATCTTCATCATCGACCCCGCAGATACGCTTTAGCTGCGGCAGCGCGCCCTTGGCCAGCAGGCCGAGATTGTCGATCAGCCGCGCCATCGCCGGATCGTAGCGATCCGCCTCTTTCGCCTGCAGGGCAAGACATTCTGCCAGATCCCTTGCGCCAACACCGACCGGGTCAAGGGTCTGGACGACGCCCAGCAGCCGTTCGATATCCAATAGCCCGACATTCAACCGTTGCGCCAGTTCCAGCAGGTCGGCCTGAAGATAGCCGCACTCGTCAATCTGATCGATAATATGCTGCGCCACAAACAGATCCACGCCTGACAGGATTGCCCCCGCCTGATCCATCAAATAGTCAGTGAGCGTCATCTCCGCGACCAGCATATTCTCGTAGTCTGGTGCCTCGCCTGCCGATTCCGCTCCCGAGGTTGCGCCATTCATGCCCAGCTGGCCATCGAGAGCACCGTCGCTTTGCGACAGGCTGTTATTCGAAAAACTGTCGGTGTCGCTTGGCATATCCAGAGCGGATTCGGATTCGGCAGGGCCGGACGTCAGGATTTCATCGCTGCCCTGCGTCGCGGCCTCTCCCGCGCCGTTCTCACCATATTCTGCGTCACCGCTTTCCATCGAAATCTCGCCGGTATCCAGCAGCGGATTCTTCTCAAGCTCGTCGGACAGGAAGGTTTCAAGTTCCAGATTGGACAAGGTCAGAAGTTTGATCGCCTGCTGCAATTGCGGCGTCATCACCAGTGACTGGCTTTGTCGCAGATCGAGGCGGGGGCCGAGAGCCATGGCTATAGAGCGAAACCTTCGCCCAGATAGAGGCGACGCACATTCGCGTCGGCAACCAGATCTTCCGGACTTCCGGCGAACAGGACCTGGCCGTCATAAATGATACAGGCGCGATCGACGATATCGAGCGTCTCGCGGACATTATGGTCGGTGATCAGAACGCCGATCCCGCGCTCTCGCAACTGGCAAACCAGATCGCGGATGTCGGCGATCGACAGTGGATCGATGCCGGCAAAAGGTTCGTCCAGCAGGATGATCGACGGGCTTGCGGCCAACGCACGGGCAATTTCGCACCGCCGCCGCTCACCGCCGGACAGGGCCATCGCTGGCGAACTGCGCAGCCTTGTCAGACCAAATTCGTCGAGCAGGCGATCAAGTGTTTCCGCCCTGGTGCCGGCATCGGGTTCAACCATCTCGAGTACTGCGAGAATATTCTGTTCGACGGTCATGCCGCGGAAGATCGATGTTTCCTGCGGGAGATAGCCAATGCCCAGAATCGCTCGCCGGTACATGGGCAGCGCCGTGATATCCTCGCCGTCGAGCATGATCCGGCCGGCATCCGGGCGAACCAGACCCATGACCGAATAGAAGCAGGTGGTTTTCCCGGCGCCATTCGGGCCCAGCAGGCCGACAACTTCACCGCGTCCGACAGACAGCGAGACATCGGACAATACCGATCGCTTGTCATAGCTTTTGGCAATTGAAACGACCGCCAGCCCATGTTCCATGGCATCACTCGCCATGGCCGCGCCGGGATCGGCCATCGCCGGCATATCAGATATGGCTGTATCGTTCATCGTTGGTCCTCATATGCATGGCGTGTCTTGTGCTTTGGTTAACAGCATGCCCCAATCCGGTGCAAAGTGGCAAGCTTTGTGCATGGTAGATTGGAAACGAACTGTTCGGAACATAATCGAGCTTCGAGACTGCAGGAACTAGCGCTTTTGCCTCATGCGGACATTGCGCCGCACCTGCTAGTCGAATGGCGAGACTTTAATTTTTCCGCTGTGGCACCGTAAAGGTTCCGGACACACGGCCATTGGAGTTCTGCGTACCGACCGAAGACCCGCCCGTCGAGCGTCCGTCGATTGTCGACCGCCCCGACGCCAGATCGATAATCACCCGGCCACCGGAAAGACGGTTGGACCCCTGATTCAGCGTCACGTCGCCGATCAACGTGATCAGCCGTCGATTGAGATCATATATCGCAACATCGCCGGTGGCGGTGTCACCCGCCTTGCGAATAGTCACGCCGCCCGAGGCGTCGATCCGGTCAATCTCGATCCCGCCAGCGTTCCGGTAAGCCACGGTCATGCGCGCGGAATTGAGCACCATGCCGGCCTGCTCGACCTGAACAGAGCCCGACAGGACGACGCGATCGGCGCGATCCTGAACTTCGATCCGTCCGGCGTTGAACGTCACGGGCGCGTTGCTGTTGTGGCTTCCGAACACCTGCGCCGGAGCGGGCCCGGCCAGCAACAAAGCCGAAGCGGCCACAACGGCCGATCCAGCGGAAAGGGAAAAGAATAGGTGCAATTTCATCTAACGCCTTCTTAGTCCATTTTGTTCGATCCGCAAACGCGCATTGCCATTGAGGCTGACCGTGCGGTCGGCCAGATCGGCTTCAAGCCGGTCGGCGCTGAACGTTCCGATATTGGTGCGTCCCTCGACCGTGCCAACGCTCCGCAACGTGCGTTGTTTGAGGTCGACCGTGACATCATTGGTCGAGAGCCGATAGCCGTTGGCGGCTTCAACCTGCACTGGCCCCGGCACCCGAACCTTTTCCTGGTCCATGTCATATTGACCACCCCTGGCCCGAATCTGGGCCGGGCCTTCGGCCAGCAATATGCGGGCGGACAGATCGCTCAGTTCAACGACTGCTTCGCTCGAGCTCTTCTGGACCGCAGACCCGGCTTTCAGGGAAAACGGGCGGCCTTCACTGTCTTCACCGCGATACAGCGCTTCGGTTACGCGCATGCGCTCCTTGGCTACATCCACACTATTCTTGTCCAGCACGAAACTCAGTTCGCCGGTCATCGTGAACGGTGCCAATGCGAGCATTGAACCCAATACACCGACGCCCACCGGAAGGATGAACCGCAGCCATCTTATATTGCGATCATGCTTGCTGTTGGGGGCAGCAGCCTGCTGGCGCCTGGTGCGGACAATATTAGCGGTCGCTACCATGGCAAATCGAAAATCCTGCGATCGCAAGGATTAAGTCTGGGCGGAATATTCACCGGCTCACGCATGCGCGAATATATCGGTTTCCGGCCAGCCAGCGAGATCCAGGCGGGCGCGGTCCGGCAGGAAATCAAAACAGGCCTGCGCCAGAGCGGTTCTGCCTTCCCGTTCGAGCCGGATCTCCAGCTCATCCTTCAGGCGATGCAAAAAGCGAACGTCCGATGCGGCATAGTCCTTCTGAGCATCGCTGAGCTCGGGGCTGCCCCAATCGCTCGACTGCTGCTGTTTTGAAATATCCTGGCCGAGCAGCTCCCGGACAAGTTCCTTCAGGCCATGGCGGTCGGTATAGGTCCGAATGAGACGCGACGCTATTTTTGTACAGAACACCGGCTCTGCCATCACCCCCATATAATGTTCGATGGCAGCAAGGTCAAAACGGGCAAAATGGTAGAGCTTCACCCGTTTCGGATCGGCAAGAATGGCGCGGAGATTGGGTGCCGCGTAATCGCTGTCAGGGCCGAAGCGGACCAGATGCTCGTCGCCCTGGCCATCTGATATCTGAAGCAGGCATAAACGATCGCGAGGAGTCTGGAGTCCCATGGTTTCGGTGTCCACAGCGACGGCTCCCTCATCCAGAACGCCCGCAGGAAGATCTTCCTCATGAAAAAAAACTGCCATTATTATCTGCCTGTGTAATTTATCTGTGAGCCTACGTCATTTTCGCAATCGAAGCGTCTGTGCAATGCCATTTGGCGCAGACCGGTTCAAACCGCAAGTTTAGTTTAGACGGCGAGTTGAATTGATCTTATTGAATTGGCAATGCTGCATCGCGGTTCTGCTGGCCCAGCCATCTGCAAGATCAAATGCGTCAGGTCGCTGTACCAAGCGCCGATTTCATTCGCTTATTCGTCTGTTTTTCTATATAGTTGAGATGCACGACATTTGGATTCGTGTAAAACAATGTCCCGGAAATCGTCCGCTGTGGCATTGCTATATTGGGCAGGACGAATTGAAAGTGACGATTTAAGAATGGGTTTTGACAGAAACCGGCGAGGCAGAGGCCGGGACAAGCGCGACAGCTTCGGTGACGAAAACTTCGATGGATATCAAGGCGATAATGGTCCTCCCATAGAGCGTTATACGCGGCCAGACAGCGATTCTGGCGGTCCCAGACGCGGCGGCGGGATGCCGGATCAGGTGGTCGGCGAAAGTACCGGCACAGTGAAATTCTTTAATGCGCAAAAGGGCTTTGGCTTCATCGTACAAGATGGCGGCGGCGAAGACGTATTTGTGCATATCAGTCAAGTGGAACGCGCTGGCCTGAAAGGTCTTGCGGAAGGCCAGACATTGCGCTTCTCACTGGTGGATCGCGGCGGTAAAGTCTCCGCTTCCGACATTCAGATCGAAGGCGATCTTATTGAGGTGCCTGGCGGCGGTGGCCGCGATGATCGCAGTGGCGGACCGCCCCGGCGTGAACTGACCGGGGAAAAGGCCAGTGGCACGGTAAAGTTTTTCAACAGCACCAAAGGCTTTGGTTTCATCCAGCGTGATGATGGCCAGCCTGACGCATTTGTCCATATTTCTGCGGTCGAGCGTGCGGGAATGCGCGGACTGGAAGAAGGCGACAAGCTTGAGTTTGAACTGGAAGTCGATCAGCGCGGCAAGACGGCGGCCGTCAATCTGGTCGCGAAATGAAATAGCGTTTTTAGTTGAACGGATAATAATGGCGGGCTTTGACCCGCCATTTTTTTGGTCTCTGACGACAGACACAAGCCGTCCCATCCTCCAGACATGAAAAAGCCCGCGGGACACTTCCCGCGGGCTTTAAATTTGAATATCTCGGTCCCTAGAAGCGAAAGCTGATCGCTCCGGAATAGACCTGGTTTGAAACGTCCGACCGGCCAATGGTCGTATCGGCGGATAGATCAAACGAGATATTGCCTACATTGTACCGCAAACCGACGCCCACTTCGCCCCAGTTTTTGTCGTTGGTCGCAAGCCGGAACGGTGCAGCCAATCCATTGCCTCCGACAAAATTTGCACCGAAGCCGTTCGCGTTGTCGATGAATTCATGAACATAGTTCATCGAGGCACGCAGCTGCAACTTGCGACCTGGCTTGGATTTGAACTCGACACCCGCCAGCCCCTGGACGCTGTTATAATCCGGACGAATAATCGTGAGAGCCGGTCCACCGCCTACTTCGCTCACGTCGCTGAAATTAATCTTTGCGGCGCGGCCTCTGATCCCCGGTGCGATGATTGCATCGAGAACATTGAGTTCTTTAGACAAGCCGACCTCGGTCGCATAGACCAGACTGTCATCGTCCGTCGTCAGATTGAAGGCTTGGGCGCCAAGAGCGACGCTGCGCAAAGTCTTAACATTATAGGTACCAATGGTTACCCGCGCATCTAGCACGAGATCAGCAAAGGTTTTCGACTGACCATAAATTGAACCCATGATCGCTTTCGACTGCGCGCTGTTGCCCAGAGATACGTTCGCGTCGATATCCGAATAATAGCCGGACAATCCTATGAAGGACGACTCGTCCAGATAATATTCCAGACCAGCGGCAATGAAGAAGCCATCAAATTCATCTTCTCCGTCTGCAGCTCCGGGGTTGGTCAGTGGCATAGAAGCCGCATCACCATTCACGAAACCACCGGCCAGATAGACGGCCATGTCTTCATTGACGGCGCCCGTCCGAACTTCGGTGTCGTCAGCAGCTGCGGCTGAGGCACCGAGGACAGAAGTCCCGTTCATGGCAAAACCACCAAGCGAGGTCGCCGCGAGTTGCAATGGTTGACCAATCACAGCAATGGTTCCGCCGCTTGAAGATCGATCAGCAAAGCTGCTCCGGTTCTGATAGAAATCCGAAATATTGCCCAGAATTCCGCGTCCCATACCCTGGACCGTTGATTCCGTTGTCGGTGCCCAGCTGTCGAAAGTCGACTGAATGGTGTCCGCACTCGCAAAGTCGAGGAACGAGAAAAGATCAGCAACAGCTCCATTTCCGCGATTGCGGTCCATCAAACCAGCATAGCTGACCTGAACGGCATTGGATTGATCGATCACATTCTGATAGCTCTGCGCCCGAACCGTCAAATCGACAGCATTGGCGCTGTAGCTGAGGCTCGACAACAGGATTGCCGACAGATTCGAAGCACCCGCGAACTGATCCGTCACGCCGCCGTCGGCCGTCAAGATCCGATAGGTACTGGGTGTAGCGGTCTGGAAGCCGTCAACAGGTGCCAGTCCGATATTCCCGCCAACATTGGCTTCACCGGTGACGGCAATGCGATCGGAATTTCCGGGCGCGCCAATATCGATGAACAACGTCGTTCCCGAAGACAGAATCAGATTTCCGTCAATGTTCAATGTGCCGACGGACCCCATGGTTCCCGGCGCAATTCCGCCAGCAACGCTAGTTACCATAGGAGCTGCCACGGTGCCAGATCCGGTCAACAGCCCCATGATCAATGAATAGTCTCCGGCGCTCGTAAGCCTACCATCGACTGATATGCGTCCGCCGGTTTGTGTGACATCGATAAGCGAGGTCAAGCTGCCGTTAGAAGCGATATTCAACCCAGCCAATCCGCTGACACTCAAACGATCGATGGTCTTGTCACTGCTCAGCGTGGTGGTGCCAGTCTGATCCAGCGTGACGTCAAAATAGCGGGCATTGACCTGCTCCGATGAGTCAGCACTGATCGTTGGATCAATATTGTCAGGAACAAAATCGGTCGCACCGGCCAGCCCGTTGGCCAGCGTGGGCGCTGGCTGCGGATCGCCCGGAGCCTGCGACTCTTCCTCTGACAATTCCACACCATTGTGTGGAGCCTGGATGGCGAAGTCCACGCCATTGCCCTGGGCCTGATGCTCTGCACCCATGATCATGTTACCGCGCGCAGCCGGCGATGAAGCAGATGCAACCTCGACGGGTGCGGCGGAGACCTGCGCGACCACTGCCGAGGATTCGGCGTCGCCACCGGCGGCGAGATCGGACACTTTGGAAGCCTCGCCAAATTCGACGATGCCAATACCCGAAGTCAGGTTTCCCCCCGCATTAGTTTTGGGTTCGGGATCCGGATTTGGTGGCGGTACGGGAGCGGGGCGCGATGGCGGTGTATCTTCGCCGGTTGCAAAATCATAGCAACTGTCGCCCGGATTATTACCTTCCGGATCGAAGCACACTTGCCCAAATTCCGGGCTATCCCCAAAACGACCGGCGGATTGGGTGTCAGGGAAACCGTTGACCACGTTTCCGTCGGCATCAATGACGCGATAAGCAGGATCCAGATCGGTCTGCCAATGTGTCGCATCTTCCCAAGCACCATCCCCCGCTTTCGCGCTGACATACCGGTAAGGATTGTTGGCCGCGATATAGTCAGCAAACAGGAACAATGGCTGATAAAAGCTTTCCGTGCCGTATGAACTGAATACCTGTTCAAAGAAGAAACGCGAACCGCCCGACAAGACACCAATTTGCAAATCTTCGGTAGACAGGTTGTTATTCGCTGCATCCAGAATCAACGGCCCGCCGGAATCGCCACCAGCCGTTGTGCCTTCGCGTTCGCGGGGCTCGTCCTTGTACAGGTTAAAGTCAAATGGATTGGTCTTGTTCGGGTCATCAAAATCCATACGATAAAGGACCTGCGGCAGACCACCTGTATCGTCGCCGAAAAGCCAAGCGTCACGGGAGTCGAAGGATGAAAGCGAGCCAAGCATATTCTCGGCCGCGCGGCGTCTAAAATCGACACTGATGTTCGAGCCGACTGATCCGCTGCCCGTTCGGCCATAGCCCGTTATTTTTACATGGTAACCCGTACCATCCTCATCGCTGATCGACTCTGGAGTTGGCAGGGGCGAGAAAAGCAGCGCCCAGGTTGGGATATCGCCTGCCGGGGTGGCCAGGCTGGCAAGAGCAATATCGCCCTCGAGGAAACCCTGGCTGGCCGCTTGTTCGGTCGACTGAGCGTTCCAATAAATCTGATTGACCAGAAATGTATTGACCGATTGTTCAAATGTGCCGTTGGTGATCCCCAATTCATCGCGAATGAAGTTACGGAGCTGAATGGCGTCAAAATCGAAGGACCAAGCTGTATTAACAACAGTCCCGTAGTCGCTCTCAGGACGATCATTCACGCAGTGCGCGGCAAATAATACGGTGCGCGGGTTGATCAGGGTGCCGGAGCAGACAAAGCCGTCGCCGCGAGCGAACATGCCAACGCCATTGACGCCGCCAGCTTCATCAAGGATTTGCTCCGGAGTATAATTATCATTGGGTACGATAGCCTGTGCCGGTGTCGCCAGAGCAAGCGTGGCGATTACACCCGCCGCTGCAGTACGCAACAGTACAGATCGATTAGATTGTCCAAAATTCTTGTGCATGAAAGAACGTCCCCTATAAAATTCAGCCACAATAGACTCTAGGGGAATGTTGTGCTTGATTCTGGGGCTCAAATCAAAGCTAAATTTTCTGGGGTTCACAGCAATAAACGACAAAGTCTTGTTTTCGGCGAGTATGTGAGCACCCGAAGTCGAATTTTAGTTGCATCTGTGATGATTGGGCAACAGGTTTTGCCACTTTCGCCCAGACCGTGCCGCCGCTCATTCTGTCGTTCAGACAAGCGGCGGCAGCAGGATCCTGCTTGTCAGTCATCCCATTATTGAAGATGACTCTGTGGGCGATCAGTCTTTCTGGGCAATTTCCAGCAAGAACCACGCACGCTCTTCGGCCTGGTCCGTCCAGTCGTCAAGCAGACCATCGGTCGCGTTATCACCCGCTTCTCCGGCCAGCTCTTTCGCTTCGCGAAGTTGCTCCACCAACTTCAGATTGTCCGTACGCAACTCCTCCAGCATATCAGCCGCAGCCACCTTTGCCTCATCATTGTCGACGATGCTCTGCCGCTTTGCGATGTCACCAATCGAGGTCAGGGTACGGAGCCCATTTTTGCGAACCCGTTCCGCGATCAAGTCGGTGGTCGCAAGAATTTGGGCCGCATGCTCGTCAAACATGAGATGATAGTCCCGGAAATGCGGGCCAGAAACATGCCAGTGGAAATTTTTTGTCTTGAGATAAAGGGCAAAACTGTCTGCCAGAATCCCGTTCAGTGCTTCAGCTACCGCCTTCTTTGCATTGTCACCATTCGTCATTTTCATTCTCCTTTTCGGATCTGTCTAGTCTATGACAATGTAATATATTGCTTTGATGCCTTAAGATAACCGGAAGATTTGCTCTCTCAGATTGATAATATCGATTGGCTGCTATCGGAAGAGCACCGTGGTTTTCTTCAGATTATGCCCCAGGCACCCAATGCCAGAACGGCACCGACCAGAAGAAACGCCGCTCCGCCCGCATAGCGAACAGGAGCCATCGGAATAGTGTCGGTCAATTGCCGATAGAACAGGATCGCGGGCAGACAGGCGATCATCACCCCGAACCATCCTCCGGCTATAACAAAGGCCGCCATGTCAGTACGCGCGGCAGTCGCGACCAGCACGAACTGCCCCTTGTCGCCAAACTGCAGGATGAAGAGGCCGAGAAAAGATGTCCAGAATGGTCCCAGTCGCCATTTTTCGAGCAGATCGACCGGGCGGCGCCAGGCGACCATGCCAAAGCCGGCAAAAATGAGAGATAAGGCATAGAATAGTTGCAAGGCGTCTTCGCTGATCCAGCGGTGGATTGCCGATCCGGCTATGGCGGAAATCACGCAATTGCAAAATGTGGCAGCCGCAAGGCCAAAGATTACCGGCGATGGCCGGCCGTATCGAATCGCCAGGGCTGCACAGAGAATCTGTGGCCGGTCACCAAATTCTGCGAGTGCGAGCGCAAAGAGCGAAGTTAGAAATGCATCCACGATCCGGGCGGTTACGGCAGACCGCCGAGACGGACAGCGACATTCGCCATCAGTGCCTCAGTCATGGCAGGGCTCATCTCTCCGCAATCCAGCGTCGCGCGCATCGCTTCAAGATAAGACCGGGCGATGGTTGTCGCACCGCCATTCTGCAGGGCGGATTGCAAGGCGCTCTCCAGGGCACAAGCGAGATCGCGAAGCGCGCACAGATGATGCTGCGTGGCTTTTTGCCGAATCTCGTCCAGATGGATCAGGAATTGGCGCGGCCGCTGCGTGACCATCTCGACCGGCAGAGCGTCCAGCAATTTCAGCATTTCTGTCTGGACGAAAAGAATATTATCGTGATTCACCGCAATTGCTCCCTGATGCGGACCAACGATGCAGAAACATGGTTAAATAGTGGTGAACAGCAGTATAGTTTGGAGGCCGGTCCCTGATGCAGGCTTTTTCTTGACAACCTGCGGCCTTTTCACCATTAGCGCGCTGAACGAATGCGGCGCCGGATTGCGTCGCTGTTTTTATTTCAGCTTCTGCCTTAAGGAATGCACCATGGCGAAACCAGCCAATGTAAAGATCAAGCTCGTCAGCACCGCGGACACGGGATTTTTCTATGTAACCCGCAAAAATCCGCGCAATCTCACCGAGAAAATGGTGCAGCGCAAATATGATCCGGTCGTGCGCAAGCATGTCGAGTTTAAAGAAGCGAAAATCAAGTAAGCGATTTTTCGTTGAACTTTAACGGTGCAGCACCTGCTGCACCGATTCGATAAATTTGGCGACCGATATCGGCTTTGAAACATAAGCTTCGGCGCCGGCGCTCAATATCCGGTCTTCATCGCCCTTGCCAGCATAAGCGGTCACAGCCATGATCGGAATGATCTTGAGCTGGCCATCATTCTTGATCTGCTCGATCAGCTCCAGGCCACTGACGTGCGGCAGCTGGATATCCATGATGATCAGGTTCGGTACGAAGCTCCGCGCCTTTTCGAGCACCTGCCGACCATCGCTGACCGGCTCCACCGCATAGCCATGCGCCCGCAGCAGATCGCAGAACAGCTTGAGGTTCAATTCATTGTCCTCAACCACCAACACTCTTTTTGCCACGACCGAATTTGCCCTTTCAAACTTGCCGCCGAACCATTAGGCGAAAGCGGTAATGGAAACAAATCCCAATCTCGAGCCGGATAGCGAAATCATCGCCCTGCAGGCGCTCGGCTGGGTGCTGCAGGATCAGGATCGCGCCGAGCGGTTGCTGGCACTGACCGGACTGGATCCGCGCGAATTGCGATCTGGCCTCGAAGATCCGACCATGCTGGCATCGCTGCTCGGCTTTCTCGCCAATCACGAACCCGATCTGCTGGCCTGCGCAGACGCCATCGGAGTGGCTCCGGCCAAATTGTCCGCTGCCGCCCACCATCTTAACGCTGCCGGAGAGTTCCATGAGTAAAAAGCCGCTGCTGATCAGCGACTGCGACGAAGTATTGCTGCATATGGTCGTGCCGTTCCAGCAATGGCTGGACAGCGACAAGCACATTCATTTCGATCTTGAAAATGGAAGTGACTTCGCCAACGCGCTGCGCCATAAACATGACGGCACTCAGGTCCTGCCAGAGCAGATCTGGCCGATGCTGAAGGAATTTTTCGACACCGAAATGCACCGACAGGGCGCGATTGAGGGTGCGGTCGCAGCGATCAATGCCCTCAGTGAAGGGGCCGATGTGGTGATATTGACCAATCTGCTGGATGACCGGCGCGAAGCGCGTGCGGAGCAACTCAAGGCAGTCGGCATCGATTTTCCGGTCTATACCAACCAGGGCGGCAAGGGCGAGGCGCTGACCAGTATTCTCGCGGAATTTGATCCTTCGGTCACGGTGTTTGTCGATGATTTGGGTCATCAGCACGGCAGCGTAGCGAAACATGCGCCTGATGTCTGGCGGCTGCAGATGGTCGGCGAGCCGATCATGGCAAAACATATCAAGACCAATCCCGCCGCCCATGCCCGCATCGACTTCTGGAGCGAAGCCTTGGCCTGGATATCCGACAAATTCGAACAGGCCCGACCAGCTCCGGCAACGGACCTGCCCTCGCAAGAGCGTGATCCTGCCAACCATGCCTGAAAGTGATACCCTATGACCAATAATATTGAAAAAGCCCTGTCCGCCAAAGGTATCGATTTGCCGACGCCCGCTGCGCCGGTTGCCTCTTATGTTCCCGCGGTCGAAGTGAATGGATTGCTGCATATCAGCGGGCAGGTTTCGATGCAGGACGGCCAGTTGATCACCGGAAAACTGGGCGACGATATGTCGCTTGAAGAAGGGCAGCAGGCGGCAAAAGCCTGCGCGCTGATGATCGCGGCACAGATCAAGAAGGCGGCTGGATCGCTTGACCGCGTCGACCGGATTGTCAAACTCGGCGTGTTCGTAAACAGCACGGCGGACTATACCGATCACCCCAAGGTGGCCAATGGTTGCTCCGACATGATGGAAGTGATCTTCGGAGCGGCCGGACAGCACGCCAGAAGCGCCGTTGGCGTCGCATCGCTACCGCTGGGGGTCGCGGTGGAAGTCGACGCAATAATTGCCCTCAAGCCCGAGTGATCGGCACGCTGCTTGATAACGCGCTCGCGCCCGCTCCGGAACCGGGCCGCGTAGCCTTTCTCAAGGGTCAGCCCTATGCGCATCGCGGCCTCCACGGCAACGGCATACTCGAAAACAGTCCAGCGGCGTTCGAAGCGGCGATCAAATTGGGCCATGGCATCGAATGCGATGTTCAGGCGGCGGAGGATGGTCGCGCCTTTGTCTTTCATGACTATGACCTGGATCGCCTGACCGAGCGGTCGGGACCCATCGGCAATTTGCGCTCCGAGGATATCGATCAGATCGCATTGCGGGATGGCCATGGTAAAATTCCGCGCTTGCGCGAGACTCTGGAACAGATTGCGGGAAAAGTGCCGCTGTTAATCGAACTCAAATCCCGCAACCGGCGCGTGGGGCCGCTGTGCCTGTCGGTGCGCCGGGCGCTGGAAGGCTATGGTGGCAAGGCGGCGATCATGTCCTTCAATCCGCTGGTGAGCGCCTGGTTTCGCAACAATGCAGACCATATTGTGCGCGGACTGGTGGTAACCGAAGAGCATGGCAAGAACTGGCGCGGCCGGATCGCGCGCCACCGCAACCTGTGGATCGCGAAGCCGGATTTTCTGGCCTATGATATCCGCGACCTGCCCTCGCGTTTTGCCGCTTCCCAGCGGGCACGGGGCCTGCCAATCGTTACCTGGACGGTCCGCTCGGCCGAACAGGAGAAAGCCGCCCTTCGCTATGCGGACGAACCGGTTTATGAGATGCCGCAGAGCTGATAGCATGGAACGCGATGTCTGATTCTCCCGCTGCTCCCACCGATATACTGGCCCGTGTTGGCGATGATATCGCCAGCCTGCCGACGGATCAGTGGGATGCCTGTGCCGGTGAAGCCAATCCATTCGTATCCCACGGCTTTCTTTCAGCAATGGAGGAATCCGGCAGCGTTGGTCCGGGCACCGGCTGGAAATCCCTGCCGATCATCATTGAAGACAAGGCCGGGTCCATTGCCGCATGCCTGCCCAGCTATCTGAAGTCCCACAGCCAGGGCGAATATATTTTCGACCAGCAATGGGCTCATGCATTCGAAAATGCCGGCGGCCAATATTATCCGAAAATTCAGATCGCGGCGCCCTTTTCGCCGGTACCCGGCCCGCGTCTGCTAATGCGAGACGAGGCGCTGGCCGTGCCACTGTTACGAGCGGCTGAGCAACTGGCGGAGAATAACGGAATCTCGTCGGTCCATGCGACATTCGTCAGCGAAGACCAGCTTTCCCATTTTCGCGAGGCCGGGTGGATGATCCGCACCGACAGCCAGTTCCATTGGCAGAACGACGGCTATCAGGATTTTGACGGCTTTCTGGGCGCATTGTCGTCCCGTAAACGCAAGGCGATCCGCCGGGAACGGAGCAAAGCCCAGGAAGCTGTTGATATTGTCCATTTGACCGGCGATGAAATTCAACCGCAGCACTGGGACTATTTCTGGGAATTTTATCAGGACACCGGAATGCGCAAATGGGGGCAGCCCTATCTGACGCGCCGCGCATTTGATCTGTTGCAACAGAAAATGGCCGACAAGCTGCTGCTGATCCTGGCCTTGCAGGACGGTATCCCCATCGCCGGCGCGCTGAATGTGATTGGCGCAGACACGCTTTTCGGTCGCTATTGGGGATGTACCCGCAATATCCCGTTTCTCCATTTCGAGATTTGCTATTATCAGGCGATTGACGCAGCCATAGCGCGCGGGCTGAAAACCGTCGAGGCGGGTGCGCAAGGGAGCCACAAGCTGGCGCGTGGCTATCAGCCGGTGCCGACCTGGTCAGCGCATTATATTGTCGATCCGGGATTTCGGTCGGCCATTGCCGACTATCTCGAACGTGAACAACGTGCAGTCGCTGCCGACATTGAATTTCTGGCCGAGATGGGCCCGTTTAAAAAGTCAAACTAGTCCTAGGCCGCGCGGCGCGTATTGTCCTGCAGCCAGTTACGCGCTTCCCGCTGCGCCTCGGCGATTTCGCGCGCCGTCATGTCCAGCGAGATTTCTGCACGGCAGATCTTGCTTTGCTCGTGGCCGGACAAGGCCGCCAGATTATACCATTTATGCGCTTCGATCAGATCCACATCAACACCATCAGATCCGGTCGAGTAGATCACACCCAGATCATAATATGCATTGCTGCTGCCCCGAGACGCCTCTGCGAGGCGGCTTTCGATCAGAAAGGCGGCGCTTTTCATGCTGTTGCCCATATTTTCAGTCCCTGTTTTCTGTCGTCGCAAATGCAGCGACAGGGAGACTTTCAACGCAATATGCTAAAGAAATGGTTAACAGGATTTTCAGAAATTCGGCGGCAGCGGTCCAAAACCTCTGAAAATCAGGCGTTTTTTTGAATTTCTGCAGATTAACCATGCTGCACCAGGACCCTATTCAACCGGGATATTGTCAATCAAACGAGTGCGTCCAATGCGCGCAGCCGCCAACAGACGGGCAGGTTTGGCAAGAACATCGAGGAGGGCCAAAGTATCGGCGTCGCGCAGCTCCAGATAGTCGATCTTGTGAAATCCGGATGCCAATATTCGGGACTTCGCGTCGGCCAGAATTGCGGCGACCTCGCCGCCAGCCGCAATCGCGCTAGCCGCTTCCCGCATTGCTGCCGGAAGCGCCACGGCACTCTCTCTTTCCGCTTCGCTCAGATAAGCGTTGCGCGACGACAGGGCGAGCCCGTCGGGATCGCGCACGGTCGCGACACCGATAATATCATGGATGAAATCGAGGTCGCGGGCCATTCGCCGGATGACCGCCAGCTGCTGATAGTCTTTTTCGCCAAAAAAAGCCGCATCGGGACGGGTCTGATTGAACAGTTTCGCCACCACCGTTGCGACCCCGTCAAAATGACCGGGCCGGGCAGCACCGCAGAGGCCGTCGCTGACCCCGCTAACACTGATGCTGGTGGCGTAGCCGGATGGATACATCTGATCCGCCGTGGGAGCCCAGAGCAATTCCACTCCTGCGGCATCCAGCAGCGCGGCGTCGGCGGCTTCCTGGCGCGGATAGGCATCCAGATCCTCGCCTTCGCCAAACTGGGTCGGATTGACAAAGATCGACACAACCACCGCATCGCAATGCTCTCTCGCTACTTCCACCAGCCGCATATGGCCCGCGTGCAGCGCACCCATCGTGGGAACCAGCCCGATTTTCAGACCCGGCTTGCGAAGCTCCGCCAGGGCATCTTGCAGCGGAGCAAGCTGTCGAACAATTTGCATGCGTCATTCTTTGCGTTTAGATTTTGCTGTCGAACTCATCTAAGCTATGGGACGGACGATTGCCCTTCGCAAGGGCCAAGAACAGGGATTTTGATCAAAACGTGACCAGTAGTGCGTATCATATTGTCTTCGCTAATGAGAAAGGCGGCACCGGCAAGTCGACCACCGCCGTCCATGTTGCGGTTGCTCTGGCCTATCAAGGCCACAGGGTTGCGGTCATCGACCTCGATCCGCGGCAGCGCACATCCTATCGTTATCTGGAAAATCGGGACGCCACGATGAAGCGCCTCAGCGTCGATATTCCGCAGCCTCAATATGAAGTGTTTGACGGCGACGATATAGGCAAGCTTGAGAAACTGATGGAACGGACAAGCCAGAGTGTCGATTATCTGCTATTCGACACGCCGGGCCGCGATGACGAATATGCGCGCTATGTGGCGACCCGAGCGAACAGTCTTGTCACCCCGATCAATGACAGCTTTGTTGATTTCGATCTGATCGGACAGGTGCATCCGGAAACCTACAAGGTCAGCAAGCTGAGTTTTTACGCGGAGTTGATCTGGGATGCGCGCAAGACGCGGGCCAAGGCAGATGGTGCGACCATCGACTGGGTGGTGCTGAGAAACCGGACGCAATATGTCGAAGCCCATAATATGAAGCGGATCGTCGCTGCACTCGGAGAATTGTCCCAGCGCGTTGGCTTCCGGATCATTCCCGGCTTGAGCGAGCGCGTCATTTACCGCGAACTTTTTCCGTCAGGCCTGACCATGCTGGACAAGCAATATCTTGGTCGGCTGGCGACGAGTCATCTCGCCGCGCGGCAGGAATTGCGGGAATTGATCAAGCATCTGGCGCTGCCGCAGGCCAGAAAATCCTTGATCGATGACAGCGAACCCGCCGCCACTTCACCGAAACTGGTGGCCTGATCAATGCTGCCATTGCTGATCTTCGGCGGCGCAATTTTCTTGTGGTTGATATTGTCGGGCAAGGCAAAAACCATGACTTCCAATCAATGGCTGGCGCTTGTGGTTGCTCTGGTGGGTGCGAATTTTCTGCGGAGCGGCGGCTGGATCATGGGGGGAGCAATGCTGGCAGGGGCCGCCTTTCTGAGCGGATGGCGGATATTGATCCCGGCCCGCGATACAGAGGAACCGAAACGCAAGCCACGCAATTTTGAACTGGATCGCGCACGTTCCCTGCTGGGAGTGAGTGACGACGCGGGATTTGCCGAGATCAACGCGGCCTGGAAACAGCGGTTGGCGGAACATCATCCCGACAATGGCGGAGACGAGCAGCTGGCCAAGATGATCAACCGGGCGCGGGATATTTTGGTGGAAGAATTGGAAGCATCTAACAGGCGGTAACCGAGCTTTCGCATTTTGACGGTAGGGCTGGATTTTCACATATCCGCCGCTTACAAAGATCAGTAAATCCAATATGCTAGGGCTCTGACATGAACGCACCCACCTCCCACAATTTTCACCCAACGTCGCTGCGCGAATATGACATTCGCGGGATCATTGATGAGACACTGGGCGAGGACGACGCCTATGCCATCGGACGTGGCTTCGGAACGCTGATAGCGCGCGACGGCGGGACAGCCGTCGCTACCGGGCGGGACGGACGCACCAGCTCACCGGTATTAGAGGCAGCGCTGATCCGCGGCCTGAACGATGCCGGTATCAACGCCATTTCGGTCGGGATGGGTCCCACTCCCATGCTTTATTATGCAGAAGCCGTGCTGGATCAGGTTCAGGGCGGCATCATGATCACCGGTAGCCATAACCCTGCCAATTATAACGGCTTCAAGATGGTGTTTCAGGGACGCCCGTTTTTTGGTGCAGACATCATGAAGCTCGGCACGATGGCATCGGAGAGTGACTGGGACGCGGGCAGCGGCACGCTGGAACGGGTTGAGATCGAAGATCAATATGTCGAGCGCCTGCTGAAGAATTTTACCGGTGGTGCTTTCAAGGTCGCGTGGGATTGCGGCAACGGCGCGGCCGGACCGGTGATCGAGAAATTGACCAAGCTGCTTACCGAACGTGGTGCCGGCCAGCATCATCTTCTCTATACCGATGTCGATGGCATGTTCCCCAACCATCATCCCGATCCGACCGAAGAAAAGAATCTGGTCGACCTGCAGGCGCTGGTGGCGGAAAAAAATCTCGATTTCGGAGTCGCGTTTGATGGCGATGGCGACCGTATCGGCGCGATTGATGGCGAAGGCCGGGTGATCTGGGGTGACCAGTTGCTGCAAATCTATGCCGAGGATGTGCTGAAGAGCGAGCCTGGGGCAACCATCATTGCCGACGTCAAGGCATCGCAGGCGCTATACGACCGGGTCGCTGCGCTGGGCGGTGAACCGTTGATGTGGAAGACTGGCCACAGCCTGATCAAGTCGAAGATGAAGGAAACCGGATCACCGCTGGCTGGCGAAATGAGCGGCCACGTCTTTTTCAAGCATGATTATTACGGCTTTGACGATGCTCCTTATGCCGCGATCCGTCTGATTCAGGCAGCGACCAATATCGGCAAGAGCGTGACTCAGCTGCGGAGCGATATGGTCGAGATGATCAACACGCCGGAAATGCGCTTTCAGGTTGATGAGAGCCGGAAGTTCCCGGTCATTGACGAAGTCCTCGAGCGGCTGTCGGCGAGCGGGGCTGAAGTCAATGACACGGACGGCGCGCGGGTCAATACCGAAGACGGCTGGTGGCTGTTGCGCGCCAGCAATACCCAGGATGTCCTGGTCGCCCGTGCCGAAGCCAAATCACAGGAGGGGCTCGACCGGTTGATGGCGCAGATTGACGAGCAACTGGCGCTTTCCGGCCTCGAGCGGGGGGAACAGGCGGGGCATTAGCGCCAGCCGACCGGTATCAGATGAAGTTGGCGGCGGCCCCGCCGGTTGCCGGACCGACTGCGGAGAGCACGAAAATTGCGGAGCAGAGGATGGCGGCAAAGCCGGCGGCGATTTCCTCGCGGAGCGTGAAACGGGGCATGATTTTTCCTTTCTGCTGATTTGACTAGGCGATCAGAGCGGCTGAGTTTTGAACCGCGGGGCCAACACTTGCGGCAACCAGAACGGCAGCGGAGAAAAGAGCGGCGAAAGCGGCGGCGACATGGTTTTGAATATTTGCATTGTTCATTTTGAAATTCCCTGTTGTTTAAATAGTCCTTCGCAGTTCCTGTAGCGAAGATAACAACAGCATTGCATGGCCCGTGCCAACTGCGCGAAGTTCAATATTTTCAATGGCTTGCATTAAATGGCGTCCCGGAGCGCATTTCCCGATTCCTGACTGATGGGACATTTTCCCAATATTTAGTCAGCAGGTAAACCTAGCGAGACCTGCCCCCTCGCCACGGCAGTCCGGTTGCCGCTGCACCGGCATCTTATCGAAATGCAGTATGGCCAGGTCTCTGTCGTTCGTTCAAAGCGGCACGATAAGGGATGATGAATTGCTGCTTATGGATCCGTATATTTACGTCACCTTTGTCAGCGCCCTCGCCTTGCTAGCCTATTATTTTACCCTGCTGATGGCAGGGCTGGCGCGCGGCCGCTTCAAGATAGCGGTGCCGTCGCACAGCGGTCCTCCCGAATATGAGCGCTATGTCAGGGCGCACCAGAACACGCTGGAACATCTCGTGCTGTTTCTGCCCGGCCTGTGGCTGTTCGCTTATGTGGTCAGCCCCTATTGGGCGGCGGGCATAGGTCTGACCTGGCCGTTCATGCGGGTCGGCTATGCGCTGGGCTATCACCGGGCGCCCGAGAAACGGCTGCGCTGGCTGTATATCAGCATGCCACCCATCTATATTTTCGTTCTGGGCTCGCTGATCGGCAGCATCGTCATTTGGATCAAGGCATGAGAGGTGCGATAGCATGAGTGAATATGATCTGGTAATCCGTGGCGGGACCATCGCCGACGGCAGCGGCGGTGATCTGATCGACGGCGATGTCGCGATCAGTGACGGAAAAGTGTCGGTGATCGGCACTGTGTCCGGCACCGGCCGCGAAGAAATCGACGCTACTGGCAAGATCGTTACCCCCGGCTTTGTCGATGTGCACACCCATTATGACGGCCAGTCGATCTGGGCCGAAGAGCTTAGCCCCTCCTCTTCGCACGGCGTGACTACGGCGATCATGGGCAATTGCGGTGTCGGCTTTGCACCCTGCCGCCAGGCGGATCACGATATGCTGATCAATGTGATGGAAGGCGTCGAGGATATTCCCGGCGTAGTGATGTCCGACGGCCTGCCCTGGAACTGGGAGACCTTTCCGGAATATCTCGACGTCGTGGCCAAGGGAAAGCGCGATATCGATGTTGCCGCCTATCTGCCGCACTCGCCGCTGCGGGTCTATGCAATGGGCGCACGCGGTGCCGCGCGCGAACCGGCCAATGAGGAAGATCTGGCGATGATGCGCAAGCTGTGCCGGGAAGCGATGGAAGCCGGGGCCATCGGTTTTGCCACCTCGCGCCTGTCGATCCACAAAACCGCAGACGGCGGCAGCATACCGACCTTTGAAGCAGATATTGCCGAGCTGGAAGCCATCTGTGGTGGCATGGCGGATGCCGGTACCGGGACGTTTCAGGTCGTGCTGGATGCCTTTGTCGGTTGGGACAAGGAATATAAGGTCATCGAACGGGTCGTCGAAAGCTCTGGCCGGCCCGCAACCTTCACGCTTGCCTCCGGCAATGACGGTCCGCCGCGCTGGCGCCGGGTGCTGGAAATGATCGACCGCACCAATTCCTATGGCGGCAAAGCCACCGCTCAAATCATGCCGCGTCCGATCGGCCTGATCGCCGGGCTGGAGCTGACCGTACACCCGTTCATCCTTTGCCCGAGCTGGGCAAAGATCGCGGACCTGCCAGTTGAGCAGCAGGTCGCGGCGATGCGGGATCCAGCCATGCGAGAGGCGTTGCTGAGCGAGGAGTTCGAGCCGGGCCATCCGTTCAACGCCCTGGCCCGCGACTGGAACTGGCTCTTCCCGCTGGACGATCCGCCGGATTATGCACCGCCGAAAGAGATGAGCATGGCCGGTCAGGCAGCCGCAAAAGGCTGCACGCCGCAAGAAATTGCCTATGACCGGTTGCTGGATACCGATGGCAAGGGGCTGTTTCTGGCGGCACTCGGCAATTACGAGAATGGCACGCTGGCCAGCGCTCACGAAATGCTCAGCCACCCGCATTGCATACCCGGACTTGGTGATGGCGGTGCCCATTATGGCGCGATATGTGATGCCAGCTACTCGACTTATCTGCTCAAGCAATATGTGCAAAAAGCCAATGGCTTCCGGTTCAACCTGCCGCAGGCAATCCATATGCTGTCGCACAAGGCCGCGTCTGCGGTCGGTTTGAACCAGCGCGGCTTGCTGAAGGCCGGTGCCAAGGCCGACATCAATGTCATTGATATGGATCGGCTGGAACTGCATCTGCCCGAGATCGTCCGGGACCTTCCCGCCGGTGGCCAAAGATTGCATCAGCGCGCAACCGGCTATGATGCAACCATAGTCTCCGGAGAAATCATCCGGCGCTTTGACCAGTCCACCGGGGCTCGCCCGGGTCAATTGATACGCGGTGCGTGACAATATTCTGCAAGGGCAGATCAATGGGCCGGAATCAGCGAAAAAATCCCGCTTGATGCGGGAAGGCTTTGCATGGCCTTGCGTTGACCTATCATTTGCGGAAAGCAGTCTAGAATAGTCATGCTCCATATCGTTCATCATTCCGATTATGTCGCGCCGCGACCGAAAAACGGTAGTTTTGTGTTCGACAAATATCAGCTGGTGATGGACGCCATTCGGGAACACGCGCCGGAACATGTTGTTCACGAGCCGGGACCAATGCCACGGCACTGGATCGAGGCGGTGCATGATCCGGCCTATGTCGAGCAAGTGCTGACCGCCTCTGTTCCACGTGAAACGGAGCGCCGGATAGGCTTTCCCGTATCCGCCGAGATTGCCAGCCGTGTGCAATATACATCAGGGGGCACCTGGCTGGCGGCAAAGCTTGCTCTGGACCATGGCTATGCCGCCAACAGCGCCGGTGGCAGCCACCATGCGCTGGCCGATACCGGCGCCGGCTATTGTGTGTTCAATGATCTGGCGATTACCGCCAACCGGCTGTTGGCGGAGGGCGATGCGCGCAAGATCCTGATCGTCGATCTCGATGTGCATCAGGGTGACGGGACCGCCGTATTGCTGGCCGGGCGTACAGATGTCTTCACTCTGTCCATCCACAGCGAGCGCAATTTCCCGACGCGAAAAGCATGTTCCAGCCGCGATATCGCGCTGCCCGATGCCGTCGAGGATGACCACTATCTCGCCATATTGGACCGGGCCCTGACGGAAAGTCTTGCCGACTTCCAACCGGACATGCTGCTCTATCAGGCGGGTGTCGATCCGCATGTCGATGACCGGCTGGGCCGGCTGGCGCTCAGCGACGCTGGCCTGGAACGGCGCGAACGGATGGTGATCCGCCGGGCCCGCGACCGGTTCATTCCCGTCGCCAGCGCGTTAGGCGGCGGCTATGGCCATGACCATCACGCGGTGGCGCTGCGCCATGCCCGCTCGATGATCGCGATGGCGGATGAAGCGGCCTGCCAACGCAGCTAGTCGCTGACCTTCTCGGGTTCGTGAACCTTGTGCATATCGGAGAAAATGCTCCAGCTGGCAATAAACAGCGCTGCGACCAGCGGGCCGATGATAATGCCATTGATGCCAAATAATTGCAGCCCGCCGAGAGTGGTAATCAGCACCACATAGTCAGGCATTCTTGTATCCCGACCGACCAGGATCGGGCGCACGACATTGTCCACCATGCTGATCACGAAAACGCCGCAAAGGCTCAATATGATACCCTCGGTAACATCGCCGGTGACGAACAGATAGAGGGCGACCGGCACCCAGACAAAGCCAGTCCCGATCGCCGGAATCAGCGATGACACGCCCATCACCACGCCCCACAGCAACGCACCGCGGATATCGAGCGCCCAGAAGACCAGTCCCCCCAGCGTGCCCTGAATAACCGCGATAACCAGACTGCCCTTGATCGTCGCGCGGATCACAGCGAGAAAGCGCTCCATCAGGATATGACGTTTTGACTCCTTGAGGGGAATCATATCGCCAATGCGGTCAATCAGCGCCGGGCCGTCGCGTAGCAGGAAGAATGTGAGATAGAGCATCACGCCCAGACCGAGCAGGAACTGGAACGCTCCCTGCCCCACGCTGAGCAGCTGACCGAGCAGAAATTCAAGAATGCCGGAAACATATTGTTCGACCTCTGCCCTGATGCTGGCAATATCGCCATAGCCATAGGCAGAGAGCTGAACCTGCATCCAGTGCGGCAGGGATTTTTCAAATCCTTTAAAGACCGCGTTGAAATCGATCTCGCCAGACTGGATCCTCTGGTAGATGCCCGTCGCTTCCTGCACCATCGCGAAGCCAAGCAGAATCGCGGGAACGATGACCAGCAACAGGATCAGCACCAAAGTGATCACCGTCGCCAGATTGGTCCGGCCCGGCAAAAGGCCTAACAGGCGATCATAGACCGGCCGAAACAGCACGGCGACCACCACCGCCCAGACGATGGCTCCGAAAAACGGCTCGACAATGAACGCAAAGGCCAGCGTAATGATGACCAGCAGGGTGAGCATGAACCCCCATTCGATGCGGTTTTTCGACGTTGCCCGGTTATTCATATTGTGTCGCTCTATATTGGGTCTTTCGCGACCGTCGCGGTCAAATTGCCCTCGTTCGCCAGATACGAAAATAAAATACGGTCGGCAAGCATCGCCGTGCCGCCATTCTCCAGCCACCTACGTTCGAATGACTGGATAGTTACGACAACATGCCGCATATGGTGCGTGATACGGGAGAAGAGTCGATGGCAATTCCGTTTGAAAAGGGTCTGGTTGAAACTGGCAACGGCCTTTACACCTATCTCCAGCCCGATGGCGGCTGGGGCTGGTCCAACGCCGGGCTGATCACCGATGGCGGCGAATCCCTGCTCGTCGATACATTGTTCGATGCCAGCCTGACCCGCGAGATGCTCGGCGTCATGGCGGATGCGGCCGGGGTCGCAGCGGACGATATTGGGGTCATCGTTAACACCCATGCCAATGGCGACCATACCCATGGCAATGGCTGTTGTCACAAGGCGGAGGTTATCGCATCGGAGGCGAGCGCGCGAGAAATGTCCGAACTGCCCGCCAGCCAGCTCGCCGCGATCATGGCACAGGCGCGGGCGATGGGACCGGCGGGACAATATCTGGTGGATATTTTCGGCAGCTTTGATTTTACCGATGTCGAGGAGAAATTGCCCACCCAGACCTTCAGCGGCCATCACGGCCTTTCGGTCGGCGACAAGAAAGTCGATCTGATCGAGGTCGGACCGGCGCATACCGCAGGCGACGTGCTGGTCCATGTCCCGGGCGACAAGACCGTCTTCACCGGTGACATATTGTTCATCGAGGGCACGCCGATCATGTGGGCGGGGCCGGTGTCCAACTGGATCGCCGCCTGCGACACGATCATCGATCTCAAGGCCGAAACCATCGTGCCCGGCCACGGCCCGATCACCGATGTCCACGGCGTGCGGCGGGTCCAGGACTATCTGCGCTATATCGATCAGGAAGCGCGCAAGCGCTTCGACGCCGGGCTTTCCGTGCGGGATGCCGCGCATGACATAAGGCTGGGCGATTTTTCTGCCTGGGGCGACAGCGAGCGGATCGCGGTCAATGTCTCGACGCTCTACCGCGAATATGCCGGTGACCCCTCGCCGCCGGATGTCGTGCAGCTGTTCGGACTGATGGCGGAGTTGAAACAATAGCAACGAAGCGCCATTCCGGAACAATGGCCAATGAAAACATTCCGCCGATTCTGTCCGACTGGTTCGCATCGCGCGGCTGGGCGATCAGGCCACACCAGCTCGCGATGCTGGAAGCCGCGCGGGCCGGGCGTCATGCCTTGCTGACCGCTCCCACCGGTGCCGGCAAGACGTTGGCCGGGTTTCTGCCGACGCTGGTTGATCTGGTCGAGCGACAGAATGCAAAATCCGTTCGTGCTGAGCCTGTCGAAGCACCGGGCCTGGCACAACCGGCCCTTCGACAAGCTCAGGGCGAACGGGAAGCGGGGAGCGGCTTGCACACCCTCTATATCTCGCCGCTCAAGGCGCTGGCGGTCGACGTGCAGCGCAATCTGCTGACGCCGGTGGAAGAAATGGGGCTGCCGATCACGGTCGAGACCCGCAGCGGGGACACACCGGCGGGCCGCAAGGCGCGGCAGCGGGTGAAGCCGCCGCAGATATTGCTGACCACGCCCGAATCGCTCAATCTGCTGCTCAGCCAGCCGGAAAGTTTCACGCTGTTTGCCGGACTCAGGCGGGTGGTGATCGACGAGGTCCACGCCTTTGCCACCGGCAAGCGCGGTGACCTGCTCGCCCTGTCGCTGGCCCGGCTGCAGAAAATCGCACCGGACATGCGCCGGGCGGCGCTGTCGGCGACGGTTGCCGAGCCGGATGACTTCCGCGCCTGGCTCGCGCCTTATGGCGATATCGATACGGTAACCCATGTGCTGGGCGCGGAAGGCGCGCCCGCCGATCTGTCGATCATGCTGCCGGAAACGCCGGAAGGCGATCCGATACGGGTGCCCTGGTCCGGCCACGCGGGTGCCTATGCGATTCCGCAGGTGATGCAGCAGATTCGCAGCAACCGGATGACGCTGATCTTCTGCAACACGCGCTTTCTGGCCGAGCTGACCTTCCAGAAGCTTTGGGAAATCAACGACGAGACGCTGGCGATCGGTATTCATCACGGCAGCCTCTCGAAGGAAGCGCGGCGGAAGGTGGAAAATGCGATGGCCTCAGGCAAGATGCGGGCGCTGGTCTGTACGGCGTCGCTCGATCTCGGGGTCGACTGGGGCGATATCGACTGCGTGATCCAGATGGGAGCACCCAAAGGATCGTCGCGCCTGCTGCAGCGGATCGGTCGCGCCAACCACCGGCTGGATGTTTCGTCGAAGGCGTTGCTGGTGCCCGGCAACCGGTTCGAATATCTCGAGGCGCAAGCGGCGATGGATGCGGTGAACGAAGGCCGGCGCGACGGCGAACCTTTTCGCCAGGGCGGGCTGGACGTGCTCGCCCAGCACGTGATGAGCTGCGCCTGCGCCGCGCCGTTTCAGGAAGAGGATCTGCTCGACGAGGTGCAGTCCGCCCTGCCCTATAGCGCTCTGTCAAAAGACCAGTTCGAACGGGTGCTGAATTTCACCCGGGATGGCGGCTACGCGCTGAAGGCCTATGACAAGTTCAAGCGCCTGCGCCGCGATGCCGGTGGCGTGTGGAGCCTGACTCACCCGAAATTTGCTGCCCAGCACCGGCTCAACGCTGGAATCATTGTGGATGCCGCGATGATGACGGTGCGGTTCAAAAATGGCCGCAGTCTTGGAAAGGTCGAGGAGGGTTTTGCCGCCATGCTGTCGGTCGGCGACACATTCTTCTTTGCCGGGCTGAGCCTGGAAATGATCAAGATGGACAATAGCGACGTAATCGTCCGTGCGTCAAAGAAAGCCGCGATGATCCCGAGCTATATGGGGGCGAGGCTGCCGCTGACCACGCATCTTTCAGACCGGGTGCGCGGCTTTCTGACCGACCGCGCCGGCTGGGCCCGCTTTCCCGACGATGTCCGCGAATGGCTGGAGATGCAGGACCATCGCTCGACCATGCCCGAACCGGGGCAGTTGCTTGTCGAGACCTTTCCGCACAAGCAACTGCACTATATGGTCGCCTACAGTTTCGAGGGCTGGAACGCGCACCAGTCGCTGGGCATGCTGCTGACCCGGCGGATGGAAGATCGCGGCCTGAAGCCGGTCGGTTTTGTCGCCAATGATTACGCGCTGGCCTGCTACAGCGTCGAGCCGGTCACCGATCCCGCGCCGCTGTTCAGCGCCGACATATTGGAAGACGAGTTTTACGACTGGATCGAGGGATCGCACTTGCTCAAGCGCGCCTTTCGCGAAGTGGCCGTGATCAGCGGCCTGGTCGAGCGCCAGCATCCGGGCAAGCGCAAAACCGGCAAGCAGGTGACCTTCTCCACCGACCTGATTTTCGACGTTTTGCGCAAATATGAGCCGGACCATGTGCTGATGCAGGCAGCTTGGGCGGACGCCCGGGCGCGGATGACTGATGTCGGGCGACTCGGCGATCTGCTCGACCGCGCTGCCGGGTCGATGGTTCATGTCGAGCTGGACCGGGTCAGTCCGCTGGCGGTGCCGGTGCTGGTCATGATCGGTCGCGAACATGTGGCGCAGGGGGCGACGGATGATGCGCTGCTGATCGAGGCGGAAGCGCTGATCAACGAGGCCATGAAAAGCGATTAGCGCAAGGCGCTCCATTGCCCCGCATTAGGAGCTCCATCAATTTTGGCCTATGCTGGCACAATGGCCTGGATGACCCAGATATATTGCGCCAGCGCGGTCCTGTTCGCAGCGCCGCTTGCGGTTCCCGTCGAACCGGAAACCGAAGCGACTATTGCCGACAGCCTGCCGGACCAGTTTCTGCAGCCCGATGCGGAACAGATTGCAATTGATCAGGACCGAATCAGGCGAATGACCGTCTCGGTGCGGATCGACCAGAGCGGACCTTTTGATTTCATCATCGATACCGCGTCACAGCGAACGATATTGTCTACCGAGATCGCCGGGGCACTGGCGCTCGATATTGAAGAGCAAGTCACGATCGTGGCGCTGGCCGGTAGTACGGTCGTGAAGACCGTGTTCGTGCCGAGCCTGACTCTCGGCAAGCGCAGCTATGACAGTCTGATTGCGCCGACATTCCGCTCAACCGATATCGGCGCGGACGGGGTGCTTGGCCTTGACAGTCTGCAGGGACAGCGGATCCTGTTCGATTTCCGCGCGCGAAACATCACGGTCGAGGACACCAGCAAGCCGCTGAGAAGCCGGTCGCTGCGTGAAATCGTGGTGACGGCAAGACGGCGCTCCGGCCAGCTGATCTTTACCAACGCCACTATTGCCGGTGTCAAAACCAGCGTGATCATCGACACCGGCGGCGAACTGTCGATCGGCAACAAGGCATTGCAAAAGCGCTTGCGGCTGAAATCATCGGCGATGGCTCAGACCGTTCTGGTCGATGTCACCGGTCGCTCGGTACAGGCCGATTACGGGATCGCCGAAGAGCTGCTGATCGGGCGGGCGCGCTTTGGTGTCATTCCGATCGCCTTCGCCGACATCGCCCCATTCAAGGCGTTGCAACTCGATAGGAAACCCGCGCTTTTTCTGGGAATGGACGCCTTGCGCAAATTTGACCGGGTGGCGATCGATTTTGCTAATCGAAAAATCTATTTCCTGATTCCCAAAGATGCGTAAAATCAGCAGCAATAAGGACCGTTGGTCGGGGCAGGTCGTCGGTCAATGATAACAGTCTGGAATTTGTCAGCCGGGTGCCTATCCTGACCCACTTGGCGAAATTCGTAGGGGAGAGCTTATGTCCGCCTTTCTAAACACCATAACCACCGCCTTGGCGTCCGCTATCGCCCTGGCCTATCCCCTGCCGTTCGGCCAGCCGGTTGAGCCGGGCAACCGGATCAATCCTGACGGCGAGATCGTTGATCTTGATGAAGACCGCGCCGAACGCATGACCGTACCGGTCAACATCGAAGGCAAGGGTCCTTTTTCTTTCGTTATCGACACCGGGGCGGAGCGGACCGTGATTTCAAGGCGCATTGCCGACCGCCTGGCACTCGAAGGCGAAGAGCCGGCAGAACTGATGAGTATTGCCGGCACCAGCACGGTGGACATGGTCTATGTGCCCAGCCTGACCCTTGGTCAGAAAAGTTACAATGGTCTGATTTCGCCAGTGCTGGCGGCCCGGCACATCGGTGCCGACGGCATGTTGGGCCTCGACGGTTTGCAGGACCAGCGGATCCTGTTCGATTTCGTCCTGAACCAGATTTTCATCGAAGATGCGGATCAGGATGACGGCCGGCGGTCGTCCCGAGAAATTGTCGTGACCGCCAAACGCCGGTCCGGCCAGCTGATCTTCACCGACGCAACCATCTCGGGGGTCAAGGTCAATGTAATCGTTGATACCGGCGCCCAGGTTTCCATTGCTAACACAATATTGCAGAAAAGATTGATCCGCCGGGCAAAGGAACTCGGCGATGATAATTTGCTGATCGCGGTTACCGGACAGACGCTGGGCGTTGAATTTGGCCGGGCCCGCGATTTTCGCATCGGCCGGGCCCGCTTTGAAAGCCTTTCGGTGGCCTTTGCCGATGCCCCGCCGTTCGAGCGCTTCGGTCTGGCCAACAAGCCAACATTGTTGATGGGCATGGATGTGCTGCGCAAATTTGATCAGGTCGCGATCGACTTCCCCAACCGGAAAATCCATTTCCTGACTCCGAAAAACGCGCGGCTGCATATCGATGAGCCGCAGAACAGCCGGATCAGATCGTGACGCAATTCTGATGATCGGCGCTTAACGGTCCCGATCACAGGAGCCATGCTGCGGCGGCAGGATTGGACAATCCGGCCCTGAATTTCTGCTAACCGGTGGCGGCTTCCCAACTGAATATCGGTTCCTCATCGCCGCTTTGCCACTGCGGATATTTTTGCATCGTCGTCTTGAACAAGGGTGAGGCAAGATGATCGGCGAGCCATTTCTGCAGGGCTGGCAAAGGCAGCCCGTCAAACCAGTCCCGGTCATTGTTGGCAAACTGCCGGACAAAAGGAAATATCGCGTGGTCGGCAAGAGTGGGTCGCTCTCCCATCAACTGTCCTGACTCTTGAATCAGTGAATCGAGTTTCACGAGAAAGGCCTGTCCCCCGGCGCGATGCTCCAGCGGATCGACATTGTCATAGCGGACCGGATATTTATAGCGGTCGAGGTGGTGCTTGAACGGGCCATCCGCCTCTGCGATCAACTCCGCTGCCGCCGCCTCGCCATCCAGCCAGTCCTGCGGATCATCTTGCTCCAGCGCCCAGCGCATGATCGCCAGACTTTCATCGATGACCTGTCCATCGGGCAGCACGAGCACGGGAACCGTGCCCTTGGGCGATGCGGCAATCATTTCTTCGGGTTTGTCGCGCAGCACGACTTCTCGCAAGCGGACCGGTGTCTCGCTGACCAGCAATGCCATGCGGGCTCGCATCGCGTAGGGGCAGCGCCGGAAGCTGTAGAGGACCGGCAGATCGGTCATGCGCTGCCCAGATGCTGTCTGCCCTCTTCCGCGGCTTTCTCGACCTGGCGCTGGCGCTCCCGATACCGCGCGCGCTGCTCGTCGGTGCGCTGGTCGATACAATGCGGGCAGGCTTCGCCGGGAATATAGTCTGGCGACGCGCGGTCGGCGGCGTTCAGCGGCATCCGGCAAGCATAGCATTGGCCATAGTCGGCTTGCCGCAAGCCGTGACCGACGGCGACGCGCTGGTCGAACAGGAAACAGTCACCGTGCCACAGGCTTTCCTTTTCAGGCACGTTTTCGAGATATTTCAATATGCCGCCCTTGAGATGCTGGACATCGTCAAAACCTTGCGCCTTCACATAAGCGGTGGCCTTCTCGCAGCGGATGCCGCCGGTGCAGAACATGGCAATCTTCGGTGCCTTGTCCGTGTCTTTCCGCAATTTCTCAGAAAAATCATCGAACCATGCCGGAAAGTCGCGAAAACTGTCGGTGTTGGGATTGATCGCGCCATCGAAGCTGCCGATTGCCACTTCATAGGCGTTGCGCGTATCGATCACGATTGTATCCGGATCGGCGATCAAATCATTCCAGTCCGCCGGATCGACATAGGCACCCTTTTCGGTGGCGGCATCGACCCCCTCGACTCCCATCGAGACGATTTCCTTCTTCAGCCGGACCTTCATCCGCAAAAACGGCATCTCGCTGGCTTGGGAATATTTGACCTCCAGATCCGCGAAACGGGGCAGCCGCCGCAAACCGTCAATCACCGCATCAATCGCCTCTGGCACACCGGCGATGGTGCCGTTGATCCCCTCATCGGCCAGCAGGATTGTCCCTTTGAGGTGATGCTTCTCGCACAAGGCGAGCACTTGCAGGCGCAGCGCGGCGGGGTCATCGACCACGGCAAAATGATAGAGCGCAGCGACTTTTACGGGAGATACAGATTCGGTCATGGCTGCGCATATAGAGCGATTGCCCGAGAAATTCCAATAGAGCGGCTTGCATCACGGAAATGTTCATCGCATAGCATCCCCATGGTTCCCCTTCTGTTCGCCCATCATCGCTTTGACATCGTTGCGCCTGCGGCACTCTATTGGCCAGCAAGAAATGCCTTGCTGGTGGCGGATCTGCATCTGGAAAAAGCCAGTTTTTTCGCCGGCCATGGCCAGATGCTGCCGCCCTATGACAGTCAGGCGACGCTGCAGGATCTTGCCGACTTGATCCGTGTTACCGGCGCGCAGACCGTTTTCTGCCTGGGGGACAATTATCACGATGACGGCGGCGAAGCGCGGCTGGAACCGGAGGCGGCCAGACAACTGTCTGCGATGACCGCGGCGCTGGAATGGGTCTGGATCACTGGCAATCATGACCGCGATGTTGCTGGCCTGTGGGGTGGTTCGGTGGTTGACGAATGGACCGGCGAGGGTCTGGCGCTGAGGCACCAAGCCTCGGCAAACAGCCAGCTACCAGAGATATCCGGCCATTATCATCCAAAGGTCCGCATTGCGGTGCGCAACCGGCATGTATCGCGGCGCTGCTTCGTAAAGGGCCGTCATCATCTGATCATGCCAGCCTTCGGGGTGTTGACCGGCGGCATGGCGGCCCACGATCCGGTGATCGAGGCGTGCGTCGGCGGACCGGCAGAAGCGATCATCGGCCTGAAGGATAAACCGGTACGCTTCCCGCTGCCATTTGCCGACCGCACAATAGAGATAGTCGATGACCGGCAGTTTGCATTGCCTCTGGCCACCACCGGCCAGTGACTGCTAACGGACCCGTGATGGATCGATTCAAACCCTATCGAGATCAGCTTGATGCGCTGGAAAAAGCCGGACGCAAGCGGCGGCTGTTGGTGCCGGCCGGCAAGGACTTTTCTTCCAATGATTATCTCGGATTGGCCCAGAGCCCCTTTCTGAAAGACGCAGCACAGACCGCGATCAGCAATGGCATTGCGCACGGGTCAGGCGGCTCCCGGCTGCTCGGTGGCAATCATCCGGAACATGAAGCGCTCGAAGCGTTTGCTGCCGATCATTTTGGCGCCGAATCGAGCCTTTTCTTCGGCTCCGGATTTGCGGCCAACACGGCGCTGTTCGCCACTTTGCCGCAGACCGGCGATCTGGTGCTCTACGACGCCCTTATCCACGCCAGCGTCCATGATGGAATGAAGCTGGGACGTGCCCCTTTCAAAACTTTCCAGCACAATGATTGCGAAGATCTGGAACAGGAGATTCGAACGTGGCGCGCGAGTGGAGGTACCGGCACCATCTGGATCGCGGTCGAGAGCCTGTACAGCATGGATGGTGACCGGGCACCGCTGGCTGATCTTGCCCGGTTGGCGGACCAGCACGACGCTATGCTGGTCATTGACGAAGCCCACGCCGTCGGTGTTTTTGGTGAGCGGGGAACCGGTCTGGCTGGTGCGCTGGGTCAGCAGGAAAATATATTGATATTGCGCACCTGCGGAAAGGCGCTGGGCGGAGAAGGCGGGTTGATCACCATGCCGGCGGTCCTGCGAGATTTTTTCATCAACCGCGCCCGACCGTTTATTTTCTCCACCGCCCCCAGCCCGCTGACCGCCTATCTCGCGCATCAGGCGATCATTCATGTCGCCGAAAATTCATCGCTGCAAACCGATCTGGCTGACCATATCGCGCTGGCCGAAAGCTGTTTCTCCGGCCTCAGCATCAGCGAGGGGCAAGATAGCCAGATATTCCCGATCATTCTCGGCGAGGACCAACTGGCGGTGACCATTGCGACGGAATTGCAAGCGCAGGGTTTTGATGTCCGCGCGATACGCCCGCCTACGGTGCCCGCTGGCAGCGCGCGGCTGCGGATTTCGCTGACCCTCAACGTGACGCGGGAGGACATTCTGGCCCTCTCGAGCGCTTTGCGCGAAGCTCTGGCATTGGCCGAAGCAGCGTGAGTGCAAGCTTCGTCATCACCGGCACCGATACCGATATCGGCAAAACCGTCTTTGCAGCAGCGCTGACCGCAGCATTGGGCGGCAGCTACTGGAAACCGGTGCAGGCTGGACTGGTGGATGGTACCGACAGCGAGACGGTTGCGCAGATAGGCGGCATCAGTCCGTCAAAGATTTTGCCCGAGCGGTTTCGGCTGAAAACGCCCGCCTCTCCCCATTTTTCAGCGGCACAGGAAGGGATCACCATTGCGCTGGATGATCTGGTCATCCCGCCGGTCGACGGCCCTCTGATCATCGAGGGCGCAGGGGGCGCGCTGGTTCCCGTCAATCCGCGCTTGTTATTTGCCGATCTGTTCGCGCACTGGGCCGTGCCCGTGATCATCGTCGCATCGACACGGCTCGGTACGATCAATCACAGCCTGCTGACGATCGAGGCTTTGCGCAGTCGCGGCGTGCAAATTCACGGTATCGTCTTTACCGGGCCGGAGGTGCGCGACAGCGAAACAATCATCTGCGACATTGGCGCTGTAAAAAGACTGGGCCGCTTGCCGATGATTGACAAGCTCTCGCCAGAATGCCTGACGTCTGCCTTTCACGAAAATTTCGATCTCGCGGACTTCGCCTCATGAGTCTCAATATCTGGCATCCGTTCACACAGCATGGTTTGGGCGAGCCGATTCCGGAGATCGCGCGAGCGGAGGGTGCGGCGCTCTACAAGGCCGACGGCACAAAGATTATCGACGCGATTTCCAGCTGGTGGGTACAGACCCACGGCCATTGCCATCCGAAAATTGTTTCGGCGATTCAGGAGCAAAGTGCACAGCTGGACCAGATCATTTTCGCTGGCTGGACGCATCAGCCGGCGCGAGAACTGGCCGAGGGCCTGGCGGATTTTCTGCCCCGGTCTCTCGATCATATTTTCTTTTCCGACAGCGGGTCGACGGCCGTCGAGGTCGCGCTCAAAATGGCGCTTGGCTATTGGCATCATCGGGGGGAAGCGCGTCAGAAAATTCTGGTCATGGAACACAGCTATCACGGCGATACAATCGGCGCGATGTCCGTTGGCGCGCGCGGCGTGTTCAATCAGGCATATGCACCGCTGTTGTTCGATGTCGGCACGATAGACTTTCCCGAAGCCGCGGCAGAACAGGCGGCGCTCGACCAGCTGGCAGCGTTCTGCAAGGATAGTGATAGCCCGCCAGCTGCACTGATCGTCGAGCCGCTGATCCTTGGTGCGGGCGGTATGAAAATCTACAGTCCTGCGGTTTTGCGAGAAATGGCAGCGATCTGCCGAGCGCATGATGTGTTGTTCATTGCCGACGAAGTGATGACCGGATGGGGGCGCACAGGAACGATATTTGCCTGCGAACAGGCAGGCGTCGAGCCGGATATATTGTGCATGGCCAAGGGTCTGACCGGCGGCGTAATTCCACTGGCCGTCACCGCTGCCAAAGATGCCCTCTACCAGGCGCATTTTTCCGAAGATCGTGCGCGCATGTTTTTCCACTCGAGCAGCTTTACCGCCAATCCGATTGCCTGCGCCGCTGCCAATGCCAATCTCGCGATCTGGCGCGACGAACCGGTTCAGGAGCGGATCGATATTATTGCCGCCGCTCATCAGGCCTTTGCCGACCGGTTGCAGCGACGGGCATCGGTCAGCGGCCTCCGCCAGTGCGGGACGATATTGGCGTTAGAAATCAACGACGGGGCAGGCGATTATATGTCCAGTATCGGACCAGAGCTTCTCCGGTTTTTCCGGGATCACAATGTATTGCTACGACCTCTAGGCAATACAATCTATATAATGCCACCCTATTGCATCACTTGCGAGGAACTCGAATCTATTTATAGAGTTATTGAAGAAGCGATCGACCGTTTCGGAACATCCTGACCTTTGGGCTGGCGAAAGTTTTTTGCAAAAGCCCGGAAAACCCTCCAAGGATAGAATATGGAACTAGTAGATTCCCTGATGGTGAAGATCGCGCTGATCGGCTTGCTCGGTATCGGTGCCCAATGGATCGCGTGGCGAACCGGTCGTCCGGCCATCGCGCTGATGCTGATCGTCGGCATTATCGCCGGTCCGGTGCTCGGGATAATTGACCCCGCGCGCGACTTTGGCGCGTTGCAGGAACCGATCATCAAACTGGCGGTTGCGGTTATTCTGTTTGAAGGCGGACTCAGCCTGAACTTCCGCGAATTGCGCCAAGCGGGCGGCGCAGTGACCACGATGGTGCTTGTCGCCGGTCCGATCGCCTGGGGACTGGGTACTGCGGCGGCCCATTATGGCGCTGGCCTCTCCTGGGAAATCTCCGCTCTGCTCGGCGGCATCATGATTGTTACGGGCCCGACCGTGATTGGCCCCATGTTGCGCACGCTGCGGGTCCCATCGCGGGTCCGCAATATCCTGAAATGGGAAGGCATTGTGAACGATCCGATCGGCGCGCTGCTCGCCGTCGGCATCTATGCCTATATCACTTACGAAGGCGCCAACGCCAATATCGCGGTCATCAGCATGGATGTACTGGCTGCCAGCTTCATTGCCGGACTGATCGGTGCCGGGCTTGGCTTCGCCGTCACCTGGCTTTTTCCGAGAGGACTGGTGCCGGAATATCTGAAGGCACCATTTCTGCTGGTCACGGTTATCGCGGGCTTCGTGATCGCCGACCTGATCAAGCACGAAACCGGATTGATCACGGTGACGGTCATGGGCATCGTCATGGGCAACCGGCAGATCTATTCGAGCCAGGCGCTCTACCGATTCAAGGAAGATCTCGCGGTCTTGCTTATTTCGGGCGTGTTCATCATCCTGTCGGCAACGCTGGACTGGGAAACCGTGCAGCAGTTCCGGCCCCAATTTGTCATCTTCCTGATCTTGCTGCTGTTCGTCGTCCGCCCCGTGTCGGTGCTGATTGCCCTGCTGTTCAGCTCCGTGCCATGGCGCGAGCGACTGTTTATCGCCTGGATCGCACCCCGCGGTATCGTCGCGGTAGCGATTACCGGCCTGTTTGCAATCCGTCTCGTCGACTACGGCATGCCGGGCGCGGAAGCGCTGGTCCCGCTGAGCTTTGCCGTCGTCATCGCGACGATTTTCGCGCACGGTTTTTCGGCCTCGTGGGTCGCCGAGCGGCTGGGAATTTCGGAAGGCAAAGGCGAAGGCGTCCTGATCGCGGGCGCCAATCGCTGGTCAATCGCACTCGGCACAATGCTAAAGTCTCTCGATATTGATGTTCTGATCACCGACAACAGCAAATTTGCGTTGCGGCGCGCGCGTAGCGAAGGACTCGAAACTCGTCACGGTGATGTGCTCGAGGAGGCGCATGACGACAATATCGATATGGGCGAATATCAGCATCTGATCGCCGCGACCGACAATGACAGCCAGAATCAGTTGATCACCGCCGATCTCGGCCCGGAAATGGGCTATGAACAGATCAGCCGGCTGGCCAATGACGGAACCAGCAAAAGCCGGGTCGGCCATGGTCGCCTGCTATTCGAATCGGGAGCCGATTTTGGCACCCTGCTGGATCGGGATCTGGCCGGATGGCGCTTCAGCAAGACCAATATCACCGAGAAATTCACCGCCGAAGATTATCGGAAGAATCTGGACGAGGGTGAAGAGCCGCTCGCCGTGTTCAAGCCGGACCGGCGGCTGCTATTCTTCGCGACCGACGCGCGTCCGGTTATCGAAGACGGCGATATCGTGATCAGCTATGTCGCGGCCGACACGCCGGAAGAGCGCAAGGCCGATCGAGCGGCCAAGGACAGCGAGAAAAATGGGGACAAGAACGGCAACAATTGACGGTCTCGTCTAGGCCGGACGCGGGCCGAATAACGCCGTGCCAACCCGGACATGCGTCGCGCCGAGTTTGATCGCGGTTTCAAAATCGCCCGACATGCCCATGCTGAGTTGCTTCAGATCGTGATCACCGGCGAGTTTTGCGAGCAAGGCGAAATAGGGTGCCGGATTGGCATCGTCGGGCGGCACCGCCATCAGGCCGATCACCGAGAGACCATATTCGCGCGCCTGTTCCAGCAGTTTTGGAACAGCCGCGATATCACAGCCGCCTTTTTGCGGTTCTTCGCCGATGTTGACCTGCAGAAAACACGGAATTTTGCGCTCCTGACGGTCCATTTCCTTGGCCAGCGCCTTGATCAGCGAAGGTCGGTCGAGCGAATGGATGCAATCGAACAGCGCCACCGCGTCCGCAGCCTTGTTTGATTGCAACTGGCCAATCATATGCAGCTCGGTGTCGGGATAGTCAGCCCGCAAGGCGGGCCATTTGTCCGCCGCTTCCTGCACTCTGTTTTCCCCGAAGACGCGATGGCCTGCCTCGAGCAGCGTCCGAATCTCGCCGCTGTCGCGGGTTTTCGATACTGCAATCAACCTAACGTCAGACGGTTTGCGGCCGGCAATCCTGGCGGCCTTTTCGATCTTGCCCACTATCTCTTTGCGTGCCGTATGTGCCAAGTTAGATTCTTTCTCTGTCATTCTCTTTCGCCAAGCTTGCGTCTATAGGCTGGCTTATGTTGCGAGACCAGCCCTGCCCCCAGTCACCGACGCCGAAGAATGCAGTGTTGCCCCGGATCTGGCTGTTCACCGACGAACGCAATGATGCCCGGCTCGACGATGCGATCATTCGATTGCCGCGTCATAGCGGAATAATCTTTCGCCATTATCATTTGCCAGAGCATTTGCGGCGGGCACGGTTTGAAGCGGTCAAGAGTCTGGCGCGGCGGCAGGGTCATCTGGTCTTTCTGGCTGGATCCTCAGCACTCGCCAAACGCTGGCACGCCGATGGCGTCCATGGCCGTGGCGAGCGGCGCGGAGCCACGACGGGCTTGCTGCACAGCGCGCCGGTCCATTGCGCCAGGGAAATCCATCAAGCCAATCGCTCCGGCACCGACCTGTTTTTTCTGTCGCCCATATTTGCAACCCGCTCACACCCCGGCCAGCGCCCATTGAATCCGTTGCAGGTGAAGCGGCTCGCCGCACTGTGCAACGGCAAAGTCATATATCTGGGCGGTATGGATCAACAACGCTACCGGAGGCGAAAAAACGTCCTGGTCCACGGATGGGCCGCGATCAGTGCTTTAAGCTGACTGTGATTTTAGAAGCGGAACTGGGTCCCGACATAGACAGCCTGGCTATCCTGACGATTGTCGGTCAGCGGTGCCATCCGGTCGCGCTCATTGTTGATGCGAACGCCGGCAGTCACGTCAAGGTTGCGCGTGAGCGAGTAGCTGCCACCCACATCGAGAGTGTAATCTCTCTGGCTGGCGTCCAATGCTCGCGGCGTTGCATTGATCGGCGCGCTGGCATCGATTGACATGCGTGTATTGAAACGGCTCTTCTTGCCCGAATCCTCATCAGCGATGGACTGTCCGGCACCAATTTCGGAAAGATCTGGAAGATTGCTACCCAGTTTCTTGACTGGAATAGCAAAGCTCTTCAGACCTTTTGCAGTACCCAGGCTGTAAGATACCGGCGCAATTTTTGCTGCGGTCGCGACACCCGATCCGGGCGCAGCGGCGAGAATATTTTCACGGATCGAAACGGCATCCGATTTCTGGCGGACGACAACAGTCACGGACCGTTCCCCATCGCGCATCCCGCCGGACGGGGTGAATTTGAAGCTGGCGTTGCCGCGCAAGGCGCTCAGATTATATTTGGCAACGAGATCAGGATCAGCGCCGGCTACGGTAAAGGACCCAATGGATCCGAGGGTTTTCAGCGATACCATCATGTCGTCGCCGGACAAGACTTTCGCCAGAGCAGGGGTCATGGCAAGACCGGAGATCGCGAGTCCCGTCGCTAACCAACCGAAATTACTGACCTTTTTCGTCATGACGACACTGCTTCCCCTTTATTCGGCCCTCGATATAACAAACTCCGTCGACCTGCACGAGTCAACATATTGTTTTCGTCCGATTTTCGCAAACTAGCGCGTTTCTGTTGCACTTGGGTTACGCTTTTGTCCGGACATTTTTTCATTATAGCAAAAAAAGATGAACCGAAGATGATTGTGCCAATATTCAACCACGGTTCAGCAGCCCTTACACAAGAGCCAAACATGCGCTTATGCTTGCCCCTTTCGGCAAAGCATTTATAGAGAGCGCTAAATGCTATCGCGTCCGGAACAAATCCAGCGAAAAAGATTTCGTGCCGGCGCAACATAAAACCAGGAGCGCTTCATGTCCCGCCTCAAACCATCTCTCTTTCTGCGATCCGCGACCGCCAGCCTGCTAGCATTGTCCTTGCTCTCCGCTTGCGGCGGGAAAGAACGGCCGCAAGCCGACATGGCGGCATCGCAAGTCACGACGATTGGCGTTAACAGCTATTTGTGGCGCGCGTCGCTGGATGCACTGTCGTTCATGCCGTTGACCCAGACAGACAGCAATGGCGGCGTGATCCTCACCGACTGGTATGTGAATCCGCAAAATCCTGGCGAGCGGATGAAAATCAATGTCTCGATTCTGGATCAGGATCTGCGCGCCGATGCGCTGCGCGTCGGGGCATCACGGCAGGTTGCAAACAACGGCACATGGGTGGATGCGCCGGTCAAGGCCGCGACCACGCAGAAGCTCGAGCAGATCATCCTCACCAAGGCTCGCGATCTGCGGCGCGGTGCGATCACCAACTAATTTCTCCTACCATATAACGGGGCCGCAATGACCGATCAGCGATTCAATCCACTGGCGGCGGACAAACGCTGGCAAGCGCGCTGGGCCGAATCGCGCGTCTTCGAAGCGGATGACGCGAGCAGCAAGCCGCGCAGTTACGTCCTTGAAATGTTTCCCTATCCGTCGGGCCGCATCCACATGGGCCATGTCCGCAACTATACGATGGGGGACGTGCTCGCCCGGTTCCGGCGGATGCAGGGTTATGAAGTGCTGCATCCCATGGGGTGGGATGCTTTTGGCATGCCGGCGGAAAATGCGGCGATGGAAAAGAAAGTCCATCCCGGCGAATGGACGAGGGCCAATATCGACTCCATGCGGAGCCAGCTGAAAACGCTGGGCTTTGCCTTTGACTGGAGCCGCGAACTGGCCACCTGCGAGCCGGATTATTACGGCCAGGAACAGGCGCTGTTTATCGATCTGTACGAAGGCGGACTGGTCTATCGCAAGGAATCGGCGGTCAACTGGGATCCGGTCGACATGACGGTGCTCGCCAACGAGCAGGTGATCGACGGCAAAGGCTGGCGCTCCGGTGCTCCGGTCGAGAAGCGCAAGCTCAGCCAGTGGTTTCTGAAGATCACCGATTTTGCCGAAGATCTGCTGGCGGGATTGGGTGATCTGAAAGCATGGCCCGACAAGGTGCGGCTGATGCAGGAAAACTGGATCGGCAAGTCGCAGGGCCTGCAATTTCATTTTGACCTGACCGAAGCCCAGGACGAAATCACTAACATAGAAGTGTTCTCCACCCGGCCCGACACGATTTTCGGAGCGAGCTTCGTCGCTTTGTCGGCCGACCATCCACTCACTCAGCAGCTGGCCAGCCAGAATAGCGCGCTCGCGGCCTTCGCCGAAGAATGCAAGGCGGGCGGGACCACAGCCGCCGAGCTGGAAACGATGGAAAAAAAGGGTTTCGATACCGGCCTGACCGTCGTCCATCCGCTGGATCCGGACTGGCAGCTGCCGGTCTATGTCGCCAATTTTGTACTGATGGATTATGGCACCGGTGCCGTGTTCGGTGTGCCGGCGCATGACCAGCGCGATCTCGACTTCGCCCGCAAATATGGTCTGCCAGTCAAGCGGATGGTTTCAAATGGCGATGAAACCGCCGCGGAATTTACCGGGAACGAAGCCTATACCGGGCCCGGCACGATCGTGAACAGCGCCTTTCTCGACGGTATGACCATCGAAGACGCGCAGCAGACGGTGATAGATCGCGCGCAATCCGAAGGCTGGGGCAAGGCCCAGACCACCTGGCGGCTGCGCGACTGGGGCGTTTCGCGCCAGCGCTATTGGGGGACCCCGATTCCGATCATCCATTGCGATGGTTGCGGTCCGGTACCGGTACCGAAAGACCAGCTACCGGTCGTCCTGCCCGAAGATATCGATTTTGAAACGCCGGGCAATCCGCTGGAGCGGCACGCCACGTGGAAACAGGTCGACTGTCCGAAATGCGGCAAGGCAGCGCGGCGCGAGACCGATACGCTTGATACCTTTGTCGACAGCAGTTGGTATTTCCTGCGCTTTGCCAGCCAGCCGGACGACCGGCCGTTCGATCCCGAAGTGGTCAAGCAATGGCTCCCGGTGACGCAATATATCGGCGGCGTCGAACATGCGATCCTGCATCTGCTCTACGCCCGCTTCTGGACGCGGGCGCTGGCGAGTATCGGCAAGCTGGACTTTACCGAACCATTTGAAAGCCTGTTCACCCAGGGGATGGTGACCCACGAAACCTACAAACATGGCGACGGCAGCTGGCTGTCGCCGGACGAGGTTCAGAAAAACGGTGCCGACTGGACGATGATCGCCGACGGATCGCCGGTCACCACCGGCCGGGTCGAAAAAATGTCGAAGTCGAAGAAAAACGTCATCGATCCCGATCCGATCATCGAGCAATATGGTGCCGATGCGGTGCGTTTCTTCATGCTGTCCGACAGCCCGCCAGAGCGCGATCTGCCCTGGTCGGAAGCCGGAATCGAAGGCAGCTGGCGCTTCATGAACCGGCTGTGGCGGCTGTTCATTTCCGTCGCCGATGAAACCGACGCACCGGATGTCGAAGACAAAGCGCTCCAGCGCAAATTGCACCAGACCATTGCCGGCGTCGCCGACGATATAGAGGCACTATCGTTCAACAAGGCGGTCGCCAAGATTTTCGAGCTGGTCAATATGATCGAGAAATCGGCACCCTCTGTCGACCGTAACGAAGCCATTCGCACGCTCTCCCGCATTGTCGCGCCAATGGTGCCGCATATCGCTGAAGAAGCGTGGGCGCTTTTTGGCGAGAGCGATCTGATCGCCAGCGCGCCGTGGCCGGAGGTCGACGAAAGCCTGCTGGTCGAGGACGAGGTCACCATTGCCATTCAGGTGCGCGGCAAATTGCGCGACACGATCACCGTCGCCAAGGGCAGCAGCAAAGAGCAGCTCGAAGCGCTTGCCCTCGCTTCCGAGAAGGTGCAGCGTAGCCTTGACGGAGCAGAGGTGAAGAAGGTGATTGTGGTGCCCGATAGACTTGTGAATATCGTGATATGAGAAACATGATCGCCCGGATCAGCCTGTTGGCGGCGTTTGCTGCTGTCCTGTCGGGCTGCAATTTGCGGCCGCTTTATGCCGGCGGCACCACCGGCTTAGTCGCGCAGGAACTGGGGCGCATCGAGATTGAGCCTATTGCGGGCAAAGCAGGGTGGCTGACGCGCAATGCGCTCAAGGATCAGCTGGAAGCGTTTGAAGGACAGGAAACGAAATACCGGCTGACGGTGGCGCTCGACGACAAGATTGCCGGATTCGGGGTGCGCAGCGATGACCGGATCACCCGCGAGCGCAGAACGCTGCGGGCGCGATACCAGCTGATCCGGCTTTCGGATTCGGTCGTTGTTCTCGATGCCACGGCGGGTTCCGATGCCGGGATTGACGTCGTATCCTCGGAATATGCAACGCTGGCCGCCGAAGACACCGCTCTCGAGAATCTCGCGACCAGGGTCGCCAACCAGATCGTGACCCGGATTTCGCTTTTTGCCAGAACCGAGGCCAGCGCGCCGCCCGGCCAATGAAGGCAAAGCCGGAAGATATTGTCAGACGCTACCAGGCCGCTGCCGATAGCATAAGACTGGTTCTGCTTTGCGGCCCCAATGTCACCCGTTGTCAGGCGCTGGTCGACGAACTGGTGAAGCCGCTGGCGCAATCCGCAGAGCGAGTGGATCTGACGATCGCCGATATCAGTGATAGCGCTGCCAGGCTCAACGACGAAGCCAATTCGGCCTCGCTGTTCGGGGACAAGCGCTATCTAGTCTTGCGATTGAACAGCGGCGAAGCGGTCAGAGCCGGCGCGGCCATCGAAAATTTGCTGGCAAGCGAAACACCCGGTGACCCGGTGTTTGTCGTCGCCCCCGGCATGGGCGACAAAACCGCGCTCGCGAAGACCATCGCCAGCGCGCCCGATGCCCTGATTGCCACATGTTATGAGACGACGGCGCAGGAGGCGAGCGCCGCCATTCTGGCTCTGGCCCAGAACGAAGGACTGCAGCTGAACCGGGAAATGGCGATGGAAATCGCCGCCTTGACCAGCAACGATCTGGTGCTGGCGCGGATGGAGGTCGAAAAAATCGCGCTCTATATGGACGCGACCCCGGACAATCCGCAGTCCCCGGATGCGGACATATTGCAATTGCTCGGTGCAGAAAATGACGAGGAGGATATCAATCTCCTGATCCAGGCAGCGCTCAATGGCGATGCGCCCCGCCTGGCAAAGGAAATCGCGGCGGCACGCGCTCAGGGCATCAGCGAGATCGGCCTGATCCGGATCATGCTCCGCCATCTTTCGAAACTGGCAGAGTTGCGCAGCAAGGTCGACAAGGGCGGCAATATCGATTCCGTCGCTGGCCATCCCAGCGTCTTTTTCAAGGAACAGAAGCATTTCAAGCGCCAGCTGCGAATATGGTCATCGGCCCATATCGCGCGCTTGATCGACCGGATCCTGCAGCTAGAGATCGCAATGAAAAGCAGCGGCCAGCCCGATCAGGTGCTGCTCGAGGAGGAATTGCTGCTAATCGCCCGCAAGGCGGCCAGCACGCGCGCATAGCTGCGGAACCTGGCCGCTAGCACGACTTTGATTTTTGGATAGCGCCTAGCGTCGGGGCCAATCTCTTCCCCCAGTCTCTTGACCGGCCGTGCTCTAGACCCCATTTAACCCGGATGGAAAAAACAATATTGAGCGACGAACAATGGCGGCAACAACTGTCGCCGGAACAATTTCATGTCCTGCGCGAAGCGGGTACCGAGCGACCGTTTACCGGAGCCCTGAACACCGAATATCGCGATGGCGAATTTTTCTGCGCCGGTTGCGGCAACAAATTGTTTGAATCAGACAGCAAGTTCGACAGCGGCTGCGGCTGGCCGAGTTTTGATGCGCCCGCCGATTCAGAAGCGGTAACCGAGATTGAAGACAACAGCCTGGGTATGCGCCGCGTCGAGATACGCTGTTCCAACTGCGATGGCCATCTCGGCCATGTTTTCCAGGACGGGCCGACCGAAACCGGCCTGCGCTATTGCATGAATAGTGCCGCAATGGCCTTCGAACCCAAGGCAGACTGATTTTTACGGTGCTTCCGCGTTCAGCCTGCAGTAAGGCGCCAAAACGCTAGAAAATCTGAAAATCAGTATTTGGTGGGGTGGATCGATATGCCGCGGGCTAAAAAACGCAAGAAGAAGCAGGGACCGGTGCGAACATGGCTTTGGCGGATCATCAAGATCGGCCTTGTCGCCGGTTTGCTCGCAACCATTGCCCTGGTGGTCGCGGTTCTGGTTGTCCGTTCCTCCCTGCCCGGCTTTGAGGATCTGAAATCCTCACCCAACGGCCAGATGATCCGGGTACTGGACGTCAACGGCAAAGAGCTGTTTTCTATGGGCCCGAGCTACGGCGAGTGGCTGGAATATGACGAAATTCCCGACGTCATGAAAGACGCGATGATCGCCGTCGAAGACCGCCGCTATGCAAATCATCCGGGCGTCGACCCGATCGGCATTGCCCGTTCGCTTCAGGTCAGACTGCAGCGCGGCCGCTGGGCCCAGGGCGGTTCGACCATCACCCAGCAGCTGGCCCGCAACATATTTTTGAACAATAATCGAACCTTTGGCAGAAAAGGGCGGGAGATCCTGCTCGCGCTGGCGATGGAACGAAAATTCTCCAAGCGGCAGATTCTCGAACTCTATCTGAACAAGGTCTATTATGGCGGTGGCGCCTATGGGATCGATGCCGCTTCCCGGCGCTTTTTTGCGCATAGCGCTCGCGATCTTGATCTAGCGGAAGCGGCGATCATCGCAGGTCTGGTCAAGGCTCCGTCCCGCTACTCTCCCACAGCCGACGCCAAGGCCGCCATCGGGCGGGCAACAGTGGTTCTGGAAGTCATGCAGGACGCTGGCGCGATTACCGCTGCTGAAGCGGCACAGGCCAACCCCGCATCCGCGAAGCTGGCACCCGAGCCCCGGCAGAACAGCGTCCGCTATTTTACCGACTGGGCCTTGCCGCAGCTGGACTTGCTGATCGACGAGACAGTTGAGCCGATTGAAGTCTGGACAACGCTTGATCTCGGGATGCAGCGGGCTGCGACTGCAGCGATCCTGTCGCAGGTGCCGGCCGGTGCACAGGGTGCCCTGGTTGCGATTGACCGCGACGGTGCTGTGCGCGCAATGGTCGGTGGCACAGACTATGTGACCTCCAATTATAACCGAGCGACCCAGGCGGTCCGTCAACCCGGATCGGCGTGGAAAGTGTTCGTCTATATGGCGGCGCTGGAGGCGGGCTATACCCCGGATGATACGGTGACCGACGAGCCGATCACGATTGGCAACTGGACCCCTCGCAACAGCGGTAACCGCTACGCCGGGGACATCGATGTCCGCACCGCATTTGCCTTTTCGAAAAATACCGTCGCAGCGGCTATCGGTAACGATATTGGAACCTCGTCGATCGCGAACATGGCGCGCCGTTTCGGGATCACAACGCCGATCGACACCAACCCGTCCATGGTGCTCGGCACCTCCGATGTGCGGGTGCTCGACATGACCCGCGCCTTTGCTTCGATCAACGCCAAGGGCGTCGCGATTACGCCGTTCGGCATCACCAAGGTGCAGACGATGAAGGGCGATATTCTCTACCAGAGCAAATTTGACGGCAGCCGCGTGCTGGTCGACCCCTGGGTGGCAGCTGGCATCACCGATCTGATGCAGACCGCCGTTGCTACCGGAACCGGACGGGCCGCACAGATCGGCAGACCGGTCGCTGGCAAGACGGGGACAACCAGTAGCAACAAGGATGGCTGGTTTCTGGGATTTTCCAGCGGTCTTACGACCGGCGTCTGGATGGGCCGCGACGATGCAAAACCGGTTGGCGGCCTGCAGGGAGGCCGCGCTCCGGCGGCTGCCTTCGCTCAGTTCATGAAGGTTGCCGTGGCCAACCGGAAAGTAGAAAAATTCGATACCGAGCTGGTGTTGCCGGAATGGCAGCTGGAACCCGACGACGGTGAACTGTTCGGAGCGCCGGAAGATGGTATCTACGTGGATGAAAATGGCATGCCGATCGAAACCGGTCAGGGCACGGAATATGATCTGGAAGATGGCGAGGCTGCAGACAATCCCAGACTCGACCAGGAATGGATCGATTCGGTGATTGGCCGCGGCGGCGATCCCTCACCCAGAAAACCCGAACCCAGCCCGGCCAAGAAACCGAAGCCGCAGCCACCGCAGAATCAGCCAGAATCGCTAATTCCTGAAGGCGCGCTGGTAGAACCGCAGTAAATATCCGTCTCAGTCGGCAAGCGGCGGCTGGCGGTCTGCGCCCACCATGTGCAGGCCCCGGCCATGCTTCTTGAGCCAGCGATCCGCGACCCGGCGATCCAGTTCGAAGATGTCGTCGAGCAACGCGTAAAAGCGGGGGCTATGGTCCATATGCGTCAGATGGGCCACTTCATGGGCCACCACCGACCGGCGTACGTGAGGCGGTGCCATGACCAGCCGCCAGCTCAGCCGGATTGACCGGCGACCGGAGCAGCTGCCCCAGCGCCGCCGCGCATCGCCAACCGCCAGTCGCGGAAGTTCGGTTCCGGCACGAGCGCAGTAATATTCCAGATCTTCAGCAAAAATCGTGCGGGCCTGGGTCCTGAGCCAGCGCAGCATGCGCGCCTCCACATGTTCCGCCGGCCCGCCTAGCCGGATTTCGTCGTCCACCACGACCGGCGTGCGGGAAAATTCAGGCGACCAGCTTATTACATAGGGCTCGCCCAGATAGGCGATCTCGCTGCCATCCCTGACCGGTATCGGCGGGACGGCTTCGGCAAAGCGTGCGTTCAGCCAGTCGGCCTTGGACTGCGCAAAGCGTAGCGCCTGCTGCTCGGATGCGTAGGTTGGCAACGTCAGGCGAACGACGCCCTTGACCGTATCTGCAGAAACGATGATCGACCGAGCCTGCTTCGACCGGCGCAATTGCAGCGGATAGCGGCCTCCGTCGAGATTGATGGCCAGTGCCTCCGGAGCCGATCCGCTAAAAAGGCGCATCGATAATATGCTGTTCTAGCGGGCCTGCCTTGCTTTCGGGTATCACTTTTCCACGGACGGATTGGCCAGCCGCATGGATCGATTCGCGGTCGCCGGAGACCAGATAATGCCAGGACGGCAAGGGCAGATTGCGGGCGCGCAATTTATAGGCGCAACTATCTGGCAGCCAGTCAAATTCCTCGAGCTTGTTGCGGGTCAGCCGCACACAATCGGGGACATGAAACTTGCGGTGACGATAGTCGCTGCACTGCGCATTTTGCAGGTCGAGCAATTTGCAGGCAATATTGGTCATATAGATCTGACCATCGTCCTCGTCTTCGGCTTTCAGCAGACAGCATTTGCCGCAACCGTCGCACAAGGCTTCCCACTGCCCGCGATCCAGCGACTCCAGTGGCGCTTCCCAGAACCGCTCGGCAGAGCCTAGCGCACCCATCGGTTAATTTCGTCCGCAACTTGCTGGGGCGTCCCGTCAAATGGCAGCAGCGCCAGCGGTTCGCCTTTCGGACCGAACAGATAAGCCTGCCGGCTGTGGTCGACCAGATATTCGGTCGATCCTTCGTCCTTCCGAATGTCATATATGATCAGATATTTTTTGGCGACGGCGGCAATTTCCTCGGGGCTGCCGGTCAGGCCGATCAGCCGCGGATGAAAAGCCGACACATATTGCTTGAGCACGGCCGGTGTATCGCGCTCCGGATCAACCGAGATAAAGATCGGCTGGATTTTCTTCGCCAGTTCGGGATTTTCTTTTTCCGCCTGTTTCAAGCCCAGCATGATATTGGCGAGATCAATCGGACAGACATCGGGGCAATAGGTATAGCCGAAATACATGATGCGATATTGGCCATCGAACTGGTCGTCCGACACACGGTCGCCGTCCTGATCGGTCAGGGTGAACGAGCCGCCAATCTTCGCTCCGGCAAGCGGCGGTGCCGCATCGGCTGAACCACCCCCGTCGGACGCGGGATTGCAGGCGGCCATCAGTGTCAGTAAGCTGGCAGCCAGAACGATTTTTGCAGTGTTGATGATATTGTTCATTACCGGGCCAGACATGGTCTGCTAGTGGATCAATTTCAACAGATAATTGATAAACGCTGCCAGAGCAGCGCATAGGGGCGACGGCTGGCGGAATTAATGAAATGGGGCGAATACATGTTCAGTAGCAATTCTTCAACGACACGCGGCAACGGCAGGTGGCAGATTTGTCTGCGCTATGCCCTGATTGCGATGGCGACCATCTTCTTTTCCGCTCCTGCTGCGGCGCAATTCTCGGATAGCTATAATTTTCTGAAAGCGGTTGATGACCGGGACGGCGAGGAAGCCAGCAAGTTTCTCAATCGGCCAGGATCGGTGATCGTCAACACAAGAGACAGCTCGACCGGGCGAGGTGCCTTGCATATCGTCGTCGAACGCAAGGACCGCACATGGTTGGCCTTTCTGCTGCAGAAAGGCGCCAATCCGAATATTCGGGACAAGGAAGGGCTGACTCCGCTGATGCTGGCGACCCAGCTTCGGTTCGTGGACGGGGCCAAGATCCTGCTGGCGGAGAAGGCGGACGTCAATGATACCAATAAACAGGGCGAGACGGCGCTGATACGAGCGGTGCAGCTCCGGGACGCCGAACTTGTCCGCTTGCTGCTGGCAAACGGTGCCGACCCAGATCTTCCCGATACGCTCGCCGGCATGTCTGCCCGGGATTACGCAAAGCGCGATCGCCGGGCGGCGGCGATATTGGCTGAGATTGAGAAATCCGACGCTGACAGAAAACCGGAAAGCAACGAACGCTTCTTCGGGCCAGAAGGCTGATCTTTTCTCAATAGCCGCCTGGACCGCCAAGAGCGGCATCGGGGCTGATCCATCCGTCGAAGATTGCGGCCCGTTGCATGGCTCGGCGCGCCAGCCGCATGGTCTCCGTTTTGCGACGGGCCGGAGCAAGCGCCCTGGTCGCGGCCGGACGGACCATTTCAGCGTCATAGGCATCGGCAATGATCAGACCGGTTCGCTCGGGCAGGAACTCTGCTCCATCGACTGGTGAGGCATCGAAACCGATTGGCAGCGCCCAGTAAAACCGGTCACAATATTCCAGATAATCGGTCCATTTCGTATCACCGAGCAAATCGCTGCGGGCGACCTTGATCTCGACGATGACTATTTGCCCCTTGGCATCAATGCCCATCAGGTCGGCGCGGCGCCGGTTGCGCAAGCTCACTTCCGGTAACACCATGATATCGTGGCGCAGAAACATTCGGGCAACTCCCCGAGCGACCGCCTGGGCCCCGGTAAGCTCACCGACTGCTGTTAGCAAACCAAGCGAATCATTCGTGATTGTCATGCGCCATCGCTAGAACAAAAAAAGAACAAAATAAAGGCCCCCGGGTGGGAGCCTTTACAATCTCGGAATTTCCGTCTGTCTAGCGATAGAAGATATGATTATCGATCGTTGCCAGACGCTTGAGGCGCCAGCCGGGCGATACATAGCGTGCATGAAAGAACAGCGCGCCTTCAACTGGGCTCTCCCAGCCGTTGTTCATCGCGATTTTGGCAATCGCCACGGCATTTCGCCAATGGCGATGGCCGGTTTTGATCGGAGGCATTTTCCCGCCGCGTACGAAAGAGAACTGGCTGCGCTGAAAAACCACGCCGCAGATGCTGTCCGGGAAGCGAGACGATGCGACGCGCGCCAGAACGACGCGGGCCACGGCCAACTGCCCTTGCAGTGTTTCGCCCTTGGATTCGAAATAGATCGTGCCGGCAAGACATTGCATTTCGGCATCAAGCGAACCGTCTACCGACTGCTGCCGCACCAATTGGCGCAGCGATTGGGCACCATCATTAATAAAACTGCCATTGTCATCATAATCGCCGTCAATTTCACCATTGGCGAGCTTGTCTGATTCAATGACATCTTCAGGAATTTCGGCGACGATTTCCTGGCGGTCGCCAAAAACAATAGCCGGATTGGATTCATCATCCGCTACCAGCGCGGGATCGACGAAAATTTCCGATTCCGGAGTATCATCGCTCGCTTCCAGAGCGAACGACGCATCGGTGAACGACAAGGCCGCAACCGCAGTAACAGCAAGCGACAAGACGCTTGTAGCACGAAAAATTTTTCTCATTAACCTGTAACATTATGCGGTGAGACCAGGGCAAATCATGACATTCTCGCCAAATTGCCAAAACAGACTCTAAAAAACCCAAAGCGCGAGCTGTTTCTGTTCTCCCCGTCTGCGTGTTTACCACCTGTCATTGTCGACATCGAATGGCTACCTGCGCATCAAAGTTGACGGCCAAATATGGTCTGCGCGATTAAAGTCAAGTTTACTGACCCATTTGGGCGATGAGCCGTTCCGCATCCGGGATGTCCAGTTCAATTAACCACATATCGGGGTCGAAACGAAATCTCTGGGCCAGATAATCGGTTAATTCTCTTTTGTTATCAATACTTTGGGGCCATATCGTCTGCCAGTTCGGTCGCCCATCCAGAGAAGGCATATTCTCCAGCAGCCTAGGGTTTCCGCCCTTTTCAACGCATTGAATGAGAATCGCACCCGATATCCTGTCACCCTTTTTCAGTACCGTACCGAAGCCGCCGTTCTGATTCACCATTCTGAGCAGGGTTTTGACCTTCATCTCCGCAGAAAGCCGAGGTTCAATCATTCTTTTGATAGCCGGGCAGAGATGCGAGCGGGATATGGGAGCGCATGAACGTGCCGGTGCCGCGCGCTATTTCGTCGCCTTCGCTATCGACCAGCCGCGCATCCGCCACGAACACTCGCCGTTTGCCACTGACCCATCGGCCTTCTGCGACAACCGGCCCGGACTTGAGCGGCTTGGTAAATAGCAGGTTGAATGCCGTGGTCAGAATGAACCGGTCGGAGACCAGACTGTTGGCGGCATAGAAAGCGGCATCGTCCAGCATCTTGAAATAGGCGGTACCATGGACTGCGCCGGCGGCGTGATAATAGCGGTCGTCCACATCGAAAAATATTCTCGCCCTGCCCGCTTCGGGAATTTCAAGACGAGAATCAAACAGCCGATTGATCGGAGCCTCGGCATATAGCCTTTCCATAGCCCGGAAATGTTCCTGGGCTCCGCCGCTCTGGGCATCGGTGTCAGCTTTGTCTGTCATACCCGGAATCAGGCTGCCTGCTGCTCACGCCGACGGTTCAACAGCGCATATAGTGCGTCCTGACCAGATGCGCCGCGCAGCTTTGCCACCATATTCTCGTCCCGGAAAAATCGGGAAACAGCAGCAAGGGCTTTGAGATGCTCGACCCCGGCCTTCTGCGGGGACAGCAAGGCAAATATCAGATCGACCGGTTTGCCATCATGGGCGTCAAATGGGACCGGTTCCGCAAGACGCAGAAAAACACCGACACAATGGTCGAGTCCGGCCAGCTTGCTGTGCGGTATTGCTATCGCCCGTCCAAAAGCAGTCGATCCGAGAGCTTCGCGCGCTTTCAGACCGGAGTGGATGTCATCTGCATCAAGCCGATAGCAATCCCCCGCGATGCGGGCGATGGTGCGCAATACATCGTCCTTGTCGCCAACCTCCGGACGGTCTCGAACAGCGGCGAGCTCCAGTCTAACCGACAAATCAGTCATGAATCGTTTCCTTTGCGCCGGCGCGGCTGAACCTGTTCCACCACCGAGCCACAACGCAGACGTCGGTGCACAGTGGGCCAGCCTTCAGAAGAATCCGTCCTCCGCCTGTCTAGAGCGATTCAGCTCTCAGCGATGCGGTTCGACCCAGCCAATAGTGCCATCGGTGCGGCGATAAACCATATTATGGGCCCCAGTGCCAGAGTTTTTGAACAATAAGGCGCTGGTATTACGCAAATCCATCATCATCACCGCATTGGAAACGCTGGCTTCCGGAATGTCGGTGCTGGTTTCAGCGATGATCGGGGGAGAGTCGCCGTTGTCTTCGCTTTCGTCTTCTTCTTCGAACGATTCAAAAACCCGGTAGGCTGCTTCTTCCTGTTTCGCGGCATATTGCGCCTGCACATGGTGGTCGTTTAGCCGCCGCATATAACGGCGGAGCTGTTTCTCAATCTTGTCGGCGGCCTGTTCAAACGCCTGATGAGCATCGCCCGCTTCGGCATCCGCTTTCAGCATCAATCCCTGCATCACGTGAGTCACGATATCACATTTAAACTGGGCATGCGGTGCTTTGCTGATTGTGACATTGGCGGATATGGCCTTGGCAAAATATTTGCTGGCGATCGCATTCATCCGGTCCTCGGCATGGGTCTGCAACGCATCGCCCGTATCAACCTGATGTCCTGAAACACGAACTTCCATATTTACTCTCCTTTTTCTTCTGCACGCATAACCAATTATAGGATGCAGTTAAATCTCTGCCCAAAGCGGGTCTTTAATCCCCTCTATAAAAGTCTTGTGCCGTGCCAGTTCGATGGCATCCGCATGATGCTCTCGCGGTGGCATAAATGTTCGGCGCGCGACCAGCTGTGATGTTGGTCGCAAGCTCGCAACCGGATCTGGCCGCGTCGTGTCGTCAGCCAGACCGAGGCCGATCTGGCGACCGCCCGTCAATTCGATATAGAGCTGAGACAGCAGTTCCGCATCGAGCAGCGCGCCATGTTTCACGCGGTGGCTACGATCAATTCCGTAGCGCGAGCACAAGGCGTCGAGCGACAATTTGGCACCGGGGTGTTTCGACTTGGCAATCGCCAAGGTGTCGATCATGCGAAAGCGGGAAATCGGCTTGTAACCGCACAACTCCAATTCGGCGTTGAGAAAATTGAAATCGAACTGGGCATTGTGAGCGACGAGCTTGGCATCGCCAAGGAAAGCGAGCAGCTCTTCAGCGCCATCCGCGAAAAGCATCTTGTCGGACAGAAACACGTCCGACAGACCGTGCACATTCTCCGCTGCCTTTGGCATCGGCCGTTCGGGATTATAATAGCAATGAAAGCTTTCGCCGGTTTCGACCCGGTCAATCATTTCAATACAGCCGATTTCGACCATGCGGTCACCGTTTTGGGGATCAAAGCCAGTGGTTTCGGTATCGAAAATTATTTCCCGCATAGTAATGATATCGGGTTGGACAGGGGGTTACGCAAGAGAAGCTTTCAGTTTTTGGACAAGTTTTTGCACCTGATTGCGCGTTTCTGCGAGAGGCAGAGATGTGTCGATCACCGAATCCGCCTTTTGCCGTTTATCGGCGTCCGGCATTTGCAGCAACTTTATCTGTTCAAATCGCTCTTCTGTCATGCCTGGGCGCGCCATAACGCGATCCCGCTGCTGCGCGGCGTCGGCCGAAACCACCACGATATGATCGACACCCTCGGCGCCGCCTTTCTCGAAAAGCAGCGGAATGTCGAACAGGATCAGCGGCTGATCCCGATATCGCTCCAAAAACGCCATCCGCATTTTCCCGACAGCGGGATGAATCAGCCGCTCCAGCTTTTGCAAAGCGACCGGATCGCCCAGCACGGCTGCTCCCAGCTTCTGTCGGTCGACGCCGTCACTGCTGGTGGTTCCGGGAAACAGTGCCTCGATTTCGGCAACAAGATCGCCGCCCGGCCCCTGCAGCTCGTGCACTGCGGCATCGGCGTCGAACATCGGGACCCCTTCATCGACAAACATCTGTGCGACGGTCGATTTTCCCATGCCGATCGAGCCGGTCAATCCAATGATAAAAGGTCGATCGGCTGGCATCAGGCGACCAGCAATTTTCTGAGTTCGGCATCATGTTCCATGGGCGGGGTCGCGCCAAAAAACAGTTCAAACGCCAGGGCTGCCTGGCCGATCAGCATATCGAGGCCATCGACCACCGCGAGATCCCGCTGCTTGGTGGCGCGGAGAAGGCTCGTTTCCAGCGGCGCATAAACCAGATCATAAACAAGCGCATCGTCTGGCAGCGGATCGAGATCGATTTCCAGTGGCGGTTTGCCGGTCATTCCCAGCGGACTCGCATTGATCAGCAGATCGGCTTTTGGCAAGCGGGCGTCCATCGGCAGGACACTGCCCTTGACCGACGCCTGCACGAGCAATCCCGTTGCCTTCAGTCCGCTGCGCGCAACGAAAGTGATTTCACCAATCCCGGCCTGCTTCAGGGCAAACAATACCGCCCGGGCTGCGCCCCCTGCCCCGATGACAATGGCATGTTTTCCCGACCAGTCGCTGTCGGCGATCGGAGCGAGAAACCCGGCTGCATCGGTATTGGTGCCCATCAGGCTGCCGTCGGCTTGCCGAACGACCGTATTCATTGCTCCGATTTTCTCGCGTACGCCGCCGGGATCGGCCACGAGATCAAGCATGGCGATTTTATGCGGTATCGTCACATTGCAGCCACGCCAGGCGGGATCCGCGCTCCGTCGTTCGATATAATCCGACAATTCTGCGGGACTTACATGGCAAGTGCGGTAATCGGCTTCGATAGCCAGTCGTTCGAGCCAGAATTTATGGATCAACGGAGATTTGCTGTGCGCGATCGGATCGCCAATCACTTCGGCATAGGGCATGTCTGTGTCTGTTTCTCTGGTCATGACGGCAAAATAGCCCGGACGCGCAGATAGTCCAGCAAATGCAAAAGCGGCAGCCCCATGATCGTGAACTGGCTGCCGGTAATAGCCGAAAACAGCTGCGCGCCCCTGCCCTCGATTTCGTAGCAGCCGACGCAATGGCGAATATTATCCCATTCTGATTCCACATATTGCGCGATAAAGGAATCGCTTAGTGGCCGCATCGACAGCGTCGCTACATCAATATGTCGCCACACCGGATTCCCCTGCTCCGCTATAACTGCGGCGCTGAACAGCTTGTGCTTCCTGCCCGAAAGCAGTTTGAGATGAGCGATGGCATCGGCCGGCTCGGCGGGCTTATCAAGCATCATGCCATCATCCAGCGCAAGCACCTGATCGGCGCCCAGGACCATGCCGCTACCGATGCGTCGCGATAGTCGCACCGCCTTGGCCTCCGCCAGCGCATCCGAAAGATTGCGCGCCGTCACCCCTTCGCTCTTCAGGCCGTCCTTCAGGGCATCTTCATCGACATTGGGCGCAATGGCTTCGACGGCCACACCAGCCGCTGTCAGCATCGCCAGCCGCGCCTTGCTTTTTGACGCTAATATCAGGCGCGCTTCACTCATTGTCGGTGCTTTCGTTCGCTGCGCCGTCCCGAACATGCCGTTCATTGTAAAGATTGATGATTGCCGCCGCTGATTCCTCGATCGAGCGTCTGGTAACGTCGATCATCGGCCAGTCATTATCCGCGAACATGCGGCGGGCATATTGGGTCTCGGCCTTGACCTTCTCTTCGTTGACATAGTCGGTCTCCGGCGACTGATTCAGCGACAGCAAGCGATTGCGCCTGACCTGCACCAATCGCGACGCACCGGCAATCAGCCCGACAACCAGAGGGTTTTTCAAATGGAACAGCGAGTCTGGCGGAGGTGATTCCGGCACGATCGGAATATTGGCAGTTTTATACCCGCGGTTGGCCAGATAGATGGAGGTCGGCGTCTTCGAGGTCCGGGAGACGCCAGCGAGCACGATATCGGCTTCTTCCCAATTTTCCCAATTAACGCCATCGTCGTGGGCGATGGTGAACTGGATCGCCTCGACCCGGGCAAAATAGGCGGCATCCAATATATGCTGGCGACCCGGTCTGGCTTTCGCTTCCTGGCCAAGCATATTGGACAAGGCATCGGTCACGGTATCCAGCGCCGGAACCGATGGCAGTCCCAGATGCCTGCATTCGCGTTCGAGCTTTGCCCTGATGTCCCGGTTGACGATGGTGAATATGACAAGACCCGGATTCTCAGCGACTTCGCTCAGGATCCGGTTGAGATGTTTCTCCGAGCGCACCATAGGCCAGAAATGCTTGATGATTTCGACACCATCAAACTGGGCAAGCGCGGCCTTGGCAATATTTTCCAGGGTCTCGCCTGTTGAATCCGAGAGCAGATGGAGGTGGAGCCGGTTCATCGGATAAGCTTTGTGATTTCACGGGGGATAAAGCAAGGGATGAAAGCGGTGATAAGTGGTGCGACCATATTCTTCCCCGACTCCGGCAAATCCATCCACAGCGAACCAACAATGACAGATTCAATCCACAGACTGTGGATAACGGGGATGAAATATTGGAATCGGACAAATTTGGATTAACGTCAGTCTGTCAATCTGTTTGTATTTGCGGCGCTGGCAGGTTACCGCCTTTTCCACGCTCTATCATCAACATCAATTTAAAATATATACTAATATAATATAATGGATGACCTGCCCGCTATGCCGAACGGAATCGATTCACCTAAAATTTTGCTCCAGACATTGCTCGGCAAAAAGACCGAACAAACGCCCGTATGGCTGATGCGCCAGGCCGGCCGCTATTTGCCGGAATATCGCGAATTGCGGGCGAAAAAGGGCGGATTTCTCGAACTTTGCTATGATGCCGGGGCAGCCGCAGAAGTCACGATGCAGCCGATCTGGCGCTTTGCCTTTGATGGAGCAATCCTGTTTTCCGATATCTTGATCGTGCCGCACGCGATGGGCCAGAAGCTGTGGTTTGAAGCAGGAGAGGGACCCCGGCTGGCCCCAAGGTTGCTGGACACGGCTTTGTCCTCTCTGGAGGGCGCTCCTGAGCATTTTGAGGCTATATATGCAACGGTTCGAGCGGTCGCTTCCCAGCTCGACGATAAAACCACCTTCATGGGCTTTGCCGGCAGTCCCTGGACCATCGCAACCTATATGGTCAACGGACAGGGCAGCAAAGACCAGGCAGCGACGCGCCGTTTCGCCTATCAGGATGAATCCGCTTTTTCCCAGCTGATCAACGCGATCGTCGATAATACTGTGACCTATCTGCTCGGCCAGATCGATGCGGGTGTTGATGCGGTGCAATTGTTCGACAGCTGGGCCGGATCGTTGTCGCCGGCGCAGTTTGAAAAATGGGTGATCGCCCCCAATGCCGCGATCATATCGAGACTGAAAGCGGTCCATCCGGATCTGCCGATTATCGGTTTTCCGAAAGGCGCCGGCGCAAAGCTGATTGCTTACGCCAGCGAAACCGGTGCCAGTGCGATTGGCCTGGATGAAACCGTTGATCCGGTCTGGGCCAATAAATATTTGCCGGCAGAAATTCCGGTGCAAGGTAATCTGGATCCGCTGGCGCTGATTGCCGGCGGCGACGCGCTGGAAAAATCCGCGCGCCACATTCTGGATGTTTTTCAGGATCGACCGCATATTTTCAATCTCGGCCACGGAATTTTACCGGACACGCCCATTGAACATGTTGAAAAGCTGCTTACACTCGTACGGCAATGAATGAAATTCTGTCCATGCTCTATCTCTGGTTAAAAGCGGCCCATCTTATCTTTGTCATCTTCTGGATGGCAGGGCTGTTCATGATGCCGCGGTTCTTTGTCTATCATCAGGAAAGCGCCGTCGGATCCGATGAGGATGCGAAATGGATTGAACGCGAGGGCAAGCTTCGCAAGATCATTCTCAACCCGTCGCTGGTCATCGTCTGGGTGCTCGGCCTTTTGCTTGCTTATAATATCGGCGCATTCAGCCAGGGCTGGTTCCACGCGAAATTGCTCATTGTGCTGTTGCTATCGGGCTATCATGGCTGGATGATTGCTTATTCGAAGAAACTCGCGCGGGGCGATCGGACGATGAGCGACAAGGCTTTGCGGCTGGTCAACGAAGTGCCCGGTATCACCGCTGCCATCATCGTCATATTGGTGATCATCAAGCCATTTTGATCGGCCTTGGTTGACAGTGAAATCACAAAAGCGTAATCAACGGTCAAAGCCCGTCCGGGCGATCTTTCATGTGAATCGAATACAGCTTCCGCTGCGCACATGCGATTTGAAGAAATAACCTCCTGACATATCTGGATAAAGATCCATGCATTTAAAAGAATTAAAACAAAAATCGCCCGCTGACCTGGTTTCAATGGCCGAAGAGCTGGGTGTTGAAACCGCTTCCACCCTGCGCAAGCAGGATCTGATGTTCGCGATCCTCAAGGAAGTAGCGGACAATGACGAGCAGATCATGGGCGTCGGCACCATCGAAGTGCTGGCCGACGGTTTTGGTTTTCTGCGCTCGGCAGATGCCAATTATCTTGCTGGTCCCGACGACATTTACGTCTCTCCCAACCAGGTCCGGAGGTTCGGTCTGCGTACTGGCGATACGGTCGAGGGCGAGATTCGGGCACCGCGCGATGGCGAGCGCTATTTTGCGCTGACCAAGCTTATCTCGATCAATTTTGATGATCCCGATGCCGTCCGTCACCGGGTCAATTTTGACAATCTGACGCCGCTCTATCCAGACGAGAAGCTGAAGCTGGACAGTCTCGATCCAACCGACAAGGACAAATCGGCCCGAGTAATCGATATCATTTCGCCGCAGGGCAAGGGCCAGCGCGCGCTGATCGTGGCGCCGCCGCGGACCGGTAAAACCGTTTTGCTGCAGAATATTGCCAAGGCGATCACCGACAACCATCCGGAAGTCTATCTGATGGTGCTGCTGATCGACGAGCGGCCGGAAGAAGTGACCGACATGCAGCGTTCGGTGAAGGGCGAAGTGATTAGCTCGACCTTTGACGAGCCTGCTACCCGCCACGTGCAGGTCGCCGAAATGGTGATCGAAAAAGCCAAGCGTCTGGTGGAGCACAAGCATGATGTTGTGATTCTGCTCGACTCGATCACCCGTCTCGGGCGCGCCTATAACACCGTGGTGCCAAGCTCCGGCAAGGTGCTGACCGGTGGTGTGGATGCCAACGCCCTGCAACGGCCGAAGCGCTTTTTCGGTGCGGCGCGTAATATCGAGGAAGGCGGTTCGCTATCGATCATCGCCACCGCGCTGATCGATACCGGCAGCCGGATGGACGAAGTCATCTTTGAAGAATTCAAGGGCACCGGCAACTCGGAAATCGTGCTGGACCGCAAGGTCTCCGACAAGCGGATCTTCCCGGCGCTCGACGTCGGCAAGTCCGGTACCCGCAAGGAAGAATTGCTGGTCGAGGACGAGAAGCTCAAGAAAATGTGGGTGCTGCGCCGAATTCTCATGCAAATGGGTACGATCGACGCGATGGAATTCCTGCTCGACAAGATGAAGGATTCCAAGTCGAACGACGATTTCTTCGACAGCATGAACCAATAGCGGCCTGATCGCCCCGATGATCGTCGAACATGCTATTTTGCAAGTCCGGCCGGGGCAATCAGCGGCGTTTGAGGCGGCGATGAACAAAGCCAATGCGCTGATTGCCAGTCAACCTGGTTTTCATTCGATAGAGGTTCGCCAATCAGACGATGATCCGGGACGATATTTGCTGCTGATCCTTTGGGACAGGATTGAATCGCACCGAGACGGTTTTCGCGCTTCGCCTGAATATCAGCAATGGCGCGCCTTGCTTCACCAATTCTACGACCCTATGCCGGTTGTGAACTATTACGGACGATCGATTTTCCATGATTGAAATTCTCACGATTATTTCCGCTGCTGCCAGTCTGGGTTCGCTTTCAGATATCTGGTCAGCCATCGTCCACGACTTTTCCAATATCGGATCGCCAGCGGCGCTGGCCGCTTTTGGGCAAGTTGTGCTGATCGATCTCGTCTTTGCTGCCGACAATGCCATTGTTGTCGGGGCCCTGGCGGGCGGCTTGCCGGCTGACCAGCGGCGCAAGGTGATCCTGATCGGCATCGGCGCTGCTTTGGTGCTGCGCATCCTGTTTGCGCTGATCGTAGTTCAGCTGCTGCAGATCGTTGGTCTGGTGCTGGCTGGCGGCTTGCTGCTGCTGTGGGTGGGCTGGAATTTCTACCGCGAGATTTTCCACGAAGGCGAATCCACAGGATCCGACGAGATTCTTGGTGACGAGCATAGCGGCGTGAAATCGCCAAAATCATTCTGGGGCGCCGTCTGGGGCGTGACCGCGGCCGATGTGTCGATGAGCCTCGACAATGTCCTGGGCGTGGCTGGTGCCGCGCGCGAGCATCCGGGCATTCTCGTCATCGGCCTGCTGCTGTCGGTTGCGCTTATGGGTCTGGCGGCCAATGTGATCGCCAAATATATCGAACGCTATAAATGGATCGCCTATCTGGGACTGGCGGTGATCGTCTATGTCGCCGGCAAGATGATCTATACCGGCTTGTTGGGTGACGAGCAGACGATTGGTGTGCTCACGCTGTTCGGTTAGTTATTCAACAGAATTTCGAAGCTGTTCTGGTTTTTATCAAATGAAAAATCATAATGTTTCAATATGTCAAATCCGATAATCGCTTCGAATTTGGCGTTGTTGTTCATGTTGACGGGCTCGATCAGCTGATTATGTAAAAAGAATGTTTTGTCGTTCTCGTCCAAACAATGGGCAGCGTCTTTTCGCTCTGCCCAAAAACCTATCGAAGCGATATATTTGGTATGGGTTTTTGTATCGTGCATGCTGCCAAATTGCATGTGGCCAGTTCGCATCAATTTTTGTTCGATAATGATTTTTTCACTGATTACTGAGCGAGTTGCTCCTGTATCGATAAGACCCCGATATTCTGCGAGACTGATTGGGTTCGCTATGGTTGCAGGATAGAGCTGCTCATTTCCAAAGGAATGTCTGGATACACTGATTGCTACGACAAGCCGGTGCGCTTCAAGCTTGGAGCGCAGAATCAACATGGGAGTAGAATCCTAAATCTTCAATTTTATCATCTACTTGTTGTACTGAAAATCTTCCTTCTCCGAAGGATTGTATTCCGGCTTTGATAGCGTCCAAACTTGTAGGGAAGTATCCTTTAATCTTTCCCGAATAGAGCAGAGCATGCTGCCCTCGGTGATCTTCCAAGATTGTGGGTAGCAATTTCTGAAATGCGAGAAAATTTTGGTCGATGGTATTCATGGCAATCACCTCCAACCAAAAGAATCTATCAGAATCAGGACTCTAGGTCACATAAATAATATTATTGTAAAAGAGTCATTTATAGGACTAACCCTTCATTGTCTCGAGCATCTTGCCCATTTCTTCCCAGACCTTGTTGATCGCCTTGAGCGGTCGGACCATCACCTTGAAATCCTGAATCTTGCCGTCCTCGTTCCAGCTGATGATATCAACGCCATTGACGTGGATGCCGTCGAGCTCGAGCTCGAACTCCAGCATCGCCATATTGGCCTGGTCATCGACGATTTCCCGGACATAGCGAAAGCTATCGTTGGCCAGCACGATATCGGCGGCGCTGAGATAGGCGACAACCATCGGCTTTCCGGATTGCGGGGTGTGGACGACCGGCGAATGGAAAACTGCGTCATCGGCGATCTGGTCGCGCAGTCCCCTGCCATTTTTATCTTCGAAATGGGCGTGCCAGACTTTCAGATTGTCGTGGACGCTCATGCAAGATGTTCCTCGAAAAACGTCTCGGTGCGGCGGTCCGCGAGGCTGGCTGCTGCTTCATCGCGGCGCTTGCCAAATTCGGCGGCAAAGCCGTGGTCCAGTCCTTCATAATCGTGCAGGGTGACTTTCGGATGATCGTCGAGGCCTTCATGCATCGCGGCCTGTGCTTCCGGGGAGACGAATCCGTCGGCGGTCGGGATGTGCAGCATCACTTCATGGGAAATCGCCTGCTTTTCTCCGAGCAGTTCGTCAATGCCCACGCCATAATAGCCAACCGAAGCGCGGATATCGGTGCGGCAGGCGGTCATGAAGGCGAGGCGGCCACCAAGGCAATAGCCGACGCAGCCGACCTTGTGACTGCCGATGGCAGCCTGGGCATAATGGACCGTGGCTTCGATATCGCGGATTCCCTGATCCTGATCGAACTTGCCCATCAGATCGAGGGCGGTCTGAAATTCTTCCTCGACGTCCGCATCGAGGTCGGTACCCTCGTTGATCCGCCAGTAGAGATCCGGAGCAAGCGCCAGATAGCCGAGGCTTGCCCAATGGTCACATTTCGCCTTGATGCCCTTGTTGACGCCGAATATTTCCTGAATCACAATGACCGCAGCCTTTGCGTCGCCGTCTGGCTTGACGACATAGCAGGGAAATTCTGCGTCTCCGGTTAAAGTTTTGACCGTTTCCATCGTGCCCATCGTCGAACTCCTTTGTATCATCACTTGATTCTTTGGTTACAATATCCCCATATCAGATGCAGGCAAGGTGGAACATCAACCTGTTGCGCGAGGAGGGGACTTCGCGGCAATGGGCAGACAGAGGAAGATATAATGAAAGTCAGCGTTGAACTGGACTGTACACCGGAAGAGGCTCGCCGCCTGATCGGCTTGCCGGATGTAGCGAAACTCAATGAGAGCTACGTCGACGAAATGTCAAAATTCCTGCAGGGCGCCAATTCGGTGGAACAATTGCAGAATTTCACCAAGATCATCGCGCCAATGGGGGAGGCTGGCCTGAAGATGTTTTCCTCCTTCATGACCGGGGCGATGGGTGCTGCGTCGGGCGGCGGAAAAGCGTCTTCTACCAAGAAAAAGACGGATTAGCCGCCGCTTTCTGCCATAATGACTGTCGCTGATACCATTTTCGCTCTATCCAGCGGTCAACCGCCGTCGGCGATCGGAATTCTGCGGATCAGCGGGCCTGCTGCGGGGCAGGCGCTTGCGGCTTTGACCGGTAATGTACCAAAACCACGTGTTGCAACGCTGTCTAATATAACCAATTCGGTTAGTGGAGAGTTGCTGGACCAGGCACTGTGTCTCTGGTTTCCCAGCCCTGACAGTGCCACGGGAGAAGATCTCGCCGAGATCCATTGTCATGGTGGCCGCGCGGTTATTCGTGCAATCGAAGACGCTCTGGGACAGATGACAGGTTTGCGCAAGGCCGAGCCCGGAGAATTTACGCGGAGAGCGTTCACCCATGGCAAAATGGATCTGGCGGAAGCGGAAGGCTTGTCCGATTTGCTGTTCGCCGAAACCGAACTGCAGCGCAAGGCCGCAGTCCGCAATGCCGGCGGAGCGCTGTCGCGCAGGGTGGAAGGTTGGCAGCAGCGCATTTTGCAGCTGTCAGCGCAAATCGAAGCCGAGCTCGATTTTTCCGATGAAGATGATGTCGCACCGGCGCAAAGGGCATTGCTGCAGGATGAGACCCGGGCATTGGCCGATGATATGCGCAACGTGCTGGCGCGACCGAGAGCCGAAAAATTGCGTGACGGTATCAGGGTTGTATTGGGCGGACCGCCCAACAGCGGCAAGTCGACATTGCTGAACGCGCTGGTCGATCGCGAAGCGGCGATCGTTTCGGATATCGCCGGAACGACGCGCGATGTGATCGAAGTGCCGATCGCGCTCGGCGGCATCCCGTTTTTGTTTATCGACACGGCCGGGGTGCGGGAGAGCGGAGCGGAGACGATCGAGCAAATCGGCATCGAACGCGCTCGTGAGCAATTTGCCGCAGCGGATATCATACTGTGGCTGGGCGATGAGGGCGAAGGGCCGCAATCCGATAGTCTGGTCGAGGTCGCATCTCGCTCGGACCATCCGCAGCACCGGCCAAAAGGCGGGGGGGCCTTCATGCTCTCTCCGGTTAACGGTCAGGGTATGGATGCTCTGGTCGATTTTCTGGTGACCCGCGCCAGAGACATTTTGCCCAATGCGGATCAGGTCAGCGTCAATGCCCGTCAGGCAGACCGACTGACCGCCGCGACCGAAAGTCTCGCTGCGATCATCGACGAGTCCGATTATCTGATCATTGCCGAACATTTGCGGATGGCGCGCAAAACGCTGGATGAAATTACCGGCACTGCGAGTACGGAAGATATGCTCGATGGCCTGTTCGGAAAGTTCTGCATCGGCAAGTGATTGTTCCACGTGGAACAGGGCCCACGATCATCAGCTTTTGACCTGCAATGGCGGTTGAGCTATGGGCACGGCATGACGCGGAAATTTGACATCATCATAGTGGGCGGTGGCCATGCCGGTTGCGAAGCTGCCGCTGTTGCGGCGCGCATGGGTGTGTCAACGGCGCTGGTCAGTTTTGCCCGCGACAGCATCGGGGCGATGTCCTGCAATCCGGCGATTGGCGGGTTGGGCAAGGGCCATCTTGTGCGCGAGGTCGATGCCTTTGACGGCTTGATCGGCCGGGCAGCCGACGCCGCGGCCATTCATTATCGTATGCTCAACCTGTCGAAGGGCACCGCGGTGCAGGGGCCTCGGGTGCAGGCCGATCGCAAACTGTATAAAGCGGCCATCCACCGGATGCTGGATGCCCAGGATAATCTCACCATCGTCGAGGGGGAGGTAGCCAGCCTGATCCTGTCAGGCTCGCGCGTCTCCGGCATTCATATGGCTGATGGCTCTGCCATTCAGGCTGAGTCTGTGGTGCTGGCGACCGGCACATTTCTCAATGGCAAACTGTTTCGCGGCGAAGAGACGGTCGCTGGCGGCAGGACAGGGGAGGCGGCGTCAATATCTCTGGGCCAGCAGATCCGAGACGCGGGATTGCCGATCGCGCGATTGAAGACCGGCACGCCGCCGCGCATTGATGGTCGGACTATCAACTGGGCGGCCCTGCCGGAGCAGCCATCGGATGATGACGGCTGGACTATGTCGCCGCTGTCCGAGGGTCGGCAGGTTCCGCAAACTTTCTGTGCGGTCAGCCGGACCACCCCCGAGACGCACGATATCATCCGCGGGTCGCTGGATCGTTCGCCGATGTTCAGTGGCGCAATCGGGGCGCAGGGGCCACGCTACTGCCCATCGATCGAAGACAAGATTCATCGTTTTGCCGACCGCGATTCGCATCAGGTGTTTCTCGAGCCCGAGGGGCTGGACACCAATTTGGTCTATCCCAACGGTATCAGCACGTCCTTGCCGGCCGATGTCCAGCTGGCCTTCGTCCGAACGATGGAAGGTCTTGAGCAGGCAGAGATCGTCGTTCCGGGCTATGCCGTGGAATATGATCATATCGACCCGCGCGCCCTGGACCGTTCCCTTAAGGTTCGTGATCTCGAAGGGCTTTATTGCGCGGGGCAAATCAACGGTACAACCGGTTATGAAGAAGCGGCTGCGCAGGGGCTGATTGCCGGACTGGGTGCTGCTTGTGCGATACAGGGCAAGGCCGCACCGACGCTGGATCGCGGCACCAGCTATATGGCGGTGATGATTGATGACCTGGTTTTGCAGGGCGTGACCGAACCCTATCGGATGCTAACCGCCCGGGCAGAATATCGGCTCCGGCTCCGTGCTGACAATGCTTCTACGCGTTTGACGCCGATCGCCATCGAGACCGGTTGCGTGTCTTCGGAACGAAAGCAGTGGTTCGACAAGCGTGAAGAAATGCGGCGTCGAATATTGTCCGGGCTGCAGACCATTTGTTCCAGCGAAGATCTAGTCAAAGCGGGCGTCGATGTCCGCCGCGATGGTACTCGGCAAAGTCTGTTTCAATGGCTCCGCTTCCCCAATATTTCGATTGCGGCTTTGCAGAAGGTGGAAGAAGTAGAAGCATGTTTTGCAGATTCTGATCCGCACCTTCTGGCGGAGATTGAGGAAGATGCCCGCTACGCACCTTATCTTGAACGGCAGGAATCCGAACTCAGGGACCTGCGGGCAAACGAGCAAATCGCGCTCGCTGACGATCTCGATTATGCGGCCATAGCCGGGCTTTCCAACGAAATGGTAGAGCGGCTGACCGTGGCGCGGCCGGACACACTGGCAGCAGCATCGCGCATCCGCGGGATTACCCCGGCGGCTCTGGCGGCAATACTCGTCCACGCGCGCCGGCGCGATAGCCGGAATCTCGCCGCATGACCGAAGAAGAGGCGCAGGCCTGGTTGCGCGCAGAGTTCGATGTTTCACGTGAAACATGGGACCGGCTGGAGCTGTTCGGGGCGCTGCTGCGGGACGAAATGCAGCGGCAGAATCTGATTTCCAAGGCCAGCGCAGACCATCTCTGGGCGCGGCATATGGTCGATAGTGCGCAGCTCTTGCGGTACGCGCCGAAGCACGAGGGTGACAAGATCTGGCTAGACCTTGGGACGGGAGCAGGGTTTCCCGGTATCGTAATCGCCATTCTGTCGGCCTATCAGGTGCAGATGGTTGAATCGCGCAAACGGCGGACCGAATTTCTGAACGATGTGGTCGTCAAAACCGGTATCGGCGATCGTGCGACGGTATTGGCAGACCGGCTGCAGAATATCGAAACGATGCCGGTGGATGTGATAAGCGCACGGGCATTTGCACCGCTTGATCGACTTATCGCACTTTCGCATCGTTTTTGCACAAAAAATACGGTTTGGCTCTTACCTAAGGGCAAAAATGCGGTAAGGGAGTTAAAGGGCCTGTCGCCAAAACGGCAAAAAATGTTTCACGTGGAACATAGTTTGACCGATCCGGACGCCGGTATATTGGTGGGAAAGGGCTAGAAACCGATCTGATAGGGTAGAGCTGAACATGGTTCGTATCGCAATAGCCAATCAAAAAGGCGGTGTCGGCAAGACCACCACGGCAATCAATATGGCCACCGCACTGGCCGCCAGCGGCTGGAAAGTGCTGCTGATCGACCTGGATCCGCAGGGCAATGCTTCGACGGGCCTCGGGCTGACCCAGGGGGACCGCGTCAACAGCAGCTATGATCTCCTGATCAACGACGTTGCTCTGAGCGACTGTATCAACGAGACCAAGGTTCCCGGCCTTGAGATTGTTCCGGCGACAGTTGATCTTTCGGGCGCCGAGGTCGAACTGGTCGAATTCGAGGAGCGGACCCACAGGCTGAAAAAAGCTTTGGACAGTGCCGAGAATGGCCGCTGGGATATCATACTGATTGACTGTCCACCATCGCTCGGCTTGCTGACCCTCAACGCGATGGTCGCGGTGGAATCGCTGCTGGTGCCGTTGCAGTGCGAATTTTTCGCTCTCGAGGGGCTGAGCCAGTTGCTGCAAACCGTCGAACGCATTCGTGCCCGCTTTAACCGCGAGCTTTCCGTCATGGGCGTGGTATTGACCATGTATGACCGTCGGAACAAGCTCACCGAACAGGTGTCGGATGATGTTCGCGCCTGTCTCGGCGATGTTGTTTTTGACACGGTCATCCCGCGCAACGTCCGGCTATCCGAAGCACCCAGCCACGGCCTGCCGGCGTTGATCTACGATTATCGCTGCAGTGGATCGGTGGCTTATATTGATCTCGCGCGCGAATTGATCGGTCGGCTGCCCGAGCGCAAGGTGGCCGCTTGATGGCTGACGATCCGGCCCCGAATGAAAAAAGCAAAAAGGCGCCGAAACGGGTGACCGGTCTCGGCCGAGGGCTGAACAGTCTTTTCGGGGACATTCAGCGCGAAGAACCCATTGCCCCGGCGGAGTCAGCTGATGGTGAAGGAAACGCTGCATCCGCCGTCATCGACGGTTTGCGATCGATAGCGGTCGCCGATATCCGGCCGAACCCCGACCAGCCGCGTCAGCATTTTGATTCCGACGCTCTGGATGAACTGGCCGACAGCATGCGGCAACGCGGCGTGATCCAGCCGATCGTTGTCCGCCCGCAAGGCAAGTCTTTTCAGATTGTCGCCGGAGAACGGCGCTGGCGGGCGGCCCAGCGTGCGCGCTTGCACCAGATCCCGGCGGTTGTTCGCGATCTCAGCGATGAAGAAACGCTTGAAATTGCGATTGTCGAAAATGTCCAGCGCAGGGACCTCAATGTCATAGAAGAGGCAGAGGCCTATGCGCGGCTGAGCCAGGATTTCGGGCATAGCCAATCGCGGCTGGCCGAGGTTGTTGGCAAGTCGCGGAGTCATATCGCCAATCTGATGCGGCTGCTGGAACTGCCAGCGACCGTAAAGGCGCTGGTAGTCGATGAAAAATTGTCGATGGGTCATGCGCGGGCGCTGATCAACGCACCGAATGCCGAAGAACTGGCCCCGCAAATTGTCAAACAAGGCCTGTCGGTCCGCGATGTTGAGCGTCTAGTGCGGAAATCATTGTCTGGCGACAAGTCGCCTTCGCCGAAAAAAGCGGCCGCGACGTCGGAGAATGACGCCGATATACAGGCTCTGGAAAACCATCTGGGAGATCTGCTGGGGTTGAAAGTGAAAATCCAGTCGACCGGGCAGGGCGGCACGATGGCGATTGAATATGCCAATCTGGATCAACTGGACCTGATTTGCCAGCGTCTCACCGGCGAGCATATTTAGGATAGCACAAAGTCCAATATCCATTGGCCCATTCTGCAAATAAATCCTTATTTATCAATGGTTTATATTATTTTTGGGACCTATTGCAAGCAATGGCCCGGTCTCTCCGTGAAGGCCAAGATGGCTGATGCCATGGAAAAGTTGCGCGGCGCAACTTTCTGCCGGCGGACCGCAGCGCATCAGGTTAGCCGGGTCGCTGGCCGTTCTTGTAACCCTTGCATATTCTGGTACTGAACCTCTTTTTCCGTTGATCAGGATCCGCCCATGCAAGTTATCGCCAATGGCATCAATATTGAGGTCGAAGACCATGGTAATCCCGACGATCCGGCGATCCTGCTGGTCATGGGATATACCGCGCAACTGATCTACTGGCCGATGGATTTCGTCAACGGTCTGGTGGCAAAAGGTTTTCGGGTCATCACCTTTGACAACCGCGATGTCGGACTGTCCTACAAATTTGATGGCGTCCGCGGCCCCAATCCCATTCGGCAGCTGATTACCAAGCGTTTCTTTCCCAACCGGCAGATGGCACCCTATAATCTGAGTGATATGGCGCGGGATGCGGTGGGCGTGCTCGATGCTCTGAAGATTGACCGGGCGCATATTATCGGTGCTTCGATGGGCGGAATGATTGGCCAGCTGATTGCTGCGGATCACGCCAAACGAGTGCTGTCATTCACGGCTATCATGTCTTCGACCAACGGCCCAGGTCTGCCGGGGGCCAGTGCCGATGTCCGCCGGGTGCTGATGAAAACCGCCCGCGCCAACGCGCGGACCCCCGATGAAGCGCTGGAACTGGGGCTGGCCTTTTCTTCGCTGATTGCTTCGGACGAGGGCCGGGGCCGTCCGGACGAACGCCGGGCGATGATGAAACTGGCTCAGGAACGGGCCTTTTATCCGGCGGGTCCAAAGCGTCAGATGGCAGCGATCATCGATACCGGCAATCTGAGGCCGGTTGCCAAGCGCATCAAAGTAGCCACGATGGTCATCCACGGCGCCGACGATCCGCTGATTCCGCCCGCCTGCGGCAGGGATATTGCCGCGCACGTCAAGGGTGCCCGGTTTGAACTGGTCGAAGGCATGGGCCACGATCTGCCGCCCAGCAAGTTACCCGAACTGGTCGATCTTATTGCCGACCATTGTCAGGCCGCGTAAAAGTTGACGGCTATTCGGGAATGGGCAGGCAATAGGTGACGGTTTGGCCGGTCATGCCGATCATCCGTGGCTGCAGCGGCAGCATATCGCCATCGACCTGAAACGCCGCTTGCCGGGTCGGCTCGTCTGCCGCTTCTATGGTGACTCGGCGGGCTGGCAGGGATTCAACAAAATCAAGCTGCGCTGGATCGCGGCCGAGCGCCACGGTTGCCAGAAAGCGGAAAAAGTCCCGCCGCCGCGCCCGGCTCAGCGACAGCACATGACAGATATCGGATCCTAGCGCGGCATCCGGTGCCAGTACCCATCTACCGGCGTAATGGTGCGCCTTGATCACGTAGATCGCTGCACAGTTGCGCTGTATTTTGCTTCCATCTGGCGCTTCCACTTCTACAGCGAAACGCAATTTGGGCCAGTCGCCGAGCAACCGGATCATGGAAATGGCATAGGCTGCGCCGCCGATCCGCTTCTTCAGCTTGGGGCTGTGCCGGGCCACCGCCTGTCCGTCGGGACCAGCGCTGATGCAGGCGACGAAGGGCTGATCGTCGCTGGCGATCACCGGAGCCTGCAAGCGGGCGGCATCTCTGGCCAGAAAGCCGGCCATCACTTCCCGGGCAAATTTCTCCGGATGCGCCGAATAGCCCAGTTCCTTGGCAACGAGATTGACGGTTCCGGCCGGAAAAATGCAGAGCGGTTTGGTGATGCCCGATTTGACCATCGAGGCGACCACCAGCCGCAGCGCACCATCACCGCCCGAAACGCAGACCAGATCGCATTCCGGGAAAATCTCGAACTTGCCATCGTGCTCGGTCCGGCCCAGACGAACCTGCGCGCCACAGGCCTGAAACGCCTGCGAGAGGACCTGCAGCCGGAAATCGTCGTGGGTACCCGAGGCCGGATTGTGAATGAGCTCGACAAGCATGCGACGTCCATGGAGCCGTCGGGAAGCTGCCGTCAATGGTTGATCGGGCAGTCTCGCTGGCGCCGCCGCTCCTTAGGCAGGAACCTGCAGGCGCTCCAGCGCGATTTCTCTGGCGGCCTTATACCCCGCCTTGCCATTGGCCGCACGGGGCACCGTATCGACCAGCACGAACGCGCGCGGCGCTTTATAGGCGGCCAATTTGGTCCGCACATGCTCGGCCAGGGCCGCTTCGTCGAACCGTGCGCCGTTCGCCATCGACAGGATCGCTGTCACCTTTTGGCCAAAGCGATCGTCGGGCAGACCGACAACGAGGCAGTCGTAGACGGACTCGTGGGTCTTGAGCGCCTCTTCGACTTCTTCGGGAAAGATTTTTTCACCGCCGCTGTTGATGCAGGCCGAGCCGCGTCCGAGCAGAGTGATCGATCCGTCCGCCTCGACCGTCGCAAAATCGCCCGGGATCGAATAGCGGACGCCATCGAAGGTTTTGAAGGTTGCGGCGCTTTTTGCTTCATCCTTGTAATAGCCCAGCGGCACCATCCCGCCGTTGCAGATCAGCCCCATTTCGCCAGAGCCCGGTGCCACTGGCTTGCCGTCCTCGGTCAGCACCCGGGTCGTCGGATTGAGTTCGAACTTCGCTGTCTGGTCCTCTCCAATATTTGCTACCGTGGTAATTGCGGTACCCATGCTGCCCTCGGTCGAGCCCATGCTGTCCACGATCGCCATTTGCGGCAAATGGCTCAACAGGCCCCGTTTCACTTCGGTCGACCACATCACGCCGGAGGACCCCATCATCAAAAGTGACGATAAATCATAGAGTTGCCCAGCGGCCTTGGCGTCATCCAGTGCGGCCAGCATCGGCTTGGCAAAGACATCGCCGACGATCGTGATATCGGTGACTTTTTCGTCTTCTGCCAATTGCCAGAGCGCAGCAGGATCGAAATGGCTGTTGTTGAACAGGATCACGCACCCGCCCAGGCTGTGCGGAATCATCGCGCCGATCCACATGCCGGTGCCATGCATCAGCGGGCAGGCGGGAATCGCGCGCGGGGTGGCACCGAGCTCGTGCAACTGCCGGGCCAGCGGGCCAAAGCCCGAGGCGTCCGTTGGCGGCTCCATCATCCGCATTTCGAATCCCTTGGCGAGCAGTCGGCTGGCAAAGGTCTTGTGATCATACATCACGCCCTTGGGCATGCCGGTGGTGCCGCCGGTATAGAGCATGTAGAGATCATCATCGGACCGCTCGATCACCGGCATCGGCTCTGCGGCCTGCAGCGCCTCTTCATAGGCCACGGCACCGTCGAGATGTTCCCCGGAGCCATCGTCTATTTCGAGAAACAATTTTATCTGGTCGAGCTGGTCGCGAATGGCCGCCACACGCGGCGCGAACTGCGCCTGATAGACGAGAGCTTCGCTGTCGCTGTTGTTGATGACATGGGTCAATTCTGCTTCAAGATAGCGATAATTGACATTGACCGGGCAAATTCGCGCTTTGAAGGCACCGAATTGAGTCTCCAGATATTCGGCCGAATTATAGGCATAGACAGAGAGTTTTGCGCCTTGCTTCAGACCATGGTCGGTCAGTACCTGCGCGACCCGGGCAGCGCGATCTTCATATTCGGCCCAGCTATAGCGTTTGTCGCCATCAACGATCGCGGGTTTGTCGGGTATCGCCTGAGCAATATTTTCCCAGATATCAGCCATCTGCCAAGTCATGCGATTCTCTCCTATTTTTTTCGATAGGATAGCCAGATTGCAGAGTTTCGCAACAAAATGGCGTCGCAGCGGATCGATTGAAACAATCTATCGTTGCGAGGCAGCGGCCAGTTCGGCGCGGATCGCCTCGCCATGTTCGCCCAGTCCCGGGCTGGGGCCGCCGCCGGTCCGCTTGGCACCGCCAAAACGGGCCGGCGGCGTGACATGCCGGACCGAACCGAGCAGCGGATGGTCCGTCTGTTCAAATATTTCCATCGCCAGCACCTGCTGATCGCCGGGCAGATCCTCGAGCGACAGGCACGGGGCTGCAGGGACGTCCTGTTCGGCCAGCAGTGCGACCATCTCGGCGCTGGTCAGGTCGGGCTGTTCGCTGGCGATGATCGAGGCAAGCTCGCCCATATGGATGCTGCGGTTGGCCATGCCTCTGAATCTTTCCTCGGTCTTCAGGTCGGGACGGCCGACCACGTCGAACACCGCATCCCAGTGGGCATCGGTCATCGCGGCATAGGCGATGGCTCCGTCTTTCGAGCGCAGCGGCAGCTGATAATAGTCGGCAAAGGGCGCGCCATGCGCCACGTCGTCACCCTGCAGTGCCAAATGCATGCCGGCGTCGGGCCAGAGGAAAGCAATGCAGCTTTCCAGCATCGACAAGTCGATATGCTGGCCGCTGCCGGTCCGCTCGCGGTGAAACAGCGCAGCGGTGATCGCCTGCGCGGCGGTATAGGCGGTGAGCTTGTCGCAGATCAGGGTTTTGACATAGGCAAAGCCCTCCGGGTGGCCCTGCAGGGTCATGAAACCGGACATGGCCTGCATTACATGGTCATAGGCAGGGCGTTTGGACAGCGGCCCTTCATGACCGAATCCGGTGATCGCGCAATAGATCAGGTCCGGCTTGTCTGCGCGCAGGGCGTCGCTGCCGAGTCCCAGCCGGTCCATCACGCCCGGCCGGTAATTGTGGATCACGACATCCGCCTGCAGGCATAGCTGGCGAGCGGTAGCGACGTCATCGGGGGATTTGAGGTCCAGCGTGATCGAGCGCTTGGCCTGATTGCAATTGTGAAAAAGACCGGAAATGCCCGCCTTCTGGCTCCCCAGCCAGCGCATCGGATCGCCGATCCCTGGCGGTTCAACCTTGATCACATCGGCGCCCTGCTGGGCAAACATCATCGTCGCCAGCGAGGCTGTGATCATGGTGGAAAATTCGACGACCTTAATTCCCGCCAAAGGTTGCGCTGTGCCTGTCATGCCATCCTCAATCCGTGCACCGTCTCTGCGATGCCGTCCGGACCATATGGTGCATTTAAATCGGCGACAAGCTCAGGATGGATAGGGGATGGTCATTCCCCGAGATTGGCGGCCAGTCTTTCATAGGCAGTGAGGAAATCTTCCTTGAAGCCCTGAACGACCTGACCGGCCGTCATCTGTTCGTTCATCAGGCCGACGCCCTGGCCGACCCAATAGGTGGCGAGATCTTTCGCGCCCTGATTGTCGCCCTGGCTGAGCTTGTCGAGCACTCGCAGCGGTGGTTCGGCGACCAGCGATTGCAGCGGCATCGGCAGCGGGGTCGGCGCGTCCTCCGCTTCCCACGCATCGGTCCAGGGCGAGCGCAACTGCCGCGACGGCTTGCCGGTGCGCGAGCGCGCCCGCACCGTGTCGCGCGAACTGGCGGCGAGCATCTTTTCTTTTACCACCGGATTGGTTTCCGCCTCGACCGTGGTTAGCCAGACCGAACCGCACCAGACGCCGCTCGCGCCCATCGCCATGGCTGCCGCCATCTGCGCACCGGTGGCGATGCCGCCGGCTGCGAGAACCGGCGTATCATCGCCGATCTGGGCCAGCGCGTTGCAGACTTCCGGGATCAGCACCATGGTCGATATATCGCCGGTGTGTCCCCCCGCTTCGCCGCCAACGGCGATGATAATATCGACGCCCGCGGCGACCTGACTCATCGCATGGTCTCGGGTGCCGACCAGCGCTGCGACGGGCACGCCATGGCTTTGGCCCATTTCCAGCATCACCTGAGGCGGGATGCCCAGCGCATTGGCGATCAGCTTGATCGGGTGACGGAAAGCAACCTCCAATAGCGCTGCTGCCGTACCACCGCGCAGATTATCGGTGAAGGCGACCTGCCTTTTCCGCTCTTCCTCGACGTCTCGTGCGACACGCTCGGCATCGATGCCGTGGCGCTGCATTATGTCATTCGTAAATTGCTTTATTTCCGCGGGAATGGCGGAAAGCACCGCTTCATGGTCCGGCTGTTCGCCTTTGCCTTCGACCTTGTTGGGGACGATGATGTCCAGGCCATAAGGCTTGCCGTCGACATGGTCGTCGATCCAGCTCAGCTCTTCCTCGAGTGTCTCCGGCGAGCAGTTGACGCCGCCAAAAACGCCCATACCCCCGGCTCTGGAAACAGCAGCCACGACATCGCGGCAATGAGAAAAGGCGACCAGCGGAAATTCGATTCCGAGCATGTCGCAGACCTTGTTATTCATGGGTGCGTCTCCTTTTTCCGTTCGCCCTGAGCCTGTCGAAGGGCAGATGGTGCAAGACAGTGCTTCGACAAGCTCAGCACGAACGGCCTTTAATCAGCCTTCCGCTTCCTCCGCCTCATCCGCGACAATTTCCAGGATCAGGTCATCTGCGGCAATTTGCTTGCCAGCGGTTGCCGCGATGCTGTCCACCGTCCCATCGATCTCGGCGAGTATCTCATGCTGCATCTTCATAGCCTCGAGCACTGCCAGCTTGTCTCCCTTGGTGACGCGGGCACCGGTCTCGACCAGGATCTCGAGCAGCAGGCCGTGCATCGGTGCCACGACAGTGCCGCCACCCCCGGCATCTTCCATCGCGCTGAGGCCGGTCAGGTCGGTGACGGTCAGCGACCGTTCGGGCAAGGCCAGATAGAGCGTGCGGTGATCGTCATAATAGATCGCCTCGACGGTACGGTCGTCGACCCGCAATTTCGCCTGGTCGGCGGTCAGGCTCATCAGGGTGACGGAGACCTCGTCTTCACCGGTGATCACCCGGTACTGGCCCGGCTTGTCGACATGGACATGGACGGTCTGGGCAGCTTCGCCCTCGGCATATTGAACGACGGTTTCCAGCGTACCGGTGTTCGACCAGTCCAGCATTTCCGGATTGACGTTGAGCGCCAGCCGGTGTGCCGCCTGTTGCCGCAGCTTGTGGTGGATGACCGCAGCGATGGCATAAGAGGCAAAATCATGGTCCCCCAGATCAACGCCGTCCTCACCATAATTTTCCGCGATAAAGGCGGTGGTTGCCTCGCCACGTACGAAGTCGGGCTTGTCCAGCGCGCTGATCAGAAAGTCGCGATTGGTCTTCGGACCGAACAGCGCGGTTTCCGACAGGGCCTTGATCATCCGCCGCCGCGCTTCATCGCGGGTCGCGCCGTGGGTGATGATCTTGGCGACCATCGAATCGTAAAAGGGCGAAACCTCGCCGCCGCTGGCGATGCCGCTGTCGACCCGCGACAGATCGGACGGCTTCCACAGATGGACCGGTCCGGTGCTGGGCAGGAAATCGTCCGCCGGGTCCTCGGCATAGAGCCGGACTTCCATCGCATGGCCGGTGAGTGTGATATCGGCCTGCTCCAGCCCCAATGTGTCGCCTGACGCAACTTTCAGCTGCAGCGCCACCAGATCGAGTCCGGTGATTTCCTCGGTCACCGGATGTTCGACCTGAAGCCGGGTGTTCATTTCGAGAAAATAGAATTCGCCGGACTGGTCGAGCAGAAATTCGACCGTGCCGGCACCGACATAATCGACAGCCTTGGCCGCGTCGACCGCCGCCGCACCCATTTGCTCGCGCAATTCGGGCGTCATTACCGGGCAGGGCGCTTCCTCGATCACTTTCTGGTGGCGGCGCTGCACCGAACAGTCGCGCTCGCCGAGATGGATGGTGTTGCCCTGGCCGTCGGCAAAGACCTGAATCTCGACATGGCGCGGCTTGATGATCGCCTTTTCGAGGATCAGTTCGCCATTGCCAAAGGCATTTTCCGCTTCCGAGCGGGCCAGCTTGATCGCATTGGGCACATCGTCCAGATCATGGACCAGCCGCATGCCGCGCCCACCGCCGCCAGCCGCTGCCTTGACCATCAACGGCACGCCGATTGTCTTCGCTTCGCTGATCAGCACATCGTCGGATTGATCGTCGCCCTGATAGCCGGGGACGCAGGGCACGCCGGCCGCGATCATCGCGCGTTTCGAACGGGCCTTGTCGCCCATTACGTCGATCGCCTTTTCCGGCGGTCCGACGAAGATGATACCGGCGTCGGCACAGGCTTTCGAGAAGGCCGCATTTTCCGACAGGAAGCCATAGCCCGGATGGATCGCATCGGCGCCGGTGTCCTTCGCTGCCTGTATGATCTTGTCGATCAGCAGATAGGATTCGTTGACCGGTGCCGGGCCGATCCGCACTGCGTCGTCCGCCATTTTGACATGCGGAGCGTCCGCATCGGCGTCCGAATAGACTGCGACGGTGCGCATGCCCAGGGCCTTGGCTGTGCGCATCACCCGGCAGGCGATTTCGCCGCGATTGGCGACAAGAAGCGTGTTGATTCTGGTCATAGGGAAACCTCGTCATTCTGAACTGGTTTCAGCATCTGGTGAGATGATGAAGGAGAAGGATCCTGAAACAAGTTCAGGATGACGATCATGGGGCAGCGCCGCTTTTTCATTGCGGTTTCACCACCCAGCTGGGTTTGCGCTTTTCGAAGAAGCTGGCGACGCCTTCCTTGGCCTCGTCGCTGACCATGCGATCTGCGAAATTTTCTGCCGCCAGCCGGATCACTTCGTCGCGCGGCTGGCCGGCGATCTGGCCGAGCAGCTCCTTGGTCGCGGCGATCGCGCCGGGCGCCGAGCCCAGCACCTGCTTGCGGATCTGCATCTCGATCGCCTCGAGGCCTGCCACGTCGTCGGCAATAAAATCGGCAAAGCCCAGTCGGTGCGCCTCGCTGCCGTCGAAGCGCGCGGCGGTCAGCATCAGCCGGCGAGCGGTGGCATAGCCGAACTTCTGGATCACGAAGGGCGAAATCTGTGCCGGGGTGACGCCGATCGCGGTTTCGGTCATCGCAAAGCGCGCGCCGCTTTCGCAGATCACCACATCGGCGCAGCAGGACAGGCCGAAGCCGCCGGCCATGGCCGCGCCCTCGATCAGCACGATCACCACCTGCGGCGCGGTGTTGACCAGGTCGAAAATCTCTGCGGCGCCGCTCGACATTTTGATGATGGCCGCCCGGTCTCCGCTCTGCTGGAAATTTTCCTTGAAATTCTTCAGGTCCGCTCCGGCGCAGAAGACACCGCCGCGACCGCGCAGCGTAATGCCGCGCACGGCGCGGTCGTCGCGCACGCTTTTCAAGACTGCCGCCAGCTCCGCGACCAGCGCATCGCTCAGGGCGTTGCGATTGTCCGGCTGGTTGAACCAGATGGTGAGCCAGCCCTGCTGGAGGTCCAGTTCGAGGGTTTTTGTTTCGGGAAGGTTGGTCATATGTCGTATCCCATTCCGTGCTCCGGCCCCCGAGCCGGAGCCCTGGCGTCGGCAGCGTGCCGCCGCGAGAGCTCCGCATCAAGTGCGGAGCACAACGTGATTGCCGCCACGATGCTCATATCCGCGCCACCCCGAAGGCATTGGGATGCAGCGTGCGGTTCTTGCCCTCGAAGATCGTTTCCAGCGCGAAGCCGAGAACCTTGCGGGTGTCGCGCGGATCGATCACGCCATTGTCGAGCACTCGGCCGGATGTGAAGAAGGCGCTTTCCTGCGCTTCGAAAATATCCTTGATGCGTTGCTCCTGTTTGGCAATCGCTTCCTCGTCCGGCTCCACGCCTTTGCGCTTCGCCTGCACCCGGGCGACATGGCTCATCGTGTTGGCGGCCGATGCGCCGGCCATCACGCCGGTCTTCGCATTGGGCCAGCTGAACAGAAAGTCGGGCTCGAAAGCGGTGCCGCTCATCCCGTAATTGCCGGCACCAAAGCTCGCGCCGATATAGAGGGCCAGCTTCGGTACCCGGACGTTGGATACCGCCTGGATCATCTTGCTGCCGAGCTTGATCATGCCCTTGTGCTCGGATTCGGTGCCGACGATATAGCCCGTGGTGTTGTTGAGGAAGATGATCGGCAGCTCGGACTGGTCGCAGAGCTGAAAGAAATGCGTGGCCTTTGCTGCGGCTTCCGGATCGAAAGGGCCGTTGTTGCCGATGATCCCTACCGCATGACCCATGATGCTCGCCTGCATACAGACCGTTCCCGGACCATAGCGCGCCTTGAACTCTTCAAAGTCCGACCCGTCGACAATCCGCGCGGCAACTTCGCGCACATCATAGGGCGTGGTATAGTCGACCGGCACGACCCCGGCGATTTCGTCGATATCGTAGATCGGTTCTTCATAGTCGTTGCGGCGGATTGGCGTGCTGTTCTTGTTCCAGTCCAGACGGCCCATGGTCTCGCGGGCAATGGCAATGCCGTGGGCGTCGTCATCAGCCAGATATTCGACACTGCCAGTGGTCGCGGCGTGCATTTCGGTGCCGCCCAGCTCGCGGTCATCGGCGACTTCGCCGGTCGCGGCATGGACCAGCGCAGCGCCACCAAGCGCCGCCATGCCATTGTCGCGCACGCCGATCACATAATCCGACATGCCTGGCATATAAGCACCACCGGCCGTCGACGGGCCGTGCAGCACGACCATCGTCGGGATGCCGGCTGCGCTTAGCCACGCGAGGTTGCGGAACAGCATGCCCCCATGCGCCCAGAGCTCGACCTTATATTCCATCAGGTTGGCGCCGGCGCTTTCAACCAGATGGATGAACGGCAGCTTGAATTGCTGCGCCATTTTCTGGGCACCCTTGCTGGCATCCCAGCCGCCTGCCGTCGCCGCGCCGGCGCGGATCCCGCTGTCATCGACCCAGATCATGCAGCGCACGCCCTTGACGAACCCGATGCCGAGGATAACGCTGCCGCCGGGAATGCTGGTCTCGGGATTCTCGTCCTCGAGCAGATAATTGGCCATATTGTAGAGTTGTAGCCAGGGCATGCCCGGATCGAGCAGCCGCTTGAGCCGTTCGTGCGGGGTCAGCTGGCCGCGCTTTTCAAAAGTTGCCCGCCGCTTTTCCGATGCTGCGACCGCGCGTGCCTCGAGGCTGCGCAGATGATCGATCAGCGTCAGCATGTCCTTGCGATTCTGCTCGTAACTGTCCGAGCCGACGGCGATCTTGGATTTAAACTGGGGCATGGGTGCAGCGCCTCTTTCCGATGTGATCGTGGGAACCATTCACCATTTGACACGGCGAGTCCATAAAGGCTAATTGAATAGCACTCGATATTATCGAGTCAAGTTCGCAAAGGAATATTGGTGGCTTCAAAGGCGGTCCCGTCTGAAACCCAGCGCAGCAAGCTTCAGCGCAAGGAGCGTGTCATATTGGACGCCGCGCGCGCGATTTTTGTCGATCACGGGTTCGACGGTGCCCGGATGCACGAAATTGCCCGCCGCGCCGGGATCGGTGAAGGCACAATTTACAGCTATTATGAGTCCAAGGCCGAACTGATGCTCGCGGTGCTGCAGCGATTCTGGGACGGCCTTACTCTGGAAGCCGAAGGCGTCATGGCGTCAGCGCAAGCCACGGATTTTTTTGGCCGTCTGGAGGCACTGGCCCGCTATCATCTGAACACGGTGATCGTAAACGTGGATTTCATCAACCTCACCTTTGCCCTGCGCCGCGACAACAGCGAAGTGAGCGTGTCGCGCGACCATCTGCGCCATTATGTCGCGGTGTTCGACCGGCTGTTTCTGCGCGGGCAGGATCGCGGCGAGTTGCGCGCCGATGCAGTGCTCTGGCGGGCCCGGGATATATTCTACGGCAGTCTCGAATATAGCGCCCGGTCCATCGAAATGACCATGGAGGCAGGTCGCAGCACGCGCGAGCAGACGCCCGTGGTGGAGGATCTCGTCGCCTTGTTCCGGGCCCATTATGGCGCTCATTCGAAAGACGAAGCGATCGACGGTCCGACAGCTGCAAGCCTGTCCGCGCAGATCGAGCGATTGACCGATAAAGTCGATACGCTTTCGAAACGTTTCGACTGACCGCCAAAAAAAAGAGCTCCCGAAGGAGCCCTTTCTTGTTGTTTTTTACCCTGATCAGGCGGCCTTGTAAAAGCTCTCGCCTGCATCCGCCTTCTCGCGGAAACTCATCGGCGGCTTGAATCGTTCGCCATATTTCTGCGCGAGATTGTCGGCGATGCGGACAAAATTGTCGACGCCCATCGTGTCGATATGGCTCATCGGACCGCCGGTCCAGGGTGCAAAGCCCCAGCCGAAGATCGCGCCGAGATCGGCCGACTGCGGATCGGAGACCACTTCCTCGTCAAAGCATTGCGCAGTGGCGATCAGCTGGATGAACATCAGTCTTTGCTTGACCTCTTCGACGTCCGGCTGTTCTTCGGCCAGCGGGAAATGCTCGGCCAGGCCGGGCCACAATTTCTTCGAGCCGTCCTCGGCATATTCATAGAAACCGCCGCCGAAGCGCTTGCCGCGTCGGTCGATCTGGTTGACCATGATGTCCATCAGTTTTTCGGTGCCGCTGGGGACGTAGGCTTCGCCCATTTCTTCCTTGGTCGATGTCATAATGTCATAGCCGAGCTGCAGCGTGGTTTCGTCGACCACGGCGAGCGGCCCAATTGGCATGCCCATCGCGATGGCAGCATTCTCGATCAGCGCCGGTTTCACGCCTTCTGCGACCATCAGCATCGCTTCATTGGCATAAGGCGGGAACACGCGATTGGTGTAGAAGCCGCGGACATCCTTGACGACGATCGGAACCTTGCGGATCTTGGCGTTGTAATCGAGCGCTGTCGCCAGCGCCTTGTCACCGGTTTCGGCGCCGGGGATGATTTCCAGCAAGGGCATCTTCTCGACCGGTGAGAAGAAATGCATGCCGATAAACTGGTCCGGCCGTTCGCTGTTCTTGGCGAGACCGGTAATCGGCAGGGTCGAAGTGTTGGAGGCAAAGATCACATCCTTGCCGATCACCGCTTCGGTTTTCTTGATCACATCGGCTTTGACATCGGGACGTTCGAAGACTGCCTCGATGATCAAGTCGACATCCTTCAGATCATCATAATTGTCGGTCGGCGTGATCCGGGCCATGAAGGCTTCGGCCTTTTCCTTGGTCATCTTGCCGCGCGCGACATTCTTGTCGACAATCTTCTGGCTGTAGGCGATCGCTTTCTGCGCCTCTTCCATATTGCGATCCAGAACCACGACATTCATTCCGCCCTTGGCGGTGACATGGGTGATGCCCGAACCCATCAGGCCGGCACCGAGCACGCCGACGGTCTTGATATCGGACTTCGGAACGCCTTCGGGACGCGCTGCACCCTTTTCCGCTGCCTGCTTGTTGATGAACAGGGTGCGGATCATGTTCTTGGCCTGCGGACCGCTCAGCAGCTTGGTGAAATATTTGCTTTCGACGCGCAGCGCGGTGTCGATCGGCAGCATCGAGCCTTCGTAGAGGCAGGACAGGATCGCCTTGACCGCTTCGTAATTGCCCTTGCTCTGTTTCAGCGCCATGGCCGAGGAGCCGAGGTAAAGAGGAACAGCGCGGGGATCCATGGAGCCGGCGCCGCCAGGGAACTTAAAGCCCTTCTTGTCCCAGGGCGCGGACGCCTTGGGGTTGGCCTTGACCCATGATTTTGCCTTGGCGACGACTTCGTCCGCCGGCACGACTTCATCGATGAAGCCCTGCGCCTTGGCGGTCTGCGGATTGGCGGGGTTGCCCATCATGATCATCATGCCAGCGGCTTGCAAACCGGCGAGGCGTGGCAGTCGCTGCGTGCCGCCACCGCCGGGCAGCAGGCCGACCTGCACTTCGGGCAGGCCGAGCTGGATTTTCGGATTATCGGCGCAGACGCGATAATGGCAAGCGAGCGCCAGTTCGAGGCCGCCGCCCAGCGCAAGGCCGTTAAGCGCACAGGCCACCGGCTTGGCGTGGGCCGTGCCCTTGAGCAGGTCCTTGGCGCTGTGGCCGCCGGTTTCCATGCGGCGCAGCATGCCGTTCAGTTCCCATGCGCTTTCAAAGGCTTCCGCCATGCTGTCGGCTTTTGAAGCGCCCAGCATGTTGAGGTCGGCACCGGCGAGAAAGCCGGAAGGCTTGCCGGAGGTAATCACCGCGCCCTTGATATCGTCGTTGCTGATCAGCTCTTCGACGAAGCTTTTGAAATCGTTGATCAGCGCCTGATTCCAGACGTTCATCGACTGGCCTGGCAGATCGATGGTGACGAGAGCGATGCCGTCGCTGTCGGTATCGACTGTGAATGTTTCGTAGGTCATGTTTTATTCCTTACTGTCTCATCCGGTGCTCCGCACTTGATCCGGAGCCTTGACGAGAGGGCGGTTGCCAGCCCTCCGAAGCTCCGCATCAAATGCGGAGCATATTTTCTAGTTCACGCGCTCGATGATCGTGGCGATGCCCATGCCGCCGCCGATACAGAGCGTGGTCAGCGCGGTGGACTTGCCGGTGCGTTCCAGTTCGTCCAGCACCGTCCCGAGAATCATCGCGCCGGTCGCGCCGAGCGGGTGACCCATGGCGATCGCGCCGCCGTTGACGTTCATCACGCTGTGGTCGACCTTCATCGCATCCATGAAGCGCAGCACGACCGCGGCAAAGGCCTCGTTCAATTCCCACAGATCAATGTCGTTTCCGGTCATGCCGGCGCGTTCCAAAGCCTTTTTCGCGGCAAATTCGGGGCCGGTCAGCATGATCGTCGGTTCGGAACCAATAGCAGCCATCGAGACGATCCGCGCGCGGGGCTTCAACCCATATTTCTCGCCGGCCTTTTCGTTGCCGACCAGAACCGCTGCCGAACCGTCGACGATGCCGGAGCTGTTGCCGGCATGGTGGACGTGGTTGATCTTTTCGACTTCGGGATGCTTGAGGATCGCGACATCGTCAAAACCGGGCATCTGCTCGCCCATCATCTTGAACGCCGGGCCCAGCGCGCCGAGCGATTGCATGTCGGTTTCGGGCCGCATCAGTTCGTCCCGGTCCAGCACAACCTCGCCGATCACGTCGCGGATCGGCAGGATCGACTTGGCAAAGCGATTCTCGTCCCACGCCTTGGCGGCGCGCTTCTGGCTCTCGACCGCATAGGCGTCGACATCGTCGCGGCTATAGCCATATTTGGTGGCGATCAGGTCGGCCGAGATGCCCTGCGGCACGAAATATTCCTGAAAGACGAGAGTCGGGTCGGCCATTCCGCCGAGGCCGTCGCTGCCCATCGGGATGCGCGACATGGATTCGATGCCGCCGCCGACCGCGAGATCGGTTTCGCCGGAGCAGACCTTGCCGGCTGCGATATTGACCGCTTCCAGCCCGGAGCCGCAGAAGCGGTTGACCTGGATCGCTGAGGTGGTGTCGGCATAGCCGGCCTTGAGCGCCGCCATACGGCTGATCACTGCGCCCTGCTCGCCGACCGGGGAGACACAGCCAAAGGCGATGTCTTCCACTTCGTGGCCCTCCAGGCCGTTGCGGTCATTGACTGATGCCAGCACCTGGGAAGCGAGGTCGAGGGCGGTGATTTCGTGCAGGCTGCCGTCGTTGCGGCCCTTTCCGCGCGGCGAGCGCACGGCGTCGTAGATTAAAGCGTCGGTCATAGGGGGTCCTCTCGATAGACGAATAAATTGGCTTGCCGACAATGCTAATGTTGCACTGCAGCGCAGTCAAGCAGTTTACGTAAACGTCAATTAGCAGAGAGAGGCGACTCGCCTCCTCTTCCTGGCCCGCACCCTAAACTATTCCAAGATCGATTGGTATTTCTGGCTGAAAATGTCCCGTCCGACAATATAGCGCATGATCTCGCTCGAGCCGGCATAGATGCGGCTCATCCGGGCGTCGGTGAAGATCCGGCTGATTTCATATTCCTTCATATAGCCGGCGCCGCCATGCAACTGCAGTCCGAGGTCGGCCATTTCCCATTCGATCTCGCTGCCCAGCATCTTGCCCTTGGCGGCTATATTGGCGGTAAGGCCGCCCTGGTTGTGGATCTCGACGCAATGGTCGACATAGACCTGCAACATGTCGATTTTGGCATCCATTTCGGCCATTTTGAACTGGGTATTCTGCATATCTGACAATTTCTTGCCGAAAACATTTCGTTCCATGACAAATTCGCGTGTGACATCAAAAGCCCGCCGCGCCGATGCGGCATAGCCGACCATCCCGATCAGCCGTTCCTCGGCCAGCCCTTCCATCAGATGGATGAAACCCTTGCCCGGCGTGCCCAGCGTGTTTTCCTTCGGTATCTTCACGTCATTGAAGAACAACTCCGCAGTATCCTGCGCGTGCAGCCCGATTTTCTCCAGATTCTGCCCGCGTTCAAAGCCTTCCATGCCGCGTTCGACGATCAGCAGGACCATCGCATGCTTGTCATCGACGCCGTCAATCTTGGCAGCGGCAATGACGACGTCGGCGTTGATACCGTTGGAAATATAAGTTTTGGAGCCGTTGAGCAGCCAGTGGTCGCCCATGTCCTTCGCCGTGGTTTTCATCCCGGACAGATCGCTGCCGGCGCCGGGCTCGGTCATCGCGACGGCCAGAATCGTCTCGCCGCTGACGCATTTCGGCAGGAAGCGTTCGCGCTGTTCCTCATTGCCGATATTCTTCAGATAAGGCCCGACCAGCCGGCTGTGCAGGGTGTTATACCATTCGGAGCATCCGGCCCGCGCGGTTTCCTCGATGATGATCTGTTCATAGCGAAAATCGTCATCGCCCATGCCGCCGTATTTTTCGTCCGGCCAGATCATCAGAAAGCCCTGGTCGCCCGCCTTCTTGAAGATTTCGCGGTCAACAATCCCGGCTTTGCGAAACTCGTCCATCCGCGGCGCGACCTCGTCGGCGAGAAAACGGCGATAGGCATCGCGGAACATATGCTGTTCTTCGGTAAATTTGCGCATGAGAATATCCTTTGGTCACACAGGGAGAAAGGCGCGCGGTGACGCGCCGAATTTGCGCCAGTCTTAATGAGCGCAGTTTAATCGGTCAATTAAGAAACATGCCCGTTGCAATTGCCCGGCAACCCTCGGTATGGCGTGCCCGTGGAACAGATAAAAAAACCCTTCATCCTGGGATTGGGCGGAACGACCAATTCCATATCTTCAACCGAACAGGCGCTGGCGATTGCGTTGCAGGCGGCAGAAGACGCCGGAGCGGAGACCGCCCTGTTCGGATCCGACCGGATGATGGCCTTGCCGCACTATCGTTCCGATCCGGCGGGCCTGAACGATACCGGCGAAGAACTGGTGGCGCTGGTGCGCCGCGCCGATGGTCTGATCCTCGCCAGCCCCGGTTATCACGGCACGGTTTCCGGACTGGTCAAAAATGCTATCGACTATATCGAAGAGACCGCCCGCGACGAGCGGATCTACCTTGATGGCCTGCCGATCGGCCTGATTGTCACGGCCTATGGCTGGCAAGCAGTCGGCAGCACGCTTGCGGCGCTGCGCTCGATCGTCCATTCGCTGCGCGGCTGGCCCACGCCGATGGGTGTCGGAATCAATGCATCGGGCGGCATCTTCAACGACGGTGTTTGCACAGAACAGGGTGTCAACGACCAGCTGCACCTGGTTGCACAGCAGGTCATGCAGCGCGCCGAAACGCGCTGAACCTCTCGCATATTAACGAGGCGGCATATTGCCGTAAAAATCGCGGTACCAGCTGACAAAATTCTGCAGACCTTCCTTCAGCATCACCTTTGGCTGATAGCCGGTGAGCGCGTGGAGCTTGCTGACGTCGGCAAAGGTTGATGTGACGTCGCCTGGCTGCATCGGCCGCATGATCTTTTCCGCCTCGATCCCGAGCGCGCCTTCCAATGTCTGGATCATCTCCATCAGGCCGACTGGATGGCTGTCGCCGATATTGAGAATGCGGTTGCTGTGCGGTTTCGGGACATTATCCAGTGCGCCCAATATGCCGTCAACGATATCGTCGATATAGGTGAAGTCTCGCGTCATCTTGCCCTCGCCGTAGACCTCGATCGGATCGCCTGCCAAAATCTTCTGGGTGAAGCCGAAATAGGCCATGTCGGGCCGGCCCCACGGGCCATAGACGGTGAAGAAGCGCAGACCGGTCTGGGGAAAGCCGTAGAGTTTTGCATAGGACTGGCTCATCAGTTCGCAGGACCGCTTGGTGGCTGCGTAAAGCGAGACCGGCTCGTTGACCGGCTCTTCCTCGGTGAAACCGACGCCGCCCATCGGTTTGTCGCCATAGACCGAGCTGGAGGATGCATAGACAAGATGCTGGAAATCGGGGGCATGGCGGCTGGCTTCGAGCAGCGACAGATGGCCCTCAAGATTGGACTTCTGATAGGCAAACGGATTGTCGATACTGTAGCGGACCCCGGCCTGTGCGGCGAGATGGATGATCCGCTGCACGCCATTGTCCTGCACCAGCGCCTGCACGCCATCTGCGTCAGACACATCCATCTGCTCAAAGCGAAAGCCATCCAGCGCGTTGAGATTGGCAAGCCGGGCGGCCTTCAGCGCCGGATCATAATAGTCATTGAGATTGTCGATCCCGATCACGCGTTCGCCGCGCTGGACCAGCCGCGTCGAAACCGCATGGCCAATGAAACCGGCGGCACCGGTTACCAGTACAGGATCTTGCCCGGTCTTGTTCATCTGCTTGTCCCATCCTCGGCTGCGTTGGTGGCGACCCTAGCATGAACTGGTAAAGATTTGAAAAGGGAACAAGCATTTTGACGGGTTTGCGGCAAGCGCGGTTCGGTCCGGGGGAACAGCTTGCTGAAAAAAAAGGCGGCACCGTTCGGCACCGCCTTTCTTGTTTTCGTGAAGCTTCGATCAGAATTCGTAGCGAACGCCCAGCTGAATACGCCACAAGGATGCGGACAGGTTCTGGAAGTTCGTGTCGTCGGGCGAGAAGCCCTTCATCACATAGCGACCGTTGGCATCCACGCCGCCGGTGATCAGCGGGGTGGTGTAGTTGCGCGAGCGGAACAGATTGGCACCGCTGTCGATCAGGTTCAGCACGTTGTTGAAATCGGCAAAGACCTGGATCTTGTCCTCGACACCGAACAGGCGGCCCGGTCCAGGCAGTTCCTGCGACAGGCGCATATCAAGGTCGAAGAACCAGTCATTGCGGCAGCTGTTGCGCGGAATTGACTGTCCGCGATATTTCGCAATGCACTTGTTGGCGTTGATATAACCGTCGAGGCCCGCTGCTGCTTCTGCCGCCGTCTGCACGACATTTCCGCCGACGACATTATCGACATAAACGACATTCGGATCGGTCAGCCCCGTCGGTATATACAGCAGAGCGTTGTCATTACCAGACGACGAATCATTGAAGACAGCGCCGTTGTCAAAGGTTACGCTATAAGGACGCCCCGACCGTGCGATGAAGACAAAGCCCAACTGGGTTGCATAATCCGAGAAAAACTCTTCGCGGAAATTCATTGCCCAGGTGACGTTGTGGCGCGATTCATATTCCGAAGTCGCCACCGCAACATTCTGTCGGTCAAACGCTGCGACAATATCGAAGCTGGACGTTGCCGTCGAGCTGGCATTGTAACGATTGTTTTTTGCGTTGGTGTAGGCGTAACCGAGGTTGAAGCTGACGCCGCCATTGTCGGTCAGCAGACCGCCGTTCCAATATTTGGAGAGGCGGACCGAAGCGACATGGCTGTTGAAGGACTTTCCATTGGTCAGCTGGATTTCATCATCCCGGCCTGTCACGAAACATTCCGAAGTGACATTGGTATATGTTGGCGACAGTCCGCCCGTGCCGACTAGAGCCGCATTACAATCGGCATTATTGGGGTCGATGGGTCGGTAGATTGGTCGACCGTCCACGGTAAATCCGTTTAGACCCCGGTCCGTATCAATAACTTGCGAAAGATCGACAAAATCGGCAGGATTGCGGAAACGGCTGAAAATATAGTCGAAGTTCAGCTTCCAGTCGTCAAAGAAACCGCCATTGCCAGTGCCAAATGTCGTCGAAACGCCAAAGTTGGCACGCAGCACCGTAGGGGTCTTGAAGTTCGGGTCCGTCGACTGGGCATCGCCTTGGCCGGCAGCGGCTTTGCCGATACCGTCGCTGACTGCACAAGCTGGCGCGGTTGGTGCCGAACCATCGGTTGGTACCGCGAGTTGGGTGCCAGCCGGGACGCAGCCAGGAACCCCGGTCTGTCCCTGACCTACGCCGAAACCATTGTTCTGGAATGCATTAGACAGCCAGACGGATGGATCGCCACCGGTGAAGATACCGACGCCGACACGGACCTGCGTATCGCTGAAAAAGCCATCGTTGAACATATCATAGGTGGCAGCGAAACGCGGCATCAGCACGGGGTCAACCTTGCTGAAGGCATTGGCGTTGGTGAAGCCGTAGCGCGACAGGAATAACGGGTTGGCAGCCGGTGCATCGCCGTCGAGCCAGTCTACGCGCACACCGCCAACAAGGGTCAGCTGATCAGTGGCCTTCCATTCATCCTGTGCATAGACGGAGAAAAGTCCGCGTTTCCAATTGGCGGCGGCAATATTGACGTCCCCATCCCGAGAAAAATTGCCATAATATCCCGCTGCAGCTTCCGTCCCCGCCTGGCCACGATTGTTGACCGCCAAGCAGGTCGCGAGATCATTGCCGTCCTGAATCTGGTTAGCATTCGGGAAGGTATTGGAACCGCAGGCAAGCAGGCCAGCCTGCAGGTCAGCGACATTGGCAAAGGTAAAGGTCCCGGTTGCGTTCTGGACAAACAGATTGAAAACCTTGGTCTGGTTGAGTTCGCCACCCAAAGTCAGATTGTGATCGCCGGCTTCCAGATTGGCCTTGACCTTGAACTGGTTGATTTCGGTCTTCAGGTCGTTGGCAGCGCGGGAAAAGCCCGGTCCAAAAACCAGCGAACCGGTTTCGCCATTGTCGGGATTGGTGACTCCAACCACGATCCGAGGGATCGGATTGCCGTCCTGCGCTTCACCGCCGCCGACCGGATCCTGAAGATCCTGCACTTCCGAGCGCGATGCGCGGATTTCGGTAGAGAAGCGATCGGTCCAGTTGGAATAGAGGCGCGCCGAATAATAGTTGGATTCGGTACCCGAATTATAGAAGGTGTTGTTACCCGAATAGGTCCGGCTCGAGGTGCTGACATCATCCGAGCTGACCTTGGTCTCGTCCAGACGCTGGTAGGTCGCTTCGAAACGATGCTGGTCGTTGATCACCCAGTCGAGGCGACCAAAGAAGCGGCGATTGGATTCCGGCAGATTGCGGGTCACGCCACCGGATTCGATACCGAAATTCTGGCGAACGATATCGGAGACGGTGTTGAACTGCGCTTCTGTGATGAACGGCAATTCTGTTCCGAATCCCGAACCGATCGGGCCGGTAACCTGCGAGGAGCCGAGCTTGGCTTCTTCATAGCCGAAGGAAAAGAACAGGTGATCCGGAATGATCGGACCGGACAGGGTCGCGCCATAGCGCTTTTCATTGAACGGATCGATGGTCAGATCGGTATCGCCGAATTTGTCACCTTGCAGACCGCTGTCGGAATAGGTGAAGAAGGCGCTGCCGTGGAACTGGTTCTGGCCAGCCTTGGTCACGACGTTGATCGCACAACCGGTAAAGGCGCTATATTCGACATCATAAGGTGCGAACTCGACCGAGGTCTCGGCGATGACGTCGAACGGCAGCGGCAGCGAGTTGCGCGAGGCAAATGGCGTTCCGTTGAGGCCGTAGACGTCGGACTGGATGATACCGTCGACCGAGAAGGAGTTGGAGCGATCGTTGCCGCCGAGGCAGCTGACGCGGTCATTCGAGCCCGAGCGGTCGAGGCTGACGCGCGGGTCGATGCGGATGAAGTCGCGGATGTCGCGGGTTATGGTCGGAAAGGTTTCGAGTTCGGCAGCACCGAAAGACTGGCCGGGGCCGACCGCAAGTTGTGAAATCGCAACGCGGGCGCCGGTAACGACGATGACATTTTCCTCGGCACCACTGGTCAGCGTAAAGCCGAGCGTGGTGTTACCCTGCAGGTTGATGCTGACATTTTCCAGCGTCTGGCCTTCGTAGCCCGCTGCGGTCGCGGTTACGGTGTAGGGGCCGCCGGTGGTCAGGCTCTCGGCGCGGAACTGGCCGGAAGCACCTGCCGAAATGGTTCGCTGCGCGCCGGTGCGGGTGTCGGTGACAACCACGGTCGCGCCAGGCAGCGGATTGCCGGACTCATCGCTGACGGTCCCTTCAATACCCGAGGTAATTTGCTGCGCTGCAGCAGGCACGGCCATCAGGCCCGCCGTGGAAAGGCTGACAACGCTGGCAGCCAAGAGATATTTGATTTTCATGAGATGAATTCCCCGTTCATGAACCATTTTGAAATAAAACTGTATCGAATTGGTGACCTGCGACAGTTCGGCAGTGCGTCCAAAGCCCGTCGTCCCTAGGGCCCATAAATGACAGTTTTGTCTCAAGTGAAACGAGAAATACTGCGTTGCAGCATTTTGTTTTTGCGCCGCAAGATTCTAGTCCGCTATTTCGCGTGCAAAAACCGGTTGCGGCCCTAAATCGCTAGGACCAACCCGTTGGTTTTGCTTGCTATATTCGGGCGCATATTTGCGCGAACAGCTGTTCAAACGCACTGGCGCACTGTTGCGGATTTATCACGATATCGGCGTGTTTTTTTGACGGCTCGACATGCAGATCGTGCATCGGCCCAACCTGATTGGCGAATTGTTCGTGCACCGATTGCGGGGTCCGTCCCCGTTCGCGAACATCGCGTTCGAGTCGCCGGGCGAAACGCGTCTCGGAATCGCATTCGACGAAGATACTGAGATCGAGAAGATCGCGTAAAGGCGCATGCTGCAGGATCAATATGCCGTCGATCAGGATCACGGCGCGCGGTTCCGTCCGCGCGGTTTCCGCCTTTGGCATATGGGTCGGAAAATCATAGAGTGGCCGGTCGATCGCCTGTCCGCTTTTCAGCTGCGCTAGCTGCGCGCACAGCTGGTCGAAGTCGACCGCGTCGGGATGGTCGAAATTGGGACCGCCCTTGCCCTCGGGAGCATCGCCCAGGCCAAAGAAATAGTCATCCTGCGGCAGGATCACGCATTGGTCGGGGCCAAGACGCTCGAATATCTTGTGGGTCAGCGTCGTTTTACCGGAACAGCTGCCGCCGCTGATGCCGACCGCTTTCGGCTTCATATCAGGCCGATCTCGCGCAGGCGCTGTTGCAGATAGTCATGCGCGGTAATCGATTCCGGATATTTATCGGGATGGTCTTGATCGATGCAGCTCGGCAGCGTCTCGATCAGATAGTCGGGCCGGAAATGCAGGAAGAAGGGCATGGAGTAACGCGAAAAACCGCGTCGCTCCGGTGGCGGGTTGACAACGCGGTGGGTGGTCGAGGGCAGGCGATCGTTGGTCAGGCGCTGCAGCATGTCGCCGATATTCACCGCCAGTTCGCCGGCTTTCGGCGTGACCGCGCGCCAGTTGCCCTTCCGGTCGAGCAGTTCGAGGCCGGCTTCCTCGGCGCCGATCAGCAGGGTGATGGTGTTGATGTCTTCGTGCGCTCCGGCGCGCACCGCTGGCGAATCTTCCGGCACCGGCGGATAGTGGATCAGCCGCATCACCGAATTGCCATCGCGCACCGTATCGACGAAGAAGTCCGGCGACAGATCGAGAAAACGCGCGATCGCCTCGAGAATACGGGCACCGGCCTTGTCAAAGGCAGCGTACATCTCGCGATAGGTTTCCTGGAAGCCGTCGAGCTCCTTTGGCCAGATATTGGGCGGCATATAGGGTTCGAACTTGTGGCCGGCTGGCAGGTCACGGCCGATATGCCAGAATTCCTTGAGATCCTGTATGTCCGAGTCCTTGGCGCTCTCGGTGCCGAAGGGCGTATAGCCTCGCGCGCCGCCGCTGCCGGGGATATGATAGGCGCGCTTGACCTCTTCCGGCAGCGCAAAAAATGCGCGCGACATCGCTTCGGCGCGTTCGATCAGTTCCGCCGGGATGCCATGGTCGGCGACCACGGCAAAGCCCCAGTCGGTAAAGCTGCGACCGATGCGCTCGGCAAAGCCGTCGGGATTGTCATCCGCCATGGCCAGCGAAACGGCGGCGAGCGTGTCTTGGGTCTGGGTCATGGCGTTAAGATGCGTCCTTGCACGTATTTGTCAATCAGGATGAATTAACCGAGCGACAGGAGGATGCCGGCAAGCGCTGCGCTCATCAGATTGGCGAGCGATCCGGCGGCCAGCGCGCGCAGGCCGAGGCGGGCGATCACCGGGCGCTGATTTGGCGCGAGGCCGCCGGTGACCGCGAGCTGGATGGCGATGCTGCTGAAATTGGCAAAGCCGCACAGCGCGAAGATCACGATGGCGTTGGTCAGCGGCGAGATGCCAGGCTGCAGCTTGCCCAGTTCGATAAAGGCGACAAATTCGTTGAGCACGACCTTGGTGCCGAACAGGCCGCCGGCGCCGAGCGCTTCGTCCCAGGGCACGCCGATCAGATACATGATCGGCGCGAAGATATAGCCGATCACCTGCTGGAAGCTGAGGTCGGGATAGCCGAACCAGCCGCCGATTCCGCCGAGCAGGCCGTTGGCCAGCGCGACCAGCGCGACAAAGGCGAGCACCATTGCGCCGACCGCGACGGCCAGCTTGACCCCGGTCTGCGCGCCCATCCCGGCAGCCATGATGATATTGGCCGGTTTTTCGTCTTCATATTCGACCGCAACCACCAGTTCTTCCGGGGCCGGGTCATCGGGATTGTCCGGCATGATGATCTTCGCCATCAATATGCCGCCCGGCGCCGACATGAAGGCGGCGGCGAGCAGATAGTCGATGCGGATGCCCATCGCCGCATAGGCGGCCAGGATGGTGCCCGCTACGCCGGCCATGCCGACGCTCATCACGGTAAACAACTGCGACTGGGTCAGGCTGGCGAGATAGGGGCGGATGACTAACGGCGATTCCGACTGGCCAACGAAGATATTGGCGGCGGCGCAGAGCGATTCGACCTTGGAAATACCGGTGATCTTCTGGATGCCGCCACCGACCCATTTGATGATGAACTGCATCACGCCGAGATAGTAGAGGATCGAAATCAGCGCCGAGAAGAAGATGATGACCGGCAGCGCGGCGATCGCAAAGCTGTTGCCGCCGATCGTCGGATCGGCCAGCGGCCCGAAAATGAAATTGGTTCCCGCCGAAGCATAGCCAAGCAGATTGGAGACGCCGAAAGCCATCGCTTCGATGATCCGTTTTCCGGCAGGTATATAGAGCACGATGATGGCGATGCCCGCCTGCAAGGCAAAGGCGGCACCAACGACGCGAAACCGGATATTGCGCCGTCCGGTCGACAGGCCGAAAGCGATCAGCAGGATCAGGGCCATGCCGGCGATGCTTGTCAGGATAGGCATCATGCGATTCCTCCGATCAGATTTGCGGGCCGCAGCGCGTTCACCATTTGAAACTTCCGGCTTCGGTGGTGCACGCATCGGCGAGGCGGTCGAGACAATCGTCGACATCATCGGACACGATCAGATGCTTGCGCCGTTCGGCGGAGACAAAGCCCTGTTCGGCCATGGTGTCGAGAAAGGCGATCAGCGCATCCCAATAGCCCGCGATATTCAAAATCGCGAAGGGCTTGTTGTGATAGCCCAGCGCATTCCAGCTCCAGGCTTCGAACAATTCATCCATCGTGCCGACCCCGCCGGGCAAGGCGACAAAGGCGTCGGTCAGATCGGTCATCCTGGCTTTGCGCTCGTGCATGTTGGGCACGATGTGGAGTTCGGTGACGCCGGTATGCGCGACTTCCAGATCTTTCAGCATTTCCGGGATCACGCCATGCACTTTGCCGCCTGCAGCCAGCACGGTGTCGGCGATGGTGCCCATCAGACCAAGCCGGCCGCCGCCATAGACCAGATCCACGCCGCGGGCCGCCATGGCCTTGCCGAGCAATATAGTGGTGGCGGCATAAGCAGGGTTTTTCCCGCTATTGGCGCCACAATAAACAGCCAGTCTGTGCAAATGTTCCCCCGATCGCGCGACATACCGGGCCGCGATCTGATATTGTCCGTCTCCATTTCCCTATAGAAAAAATGCGCGGTGTGACTATTTCTTTTTTTTTGCCACCGACCGCGCTAGGTCTTCGCGATGACAGAAACTGCACCGAAAAATCTCATGCCGCGCTCGCTGTTCGTCTTCGCGGTCCTCTATGGCGGGATGACCTGCATCGCCGGAATATTGGGTGCGAAACAGGTTGCGATCGGGCCCTTGGCGGTGGAATCCGGTATCTTTCCCTTTCTGCTGCTGGTGGTGTTGTCGAGTTCGGTGGCGGAATTGCATGGCCGGGACGTTGCTAACCGGCTGGTCCGCTTTGGCTTCATTCCGCTGATCACCGCGATCGTCCTGATCCAGATCGTGCTGGCGCTGCCGACCGATCCGGGCATGTATGAACCGGCCAAGGAAGCCTTTCCGATCATCCTGTCGCAGGGTGCCCGGCTGATGTTTGCCGGGATCATCGCTTATGGCGTGTCGCAGTTTCTCAATGTCTATATCTTTTCCCGGCTGACCAATATGCAGGGCGCGTTGCTGGCGTTGCGCGCTGCCATTGCCAGCGCGCTGTCGCAAATTGTTGATACGCTCATCTTCATCACGATTGCCTTTTACGGCGAGCGGCCGATTGGCCAGCTGCTGTTGGGACAGGGCTCGGCGAAGGTCGTTCTGTCCTTCCTGCTGGTTCCCTTCCTGATCGTGTTTTTCGTCAAGCTGGGTCGGTGGCTGGACCGGGAATGAAGGCTTTTGCCGCATTCCCGTTCGGCGCATGGCATAAATATAAGATTGGGAAAGAATTGCAGGCGCGGCAGGCTCTCTTTCTGGTCGCTGCGGCACCGCTGTTCGAAAATTGGCTAGTGGATATTGTTGTGGATAATCTCGGCGCGAGCGAGATCCGCCTCAGTATCGATATCCACAAGAACCGGGTCGTCGCCCGGTATCAGATGGGCTTCCGCCAGGAGTTTCCGGGCACCGGAATCACCTTCGACGACCAATAGACTTTCCAGCCTGTCGCGCGAAAAAATCGCCGGGGGCATGGATTGGCCATGGCGGGATGAGGCGATGGTGCCGCCCGATTGAGCGAAGGCAGCCAGCAGCTGGGCGAGATGAGCGCCCGTTACAAAGGGCATATCGGCCAGCAGGATGCACAGCGCACTGGTGCCGCTATCGATAGCATGGGCAGCGGCAAGCCGGACCGATGTTGCCTGGCCCAGCGCGGCGTCCTGATTGGCGAGGATCTGATAGCCCAGAGCGCGCCACTGCGGCGCGCAGCGATGGTCTGGCGAACCGATCAACAGCTTGCAGGCAAATGGAAGCGCTGCAGCGGTCTCAGCCGCGTGCAGGCCAAGCATCTTGCCACCCAATGATGCGCTCAGCTTGTCGCGATCGCCAAATCTCCGGGATTGTCCGCCGGCGAGCAACGCCAGAGTGATATCGGGGCGATGGTTCAACGGGCGCTCAATTGGCAGCGGTGCTTGCCAGATAGGCGATAATCGCTTCCCGCTTGGCGGGATCCGTGACCGCGCCGGCGACCATCGTGGTCCCGGGGATTTTTGCCGATGGATCGGCGATATAGTCGTCCAGATTGGCGGCCGTCCAGGTGATGCCAGATGCTTTCAGAGCATCCGAATAGGAAAATCCGGCAACCTGACCGGCGGCTTGGCCGACGATCCCGAACAGATTGGGCCCGGCACCATTGGCGGCGTCTTTTTCGACGGTGTGACAGGCGGCGCAATTGGCAAAGGCCGCCTTTCCTTCCGCGATCAGGCTGGTGGCAGTATCCTTGCTGGGGGTGGCAGCGGTTGCCGCCGGTGCCGCTCCGGGTTCACGCACAATGATCTGTTCGACGGGCTCTTGCGCCGGGTCCGGGCCACAGGCGGTCAGCATGATCAGCGAAGCCAGCACGGCTGCGGGAGAGAGTTTCAACATTTCAGGGCTCCGGTCAGGCAAAATCATGCTTGGCTATGGGAAGCTCGCGAATCCGCGTGCCGGTGGCGGCAAAAATCGCATTGGTCACTGCCGGTGCGATAGGCGGCAGGCCCGGTTCGCCGCCGCCGCCGAGATGCTTGTGGTCGCCATTGATCAGGGCCACCTCAACCGCCGGCATCTCGTTGATCCGGAGCATCGGATAGTCATGGAAATTGCTCTGCTGGACCTTGCCATCCTTTAGCGTGATTTCACCATGGAGCGCTGCGGTCAGGCCGTAGGCAATCGCGCTTTCCATCTGGGCGGTGAAACCGTCGGGATTGATGACAAAACCCGGATCCGCCGCGACATAGATTTTTTTCACTTTTGGTTTTGGGCCGCTCATGTCGACTTCGGCGACCTGCGCAACGATTGATCCGAAAGACGGCACGAAGGCGATTCCCCGTCCGTGCTTGTCGGGCAGCCTACTGCCCCAGCCGGACATTTTCGCAGCGGTGTCGAGGACCTTCAGATGCCGCGGTGAACCGGCCAGCAGTTCGCGGCGGAAGGCATAGCCGTCCTTGCCGGCGGCGTGGGCCATCTCGTCGACAAAGGATTCAATGAAGAATCCGTGCTGGCTGTGATCGACCGACCGCCAGGGACCGAAGCGCAACTGGGTCGGGACATCAACCTTGCGGATCCTGTGACTGGCGATGTTGTAATAGGGGACAGTGGGCGCATCTTTGGGATCGAACAGATGGGTATGGATATTCTCCCAGCTGATCGCCTTGCCATCCTTGTCGAGTCCGCCCCGGAAGCGGCTGGTTGCCGACGGGCGATAATAGTCCTGCGCCGTATCTTCTTCTCGCGACCAGATCATCTTGACCGGATAGCCGGTGGCCTTGGCGATCCGGGTCGCCATGGTGATATTGTCGCTTTCCGACCGCCGCCCGAACCCGCCGCCCAGATAGGCATTGTGATAGGTCACGTCCTCGAAGGCGAGACCCGCGGCATCGGCCGCCGCCTGCCGCGCGTTGACCGGTGCCTGATGGCCCGACCACACATCGCATTTGCCGTCGCGCACCCAGGCGGTACAGTTCATCGGCTCCATCGTCGCATGGGCGAGGAAGGGCACCTTATATTCAGCTTCGACTTTGGTTGCCGCCCCGGCGAAGCTCTTGCCGACATCGCCGCTTTCGGTTTCCATGTCACCGCCGTCGTCCCCGGCTTCGTCGAGATGGCTGGCGTAGCGGGCAAACAACGCCTCCTGATCGAGACTGTCGCCTTCGGTCTTGCTATATTTCGTGTCGATGCTGTTCAGCGCCTGTTGCGCCTGCCAATAGCCGTCGGCCACAACGGCGACAAAATCCCCCATATTGAGGATCTGCAGCACGCCGGGCATGGTTTTGGCAGTCGTCGCGTCCATCGATTCAACCGTGGCGCCGACCACCGGAGGGGCCTTGACCGCTGCATATTTCATACCCGGCACATCGGCATCGATGCCGAACGCCGCGCTGCCATCGACTTTTGCCGGGATATCATGGCGTGCCTTCGGCTGACCCATGATGGTGTAATTTTCGGGAGACTTGAGCGCTGGCTTTGCGGGCAGGCTTTGTTCTGCTGCGGCCAGCGCGAATTTCGAAAAGGGTTCTGACTTGCCGCTTTTGGTATGCAGAATCATGCTGGCGGCGGTGGTGATTTCGCCAGCGGGTACCTGCCATTCGCTGGCGGCGGCTGCGACCAGCATCTCGCGGGCAGCGGCACCGGCTGTGCGCATCGCTCGCTGGCCGGTGGCGCGCACGGAATAGCTGCCACCGGTAAATTGCAGGCCCATCGCCTGCGCCAGTTCCAATATGCCGCCCGAGACCGTCGGTTCGAAAATCGCCGGGACCTCGAGATCGGGAAACAGAAAATCGCGGCCGATCGAATCGGAGACATATTGCATGTCCGCCGGAGCCTCGAGGATCTGCACCTTGTTCCAGTCGGCGTCCATCTCGTCCGCCAGCATCTGGGCCAGCGCCGTATAGACGCCTTGCCCCATCTCGACATGGGGGATGACGGCAGTGACGACATTGTCAGCGTCTACCTTGACCCAGGCGTTGAGCAAATGCTCGTTCTCGCCATTGGTCAGTAGCGGACTCAGCCGGTCAGTCGGATTGCCCTGACGGACGGCAACGCCGACCACCAGCGCGCTGCCGGCGACCACGCCTGCGCCGATGAAAGCGCGGCGCGTCCATTTGCCCGATTTTTCGGGGTTTTTGGCCGCTGTCTTGTTCTTGCTCATGCCACCGTCTCCTGCACCGCCGGCTGCTCCATGCCCGCCGCGGCCTTGATCGCCTGCCGAATCCGGTTGTATATTCCGCAGCGACAGACATTGCCCGCCATTGCGGCGTCGATCTGCGCGTCGGTGGGCTGCGGGTTTTTCTGCAACAGCGCGGTGGCCGACATGATCTGGCCCGACTGGCAATAGCCGCATTGTGGCACCTGTGCGTCGATCCAGGCCTGCTGGACCTTGTGCAAGGTGCCGTCTTCGCTGGCGATGCCTTCGATGGTGGTGATCGCTTTGCCTTCGGCCGCGGATATCGGCGTCGAGCAGCTGCGGACCGGCTTTCCGTCCAGATGTACGGTACAGGCCCCGCATTGCGCAATGCCGCAGCCGAATTTGGTGCCGGGCATGTTCAGATTTTCACGGACGACCCACAGGATCGGAGTGGCCGGGTCGACATCGACTGTCTTGGGTTGACCGTTGACGTTCAGCTTGATCATGGAAATTTCACCCGGACAATTTAATAGCAATTTGCAACTTATAGCGAAACGGTCAGATCAAGCCAAGTGGCCTTTCGGACAGGGGATTGCCGCTGCTGCCACTCCGGGGTTCGGCCAATGTCAGGCGAAAATATCGGCAAGCGCGCTGCTATCGGTGCCTTCCTTGGCGGTGCGCAGGTCGACATAAATTGAGGCCACGCCGGCAGCCTGGAGCGCGCCATTGATTGTGTTTATCGCGAGCGTGATGACCACCAGAAACAGCGTGCTGAGAGACCCGAAAAACCCCACCAGCAAACCGAAGACGCTGGTTATGATCACGAAAACCACCAACAGTATAAAGATCATCCCTTTGGATCCGGAGGTCAGCTCGGCGCTGCGCTTGAGGGAATCGATAATCCCGCGATCCTCTGACATCATCACAGGCGTTGCGACAATCCACATCAGATAGAGAATGACCCCGGGAACGAGCAGCAATAACAGGCCGAATCCGATGCCGATTCCCATCACTATTCCCATACCGATCAGCGGCAGCAATTTTTTGAGCGCTGTGGCCATGCAGTGGCCAAGGCTGAGCGGCTTGCCGCCCAGATCATTCAGCGTCGCGACAATCAGCGTGGCTTGCAGCAGGATCGAAAGCAGCATCAGCACGAAAAAGCTGAGGCCCTGGGCCGAATAGCTGGAAGAAACAAAGAAACCGCTCGATCCGGAGGTGAAACTTCCTTCTGCGGTTTGCAAAAGCGCATTGGGAATACCGATGATCAGAAAGGACAGGCCGAGATAGATGGCGGGGTGGCGCATGATGACACCAAATGTATTGTTGAGCACGCGACTGATATCAATCTTGCCTGCTGGTTCGGCCATCTTTGTCGTCTCCCCGCCACTGTCAGATATGCAGGCTGGCATATTTCTTGTCCCCCGTAAAGTTGTACTGGTGAGTGATCTTCGCGCTTGCCCGAGCAGCGGGATTCTGCGACACCTTGGCCGTGGTAAAAGCAGCGCAAGGCAAGGGGAATGAAGTGGGCGCCTCTTTTGACGGTGCGTGGCAGGATATGCGCGCCGACCCGGCGATCCAGTTCACTCCTGCCTCCGCCCCCAAACCACCCGAAGTCCCGCAATGGTGGCGCGATTTTCTGACATGGCTGGGCGATCTTGTCGCACCGGTCGTGGAAGCCATTGCCGCCGCCTGGCCGATCTTGCGGATCCTGCTGCTGGTGCTGCTGGCCGTCGGGGTGCTGACCCTGATCTGGGTGATATTGGCGCCCTATGTCGAGCAATGGCGAGGCCGCAAGCCAGCCGAAGAGGAAAGCTGGCAACCGCAGCCGGAGGACGCCCGCGCGCTGCTCAGCGAGGCGGAGGCGCTCGCGGCAGAGGGTCAATTTGAGCGGGCGGTCCGGCTTCTCCTGCAGCGCAGCATCGCCGATATCGAGCAGCGTCGTCCCGACTTGCTGCGGCCGTCGAGCACCGCGCGGGAGATCGAGCGGTTTGAAAAGCTGCCCGACGCTCCGCGCGCGATGTTCGCGGTGATTGCGGGGCAGGTCGAGCGGGGCGTATTCGCAGCGCTGCCGATCGACGAAAGCGGGTGGCAGGCAGCACGGGATGCCTATGCCGGATTTGCGCTGAGCGAAAGCTGGCGGAAGGCGGCGCAATCATGAGCAGCCAGATCAATCCGTTCCGGCGCACCACGATCATCATCATGTTCGCAGTCGGCTTCGCCGCCTTTGTGGCTTTGCTCTACGGGTTGGGCATGGACGATCCGCTGGCCTCTGGCAAGAATGGCGAAGCGCACGGCGCATCCAACAGTATCGTGGGGTACAAGGCGCTCGCCAGCCTGCTGGAAAAAACCGGGGTGCCAGTGCAATATTCGCGCTCCCAGGCAGGCATGGATGATGCCGGTCTGCTGGTTCTGACGCCCGGGCCGTTCACTCCTGCCGCAGATATCGACGCTGTCGTTCAGCAGCGGGCCTATATCGGACCGACCATGATCATCTTGCCGAAGTGGCAAGTGGCCGGCGACAAGAAGCTGCAGAAAGGCTGGGTGTATCGCGGAGCCGCGTGGGAGGGGGAACTGGGCGCGCAAATGCTTGCGGAGGTGGCAGAGGTTGCCATTGCTGTCGATGACAAGGCGAAAAGCGGACAATCGGTTGCTTCCGCAGTTGGTGTGCCCGTGAAAGCCCCGGAAATGCCGGTGACGATCACGGGCGATTCGGTCCGTACGATCGTTCGCGGACCGACGTCCAGGGGCGCGCTGGTTGCCTATATCGATGATGGCGGTGTCTATGCACAGCTGGATAGTCTGGACGAATCGCAAATCACCGATGAAGGCAAGATAGATGCAGACTTTTATCCGGTGGTGGTTGTCGCCGATGCGGATCTGCTTAACAATGCCGGCATGGCCGACAAGCAAACCGCCAGCCATGCGCTTGCGCTGATCAAGGCGGCGGCAACGGCCAGCGACGGCGGCGTCACATTCGATCTGACATTCAACGGTCTGGGGAGCGCGAAAAATCTGCTGACTCTGGCTTTTTCCCCGCCGTTTCTTTCCGCAACCATCTGCCTGATCACGGCCGCCCTGGCGGCCGCCTGGATGGCCTTCAACCGGTTCGGTCCGCCGGCGATGGAGAAACGCAGCATCGACTTTGGCAAAAGCGCGCTGGTCAACAACAGCGCCGCGTTCATCAACCGGATGCAACGAGCCTATCTGGTTACCGACCCTTATGCCGAACTGATCCGCAGCCAGTCGGCCGAGGCAATCGGTATCAGCTCGCAGGCCAATGATCAGGAAATAGATCAAAAACTGGATGCGCTCGGGGAGAGCAATGGCAATCGCTTCTCGGCCCTGTACCAACAATTGGTCCGTGCCCGCAGACCGCAAGACATCGCGGAGGGGGCCGCCGCCCTCCACGCCTGGAAAAAGGAAATGATTGGATGAATATCGACGAACTGAAGAGCCTGGCAGACAATATCCGCAGTCAAGTGGGCAAGGCGATCATCGGACAGGAAGAGATTGTCGACCATCTGCTGATCGCGCTCTTCTCGTCCGGCCATGTGCTGCTGGAAGGGCCGCCCGGCACGGCCAAGACCTTTCTGGCGCAATGTTTTGCGGCCACTCTGGGCCTGGATTTTGGCCGTATCCAGTTCACGCCAGACCTGATGCCCGGCGATATCATCGGCTCCAACCTGTTCAATTTCCAGACCAGCAGCTTCACCCTGACGCGCGGCCCGATCTTCTGCGATCTGCTGCTCGCTGATGAAATCAACCGGACGCCGCCAAAAACGCAGGCGGCGATGCTCGAGGCGATGCAGGAACGGTCAGTCACGATCGATGGCGAGACCCATGCGCTGGGCTCTCGCTTCATGGTGGTCGCGACCCAGAATCCGATCGAGCAGCAGGGCGTCTACCCTCTGCCCGAAGCCCAGCTCGACCGGTTCCTGTTCAAGCTGCTGATCGAATATCCCGATGCAGAGGAAGAGAAAAAGATCGTCAGCCAATATGGCCAGCGCAGCGGTGCGCCGCTGCCCGAGGACTTTGGCATAGCGCAACAGGTGGATGGCACCACGCTGACCGCCGCCACCGAGGTGGTGCGGTCGGTGAAGCTGGTCGACGACGTGGTCGATTATGTGGTCCGGCTGATCCGGGCGACGCGCGAAACCGCTGATCTCGAAAATGGAGCCAGCCCGCGCGCCGCGATCATGCTGGCCCATGCGGCGCGAGCGCGGGCGGCGATGTCCGGGCGCGACTATGTGATCCCCGATGATGTCAAGGCGCTGGCCCCGTCGGTGCTGCGTCACCGTACCATGCTCTCGCCTGCGGCAGAGATCGAAGGCCGGCAGATCGACAGCATCATCGCCGGACTGGTCGAGCGGACGGAAGCGCCGCGTTGAATTTCTACCCGACGACACGGGCCATCTGGCTGATTGCGCTTGGCGCGCCGATTGCTGCTGTGCTGGCGGCGATCATCCCGTCGCTCTGGGCGATCGGGGCTGCCTGGGCGATGATGCTGATATTGCTGCTCCTGCTCGACGGGCTGGTCGCGGCCAAGGCGAACAGGGTGCAACTGGCGGTGGCGAAAAGCGCCGAAATCGGATCGCCCGTGAAATTGGGTCTGGAGGCTGCGTTTTCCGGCAAGATCGCGCCGCGAGAAGTGTTCGGCACTCTTGGGCTGGACGAGCGGCTGGCGGAAACGGGCGCGGTCGATTTCTCGCTGGACCGCGGCATCACTGCCAATGGTGCTTTTTCAGGCCAGGCCACTATCGTACCGGTCCGGCGCGGGATTGGCGAAATCGGCAGATTGTGGCTGCGATGGAAAGGGCCGTTGGGCCTCGCCTGGCGGCAGACCCAGAAACAAAGCAAGCAGACCGTGGCGGTGATGCCGAATATTGCGGCGGTGCGCAGTCCGACGGTGCAAATGTTCCTGCGCGACTCCCTGTTCGGCTTGCTCGCCCGCAAGTTTCGCGGCGAAGGCAGCGAGTTCGAAGCGCTGGCCGAATATCAGCCGGGCATGGACCGGCGCAGCATCCACTGGAAAGGGTCGGCGCGGCACAGCAAATTGCTGGCCAAGGAATATGAAACCGAGCGGAACAACCAGATCGTGTTCGCGCTGGATTGCGGTGCTGCCATGTGCGAGCCGATCGATGGCCTTCCGCGCATCGACCGGGCGGTGTCGGCGGCGCTGTTGACCGCCTATATCGCGCTCAAGGCAGGCGACCGCAGCAGTCTGTTCAGCTTCGCCGCCAAGCCGGAACTGTCGACTCCCTTCCTCTCTGGCAGCCGCAATTTTTTCGGCCTGCAGCGGGCAGCCGCGACCATCGATTACCGGCATCAGGAAAGCAATTACACTCTGGCGCTGTCGACCTTGCAGAGCCAGCTCCAGCGGCGCTCGCTGATCATCATTTTCACCGATTTCACCGATCCGACCGCAGCCGACCTGATGCTGGAAGCGGTTGGGCGGTTGATCGACAGGCATCTGGTGCTGTTCGTGGTGCTCGAGGACCGCGAGTTGACGGCGATTATCAATAAAGCGCCGACAAGCGCGGAAGATGTCGTGCGGGCAGTGACCGCCCAGAATTTGCTCGCTCAGAAAAAGCTCGTGGTGACCAGACTCCGGCATATGGGCATTGATGTGATCGAGGGTGGGCATGAGGATGTCGGCACGCGCCTGATCAATTCCTATCTCAGCATAAAAAGGCGGGGCAGCTTGTGAGCACCGAACAGGCCCTGAGTGCAGCGGTGCTCCGCAGCGACCGCTTCCGGCTGGAACGGGAAGCGGACTGGATCCGGCTGGAAGAGATTGTCAGCAAAATCGAAAAGGGAAAGGCCAGACGGCTTTCCGACGATGATGTACTGGCCCTGCCGACGCTGTACCGGACGCTGCTGTCCAGTCTGTCGATCGCTCGGGAAAATTCGCTCGACGCCGGCCTGATCGACTATCTCGAAGGGCTGGCGCTGCGCTCTTATTTTCTGGTCTATGGCACCCAGACCAGCTTCGCACGCTGGCTTGGCAGTTTCTTCGGCGGGGGCTGGAGCCGGGCGGTGCGGGCAATCCAGTTTGATATCTGGATTGCGCTGTTCGTGATGATCGCGGGCACCGCGATCGGTTATATCCTGGTCGCCGGCGACAGCGACTGGTTCTACGCACTGGTGCCGGGCAATTTCTCGGACGTCCGCGTACCGGGGGCCAGCGAAGAGGCCCTGCGCGGCACGCTGTTCGGCGGGCAGCAGAAGGACGGGCTGGGCGTCTTTGCCGCTTTTCTGTTCAGCAATAATGCGCAGGTCGCGATTCTGGCTTTTGCGCTGGGCTTTGCCTTTGCGATTCCGAGCATATTGCTGCTGATTCACAACATGGCCCTGCTCGGCGCGATGCTCTGGGTGTTTGCGCAGCGCGGGCTGACGGTGGACTTTATCGCCTGGCTCTCGATTCATGGCACGACCGAATTGTTTGCGATTCTGCTCGCCGGTGCGGCTGGCGTCCATGTCGGCCGCTCGATCGCATTCCCGGGCACTCGCTCGCATCTCAAGGCGGCCAGCGATGCCGGGAAACGCGCCGCTCTGGTGATGGCCGGAGTCATCATCATGCTGATTTGTGCCGGTCTTCTCGAGGGCTTTGCCCGGCAGCTGATCGACAATACCGCCGGTCGCTTTGGCGTCGGCGGCGCTATGCTGCTGCTGTGGCTGATCTATTTCATCGGCTTGGGCCGGGACCGGCGGAGGCCAGGGGCATGAGCGACAGCAGAGCCGTTGAGCCATGGATCCGGCGATCCGCAAACCCCAAGCTTGACCGCATAATCGTCACGCCGGAAGGCGTCCCGCTGAACGTGACGGTGGCCGCAGCAGGTGCGCGGGCGGGTGCGCTGGCGCTCGATATCGTGATCATCATCGGACTGATCCTGCTGGCAACGCTGATCGGAGCCGCGCTGCTATGGGCATTTGGTCTTGCCTTCGACGGCGGACTGGAAAATGCCAGCGGCCCACTGCAATTTCTGGCGGTATTGTGGATCATTGCCGTCTTCCTGTTCCGCAACGCCTATTTTCTCTATTTCGAGCTGGGCGACCGGGCCGCGACATGGGGGAAACGCGCCATGGGCATAAGGGTCGCGGCGCGGGATGGCGGCCGGCTAACCGCCGAGGCGGTGATCGCGCGCAATATCGTGCGGGATGTCGAACTGTTCCTGCCGCTCGTATTCCTGACCTCTGGCGAGGCCAGCGGGACGATGACGGATATGACCGCATTGGCGGGATTTCTCTGGGTGCTGATGTTTCTGCTGTTTCCGCTGTTCAACCGTGACCGGCTGCGCGGCGGCGACGTAATCGCAGGCACATGGGTGATTCAGAATGTGAAGAAGAATTTGGGGGACATCGTTGCCCCGGCAGCATTGGAGGCCGGGACGGATGGTCGCGCACCAGCCGGGCTTTATCAGTTCTCGGATCACGACTTGTCGGTCTACGGCGAATATGAGTTGCAGACCCTCGAAAATGTCCTGCGCAGCGACCAGGACGACGCGCTGCAAAGGGTCGCCGCGTCGATCTGCCAGAAAATTGGCTGGGAACCGGGGAGCGGTGACGAGCGAGCGTTTCTGGAAGCTTATTATACCGCGCTGCGCGCAAGGCTGGAACGCAGCATGAGATTCGGCAAGCGGCGCAAGGACAAGCACAGCGCCGAAGAATGAGCGGCGGGATACCGAAGACCGGATAACGGCGATCCCTGCTTGCCGTAGCGTCACCTTAATTGCTCGGTTAATTGCTTGTTTCCGGCGGTTTTCAGCCTATAGTCCGGCCAAATTCTGATCAAGGAGTGCCATCATGAATCTGGAATTCACCGAAGAAGAAAAGGCCTTTCGCGCCGAAGTGCGTGAATTTATTGACAATAATTATCCGGAAAATATCGGCACACGCGGTGTGCAGGACGAGATGAGCCGCGAGGACATGCTCGCCTGGCACAAGATTCTCGGCAAGAAGGGCTGGTCGGTTCCGGCCTGGCCAAAGGAATATGGCGGCACCGACTGGACGCCGACGCAGCGCTATATCTGGTCGGAAGAAAATGCCCGGAAAAACACCGTGATGCCGCTGCCTTTCGGCGTCGCAATGGTCGGTCCGGTGATCTACACCTTCGGCAATGAAGAACAGAAAGCGCAGCATCTGCCCGGCATCCGCTCGGGCGACGTATGGTGGTGCCAGGGCTATTCCGAACCGGGTGCCGGCTCGGATCTCGCCTCGCTGAAGACCACCGCAGTACGCGATGGCGATGACTATATTATCAACGGGCAGAAAACCTGGACGACGCTGGCTCAGCACGCCGACTGGGGTTTCTTCCTCTGCCGCACCGATCCCGATGCGCCAAAGCCGCAGATGGGCATCAGCTTCATTCTGGTCGACATGAACACGCCCGGCATCGAAGTCCGCCCGATCAAGCTGATCGACGGTGGCTATGAGGTCAACGAAGTGTGGCTGACCGATGTCCGCGTCCCCGCGACCAACCTGATCGGCGAAGAGAATAAGGGCTGGACCTATGCGAAGTTCCTGCTCGCGCACGAACGCTCCGGCATTGCCGGTGTCGCGCGCTCCAAGCGCGGCGTCGAACAGCTGAAGGAAATCGCTGCCTCGGAAATGCTCGATGGCAAGCCGCTGATCGAGGATATGGGCTTTGCTACCAAGATCAGCCAGCTGGAGATTGATCTCTCGGCGCTGGAAATTACCGAACTCAGGACGCTGGCGGGTGAACAGGCGGGCAAGGGCCCGGGGCCGGAAAGCTCGCTACTCAAGGTCAAGGGCACCGAGATCCAGCAGCGGCTTACCGAGCTGACGCTGGAAGCGGTCGGCTATTATGGCGCGCCCGATTTCCGCAGCTTCCCGGACGACGGGTCGAATGACTTCCCGATCGGGCCGGACTATGCCCATCATGCGGCACCGACCTATTTCAACATGCGCAAGACGTCGATCTACGGCGGGTCCAACGAGATCCAGCGCAATATCATCACCAAAATGATCCTCGGCCTTTAAGCGGACCGGGACAGGGGAACCAATATGGATTTCGATTTTACCGACGAACAGAATATGGTGCGCGACGGCATTTCGCGCCTGATCCGGGAACAATATGACTGGGACACGCGGCGCAGCGTCGTCGAAAGCGAGTCCGGCTGGCGGCCCGAGCTTTGGTCGCAGCTCGCCGAGCTCGGCATGCTGGCCGCGCCGTTTCCGGAAGAAGATGGCGGCTTTGGCGGCGCGACCGAAGCGATGATCATCATGGAAGAATTCGGCAAGGGCCTTGCGGTCGAGCCGTTTATCCCCAGCGTGGTCTGCGCCGGCGGCTTTCTGAAACATGGCGGCAGCGCCGCGCAACGCGAGGAATATATCGGCGGAATCATTTCCGGCGAGATGGTCTTTGCTTTCGCCTATGCTGAACCGCGTGGCCGCTACGATCTGGCCAATCTCGAAACCACGGCCAAGGCCGATGGTAGTGATTATGTCCTGAACGGCCACAAGGCAGTCGTGATCGGCGCGCCCTGGGCGACGCATTTTGTCGTCACGGCCCGGACATCCGGTAGCCAGACGGACCGCGACGGCGTTTCTGTCTTCATCGTGGCGAAAGATGCCCAGGGCGTCAGCACGCGCGATTATGCCACGGTCGATGGCCGCCGCGCGTCGGAAGTCTATTTCGAAAATGTAAAAGTTTCCGGCGATGCCCTGATTGGCGACGCGGGGGCGAGCCTGCCGCTGATCGAGAAAGTGGTCGATGAAGCCACCGCCGCAGTCTGCGCTGAAGCGGTTGGCGCGATGAAGGTGACCAACGAAACCACGCTCGACTATTCGCGCCAGCGCAAGCAGTTCGGCGTGCCGATCGGCTCGTTTCAGGTGCTGCAGCACCGGATGGCGGACATGCTGATGGAATATGAGCAGTCGGTTTCGATGTGCTATCTCGCGACGATCAAGCTCGACGAGGATGAAGTCACGCGCAAGAAGAATGTCTCCGCTGCCAAGGTCCGCATCGGTCAGGCCGGCCGGTTCATCGGCCAGTCGGCGATCCAGACGCATGGCGGGATGGGCATGACCGACGAGCTTGCGGTGGGCAGCTATTTCAAGCGGCTGTCGATTATCGAAAGCGAATTCGGCAGCGTCGACCATCATATGCGTCGGCATATTGCGCTGACGGCGGCCTAGCCGGATACAGACCCGTTCGTCCTGAGCCTGTCGAGGACGAACTCGGCGCAGAGTCCGTTCCAAGGTGCTTCGACAAGCTCAGCACGAACGGATTTAGTCCGCCTATGTTTAACCCTATCAATTAAGGGGATAGAGCCTGTCTGGCTCTGTCCCCTTTTTCACGCTACGCCGTCTTCATCCTTTGGAGAGGGTGTAGATGAACATGAAATCCGGGTCGGCCGCTGGCGGCGTCTATCGTTATTATGTGCTGGTCATGCTGATGCTGACCTTCATGTTCAATATCGCCGACCGGCTGGTGATGTCGATCCTGATCGAGGACATCAAGGCGGATTTTGTGCTCAGCGATACGCAAATCGGGCTGCTTGCCGGGACCGCTTTCACCTTTTTCTATCTGATACTGGGGATCCCTGCCGGCCGGCTGGCTGATCGCACCAATCGCAAGACCATGGTTGCCGTCTCTCTGGCCCTGTGGAGTCTGATGTCGGCCTTATGCGGCGCGGCGCTGGGCTTCTGGACTCTGCTGCTCGCCCGGCTTGGGGTTGGCGTCGGCGAGGCAGGCGGCGGGCCGCCTTCGGCGTCGATCATCACCGATTATTTTGCGCCGCATGAACTGTCGCGAGCGATGGGCATATTTGCTGCGGGGGCCGTGCTCGGTCCCGTGCTCGGTTATATTGCAGGAGGGTTGATCGCAGAAGCCTATGGCTGGCGCTGGACGTTCGTGAGTCTGGGGCTGCCCGGGATATTGCTGGGCATTCTGCTCTATTTCACGGTCCTCGAGCCCCAGCGCGGGCGCTTCTACACGCAGAAGAGCGCAGTAGCGGTTTCCGACAAGCAGCAGCCATTCATGACCACCATGCGGTCTTTGTGGGCGAACAGCGTCTTCGTGCGCGTGGTCATCGCCAACAGCTTTACCAATATGCCAGCCTATGCCTTCGCCATATGGCTTGCGCCGATGCTGATCCGCAATTTTGATCTGACGTCGGGAGAGGCAGGCGTGTATCTCGGTGCCATGCTGTTTTTCGGCGGCGTGCCGGCAATGATATTGGGAGGCTATCTTGCGGACTTTCTCGCCCGCAAAAATCCAAGATGGCGTCCATGGTATTGCGGGGTGGCGGTGTTTCTGACCATGCCCTTCTGGATCCTGTGTCTGTTGACGACCAGTCTGGAAGTGACGCTTGGCCTGTATATCTGTGGCTATGTTCTACTGGTATCGACGCAGGGCGCAGCCATATCCATGGTACAGGCGGCCGTGTTGCCGACCGAACGCGGCACCGCCTCCTCGATCAGCAGCCTGGCGATCACTCTGCTCGGTTACGGCATCGGCCCGGCGCTGATCGGATTGATGAGCGACAATTGGGCAGATGCTTATGGCAGCCTTTCGCTCAATTATGCGGTCATCGCGACCGTTTTTGTCAGTCTGTTGCTGGCAACAATATTGTTCTGGTGGACCGGCAAGGCGGTGAAGGAAGAGTTCGAACCTTCGCTGGCTTCCACCTGAGTCAAAGCAGCAAGCCGCCATCGGCAATGATTGTCTGGCCGGCAATATAGCCCGCCAGGGGAGAGGCCAGAAACAGCGAGAGGCCCGCCATATCGTCGGGATCGCCGATGCGGCCCAGCGGGATCGAGCGGATTGTGGCATCCCGGCGCTTGGGATTGTCAGTGGTCACCTTGGTCATCTTGGTCGCGATCAGGCCGGGGGCGATACCGTTGACCCTTATACCGTCGGGCGCCCATGCCTTGCCGAGGGTCCGGGTCAGCCCGGCCGCGCCTGCCTTGGAGGCATTATAGCCGGGATTGCCGACGGTGGCATGGAAGGCGGCAGTCGAACTGACGATGATCAGCGAGCCCTTCGCCTCTTTCAGCAAATCGTAAAATTCCCCGGCGCAGGTCATCAGGCTGTTGAGATTGACCTGGACCACTTTGGCAAAATTTTGGGGCTCGAATTCGGCGCGCTTGTACAGCACCATGCCCTGCGAGCAGATCAATATGTCCAGCCTGGTGAATTTCTGCCGCAGCACGGCGATCGCGCTATCATCTGCGGCATCGAGCTGATGATAGGTCAGGCCGTCGAGATCGGATCCGTCCGCCTTGTCATATTGCGCTTCGCTGTCGCGGGTGCCGGTGACATGCACATCCGCGCCGCAGCCGCGGAAAGCTTGAGCGGTAGCATTGCCGATGCCGCTTGAACCACCGATGATGCAGACGGTTTTGCCGGTAAAGTCGAGGGATGTGTCGATCATATTCTTCTCCTATGCAATTGACTATTGGCCGAGCATTTGCTGTTCGTCTAGACCCGCCGGCACATTGACATCGCATGGAGCAACATGATGGACATTTTCTTTTCCCTAGCTGGCCGTACGGCGCTGATCGCAGGCGCCTCTTCCGGTTTCGGCGCCCGTTTTTCGGAGTTGTTCGCGGCGGCTGGCGCGCGCGTCGTCCTCGGTGCGCGGCGCACCGATCGCACGGCAGAGCTGGCGGAAAAGATCAATGGCGCTGGCGGAGAGGCGCTGGCGGTGCCGCTCGATGTGACCGACGAAGCCTCGATTATCGCGGCCTATGACGCAGCAGAGGACAAATTCGGCACGGTCGATACGATCGTTGCCAATGCCGGTGTTTCAGTTGCCGGTCGATCGACCGATGTCCCGGCGGACCGGTTGCAGACGTTGCTCGATACCAATTTCAAGGGTGTTTATCTCGTCGCGCGCGAGGGCGCGAAACGACTGATCGCCTCGGGCAGTCGTGAAAAGGAAAATGGCCGGATCGTGATCATCGGCTCGATCACCTCGCGTCTGACCGGCGAAGGCGACAGCGCCTATGCTGCGAGCAAGGCCGGGGTGACTCATCTGAGCCGCAATCTGGCGCGCGAATGGGTACGGCAGGGCGTGAACGTCAATACCATCCATCCCGGCTATATTCCGACCGAAATTCAGGGTGACTGGTATCAGACCCCCGGCGGAGAAGCGCAAATCGCCGGTTTCCATCGCCGTCGGTTGCAGGACATCGAATCGCTCGATCCGATGATGCTCTATTTTGCGTCCGATGCGTCGCGGATGGTGACCGGATCGGATATTATCGTGGACGACGGCCAGTCTCTCTGACGGCCGGGTGAGCGGCCCTAACTAAACAAAGGGTGCCGGGGCAAAAATAAACCTGTCATAGCCTGCATATGGCAGAGGACATCCGCCCCAACGAGGGCATCGAGCATTCGGCAGATTCCGTATCTGCCTCGCGCCGGCGAGCGAATTATGCGCTTGCCGTGATTTTCATCGTCACCATGCTCAATTTTCTTGACCGACAGGTGATCTCGATCGTCGCCGAGCCGATCAAGCGCGATCTCGGCCTCTCCGATACCCAGCTCGGGCTGATGACTGGTCTGTCCTTTGCCGTCTTCTACACCACTTTGGCAATTCCGCTGGCGGCGCTGGCGGATCGCTGGAACCGTAGCCGGATCATCGGCATTGCCATCGCCATCTGGTCGCTGATGACGATCCTGTGCGGTCTCGCCGGCAGTTTCATTCAGCTGTTTCTCGCGCGGGTCGGAGTCGGCATCGGTGAGGCCGGCTCGGCACCGGCCTCGCACAGCCTGATCGCTGATCTGTTTCCGCCCGAACGGCGCGCCGGAGCGCTCGGGATCATGGGCGCGGCGGTGCCGGTCGGCGCCTTTCTCGCTTATGCCGGCGGAGGCTATGTCACCGAAATGTTCAGCTGGCGAGCGGCCTTCCTGCTCGCCGGTATACCGGGCCTCCTGATCGCCCTGCTGGTCTGGTTCACCGTTCCCGATCCGCGCGGCAAGGTTAGCCTGGCCAAAGCCTTCCAGCCGACGCCGGGCGAAATCACCCTGCGCACGGCGCTGCTCGAACTGTCGCGCAAGCCGGCCTACTGGCATCTCGTGGCTGCCGGAATCCTCGTGCAGTTCATATCCTACGGTCTCGCCAGCTTCTACGGCGGCCTGTTTGTCCGGGTGCATGGCATGGACTATGCCGAGCTCGGCTGGAAACTGGGTGTGCTGGTCGGGGTGACGGGCGGCTTCGGTGCCTGGTTCGGCGGCAAGGTCGGCGATATCATTGGCAAGCGCGATCCGGTACTGCCGCTTCTGGTCAGCGGCATCGTGCTGCTGATCGCTGCGCCCGGGATGATCGCCGCCATCTATGCTGGCAACGCCAATCTGGCGATCATCCTGCTCGGCTTCCCGACCTTTGCCGCGACCTTCTATTTCGGACCGAGCTTTGCCGCGGTCCAGATGCTGGCCAGCGACCGCACCCGGGCGATGGCCGTCGCTATCTATCTCATGCTCGCCGGTCTGGTGGGGCTGGGCCTGGGGCCGGTATTTGTGGGCGGGCTGTCGGACTATTTCGCTGGCGGAAATCGCGCACTGGAAGCCGGCGCGCTGCAAAAGGCGCTGGCGATTCTGGCGCTGTTCAACCTGTGGGCAGGCTTTCACTACTGGCGGGTCTGGACCTGGATGAAACGCAAGCCGGCCTGACCGCTCACTTACCGCCGGTGACGTAGAGACATTGTCCGGTCACCCAGCCGGATGCGGGCGACGCCATATAGACGACGGCTGTGGCAATATCCTCTTCCCGGCCGAAGCGGGCCAGCGGAATCTGGAACTGCTTGAGCAATGCTTCGCGCTTCTCATCGGAATCGATACCCATGGATTCGTCGAAATTCTCGGTCGGGATCGGGCCCGGTGCCACCGCGTTGACCCGGATCTTGGGAGCGAGTTCCAGTGACAGGCTGGCGGTCAGGCTGTTCACTGCTGCCTTCGATGCGCCATAGGGCCCGTTCTTGACCTGACCCCCGAGAGCGGCACGGGAGGAGATATTGATGATCGCTCCGCCCTTGTCGCCCATATGCGCCGCTGCTGCGACCGCGCCCATCCAGACACTTTTCAGATTGAGCTCGATCTGGGCGTCCCAGGCGTCTTCCGGCGTGCGGGTCAGATAGCGTGGCGTACCGTCGGGCAGGCCGCCAGCGTTGCTGACCCAGATGCTCAGCCGCCCCAGTTCCTCGACCGCGCGATTGGCGAGATTTTCCAGCGCGGCGCGGCTGGTGACATCGGTTGGCACCGCAATGGCCTTGCGACCCATGGCGCGAATTTCATTGGCGACTTTTTCCAGGTCATCAGCAGAACGGGCTGCGATAGCGACGTCCGCGCCCGCTTCCGCCAGGCCGAGAGCAATCGCTCGTCCTATGCCCTTGCCCGCGCCGGTAACTACCGCGACTTCGCCGTCCAGTTTAAATTGATCCAAAATAGCCATTATCCCGCTCCCTGTTCTGTGTTGTCAGTGATTGACTCGTCGGGCCGCCGCGCGCCCGGCAATATATCCGAAGGTCAGCGCCGGCCCCAGCGTGCCACCTGCGCCTGCATAGACGCTGCCGGTCGGCGCGCTGATCACATTGCCGGCGCCGAACAGTCCGGCAATCGGCTCGCAATCGACATCGAGGATCTGGCCCTGCGCATTGGTTCTGGGGCCGCCATTGGTGCCGAGCGCGCCCATATTGATCTCGACCGCATAGAAAGGCGCTTCGGTCAGCGATCCGAGCGTTGCTGCGGCGCCGGCACGCGAGCGGTCACCGTAAAAGCGGTCATAGTCAGCCTTGCCGCGACCGTGATCCGCATCATCCAGTTGCTCGGCAAGACTGTTGAACCGCTCGACCGTTGCCGTGAGATTGTCGGCATCGACGCCAATTTGTTCCGCCAGTTCGGTCAGCGTTTCGGCCGTCGCCACCCAGTCCGGCAGCGCCGTGCCCGGCATGAACGAGGCCAGCGGATAGCGTTCGCGATATTGGGAATCGAAGACCAGATAGGCGGGCAGATTGGGATAATCATAGGTCGCCGGATCGAAGGCATGAAAGGCCCCGGCCAGCGCCGAATAGTTGGCGGCCTCGTTGCAGAAGCGTTTGCCCTCCCGGTTGACCATGATGCCGTGCGGCAGGGTGCGCTCGATCAGCACCGGCATATTGCGGGTCTCGCCATCCTGCCACGTGCTTTCGGGAATGGCCAAGGTTGGCACCCACCAGGCGCTGGTCATATTGCCCAGACTCGCACCGGCAGCCATCGCCATTTTCAGACCATCGCCCCGATTGGTCGGCGGCGAAGCGGGAGCGTCCAGCGGCCCGCGCAAGAAAGCGTGTTTCAGCGCATGGTTCCATTCGAAGCCGCCGGTCGCCAGAATCACGCCCTGGCGTGCCGTGATTGTCTCCTGCTGTCCGTCGCGGTCAACAATCGCACCGGTCACCCGGCCTTCTTCTACGCACAGCCGGTAGCCGCCGCAGCCGAGCACAGGCTCGATGTCCCGATCGAGACAGGCCCGGAGCAGCCGTCCAACCAGTGCCTGCCCCCAGCCGCGCAGATCCTGTTCGGCGCGCTTCTGTAGCTCCGCCGGATCAACCATACCGCTGCTGCCGCCCAGCGGCGTCTCGCGCAGCATCATCCGTGGCGCGGGGCCATTTTGAAAGACCCGGTCCTTCCACTCCCCGAGCGAGGTAAAATCAAACAGTTCATTGTCGAGTGATCGGCCGCCCTCAGCTTTCGCGCCGGGGCGTTCGCCATAATAATCCGGGTAATCCGGCATCATTGTCAGCGCGATCGCGTCGATACCGGTGAGGAAATTGTGCATCTGCCGGGCTTCGGTCACAAAGGCGCCGAGCACCTGTTCATCCATCTCGCCATGATCGAGCGACTGAAAATAGGCCTTTGCCTCATCGGCGCTGTCGGCCTTGCCCTGCGCTGCCATCTGTTCATGGTCGGGCAGCCAGACCACACCACCGGAGATGGCTGCTGTCCCGCCCAGCCGGTCCTGCTTTTCAATCAGCCGGACCGAGGCACCGGATTCATGCGCAGCCAGCGCCGCGGTCAGTCCCGCTGCACCAGCGCCGATGATCAGAACATCCGTTTCGCTGTCGACTATCGTCCCTCTCCCCCTATCGGATGAGGCGATAGTCTAAGAGGTTGCGTGGCCCCGGACAAACCGCACTTTGGATAGCGCGCTATGGGTCAGGCAGCGACGCTCCCTGGCTGCACCGGTGCGGGCAGTCCGGTTTCTTCCAGACAATTGGCGCGCAGCGTATCGATATCGGGTCCGAAATTGAACGGCCCGTCGGTCTCGACGATATTATCTGCCATCTCCTTGCGCAGGCTGTCCGTAGCCGGACTGTCGACGCTGCCGTCGTCGGCGATCACCACGCCATAGTCGCGCGCGCCCTGAACCGTCACCAGACCCTGCCGGATTTCCAGAGCGACCAGTTCGGGATCGCGTTCCAGCGGGTTGCCCCAGCCGCCACCGCCCCATGTGATGAAGTGCAGCAGGTCGCCCTCGCGCACCTCGATGCCGTCCTGCTTGTTGCCAACCACTTCCTTCGAGCCGTCGGCGCGTTCCAGAATCTTGGTCGCGCGGTCGCCCGGCTCGCCGCCGTTGACGCCCCACGGATAGGTGAACCAGCGGTCGTCGTGAATCGCCACCGTACCCGGCTCGAGGAAGCAATAGGTCATGTGGATGCCGTTGCCGCCGCGGAAGCTGCCGGCCCCGCCGCTGTCCGGCTTGGCTTCGTACCGCTCGATGCGCAGCGGGAAATATTTCTCGAGAAATTCATTCGGCACATTGGTGAAACCCGGCCACAAGGAATGGCCATCCGGGCCGTCGCCAAAGGGTCGGCCGGGAATGCCGCCAAAGCCGATCTGGAACAGCTGGAACCATTCGCCGCTCTTGTCGAACCCCGAATACATCAGATGCGGGCTGGAGGAGAATCCGGCCCCGTTGAGGAATTCTGGCTGGCGCTGGCCGAGGAGGCCGCCCAATATGTCGAAAATCCGGCCCAGCGCATGGGTGCGTCCGGCGAGCGCGGCGGGATATTTCGGCTTGAGCAGAGATCCTTCCGGGATACGGACATCGACCAGATCGTAGAAGCCGTCGTTGAACAGGATCTGCGGATCGAAGACCATGATCATGTAGATGCCGAAGAACATCTTGAACATATTCTCGTTGAGGAAAAAGTTGATCGAGCTTGGTGCTTGCGGATCGGTGCCCTCGAAATCGAGAATCACCTTGCCGCCCTCGCGCCACATCTTGCAGCTGATCTTGTACGGCCCAAAACCCACGCCATCGTCGCAAATATAGTCGGTGAAGCTGACCGGCTCCTCGCCGATGCTGGTTTCGATCAGATGCTTCATCGCGCGGTGGTTGCGCGCCAGCAGCAGGTCGGTGGCGCTGGCAAATTCATCCTCGCCAAAACGCGAACACATTTCGTCGACGCGCCGCGCTGCCACCCGGCAGGAAGCGATCAGCGCGTTGAGATCGGCGGCACACCAGTCCGGCTTGCGGCTCTGGTGCAGTACGACCTTGACCATTTCCTCGTTATAGACGCCCTTCTGGTAAATCTTGACCGGCGGGATCCGTACGCCTTCCTCGAACACGCTCTTGCTGTCGATCGGAATCGATCCAGCGACCTTGCCGCCGATATCGGACTGGTGGCCGAACATCGCGGTCCAGGCGACCAGACGACCACCACGATAGACCGGCAGCAGCACCAGCCAGTCGTTGTTGTGGCTGACTGCACCCTCACAACTGTAGGGATCGCTGAGAAAGATCATGTCGCCTTCCTCGATCGTGCCGGGATAAGAGCGCAGGAAGCCGTCGATAAAGCTGCCGAACTGGCCGACGACCATCTTGCCCTGACGATCGGCGATCAGCGGAAAGGCATCGCCCTGCTCGCGGATGCCGGGTGACATTGCGGTTCTTACCAATGTGGCATCCATCTCGATGCGGGCATTGCGGAGCGCATTTTCCATGATGTCGAGCGTGACCGGGTCGACGTCGACCTTGTTGAACGGCGCGCTGTTGGTTTCGATAATCTGTGCGGGCATGTTACGCTCCTTCCAACAGGTTAATGATCAGGTTTCCGTGTGCATCAACCAGCGCTTCGCAGCCGCTGTGCACCAGCGTGGTGCTGTCCATTTCGGTGACGATGGCAGGGCCGGGGATGCGGTTGTCGGCCTTCAGCAGCGCCCGGTCGTAGATCACCGCATCCTGCATCTTGCCATCCATATAGAGTTGGTGATCGCGGGTTTTCGCGGCCGATGGATCGGCGTCGCCTTTTTCTATGGTCGGCGGTGCGACATCGGCAGACTTACCCAGCGCAACCGCTCGCACATTGACGATCTCATGCGGCGTTTCATCAAGATTGAAGGTGAACAATCGCTCGTGCTCGGTATCGAAGCGGGAAATCAGGCTGTCGATCGACAGCCCTTCCGGTTCCACCGACAGGGGAATTTCAAAGGCCTGTCCGGCGTAGCGAATATCGATTTCGTAGAGCAGTTCGATATCGCCGGGTGCGACATCTTCGGCTTCCAGTTCCTGCTTCACCTGCGCGCCGAGGCTGTCGAGATAGCTGGTCAGCTCCTCATCGCTGGTGTCCTGGACCAATTCGTTGAAGCTGCGCTGGGTCTCCACCCGCTGCCGCGTTGTCGCGTCGCCATAGGCGCAGAGCACGCCGGGCGAAGGCGGGATGACTACCGGCCAGCTGTTCATCAGCTTGCCCATCGCATTGGCGTGCAGCGGCCCGGCGCCGCCAAAGCCCATCAGGGCGAATTCGCGCGGGTCATAGCCCTGCTGCACGGAGACCAGCCGCAGCGCCCCGAACATATTCTCGTTGACGATGTCGATGATCCCTGCTGCCGCATCCATCAGGTCGATATCGAGCGCGTCGGCGATCGTCTGCACGGCTTTCTGCGCTCCCTCGCGGTCGAGCTTGAAACTGCCGCCGAGCAGGGATTCGGGCAGATAGCCGAGCACGACATTGGCGTCGGTCACGGTCGGTAGCTCGCCGCCCTTGCCATAGGCGACCGGTCCCGGGACCGCACCGGCGCTTTCCGGCCCGACGCGAAGTGCCTTGGTCAGTTCGGGAACGAAGGCGATCGATCCGCCGCCAGCGCCGACGGTCTTGACGTCGATCGAGGAAGCACGGACATTGAGATCGCCAACGGAGGTTTCCCGCTGTAGCCGCGCCGAACCATTTTCGATCAGCGCGACATCGGTCGAGGTGCCGCCCATATCGAGCGTCAGCACATTCTTGACATTGGCACTTTTTGCTACCCAGACCGCTCCGGCGACCCCGCCTGCGGGACCGGACATCAGCAGGTTGACTGGCGCCTCGGCGCTCTTCTCCGCCGACATCAGGCCGCCGTCGGAGCGCAGCAGGTTGAGCTTCGCCCTGGTGCCCCAGTCTGCCAGTTCGGTTTCCAGGTTGCCGACATAGCGCGCCACTGCCGGGCGGACGGCGCTGTTGGCCACCGTGGTCAGTGCGCGCTCATATTCCTGCATCTCCGGCAGGATGTCAGAGGAAATCGAAATCGGGATGTCGGGGAAGACCTCGGCGCAGATCGCCGCGACTGCCTTTTCATGGCTGCCGTCGACATAGCTGTTCATCAGGCAAATGGTCAGCGCCTCCACCTCTTCGGAAGCCTTGAGCTGCTCCAGCCGCTTGCGCATCTCGGCTTCATCCAGGGCGCGCACGGTCTTGCCCTTGGCATCCATGCGTTCTGGCGCCTCGATCGTGCGTTGCAGCGCCGCCATCGGCTCGGGCTTGGGCCAGATGATCCAGGCCGCCAGCCCGCCGGGCACTAGGCTGCGCGCGATCTGCATCAGGTGGCGATGGCCCTCGGTCACGACTAGCCCGACCTTGGCGATTTTCTTTTCCAGCACCGCATTGGTCGCCACCGTGGTGCCGTGCAGGAAGAGGTCGATATCCTGAGCGGCAATATTCTGGCGCTCGCAAAGTCCCCGTGCGCCATTGATCACTGCCTGGGAGGGATCGCTCGGAGTCGACGGCACCTTGTCGCGGAAGGTCTGCCCGCTGGCTTCGTCAATCAGCAGCAGGTCGGTAAAAGTTCCGCCGACGTCGACACCCAATCGATATCCCATATTTCAATCTTTCTCTTGTGTAACGGTCATTCAGGCCTCTGCCCTCGCGACCAGTGACGGCAGCGAGCGGCCCATGACGCCCGCGAACCACTGGTTGGTGGCGATCGCCTTGCGCAGGTCGACGCCGTGCTCGACGCCGGAGCGGTTGAGCAGGTTGATCAGGTCCTCGGTTGCGATATTGCCGGTGGCATTGGGCGCGAACGGGCAGCCGCCGAGGCCACCAAGACTGGAATCGAGCGTCTGCACGCCGGCCTCGACGGCAGCCCAGGCGTTGGCAATACCGGTGTTCCGGGTATCATGAAAATGCGCGCGCATGGTTATATCGTCGGGCAGCAGTTCTTTCAGCCGGCCAAACAGGTCGCTGACCTGCGCCGGGACGCCGACGCCGATCGTGTCGGCCAGCGCGATTTCCATAGGGCCTTCTGCGGCCATTTCCTCAGCGATATGCACCACCGTTTCCGGGTCGACCGCGCCCTCGAACGGGCAGCCGAAGGCAGCCGAGATGGTCACCTGCGCTTTCAGCCCCTCGGCCTTGGCAAAGCGGATCATCTCGCGATTTTCCCTGATGCCCTCTTTTATTGTCTGCCCCTGATTCTTCTGGCCGAACGTGTCGCTCGCTACGATTACGCAGCCGGCCTCGTCGATGCCGCGCTTGTTGCCTTCCCGTGTCGCCAGTCCGCGCAGTACGCCGCGCTTGTTCAGGCACAGGCCGATATAGGAGACATCGTCGCGGTCGGGTAGGCCGGCGATCACCGCTTCGGCGTCGGCCATCTGCGGTACGCGGCCCGGATGGACAAAGCTGGCCACCTCCATTCGCGTCACTCCGGCATCGAGCATATGGGTGATCAGGCCAAGCTTGTCCGCCGTCGAAATGATTTCGGATTCATTCTGGAGCCCGTCCCGAGGGCCGACCTCCAAAATTTTTATCGCGCTGCGACTTTTCGTGCTCATATAAATTGTATACAATCCCGTTTGTGCTTTGTATAGGGGAAAGCATGATGCGGGAGTATTTTTTATGACGCAAGGGGCGTTGACAGGATTGCGGCTGATCGAAATGGGTCAGCTGATCGCGGGGCCGTTCTGCGGCCAGCTAATGGGCGACCATGGCGCCGAGGTGATCAAGATAGAGCCACCCAAGGTGGGCGACGCGATGCGCAGCTGGGGGCAGGGAATCCCGCTCTGGTTTTCGGTCGTCGGGCGCAACAAGAAGTCGATCACGCTGAACCTGCGCGAAAAGGAAGGCCAGGCGATCGTCAAGCGGCTGGTCGAGAAATCCGACTTTCTGCTGGAGAATTTCCGTGCCGGCACGATGGAAAAATGGGGGCTGGATTACGACACCCTGAGCGCGATCAACAGGGGGCTGATCATGATCCGCGTATCGGGCTATGGTCAGACCGGTCCCTATTCGGGCCGTGCCGGCTATGGCGGCATCGGAGAGGCGATGGGCGGTATGCGCTATATCATGGGCGAGCCCGATCGTCCGCCCAGCCGCGCTGGTCTGTCGATCGGCGATTCGCTCGCCGCGACTTACGCCTGTCTCGGCGCGCTGATGGCGCTGCAGCACCGGCACAAGACCGGCGAGGGGCAGGTCGTCGATTCGGCGATTTACGAAGCGGTGCTCGCCAATATGGAATCGACTGTGGCGGAATATACGGTGGCGGGTCATATCCGCGAGCGCACCGGATCAATCCTGCCTAAAATCGCGCCCTCCAATGTCTATCCGACCAGCGACGGCAGCGTGTTGATCGGCGGCAACCAGGACAGCGTCTGGAAACGGATGGCGGCGATGATGGGCCGACCGGAACTGGGTGAGGATCCGCGCTATGCCACTCACATTGCCCGTGGCGAGAACCAGGCTGAGCTGGACGCGCTGATCATGGAGTGGACGCGCGGCATTACCAGCCAGGACCTGCTCGACATGTGCGAAGAGCATGGCGTGCCCGCCGGCAATGTCTATCGTGCTCCCGAAATGCTCGCCGACCCGCATTTCCAGGCGCGCGAGGCGCTGGTCGAGGTAGACCATCCGCAACACAAGAATTTCGTGATGCAGAATGTCACCCCCAAGCTGTCCAAGACCCCCGGTCATATCGACAGTGTCGGGCCGGAACTCGGGGCCCATAATGAGGCAATTTACGGCGAGTTGCTGGGCATGGACAGCGCCGCCATGGCCGACCTGCGGGATCGCGGTATTATCTGACGGTCAGTCCGTATCGCTGCCTCTTGTAGCAAGATGAAAGCTGTGGAAGGCGCGTCTTATATGGCTGGTCATTACCGCGCCGGCCCAGTCCTGGTCCCCGGCGGCGAAGGCCGCGATCAGCTCGTCATGATCCTTGGCCGACTGGATCAGGTCCTCGCCCGAATATTGGTTGGCGGTGCGCCGCACAACCGGCTGCTCGACCAGTGCCGGCAGCAATTTGCTCAGCCGCGGCGACTGCGCATATTCCAGGATCAGGTCGTGAAACTGCCGGTTCGCTTCGAGAAAGGTGGAGATATCCGGGCTGCGTTTCTGCACCGCACTGCTGAGCAGGCCGTTGACCTCGCGCAGCCGTTTCAGCCCGTCGGCGTCCATGCGCTGCGCCGCGCGCTCGGTGGCGTGGCATTCGAGCATCGCCCGCAACGCGAACATTTCATCGATCTCGTCCTCCGACCAGTCCGCAACCGACAGCCGCTTGGAAGCGCTGCGCACCAGCAGCATCTCGTTTTCCAGCCGCTGCACCGCATCGCGCACTGGGGTGCGCGAGACCCCGGCAATCTCGCACAGGCGTTCCTCGGTCAATTGCATACCCGGACGGGCTTCACCGTACAGGATGAAACTGCGGATTTTTTCATAGGCGGTATCGGAAGCGCGGCTCATAAACCGCTATTGGCGGAATAAACTGCAATGGGCAAGTGATCCAACATTACGTCAGTTTCCGCTTGACGGAGAGCAATTGTATACAATAGAAGGAGAAGAGGGGGTTTAACATGATCATGCCTGAGCGAATATTACCATGAAGCGGATCAAGGTGATCGTTCCCATCCCAATGGATGACGCCGGGGTGGCTGCCCGCGCAGAACAATTACCTGCCGATTTTGTGCGATCCGGCTTCCAGCCCGAATTTGTAGCAGTGCCTTGGGGCGCGGCGCTCGGCGATAGCTATCACGATACATTGTTGATGGACTGGACCGTGTTTCAGGCTGGCATCACCGCTGAAGAAGAAGGCTATGCCGGGGTGCTGATCGACACGGTTAGCGACAGCGGGCTGCGCGCGCTGCGCTCGCGGCTTAATATTCCGGTCGTCGGACCAGGCGAAGCGGCCTTTGCCGCCGCGATGATGCTGGGCAAAAAATTCACCGTGCTGACGATGTGGCCCGAATGGTTTCCGCTCTACGAGAAAACGCTGACCGAATATGGCTGGTGGGACCGGGTCGCCTCGCTGCGGTCGATCGACACAAGGCCAGATGTCACTGAACTGCTCGCGGGCAAGGAAGAGGTGATCTTCGACAAGCTCAAGGCAGAAGCGATGCTGGCGATCGAAGAGGATGGCGCAGATGTGATTGTGCTCGGCTCGACAACCATGCACCAGTCGGCAAAATATCTGACGGACAATCTGCCGATCCCGGTGCTCAATCCCGGCCAAGTCGCCTATAAATTTCTCGAAACGCTGATCGAACTGGGCCTCACTCACAGCAAGAAGGCGTTTCCGGCTCCCGAAGTGACGAAAGACGCGGAAATCAGAAAAGGATGGTATTGATGGCAGAATGGACTCCCGGCATGGCAGGACAGGAGCGCCTGCCCTATCCCTTCTATATCGACATTGTGACCAAGCGCTATTTTGATGGCGTCGATAACAAGAATATGACTCAGGTGCTAAACTGCTTCGCTCCCGACGCGATACTGCACGAGGCAACATCGGATACCGTCCATAAGGGCCGCGACGCGATCGAGGCGATGTTCACCAAATTGTTCGCCGACTTCGAGCAGATCTGGCACGGCAATTTTGTCCACACCGCGGATCCTGACACGAACGCTATCTGCTCCCAGTTCACCGTGTTGATCACGCCCAATGGCGGCGAGCAGCTGCGCTACGAGAACTGCAACCGCTTTTACTGCAAGGACCGGCTGTTTCAGCATGTCTTTGTCTACATGAGCGGCGACAATCTGTTAAAAGAAGGAGACGCCTGATGCAATATGAGCCCGGACTCTCCCGCGACGCACTGATCGAACTGGCGACGAAAACCTATTTCAGCAATGTTGATGCCAAAAATATGGACGCGGTTCTCGACTGTTTCCATGACGGCGCCCTGTTCTGTGTCCAGACCGATTTCACTCGCCACAGCGGCAAGGACGAAATTCGGCGCATGTTCGAAGATTTTTTTGGTGCCTACGACACCATCATCCACCGCGATTTCACCTGCACCGTCGACGAAGCCAATGGCCGGATCGCAGCCAGCTTTACCGCTGAGCTGACCGATGCCGACGGGGGCGTAACCTTGCTCGAGAACACCAATTTCTGGCGCGTCCGGGACGGCAAATTTCAAGAAGTCTATGTCTATATGAGCGGGGCAAATGTGCTCGTTTAAATCGGTTTGACGGGTCAAGAGGCCCGCAAATTTTCCATCAGGGAAGGAAGAAAAATGCGTCGGACCAAAACAGCTCTTTCACTCTCGGCCGGCTTTGCCGCGCTGGTCGGCTTCAACCCAGCGCTGGCTCAGGTCGGCGGCGAACAGGAGGCCGGCGAGAGCGCGGATTCCAACGTCATCATCGTAACCGCCCGGCGGCAGGATGAACTGCTCGCCGATGTGCCGGCATCGGTCACCGTCTTCACCGAGGACATGCTCGACCGGACCGGTGTTCAGCAGGCCGATGAATTCGTCCAGCTGACCGCCGGTGTGACCATTGTCAGCGGCACAGCCGAAGCCGGTGATACCCAGATCAACATTCGCGGCATCAACGGCGCGCGCGATGCCGAGAGCTCGGTCGCGCTGGTTGTTGACGGGATTCTCAAGACCAATACCGCCCAGCTCAACCAGGATCAGGGCACATTGCGTCAGATCGAAATATTAAAAGGACCGCAGGGCGCGCTCTACGGCCGTAACGCGGCTGCCGGCGCAATTGTCATCCAGACACTGAAGCCCGGCGACTTCCTCGAAGGCGGTATCAAGGCGAGTGCCGCAGAAGACAATACCTACAAGGCGTCGGCCTATTTATCGGTGCCCGTCGGCGAAGGCGCCGGACTGGTGCTTTCCGGGTCCTACAACACCAGCGACGGCTTCTATCGCAACAGTTTTCTTGGAAACCGCAAGGTCGTTGACGATCAGGAAACCTGGTCTGTCGACGGACGCTTTGTCGCTGAACTCGGCGATGCAACCGAAGTCGATGTAAAGGCGCGCTATGCTGACCTGTCCGGCGCCTCAATCAATTTCAACACCGCCTTTCACCTGCCCAACTTCGCCGGAGTCGACCCCGCCTTCTTCGAAGACGTGAACACCCACGAGTTCGGCTATTATTCGAACATCCGCCCGACCAATGACCAGACCACCTTTGAAACATCTGTTAAACTGACCCACGAATTCGACGCGATGACGCTGACCGCCTGGGCGCTGTACAGCGACGTCGACCAGTCGCTGACCGCGGATGGCACCTCCGCGGACTTTGCGCGTTACACGTTCCCGGGCGCGACCCCGGCATCGGTGGCGGCGTCAAACAGCTGTTTCGCGTCGACGGCGGCGCTGACCGGCTATCCGCTCAACCCGCCAACCTTCATCGGCAACACTCCGGTCCCCTTCATCTTCGACCCGGTCAATGGTTCGACCCTCGGCGCCTACAGTCCGACCACTTGTGACGGAACCCAGTATCAGATCCGCAACCAGACCGACATCAGCGGCGAGATTCGGCTGGCCTCGAATGGCGACGGACCGCTCAACTGGCAGATCGGTACTTATTATCTGAATATCGACCGCGACGTCGGGGTCAGCCTCGGTGCCGATCTCGGGCAGGGTGTGATCCGCGAACTGTACAATGATCCCAATAGCAGCAACCCGACATCGCAGCTGTTCGCCGACAATTTCAGCACCAATGTTTATGCCGCTTTTGGTTCGGTCGACTATAAGTTCGCCGACAATTTCGATGTAAGTCTGGCGCTGCGCTACGATATCGAGCAACGCAAAGCTTCGAACCGGGTGCCCTTCGTGACCGACCCGATCACCGGTACGCCGATCAATCCGGGCCAGACCGGCGGTCCGATCCCGGACAAGAAGCAGACCTTCAAGGAACTGCAGCCGAAATTGTCGCTGCGCTACGGTTTGACCGACAATCTCAACTTCTACGCCAACTGGGGGATCGGCTTCAAGTCGGGGGGCTTCAACAACCAGGGATCGGCGGCGATTGTCGACCAGAATTTCAACCAGTTCCTTGGCACCAACGTTCTGATCAACGATATTTACCGCAAGGAGACATCTAGCGCCTTCGAGGCCGGCTTCAAGGGTTCGGCAGCCGATGGCGCGATCACCTTCGATCTCGCCGGCTATTATACCAAGGTCGACGACATGCAGTTCTTCGAATTTTTCGTCGGCTCCTTCGGCTTGCTGCGGGTGGTCTCAAATATCGACAAGGTTGATATCTACGGCGTGGAACTCAACGCCAACGCCGAAATCGTAGAGGGCTGGAACATTTTCGGCTCGGTCAACCTTACCGAGAGCGAGATCAAGAAAAATGCTTCCCGGCCCTATACGGTCGGCAACAAGTCGCCGCATACCGCAGACTATACGATCAACCTGGGCACCCAGATGGTCGCACCGATCGCCAGCAGTTTCGACCTCGTGATGCGCGCAGACTATCGCATTACCGGTCCGACATGGTTCCACTCGGTCCAGGACGACACCGGACCGACGCTGTTCAGTGGGCTGCTGCCGGGATCTGCGTTGGCGCTTCCCGCCTTCGTCGGGGATAATGACACGTCGATCACGCAGCGCGACGCCTATGGTGTGCTCGACCTGCGCTTTGGGCTGGAAGGCGAAAACTGGAACATCACTGCTTTCGCCGATAATATGCTCGACAAGCGCTATCTCAACGAGGTGATTACCGCGGTCGAATTTGGCGGGTCGTTTATTTCACCCGGTGGTCGCCGGCGCCTCGGTGTCGAAGTCGGATATAAATTCTGACGACGGCACCGGCGCACGGCGGGGGTTAGCTGCCTAGCGGTTCGTTGCCGAGCGCCAGATGCAGGTTGATGCGGTTTTCGATGCGTGCGCGGCGCGCCTCGATCGCCCGGGTCTCTGCGGCAATGGCAGTGGTCTGCGAATTGATCAGATCGAATATGGTCGAGCGACCGTTGATATAGCGACTGCGGGTCAGGACCACTGCCGCCTGCGCCTCCTCGGCGGCGGTCGCGGTGGCATCGACTTGTCGGGCCAGCGTCGCTTCGGCATCAAGCCGGTTTTCCACCTCCTGATAGGCGGTCAGCACGGCCTGGGCATAATCGAACAGGGCCGCGCGCGCCTGCTCGCCCTGGCGGTCCGCTTCGGCGAGCAGGGCTCCTCCCCGAAACAACGGTTGCAGCAGGCCTCCGCTGATCGCGCTGATATAGGTGCCGGGATCGAATATGTCACCGAAATTGCCCGATGAGCTGCCGGCGTCGAATCGCAGGTTCAGTTGCGGAAACATCGCATGGCGCGCGTCGGTTGCCCTGAGGCCTGCCGCCGCCACCCGCTCTTCTGCCGCGATAAGATCGGGACGGCCCGCCAGCACTGCCACGGGGGCGGCAACGGAAGGTAGCGCGGCGGGGGTGATCAGGTCGGTTGCTCCACCGGCCTCGCCCGCCGGATAGCGGCCGGCCAGCACCTCCAGCGCCCGCGCCGCATTGGCCGACGCACGGATCGCTGCTTCCAGACGGTCCTGGCTGTTCGATACCGCGACCTGCGCCAGCCGGACATCAAGCCGTGAGGCGAGTCCGGCACGGAATCGGGCGTTAGTGATCCGCAGCGTATCCTGGCGCCGTTCCAGATCGCGCGTTGCCAGCTCGAGGGTGATGCCAGCGGCGCTGCGGTCATACCAGGCCCGCGCCACAGCGGCGGCCACCGCCTGCCGGGCTGCGGCAAAATCAGCAGCGGCGGCGCGTGCGTCAGCGCGGCCCGCTCCGGCGAGTGCCAGGTTGCGGCCCCATATATCGGCTTCCCAGCTCGCCGCCAGTGCCCCGTCATAAACGGCGGCGGCATTCTCCGCGTTATTTGCCGAGGCCGAAATATCGACCTGCGGGAACAGGTCCGCGCGCGACACGCGCATCGCCGCGCGAGCGGCGCGGAGCTCGGCCAGTACCGCCCGCAGGTTACGGTTATGGGCAAAGGCCTCACGCACCGCCTGTTCCAGCATCTCGTCGGAAAAGGATCGAAGCCAGCCGTCCGGATAGATCGGCGGTATCGTCTCCTCATTCTCGGCGACCGTAACAATGTCGGGCCGTGCAGCCCAGTTGTCGGGGGCGTCGGGAACCACAGTCCGGTCAAGTTCAGGGCCGCCACGGATGGCGCAGGCCGAGAGCAGGAAAAGCAGCGAGACGGACGCGATTTTTCTGGTCATGCGGTCCTATCCCACTGACTTCCTGGAAATGGCGGCGGCATTTTCCTTGTCTTTTTCATCCCAGGTCACCGGCTGGCCGTCACGCAGTCGTTCGCCGCCGCGCACCACGATCAGATCGCCAGCCGCGATATTGCCGGATATTGCGACCCGGTCACCGTCCGGCTCGCCGACCTGCACGTCGATCCGCTTCGCGGTCTTGTCCTTGGGATTGACGACATAGACAAATATACCGCTGTCGCGCAGCACCAGCGCATCGCGCGGGGCGGTCAGCACCTGGCGTTCGATCCCGGTCGGCACAGTGATCGAAATGGCGCTGCCGATTTTCAGATCATGCGTTCCCATCGGCGCGCGCACTTCCAGCGTCCGGCTTACCTCATCGCCGGTCTCGATCACCGAACGAATGCGAGAGCTTCGCCGTTCGCCATTGGCCAGGATGGTGATTTCCTGTCCCTCCGCGAGCGACCCGGCACTGGCGATCGGAACGCGGACCCGGGCTTCCGATCCGGTCCGGCCGATGATCCGGGCGATCTCGCGGCCGGGCGTTGCATATTCGCCGACCTCGATCTTGCGCTCGACCAGCTGACCCGCGAAGGGGCTGCGAATCCGGGTCCTGGACAGATCGAAATTCGCCGTTTGCAGAGCCACCTCCGCCGCCGCCAGACGGGCTCTTGTCTGGTCACGCGACGAAATGGCTTCGTCCAGCGACGCCTCGGACTCGGCCTCTTCCTTGAGCAATTGCTGTAGCCGCTCGACCAGCCGGTTCTGGTAGGTCAGGTCGGCCTGCAGCCGCCGCACGTCCGCCGCCGCTTGGTCCCGGGCGAGTTTCGCGCTGCGGCTGTCGATCACAGCTATAACCGTGCCCTGGCCTACCCGGGCACCGATATCGAGCGTCGATTGTATCCGGCCGGCGACCTCCGACGCGACGATCGAATCGCGATCGGCAACGATATCGCCGGGGGCGGTGAAATTTGGCGTGAGAGCAGTCTTTTCGATCTTGGCCAGCGTGACGATTGCTGGCGGCGGCCCGCCCGGTCCCTCCTGCTGTCCGTCGGCAGGGCTGGAGGAAAAGAACAGGAAATAGGCCAGCGCGGCGAGCAGCGCGGCACCGCCGATCGCAAACCAGCGGGCATTGTCTCTGACATAATAGGGCAGGGTGACAGTCATTCAGCAGGCTCCAGTACGGGGGTGCCGGCATAGCGCGGCGTCGGTCCCTGGTCGGTCGGTCGGTCTTTTCTGGTACCGCCCAGCTGGATCAGCGCCGGCAGCAGCACCAGGGTGAATATGGTGGAAACCAGCACCCCGCCGACGATGATGACGGCGAGACCCCGGTAGATCGCGCTGCCCGGGCCGGGTACCAGCGCCAGCGGCAACATGCCCATCACCGAGGTGCCGGTTGTCATCAGGATCGGCAGCAGGCGAAGCCTGAGCGCGCTCCGGGCGGCTTCCGAACGACTCATGCCCTCGGCCTCGCTGTCGCGCGCCTGCGCCATCAGCAGGATCGCATTGTTGACCACGATCCCGAGCAGGATGACAAAGCCGATCATGCCGAGCAGGTCGAGCGGCGTCGGCTTGAACAGGTTGAGAATCTGGATACCGATCACCCCGCCAACGGTGGCCAGCGGCAGCGCGATGATCACCAGCGCCGAATCCCGGGCAGAGCGGAACACCGACGCCATGATCACGAACAGCAGCGCTGCGGCCAGAATGAAATTGCTGCTCAGCGAGGAAATTGCCTGCAGCAGCGCATCGGCATCGCCGCCGTAGCGCAAGGTGCCACCGGCAGGCAGCGCGTTGCGGATCGGCCCCTCGGCCGATGCCTCGATCTTCTCCAGTGCATCGCCCAGCGCCATTCCCGGCGGGGGCGATACGTTGATGGTCAGCGTCTTGCGGCCGTCGACATGCGCGATCTGGGTCGGGCCGACCCCGCGCAGCAGCGTCGCGACTTCGCCCAGCGGTACAGCACCGCCATTTGGCGTGACGATCGGCGCACTTTCAATCGCTTCCGGATCGGCGGCTTCCAATCCGCGCATGATCACGCGCATCCGCTCGCCATCTGACACATATTCACCGAGATAGAGCCCGTCCCCCATCGCCCGCACCGCGCGACCGACCTGCTCACGGGTCATGCCCAGCTCGGCGATCCGCCGGTCATTCGGAGTCAGCCGCAGTTCGGGTACCACGACATTGGGGTCGGGATTGGGCCGGACCATCGCGCCGGGAATGGCAGCGTTGATGGAGTCCGTGGCGACCAGCGCCGCCTGGCGCAGCGCTTCGTCATCTTCGGCCTGCAGATAGAGTTCGATACTGCCGTTGCCGCCGAAATTGCCAAACAGGCTGCCCTGCTGGGCAAAGGCCTGGACATCGGGAAAGCCGGCCAGGATCTCGTTGTTGACAATAGCGGTCATCTCCTCGATCCGCGACTGGTCCTTGATCCGTATGCCGGTGTTCAGGCCCCAGGGATTGACGAACAGATAATAGTTGAGCAGTTCGGGCTGCTTCTCGCCCTTGAGATAGGGATCCAGCCGCTGCACCACCTCTTCGGCGATTTCCGTGCGCGCCGCTTCCAGCGTCTGGCCCGACGGCAAGCCGACCCAGGCATCGACGGCATCGCGTTTTACGTCCGGCAGATAGTCGGTCTGCGGCCACAGAAAATAGGAAATGACCATCGGCGCCAGAATCAGCGAGGGGATCCATATCCGGCGCTTTCGATCGCTGTCGATCAGGCTGAAAATCCGGTCGGCATAGCCGTCCCAGCGGCGCTCGTTTTCGTCCATGTCGAGATTGCCTGCGAAGCGGCGGGCGGCGGCCGGCAAGACGGTGACCGCGACAATCAGGCTGGCGATGACTGAAATCGCGATGGTCAGAGCGAGGTCGGCGAACAGCTGCCCTTCGACATCCTGAATGAACATGATCGGGATGAAGATAGCGACGGTCGTGGCGGTCGACGCGAACAGCGCAGGCCAGACCTGTGCAACGGCTTCCAGTGCTGCCGGGCCGGGGTCCTTTCCCTGTTTCCGGATGCGCACGAAATTCTCCATCACCACGATCGCGGCGTCGAGCACCATGCCGGTGGCAAAGGCGAGCCCGGCGAGCGAGATCACATTGATCGTCCGCCCCGCCATGCCGAGCACCGCCAGCGTGACCAGCAGGCAGACCGGGACCGTCGCGGCGATTATGACGGTGGCCCGGGCGCGCCGGACGAACAGCCAGAGCAGGCCGACGGCGAGCAATGTTCCGAGCAGCAGATTGCCGCCCAGGAAGGACAGCGCGCGCTTGATGAACACAGACGGGTCAAAGCTTTTTTCGATTCTTGCGCCGACGCTGCGCAGCTCGTTTTCGTTGAACGCCTTCACTTCGGCGAGCACCGCGTCGATTGCATCCAGAGTGTTGCTTCCCGGCTCGCGGATCACCTGCATGCCGATCGCCGGATTGCCATTCTGATAGGTCGCGCCAAACGCCTTGTCCGGTCCGACATTGATATCGGCGACATCGCGCATGCGGATGACCGTGGTCCCGCGCTGGGCGACGGTCAGGTCGCCGATCTGGTCAGCGGTGAAATTGCCTTCGAAGCGCAGGGCGTAGCCGCGGCGTCCGACATCGATCGTGCCGCCACCGATATCCTGAAAACGGCCAACCGCGCGCGACAATTCCTCGATCGTAAGATTGAGCTGGGCAAGCCGCCACGGATCAAAGCGGATCCGCAAGATCCGTTCGCCAGTCGGTGCCTGTAGGTCCACACCCTGCACACCTTCAATGGTTTCCAGTTTCGGAATGATCGTGTCACGGGCAAAGCGTGCCAGCGCTTCGCTGTCCATATTGCTGTCCGGCAACGCCTGGAGAAACAGGTAGATCAACGATTCCCCCTGCTGGCCGTTGGCCCCACCAACGATTGGCCGGTCGGCATCCAGCGGCCAGTTGCGCACCTGCTGCGCCCGGCTCGACACTTCGGCAAAGGCCTTGTCCATATTCGTACCCAAGGCAAATTCCAGATTGAACCAGACATTGCCGTTGTTCGACCAGCTGTTGATCGTTTCCAGCCCGGGAATCCCGCGCAGCTGCTCCTCAATCGGGATGGTAATTTCCGATTCCATTTCCTTTGGGCTGGCGGCGCGCCAGTTGGCCTGCATCGAAAGCTGCGGCCGTTCGATATTGGGGAAGAGCTGGATCGGGGTGGTGAAGATGGAGATAATGCCGATCAGGGCTATCAGCGCGAGGCCGGCGGCAATGGCGGCGGGATAGCGCAGGGCAAGATTAGTCAGCGTCATCGCCGGCAACCCGCAGCAAAATCGCCGGAAATGATGCGCTGTTCGCTATGTCTCATCAAGCTTCCCCCGTCCCATTACCGGTAAAATCGCTGTGAGAGAAAAGGCCTAAGGTAACAAAAGTAACCTGATGAGCCCCTTTCGACCAAATTCGACAGGCTTTCGATGAACGTCTATGAGGAAAATGTCATCGCGCTGGCCCATCCTGCCCCGGCTCATTTGTCCAGCGATCTGTATTTTTGTCGGAAAACCAACGTTGCGCGCAGATGCTTATGCGCCCTACCTCCGGGCGAGACGTTCGGCAAACAAAAGTCGGTCCGTAACCCTCGATTGACCGGATTGCAGAATAGGTTTTTATCCCGGCCATGCAAATGGCCCAGCCCTGGCGGGCAATAAGCGGAAACGGGCGTTCGGAAAAATGTTCAGTCTCATCGCGCCGAGCCGGTTAATAAATCCAAGCATCCTGGGTTTCGATGGCCGGTTAAAGCAAACAGGGCCGCGAACGGGAGCATTTACCGGTTGATGCCATCAACCCATTTGGCCCAGGCCGCCGTTTGGACTATAGGAAAATGCTGAAGGCGGTGAATATATGGAACACAAAGCGGCGGCCGTGGAAGTCCGAAGGAACACGCCGGGGGACGATGCCGACAGGCTCCGACCTCCGCCTGCCTTCATCCGGAAATTTCTGGCGCTTGATCCGAGACGGGTGGAGTTTCGCGTACGCGGCTTTGATCTGGCGGACAAGAGCCATGAGGAGCGGCTGGAATCGATCGGCAAAGCGTTTCTGCGCGGCTATAATCTGACGCTGACGGCGCGTTCACTCACCCGGTTCCGGCAAGCCATGGATCAGGAAACCGACCTGCTGCGGGGCTTCTTTATCGAGGGTGGCGCGATGGGCAGCGCGCTCGTCGACAGCCTGCCGTTTCGCAAGGCCATGCTGCCGCGCTATATCGACCACTTTGCGGAACAATATCCGATCCTGGTCCATGCCGGTGTCGGACTGACCATCTCGAAGCTGCGCTGGCGCGAACGTGGCATCATGGCCGAGCTCGACCCCTTTTACCGCTGGCTGGCCTATGACGGGCTTGGCTATCACAATATGTATTTCGAGCCCGACAAGACCCTGACCGGGCCGAAGCGCGCGCTCGAAGGCTATGCGGCGCGGGCCTATGACCAGGGCGCCGGTCGCGGCATCTGGTTCATCAGCGGGGCCGATGTCGGCAAGGCCGCGTCCACGATCGCTACCATGGCCGAGGACCGCCGCCCCGACCTCTGGGCCGGCGCCGGCTTGGCCATGTGTTATGCGGGGCCGGCCGATGCCCAGTCTTTTCTCGAGGCCCGCCGGCTGGCCGGCCCCTGTGCCGCCGATATGGCGACCGGGGTGGCGATCGCCTGCGCCGCCCGGGTGAAAGACCAGTCGCTGCTGCCCGAAACGTGCGAAGCCATTACCAAATTATGGGGACGGTCCCCGGAAGCACTGGCGGAGCAGGTCGAAGCAAAGCGCCAATCTGCCCTGCAAGCGGGGGGCGATGGTGACAATCGCTATGCAGTCTGGCGCGATAAAATTGCTAGCACTTTTGCCATCAGGCAATTGGGTTGAAAACCTGATTATTAATTCAATACCAATTATCCGCCTCGGCCAATTCAATTTTATCAATACTGACTGAACCCGTGCGCTTTTATCCGTCGAGCAACCCCAGAATGTAAATCTTTGTTGAATTGAAGGGTTCCTAGTTTAGACGTAATCAAAAGAACCACAACTGGCAGCAAGGTACTCCATGAAGATATTAGAAACCGTGATCTCGCCGACCGAGCGGCCTTATATTATTGCTGAAGTATCGGCCAATCATGGTGGAGAATTGAGCCAAGCGCTGGATCTGGTTGGCGCCGCCGCTGAGGCGGGAGCGAGCGCGGTTAAATTTCAGACTTATACTGCCGACACCATGACCATTGAATGCGACCGGCCGGAGTTTCGCATCGATAATTCCGAAAGCTTGTGGAACGGGCGTACACTTTATGATCTTTACGATGAAGCACACACACCTTGGGAGTGGCATGCCCAATTGTTCGAAGAGGCGCGGCGGCGCGGACTACATGCCTTCTCAAGTGGGTTCGACGAGACCGCAATAGATTTTCTCGAAACGCTAGATCCGCCCTGTTACAAAGTCGCATCTTTTGAGCATACGTTCATTCCGCTGCTTGAAAAAGTGGCCAAAACGAAAAAACCTGTGATTTTGTCTTGCGGACTGGCGTCAATGGACGAGATACGCGGGTCGGTTCAGGCACTGACCGCCGCTGAATCGGGCCCAATCTGCCTGCTCGCATGCACCAGCAGCTACCCGGCATCTGTCGCCGATAGCAACCTGCGCCGTATTCCGGCTCTGAAAGAAGCTTTTCCCACATGTCATATTGGCTTGTCAGACCATACCATTGGCAGCACTGCGGCGATCGCGGCGGTCGCTCTGGGTGCTTGTGTTTTTGAAAAACACTTTAAAATGGCTGGCGATGATACATCAGTTGATGCCGCATTTTCGGTTACGCCAGAGGGATTGCGCGATTATGTCAATGTAATAAATGATGCTTGGGAGGCGCTGGGAGAGGCGAAGTTTGGAGCAGCGAGCGAGACAGAGGCCCAATCGCTACAATTTCGCAGGTCGATTTACGTTGTGGCGGATATCGATAAAGGGGAACCTTTCACCCGTGAAAATATTAGATGCATCCGGCCAGGGCTTGGCTTGCAAACGGAGCACTTTTTTTCTGTTCTTGGAAAAACTGCCGCGCAAACAATAAAGCGCGGAACGCCGCTTAGCTTCGATCTGGTTTCTAGCTAAGGTAGCGCTGGATTTTCCGAGCCGCTTTTTCCTCAAGCATCGTGTTATCAGAATTATAAGAGGCGTCGTAGCTCTGCATTACATTCCGCCATGCAGGGCCTGTGTAGAATGCTTTCAGCATCGGGTAGAGATCATTGCTCCAATTCCTGACTTCACAGACGAGACCGTCCTGGATGAACCCACAATAGTCGTGGTTCAGACTGTCAAGGGAGTCGCAATAGGCCACGGGCCGCCCGCCGCGAAGAGCATTCATCGCCACGCCGCTATTACCACAGAAAATTAAATCACAGGCATTGATCTCGTCATCAAGGGGGGTACCGATGGTTACTTTCACATTTTTGTGTCTTGCCGTGAGCTCCGAGAAGTCTGATTTCAGCAGCGCGACGGGATGATTACGAATGAGAATCTGTACGGTCGGGTTGCTTTGATTGATCGCTGCGACAAGTTTCTCGACGGCATCGGAACAAGTCAGGGCGGTGAGAAATATTCCGATCATCTGTATCTCGTCGCGCCACTCCATTGGGCGAGTGGTGCCCGGCTGACCAATGAGCGCGACATCAGCGTTGCAACGGCTTGCGGTAACATAGGTTTTCCGGATGGCATCACCGTAAAAAACGGCGCAATCGGCCAGCACAGGCGGCACTGTTGCGCCGTTTGCCGGTACCGGTGCGTGATTAACATAGATCACATTGCGACCCGTCGCATGGGCGGCAGCGGCCAAACCCAGCGCCTCAGGGCTGTAGTTGCTGGCGACAATCGCTGCGCGCAACTCGGGATGCTGGGTGAACAGCTGACAGAAGCGCATATAAAAAGCTAGCCCGCTTGCGATGCGGGCCGAGGGCATGAAGCCATAGGACCGCGCGAGGCGTGACAAGTAAGGAAGCACGCGCCTTGCGGCGCCAACCATATTCAGCGTCGCTCGCAACCAGCCAGGCCGGAATAGATGGGCTCGCTGTAGCGATAACTGCATAATTTTAGCATCGGGCAGGAAAGACATCAGCCGGGCGATGGCGCTTGCTTCATTATGGAAATTTGAGATGGAAACAGCATCCTGGCCATCCTGTTCGAATGGCCCTAGTGACAGCACGCATTTGAACATATAGGCCAATAGGACCAGCGGCTGCAGGATGCGAGATCCAGCTTTGTTATAGAGCATATCAACCACTCGGTAGACCGGATTCTTGTTTTTGATTTCCGCAAATACCGCATTGCGCGTTGCAGATGTCTCCATACTGCGGATGACAGCCAGCGCCGTGTAGAGATTATAAGTGTCGCGTCCTGTTGAGACGTCTGGTTGAGAAATGGTCTCAAAATCGCCGTAAATTGGTGAATCACCCAGAACCGCAAGATCTACCGCGGCGCTCGCCCCCAATTCCATGTCGCGCGATGTCAAACCAATTGTGCCCAGTCGTTTCATGATGTTTCCTGAAATTGCCTTATTCCTGCGCCTCGCCTAACCAGCGTCGAGGACTGAACGACATATTGCAGGTAATTGTTAATAAATTGCATTTAGGGGCTATTAACCATGGACCTCGCAAAAACTCTTGAACGAAGCACCGGATTGATGCAGATCACACGAAGATTGGCAGAAGTGAAAGGAAAGGGCTTTCTAGCGCTGCAATCGCTTTTCTATGCGATAGCGAACAGCATAGAAGCCCTCGTGCCGTTGTTGCTCGCTCCCATATTGACGCGTATATTGGCCCCTTCCGAATACGGAATTTGGGTGCTCTTTATCACCTACGCGACCTTCCTGCGCCCCATCGTTGGATTAACCACGCAGGATGCTATCCGGATGCGATTCTACGATTTGGACCAGAAACAGCTCGACCAGTTTACGCATACCGCTTTATTCGTGATGGTCGCGATGGCGACCGGTGTCTCGACGTTGACGTTTGTTTTCCGTGATACACTGGCGGTATTAGCCAAGTTTCCGGCGGGTTGGCTCGTTAGCATCGTGGTTGCCGCGTTGCTATTCGAGGTCTTCTATACGGCGCTCGCGCTTCATCAGTTTCACAATCGCCGCAAGGCGTTTCTGATGACCCAGGTCGTTCAGGCGGTCCTCAGCATTGCCCTGATTTCGGCCTTCCTCCTCGGAGGATGGGATTGGCGCGGGGTGATCCTTGGCAGAATCCTGGGAATGTCAGCCGCTATCCTGCTTTCCCTTCGGGCATTGGGCTATGGGCCTAGGTTTTTCTTTCGGCTGCCGAAACGCTCTTTCTACCGGGATATTGCAAAATTCGGTGTCGTATACTGGCCATCGGGAATGGTGATCATGGCGGTTGCGATGACCGACAAAGTGGTCGCAGCCCATTATCTGGGTGTCTCTGCCAGCGCGATGTATGGCGTGGCAGCCCTTTTTGCATCGGCTTTCTGGGTCATCAATTACAGTTTTGTATTGGCCTGGACCCCTTGGCTTTTCCGCAAGCTCAAGGCGGCGCCGTCTGAGGGCATGCGAGAGGTGCTTTCGGTTTCTCTGCTATATTTTCTTTTGGCATCGATCGCGGCTTCCGGTTTCTATCTCATTTCACTATACGTTGCTCCAATCTTGTTGGGCGAAGCATTTCATAGCGCAATCCCGCTCCTTCAATATATCATGGTTGCGATCGTCCTGCAGGGCTTCTTCATGCACAATATGAAATTCCTGCATTTCGACAAAGATATCCGGGTCATGTCTCTGTGCAGCATGTTGACGATCGCTTCGAATGTTTGGTTAAGTATTCAATGGGCACCGACCATGGGCATTCGGGGCATCATGCTCGGCACAGTCGTTTCTTTCGGTGCAGTTTTCCTGATTAGCGGAATGATCGTCATTGCGCGCTACATTCAACCTCAAGAGGGAGTTAAGTCCGTTGTTTGATAATAAAAATATTCTTGTTACTGGCGGGACCGGATCGTTCGGCCGCCGCTTCATCGAGACGATCCTTGAGCGTTATGATGCGCGCCGCGTCATTGTTTTTTCTCGCGACGAGTTCAAGCAATCAGTGATGCAGGAGAAATATGATGATCCTGCGCTGCGTTATTTTCTTGGGGATATTCGTGATCGTAATCGCATGATGCAGGCGATGGAAGGTGTGGATATTGTAGTTCATGCTGCGGCATTGAAGCAGGTTCCGGCGCTTGAATATAACCCCTCCGAGGCGATCAAGACCAATATTCTCGGTACCGAAAATGTCGTTGATGCTGCTTTGGCTCACAATGTCGAGAAAGTCATAGCACTTTCCACCGACAAAGCTGCTGCACCGGTAAATCTTTATGGCGCGACAAAATTGACCGCTGAAAAAATAGCGATCTCAGCCAACAACACTGCCGGTAGCAGACAGACACGTCTTTCGGTTGTGCGATACGGCAATGTCATCGGCTCGCGCGGTTCGGTTATTCCGTTGTTCCAGAAGCTGCTCGCCGAAGGCGCAACTGAATTCCCGATTACGGACCAGGCGATGACCCGGTTCTTGTTAACTCTTCAGCAAAGCGTCGAATTCGTGATTGATTGCGCTGCTCGCATGTGGGGTGGGGAAACTTTCATTCCGCGCATTTCTTCTGCCACTATTGGTACCATGGCAGAGGCCATCGCGCCCGATATGCCGCAAAAGGTGGTGGGTATTCGTCCCGGTGAAAAATTGCATGAGGTTCTGTGCCTACCGGATACAGCTTGGCAGACGATCAAATATGAAAATCATTACGTCATCAAGCCTTCATTTAAGTTTAATCGGATCGATGTCGATTATCTGACAGCAGCGAACGGAGAGAAGGGTGATCTGGTCGAAGGCGATTTCAGCTATGATTCCTTTCATAATGAAGATTATCTCTCTGCGGCCGAACTCCGCAAGATGATTGAAGGCGCAATGCCATTTAACGCCTGATTTGATATTTGGAGGATGCATGCGAAGCCGCATACCCTATAGCTGCCAGACAATTGACGAAGATGATATCGCGGCGGTCGCAGAATGCCTCCGTTCCGATTTCCTGACGCAAGGGCCCCGGACGCGTGCCTTTGAGGAGGCCGGTGCTGTCTATGTCGGCTCTAAGCATGCCGTAGCGGTGGCAAACGGCACTGCAGCTCTTCATCTTGTCTGCATGGCTCTCGGGCTTGAATCCGGCGGACTGATCTGGACCTCGCCGAACAGTTTTGTCGCCTCAGCGAATGCAGGACGGTATCTTGGTGCGGATGTCGACTTCGTCGACATTGATCCCGAAACCGGTTCAATCGACCCCGATGCGCTCGAAACAAAGTTGAATGCGGCATCGGCAGCCGGTCGGAAACCAGACATTCTGATCGCCGTTCATTTTGCCGGACACACTCATGGGTTCGACCGAGTTGCCGCAATCTGTGCAGAATATGGCGTGGCATTGGTGGAGGACGCCGCACATGCTTTCGGAGCGGTTTATCAGGACCGGCCAGACCAGATGGTGGGAAGTCATCCGCAAAGCGTTGCGGCCACTTTCAGCTTTCACCCGCTCAAGTCGATTACGACAGGAGAAGGCGGTATGATCATGACTGGTTCGGAAGACCTGGCCAAAAAACTCGGCATACTGAGAAGCCATGGCGTTAGCAAAGATCCCGCCCTTGTTACCGATGCCCGACCGGACGATGGTGACTGGTATTATGAGCAACATCAGCTTGGTTTTAACTACCGGATCTCTGACATCCAGGCTGCACTCGGTCTAAGCCAGATGCGCAAGATCGATACGCTAATGGAAGCGCGTCGCGACCGCGCGCGCCGTTACGGGGAACTGCTTTCCCATCTTCCCCTGCATTTGCCGCAAGCGACCGACAGATCGTCATGGCACCTCTATGTCGTCCGCCTTGACCGAAGTCTTACCAATGTAACCCGAAAGGCGATGTTCGACGCGCTGCGCGGACGCGGGATTGAAGCACATGTGCATTATATACCCATTCATACTCAGCCCTATTACCGCGCGTTGGGTTTCGCGCCGGGCGATTTCCCGCGCGCGGAAGCTTATTATGAAACTTGCCTCAGCTTGCCGATCTATCCGTTGCTAACTGATGAAGAACAGGATTTCGTGGTTGCTGCCATCGCGGATGCGCTAGGACATGCGTAGAGTTGCCATCGTACAGGCGCGTATGGGTTCGTCCCGCCTTCCGGGAAAAGTTCTGAAGCTTCTGGCGGGAAAGCCGGTGCTTGAGCATGTAATGACCCGGGTCAGCTCGGCCCGCCAGATTGATGACGTCATTGTTGCCACATCGGACTTGCCAGGAGACGATGCTATCGCGGCATATTGCGATGCACATGGCTGGCAGTGTGTTCGAGGTTCAGAAGCCGACGTCTTGTCGCGCTACTCAGCCGCGACCCGTGCCTCAGATGCCGATATTGTCGTAAGGGTGACCAGCGATTGCCCTTTGTTTTCGCCCGCTATCTTGGATGACATGTTGGGGGCCTTTGACCCGGGGACTGTTGACTATATGTCGACCAACTGGCCGGATCGTTCCTTTCCGGTGGGGTTGGATTGTGAAGTCATGCGCGCATCCAGCCTGCTTGAAATCGCGGAAAGTGCGACTGATCCCTACGACCGAGAGCATGTCACAGCGCACTTTTATCGCAATCCAGACCGTTACCGGCTTGCGGGCCATCGCAGTATTCGTCCGCTTGCGCAGGTGCGTATCACGCTGGATACCGCGGAAGATTATGACCGGCTAGTCGCTCTGTTGAGAGCGCATCCCGAGCTTGTTGATCCGCATGCAGACGTTGTTGCCATAGTGGCTGAATATTTTGGTCAACTATCTCCTGAGTGACTTTGCCCTCTGGCAAGGTAGTCATCAATCCAGCGCCTTCCAGGCATCAAGCCAGTCCGGATGAGTTTGTGATGCTGATATTTCAAAGCCTGCAGCGCGGTGCAGGCGCTCAGATGCTGTGTTCGCCTTGTGTATCCGGCTGACGATTTTCTTGACGCACGACCGCGACCTGCGCAGCTCGCGTTCCGCGGCCAAATATACCGGCAGGCCCATTTTCCGCCCGTGCCATTGCGGCACGAGGTAAATCGACAGGTAGGCTGAACTGTCTTCGGTGTTGACGTCGAACCTGACTACACCAACCGCTACAGTCCCCTGGGTCAAGATGCGGAAGATGCAGTCAGGGTCAGCCAATTTTTCCGCGAGCCAAGCCACATGTGCATCGAAGCCTGGTTTGCCAGTTGTTTCAAAGTTGTGCCGCCAATTTCGGTCGTCGGTGCGCCATTCCAGTAGGTTAGCGGCATCCTCTGCAGTCACGTCGCGGACGCCGAGCGCGAGGGCACGAATCCAAGATGCCAGACGCAAGGCACCCCGGCCATCGATCAACTTGTGTCCTGCCGCGACAATCGCTTGGCGCTCACGTTCGTCAGCGGCCAGCGCGGTGACAGCCTCGGCAATTATTCGGGGAGTGACGTTCGTGTGCTCCCCGAGTGACTGGATCGCTCCTGCTTCCACGACAGTGTCTACCTGTGGCCGCTGGTTCTGGGCGACACAAATCACCAACGACGGCACTCCGATGCTGAGACGCTCCCACAGCATCACCCCTCCAGCACCAAGTGCGAGGTCTGCCTCAAACATAAGCTCTGCCAACTTCCTTGGGTCAGGAGCCTGGTAAATAGTCACATGTGGCAATTGCTCCGATCTTTCGATCAGGAGAGGATCTATTTTGGTACCCGGACCCACCACTACATCGACCGCCAGTTGGGTCAGAGCGGTAACCGCTTGCAGTGCTTTTGCCGTCTCTCCGGTTGGATCGCTTCCGCCAAAGCATATGTTCAATCTTAGCGGTGGCCCGCCGGATTGTGACGGCTTAAGGCCCAAATCGGTTATATGCCGGGACAAGGGCAAGTAAGCCGGGCCGCCAAGAACGAGCGAGTCCCGCCGCCACGCAGTTTCACCATGGGTTCGAACGATGATGTCCGCTTGTGTTGCTTCATTCAAATCGTCCAATACCAAAAGCCGCTTGTCCGTGCGGGCAGCCAGTGCCTCCCACTCGCCGACATGTCCGTATTGGTCGAGAAGGATCACGTCTGCGGTCCATCCCGTGTCGGCCAGTGCAAGCATCGCTTCTTCAGGGCCATCGTTTTCCGGCGTGAGGGCAAGCACTCTGATATTGGGAGGGAAAAACGTCGGTGCGAGTACCGCTCCTTCTGCGTTGGTAATCAGCGTCACTTCGGTGTCGCCACCAAGCAGCAATTCAGCCGCTACCGCCGAGGCACGGGCAAAGTGGCCCGATCCGGTTATTGCGCCCGCTTCGGCGCGGATCGCGACTCTAGTCGGCGCGAACATAATAGGTAAATTTGATGCGCTTGCCGTTATAGACCATCTCGCGGCGATATTTGCTGAATATGGCTTTAAACCTCGGATCTTCGGAGAAAACATGCGCCCAGTCTACATCGATATATCGTAGGGGCCAGCGGTGGGTTCCGTCAAGGATCAGGACGTCAGGTGGGAAATCTTCCCAAAGTCGCAGCATCTGGTCATGGAGCATCTTTCGCCCTGGATTGTCCAGTTTTAGGGGTGGTGCACTCGCTGCGATTGCGGGCTTGTCGAACGGTTTTAGCTCGGCCGCCACATAGGCATTGTTCATCATTGGATTCCAGCGCATCGCCCCGTGGGAAGCGAGATACTGATTATACGGCGAGGGGTGCATGGTGAGGATGGCGACACGCTTTCCTGACAATGTTATCCCGCCATCTTCAAGCGCCTCTTCCAGTTCCGTCGATTGTGCTTGATAGATGCGAGTACTGACAAACTGCCCCGCTATGGGCAGCAGAATAAGCAACGCCGCCGCCACATTGAAATACCATCGAAAATTTCGGGCCGCCAACCACCACCAGGCTATATAAGCCATCGTAATGGGTAACAGATGGTGTGTGTACCAACGTTCCTGTGACCATGCAGCAATCAGAGTAGCGAGAACAGTGGCAACTGCAAGTCCGCTCGATCGGCCGGGGACTCCGGAATACCAGGATGCAAACAGCAGCAAACATGCCGGAAGCAGGTTGTGGATCAGCTTCAACGAGTTTTCGTTAGTGTCCAGAAGATTCGCATCGATCGAATTCATCATAGCGCCGATCGCGTCTCGCTGGGACGGGTCGAGCCCAAGCCAGACGAAGAGATACAGGAACACCACCATGCCAGAGGTGATATTTTCGACCCGAAAGAGCAGCGCGGGTTGCCGTTGCATGAGAGAGTCGGCGAGTTCGACCAGAATTACAACGGCACTGTAAACATATTTGAAGAGTAACGTTGCCCCGACCCACAGGCCCAGTAGCAGTCTTAGACGCCAGTCAATTCGAGCGCCTTCCGGGTCGGAAAAGCGCAGAACAAGATATGGCCAAAGACCTAGTGCTACAATATGTTCGCGCAATCCGAAGACATTCTTGAACAGGATTGGCAGCGTGATCAGAACCGCGACGGATAGAATGAAAAAGATCGGTGAGGCGCCAACCGTTGCGCGCCGGATTTGATAAGCGATGGTTGCCGCAACCAGTACCATGGCATCAGTCATTGCTACGATCGCGAGGTCGAGCCTCAGTCCAGTCAGATCACTCAGGCGCACCGCAAGCGAGAACCAGAATTTCTCGACCGGCGGAAAATAGATGCTGTATTCGCGAAAGGAATCACCGAGAGCGACGGCCAAACTCCCCGATAGAGCGCCGCCTGCGAGATCTTGATGTAAGGAATAAATGAATCCGTAGAAAAATAACGTGCTGGCAAAGACGCCCAGCGTAACCGCCACAAATAATTTTAGATCAGAATCCGCCGAGGACATGGCTGGTTTTTCATCGCCATTCCGTATCAACGGTGTTCTTGCGTTCATCATACTAATCTGGCCTACAAAGAGTGCCACTGATAAAGCTAGACTTCCAGCGTTTTCAAGTGCTTCGGATTGGTGGTCTATAGCAGCCCCCCTTGTCAAGCCGCCCGACTGCAATCGAGGATGGGCATTATAATTTATCGCCGCAATTATTCTGTGGCAGTTAGATTACCAAGAGCCATGTAAAAGCGATTGTTACGGTCCGATAACGACCTTAAAATATAGAACGACCAAAAAAGCACAACGAACCACCTACCGCCATTTGGCAACATGAAACACCGCGACTAGCAAAGAAGCCGTTTCGGAAAGCCAAGTTGAGGATCAATAGTAATGATCACGGGCCCGGAAATATCGAGCCAAAATTTGATCGGGCTTCTCGCTGACGCAGGCAACTCACCCAGCCATATTAAGCTGGCAGCGCTTGATGACGATTGAGCCCTGTCTCGCCTATAGTGATAAGCAAAGGATATTTGAGTTTGGGTCGCTGGCGAACCAACGTACACATCATCGGCCCCTGTTGGCCAAACGCGCCGCAAACGCTGGAACATGAACCAGCCGCCTGAAATCTGCCGATTTTGGATGACCTTCAAAGACTGTCTGGTGCGGTCGAGAAGACTCGAACTTCCACGGGGTATTAACCCCACAGCGACCTCAACGCTGCGCGTCTACCAATTCCGCCACGACCGCACTGTCTCTAGCTTGGGACAGCAATGTCCCGGGTAGGCGCGTGCCCTTAGCAAAGGGGTATGGCAGCCGCAACAGATATTCGCTGCTGACTGGCGACTATCGTTACTGCGCGTTCAGTCGCGGCTCTGGTCTGCCCATCCGACTTCCAGCTGACTGGCGCCGCGTGGCACGTCGAGCTTGGCTTCGTTGAAGTTGACCTTCGCGCCGGGAGCCAGCGATTTTTCCGGCGGGTTCATTTTCCAGCTGTAGACGATCCGGCCACCGGCATCGCGCAGGATTACCAGCATCGGTGGGACATCCTGGTCGGTGGTGGTAGGGTTGATGATCGTCCCGCTGGCGGCAAAATATTCGGTGCCGTCGGGCAGCGTGCGACGGTCCTGTTTGGCGCTCAGCTCGATCAGCAGCGGCGTTTCTTCAACCGAGGCAAATTCATAGTCGGAAATCCATCGCGGCGGCCCGAAATAATAGAGCGCAGAACCCGCGCCGATCACCAGTGCGGCAAACGCAATCGCCGCTATTGTCCACAATTTCGCCGGATTGCGGCGGGCCTTGAACGGCGGCTCGTGAGCAAAACTGCTTTCGCCGACACTATAGCCGGGCGCGGCAGAAATCGGCGGCGGAGGTGAACGCGTGACAGTGGCGGCAGGCGGCGTCGCCACCCAATCGCGAGCCGGTTCGGGCGCGCTGGCCGGTGGCAATTGCCCGGACGCGTCGGCAGTGGCCAGCTCCGGCTCGGGAATGGCTGCCTCCTGGAACCAGCTGTGGCGACAGGAAGCGCAACGCACCGACCGCCCATTGGGTCCAATGGCGCTGTCGGGCACGAGGTAACGCGTTTTGCAAGCCGGGCAATTCAAAATCATGACAGCTTCTCTAAACACGCCATCAGGACAAACTGCAAGTGGCTGTATGACGGATTTGAGACCGAAACGGGTTTTTACGCGTTTTACCGCCAAATCGATTGCCACGGCTCGATAGCGGAGTTGATTTGGAGGCTATTCCCGGCCTATTGGTCGCGGGACCGGGCAATATTTCGCCGCGATATTGGAATGTAGAGCTGATGGACGAAATTGTTCGCTTTGAAAATGTCGGTCTGCGCTATGGTGCAGGCGCAGAAACGCTGGCCGATCTGAATTTCACACTATTTCCAGGCAGCTTCTATTTTCTTACCGGCGCATCGGGCGCGGGCAAAACCTCGTTGCTCAAGCTGCTCTATCTGTCCCAGCGACCCAGCCGCGGAGTCATCCGGCTGTTCGGCGAGGATGCCGTCACCATGCCGCGCGAACGGCTGCCCGGTTTTCGCCGCCGGATCGGCGTGGTCTTCCAGGATTTCCGGCTCGTCCCGCATCTGTCGGCGTTCGACAATATCGCGCTGCCGCTGCGGGTGGCCGGCGTCCGCGAAAAGGATCTGGAGACACCGGTCACCGAAATGCTCGATTGGGTAGGACTTGGCGACCGCGCGTCGGCTCGGCCGGCGACGCTGTCGGGCGGTGAGCAACAGCGGGTGGCGATTGCCCGGGCGGTGATCGGTCGGCCGGAAATATTGGTCGCCGACGAACCGACCGGCAATGTCGATCCAGACATGGCGATCCGTCTCCTGCAATTGTTCGAGGCGCTCAACACTCTGGGCACGACCATTGTCGTGGCGACCCATGACATCCATCTGCTCAGCAAGGTACCCGGCGCGCAGATGATGCGGCTCGAAAAAGGCATGCTGGCCGATCCGACCGGCTCGCTGCGTTTCCCGCCATTGTCGAAGCGCGGCGGCAATAAGCCGGCGGAGTCATGATCAAGCTCTTTGCCATTCCCGCGCATGACCGGCGCCTGATTCCCGAGGGGCGCTTGTCCGGTCCGATGCCCTGGGTCATCGCGATCATGATTTTTCTCACCGTGCTGGCCGCGGCCGCCGGTCTGGCCATGACCCGGGCGATCGGTGATGTGTCGGACGAATTGTCCAGCCGAGCGACGGTACAGATTATCGAAGCCAATCCGGAAGTCCGGGCCCGGCAGGCCGCGGCTGCTGCCGAGCGGCTGCGCGGGCTGCCGCTGATCGAAGAAGTCCGGCTGCTGCCGCCCGAGGAGATCGAGGCGCTGATCGAGCCGTGGCTCGGCACCCAGGATCTGGCCGACGAAATCCCGCTGCCGGCGCTGATCGACCTGAAGCTGGCGCGTGTTGCCACGGACGCAGAATATCAGTCGCTGCGCGACCGGCTGCAATCGATTGCGCCGGACGCCCGGGTTGAACCCAGCAGCGGCTATATCGCGCCAGTGATATCGCTGGTGCGATCGTTTCAGTGGATTGCTTTCGGGCTGGTGGCGCTGCTCGCGCTGGCGACAGGTGCAGCGGTGATCATCTCGGCGCGCTCAGCGCTCAACACCCACAGCGAGACGATCGCAGTCGTCCATTTGCTGGGCGGCACCGATCAACAGATCAGCCGCTTGTTCCAGCGGCGTATCGCGCTCGACGCGTTGCTCGGCGGCCTGATCGGGCTGGTCGGCGGGGCAGCGATCATCTGGCTGATCAGCACGCAACTGACCGCGCTCGGCTCCGGCCTGGTCGAATCGGTCGGCCTCGACTGGTGGAGCTGGTTGATAATTGCTGCCATTCCGATATTGGGGATGTTCCTTGCCATGGTTACCGCCAGGTTGACGGTGATCGGCGCCCTGAGAAAGATATTGTAGCACGGCCTGATGATCCTGCGTTTTGTCTCGTTCCTGATCCTGTTGTGGATCATCGGTTTTGCCTGGTTCGCCATCGACCTGCCGCGTCCGGCACCCGATGACGCGCAGACCGGCTCGGTCGTCGTGCTGACCGGTGGCGCTGGCCGGATCGACCGGGCGCTTGATATCGTCGGGTCAAAGGCGGCAGACCGCCTGCTGATTTCCGGCGTCGATCGCGACGTGAAGCCAAAGGAACTGGCGGCCGAATATGAGCATGCCGGTGACTTGTTTGATTGCTGTATTGATCTTGGTTTTCAGGCGGTCGACACGCGCTCCAACGCGCTGGAAATCGCGCGCTGGGCGTCCCGGCGGGGTGACAAGTCGGTGCGCCTGGTGACGTCCGACTGGCATATGCGGCGGGCGCGCTTGGAACTGGAACGGGCGATGCCGCCGGAGGTAGAGATCCTGTCCGATGCGGTTCATACACAGCCGTCACTGGGGACGCTGTTCATCGAATATAACAAATATCTGATGCGCCGGCTGGCGGCGCTGGCGGGTGTCTGAGATGCTGGCCGTCATCCGATCGCTAATCTTCATGGCCGTCTTCTATCTCGGCTCGGTGCCGATCATCATCGCGACCTTTCTCGGTGCCTTTTTCTGGCCGCCGACCATTTACTACATGGCGCAATATTGGAGCCGCTATCACTATGTCTGCGCTCGCCTGATCCTCGGCATCCGGGTCGAGGTCAGGGGCGAGATCCGCGACGAGCCGCTGCTCTATGTCTTCAAGCATGAAAGCATGTTCGAGACGATCGATCTGCTGCGGCTGTTCGACAAGCCGGTGGTGATCGCCAAGAAAGAGCTGCTGGTGATCCCCCTTTGGGGCTGGATCGCGACCAAACACGGCCTGCTCGGCATCGACCGCGACGGCGGCGGCGCAGCGATGCGGCAGATCATCAAGCAGGCGAAGAAAGCGGTCGCGGAAGGTCGCCCGATCGTCATTTTCGCCGAAGGCAGCCGTGCCCACCATGGCGAGCGCCCCGAACTGCAGACCGGCTTTGCCGGCATCTACAAGCTGATGGGCATCCCCTTGGTGCCGGTCGCCCTGAACAGCGGCATCGTATCCCCCCGCGATACCTTCGTCCAGAAAAGCGGTGTGATCACCTATGAAGTGCAGCCGGAGATCGAACCCGGCCTCGACCGCGAGGATATCCGCCAGCGGGTGCACACGGCGATCAATGTGCTGAATGATTGAATGACGGGCTGATTTCCGGAGAGGCAGGATGGGCTGAGGATCACCGCCCCATATCCCGCTGGATCGTCCGGCTTGCCAAATAGAAGTGGAAAATCGCCCACAGATAGAGACATTTGAACAGCACCATCGACCATCTGAGGCCGTCGGCATTGGCCGAAGCGCAGGCGCTTTGTGCGGCGGCGGTCAGATTGCTGGCCTTGCACGCTTCAAGGGTCAGCGCCGGATCGATACCTGACAGGAAGGTCGCGTTGAGGATCGTCGACAGGCCGCCGATCAGCGGTGGCCCCAATCCATAACCGAGCAGATTGACGATAAACAGGGTGACCGCCACCGCAGTGGCCCGCATCCGGCTGTCGACCACACCGCTGGGGACGGCATAGAGCGGGCAGAGATAGGTGTAGAGCAGCATCTGGCCGACCATCATCAGCGGCACCGCCAGCCACAGGGATTCCGCCAGATAGCCGGTGACATGCAGCGGAATCACGCCGATCAGCGCGAACATCGGGATCAGCGCCAGCGCCTTTGGGAAACGCTTGGCATATTTATCCGCCAGATAGCCCGACATATAGGTGCCGATCGCTGCCATCACCGCCAGCGCCAGCGCGATCTTGACCGACGCGTCGAATATCGACAGCTGATGGGTCCGGATCAGAAAGGATACGAAAAACTGGCCGACGCCATAATTGACGAAGGAGGCGATGGTGACGCCCATGGTGACGTGCCAATAAGCGGGCTTTTGCGACAGGATCTTGAGCACGGCGCCAAACCCGACCTGCTCGCGGTTCTGCATCTCCGCCGGATCAGTGTAACCGCGCGGCGGCTCCTTGATGGTCATTTTCACGAGCATCGCAACCATGATCCCGGGCACTCCGACCACGACAAACGCTACCCGCCAGCCTTCGATATTCTGCCAGTCCAGCAAATTGACGGCCCAGGTCCAGTTCCAGCTGGCGAGCAGGGCACCAACGATCGGGCCGTCAAGATTGCCGACGATATAGCCGCCGAACACATAGGCCACCATGCCGCCAAGCGGGATACCCAGCGCGTAGACAGAGACGGCGGTGGAGCGTTCTGCGGGGATGAAATAGTCGGCGATCAGCGAATTGGCCGGCGGCGAGCAGCCCGCCTCGCCGATGCTGACGCCGATGCGGAAGATAAACAGGGCGATGAAGCTGGTGGCAAAGCCGCACAGGACGGTCATCAGGCTCCACAGGGCCACCGATCCGGCGATGATCCACACCCGGTGATGCTTCTCGGAGAAGCGCGCGATCGGAATACCGACAAAAGTGTAGAGAATGGCAAAGGCGGGACCGCCGAGCAGCCCCATCTGCCAGTCCTCGACGCCAAAGCTTTCCTTGATCGGCTCGGTCAGGATATTGATGATCGTGCGGTCGATGAAATTGAAAATATAGACGGTGAGCAATATGCCGAGAATATAGTTGCGGTAGCTCTTGCTGCCATAACCGCTATCCGGATCTCCACCGTGCGCGGGATGCGCGTCGCTGATCGCTGTCGCTTCGGCCAAATTCAAACTCCTAACGCGTTTCCCAACTGATTGTTACCGCTGGGTATTCCCGCATCGTACCGAATTTAATGGCGTTGTATATCCCGTTGTAAGAGATGGCTTTCGATCCGCTCAGGACGGACGGGTTTTTTCTTAGGCTTGTTCGCCGCCGAAGTGCGGTGCCCAGAACAGTCCTGTCCGATCGACTGGACCCGCCCTGCGGCGGGGAACAGAGACGGAAGGCGTATATGGTACAATGTTCCTGCAATCCGTTACCCAAATAACGCTGTCCTACACGTAGTTCGATCGCTTATTATCGCTAATGATCCTGCGCCACAGGCAGGACTGGCTCTTTGACAATCTGGATCAAAATCTCCCCTTTGCTTCTATCCGCATGTTTTTAGCGGACCGGCTCGGAAGGAAATTGGGAAGGTCACACTAGACAGGCGTCTGAAGACCAATAAAGGCGAGAAATTTGCGGCTTCGGGGCAAAGGTCGCGGAAAACAAAACCGGCTGCCACTGTAATGTTTTGTTGGTCATCAATGATCACGCCCACGTGAAGACTGGAAATATCCTGTCGATGGCTTTGCGTCTTCGTGGCTTTGCGCGAGCCCGATCGCTTCGCTGCGAATAAAGGCCGTCAGTCGTGCGTGCGCCCGAAATCCGGCGCGGCATCGTCCTGGCCTTCTTCGATAATGCGGCGGCGGATCGCCCGGGTCTTGGTGAACAGATCGAACAGTTCATCGCCCTTGTCCCATCGGATCGCCCGCTGCAGCGCGGTGAGATCCTCGGAAAAGCGCTGCAGCATTTCCAGCACCGCTTCCTTGTTGGCCAGGAAGACATCGCGCCACATCGTCGGGTCGGAGGCGGCGATGCGGGTAAAGTCGCGGAAACCGCCAGCGGAATATTTGATCACTTCACCGCGTGTCACATCTTCCAGATCCGACGCGGTGCCGACGATCGTGTAAGCGATCAGATGCGGCAGATGGCTGGTCACGGCGAGCACCAGATCATGATGCTTGGCGTCCATGATCTCGATATTGGCGCCGAGCTTCTCCCAGAAGGCCTTGAGCCGCTCGACATCGCCTTTGGCCGCGTCTTCCGGCGGGGTCAGGATGCACCAGCGGTCGTGGAACAGGGTGGCAAAGCCGGCATCTGGGCCGCTGTTCTCGGTGCCGGCGACGGGATGGGCCGGAATGATCCGCGCGCCGGGCAGCGCTGCGGCAAGCGCGGTCTGCACGCTGTCCTTGGACGATCCGACATCGCTGATCACGGCGTCTTCCGGCAGGTCGGCGGCGATCTCGGCGGCGACCTCGGCCATCACCCCGACCGGTACGCACAGAATTACCAGTTCGGTATCGGTCACAGCGGCACCGGCACTGTCGCTGATATCATCGCAGAAACCCAGCTCGACGACGCGGGCGCGCACTGCCGGATTGCTGTCATAGCCGGTGATCCGGGCGGACGGCATCGTCTGGCGAACGGCATGGGCGATCGAGGAACCGATCAGCCCCAGACCGATAATCGTGATCTGGGCAAAAGGCAGCATCAGCCAGCGGCTTCCAGTATTTCGCGCAAGGCCGTGGCGACGCCCCGGGTCTCTTCCTCGGTGCCGATGGTGATCCTGAGGCCGTTGACCAGCCCCTGTCCGGGCAGCCAGCGCACGGCATAGCCGCGTTCCATCAGCTCCGCATTGGCCTGCTCGGCGCTCACTTTGCCCTCGAACAGCACCAGCAGGAAATTGGTGTGGCTCGGCACGACGCGCAGCCCGTGATTGCCGAGCGCGCTCATTTCGTCGCTTAGCCATTGCCGCCATTTCGCATTATGCTCGCGGCTCATGGTGACAAAATCATCGGCGGCGAGCGCGGCAACGGCGGCCTGCTGGCCAGCGGTGGTGACATTGAACGGCAGCCGGATCCGGTTCATTGGACCGATAATATCGGCATGGGCATAGCCCCAGCCGATCCGTTCCGCCGCCAGCCCGTGAATCTTGGAAAAGGTGCGGGTAACCAGCACATTGGGCTGGGTTTCGGCCAGTTCCATCGCGCCGTCATCCTGTCCCTCGTCCATATATTCGGCATAGGCGCAATCCAGCACCAGCAGCACATGGCCGGGCAGCGCCGCATGCAGGCGAGCGATCTCGGCACGCGGCGCGAAGGTGCCGGTCGGATTGTTGGGATTGGCGATGAAGATCACCCGTGTGTTATCGGTGACCTTGGCGAGGATCGCATCGACATCGGTGCCATAATCCTTGTCATCGGCGATCACCGGCGTCCCGCCATAGCGGCGCGCGGCGATATCATAGACGGCAAAGCCATATTTGACATAGATGATTTCATCACCCGTACCGCTGAACGCATTGGCGGCGAGATGCAGCACATCATCGGAGCCGGTGCCGCAGATGATCCGCGCCGGATCCAGCCCGTGCTTGGCGGCAATCGCCTCGCGCAATTTGGTCGAGCCGGGATCGGGGTAGCGATCGACCAAAGCGGACGCGGCGTTCAGCGCTTCGCCCGCCGCCGGGCTGCAGCCGAGCGGATTCTCGTTGGCCGACAGTTTGACCAGCTTCCGACCATCGTCGCCGCTGGATTTGCCGGGCACATAGGGCGCGATCCCCATGATCCAGTCTTTCGGTTTTGGTCCGTTCATTGGCTTTGCCCGCTTGTGCTGTGATGATCCAAGAGGCCGGACTAATCATTGCGGCTGGTCAGTCAACCGCATTATCATTTGACGCTCGGGATTTCGCCGCTTAGCTGCCTTGATGATGAGCGAAGATGAGCGTTTTGGACTGGACCGGTCGGTCCGCCTGCTGGGACCGCTGCCGCTGGACAGCGGCGCCAGTCTCGCGCCCGTCGAATTCGCCTATGAAACCTATGGCACATTGAACGCCGAGCGCAGCAATGCGATCCTCGTCTGTCACGCGCTGACCGGGGATCAATATGTTGCCTCGACCCACCCGCTCACCGGCAAGCCCGGCTGGTGGGAGCGGATTGTCGGCCCGGGAAAGCCCGTCGACACCGATCGGCATTTTGTCATCTGCGCCAATGTGCTGGGCAGCTGTCTCGGCAGCTCCGGTCCGGCCACGATCAATCCCGCCACCGAAAAGCCCTGGGCGATGGACTTTCCGGTGATTACCATCGCCGATATGGTCCGGGCGCAGGCGATGCTACTCGACCATCTCGGGATCGAGCGGCTGCATGCGGTGATCGGCGGCTCGATGGGCGGGATGCAGGCGGTCAGCTGGGCGGCGCTCTATCCCGAACGGGTTGCCTCGGCGGTGATTATTGCTTCGGCCGCGCGGCACAGCGCGCAGAATATCGCCTTTCACGAAGTCGGGCGGCAGGCAATCATGGCCGACCCGCGCTGGCGCAAGGGCGCCTATTATGCCGACGACGATCCCCCGAGCAGCGGCCTCGCCGTCGCCCGGATGGCCGCGCATATCACCTATCTGTCGGAAGCCGGCCTGACCGAGAAATTCGGCCGCCGTCTGCAGGACCGCGACGCGAAGACCTTCGGCTTCGACGCCGATTTCCAGGTCGAATCCTATCTCCGGCACCAGGGGATCAGCTTCGTCGACCGCTTCGATGCCAATAGCTATCTCTACATCACCCGGGCGATGGATTATTTCGATCTCGCCGAATCGCATGGCGGCGCTCTGGCCAATGCGTTCCGGGGCTCGAAGACCCGCTTCTGCCTGATCAGCTTCGACACCGACTGGCTCTATCCGACCAGCGAAAGCCGGGCGATTGTCCACGCCCTCAACGCCGCTGGTGCCGAGGTCAGCTTCATGGAACTCTCCAGCCCGTTCGGCCACGACAGCTTCCTGCTCGACAATCCCGAAATGTACCGGATCATCGATGGGTTTTTGAAGGCGGGAGAGGGCAGATGACCGAAGGTCCTGTAATATCTTCTCTCGCGCGGGGCCGCGAAGACACGAAGCTTGATAGGCGTATAGGCTTCGCGCCTTCGCGCCTTCGCGCGCAAAAATATTCTGTCTCCCGTTTCAACGAGCGCGCAGCATGACAATACTCCGTCCCGACCTACAGATCATCGCCGACAATATCGCGCCCGGCAGCCGGGTGCTCGATATCGGCTGCGGCGACGGTGCGCTGATGGCCGCCTTGCGCGACCAGAAGGGCTGCGACGCGCGCGGACTGGAGATCGACCCGGCCAATGTCGCCAGCGCCGTCGCCAAGGGCCTGTCCGTGGTGCAGGGCGACGCCGACACCGATCTCGCTGCCTATCCCGACGGCAGTTTCGACTATGCCGTGCTCAGCCAGACCCTGCAGACCACGCGCCGCCCCGATATCATGCTCGACCAGTTGCTCCGCATCGGCCGCCAAGCCTTTGTCAGCTTCCCCAATTTCGCTCATTGGCGCATCAGAATGTCGCTGCTGGCCGGCGGCCGGATGCCGGTGACCCGGCTGATTCCGCAAAGCTGGTACGACACGCCCAATATCCACCATGTCACCATCGCCGACTTCCGCGCGCTGGTGCAGGACGGCAAATATACGCAGGAGGGGCAATGGTTCCTGAGCGGCGACAAGCAGACCGGGACGGCAGCGGCGAACCTGCTGGCGGAACATGCGGTGTTCCTGCTCAGGGGGTGAGCATTGTGCTCCGGCCTTCGAGCCGGAGCCCCACCGTCCAAAAGATGCCTCCCAGGGCTCCGCATCAAGTGCGGAGCACAACCGTCATTGCGAGCGAAGCGAAGCAATCCAGAGCCGCCATCGCGCCTGACGGGAGCATGGTTCCGCTCCCCGCAGGGCGTAAATCCCGTTGACATTGTACAGATACTGGTACACCTATATCCACCATGCTGATGGAAAATTTCTCGAAGGCCCGTGCCAATCTGAAAGCGCTGATGGACCGCGTGGTCGCCGACAAGATACCCCTCAAAATCACCCGCCAGAATGGCGAAGCGGTGGTCATGATATCCGAAAGCGAATGGGCTGGCATGGAGGAGACAATCCACCTGCTCTCCTCGCCGAAAAATGCCGAACGCCTGCTGGAGGCCATCCGCGGTCTTGATGCCGGCGAAGGCGAGGAACACGAGCTGATTTATCCGTGAAGATCATTTTCTGGCCGACCGGGTGGGAAGACTATCGCCACTGGCAGAATGAAGATCGAAAGTTGCTCGACCGAATCAACGCTTTGATTGAAGAATGCCGCCGTCATCCCTTTAAGGGAACTGGCAAGCCCGAGCCGCTGCGCGGCCAGCTAAAAGGCTGGTGGTCGCGGCGGATTACGCAGGAGCATCGGCTGAGTTACCGGGTGCGAGGAGAGGGAGATGCGCAGGCGCTCGAAATTGCGCAATGCCGTTATCATTATTGAATCGATTACCACTCCCCACACTGAAGCGCCTCACCCCCGCTGCACCTCCTCCAGCCCCCAGGCCGCGACAATAGCCAGCCCGCTCATCCCGGCCATCACCGCCAGCACAACTTCCCCGCCAAACCAGTTCGCGATCAGGCTGAACAGCCCGCCGGCCAGCAACAGCACGCCGATGATCGTGTTGGACAGCGCAGTGTAGGCGGCGCGGGTGTCTGTGTCGGCCATATCGACCAGATGGGTGGCGCGGCCCAGCCGCACGCCCTGATAGGCGATCATCAGCCCGAACAGCAGCACTGGCAGAAAATAGCCGCCGGCCAAGGTCCCTGCGAAAGCGAGCCATGCAGTGACCGCCAGGATGGCCGCAGCGACGAGCGCGGAGAAAATTAGCACCTTGCGGCTCGACCGGTCCGACAGCCGGCCCCAGACAAAGCTGCTGAGCAGGCTGGCGAGCGCCGAGGCGAGCACCAGAAAGCCGAGCTTGTCATAGCCTTCGCCTGCCTCGCTGCCGACCGCGATCATGAACGGCGGCGCCAGCGCGGTGGCGGTCAGCAGGCCGCGGGTCAGAATGAACCGGGCGAGTTGAGGATCGTCGCGCAAATAGGTGAAATTGCGAACCGCCTGCTTGATCGCCGACCGGCCGCCGTCGGTGGCTCCGGCCCGTTCGGTCAGGGTCGCAAACAGCAGCGCGCTCGCGATCCATGCGCCGCCAGCCAGAAACAGGCCGCCGATCACCAGCAACATCCGGTCAACCAGCTGGAAGGACAGGGCCAGCGCATAGACGATCACTGTCACCGATGCGATTGAACCGGCCAGCCCGGTGGCGGTGCCGCGCCGCGACTTGTCGATCGTCTTGCCCAGCACATCCTTGTAGCAGACCGAACAGACGCTGCGCGCCAGCGCCAGGATCGCCAGCGCCAGGATGATCGCCCAGCCGGCCGCCACGCCGGTCAGGCTGATCGCGATCAGTCCGATCGCGGCAGCGGCCAGACCCTGCACCGCCGAACCCACGGCCCAGGCCCATTTGCGGCGCGGCAATTTCCGTAAATAGCCGGCGGTGACCAGCTGCGGCAGCAAGGCCCCCGCTTCGCGGACCGGCACCAGCAGCCCGATCAGCGCCACCGGCGCACCCAGCGCGGTCATCAGCCAGCTCAGCACCAGTTTCGGATCGACCAGCCCATCAGCGCTCTTGGTCAGCGCCAGCGCGCCGACATGTTTGAAGAAATTGCCCGGCTCCTCCTGGCAGGCGCTCTCCGGAATATCCGCGCACACCCGCCCCTCGTCATCGATGACGATCGCCTGAAAGGCCATATCGGTTGTGGTTCGGCTCGCCATGGCCGCTATTTAGGGGATTAGCGTTCGCGTGTCGTGCTGAACTTTAGGTCAGGATTGGCCTTTGGCCGACAGCCATTCCGCCGCGCTACGGTTGCGATGATCGCAGGATTTCGCCATCCCGCCCGTCATCTAGTCCCGCAGACCAGCGACGATCATCGCCCTTTGGCCTGAATCAGGCCGGGTTATGTTTTGCCAGAAACTTTTCGAGTTGGTCCAGCCAGTCTTTTCGATTTTCAAATTTCCGAAGACCGTGCCCCTCGTCATCATAGGTGACAAACACGGCATCCGCCCCACGATCTTCCAGCTTGTCCTTGTAAAGCGTGAACTGGCTGTAAGGGACAGTGCTGTCCTTCTTGCCGTGAACCAGCAGAACCGGGCGCTTCAGTTGATTCACCATCCTGACGGGCGACACATCGTCGAGATCAAAATCATCCGTGCCTTTGATGAATTCTTTCCATTTTTTGCTATATCGGCTTTTGAAAAACTGACGATCAAACCGTAGCTGTTTGCCAAAATCTGTGACCCCGGCAAATGAGGCGGCGCACCGATATCGTTCCGGATTGCGGGTGACGCCCCAGAGCGCGGCATAGCCTCCATAGGAAGAGCCTACAATGCAGACACGGGCGGGGTCCACGATGCCGCGTTCCGCAAGCCAGTCCATGTCGTCATCGAGATCGTCTTGCATGGATCGACCAATCTGACCCTCTCCAAGCTTGTAAAATGTCTCCCCGTAGCTTCCGGAACCCCGGAAGTTGGGTTGCAGAACCACATATCCAAGATTGGCCAGAAACTGCACTTCCATGTTAAAGTCCATATTGTCGCGAATGCCATACGGCCCCCCGTGCGGAAGGATGATGAGGGGCAGGTTTTTGGGATCCTTGCCAGTGGGGATCGTTACATAGGCGGGTATTTGGATGCCATCTCGGGCCTGATAGTGCTCATATGTCGTGACGGCCATGTCTTTGGGATCAATCTGGTCTTTCACCCCGGCAAAGCGATCCATTTTTCGAGCAGCGGGCTCATAGAGATAGAAACTTCCCGGATCCTTGGGCGAGGTAGAAAAGATGATCATTTTGCTTCGGTCGCGCGAAGCCGATACGATCCAGATTTCCTCTCCTGGCAACGCGCGGTTGAGCATTTTCTGCTGCTCTGCAAGATATTCATCAAACCAGTGAATGCGGTCACGAGAATCCGTGTAATAGGCAGCCTGCAATGCGGCGCCGTCTTCCGTCATCGAAAATCTCGTCACATCCTGTTTGTCGTGATCGAAGACTTTCTCTCCGATTCCACGGGTCCTGACATTGAACCTGTAAAGACCAAAGCGGCCGGTTTTCCCGTTGGAAAGGACATAGCCCTCATCGGAGCCGGCAATGATGGTGAATCCGTCCAGAAGCGGTTCCTCTTCGTTGTTGAGGATATCCGTGTCCTTGACCTTGTCGATACGCCGGAACTTATCGGCATCAGAGCTCCGGTAAAAAACCAGAGTGCTGCTTCGTCGATAGCTTATGCCCATGCGGATTTGGCCTGCATTATCGGCGACCCAGTCCATAACGCGCATCTGATCATCGACGACCTGTTCGGCTTCGTTTGTAGCCAGATTGATCCGGTAAACGGCAGGATATTTGTAAACGGATTCTCTGATCTCGAGAATTAGGAAGCGGCCATTGGGGTCAAGATATAGAATATTGTCGCCATCCGGACCGCCATCCTCGACGCCAATATATCGGGTGTTTCTGGTCGTGCTGTCGATCAGGTACATTTCGACCTGACGAAACTCGTTACCCATGTGCGGGCGACGTCCGAGATATTGCTTGAGACTGGACACGCTGAACAGGACTTGCCCGTTGCCCGCCCAGCGATACCAGTTCAGGTCGGTGTCGTCGGGCATGGCGGTGCTGTAAGACTTGTCGTCGGAGAGGCTGCGGATTGTCAGAAAGGTCTTGCCGCCAGCATTTTGACGATAGACCATTTGGGCCATCAGGGGACAGCAGCGGCCGATAGACATCGCCTTCGGCCGCAAATGTCTCGCTCGCGATTTTTTTAACTTCTGCTTGGGACTGACTGGATAGCCCGACAATCAAAAAGGCAAATGCTACCCACAAAATTCCGCGCATGTTTTCTCCGGCTGTTCAACAATTCCTGCCGAAAATACATTAGAGTGGTGGCGTCCCGGTGCAAGCAGGTTTAACGCTCCCGTGTCGTACTAAACTTGATCTCCGGATTGCGCTCTTCCTGATAGCCGACGTCCCAGGCCGACTTGGCGAGGAACACCAGATTGTCGTCGCGGTCTTTGGCCAGCGAACTCTGGTTGATATTGGCAAAGGCGTTCAGCGTCGCGTCGTCGCCGCTGATCCAGCGGGCGGTTTCAAACGGCGCCTGTTCCAGATAGGCATCGACCTTATATTCCGCCTGCAGCCGCGACACCAGCACCTCGAGCTGCAGCTGCCCGACCACGCCGATGATCCAGTTGGCCCCGAGTTCGGGATAGAAAACCTGGACCACGCCCTCTTCCGACAGATCATCCAGCGCCTTGCGGAGCTGCTTCGTCTTGGTCGGATCGCGCAGGATTACCCGGCGCAGGATTTCCGGGGCAAAATTGGGCAGGCCGGTGATCCGCACCTGGTTCTTCTCGGAAAGGGTGTCGCCGACGCGCAGCGTGCCGTGATTGGGGATGCCGATGATATCGCCGGGCTCCGCCGTGTCGGCAATTTCGCGGTCTTGGGCAAAAAACAGGATCGGCGAGTGGATCGCGATCGGCTTGCCTAGGCCCGAGGGAGTCAGCTTCATGCCGCGCTTGAACTCGCCCGAACACAGCCGCATGAAGGCAATCCGGTCGCGGTGCTGAGGGTCCATATTCGCCTGGATCTTGAAAATAAAGCCGGTGACATCGTCGCTGTCCGGATCAATCGGCGCCGGTTCGGCAGGCTGGGGGCGCGGGCTGGGCGCATAGTCGGCAATCGCGTCGATCAGTTCTTCGACCCCGAATTGCTTGAGCGCCGAGCCGAAATAGACCGGAGTCAGATCGCCGTTCTGATAGGCTTCCAGATCAAAGCCGCTATAGCCGCCCTGCGCCAGTTCGCCCTCACTGGTCAGCCGCTCGAGTGCGCCATCGCTCAGTACTTCTCCCAGCTTCGGATCGTCGAGACCGGTAAATTGCTGGGTGACGCCGTCATATTGTTTGCTGCTGCCGGTCGGCTGGTGCAGCTGGTTGCGCTGCAGGTCATAGACGCCCTCGAACTGCCCGCCCATGCCGGTCGGCCAGCTCATCGGGCAGACGTCCAGAGCCAGCTTGTCGGCGACCTCGTCGAGCAGCTCAAACGGATCGCGGCCTTCGCGGTCGACCTTGTTGACGAAGGTGATGATCGGCACGCTGCGCATCCGGCAGACCTCGAACAGCTTCAGCGTCTGCGCCTCGATGCCCGACGCCGCATCGATCACCATGATCGCGCTGTCGACGGCGGTCAGCGTACGATAGGTATCCTCGGAAAAATCCTCATGGCCGGGCGTGTCGAGCAGGTTGAAAATGATATCATTGCGCTCAAAGGTCATGACGCTGGAGGTAACCGAAATCCCGCGCTGCTGCTCGATCTTCATCCAGTCCGACCGCGCCCGCCGGTTGTCGCCCCGCGCCTTGACCTCGCCCGCCAGATGGATAGCGCCGCCCTTCAGCAGCAGCTTCTCGGTAAGCGTCGTCTTGCCCGCATCGGGGTGGGAGATGATCGCGAATGTACGGCGTGGTTTGGCGTTGGTCATATCTGTAATTTTCTTGTCAATCGTCATCCTGAACTTGTTTCAGGATCTATCCATCGTCGGAACGGAGGCTCTATGGGGAGGAATGGATGCTGAAACAAGTTCAGCATGACGACCATCGCTAGCCTCTCAATTCCGCCCCCAGCTTGGCAGCACTCGCGACAACCTTGTCCGAAAGCGCCTTCAGATCCTCTTCGGTCAAGGTCGCCTCAACCGGTTGCAGAGTAATTTCCACCGCCAGAGACTTCTTGCCTTCGCCAACGCTCGGCCCTTCAAACAGATCGAAAATCCGCGCTTCGGTGATCAGCTTCTTGTCCGCGCCCTTGACCGATCGCACCAGATCACCCGCTGGCAAATCCGCATCGACGACGAAAGCGAAATCGCGGGTCACCGCCTGCAAGGCGGGGGGCGCAAAGGCGTCGCGCATATGGCCCACTTTCTTCTTCAGCGGAATCGCGTCGAGGAAGATTTCCGCGCCGACCGCTGCGCCTTTCAGGCCAAGCGCCTTGGTCACTGACGGATGCAGCGCGCCATAAGCGGCCAGAATTTTCTTCGGTCCCAGCCGCAGCGTGCCGGACTGGCCGGGGTGGTAGGCATCGCCCGCTTCCCCGAAATCCATCAGCTTGTCGACCGGTGCGCCAGCCGCTTCGAGAATCGCCAGCACTTCCGCCTTGGCATCATAGGCGTCAAATTTGCTCGCCGCGCCGCCCTGCCAGCTGCGCGTGCTCTTTTCGCCGGTCAATACCAGGCCGATGGTTGGATGCTCGCTGCTTTCCAGATAGCGCCGCCCGACTTCGAACAGCCGGATCGACGCTGCGCCGCGGGCGCTGTTGCGCTTGGCAGCAGCGATCAGGCCGGGGAGCATTGACGGCCGCATTACCTTGAGGTCCTCGCTGATCGGATTGGCCAGCGTCCAGCTGCCGCCGCCAAAGGGCGCGGCTTCCTTCTCGGAGATGAAGCTCCAGTTGACCACTTCGTTCAGCCCGCGCGCAGCCGCCGCACGTCGCGCCTTGCGTTCGGCAAGCTGTTCGGGCGAGGCAGTCGGCTTGGCGACGCCGGGTTTCCGTGGCAGCGGGGTCGAGGGAATATTGTCGAGCCCCTCGATGCGGACGATTTCCTCGACAATATCCTGCCAGACGGCAACATCACGGCGCCAGGTCGGAATGGTTACGGTCCATGTTCCCCGGCGGAGGCCGGGGTCCATCTCCCGCTCGTCGGTCTTGGCACCACCGGAAGATGGGTCCCCGCCTTCGCGGGGAAACAGAATCTCAAAACCCAATGACTCGAGAATGGCCTGCTGCCGTTCCGCAGCGACATCAATCCCGCCCAGCGCCAGACATTGTGCGGGATCATAAGAAAGGCTGCGCTGCTCCGTCGGCGGCGTGCTGGCTCGCGTAACCTCGCTCGCCTTCCCGCCGCATAGTTCCAGCACCAGCGCCGTTGCCAGTTCCAGCCCGTCATCCAGAAACGCCGGGTCCACGCCGCGCTCGAAGCGCTGGCGCGCGTCGCTGGTCAGCATCAGTTTCTGACCGGTTCGGGCGATATTTTCCGGTGTGAAATAGGCGCATTCGATCAGCACTTCGGTCGTCGCTTCGTCAGAACCGGTGTTTGCACCGCCCATGATCCCGCCGATATCATGCGCGCCATTGTCATCGGCGATCACCGTCATGCTGTCATCGAGCGTATATTCATTGTCGTTGAGCGCAAGGACGGTCTCGCCCGGCTTCGCCTTGCGCGCCACAAGACCGCCATTGAGCTTGGCCACGTCATAGACATGCAGCGGCCGCCCATGGTCGAGCATCACATAATTGGTGATATCGACCAGGGTGTTGATCGGTTTCTGGCCGGCTGATTTCAGCCTGGCCTGCATCCAGTCCGGTGACTTGCCATTGCTCACACCCTTGACGGTGCAAGCGTAGAATGCGGGGCAGCCTTCGGGGTCCTCGGTGCGGACATCAGGACCGCCGCCGCTACGACTTATGTTGGCAACGTCCAATGGCTTCAGTTTGCCCATGCCCGCAGCTGCCAGATCGCGCGCAATCCCGCGCACGCCCATGCAGTCCTGCCGGTTGGGGGTGATCGCCACATCGAACACCGGATCGTCGAGTTCGGCATAGTCGGCGTAGCTGGTGCCAACTTTAGCGGCTGCATCTTCAGGCAATTCGATGATGCCGTCATGATCGTCGCCCAGTTCCAGCTCGCGATAGCTGCACATCATGCCGAAACTCTCGACATCGCGGATTTTCGCGGGTTTCAGCGTGAAATCGCTGCCCGGAATATAGGTCCCCGGAGGCCCGAAAACGCCGATCATCCCGGCTCGCGCATTGGGCGCTCCGCACACCACCTGCCACGGTTCCGCGCCACCATCGTCAACTTTAAGCAATTGCAGCTTGTCGGCATTCGGATGCGGTCCCGCTTCCAGCACTTTCGCCACGCGGAAGGGTTTCAGCGCATCGGCAGGATTTTCCATGCCCTCGATTTCCAGACCAATGCTGGTCAGTTTTTCGGCAATTTCGTTGGCGCCGGCATCGGTCTCCAGATGCGCCTTCAGCCAGGACAGGGAAAATTTCATGCGCCCACTCCTCCGCTCAGTGTCGGAACATCCAGCGCGTTGAAACCGTAGTGATCGGCCCAGCGCAGATCGCCGTCGAAAAAGGCCCGCAGATCATCCATGCCATATTTCAGCATCGCCAGCCGGTCGATCCCGCAGCCAAAGGCAAAGCCCTGCCAGACATCGGGATCAAGCCCGCAATTGCGGATGACATTGGGGTGAACCATGCCGCTGCCCAATATCTCCATCCAGCCGCCATTGTCGCCGCGTGGGTCGCCGCCGATGATGCGGCTGCCCTTTTCGACGGAGAAGCCGACATCGACTTCGGCGCTCGGTTCGGTGAACGGGAAATAGCTCGGGCGCAGGCGCAGCTCGATATCATCGCGCTCGAAAAAGGCGCGGACAAAGGTCTCCAGCGTCCATTTGAGATGGCCCATATGGATATTCCGGTCGATCACCAACCCCTCCACCTGATGGAACATTGGCGTATGGGTGGCATCGCTGTCCGAGCGATAAGTGCGGCCCGGCGCAATAAGGTAAATCGGTTCGCCCGCGCCGTCGGTCCGTTTTGCGACATCCATCATAGTGCGGATCTGCACCGGCGAGGTATGGGTGCGCAGCAGTTTCGGCATGCCGCTGTCATCGGTCTGCGGGAAATAAAAGGTGTCGTGCATTGCTCGCGCCGGATGGGTGTCCGGGATATTGAGCGCGGTGAAATTGTGCCAGTCGTCTTCGATTTCCGGACCGGTGGCGACCGAGAAGCCGAGATCGGCGAAGATTTCGGCCAGTTCGTCCATCACTTGCGAGACCGGATGGAGGCTGCCCTTGGGCGCAGCCGGCGCAGGCAGGGTCAGATCCAGCTTTTCGGTCGCCAGCTTGGCATCCAGGGCTGCGGTTTCCATCGCTTCCTTGCGGGCGGTCAGGGCATCGGCGACGGCCTGACGGGCACCGTTGATCTTCGGACCCTGTTCCTGCCGCTCTTCCGGCGTCATTTTGCCCAGGGTTTTCAGCAGCAGCGAAATCTCGCCCTTCTTGCCGAGCGCAGCCAGGCGGATCGCTTCCAGCGCATCGCCATCGGATACAGCTTCAATCTGCTCCAGATATTTGTCCCTGATCGCCTCGATGTCGCTCATCATATTGTCCCGTTTTTAATCGCTGCCCGTCTAGCAAGCCCTGCGAAAAACCCAATAAAAAAGCGCCGCGAGATTGCTCTCCGGCGCTTCTTTGAATTTATGAAAATGCTTAGGCTTTCGCCAGAGCATCCTGCGCCTGCTTGATGATGCCGCCAAATACTGCCGGTTCATTCATCGCCAGGTCGGCCATCACTTTACGGTCGAGCTCAATCCCGGCCAGTTTGGTGCCGTGGATGAACGTGCCGTAGGTCAGGCCTTCGGCGCGAACCGCAGCGTTGATCCGCTGGATCCAGAGCGCGCGGAACGCCCGCTTCTTGACCTTGCGATCACGGTAGGCATATTGACCGGCTTTTTCGACGGCCTGCCGCGCGATGCGGATGGTGTTCTTGCGACGGCCATAATAGCCCTTCGCCTGAACCAATAATCTCTTATGTTTGGTACGAGTGGTCGTACCCCGTTTTACACGTGCCATATTCTATATCCTGTAAGTTTGAATGTCGCTGCGGCGGGCTTAGCCCAGGCCGTATGGCGCCCATTTCTTGACTGTCCGAGCATCCGCATCACACAATTTCTTGGTGCCGCGGTTCTGGCGGATATATTTGCTGTTATGGCTCATCAAACGGTGGCGTTTGCCGGCTACGCCGTGCTTGACCTTACCGGTTGCGGTGATCTTGAAGCGTTTCTTCACACCACTTTTGGTCTTCAACTTGGGCATTTTGGTCTCCTCTAGATGGTACCGTTACGGACACTTGTGGCAGCCCAACACTGGCCAGAGCGTCACATTGGAACGGCGGCTTTAGCTAGATTCGCCGGAATTGCAAGAATAATTGCAGTCCGAGGATCAATGATGGCAGGCAATTGCTTCCAGGACATCATCGACCCGCGCCTGATCGCCCAGCGCCAGCACATGGCCATCGGATTCCGCGTGCAGCGGTTCGCCGTTCCAGTCGCACATCATCCCGCCGGCACCATCGACAATTGGGGCGAGAGCAGCAAAATCGTGGAGTTTCAGGCCCGCTTCGCAGACGACGTCGACATGGCCGCTGGCGACCAGCCCGTAATTATAGCAGTCGCCGCCATAGATGATCTTGCGCGAGGCGACCTTGCTGGCGAGGCCCATGAAATGCTCGGCATCATGCTCGTCAAACAGATGCGGTGACGTGGTGGCGAGAACCGCGTCCTTGAGCTCCCGGCACCGGGCAGATCTGGCCGGTTGACCCTTGAACAGGGTCGGGCGGCCAACCACGCCGAGCCAGCGTTCCCGGCCAATCGGCTGGTCGATGATACCGATTACCGGGAAACCATCCTGCATCAGCGCGATCAGGGTACCGAATATCGGCCGTCCGGCGATAAAGCTGGTCGTTCCGTCGATCGGATCGAGCACCCATTGACGTGAAGCGCCTTCGTTGTGCGTGCCATATTCTTCGCCGATGATGCCGTCATCGGGTCGTTCGGCCTCGATAATCGTCCGCATCGCTGCCTCCGCCGCGCGGTCAGCCTCGGTGACGGGGGAGGAGTCCTCTTTGGTTTCCTCGTCAAATTTAGCGCGGAAGAAAGGGCGAATGGCCTCGCCAGCGGCGTCAGCGAGTTTTTGTGCGAGGTCGATGTCTTTTGGGGTCATGCCTCATGCTTTATTATGATTGATTTCCTTCTGCCAGCAGAATCCGTTGCGGACCGACACTTGCCGTTATTGGACAAGCGCGGGAAAATAGCTTTCGTTTGACGGCGATCATAAGCTAAGCGTGCGGCAAAGATCATGAGGGGATTTCGATGAGTAGAAAATCAATTGCATTAGTAACGGTGGCTGTGTCCCTGCTGGCGTTCGCGTCAGCATCTCATGCACAACCCCATCCCGAGAATTTTGCGGGTTGTCAGGGCGGTTGTGATGGAGCGAGCCGCGATTTGAATATGCAAACGGAAAATCTGTCGAGAGCCACCCGAAGTTACAATCGTGGCCTTTCAAAGTTGCAGAAACAGGATTTTTCCAAAGCCGCCAAGTTGTTTGAAAAAGCCGCGAAGTGGGTCCCCGAGAAGGCCGATTTTAGCTATATGGCCGGATCCAGTTTTTATTTCGCGGGCGATCATGCCATGGCCAAGTCTCATCTGGTCAAGGCTTTGGCCGTTGAAGGAGATGATGCGATCGATTCCGGTCAGAGGGAAATTGCCCAGGACATTCTCAAGAAAATTGGTGAAGACTGAGGCTGTCTAGCCGCGCACCGATTAGTCGAAAAGACTGCTGACCGAACTTTCATCCGCAATTCGCTTGATGGCTTCGCCCAGCAGCGGTGCGATCGGCAAGATCCGGATCCTGCTGGAATCGAGCGCTGATTGCGGCGTCTTGATCGTATCGGTGATGATCAGCTTGCGCAGCGATGAATTGTTGACCCGCTCCACCGCCTTGCCGGACAGGACGCCGTGCGTAATATAGGCAGCGACGTCGGCTGCGCCTGCTGCAAGCAAGGCATCCGCGGCGTTGCAGAGCGTGCCGGCGCTGTCGGCGATATCGTCGATCATTACGCAGAAGCGGCCTTCAACGTCGCCGATAATATTCATCACCTCCGAGACACCGGCATGTTCGCGGCGCTTGTCGACAATGGCGAGCGGCGCATTGTCGAGCCGCTTGGCAAGCGCGCGCGCGCGGACCACGCCGCCGACGTCAGGAGAGACGACCATGATATCCTTGTCGCCATGGCGTGACTTGATGTCTTCGCTGATCACCGGCGCGCCATAGAGATTATCCGTCGGAATATCGAAGAAGCCCTGAATCTGACCGGCATGAAGGTCGACGGTCAGCACCCGGTCAGCCCCGGCTTCGGTGATCAGATTGGCGACCAGCTTGGCGGAGATCGGCGTACGCGGTCCCGGTTTGCGGTCCTGCCGGGCATAGCCGAAATAGGGAATGACGGCAGTGATGCGCTTGGCGGAGGCGCGGCGCAGGGCGTCGATGCTGATCAGCAATTCCATCAAATTGTCATTGGCCGGGTGGCTGGTCGACTGAACCACAAAGACATCTTCACCGCGGACATTTTCGTGGATTTCGATGAAAATTTCGTCATCGGCAAAGCGCTTGACGCTGGCATCGGTGAGGGGGATCTCAAGATATTCGGCGATCGCGGTGGCAAGCGGCAGATTGCTGTTACCGGACATGAGTTTCATAGTGGCGCTTCCCAGATAACGGCGAGCCGCCAGAATCGCCGACGACACTCCATGACAATTTTGTGACCCTGTTAGACAGATGGCTGGCAAATCTAAAGTCCGTAATTGCGTTAATTTCGATTGCTCCACACTGTGCCGCTTTCTATCAGGGCCGGATGACGGAAAAGCTCACCATCACCATGGCGCAACTGACCCAGAGCGTCGGCGATTTGCGCGGCAATGCCGATGCGATGATCGCAGCCCATGGCGCGCGGCCCGACAGCGATCTGATCGTGTTTCCCGAACTGCAGCTGATTGGCTATCCGCCAGAGGATCTGGTGTTGAAGCCGGCGGTGTGGCAGCGGGCAAAAGCAGAACTCAACCGGCTTGCGGCTGCCACTGCGGGGCCGGGACCGGCAATGCTTGTAGGGTCGATTTTTCGTGAGGGCGACAAGCTTTATAACGGCATTGCCCTGCTCGATGGCGGACATATTCGTGATGTCCGGTACAAGGTAGAATTGCCCAATTACGGCACATTTGACGAAAAGCGGCTGTTCGCGTCCGGCCCGTTGCCGGAGCCGATTGAGTTCAAGGGCTGCAAAATCGGCTTGCCGATCTGCGAGGATGTCTGGTTCCCGACCGTGTGCGAGCATCTGAAAGCACAGGGCGCTGATTTGTTTATCTCGGTGCACGGCAGCCCCTATGAAATCGAGAAGGACGATATGCGTCTGGGGCAGGTGGCCACCAAGCGAGTGCGGGAAACGGGCATTCCGATGCTGTTCCTGAACCGGGTCGGCGGACAGGACGAGATCGTTTTCGATGGTGCCAGCTTCGTGCTCAACGGAGACGCTAGCGTAATGCACCAGTTGCCCGACTGGGACGAGACGATTGTCGACACGCGCTGGTCTTGCGAAGACGGAAAATGGACTTGCGCGCCAGGCGAAATTCACGCGCTGGATGATCATCCCGCCGACATTTACAATGCCATGATTGTGGGCTTGCGGGATTATGTGAACCGCAATCGTTTCCCCGGCGTTTTGCTCGGGCTTTCGGGCGGGATCGACAGCGCGTTGTCGGCTGCGGTTGCGGTCGACGCATTGGGCGCCGACCGGGTGTGGAACGTAATGATGCCGTCGCGTTTTACATCGCAGGAAAGCCTCGACGATGCAGAGGGCTGCGCCAGAATGCTCGGCACCCGGCTGGACACGATCCCGATCAATCCGGCGGTCGAAGGCTTTGACGCGATGCTTGAGGACAGTTTTGCCGATCGCAATGTCGACATCACCGAAGAGAATATCCAGTCACGGATCCGCGGTGTGACCTTGATGGCCCTGTCGAACAAATTCGGCCACATGCTACTGACCACGGGCAATAAAAGCGAGATGAGCGTTGGCTATGCGACCATCTATGGCGACATGGCGGGCGGCTATTCGGTACTCAAGGACGCCTACAAGCTGACTGTCTTCAAGCTTTCAAAATGGCGCAACGCCAACAAGCCGAGCCTTGGCATGGGCCCGGATGGCCCGGTAATGCCGGAAGCCGTAATCACCAAGCCACCCAGTGCAGAGTTGCGCGAGGACCAGAAAGACAGCGACAGCCTGCCGGATTACGAGATTCTCGATCCCTTGCTGCACGGTCTGATCGAGGAAGAATTGTCGGTAAACGACCTTGTCGCAAAAGGTTTTGATCGCGAGACCGTGGTGCGGATCGAGCGGTTGCTCTATATCGCAGAATATAAACGGCGTCAGGCACCGCCGGGTGTCAAGCTGGGCACCAGAAATTTTGGCCGTGACCGGCGCTATCCGATCACCAACGCATTCAGGACTGTATGACCATCAAAACCCGCTTCGCTCCGTCACCGACGGGCCATCTTCATGTCGGCAATATCCGCACCGCGCTGCACAACTGGATGTTCGCGCAGAAAGAGGGCGGCACATTTTTGCTGCGGCTCGACGATACCGATGCCGAGCGTTCAAAAGAGCAATATGTCGAGGCGATCCGGGCAGACCTGGCGTGGCTGGGACTGGTGCCGGATGAAGAGCAGCGGCAATCGGCGCGCTTTGATCGCTATGAAGAGCAGCTGGAAAAGCTGAAGGCGGCTGGCCGGGTCTATCCGGCCTATGAGACGGCACAGGAGCTGGACCTGAAGCGCAAGATCCAGCTCGGACGCGGGAAGCCACCGATCTATGACCGGGCGGCGCTTGACCTGACAGAAGCCCAGATTGCCGAGTTTGAAGAGCAGGGCCGCAAACCGCATTGGCGCTTCAAGCTGGATCACGAAACGCCGATCACCTGGACCGACCTGATTCGGGGAGACCAGCATTTTGATCCGGCGCTCCTGTCCGATCCGGTCATCCGGCGGGAAGATGGCAGTTGGCTCTATATGCTGCCTTCGGCGATTGATGATGTGGATATGGGTATCACCCATGTCGTGCGCGGTGAGGATCATGTTGCCAATACAGCGGTACAGATTCAGATGTTCCATGCGCTGGGAGCAAAGCCGCCGGAATTCGCGCATGAAGCCTTGCTCGTTGGCACCGAAGGCAAGCTGTCGAAGCGGCTGGGTTCGCTGGGCGTCAGTAGTTTTCGGGAGAAGCATATCGAGCCGCAGGCGATTGTTGCCCTGTTGGCACGGATTGGTACCAGCGATCCGGTGGAGCCGGTTGCGGATGTAGCGCCGCTGATCGCCAGTTTCGACTTTGGCCGCTTTGGCCGGGCACCGGCGCGGTTCGACGAAGAGGAGCTGGCGCAGCTCAACCAGAAAATTGTCCATCTGCTTGATTATAAGGATGTGAAGCCTCGACTGCCGGATGCGATGGACGCTGCTGCATGGGAGGTCATTCGGCCCAACTTGCATGATATGGGCGATGTCGATTCATGGTGGCAGGTCGTGACCGGGCCGGTGGTGGTGCCCGATCTGTCGGTGGAGGATCAGGCTTTCATAGGCATTGCTGCTGCAAAAATGGAAGAATTGGAAGCATCTGATGATCTCTGGAAAGATCTGACCAGTGCGCTCAAGGAGGCCACCGGCCGGAAAGGCAAACCGCTGTTCATGCCCTTGCGCCAGGCGTTGACTGGTCTCGACCATGGTCCGGATATGAACGCATTGCTGCCGTTGATCGGCAAGCCCGCCGCGCTGACAAGGCTGGTGGAAGCCGCCGTCTGAGCTAATCTCATCATTATCGCGCCACAGGCTAAGCGAGGCGTTTGCTATTTGTCATGTAATAGTATAACATACCAAATAGGCGATGCGGACAGATAGTCAAAAAGGCACAGGCCGCTCCGCCATGTTTGAGGATGGTTGAGAGGATGTAATGATGAGCTATGTTTCCGTTTACGAGAATAAGACACCCCGAACCAAAGGTGTGATACTGGCCGGCGCTGTTCATGCGGTGATTATCGCCGCGGTGATTGCGATGCCAGGGATTGAAATTCCGGAAAAATTTCGCGGCACGGTGCTCGCTGTCCCGGTTCTGGCCGAAAAGCCTCCGGAACCGGTAAAACACAAAGTTGAGCCCGCAATCCAACTGCCGACCAAGCCCCAGCATAAGGCGCAGGACAAGCTGGTGGTCGATTTGCCGGCTGCTCCGGTGGAGCCGCTTCCCAGCTATGCCGAGAATGCGTTGGACACGGGCCTCACGGGTGCGGGATTTGAAATTCCCTTCGAGGCGATCAAGGTTGCGCCGGATCCGGTGATTGTCGATGCGCGACTTAACGCTCGTTACGCCGCGCAGTTTCAACCAGCCTACCCGTCTGGCCAGTTGCGGCTGGAACGGGAAGCGGAGGTGAGTGTCCGGGTGCTGGTCGGCACAGATGGCCGGGTGAGGCAGATTGAACTGATCGATTCGCCGCATCCTGACTTCTGGGCGGCAACTCGCAAACAGGCTTTGAGCAAATGGCGGTTCAAGCCGGCAACCAGAGACGGCAAGCCATTTGAGAGCTGGATGACGCTGAAAGTCCGCTTCGAAATCAATAGCTGATCCCGTCGCCGGGTGATCTGACCCCAGTTTCCCGCCCCAAATTTGCGGGAAGGGCTGGTCATCCGGCGGCGCGCGCCCTATTTGAACGCCATGGGAATGTTAAAAGATGTATCGGTCAGCGGCGGCTTTGGCGATCTGATCGCCGTTTTCCGTCAAAGTGAGCCGGGCGAGCGCTTGCTTCCGGCGGCGTTGGCGATCGCCTGCACGGCGTTCATTCTACTCCTTTTCTATCTCGATCCAAAGGTAAATACTTACACTTATGTACCGCAGGAGGTCGTTTATGTCGAAAACTGGACAAACGACCGGACCGATGAAGAAATTCTGCAGGACCGCTGGCAGGTCCAGTGCCTCAAAGACAAGCTGGAGGCGGAACGGCGCGAGGCGATGAAGGAACTCGGCCGGATGTCGGGCATGGACGTCGAGGAAATTGAACGCGAAGCCGAAGCGGCCCGGGCTGCACGCGGCGAGGTCGAGGTCGATCGTCCGGCCGGACTGCAATGCTGACCTCCGTGGCCGACGCGCACTATATGGCGGCGGCTTTGGCATTATCGGAGCGAGGACGAGGCCGTACGGGAGCAAACCCGAATGTCGGTTGTGTGATCGTCAAAAATGGCATCATCATCGGTCGCGGCTGGACACAGCCGGGGGGTCGCCCCCATGCCGAGGAAATGGCGCTGGCCCAGGCCGGCCGGTCGGCGCGCGGCGCGGACGTTTATGTAACCATGGAGCCCTGTGCGCATGACAGCAGCCGCGGCCCGACCTGCAGTATCGCGCTGATCGAGGCGAAACCGAAAAGAGTGATTGTTGCTACCCTTGATGCTGACGAACGCACCCGGCGGAGAGGCATTGACCGGCTGGGCGACGCGGGCATACCGGTCTCCGTCGGTATTCGCGAGCTGGAAGCGCGGCGCGCCATGGCCGGCTTCCTGTGCCGCGTCGAGAACGGGCGACCGTTTGTCACGCTGAAACTAGCAATGTCGCTCGATGGCTGTATCGCCCTGGCGGATGGGTCCAGTCAGTGGATCACTGGCGATCGCGCGCGGGCTCACGCCCACATGGAGCGCGCGCGCAGCGACGCGATTCTGGTGGGAGCAGGAACGGCCCGGACGGACAGGCCCGGCCTGGATGTGCGCCTTGACGGTCTGACCGACCGTTCGCCACAGCCAGTCATACTGGGGCATGACAAGGACAAGCCCGAGCGATGGCAGCAAATTGCTGAACCGTTCGGGATTGCCGATCTTTCCGACATCAACTGGCTGCTGGTCGAAGGCGGCGCGAAAACCGCTGCTTCATTCTTGCAGGAGGGTCTGGTGGATCGGCTGTTATTCTATCGCGCCCCGATCATCATCGGTGGCGGTTTGCCCGGCATTGCCGATATTGGGCTGGAAAAGCTCAGCGAGGCGCATGGTCAGTGGCAGCGCGTCGATCAGCGCTCGCTCGGGCAGGATATGCTTGAGATATATGACCGCGCCGCCTAGGTTCCGCTTCGTTCACAGCAAATAGGATCGCCCATGTTCACCGGCATTGTTTCAGACATCGGAACTATCGAATCGCTCGACCAGCGCGGTGACCTTCGCGTGAAAATCACCTGTGGCTATGATATGGATGGTGTCGATATGGGCGCTTCGATCGCCTGCTCCGGCATTTGTCTGACGGTCGTCGAGAAGGGTGCCGACTGGTTTGCGGTCGACGTGTCAGGGGAAACCATCTCGTGCATTGCGGCAGGCCAATTTGAAGCGGGACGGCGGATCAACCTGGAGCGCGCGTTGAAGGTGGGCGATGAGCTCGGCGGCCATATCGTCACCGGCCATGTCGATGGTGTCGGCGAGGTTGTTTCCAGCAATTCTGCAGGCGATTCAACAGAAGTCGTGATCCGGGTTTCCAAAGATCTGGCACCCTATGTCGCGGCCAAGGGATCGATCACCGTCGACGGCGTATCGCTGACCGTCAATGCGGTGTCCGACGAAGCGGCGGGCACGCAATTCAGTCTCAACATCATCCCGCATACCGCACAGGTGACCACGCTCGGCGAATTGCAGTCCGGCCGTAAGGTCAATCTGGAGATCGATATATTGGCGCGCTATCTGGCGCGGATGGAACAGGTCAAGTCGCTCGCCTGATCTGCGCGCAGCGACATACAGTTCGATCAGAACGGCAACCATTTCTGCTTCTTGCTGAACTTCATATAGCCGACATTGGCCCCGAGCCGAAGGCCAGCACCGAGCCGCACCGGGATCACGACCTTGTCGCCGCTCCGCAAATAGCTGACCTGAAAGCCGCCGATGAAATAGGCGGCGCCTTCGCCAGCCGGGAAGCGTTGAAACAATTCTTCGGTATCGTAGAGATTGTAAACGAGGACAAAGGTGTTTGCCGCATTGCCGCCGATATCAAAGCCGACCGACGGACCGGTCCAGTAGACCGGACGCTCGCCCTCGATCTTGTGATAAAGCTTGCCCGAACCATAGCGCAGCCCGACAATGAAAGCCCCGCTGGCTTCGCGTCCGGCGATATAGGCATTGGGCCGGCCCTGCTTCTTGAGAATATCCTCGATAACCTCGGCCAGGCCTTTTGCGCCCTTGCCGAAAACGCCTTCCGCGGCGCCGATCAGATCATCGTCCTGATAGGTGGCGCTGTCGTCGGCCGCTGGTACAGCAGCGCTGCCGGTCTGACCGGCTGTGGTGGTATCGCCATAAGGCGCCACAATATCGGCATTGATATCGCTGTCGATTGTGGTGTCATCGACCGTCGTCGAATCTGCCGGAGCCGAATCGAAATTCCCGTCATAATCTGGCGCTGCCAGATCGGCATCGATCACATCATTGGGATCGACATTTTCCACCTGCTGGGCGGAGGCGGGTGACAGGGCTGGTGCAGTGGCAAGGGCCAAAACAGCAAATGTTCCCAAAAATTTCTTCATGCATAACGGTAACATGGGTTAACTCCTTCCCATTACCAGCCAGCGTCGGCTCTCGGCTGTTGCACCTGACCACGCAATGAACGGACGACGAAGTGAGTCGATTCTGCGGCGGTCCGAGTCGGTTTTTCAAAAGCGGGGCATTTCCGGCTTTCTCGATGTGTTTGGATATCGGCCATTTTTCCCGTTGCAGCCAGCGCGATGGTTGGTTATAGCGCGGTCTGTAGCCAAGCTACGTGGACACGTGGGTGAGCGGCTGAAACCACCTCCTTGCTAAGGAGACAAGCCTTTACGGGCTTCGAGGGTTCGAATCCCTCCGTGTCCTCCATTTTTTGGTGATCCCGTAGCATCAGTTGGTGAGAGCTCCGGTCGATGTCGAAGTCACACACGGCTGTCTGAAGTCGAATTTATCCGAAATGTTACCGATCCAACAATCAGTTATTTGTCGAGTTGAAATCTGCTTCTCGATGACTTCCCTCTTTAATCAAGGTCTAACCAACAAAACACACATGCAATAATATGATCAACGAATAGGATTTGAGAACAATAGATCTAACCCCAAAACTGGCTCGCCACCTCATTTCATATCGGGACGAAAGGTTAATAACGTTGCAGTGAGTCCGTTTTGATATTAGAGCTTCGAATCAACGTCAGGGGTCGCACAATCACTACGTTCAGGGATTCTAGCTGTCATGACGAAGCCCCTCTTGTTTGCTGATCCCTCGGCAAGCGAAATAGAAACTTTGCAATCGGACAAAGCATTTGTCACATTACCGACCAATGAACTCGAACCGCAATTAGTCAGGCAGCATTCCCTTGTCGGTGAAAACGTGTTAGCAAATTTAGGAAAAAAGAGAAACAGGCGATCTAGGCTGATCGCCTGTCTTGCCATTTCAGATGTTGTGGCGATTGTCTGTTCCTTCGTGTTTGCTTTTTTCGTCCGGTTGGGTTTTGTCGATAGTGCTCAGCTTTCGAACGTTTTATGGGCCATCCTGCCTGTCTATTTTGCAATCGCGCTAAACAACAAAGCTTATCAGTCCAGCGTATTGACCGATCTTTGGAAAATTGTAATCCGAAGCATAGTTGCGTTTTTGATGGCGGCCAGTGCCATGCTCCTGATCTTATTTTTCTTTAAGTCGAGCAATGAATTTTCGAGAATGATGTTCGGGATCGGCACGTTGAGCGCAGCTGTATTATTGACTCTTTTTCGCACCTTAATTTTTCAATTCAGCAAGAAATACATTGGGAAAACGCCATACGCGGATCTGTGTATTTATGATGACATCGCTATCGGACCCAAGCCGTCCGAAGGTGCCATTGAGGCAATTCAATTCGATTTGGTCGCGGATCCGAGCGATGCTGCTGCCGTGAAGCGGCTCGGACAGCTCGCGTCGGGCATGGATCATGTGATCGTTCATTGCCCAACAGAAAAGCGTGAGCGGTGGGTATTCATGCTGCGGGCTTTGGACGTCAAATCAGAGATTGTTGTGCCAGAGCTTAATTCCATCAATGCATTGGCAATAAGGCGCAGAAACCAAAGCGCCAGTTTGTTGATTTCAGCAGGTCAGTTGAGATGGGATCAAAAATTAGTTAAGCGGATATTTGATATCGCCGTGGCATCTATCGCGTTGATCATTGCCTTTCCGATACTAATTGTCGTTGCAATCATTATCAAAATTGAGAGCTGTGGGCCAATTATTTTCAAACAGGAACGCATCGGACTTGGCAATCGCACTTTCCAAATTTACAAATTCCGTTCAATGCGAACAGAATTTAGTGATGCTCGGGGGGCTGTATCTACTGCTCGCGATGATGTGCGAGTAACAAAGTTTGGAAGTTTTTTGCGAAGAACTAGCATAGACGAATTACCTCAATTATACAATGTATTACGGAGTGATATGAGTTTTGTGGGCCCTCGCCCTCATGCTATCGCGTCGCGTGCGGAGAATGCCTTGTTCTGGGATATTGATCATCGGTACTGGCACCGCCACGTCGTCAAGCCTGGATTGACGGGCCTAGCGCAGATACGCGGCTTCCGCGGGGCAACTGAAAGGCGTTCGGATCTTTCTAATCGCCTCCATTCAGACTTGGAATATGTCGCTCACTGGTCTCTTTTCGGAGATATCAAGATCATCATAAAAACCTTCTTAGTGCTGTTTCATAAAAATGCATTCTGATCTTCACCAAACATTACACAAAGGGATTTTTAGTGAGTAATACAAAAGACCGACCCGTTGCATTGATAACCGGTGTAACAGGCCAAGATGGCGCCTATCTTGCACAACTGATGTTAGAAAAAGGCTATGTCGTCCATGGTATCAAGCGCCGATCATCCTCGTTCAACACTGGTAGGATCGAAAATATCTATCAGGATCCTCATCAGGAGAATACGCGATTCCATCTCCATTATGGCGATATGACGGACAGCACGAATTTAATTCGGATCGTGCAGGATACAAAACCTACCGAAATATATAACCTTGCTGCGCAAAGTCACGTCCAAGTAAGCTTCGAAACGCCCGAATATACCGCTAACGCCGATGCTATCGGAGCGCTGAGGTTGCTAGAGGCAATTCGGATACTTAAGATGGAAAAGACCTGTCGGTTCTATCAGGCTTCGACCTCTGAACTATATGGTTTGGTTCAAGAAGTGCCGCAGTCAGAAACAACGCCTTTTTACCCGCGGTCGCCTTATGCTGCTGCTAAACTATATGCTTATTGGATCGTTGTGAATTATCGTGAGGCATATGGAATTCATGCTTCCAACGGAATTCTGTTTAATCACGAAAGCCCGCTCAGAGGAGAGACCTTTGTAACACGAAAAATCACTCGTGCTGCAGCAGCAATAAAGCTTGGACGACAGGATAAATTGTATCTCGGTAATCTTGATGCAAAACGCGATTGGGGACATGCTAAGGAATATGTTCGTGGTATGTGGATGATGATGCAGCAAGACGAACCCGATGACTATGTCCTCGCTACTGGAGAGACAACGACAGTGCGTGATTTTGTTGGGTGGGCTTTCGAAGATGTCGGCATTACGATAAATTGGAGGGGCGACGGACTAGATGAGCAAGGCTATTGCGACCAAACTGGCCGGTTGCTCGTAGAAGTGGATCCCAGATATTTTCGTCCCACGGAAGTAGAGCTATTACTTGGCGACCCCAGCAAAGCGCATGCGAAGCTAGGGTGGACGCACAGCACTTCGGTTCGCGATCTCGCCCGCGAAATGGTTCAAGCCGACCTTTCAGTTATGTCAGACGCCCCGATCGGCGAAGGTAGCTGAAAATCCATGCATTATGAACTCGAGGGACAAAAGATCTGGGTAGCGGGCAGCCAAGGCATGGTCGGTTCCGCCGTTGTGCGGCGACTTGAACGCGAGGGCTGTAAAATACTGGTGACTACCCGAGCGGAACTGGACTTGTCTGATCAATCAGCGGTATTTGATTGGCTTAACCTTAAACGCCCCGATGCAATTGTTCTTGCTGCTGCTAAGGTCGGTGGCATACTGGCCAACAACGATCACCCAGCGGAATTTTTGCACGATAATCTTGTGATCGAAACCAACATTATTCACGGTGCTCACATTACAGGGGTTGATCGGCTGCTATTTTTGGGATCAAGCTGCATATATCCCAAACTTGCTAAACAGCCTATCGTCGAGGAGGCGCTGCTGACCGGCGCTTTGGAACCAACAAACGAATGGTATGCCATCGCGAAAATAGCTGGGATCAAGATGTGCGAAGCTTATCGTCGGCAATATGGTCGCGACTATATATCCGCTATGCCAACAAATCTTTATGGGCCCGGAGATAATTTCGATCTAAAAAGTAGTCATGTTCTCCCTGCCCTGATTCGTAAGGCCCACGAAGCGAAGTTAGCTGGTGCGGAAAGCTTGACGATCTGGGGAACTGGATCACCCATGCGCGAATTCTTGCATGTCGACGACTGTGCTGATGCATTGGTTTTTTTGCTAAAAACATATTCCGATGATATGCATATTAATGTCGGTAGTGGTTCAGACCTGTCCATTTACGACCTCACGCGTCTTGTTTGTAGCGCCGTCGGCTTCGTTGGAAATATAGAAAAAGATGAAACCAAACCGGATGGAACGCCTCGTAAGTTGATGTCTGCTGAAAGGTTGCGGGCTCTGGGTTGGTCGCCCCAAATTTCATTGGAAGACGGTATCCACTCCACTTATCAGTGGTATTTAGATAACGCCCGCTAATGAAGATCGCCCTGTTTTCGATAAACTTCAGCCCGGACTTGACAGGTATTGGCTACTATAGCGGTGCGATGGCAACAGAGCTTATGCAACGCGGTCATCAATTGACGGTATTTGCTGCGCCTCCCTTTTATCCAGAATGGAAAATCCGGAAAGGTTATCGCAATTGGTGGTGGTCGCGGGAGGTTGTGGGCGGAGTTACAGTTTACCGTTGCCCGACCTTCATTCCCTCGCAACCTTCAGGTCTTACGCGATTGTTGCACTATGGCAGCTTTGCCTTGACGGCTTTTTTGGCCACCATTTGGATGCGTTTTTTTAGCCGCCCCGATATCGTGTTCAATGTTGCTCCTGCCCTATTCTCTTCAATCCCTGCGGTATTTCTCGCCAAAATTTCGAATGCTAAGAGTTGGCTGCATGTCCAAGACTTTGAAGTTGAAGCTGGTTTTGCGACCGGTCAGATGCGCGGCGATAACATGGTCGGGAAATTTGCGATGGCATTCGAGCGCCGAATGATCAATTTCTTTGATTACGTCAGTAGTATATCGGCCGAAATGTGCCGGAAGTTGGCTGAAAAGGGCCGAGACGAAAAAAGTATATTCGAGCTGCGCAATTGGTCAGATGTAGACGCGGTTTTTCCTATGAACGATTCATCGTTTCGTTCACTTTGGGGCATTGAAGAACCTTATGTAGCTTTATTTTCTGGCAGCATTACTCGAAAGCAGGGAATGGAAGTAATCGTCGACTGCGCCAGATTGCTTAAAGGAAGGGATGATATTGCTTTCGTCATTTGCGGAGCAGGACCGCTGCGCGAATCTTTGGAACGACGTGCTTCCGACCTGCCCAATTGCCGATTCTATGATCTTCAACCTTATGATAGTTTGAACGAATTACTGGCACTCGCGACCGTACATTTATTACCTCAGAAAGCTGACGCCGCTGATTTGGTATTGCCATCAAAGTTGACCAACATGCTTGCATCCGGTCGTCCTATAATAGCTGGGGCAGCGGCAGGTACTGGTCTAGCTAGAGAAATTGAAAATTGTGGTGTCAATGTTGAACCTGAAAATCCGCATGCTTTGGCTGCCGCACTTGAACATATGATCGAAAACCGTGAAAGCTACGATAAGATGGCACGTTGTGCGAGGGAGCGAGCAATTAACTTCTGGCGAAAAACAAGTATAATCGATGCGTTGGAAAAGAACTTGCTCGAAGTGGTCAATGACTAAATAATCAAAGACGGAAACATGAACGTCAATCGTGGTAGGAAATATTCTTGTACAAATTTGAGAAATTGGGGCGAGCGATATTAAATCCAGGTAACTGGTGGGCGATATCGCATGGCGTCGTACCGACCATAGAGCACGGGAAGTGTTTGCAAGATATTGCGCCTGCGTCGGTAATTGACGTTGGCGCTAATAAGGGACAGTTTTCTGTTTTCGCAACGTCTATTTGGCCGAATGCTCGATTTCATGCTTTTGAACCGCTTCCGGGTCCATCCGCGAAATTCGAGAAGGTTTTGCGTGGTAAAGTTACACTTCATAAATGCGCTTTGGGAGATCAAGAAACGGAACTCGAGATCCATATCGCGTCTCGAGCAGACTCGTCTTCACTATTACCGCTCGGAGAAAAGCAGAAACAGCTTTATGATATGAGTGAATCGGGCAAATTGCGAGTACCGGTGAAGCGTCTCGATGCTGTAGTTGCGGGTGAAGCTCTTCAGGCTCCAGCACTTTTAAAAATCGATGTTCAGGGTTTCGAATATGAAGTGCTTTCCGGAATTTCCGGAATTACGGATAAAGTTCGCTGGATATATGTTGAAGCATCGTTCGTCGAACTTTATGAAGGCCAACATCTGTTTGACGATGTTGCCGAATTAATTTCGTCGCTGGGGTACGATCAAATTGGTCAGTTCAATACTAGCTATGATGACAAAGGCGAAAAAGTTCAGGCAGACTTCCTGTTTGAATCTCGAAAATCGTAAAGCTCAAGCTGCTATTTTAGCCAAAAAATGATCCAAATCACTTCGACCCGCTTCATTCCAAGAATGATATTCAAACAATAATTGTTGGCGCGCGGCCTGTCGCTCGGCAGTGGAGGAGGCAGACCTCTGGAGCAGCTTTTCAGCGGTCCGGCCAGTAAATTTTCCGATACTCGTGCTATGACATCCAGAATAGCGTTCCAACATTTCGGATAAGCAGCCTACGTCAGTTCCGAAGACTTCTGTGCCTGCCGACACTGCATCGTAGATAATCAACGGCTCGGCCTCCGTGCGATACTTGCTAGGGAAAAGCAAAGCATCAATATGGGCAAAAAATAAGTCTTTTTCTTCCCCATATTTGGGACCGTGAAACTCTACAATATTGCCATATTTTTCCTTAATATTCTCGAAAAATCCAGGATCATGAACAATGCCGGCCGCCACGGCGGTGATGTCAGCGCCCAGATCCTTGGCTGCTTCGATTGTTTCGCAAAATAAGTCCAAGCCTTTATCCGCCGTGTAATAGCCCATGAAGCCGACCCTAAAAGTGCCATGTCTAATATCAAGATCGTCAATAGGTTGATGGTGTACAACATCGTCGCGATTTCGAGATAGAAGCTGTGCGTTCGAAATGCAGATCGATTGACCGTCGAGTTGATATAGTTGCTCAAGTCTTTTTTTCATGCACTCACAGTTAACGACATGCATAGCCTTCGAGCCGGCCATTCGGAACACCAGACCCGCAAGATATGATCGATCGTTTAGATAGCTGAAACTGTTGTGATGAATCACCAATTTATTTTGAAACACTCGTCCTAGGTAAGCAAACACGAAATCAAACGCTAAGGCGCTCCCACCATTCACGTTAATATAGAAAAGGTCTTTGCCGATCAGATGAAATAAAACTCCCGGGACTACCCAGAATACGAAAAAAAAGGCTCGGCAGATTTGCCACAAAATCCCAGGATATAATGTGGCGGCAAAACTGGGAACGGTTGATAAACGCTCGACACGATGTCCCTCGGCGACAAGTAAGTCGGCGAGCGTTGCGGAGATATTCGCTAGTCCCGATACCGGCGGAGATTTTGGAGCAAAAAACAAAATATTTTTACGCAAAACCTGTGTTCTCCAAAACGGAAGTTAAAGAAATACCCACGCTGGAATCATGAGGAATAAGGCGCAGAAGGTTGCCGATCCGTATACTCATGATGCCGCGTCAATACCACAGCTTAGTTGCTTGGAATTCAACCTTAACGATTTAATAACATCGGGTTTCGCAGATCTAAAAAACTAGGATGTCCTGATGGACAATTAGTTTAACACACCATATGAAAGCCGAGTTTGCAATTGCCAATTGTGAAGGCTGGCAAGCACCAGAATTATTCGTCAGACATTCTTTATGGAGCGAACTCATGAGCGCCGTCCGACTTAAGCCCAAGAGCGTCAAAAATTATGCGGTCCTGCAATCTATCCGCTTGAGTGGTGCTATACTTTCCGCGCGGAAGTTTCGCGGTTTCTATACCGCGGCAAAAATTCTTGGAAAATTCTCTGGAGACGAGCAGCATTGCGAGATCAACATCGGCAAAGGAAGTCGCTACGCTTTTCGATTAGCTGATCCTTATTGGGCACGATTGGTTTACGGTGGATTTGAATATGAATCGGAGTTGAGGAGCTTATTCGCGCGGCTTGGCGACATGAGCTTTTCATTCTTCGATTGTGGTGCCAACCTTGGATATTGGAGTATCTATTGCGCCGAATTCAAGCCAAATTGCAAAGCAATATTCACAGTGGAGGCATCGCCACTGACTTTTAAATCATTGGAGAGAAACAGAGATATTAACCTGGGGAAATTCGAGATCATGCTGAAAGCGATTTACTCAACATCAGGTGAATATGTGCATATTGAGTGTAGCCAGTCCAACCACGCTGGAGCAGGAATCGTAGACGTTGGCGCAACAAATACTGCGTCGATTGAGACTATCACGATTGATGATCTAGTTGATCAAGATAACAGCGGGGCGCCACCGGTGATTAAACTTGATGTTGAGGGTGCAGAAATACCTGCCTTGAGGGGCGCATTGAAAACCATCGGTGGTAATTGTCTTCTCGCTTTCGAAGATCATGGTAACGACCATACTTGTAAGGTGATTGCGCATTTATTAGGCAACACTGATCTGAATATCTATTTTCTCGACAAATCAGACACTATGCATCCGATTAAGTCGATTGGAGACGCCCAGAAATTTAAGGTCGACGATCGCGTCGGCTATAATTTTTTTGCAACCCAGCCTGGCTCCGACTTTATGTCAATATTCCAGAATTAATTTTCCAGATCATAGATCAGTTTGCGATGGAGCAATCGGTAATGGTCCAACCATCGCTGAAGCAAGCTTATGCTCCATGCTTATTTCGCCAAGCTTTTCGTAGGTAGAAAAAGCATTTCGACTCATCTGTTGACGCTGTTCAGGGTGCTCAAGTAGCTTAGATATCGCGCGGGCTAGGTCCTGCGCACTTCCGCGTTCAAACATTAGTCCATTGTAACCGTCAACGATAAAACTTGGTTCTGGGCCCATATGGGCGGCCAAATTACTATGTGTAATCGGGACGAGTGAAATCGACATATAATGGATTACGCTCAACCCCGCATCACCCGGATAAACCCCCATCATACATTTTCGCGATATTTCCGTGATGGTGCCATCATCATAAATGGCACCATGAAATACAATGTCGAGATCTCTCTCTTCAGCGATTTCTGAAAATATGGAACGTTGATCACCATCACCGATAATCTCAAGAGAAAGATTGTGACCGCTTTCTCTCAAAATCTCCATAGCATCGAAAAGCAACGGTATGTAGCAACCTTCTCTTAGTCTCCCAACATATAGCGCCGTTGGCCTAATCTGGATCTCAGCCTTCTGGTCAGGCGGTAGCGGGTGCAGGTTCCAGACTGTGTTGTCCATGACCGTGAGCTTGGTCTCGGCAACACCCGCCCGCAAAAGGCCTTGCTTCACCGATTCAGTGTAACAGATATATCCAGCCGACATGGCCGCCACACATCGATACAAAAATTTGTAAACGAAATAGGATCGCCGCGTTTCTTTGTTGTAAACACCTTGGGTATGAAGAAACAGGGGTACACCGTAAATCTTTGCCACCAGTAGAATCAACCAGAAGTTCATTGCTCGAAAATCTTGCGTGATGAACAAAAGGTCGGGTTTCTCAGATAAGAAAGCTTTCAGAATGCCTTTTTGATAATAGAGGCTCTTTTTAAAACGGAATGTATCAACGTGGGTGAATTTGAAACGACCCGTTTTATTAGATTCGAAGCCTTTGCCTATTTTGGAATCAGCATAAAGGCTAACATACTCGAAATAATCGCATAATCCATCATATAGATGTTGTCGGTAGCTCGTTAATACCGGACAAATAAGCATTACTTTCTCACGTCGAGGCAATAGGCACTGTTCCACTGTCAATCAGCTCTTACTTGAAATATGCCCGGGAATGATAGCATCACCAATGGCTGTTAAAATTGCAGCATTATTGAGAAGGTCATTCACAAACGGATTAAATTCCACAATGTCACTGCTTCCAATGGCCGCTGCAAAAGCAGCAAAGTTATTCGCGAAATGATCATCAGGCGCAATCTCGATTGGCTCCTCAGCTTGCCCGAAATTTCCAATAATTTCCAGCGCCGTGGGCAAATCAGCGGGTTTTGAGTACGCCCGGGGAATTTGGATGGTACTTTTCGAAAAGCTAAGCTCCATTTCATTATGATAGGTGCTACCGATTGCCCAAGTGCAATGTGCAGAAAAGCTATCATAATGCAATAACGCATCTCCGCTAATGTCGACTCCACGCTGTGGGCAAACAAAACCATTGGCATCGACTTGGCGTGGTTGACCGAAAAGCGCAACCATGCTTGATAATGGATAAAACCCGACATCAAGCAATGCCCCGCCGCCAAGAGACTTATTATATCGAATATTTCCAGCATCCAGTTCTGGAATCGAAAAACGGGCACGGGCCGAAATGAGCCGTTCACCGGTAGATTTCTTTAACTCAATAATATGCTTTATTTCTTTGAACTGGGCATGGTGTTGATACATTGCGATCTCGCCAAGAAACAAATTTTCTTTGACAGCTTTGCGGACCAGCGCCTGGCTATCTTCCAAATTCGCGGTCAACGGTTTTTCACACCATACATGCTTACCCGCCTCAAGCGCCATTATGCCATAGCCATAATGTGACGATATTGGCGTCGCTATGTAAATCACCTTTATCGAGTCGTTGCTCAGGATGGATTGCAGGTTGTCTGTAAAGAAATCCGCGAGCTCGGAATGAGCGGAAGCATATTTCGCGACATCGCGTACGTAAATCGCCGCGATCTTGATTGTCTTGCTCGATAACAGGCAGGGTATGATATTTTTGGTGACATGGCTACCACAGCCTATGATCCCTATTCTCAACGGTTTTTCAGACAACAGCTAGCACCCCGCGAATATGGGGGGCAATGATTGCATCTTCCGTCAGTGACAAAGACTTCAACTGAAAAAGGCTTACCCAGCGATAGCGCGAATCTATTAACTTCAAACTGGCGTTTTCGGGAATTTCCACGAGCATTGTCTTGTTCCGTTTGTTATTGAGCCTCCCCCCATCTTCCGACATCCATTGATCAATCAGAACGGTTGCGCCATTTGCCTCTGGGTCGGTGAAAAACTCGGCATAGGGCGTATTCTTACCCTTATGCGCCCTTTTCAGGTTGCTGAATGTTGCTTGGATCGTCGTTGTAATTTGCACGATATTATAATTGCCGGGCTCTGCTTTTGCTTCAACCAGATAATGTGGTACATCATCAAAGCGTTTGCGTAACAGCCCTAATATTCCGCCATCATATCCGACTTGCGTCAAAATGGGCTGATCCCATCCGCGTACAACCTCCCGACTAGGGCTTGCGTTCACTCGAATTCCATCAACCCGAAAAAACTCTCCGCTTTCGTGGACGATTGAACCAGTCTCAGAACATATCGACCATCCTCGACAGTCACGCAATGGAATCATTGTGGAGGCCATCTGGTTTTTGTCCAACTGTGATTGATACCAGGCTTTCACATCATCCACGGAGCCAAACAGACTTTCGTCACGCAGGCATTCGAACAACGTTTCAACAGCGAAAGGAGTCAGATCACAAGTTTTCGGCAAACTGCGCTCAAACTCTCGCAACCGAGTGGAGAAATCATTCATAATGCGCGCTCACTGTGCCCTAAACTCATTATAGTCTGTAATCACCCTGTCCTCGCTATATTGCCGATCGCACAGGACAATTAAACTGCAATCAGTCGAGAAGTTTCGCATTTTGCGCCATACTCGCCCGTCAACAAAAACTGCGGGTGAATCTTTCGACAACGGGAACGCTTCTTTTCGTCCACAGCTTGACTCCAGTTCAAGTAGGCACGAACCTTGCGCACAGAAAATCACTTGGCTCAGATCTTCATGCGCATGGGCTCCACGCTCAGTTGATTTATCTGGCACCGAGTGAACCCAAAATACGCGTTTAACGATAAACGGTATTTGTGTGCCAAATTCCATGACCGACAAAGTACCTGTGGGTTGCGGAAAATTATCAATAGCGATTTCATACCATTGTGGTTTGGCCATATCAGCCATTTGCTATAATTTCATTTGCCATGTTACGGACATAGTCCGAATATTCGGTTTTATCAGAAGTTGTAAGGGCCTGCTCAGGCAAGAGCCACCCCTTGTCCATGCCAATTTCTTCTAGGCAAGCGATTTTAAAACCCTGCCGAGCTTCAATTGTTTCTACAAATGTGGCTGCAGTAAGCAAATTGCCGGGCGTGCCGGTATCCAGCCAAGTGAACCCGCGACCCAATAATTCGACCCTCAATTTTCCACTTTGCAAATACATATCGTTTATCGACGTAATCTCGAGTTCACCTCGATCTGAAGGGACTACTTTTTTTGCCTTCTCTACCACAGTCTGATCATAGAAATACAAACCCGTTACCGCATAGTTAGATTTGGGTCGGGATGGCTTCTCTTCAATACTGACCGCATTCTTATTCTCGTCAAATTCGACAATCCCAAAAGCGCTTGGGTTGCGGACCTGCTGAGCGAAAACCACTGCTCCAGCGTCAAGATTCGCGGAACGCTGCACCAAAGGACTAAGCCCTTGCCCGTAAAAGATATTGTCGCCAAGTATGAGGCAGACCGAGTCCCCATCTATAAATTCCTCACCAATTAGAAAGGCTTGCGCTAGTCCTGCTGGAGTTTCTTGCACCGCGTATTGCAGTGACAAACCGAATTGGCTTCCATCACCCAAAAGGCGACGATAGTTTTCATGATAAACCGGATCGGTAATGATCAAAATATCCCGTATTCCCGATAGCATCAGCACGGATAGAGGATAGTAGATCATTGGCTTGTCATAAATGGGCAGTAGTTGTTTCGAGATCCCCTTGGTGATCGGGAATAGCCGCGATCCTGTGCCCCCCGCCAGCACTATTCCTTTCATAAGCTTTGGATCCTTGTTTGATTAAGAAGTTTGGTCAGATAAATAGTCGACATACCATTCGACGGTTTTCCGTAATCCGCTATTGAAGGTCTCTTCAGGAGCCCAACCCAAATCGCGCTGCATTTTTGAAGCATCAATAGCATAGCGAAAATCATGTCCCGGGCGATCTGCTACGAACTCAATGAGATCGGCATACCTGCGTATTTCTGATCCCGCCTCGATCGGTTTTAACTCGTCCATTATCGTACAAATCGCATTTACCACGTCAATATTCATTTTTTCGTTATGGCCTCCAATATTGTAGGATTGGCCCAGCTCGCCCTTGAGAAATACTTCTATTAATCCACGAACATGGTCTTTGACAAAAAGCCAATCACGAATCTGCTCTCCTCGACCATATACCGGGATTTTTTGGCGCTTTATGGCGTGCGAGATTGCCAATGGAATCAATTTGTCGGTTGTTTGGAATGGCCCATAGTTGTTCGAGCAATTTGTAATCAATGCGGGCAACTTATATGTGTTTATCCAAGCGCGCACCAGATGGTCAGAGCTCGCCTTGCTTGCAGCATAGGGAGAGCGCGGGTCATATGGGGTTTGTTCGGTGAAAAGATCATGGCCATCGGCCGACAACTCGCCATAAACTTCATCTGTTGAAACATGAATAAAGCGGAATGATTCAGGCGCATGACCACTTTCGTAATATGTTCGAGCAGCGGCCAGCATACGCGCCGTGCCTAAAATATTGGTCCTTATAAATACGTCAGGCCCTGAAATACTGCGGTCTACGTGCGATTCCGCAGCGAGATGAAACACGCCATCGGGGCGGAATTGCAGGAACTGTTCCTCCACAGCAGGTTGATCGACGATATCAATTTGTGCGAAGTGATATTCAGGTTTGTGCGACACCGAAGAGACGCTCTCTAAATTGGACGCATATGTCAGAGAATCGATATTTAGTACTTCATGGCCTAAACCTTCGATCAAATGGCGTATCAAAGCCGACCCTATGAAACCGGCGCCGCCGGTTACTAAGAACTTCATTCTATAATCTCAGTTATTCCAGTGCTTAAAAATGGCTTAATCGAAAAATTTCCTCGTGCGAGCGTTCTAATGCTTGACGGCAGCGCATCGGTTATTTCACCTCCCGGGTCCTTTTTGCAAGCGGAATTTTTTGTATGTCGGAGATGGTTTAACCGACCGAGTTGCTTCCAGGAAAGGATAAACTCAAGTCATGTAAGTGTTTTCTGTTTTTGGTCACTGCATCTCTGGGCAAAAATTGGGAGTTTGCGATATAATGAGTCCAGCTTTTGAACGCAGTTATCACATTGTATGATCACCAAAATGCCGTTTCAAGGTTTTGCAGGGGTAGGTCCGCCTGAGGGTCCGAGAGGCTATCCGCCGATGCTCCTAGGGACAGTGCTTCTTCCAGTCACATCATTTCCCCATCACTAGCGGCAATGCCAATGACGACTTTTTACTCAATGATTTGATGGAACACGCCGAGCGAAACAAACGCGCGTCGGCTCCGATACTTCAGCCAGACGACATCAGCAGATTAGCGGTGCATTTGCGCACCGTGTGTAGATCGTTTCATTGTTTTGACCAGGGTGTGGGCCCAACAGGCGCAGTGTTTGATGGCGAGAAAATGCTGCACCGAGAAGAAGATTTGCGCATATTTCTGCAATTGGGGGGCAAGTGGCCTATATTTCAGTAAGGCATCTCCGGGATGTTGGATTTAGTATAGCGGTTGGCATTGGATGGCAACGGCCTTCCGGGCATTGCGTCAGACCGAACCACCGCAGTATGCCTCGCCATCTGCCACCTGGCTTCTGATTTCGCGGCTGCCGTTAGCTTTGTCGGCAATGACAGCGGGCGGCGGATTACCCCAGTCCAGAAAGGCATGCTTCAGTTGGCGGGAATGACCAATGTCGTCGGGTATCGCGAGCGGCAGGAGGCGACTATGAATATCTGCAGCGGCTTGAACTTTGCGAGTGCGGCCATCTAGCGAGCACCAAATAATTTTTTAGATCCAATTTTTGAACACTGGCGGGGTGTTGTGTTTCGAAGTTATCGTATCAGTAAAGGTCAGTGCGGCCTGATAACCTCTAATTCAGCCCTCTAAATCCGGTTCTAAATCACCCGCGACGCCGTGCGCAGCCGGTCGCACCAACTGTTTAATCGCCGGCCAATTCTCATCATGCGTATCAAAGCACGAGATTAACTAACCTGCCGGATATGAAGTGAACACATGACTGAAATTAGAGGCAACGCATGGGTTCACATCATAGGGCAATGGATCACTACCCGAATTATTATCACGGTTGCCGTGACTAGAATGATTAGGACTGGGAGAACCATATCAGACCATTTTCGCTTTGACCTTTTCAATTGGTATAATTCCGCTATTAAAAGCTGAAAAGCAAAATGGGAATTTCACCTTCATGATCCACAATATCGTCCAAGCGGCTAAAACGCACAAGAACTACCAATGGGCTTGGCAAAACTATGAACATATTGTGCAGCAGATTATTGAATCCCAGACCGGCAAAAATGTAATGGAAATAGGCGGGGGGCGTTTCCCCACCTTTGATCAAGCATATGTCGAAAAGCAGGGGCTGAAATATACTTCTAATGATATTTCGGAACGGGAATTGTCATTAGCGCCTCATTGGGTTCAACGTGCTCATTTCGACGTCCAGACCGCTGACGAATCGGCGATAGAGCCGTTTTGTAATCAATATGATGTTTGCTTTTCAAAAATGGTGATGGAGCACGTCGAAAGTTACGATCGCGCGTATAAAAATATATTTAGGATATTGAGGCCTGGTGGAATGTCTATTGCTTTCCATCCTGTACTATATACGTTGCCTTTTTTGGTTAATCTTGCAATCCCCGATAGCCTATCTAGCAAGTTGTTAGCGTCCGTTTTTCCAAACAGGACGGACGATGGTATTCCAAAGTTCGAGGCCTATTATAGTGGTTGCCGAATTTCTCAATCCGTTCGAGATAATATTCAATCGCATGGCTTTTCAGCCGTTTGGCAAGTTCCTTTTTACGGGCATAATTATTATAGTAAGTTCCCCATTATCAGAAACATTCACAGTACAGTTAATGATATGATACAGGATGCGAATATTTCAGTGCTAGCGTCTTTTTGCTATACAATCGTTAAGAAGTAATTGTAATTTTAAAGTGACACTCACCCATAACGACCACCCATCTATTTTTTTTTTATAAGTCTAAGTCTGAACTTATTCAAATAATATTGAACTATGCTCTTTGCGGCGAAGATGTAAGCAAGCGGGGACTCGCTATGTTTGAATATATAGTGCAGACGTTGATCTATGTCGTCATTGGTACTGCCCCAACTTCCAAAGAAAATGCGATTCAAATGCAATATAAAGGGCTTGGTTCGAATTGCCTCATTCCGTGCAATATTGTTTGCTTCGCAATAGCCGATTGTTTTTGACGCGAGGAATCTCGGTATTCCTCGCTTTTTTGCGACGAGGCCTAGATCAATATCGCCATAGGCGTGAACATATTTTGGGTCATTTCCTCCCACTTGTTCAAAGAATTCACCAGGGAACATCACGAAGTTACCGTTAAAAGTATCGCATTGCTGAAGTTTACCATTGGGCGGAATCGATTTTAGGGCCAATGGGCGAGAACGATGATAGAGGTTTTTAGCAGAATAGGTGATGCTTTGATCAATTTCAGATTCGGTTGCAGCTGCAAGTATTGCGCAGCAGTTTTGATTAATTTCGAAATACTCTCGTGTAAATTCCTTCAGCTTTTCACGCAGCACAAACACATCATCATTAAACATCAGGTATGCGTCAAAACTACCTTGCGACCGTGATAACTCATAAGCTCGGCACATACCTCCGTTCCAATATAGATCGCCGGTGCCTGTGATAACTAACGCATTTGGCAATACAGTTCTAAGCGCATCACCTGTCCCATCGGTTGAGCCATCATCCACAATAAACATAGAATGTTCCAGCAGATCGACGCTGTTGAGACAGTCATCCAATTGTTTCAAATTCTTAACAGAAACATTTTTTCGATTGAAGCAGGTTACTAATACGGCCAATTTCACGGTATTAAACTTTCAATTTGGAAAATATATTCCGGGCGAACACACAATTCTGTAAAGTAAACAACGCGGTTACAGTAACACAGGCGATAACGGCAATCACAGATAGTTGCGTCAATGAATTGCCCACCGCAGGACTGCGATATAGCCAAAAAGTGAGCAGAATGGATCCGACCATAACGACGAGGCCCGGCAACTCTTCTGTTAGCAATTTAAGCCAAGTTTGGTGCCCTGCGCCGATCCATAACTGCCCGAGTTTCTTGCCCGCATATATTAACATCAGCGCATACGAAAAAACCGCAAGTTCCAAACTATTAGTCAATATGGCTAGAGTTCCACCAAGTAGGTTGATTAACAACATCAAGCCGTGAATTTGCAACAGGATCATCATCTTTCCTGCTGATACGCTGTAATAATATCCCACCACGCCAAGGCTGTTGATTCCGTTTGCGACAGTGAGAATAATGAAGAGCAGGGCAAACTGTGGCACCATCCTCCCGATGCCCGCAATGGCGACTACAGGTGTTGCAATAACCATCAGCGTAACTAGAAAAATATTAATTTTGACAATTACCTGTTGAGCTAACCCAAATCCTACATGCTGCTTTTTCGGATCATCCCGTTCGTTTCGGGCGCCATATGTCAACAGGGGCTGGCAGGCGGATTGAACCGTATTGCGAACTTGATTGGTTATTTTGAACGCAAGGTCTGCATACGCCACGGCCGCCAAACCACCAGTCAACCCGATCACAAACTTGCTCCAAGGTTCAAAGCTCATACGAAGCAAAGCCATAGACGAAACGGTCACACTTTGTTTCCAAATACGGCCGACGATTTTTCGTGTAGTTTGTTGCTCGCATACGACGGATTTGACGGATCTGTTGGCTAAATATAGACCTGCAAGAGAGGCGAGAATAATAGCAGTTAGCAAATAATTGAGTGCGACACCAAATATTCCGAAATTGGATATCAGCGGAAAGGCAAAAACTGCTAAGCTGATATTTGAGACAATCAAGTAATAGTATTTCCGACTGAGTTTTCCAATGCCTTCCATAATTGCGGCCAGCATCGTGCCTGTTGCATAGATGCTCGCGAAGACAACATTGATAAATATAAGGTTAAGAATATCCGACGAGTTAAGAGGGCTATCAAAAAAAAATTCGATTACCCACAAGACAGGGTACGCGGCAGCGAGGCCTATTAAGATTATTGGCAAAACACTGATTAGAAAACCAGCAACGATGTATGGTGCCAATCGCATGTTGGGATTAGCATGGAAATCGATCGCGATATCGCGCGTCAGATTTATTCCAATCCCCGCTTCAGGTAAGCGAACAATAACTAATATGCTCTGAATTATGACCCACGTACCAAAAACCGGCGCGCCAGCATATGCAAACCCCAACCGATATACAACGAACAAAGAAATTGCGAAGACTAGGGACGAGATAACCCCAAGCAGCGATCTGTTGAAAAAGCTCCGCACTTTCAGGCCTTTGAACTTTGCAAATCTCGGATAATTCTAGCAGGCACTCCTGCTACAATACAATTTTTAGGGACGCTCTTATTAACGACAGAACCCGCCGCCAATATTGCGTTGTCGCCTATGGTTACGCCAGGCAGAATTGAGACATTAGACCCTACCCACACATTCCGGCCGATATTAACGGATTCCAATATCAAAGTTTCCCGATACAATTTCGCATGTCTCAACGCTTCGGTATCGTGCGTTTGAGAAATAATGGCAGAATGTGCAGCAATCATGGTCTCGTCCCCAATCTCTACACTTCCTGCACCCCAGATATGAACAAAGTCATTTATCACGACATTTTTGCCGATCCGAACATTCCGAGGGGCTCGAATAATCGCAGTGGGGTATATTCGTGCGGACGAGTCAAACTTACCGAGCAACACAGACCAGTAAATTCGCGAAAAAGCAAACCTGGTACGAGAAAATAGTCCGTAGGAGAATCTGAATAATCTGCGCATAAATTTCTCAACCAATCTCGAATAGAATAAGAAAGTCTATCAATATGGGTTTATCTTACATACCGCTTAACACCGTAAATAACGAAAAATCCGAGTAGTAGCCCGGCCTGTTGAATTAAGACTGTCAAAATTGTCCAACCGAAAGTCCCTTGCCGGAAAAACTGGAACATTAAAACGATGATGAAACTATACTGAATCACTTGGAAAAGACTCATTTGCAGAAATCTTGCATTTTTATCAAAAAAGGCAGCTACAAAGCCGGTGGAAAGCATCGCGGCAGATAATCCGACAATATTCCCTAGTGCCCAGCTGGTTCCAAGTAACGTGGACGCAATGCCCGGCCCCTCTTCTACCGGACCGCCTACCATAATTGCGCGCACCGCATGCGACATATCAACAAATGTGTCCGGTTTTCCTAGCCAGATAGCTCTTGGTACGAAAAACAAAAGCGGCTCCAAATTTGTTCGATAGAAAGCAGTCGCGGTATCTCCCAACAGAGCAACAATCTGATTGTCATAGAATATGGACAAGGCAAAGGCTTCGAATGTAGCAAATTCCAACGAGAGGAAATAAAATCTTATCACCGACCCTTGAGCCCATGACACACGATTGAGATCGATCTCGAGGTTATTGAAGATTAAAGGGAGATAAATTCTCGCCATTAGCGAGACAAAGCCGAACCCAAGGACGATAATGCTCGCAATTGGCAGTTTTTTGATACTGATAGGAGCCACAAATTTATGGTAGCTCACCGCAAACACAATGATGGGCAAAATCAGGTATGATCGCTTCCCGGTGCCAAGAAAGGCCAACCCTACTGTGACGAGAAAAAGAGAAATGTATATCAAGTTGAGTTTTCGATGCATGATCGAATAAGCCACCAGCCAGACCGCTCCTGCATCAGCTATGCCAGACAGCGTGCGAACATAAAACTCTGTCTGTGAAGCTGCTTGGACACCCAACGTTCTACTCAGTCCTCCAGACAAGCGCGTTACTGAAGTCTCAAATCCGCCCCCGAGCGTTAGCGCTACAAGTTTGAGGGCGATGCCGGCCGCACATAAAACCAGCGCGGTCGCAACTGTGTTTCTTAAGGCGCGTCGATCATTTTGCGCAGGCGTAGGGATAAATTTGCGCTGACCACCTAACCAATATCCGACCTGAAAAAGACCGAGCGAGAGGCTAGTAAGTAGGCAAGTCTGCAAAAATATCGTTGGCCCATCCAATTGCCTGACCCAGATAAACTCTCCGCTATTGTAAAATAGCAAAAGGGCTGCAGGTAATAAAAAATATAGCCCAAAAAATCCCAAAACGACCATATAGCAGGTAACTAAGGGGGCGTCGCGGTCGCTGCGGTACAACGATATAATGCTGACACTTACATGGGTGAAAAGAACGAAAAACCCAAGGACTGGTAGAAACATTTAGTTGACACTGCTTCGTAGGAAAACGGCATCCAGATAAACCGGAGTACCATCTCCTAAGTGAAATTGCTCAAGTACTCCGGCGAAAATCAAACCCCTAGATTCCAGATGTGTAGCTATATCCAAGAATGTAGGCTGACCCTTGTAGAGCGGCATCAGATTGATCTCCACCACAGCGGCATCAATCCGATGGAAAAATTGCTCACAGCCTTTGAGTACTTGCAGCTCAGCTCCCTGGACATCCAGCTTTATCAGCACTTTGCCGCTTGTTGGAAAATCTGAATGATCCAACAGCTGGTCTATCCTACGAACCTGAACAGTGAGTTTTTTTTCGTTCGCAGTAAATGGCATCGCCGTTTTGCATTCATCAGTGACGGGCAATAAGGACGACGAACTGGGGTGATCTTCGTGTACTTGAAATTCGGTTGTACCGGAATTATCGCTCGCGGCAAAAGGCCAGATTGTCATGCGATGAGGGTGTTTTTCTTGCAGCTCGCGCAACTGCTGTTGATACATCTCTAATGCTTCAAACGCATGGATGTGGCAACTCGGAAATTTCTGCAACCACACGTTACAGGTGGAGCCATTATTTGCTCCAACATCAATCACCGTACTAAAGTCGAGTGCTTCAATATGGGTCCAGAAATGAGCGGCATCCCGATCCTCTGGAACAATCCGAAAACCTCGTGCACTGAGGGTCCTACGCGCCAATCTTTTGACTGCAGAAAGCATGAATACTACTCCTTAAGCACAAGAAATGGGAAATCGCGGCTGATGTGCACCATTGCCGTACTCATGCGCTGGCTAACAGCATCAAATCAATTGTTCCAGCAATAAATCGCCTGAGACGTGTTATGGACATTGGCTGTGGTTTAGAGCTAGGCCATGTTGACGAATTCAGACATCGATAGCCGCATCGAAAAGATATGGATTCGGGTTGGCTATTGCGGGCGTTTGTATTATCTCTGGTGGCGAGATGCCCAGTGATTTCGGCACATTCAGTCAACATTGCACATTATTTCAATGGTGGGTCCTGACGACAGGTAAATCTTGTGCTTACCCAAGTGAGTTTATAGTTAGGCAGCCGCTGATGGGGCCCACAACTTGCATTCAGTTAGACGTAGAGGCCTTTGGTTGTTTTTGCGCAGATACGTGGGCGAAGTAAGAGGTATTTGTAATGCAGCGGACGCTGCCGGAGTTGCATATCCAGAGATAAGTGTGACCCTCTATTGCGGCAATGATCGGTCGACTCGCCTATTTTCTCGCCACCTTCATCCAGGTTCGTAAACGGTGTTTCTAGCGACGGACCCGCCCATCGAGGCGCTGTACCGAGCCATTCCCCGTCGGATTGCCACAACTAGTAAAACGCCATTCGGTCCGGAGGTCAATGCGCCACTGAAGCAACGCGGCCGATGTCAGTTCCGTGCCATCGTTGCTGCGGACACCCCGGCCTTTCTGGTGCTGTAATTATGGTCAGCAATCCGCACGCACTCGATTGCCAGAGGTAAAAGTATAAGGGACGCGCCCCAATGCACCCGCTCGCTATGCCGTCGAGGAAATTGTGCACCTGAAACCTTCTTCCGGTGACAATCTGGTCAAGTATGAAATCGAAGCTATAGAGTTGGTTGGGGCAATACTAGGGCCGAGGCGGGCGTGTGGCTGCTACTTCAAGGTTTGCGGTTCTGCGGACTAAGTATCTTCCAACTTTCTTGCAGTTTATCATAATGCTCTCGTACAGTAACAGGAAGAGTTAGCGGCGATTGCAGAACTGGCGACGCATCGCTGCTCGGGCCTCTAACTTCATTCGAAGCTCAAAAGTCACCTGATAGCGAGCGCTTTTGCGATCAGGATCGATGGTTCTACGCTCCAGCAGTTCGCTGACGTCAACCACAGTCTGAAGAGGCGCTAACCCTTCTTGTCTTGAGACGAACGCGAACGTTTTTTGATTGCTGATTTTGCAAGCCAACGTCGGTGCTTGCAATCCAGAAAACGTCCTCCGCAATCCGCCTGGAGTTTATCGGCTGGCCATCGCTAAACGGTCCATGTTCGATAGCAAATGATTTAAAATATCACCGCAACTCGTCGCTAATCATCGCCGCTACGCATCCTTTACACCCACACCCTATGATCGCCGGATAATGATATAAAAAAATATCTTATCAAAACTCAGGCGGGTCGAAATTCTGCCAAATAACGAACCTCACATTGGAATCTATTTAATCCCGATATCTTCTATTCGAAACACCTTTGGCTTATTTCCAAATGCACCGCGACCAGTTAACCTCAAATAACCGAACTTACAGCTTGGTGACGCCTGGGTTTCAAACACGTATCTTGTGCGCTGCGAAACAGAGGGAATAAAGTTCAGCACGTATGTGCTACTCTCGGGACAAATTATCGACAATTCAACTGCATCCGGGGAAATTTTCCCCATTATTTCTACTATATATGGCTTCTGATCCAGTTGAATCATTCTTTGCAGCAATACCGGCCTTCCGCGTCCGTTCCAGTCAATATCGAAATAATATTTATCGTTTGCCTTCAACAATCTAGTTTCATACCCAGTCCCTTTTCTGGCGCTCCATTCTGATGGCATGGGAAGGGCTGACTCTGTGGCATCGGATAACCCCGCCGTTTTATTGCTTTTGGATCGCGGATTTTGTTCTTGGGACGCTGCTAATTCTCCGAGCTCATAGGCTGCACCAAATCGACCTGCTTGGATCAATGCAACCACGGCTGGAGCAATTTCCTGACGAGAAACGGAATAACCTTTTGCCAGCATAGTCTCTATAGTAAGTACCCGAGCATTGAGTTGCGCGGTCTTCATAAGAGTGTCGGTATCGCTAAAAAAACGACTTCGCCAATCGGGGTTTGAATTGAGTCTCTCCACAAGCAGGCTTCGCGCAGTTTCATCGGCCTCAGCCAAGAAAAGCAGTGCATAGCTGTTCTCGATGATTTTCGCTTGTCTCAACAATGCATCTGCAACAACAATGACCGTCTTCAGATCTGCTCGTTCAATCGCATTTAGTATTTGATTTTGTAAATATGCCGTGTGGCGCCATCCATGTTTGCCAACATGGCTGAGGAATTGTTCCCGGTCCTTGAGGTTAAAATTGCCAAGTTGGGAATTAAAGACATAATAGGTGTTAAGCAATGATTGGCTGACCGGCGCTTGGCCAACAGCCGATCTAGCTTCCTGTAATTTGAATTTAAGCGATTGGCGCTGAGCATCGGTCATGGCACCGACGCTACCGCGGTAGATCCGGTTTTCTGGTAAATTTTCTAGATTCGTTTGGAAAATAAGCTGCGATTGGGTCCAGAGCAGCGCACTGAAACAAACAGATATAAAGGATACGGCTATCAAAGACCGAAGTAACGTCATCAGTTGAAGTCCGCGATAATGCTATTCCTGTTTATAGTTATACTCATAATATCCAGATTCCCCATAGCCTGCTTCTTTGGCATTGAACTTCGTCAAGAGCACCCCTGCAATTTTCTCGCCACTAGCGCTTAGTCTGCCCAATGCCTGATTAATCACATTCGTTTGTATACGACCAGATTCAACCACGAATATAGTTTGATCGACGTGATTTGATATCAAGAGAGCATCTGAAAGACCCAAAATAGGCGGGCAATCTGCTAGGACGATATCATATCGCTCCGATAGCGATTCTAGCACGCGCTTGGCGATTTCACCGGACATCAGTTCCGTAGGATTTGGAGGAATACCGCCGCTTGGAATAAAATCAACTCCCTCAATATTTGTTTTAATAATGACCTCATCGATTGATTTATTTTGTGACAATAAATCTGCCATACCGATTTCATTTTTAACCTCAAAGTTGCGGTGTTGTTGCGGCCTTCTCAGGTCGAGATCCACCACGAGAACCTTTTTACCCGTTCTCGCCAAGGAAATAGCCAGCGCAAAGCAACTGGTTGATTTTCCTTCACCTTGCGTTGAGCTGGTCATCATCAAGCTCCTGGGCAGCCCTGAGGATGATGACAGTAGCAATTTAGTACGGACCGATGAAAAGGCTTCAGTTACGGGCGATTTCATATCCATAAATGGATCGAGGTAATTTTCAGCGGTTGATGGCGTTAAGGGAATTGTCCCGATTAACGGTCGCCTGAGCTTTTCTTCGACGTCGACCGGCAGCCGGACAACATCGAAAAGCTGTTCTCGAGCAAAAACGAACATCGCTGAAAATACGAAACCAAAAATCAATGCGAGTGCCATATTGAGAGGAATGCGCGGTGAAATGGGCTGTGTCGGCACAGTGGCCCGGTCAACAATTGCCAAATTATTTGTTTGGACGCCGGCGCTCGCGTTAAGCTCATTATAGCGAGTTAGTAAAAGATCATACAATTCGCGCGTCGTCCTAGCTTGTCGTTGCAAAATACCCAGTCGAACAGCCTTTCCTTGCTCATCTATAGTGGAGGACTTCAGTTGATTGATTTTTTGCTGAAATGCCGCTTCTTGCAACCTTGCAGTATCGTAGTCACTCTTTATTGACGCCTTTACGCTATTCGAAATATTCGCTATTTGCTGATCAAGTTCATCAAGCTTCGCTTTCGTGCGCCGCACAGTCGGGAAGTCATCCTTGCGCACAGCAAGTTGGTCTTGATATTCGGCTTCCACTTTCGCACGCTCTTCCTGTAACTGTTGGATGGCGTTGTTTTCGAGGACTGAGGCAAGTTGGTTTGCAGGAGTATTACGTGCAGAACGCCATTTCTGTTCTGCGGCAATTCGCTTCGCTACCGCCGACGAAAGCTCTTCATTCAGCCGCACCAACGTGACTGTGGACAGAGATCTAGGGCCTTCATCGCCGTTTGCGCTGGTCTGACCGTTCGAAACATCTAAAATTTCCGAACTTGCAGCATAGCTGAGAGCGGCGCGTTCATCGTCCGCCAATTGACCGGCCGCTTCATCAAGCTGTTCTTTCAAGAATTGGCGAGCGTATGAACTAGCTTCAAATTTGCGTTCAAGGTTACCTGCAATATAGTTCTCTGCATAACTATTTGCTATTTCGGCCGCCATTTGCGGATTTTGCGCTTCAAAAGTTATTGATGCCAAGCGTGAATCGATCGGCAATGCTGCGCCTAATCTAGCCTGGAGTGCTTGAATAACTTCGCTTTTGCGCGTATCTTCAAGGTTCATGTCGCCCGATGGGCGTTCTGCAGGCTCGGCCCCGATGGCATCATAAAATTTCTGATTATCGAACAGATTTAAGGATTCCGCAACTTTAACAGTCAGATTACGACTGCGAATGATATCAAGTTGGGTTTGCAAAAAGCGGTTGGAATCAAAAAAGGAATTGTTCGATTGGTCCTCTGTGCCAAGGACTTTCTGGGCCTCTTGTTCAATCTGTACAGTTGCGACTGCGCGATATATCTGTGAAGACAGCAACGAAATCGCGATACCCAAAACAAGGCAGGTAATGATGATGCCGACAATCCAATATCTAGACCGGTAAAAAGCCGAAACAATCGATTTGAGATCAAAGCCCTGCTGAACTTGATCATAATTCTGGCTGTCGAGCCCATCGGGCTTTAGCGGAGGAGAAGCATTGAGGTTCACCGGCACATTATTCATTTAGTATTCCGCTCTAGTTTGTTATTATCTAACGATTTGGACGAACACACTTGTCAGCAGTGGTGCGATGGTAAGGAAGTCGCGATACACTCCTTTCAGCCCGGAGAAACCCACGACGACAATATCTCCGCCAAGGAGTTCCGGGTTTGGCTCTTGTCCTTTTCGTATTTCCTTCAGATTGAATTGCGCTCCATATACCTCATTGTTAATCGACCGAAAAACCAGAATTTGGTCTGTTCTAGCGGTTTGGGTTGGGCCTTCGGCTAGAGCCATAGCCTGAAGCAACGTAGTGGTGCCCTCAACATCATACACGCCGGGTTTCTTGACCGACCCTTCAATGGTCAATTTTAAACTAGCAGATTTCAATATCGCGATTGAAACTTGTGGATCGACAAGGAATCTTTCCTCAAGTCGGTCAGCTATCGATTTGGCGAGTTGAGCTGTTGTTGCACCTTCCGCTTGGACGAGTCCAATCAGCGGCATGACAATATTCCCGCTGGAATCAACGGAAACTTCGTCTTGGGTCAAATCCTCTTCTTGGAAAACGGTTATTTTAAGCACGTCGAGCGTCCCGATTTTGTATGCGGGCTTGTTCGAGCCCAAGGCAGGCGGCGGGATGATCGCGTAAGCCGCCTGGCCTGCAGGCAGAGTGGAACTCGAGCACGCGCTTAATGCGATCATCGCCAAAAGGACGATAGACAACTTCTGTATCAAAATTTTAAACTCCCTTAGCCTGAGGCCCTAATTTTGTGAAGGCACCAAAGCAACCTCTATTCTGCTTGTATTGAGCGAAATGCGACCAGTTGCATGGAAAATTACGAGATTAGAAACCACGAAGTCAATTCCTGTTCATGCTTTCAAGGATTTGCACACCTAATCATATAAAATATCAAAGTTATTTGCGCGGCACTTTCCTACTGGACGATCTGCCGGCTTCTGCCAACATCGCTGCGGCGAGTCCAAAAATTACGGCGATTGTTTGTGTTCGCAGTGGATAATCTACCAAACTATGGATCAAGGTAAGAGTAACGACGATGCCACCAATATAGGGATAGGGGACAGAGTTTTCCGATCTCGACCTCCATATAGTCATTGCTGCAATTGTGACAGCGAGCAAGAATGTGAACAATATTACAATCCCTAGCGCCCCTGTTTCGAGGAGCAGTTCAAGATAATCCTGGTGAGCATGATTGACATAAGTTGGTCTAAGATCCGAAAGTTTTTCATAATGCGCAAAAATGGGTCGAAATGTACCTAGACCGGAGCCAACGGGGAAATAATCACGTGCAATTTCAAGGGTCCTTTGCCAAAATTCAAATCTAGTATCTTCAGAAACCATACCAAAGCGGTCAAACAACCTTGAGACGACGCCGGATTGCAGAATGATGAGCGAAGTTATAGGTGCTACAAATAGAATACCAATATACATCCAGCGGCCTCGCAAACGGACAATTTGATTAGATAACAACGCCATAGCCAGCGCTAGAACCATTAAACCCAGCCCCGCCCTTGAAAAAGTTGTCAGAATGGCGAGACCGCACAGCAACACCAAAGTCGCAGCAAAAAACCTAATTAGTAATTGCTTGTCCCGCTGATGAAAGTGCACAATGCGGCCAAGGAATAACGATATTACAAAGACGCAACAGAGCATCAATGCTGCGTGATTGCGGTTTGCGAAAAAACCCTGAAAATTCCCGCGATGAGAATTGTCAAAAAGATCGAGATATGCGCCACTGGAGGCGAATTGTGTCAGCCCTATGATGATAGATAAAAAGGCCATAAAAGCGATGGAAATAATAACAAGTTTTCTCTCTTCGTCTTTGAGTATCAACCAGCCCAGAAAAGCTGCCGCGCCCGGGAAAAGGACAAAGAAAGTGAATCCTGTGTTTAATTGATCCAGACTTATTGGGTACCAGTTCTGACTATAACCGATGATGGAACGTGTTTCATTGGAAAGCTCGCGACCCGGGAAAGATTGCCATATAGAGGGAGGAACTGGAATTAATTGTAAAAGGGGCACTGAAAGTAGCAAAACAAAGGATAACTTGCTCCAGAATCCTAGTCTAAGAAAAGCTGAGATCACACCATTTTTAGCCGCCAAAGCGATCACAACGGTTGCAACCAAAAAAATGCTTGTAAAAGCAATGCCAGGCACGTTCGGGCTGCCTCCAAATAGAAAGCTAAGAACAACAAGTATGACGATCGCTAAAGTGATAGAAGGATTAACATCTCTGAATGATAACATTCTGCTTGGATTTCCTCACTGCCTGATTGCAAACATTCACAAAAATACCGTTTTGGTAAGTGGTCGGATTTCAAAAGCCAAGTTAATTATTACCAGCCAAGATCATGAGCCCAGCGAGCCCTAGGTAGTGTACTCATAAAAGGGATTCCCATAGCGCAATAGATGTGATTCACTGTCTTTAGAGGAGGTGTATCATGGCACGATTTGATTTGAGCGATGCGGAGTG
>NVXM01000017.1 GCA_002733865.1 Sphingopyxis sp.
TACCGCAAGATCGCCGCCTAAAATCAACCAACCAGATGAAACCAAATACTCGCCTATTTTAAAACGCCATATGTCTCAAATTATCTGACGACGGACAGTCGCCCAAAAACCCGTCAGTGGGTTAGTATCCACCTCTTTAGACGTTGTAAGAAGTGATATTGAATCCAATCCCGCAACCGCTTCCTGGCCCGATGGGCTAATTGCGCGATTGCCAGTTTCAAACACCAGATCGGGTTTGAAAGCTGACTTACTGGAATTCCACAATATCGAGTTGCGGCTATATGGACTTGCCTCTCCTACGGCAGCAGACGGAGTCCAATCTTCGTAACCCTGCTCAGCAATAGCGGTTTTTTGTGTAAAACCGCCAATCGCAAGAGCGTTCCAAGCCTGCGAAGGATCTTGCATCGGGAACGCGTCATGATCAGATATGGCCGCCGCGTTGCTATTGTCGGGAATGTTGCCAGCAGCAACGACAATCAACCGTTTGGGTGACAGGTTATCGGGATCTTGCAGCTCCGCTCCCGCTGCAGCTTGATCAATTGATGCACTCCACGCGCTATTTTCAGCACCGGAACGGTTTTCATTAGTCACCGCCATACAGAAAACACGGTCTCTCAATGGGTTTTGTATCTCGGCTTTGGCAATAGCGCTCAATGTAATTGGCCCGTAAGAATGAGGCTCATTTGGAGGAAACCCATTTGGCGGTAATATTTTTACCGATTCCACTCTGTGGGCGAGAATATGATTAGATTGATCAGCGAGCGGCGCAACCAAGTCGCCGTGTAGGGATAGTCCAGCCATTCCGGTTCCATGCCCGGGACCGCCATCATGATCGTCGCCGCCCCATGCCTCGTTTACCGACATTAAATCATCGATTGAAAGGGCCGGTTCAATCAAAGGATGGGCCCTGTTCACACCGGTATCAAGCAGACAAACAGCAGGAGCATCGGCTTGGGGCCATGTAACTCTTTCAGCTAAGTCATCTATAAACGCCGGGATATCGTCCTTTAGGTCTTGTGTGAACACCAAAGGATTGTCGGTTGCTCTGCGCAGTTCAGCAATACCGCCAGTCGCAAATAGCAGAAGTTCAATCGAGCTCACTCGGCCATAAGCGGGGACGACAATTATTTCGGGAAAGTGCAAAAACGTGTCGTTTGTACCTAGCTGGAGACCGAGCGTGCCTGCAGTGGCGACAACCTTTTCCAAACTGTCAGGAAAACACCAAAGCGCCCACCAAATTTGTTCCTGCGGTTCGGTGGGTAGTGCGTCTTGATCATCGCGCCAAAAAGTCCTCAGCCGTGCCTCGCGAATATGCTCAATGGGTTCAACACGACCGGCTAAAGGCGGGGTGCCTCTTCTCGAGGTAATCTCGCCTTCGGTATAATCGGATATAATATTCTCAAGTACATCGCGCGCATCATCGGGAACGAAAAGAGCAATGGTCCGTGTGCCGTCGTCCAAAACCTTTTCAGCACTTTGTCTTGTATTTTCCGTTTTTCGTTCAATTATCTCTGCGCCCGTTAACCGGTTCAATTCGACCTCAAGATATATACCCCCGGAACCCTCCAGGTCAGGGATTTCTCCAACCAATGCAGATTGTGTCTGATCAGCTTGGTTGAAGGCTGTTCGCAGCTCTTCCGCCATCCGCCTTCCATGATCGGCACGGATCCGCTGGAGAGGGTTTACGCGGCCATTATTACCCGGTGATTTATAATCGCCTCGCCGAACCAATGCGGAGATATCAATGTGAGGCAGGTCATGGTCAGCCACGAATTATGAAGCCGTCGTAAACGCGGATCGCATTGATTGCCGATCTTCCAATTTTTCGGTCAGATCTTGAGTTGTGATCGAAGAGCGTTGCGCCAGTATTGCGGTCTTTACGGCTTCACTTGCCGCCCTCGCAATTTCCGCTTGGCTCAGGCCTTCAGCCGCTTTTTCTACAGCTTTCCATTTGATCCGAGGGTATTTTATCGGCCGAAGATTATATTTTATTACCGCCCGAATTTGATCCGGAGTTGGAAGAGAAAACTCCAATACTTCATCAAAACGGCGAAGCAGCGCTTTGTCGAGAAGTTCTGGGTGATTTGTGGCCGCAATGATTGCGCTATCTGTCGCCGTTTTTTCTTCCATGAATTGAAGAAAGCTATTCAGAACTCGGCGCATTTCGGCCACGTCATTTGAAGCTGCGCGATGTCCTCCAACAGCGTCAAATTCATCGAACAGATAAACCGCTCGTCGACGTAAAATTTCGTCAAATACAAGCCTAAGCTTGGCAGCTGTTTCGCCCATAAACCGAGTGATTAGTGTGTCTAATCGGATCACAAAGAGAGGTAATTTCAGCTCACCAGCTACCGCCTCGGCGGTCATGGTTTTCCCCGAGCCGGGTGGTCCTACAAATAAATATCTATTGCTGGGCAGTTTTCCATGTTCTCGAAGTTGATCGCGCTTGCGCTGCTGCAACATCAAATGGTTCAACCGATCCAATGATGCAGATGGCAAAATCACATCTGCCAGCGTGATAGATGGTTGTTTGAGATCCAAAAGACCTTCCAAATCGCCGCGCGGACTTGCAAAGGCGATCGGAATAGAGGGTCTAACGCCGTCTTTTGCTCTTGCTGCGTCAACAGCCGCACGAAGGCTATTGGCAGTATCACGTCTGCCTTGTCGAGCTTCCGCTGCCGCCACTTGTAACGCAATCGAGAAAAATTGTTCGTCATCACCCTCAGCATGGCTGCGCAGCATTTTTTCTATTTGCTTGGCGTTCGTCATGAAAGTCCCTTGATAACCCGCATTTTCATCGTCCTTAGATGACCATATTGCCCGACATTCTCAATGTCACCTAATGAATTACATTTTGCTGTGGGTTTAGTTGGCCGTCTAACCAGAAGACTTCCAATCAATGAAGCCGCCGCCATAACCAAAAAATGCCCCTAACTGGTTAGGGCTATCCAGGTGACGTATTTTGACAACCGCTCAATAGTAAGGCCGTAACAATGTTATTAAAGCGGGTTTTCGCCGGAATATTAGACGTTAATTTTCTTTCTTCTCCTTTTTAGCAGCCAACGCTTGATGAGCAAGGTGACGTTGGAGATGGCCGGAACTATCAAAGTTCATCGTTCCCCAGATTGGACAGAGTATCATGATTGTGAGACACTCTGAGTTTGGGGGAGCAGAATGAAATCTATCGCAATGTCGCTAGTATTGTTGATTGGCGCCGTCGGACCCACGGAATTTAATCCCTGCGGGTCAGGCGCTGCTTTGGCACAGATCGGTGTGGCGGGTTGTTGCAAGACTTGCCGAAAGGGGAAAGCTTGCGGTGACAGTTGTATCGCGCGCGACAAGGTCTGCCACAAAGGGAAAGGCTGCGCGTGCAATGGATAATGCGGCGTAAGATAGAATTTGGTGTGTTGCTTTTGGCCCTGCTGCTGCCTGGCCTAGCGTGGCTCTACGACCTGATCGCCTCGATGCTTGCAACTAGATAGTGAACAAAATTGCCAGAATGAGCGCTGCAATCCAGTCTATAACGGCGCAAAACGGGATATACCAACGCGGGATTTTAGCACCAAACAGGCCATTGTGATGGGCAATATCCCAAAGGCCATGGGCAAACAGGGCAACAGCAAACCAATAAGGTGAACCCAGCACACCGGCCACGGCCATGATACCAAATAGGGCAGCCACACAGAGTTCCAAGACGAAGATATGAGGCCGCCCATCTTTGGCACCGAAGCCAATATAGGCACCTGAAATGATCCCAATGATCATTGCTATGGTCAGCCGGCTGAGATCTTCTGGTAAAAAGAGATGCGCTGGAATGGCGACGCCGAGGACAATAGCGGAAAGAGCGATCCCGGGAGAAAAGCGGGCAATGCGCTTCGGTTCATCGAAATTCCTTACTGGCGAATGCTGTGTCATTTTCTAGCGCCTCAGCGGCTTTCGGTTCCGTATTTCTCCGAAAGAATCGCAAAAAATAATTGAATGAACCTGATCATTTAAAAGATTAGTGGCTAAATTTCATAGCCACGGTTTTGACGTTGATGTTTTGTGAATAACCAGAATCCTGACCAAATTCAATCGGCTTGACGGTCAATATTGAGAGCAATGATCAAAGCCCAGTTGAACTGGTTGGTAAGGATTATAGCTGCAGAAAAATCACCCGAGCCTTTATCCAGATGCGACAAGTGCTATTCTTTTTTTGATCGACTTACTGAGTTTTTGGAGCGTTTATTTCGACTGTCCGTTTCAAAATTAAAAATGATTTTATGTTTTGAATCGCAGCGCGGCTTTTGCGTCTTGGGAGCGGTTGCTACCGCTTGACCTTGAATTGCGTAGATGGTGTATGTCGCGGGATCTATAAGCATCAGCGCTATAAAAAATCCAAATGCCCTGAGAAGGTGTTCATGGGTCATTTTTATTCGTGTTACTTTGTTGTTCACGGCATCTTGTGATTTCCGCATGCGTTGCAGGGTTCTTTTGGCCAATTCTCCCGGCGGCTCGGATTTGGACCAAGATGTCGCTAGCTCGCCGATACCAATGGTATGGAATCCGGATACTCGAAGAACGGAAAAAGCGTACCAACCGGCTGCAGCTGAATAGATAATGGCAATTGAGAGTAGAGAGAAGCGCAGGACCGCTGGCGCGGGCCCGATTTTATTTTCCCAAATTCCAGTTTGGATCGTGACTATCAGTGGTACCAGTGTTGCTAGAACGGCGAGATAGATAGAGGCCTTGGTTTCCGCGGTTTTTCTGCGATCAATCTCTGAATCCGCCATTCTTTGTGCTTGTTCCAGTAATTTGGCGGGTTGCTTCCCCCAATTTGTAGAATCAATCGCAGCCATGTCGCGATCATAGGCCTCTTGTCGCTCGTTCTTCTGATCTGGCGTCAGCCCTTCAATTATCGGGAACAGAAAATCAAAAAACCTTCTGATCACAGCCTTGTTCCCATCAGGGCATCAACGATGGCATTGGTAATCGGATGGCCAGTTCTCTGCTCAATCCAGGCCCATTGACCATTCGGATTAGCCTCCAGAAACCAATATTGCCCATCCTGATCTTGGATTAGATCCACGGCCGAATAACGCAGACCGAGATCCTGGGTCACTTTTATGCAAGCATTTGCTATATCTGATGGAAGATCCAGTTTTTGGTGTTCCACTTCCACGCCGCTGCCTTTTCGCCAGTCAACTTCAGTCTGTTCGTGTTTTTGGGAGTCAATGGCAGTGGCCATGGCGCGATCATCTACCACGGTTACGCGCACGTCATATTGCTTCGCAATTTCCTGCTGAAAAATCATCGGTGCAAGTCGGATAGAGTCCTGATCGTTTGCATTCAACGCCACGCGGCTTGTAAACATGACACGGCCTGGGCCGCTTGGATCTTCGAGCAACGCGCGCCTCAGCGGCTTGGCGATTATATTTTGGGCGGCCGCAAATTTCTGAGCAGCGGTGAAATCATTTGTGACGCAAGTTTCAGGCACCTTCAGACCAGCTGCGCGGGCAATAGCTATTTGGCGCGGCTTGTCTTCAGCTTTCTGAATGGCATATGGCGAATTTAGCCAGCGACTGTCTAAAGCAGTCCATAGGCTCCGCAATATTGCAGACCATTCGCTAACAATATATTCCCTGACGGGCTGATCAAAACTTCCCTGTGGTTCCGGGGTAAGCGGCCGGCGATAATAGGCCGCTGTAAACTCTGATAGGCAGAAGGATCTATCATCATGCGCAAAAGTCGCATGGCTCGGTTCTCCATTTGGAAATTCTATCTGCCATTCGGTTATGTCTTCGGTATTCAGTCGAAGATACGGAACCCCACGTTTTTGGAGTTCTAGGACCACGAAATCAATCGTAATGTCCCGCTTGTTGGTTGCCAGAAAAATCATTCTGCGCCAGCAATATCAGAACAACGTATAGTCCTGATCGTCGCTTTCAACCTCATAGGTGGTCTTCGTTTCCATTTCGAGTATGGAAGAAGCATTTAAACTCTGATCATCAGATTCTTGCTGGACATCTGTTTTGGTCACCAGCTCTGAAAGAGGCCTTGGCGGGAAATTTTCGTCATCCGTCTCCTGTTGCGTTGCTGTTTTGGTCACCAACTCGGACAAGTTTGAATGCATCAATACAATCGGTACTTCGCCTTGCTTGGTGCCCTCAACCCAAACATCACGGCTATGGCAATAATGTCCGCCGATGTCAGGGTGGGACTTGCGCTGGGTGGCGTAGCTTACCAGAAATGGGGTCATTCTATTATTCTCCTGAAAACACTCCAGAACAGCTCTCTTCGATTTCCAATTGCTTCTATGAGCTTTGGATCAATATTTTTCAATGCTAATAGGCCATTAGTAGAAATCAAAAGAGATTGAATATCATTTCTAGATTATTTGAGCCCAATATCGGGCATAGAATCGATTATATACTTTCCAAACACTAATGCAGTTGCAGTGAAAGCTAAAAATATGCGGGGGCGCAATGTCTAAAAACATACTTATCTATTCTGATGGAACTGGCCAGGTTGGCGGCCTTCGGCCCGATCAAAGACTTTCGAATGTCTATAAGCTGTACCGAGCCACGAGGCCCGGTCCAGATTCAACCATCAGTCCAAAAAAACAAGTAACATTTTACGATGCAGGTCTTGGCGCAGGAGAAGCTGGCGGTTTGACTTTCAAGCGTTTGCGTAACTTTTTTGCTGCCGCGCTCGGCACGGGGATCGATGAAAATGTCATTGATTGCTATGCTGCAATTATCGCTCATCATAGGCCGGGAGACAAAGTTGTATTAATAGGATTTAGCCGCGGTGCCTATACGGTTCGCGCTGTCACGAATGTTATGAACCTATGCGGCGTGCCAAAACATGATGGTGAAGGCAATCCGGTGCCGCGTTACGGTCCGGCCTTGCGAATGATTGCAAGCGAGGCTGTGCGAGACGTCTACAACCACGGCGCTGGCTCCAAGCGCGGGAAATATGAACGACAGCGCGAGCATAAAGCGAGGCGGTTTCGGTCGAAATATGGATCAGAAGGTGTGGGCGCGGACGGAGAAGGTCAAGGCAACGTTCAACCTGAATTTGTGGGAGTGTTTGATACTGTCGCTGCTCTGGGAAGCAGAACCGCTTCGATCGTCGTGGCGATAGCGTTTTTGGTGACAGCCTTTGGATTTTGGCGCAGTTTGGATGCCGATACTTGGTGGCTGAGCGCCCTGGCCGGAACCATTCCTGCTTTCATATTATATTGGGTCCTAAGAAGCGTGGGTTCGCAGTTTAAATATTATTTTGAGGATGATGCTCGCAGCTTTCGCTGGTGGAACCCGGTAGACTGGATTTCTGCCCTTTGGCATGGACATATGGCTTGGTGGAGCGGAAAAAACTATGATCGCTATGTGGACCGCGAGATACCAAAATTGCGGCATGCGTTGTCGATTGACGAGGCGCGTAAGAAGTTTCCCAGAGTAGGCTGGGGGAGCGATACGGACGTGCAGTGGAATAAGCGGCGAGGCAACCCGAATTGGCTTGAGCAGCTGTGGTTCGTCGGCAATCATTCTGATATTGGCGGAAGCTATCCGGAAGATGAATCACGGCTATCGGATATTGCTCTGGAGTGGATGGCCGGCGAGCTCGTCTCAGCCGTGCCCACCATTGAAATTCAGCGGAATTTTCTGAATACCGCACCGGACCCGTTTGGTTTGCAGCATGATGAGATACAAAGCGCGCTTGATATGCAGCCAAAATGGGTGCGCTGGATTTCTAGAGACAAATTGACTTGGGGTAAAAGGGTTCGCAGCATTCACCCAGAAGCGAAGCTACACCAATCTGTAGCGGATCGGTTAAGTGCAACGGCAGTCCCGCAGATGGGCGATGTGAAACCCTATTTGCCTACCAATTTGAAAGGTCATATCTGTCAAAATAATCCTCAAAGCCAGTCGGATAATATCAGTCGTTCCATTTGGCCTGAGAAGGACGTTTAGCCAAATTCACTGGTGGCTCGCTTCAGGGTTCAATCCAGGTTGTTGTTGTGCTTGGAGTCTGGATTTGAAACAGGCGTGTCTACGCCGTTAACTTTGCGGATGTGGTAATTTTCATATTCTCCGGTTTTGATTTTTTGCACAAACTCGGAGCGGGACATGTCGTCACCGGTAAAATTGTCGTGGAACGCTGCATTGCGTCCGCTGTCGGTCTCCTTGGTAACTTTGACTCTTTTTGGCATTTTTTTCTCCATCGCTAGTTATCATTATATAGGTACTGAGACGGCCGAATACATCAAACCGATTGAGGCTTACCAGTCCCCGGTTTCCCGTCATAACCTGACCCAAAATCCAGCCAACGGCAAGGCCGCCAATCAGCCCGTAAGTCTGTGATGTCATGGTTGGTAAGGTAAAAAACAGATAAGCCGCTATAATAACCCCACCAAGCTCGGCACAGATACGGGCTGTATTGGAGTCTGGAAGTTCCATATCATTTCTCATTATTCACTTTGATCAGATATAATCTAACCCTGCATGTTTTTTAAACGGACATTGTACCAATAGCCCGCTGCTATAATTGCAATTACCAAAACTTGAGCGATAAGAGGCTGAACCGCAGGGAAAATTCCCAACATGGCAATTTGCGGAAAATCAGGAAGCGGGGTCACGCTCATCAGGCCAGCCTCCTGCAACGCCGCAATTCCCTTGCCGGTGAGAATCACAGTAAGAACGATCATCAACGCTGAGCTATAAGCGAAGAACCTACCTATCGGTAGCTTCCGGCTGTATCGTAACATGGCCCAGGCAATGACCGAGAGCAAAAGTATCGCGGCTCCCGACCCAGCTAGAATGGTCATACCATTGTCCGCAGTCCAGAGCGCGGCAAAAAACAGGATGGTCTCAAAGACTTCGCGGTAAACGACAATAAAAGCCAGGCCAAAGAGAAACCATGCCGACCCTCGCGACAATGCTTTGCTCATTGTTTCACCGATATAGCGTTGCCATTCATCGGCGCGCGACTTGCCGTGCATCCACAAACCAACAAAAAGCAGGATGACGGCTGCAAACAAAGAACCAAAACCTTCGGTCAACTCCCGGCTCGCTCCGCTAATACCTATGAGATAGGTGGCAGCGAACCATGTTGCGCCGCCTACCAGAAGCGCACCAATCCAACCTCCATGCACATAAGGCATGACTTCGGGTCGCTCGGCCTTGCGCAGAAACGCAATCATAGCCACCACAATCAGTAGCGCCTCCAGCCCTTCGCGAAGCAATATTGTAAAGGCTCCAACAAAAGCGGATGCTTGGCTGGCCTGATCGGCGTCTAGGGCGGCCTCTGCCTCTAAAAACAGCCCATCAAGAGCGCTGATCCGGCTCTCCACCTCCGCTACGGGAAGGCTGTCACCGATAGCAGCGCGGACATGGGCCATCGCGCGTTCAATGGCTTTTAGCAAAGACGGATCGCGAGCGGCCAGACCAGGCTCAAGGGGTTCAAAGCCGTCAAGATACGCAGATAATGCCAGACTTTCTGCTTCGTCTTTTCTGCCTGCCTGATAAGCCGCCAGACTTTCCTTCAGCTTGGTCCGGGATAGCGCCAGCGAGCCGGTGGATGAAGCAGTAGTACCAATGACTTCTGGATTTTTCCGCAGGAATGCCATCACTGCGTCTGCTTTTTCTGGTCCTATCTGTTTTCCCAAATTGGCCGGAGTCATGCTCGCCAAAGCTGAGAGATCGGGAAACAGGGCGCGAATAGCCGCATGTGTTTGCCAAAGCTTTTGCCCCTTGGATGCCTCTTTGAATGCGAAACTGCCCGTATATGCGGCCATATCCCAACGGTCCCGGGCAGGTAAATCAGCAAAACTCTGCATTGCTGTCCCATCAAGCCCCTGACCAATAACCTGATACAGGGCGAACAGGCTGCGTTCTCTTGCTCGCTCTACATCGGTAAATGCTATCGGAGCGGGGTCGATCTGCCTCGCATCCGGCCCTTGACCGTTACCAGACATGCCGTGGCAACTGGCACAATTTTGCGCATACAGCTGTTTGCCAATTTGTACATTGGGTGCAGTTTTGGGAGCAAGTGGAACAGGATAACTGCGGAGCAACTCGGTTGCCAGCAAGCGTGCCTGCCGCGCCACCACTTCTGGAGACGCTTTATTATCAATGGCCGTATTGAGCTCGTTACCTTTTGCAATCAGGCCGGCTCGGCCCGACTTTAATGGCAGCTTTGCCAAACCGTCGACTACAGTTCCCGAAAACTCCGCCATTTCGGAAAATTCTGCTTCGTTTATCACTTTACCTTTATCGACTGCACCGGGATAATCGACCGCAATATAATCCAGCAGACGCCATAACGTTTCAACATCACCCTCCTTCGCCTGCGCGGAAATAGGTGAGCAAATGGCCGCCAAAGCCAGAACCGATAAAAGAGTATAATATATTCTGGTATAATGACGCATGATTAAAAGGTGCTTCCCAGCTATTCCAGAGGCCGATTTGTGAGGAAAAACATGTGCCCCAAAATAGCATCATTCTTGATTTCGTGCAGAACGGCCGCAGGTAATCACGATCCTGTTTGAGTGATCTGCCTACTAATACGCAAGCTGCACCGCTTGGCCCTCAAAATTATTTTTGAGGGGTGGGCAATATCGCCGCGTATTGATGATTAGACACAGCCAAGGAACCGGAAATGCGCAGCACCGGATTGTTTCGCCTAACCCTCGCCGTTGCCCCACAACGCTCGCGGCGATTTTGCTCACCTGAGTCTAGTTACAGCCAAGCCAGCGGCCAATGCGACGATTACACCGACGAAGAGAATTGATCTGGTCTTTGATGAGAAGATCATGCCTGCAAACACCCGCACGCAACTAATGATGACATCAATGCCGGGTATGGCCTGTCACGCCCCGATGAAAATGCCAATTTCTGTGATGATGGGCAAAGACGGCAAGTCGGTTATGGTGATGATGACAAAGCCCCTGACGTCCGGAGGTTATGAACTGCGCTCAATGGCATCGGGCGACGATAACGAAGTAATCAGCGGCAAATACGCCTTCCAAGTGAAGTGAAAGTGCCGCAATCGAAACTTCGGGTGCGGCCCCCTGACCGCATCCGGAGACTTCGATTGGACACCGCAGCGTAGGGTTTGTTTATCTGGCTCGGAAAATTGTGAGCAAAAATTCTTTCAGTTGCGGCTCTGCCGTCAAGTGCGCTGCTGCAGTAGTCATTGTTGGGGATGCTGGTATTCGCGATAATCTTGCCATCGGGCGAGATTGGCAATTGTGTTCGATTCCATCGAGTCAGGTTACAGGCGGATGTAACCGCCCATCAAGAGCAAACCGTTCCTGTGTTTCCAAGGCATATGTTCCAGAAGCGCGCACGGAATCAAATATGATACTCCAGCTATGGATAGAGACAGCGCTCGGAATGAGGATGAACAGGTTATCGGCGAGCAACTGGTCGCCGAACTGCTGCTGACCGGCACTGGGAATCCCTGGCGTCAACCAGTTGGGGTTCGGGATATCACCAGGTTCGACCATATAGATAGCAGAGGGTTTTAGTATCTTGAATGATGACAGAACATGCGGGACCGTATCAAGAACCCGGAAGGTTTTATGCACAGCCACTTCCAAAATCGCAGTTGCAGGATCGACGGCACCGTAAACGGCCCTTATATTCTTGCTGTTCCAGCGACCACCTTGGCGGAACGCTCCCTCTCCGCTATCCCATGTTTTGGTAAATCTCTGATCATCAAGCCGCCAACCGATGATATCCGATCCGCCAAGAGGCGTAGGCAAGGGTGTCATGTGTAGACGCCAAATTCAATTCGCTCGAGAAGTTGTACGACCAGTTGGGAACCAGCAGGTGTCGATAGAAGATCAATGGGTCGTTTTTGATTGAGACCGATTGCGGGGCGTTCCAGCCATTGTTCGGCTTCTTCCTGCGAACCAAAAATATCTGTCGTCTCTGCCAGAATCTCAGCAAACTTCCAAGCGCGGCCACTTTGCTCCGGGCTGAGCAGTTTTGCGGTTGTCTCGCCCTTGCGGCGCTGGAATGTGCGCATGCTGATGCCGACTGCTTTTTCGAGTGCATCGGAATGCTGGATCAACGCGACATTGGCGACCAGTTCTGTCAAAACCGTACTGGGGAAACCCTTGGAGATCACTTCATGAGCATCGAGCGCGGTTTTCAAAGGATATTTGAAAGTTGCATCACCGCCTAATAGAGCAATGACCCGATCAAATTCCCGGCTCAATACTTCTTCCGTTTCCAATTTCTTTGCTTTCCAGAATATGACAGATGGCGCGAGATAAATGACATGTGTCATACCAAATGTCAAACTAATATAATATTGCTGGAGCGCCATTGCAGAATTCAAGTCGCCTACTCGCGTTGACTTTTAGCTTTGGCAGCCAAGCTCGCAATGCTCTAATTCATGCGATCTGTGACAGCTCGATAGATTAGCTAAACAAGTTTTGAGCCTGCGCGCGGCGGCTCGGTCTGACAAATTTCTAATTTTTCGGGAGCATTGGATGCTTACCCGTCACCTAGTTTCTAGAAGAAGGATTGTGCTATGAAGCTATATTCATGCGCACAGAAATGGCCCAAGCCGCCAATTGCGAATATAAGGCTTAGCGACATTCGCAATATGGGATCCCCCAAAAGCGCAGTTGAAGCAGAAGCGGCCAGCCTTTTTCTATCCCCCTCAGAATGTCAGTGTCTTATAAACGTGTCCCTGTCAGCAGACGTTTACTGCGTACCCGGCCTAGTTTCATCGGGCGGGGTTTGTGGTTCGCCCACTATGTTGACTGGCAGCTTCAGATAGACCGTGCCATTGTCCTCAGCTGGAGGCATATAGCCGGCGCGGATGTTGACTTGGATCGACGGCAGAATCAGCTTCGGCATGCCTAGCTGGGCATCGCGCGCCTCTCGCATGGTGACAAATTCATCCTCGCTCACGCCATCATGGATATGGATATTGGCGGCTTTCTGCTCGGCCACGGTCGTTTCCCAGCGATGCTCTGAGCGGCCTTCGGGCAGATAATCATGGCACATGAACAGCCGCGTCTCACCCGGAAGCGTAAATATTTTGCGGATCGAGCGGTACAATATGCGAGCATCACCGCCAGGGAAATCGGCGCGGGCGGTTCCATAGTCGGGCATGAACATGGTGTCGCCGACAAAGGCGGCGTCGCCAATCACATATGTCATGCAGGCCGGCGTATGGCCCGGTGTGTGCAGAGCGTGCGCTGTCATTTTGCCTAAGGGGAAACTGTCGCCGTCATGAAAAAGCTGGTCAAACTGGCTGCCATCACGCGGTAAGTCCGGCCCGGCGTTGAAAATCTCTCCGAACACCGACTGCGTGATGGTGATGTGATCGCCGATCGCCAGCTTTCCGCCCAGCTTTCCCTGAACATAAGGCGCAGCCGAGAGATGATCGGCATGGACATGGGTTTCCAAAACCCATTCGCAGTTCAGCCCCTCGCGCCGAACGTGGTCGATCACGCGATCAGCTGAAATCGTCGCCGTTCGCGCCGCTGCTGCGTCATAATTCAGTACGGGATCAATAATGGCGCACGCGCCGGTTGCGGGATCTGATACAACATAGCTTATCGTGTTGGTATCATCGTCAAAGAAAGATTGAACGTTGGGGGTCATGGATGTGTCTCACAGTAGGAGGGATGATAAGTTGGCGGCGCAGCGGCAATCAGCCACTTTGCCCATCGACATAATCGCGCACGAACCGCTTGAGCGCCGGTTCGTCGCACGCGAAACCCATGGCTTCGGCCTGTTTCAGCGTCGCGTCCCCGCTCATACCGTTTTCGGCGGCAAGGTGCATGACGGTTAATGCTCCGGCCCGCTTGCCAGATGCGCAATGCACGAACACCGGACCGGGTAGCGTTTTGACTGCGGTGCGGAATTGCTCGACCAGTGCTTCCGTCATCGCATCACCCGCTACCGGGACATGGCTATAGACTAGGCCAAGAGTGCGGACTTCTTTGCCTTCGCGGGGGGGCTTGAAAGGCTGATCCGGTTCTGCCTCGCAGCGCAGATTGACCACCGATTTGTAGTCCGCTTGCGCCAGCTCGCGCAGATCATCAGCGGAAGGCGGCGCCATTCCAATGGTGAAGCGGTCGTCGATTTTTTTCATATTGGCCATAGCTTTCATATTGGTCATAGCTAAGTTCCTTGAATGTCCGAGTGTCACACGCCTTTCGAAAAAGACGCGAAGGCATATTTTTAATTGATTTAATATGCACATCTCCGCATATATATAAGTGTGAAACCTGAAGAAATCCGCAGACAGGCCGAAAAGGCTCTGTCCCTGCTCAAGGCGCTGGGCAGTCATAACCGCCTGATGATCGCCTGCCAGCTCGTCGAACGCGAACGAAGCGTCGGCGAGCTTGCCGAATTGCTTGGCATACGCGAGGCGGCGGTTTCGCAGCAACTGGCGCTGTTGCGCAAAGATGGTTTGGTGAAGCCGCGCCGCGATGGCCGCACGATTCATTATTCGCTGGCCGGTGATGCCTCGCGCCGTTTGTTGGAGACGCTATACGAAATCTATTGCGCGTCCGGTGCAAAGGGAGAGCCAGGCGAAGTCGCGCAGGACGACAAACTGTGATTTCGGGCAGAATCGTTAATGAATGCTGCATTGCTCCAGGAATTGCTCTCGCTTGTATCGGGAATATTGGTCGCGTTCACGCTGGGGCTGATCGGCGGCGGTGGATCGATCCTCGCGGTGCCGCTGCTGCATCATCGGTACACTGGCGTCGCAGCGTCTCGAACAGCGCAAAGGCGCGTTAAAGCTGCTTTTTTCGGCTATCGTTGTCGTTATCGGTTTAACCATTGCTGGCAGGGAGATGGTAGCAATAATGGCATGCTGACCGAAGCTATGGAAAGGATGACGATACCATCCCCGCCGCGAAAAATCCCACAGCGCCATCGACCCGAATCCAGGTCACCCTTCAACTCGATCCGTAGGTACAAAGACTGACAGTGCTAGCGGCAAGAGGTCGAATCGGGCTGGGGTCGTGGTCGTGATTTCGCCATCGGTATTGATCGAAAGTGGCGGGTCAGTTCGGATGTCGAGAGGACCGGGACTGCAAAATGCTTGCATTTTGCGCAAATTTCGATGACGTCCGCGTCGAAAGGCTGACAAAAAGAGTGGCCATTGCCAGGATTGCCGGGGCTCCACACTGTAAAAGTCCAAGGATTGATCATCAATGCTCGCTACTTCATACACGGACATGCCGCCGCCATAATATAAGCCGTTGCCGACTGCTATCTGAAGACTTTTCAGCTGAATTTTCCGGTCTTTAGTGACCACTTCCGCCGCGAATGGTTTCATGGCCAGCATTGTTTTAAGGGCTGCCAGCGGGTAGCTTAGACGTCCCCAACGCCGCTTCAAATTGCCAGTCAGTCGACGCGCCAGCTCAACACTCATACCCATACTCGCGACATTAGCGAAAAGCTGATCATTAACCGTTCCAACGTCAATCCGCCTTGTGCATCCAGCGACAATAACCGCTACTGCAGCTTCGGGGTTAATAGGAATGCCGAGCGTTCGAGCAAGGTCGTTTGCCGTCCCGAGTGGCAGAACGCCAAGGGGCAATCCCGTCTCGACAATACCTTTGAGAGCCGCGTTCACTGTGCCATCGCCGCCGCCGACGATGACAAGGTCGACCTCGTCAGCACGCCGTACAATTTCTTGGCTCATATCGTCAGCGCGTTTGCTCAAACTTTCGATCAGGGTGATGCCACCGCTCTGAAGTTGCCGGGCTACCCCATTGGCCATATTACCATGGCCGTTACGACTTTGCGCATTCAAAAACAAAAGCGCCCGTCGTTTGGATTGCATATTGATTCTCATGATCCTCTTTAGTTGCCATACTACGACTATCTGGCAGAAGGGTCGCCCGGAAATTGCTCACGCGATCAAACCAGCCTATTATCAGTTCATGCTTCGGGGCACTTGCTGTCCGGCTCCTGCGGTGCTGAGCTTGCCAAGCGGAATGGCAGTATGGAGCTTAGAAGCAGCAGCCCTACGCCGCTGATGATCATAACGTCGGCCAAATTGAAAGTCGGCCAGTGCCAAGCGCCAACGTAGATGTCGAGGAAATCGGTCACAGCACCGTGAAGTACTCTGTCCACGATGTTCCCGATGGCGCCTCCGGCGACGAGCCCGAGTGCAAACGTCTCGGTCAATTTTGTCGTTCGCACCGCCCAAACGAGGATGCCGATCACGATGGCCATTGATAATCCGGCAAGCACCAACGGATAGGCCGAGAATATATCTTGGAACATGCCGAAACTGACCCCCGTGTTGTAACCCAGTCTGAAATTAAGAAATGGCGCAATCTCGATTACCCGCGGTGGCTTCATCACTGTATTGACGGTCAGCCATTTTGTGACGAAATCTATAGCAAACGCAGTAGTGGCCGCAGTTACTGTCAGAAATATCTTCTTGGTCAAATTCGAATAGCTCACGATCGGATGGTCCTCATTGGTTTGCAGTGCACGGCCAAAGGCGCAAATGTGCTCAGTTTGAAACGGAGTAGGCTCACTCTGGTTCGGCGATGCTTGAGACGTTCCCGTCAGTGCGAGGACCGGCCTTCGGAGTGCGTCCATCGGTCTGACCCCGATTGAGCAAACGAAGCCCGTTAAGAACGACCAGCAGCGACGCGCCAACATCGGCCGCAATAGCGCCCCACAGCGAAGCAAGGCCGACAATAGTCAGAGCTGTGAAGACAAGTTTGACGGCGATTGAGAATGCGACGTTCTGATGAACTACAAAAAGCGTGGCGCGCGAATGCCGGACCAACCAGGGAAGTTTTGAAAGATCGTCCGACATGAGCGCCACATCTGCCGTTTCGATGGCAGCGTCGCTACCCATCGCGCCCATTGCGACCCCGATATTGGCGCACCCCATGGCCGGCGCGTCGTTAACCCCATCGCCGACCATAGCAACCGATCCGTAGCGTCGTACGAGATCCTCCACGGCGGCTACCTTGTCGGCGGGCAGCAACTCAGCGCGAACCTCGTCGATACCGGTTTGCTTCGCAATTAATTCCGCCGTGGCCTGGTTATCACCCGTGAGCATCACGACATGCTCGATTCCAGCTTGATGCAGCGCAGTGACAATACTTCTTGCTTCCAGCCTGACGGCGTCGGAAACGCCCACAAGGCCCCAAACCTCCTGACCCTCGCCGATCGCGACGAGCGTGTGGCCAGCTGCCGTAAGCGCGTCAATATGCAGCGGGATCGCGCCAGAGATGACACCCTGTTCTTCAACATAGCGGCGTGAGCCGAGCCACATGGTGCGGCCAGCCACTTGTCCGGTGACGCCTCGACCGATGATGGCCTGAACAGCTTCGGCGGGCGCGGCAACGATATTCAACTCATCCGCCTTTGCCAAAATGGCGCTTGCGATTGGATGCGCACTGCGTGCCTCCAATGCGGCCGCCACCTTGATGATTTCATGGATGCTGCGGCCTGAGAACGGTAAGATCTCGACGACCTTTGGCCGGCCTTCCGTCAGCGTACCAGTCTTGTCCATCGCGATGGCTTTAAGGCGCGCGGGCGTTTCAAGATGTGTCCCCCCTTTCACAAGAACGCCCTGCTTCGCGGCTCCCGCGAGCGCGGCCACGATCGTCACCGGCGTTGAAATCACAAGAGCGCAGGGACAGGCGATAACGAGAAGCACGAGGGCCCGGTAGAACCAAACGCCCCAGGCTCCCCCGAAAAGCAGAGGCGGAACAAGAAAGATCACGACGGCAAGGATCATCACGAGAGGGGTGTAGACACGTGCGAATTTCTCGACCCATTGTTCGCTGGGCGCGCGTCGGCTCTGCGCCGAACCCACCATGCGGATGATCTGGGCAAGTGTCGTATCATTCGCCGCCTTGGTGATCAAAACTTCGAGCGCGCCCTCTCCGTTGATCGTCCCGGCAAAGACCTCGTCCCCCGGGGCTTTGAATACGGGCACGCTTTCTCCCGTGATCGGCGCTTGGTTTATCTCGCTCTCACCAGTGACTACTCGCCCGTCGAGCGGCATCTTGTCTCCTGGGCGAACGATGATATGCGCACCGACCGGGACTTCGCCTGCCGGGACGTCGCGTTCGGAGCCATCTTCAAGCTTGATGCGTGCTGTCGGTGGAGCCAGTTCCATGAGGGCTGCTACAGCGCGACGTGCGCGGCCGAGGCTCCACGCCTCAAGTGCTAGGGCCAATGCGAAAAAGAAGGACACCGTAGCAGCCTCGAACCAGGCACCGATGCCGATCGCGCCCGCGACTGCGACCATCATCAGCAAATTCATATCTGGGCGAAGGCGCTTGGCTGCGAGCCAAGCCTTTGGTGCAACGTAGCGCGCCGCGCTGAGCACCGCGATTGTGTAGAGCAGAATGCTCGGCAAGGGAGTCGAGCCTAATCCATGTTCTCCTGCCTCGAAAGCCGCTAACACACCTCCAGCCAGCCAAGCATGGACTGCAAACCCTAGCGCCGTAAACAAGCCGCTCGCTGTCGTCAGCCAAGACTGAACCCGCTTACGGCGGACCTCGGTTTGCGCTTCTTCGCTCGTCTCACCCTCGGTCCACGGCTCCGCTCTTAATCCAGCGCGGGTAACAGCCTCTAGAATGCTGGCTTCAAGAGTAACGTTGGGCTTCATATCGATCGACATGCGGCCATTGAGCAGGTCGAAAGCGAGCTTATCTCCCCCGACCAGTGGACCGACTTCGCGCTTCAGCGCTGCGATTTCGTCGGCGCAATCCATGCCGTGAATGCGCAATAGAATTTGGCCAGACATAGGTGTTGGACTTGGCGGACCGAGCGCTTCGCGCACTAGTGACCCGCAGCACGCCGCGTCTTCGGATACTTCAACAAAATCCGACATATGCGGCGAAACTTCAGATGTCTGCCAAAGCTTTGCGTGCAAGCCCGTTTTAGCTACCGCTGCCTCGATCTCTGCTGCAGCAACTTGATTGGGTGTATGTATGGTCATGAAACCACGCTCAGTGTCGAAGGCTAGCGCATCTTCACCGCCGACGAGTGGACCCAGTGCAGCGCGGAGCGCGCGAACCTCGCTCTGGTAGGCCAGGCCATCAACTTTAAAGCGCAATGAGCCTGGAGGACTGATTGTTTTGGTCATGAGTTTACCACCATATTTCAAATTGGAGCGAACAAATTCCGCCAAGCGGCACCCTTATTACATTCTGTAGCCACTACAGAAGCAACAAGTTTTTCGTTCCCGGTGACGTTTCGTCTGGAGTAACTGCTGTATCACCTGGTTCGCTCTTGAAACTGTCGATTCAAACTATTCGGATCGCCCAAGTTGATCGGCATCTGAACTGAAGTTTTATTTGCCTACGCAAGAACTGGAACCCGGCGCTGACGGACTGAATTACAGATGTGCTTTCAAGCAGTTAATAAGTCCCTATGTAGATTTTTGTTCAGCTAAATCTGTCGGCGAGTTATGATCGGCCAAGACTTCGATGATCCGGCAATCAGCGATTTTTCCGTTGGCACACGAGCCGATCATACGGGAAAGTTCCTGCCTCAATCCAAGGAGCCGTGAAATCCGGTCGTTGACCGCGACAAGTTGATCTTGGGCGATCCGGCTCACGTCCTCGCATGAAGCATCCGGTATCTCCCTTAGCCCCAGCATAGCCCGGATTGACGCGATATCGAAGCCAAGCTCGCGCGCATGACGAATGAAGCTGAGCTGCTTGACGTCAGCTGACCCATACAGCCGCCGACCGCTTTCTGTCCGACCGGGTTTCGGCACGAGGCCTATCCTCTCGTAATAGCGGATCGTCTCAATCTTAACGCTGGCCCGCCGCGACAAAACACCAATTGTAAACATTTTTCTCCATTCTGTAGTCACTATAGATTGGAGTAGCAAATCATCTGGAACCTGTGAACCGGGCAATTCGGGCAAAGACCGATTATCGACGCTGTCATAAACGGAGTAGTCCACCGTTGCTGTTTCTTGGAGCCCCTAGTGATATATTCAGCAACTGCACTTAGTCCGTATATGAGGCCAATGCGGGTCAGAGCTCGGCTTTTGCTGCCATTGAGCAAGCGGAGCCTTAGGAGATTGCTGTCCGCCTCAAACGCCGTATCTATCGTACAGTTGTCGAGCATCGTATTGCCCGTCATCCCCATCATGACATCGCTTACTGACGGGTAAAAATCATGGCATACGCTCGAAGCCCCATTTGATATTTCAGCATTCGGACAGGTACTATAATAAGCGTCTTCTGATCATTTCAGGCACGGTCTTCACATGATCAATCGGTCGGTTGCGGTATTACGCGTAAATAGGACTTCTTCGTATCCCAGCCAGCAGGATATTTGGCTTTGGCATCTTCGTCCGACAGGGACGGCGGGATGATGACATCATCGCCCTTTTGCCAGTTAACAGGCGTTGCCACACCCTTACTTTCTGTGAGTTGCACCGAATCCAGCAGCCGGAGAACTTCATCGAAATTACGGCCGCTGCTCATAGGATAAAGCAACATGGCTCGGATTTTCTTGTCCGGACCAATGATGTAAACAGTGCGTACGGTTGCATTATTGGCTGCGGTCCGGCCTTCCGCATGGCCGGTCTCGTCAGCTGGCAACATGTTGTAAAGCTTGGCGACCTTGAGGTCGCTGTCGCCGACCACCGGATAATCGACTTTATTACCGCTGACCTCTTCGATATCGGGAAGCCAGTCGCGATTATCCTCGCTGCTGTCGACCGAAAGGCCCAGGATCTTAGTATTGCGCTTCGCAAATTCCTCGCCGAGCCCGGCCATATAACCTAGCTCAGTCGTGCAAACCGGAGTAAAGGCCTTGGGATGAGAGAAGAGGATCGTCCAACTTTCACCCATCCAATCATGAAAGTTAATGGTACCCTGGGTCGTTTCCGCTGTGAAATCGGGGGCTGTCGAGCCAATTGAAAGTGTCATGTAAAACTCCTATTTATCGTGGGGGAGGTAGGGGACGTCGAATTCGACGCTTCGGGTGAGAAAATCGGGCACGTGAAATCCTTTTTCGCGCAGGAATACCGGGTTGAAGAGGCGTGATTGATAGCGTGAACCTGAATCACACAATATGGTGACGATGGTATGGCCGGGCCCCAGTTCCCGAGCCAGCCTGATCGCTCCTGCGACATTCACACCCGAGGACGTGCCGAGGTTGAGACCTTCTTCCTCCAAAAGAGCGAAGGTGATGTCGAGCGCTTCCTGATCTGGGATGCGGTAGGCATGGTCAATTTCCAGCCCCTCAAGATTGCCCGTAATGCGACCCTGACCAATGCCTTCGGTAATTGAGCTGCCTTCGGCCTTAAGTTCGCCCGTGGTGAAATAGCTGTAGAGTGCGGCTCCGGGCGGATCGGCAATGCCGATCCTGATATCCGGCTTGCGCGCGCGTAGCGCTTGTGCGGTGCCGGCAAGCGTGCCACCGGTCCCGACCGCGCAAATAAATCCATCAACCTTGCCATCCGTCTGGTTCCAAATTTCCGGACCGGTCGTCTCTATATGTGCGCGGTGGTTTGCCCGGTTATCGAATTGATTGGCGAACACCGCTCCGTCTTTCCTATTCCTCGCAAGCTGCTCGGCGAGGCGACTGGCAATTTTTACGTAATTGTTGGGGTTGCTATACGGTACAGCCGCAACCTCAACGAGTTGGGCACCCAGACTATGAAGCGCATCCTTCTTTTCCTGGCTTTGGGTTTCAGGTATAACGATAACCGTCTCCATGCCCAGCGCATTGCCGACCATGGTCAGACCGATCCCCGTATTGCCCGCCGTACCCTCGACGATCATACCGCCTCTTGACAGAAGGCCTTGGTCCATGGCGTCACGAACGAGATAAAGTGCCGCGCGGTCCTTGACCGACGCGCCAGGATTCATGAACTCCGCCTTGCCCAGTATTTTGCATCCGGTTTCGTTCGAAGCGCGGCGAAGTTTAACCAACGGGGTGTTGCCGATTGCGGTAAGTACATCAGGACAGACGGTCATCACTTTAAAGTAAGACTCCTTGTGAAGAATTCAACCGCAGAGACCGAATACATCTTGATGATTTGCATTAATCTCATACGACGACGAACTGCCCCATCATACCAGCATCCTCGTGTTCCAGAATGTGGCAATGGTACATATAGGGCAGGTCCGGGTCAGTATATTCTTCGAACCGCAAAATAACCCGAACGACCTCGCGCGGTGCCACGGTGACTGTATCCTTTAGCCCCCGTTCTTCTGGGCCGGGCGCGCGACCATTGCGGTCAAGCACGCGGAATTGCACATCGTGAATATGAAAGGGATGCGCCATCATCGAAGCATTCTCAATCTGCCAGATTTCTGTCGTGTTGACTTTTACCGTCTCGTCGATGCGCTGCATATCCATGGACTGGCCGTTGATTGTAAAGCCACCGCCGCGCATCATACTCATGCCCATCCCCATATTGAGGACAAATCTGCGCGTCCGAACCGCATCTGTCGGATCGACGCGAGGCAGCGAGAGCAGCCGGGTGGGCATGGTGATCGCCTTGCGCCGTTGAGCCGTAGGACGGATATTCAGCACCGTGAAGCGCTGCCTTTCGTTCATCATGCCCTCGCCGTTTGTCCTCATCCCGCGATCCATCATTTCTCCGCGACCCTCACGTCTGTCCCCCATGCCGTCACCCATTCGATCGTTGCCGCTCATCATGCCGCGGTTTTGCATCCCGCCGCCTCCCATCATTCCCATCGTCTCGATGCTGTCCGCCAAAAACGCGACCGGACTGCCATCACTTAGATCGATCACGATTTGTGTACGCTCTCCAGGGGCCAGTATGACATTGTTCGTACGATATGGCTGTTCAAGGAGACCGCCATCGCTTGCGACCTGAGCGAAGCTGCGGCCGTCGTCGAATGCAAAGCGATAGAAGCGCGCGTTCGAACCATTGAGCAAGCGGAGCCTCAGGAGATTGCTGCGCGCCTCGAATACCGGATTAACAGTACCGTTGACGAGCATCGTATTACCCGTCATCCCCATCATGACATTGCGCATTGACGTGGAATAAAACAGGCTGCCGTCGCGGTTGAAGGCCCGGTCCTGCACGATCAGCGGAACATCGTCGATCCCGTAATCGTTCGGCAGGTCGAGTCGCTCGCTTTCAGTATCGCGTACATAGATCGCGCCAGCCAATCCTTGATAGACTTGCGGCCCGGAGCGATGAAGTGCATGTGAATGATACCAGAACATAGACGCGCGCTGGCGCACCTCGAAGCTCGGCGACCATTTTCCGCCTGGCTCTATCGGCTGATGCGGCCCGCCGTCGGCGCGTGCCGGCAAATGGAAGCCGTGCCAGTGTACCGTTGCCGTCTCGGAAAGCTCGCTGCTGACGTTCATCCGAACGGTGTCGCCAGCATACATTTCGAGTGTTGGGCCGAGATAAGGTTGGTTGATACCGATGGTGGGCGTATCGACGCCCTTCAAGAAACGTGAGGTGCCCCGCTGCAGATTCAGATCAAATATCCGGACACCACCTTCAACTTTGCCAGGATAAAGCGTGGGTATCTGCAGTGGATTGACAGAGCCAGAGGATATATATGATGACCGTCCGCCTCCAAGAAATTCCCGTGCAGCGATGCCTCCGATCACGAGCACGCCGCCGCCGATCGCGGCTCCTCCAAGGAGGGATCGTCTGTTTGTCATGAGTTTTTCTCCTGCGGTTTATGAGGAAGGGGATCATTCCCCCGAATATTTCTCCAGAAGCCAAACGCGATGATCACAATCAATAAGAACTGCGCTATCAGCGGCTGCGACGCCGGGAATACGCCAAGCATTTCGATACGGGGCACGAATGGCCACGGCGTTATGCCGACCATTCCCGCCTCCTGGAGCCCTGCGATCCCTTTGCCGATCAACACCACCGCCAATATGGCAATAAGGATTGCGCTGTAATTAAGTAACTTCCCTATGGGCAGCTTGCGGCTATATCGCAGCATCGCCCACGCGATTGCTACCAAGAATCCAATGGCTGTACCGGCGCCCGCAAGAACTGCCCCCCCGTTTCGTTCGGTCCACAACGCCGCGTAAAACAAGATTGTCTCGAAAACCTCCCTGTAGACCACGAGGAAAGCAAGACCGAACAGGAACCAGCTGGATCCTCGCGAAAGCGCTCTACTCATGGTTTTCTGGATATAACGTTGCCATTCGCCGGCCTGCGACTTGCTGTGCATCCAAATGCCCACAGAGACCAGCACGGCCGCTGCGAGTAGAGAGCCAAATCCTTCGGTGAGCTCGCGGCTTGCGCCGCTGACGGCGATTAGCCGGGTGGCTGCGAACCATGTCGCTGCTCCCCCGGCCAGCGCCGCAACCCAGCCTGCATGGACGTAGCGGATGCCTTCTGGACGACCCGCCTTGCGCAGAAAGGCGGTCATGGCGACGACGATCAGAAGTGCCTCAAGTCCTTCGCGAAGCAAGATTGTAAACGAGCCTACAAAGCTCGATACCCAGTCTCCCGCCTCTCGCTCGAGAACATTGTCCGCTTGATCGAACAATTCAACCAACTCACTCGCTTGTAGTCGTACCTCCGCAGTTGTCGCACCCCGGCCAATCGCCGCTCTCAGAGCGCCCATCGAGCTTTCAATCTGGGTCAGGAGTCCCGCATCTCGCACCGCCAACATCGGTTCGAGTGGCTCGAAACCATCAAGATAGGCAGATAATGCAAGATCAGAAGCTCCGTCCCGGTCGCCGGAATCATAGGCTGAAACACTCGCGCGCAGCCGTGCGCGTGCGATATCGAGTCCCTCAGCACGACTGGTTGTCGTTTTTTCGGGCATTTTCCGGAGAAATGCGGCTAGTGCACGGGCCTTTTCCTCGCCTATTTCTTGCGCCAGCTGTGCCGGGGTAATCTGAGTGAGCGTTTCGAGATTCGAAAACCGCCGACGTAAGTTTGGCTCCGCATTCCATATTTTCTCACCCCTGCGTGCATCGGCTTTGGAGAATGAGAATGCGCCGACATAGAAGGCCAATGCCCATTGATCCGCACTGTCGAGCTGCGCAAAACTCGCCATCGCCGTTCCGCCGATGCCTTGGTTGATGACCTGGTATAGGCTGAAAACACTGCGTTGCCGGGCCCTAGAGAAGTCGGAGAATGCAGCCGGCGGCGGGTCCAATCCTGCCGCGAGCGAACCGTCTCCGCCTCCGCTTGGCCCATGGCAGGACGCACATTGCTGCGCGTACAATGTCGCCGTGCGCGAGAAATTGGGCATAGCGGAGGGAGCCAGGGACACAGGATAGGCGAGCAACACTTCGCGGCCAAGCGTGCGCGCAAGTTCGGCTACTTTGTCAGCCGGTGCCTTGTCCGCTATTGCGCGCTTTAACCGAGCGGCTAGTCTTACTAGATCGGGCTTGGCAGTGGTGAGGGGAAGGTCCGCGATCCGCTCGTTTGCGGATTGAGAAAATTCTACCATCTCGTCATACTCGCCGCGACTTGTGATAGCCCCTTCGGAAACTGCTTCGGCATAATCGACCGCAATATAATCCAGAAGCCGCCAAGCCGTCGCTGCGTCGGCCTGTTCTGGGCCAGCAGCTAACGCAGGCGCGCTATTGCTCGACGCAAAAAAGAGCGCGGCCACGATAATCTGTAATGTAAGCCGCATCACATTCTTGTGCCCTCGTTCTTGTGCCCTCGTTGAACCTTACGAGCGTCGGCATCAGGCGAATCGCTAACCGACATACGGAGTGCATACTTACTGTAGTGGCTACAGGATCAAGAGGTTTCTTGTTCGCAATAGCTAAAAGCGTTCACCATCGCCGCTGAGGAAAAGCAAAATTTTTGCCGATTAAGCTGCTTTGCGCAGCTCGCCAGCGTATTTTTCTCTTGATCCTTATAGTCGCTACAGAGGGCATCGTGATTGCGCGTGAGGTGCTTTAGCATTGGCCAGCGTTATGCTTGCTATGGCAGGATAGCGCCTCAGTGCCCAAATGAGGAGAAACAAAATGAGTTTGCAACTTGAAGATATAGTCCCTGATTTCACTGCTGACACTACCGACGGTCCGATCAACTTGCATAAATGGATGAATGGGTCCTGGCCGGTGCTGTTTTCGCATCCGAAGGACTTTACACCGGTCAGTACGGCCGACCTGAGTGCAGTGGCAGGATTTAACCCAGAGTTTGTCCGTCGTGACGTGAAGGTTATCGGACTCAGTGTAGATCCTCTCGAAGATAATTACGTTTGGGTTGGCGACATTGCCGAAACACAAGGTTATGCACTACATTTTCCGATGATAGCGGATGCTGACCGTCAGATTGCCGAGCTCTATGGCATAATACACCCAAATGCGGACGATACTTTGACAGTACGTTCTGTGTTTATCATCTCTCCTAACAAAACCCTTAGGCCCTTAGCTATACGAGCCCCGGCGAAACGTGAATTACAAGCCCGCAACGGGCTAGAAAATTTCTAGAGTAACTAAAGGATCAGGATGTCTATTGTTTGTAGTAAGTCCGACGGAATTCAGGAGGATTATGTTTTTCGCTAATCTCTGATATCGCGCATCCCGCGTAGCGCGTCTATCCGTTCGGTGATACAGGTACTGCGGGCATGCTCGAAGTGGCATTCTGTTTCATAGGGATTGTTACAGCGGTCTCCAGATTATGGTTGTCTGCGAATGTCATAGCCCGTCTTGAGTTATGCAAATAGCGGCTTGGCCGTGCACATTGGTCGTCGGCGAAGCCGGCAAACGGCCTGGCTTCATATGTCCCGATGGCGGAGTTGTAAATTCTATTGCAAGGGCGATACTTAGAAACCGAAAGATTCTTGCATTTTTTCCTTTCCTTTTAACCCACGGGAAATTAAGAGCCAGCTAGATGAAAAAATGGTTGCACATTATTGTTAGTCTTTTCCTCGTTACGGGAATGACCGCGGGGGCGATGGCTGAAGCTGCCGAGCTGGATTCCAGTTCGTGCTCCAGCGCTGTTGCGTCAGTAGACGATTGTGTGGACTTTTCGAAGCAAGGCGACGATAAGCAGCCCGATCCTACGAAAACCTCGACTAATTGTAGTGGCTGTCATGGCCATCAAATTGGTATCCCTGAGGTAGTCGCCCAACCGCCCGAGCCTATTGTGGTAGCTCAGGTCAGGCTGGTGCGAGGCGGCTCAAGTCTTCCCCCACCGGATCATTCAGACACTTTCCGACCTCCGATATTCTGACAATTGAGGCTTAGCTAGGCTTGGCCTCGGCGCGTGCCGTCAGTTTGTCATTAGAGGAAGTTTTCATTCATGTTTGCCATCATTTGGCGAGGCGCCCTTTTGTCCGGGCTTGGCCTCGCCCTGTTCACCGAACCCCTCGGTGCACAGGATCGTACGGTCCTGTCGCTCGAAGATGCCTTGAGCCGTGCCGGAGTTTCCGGGAGCGCGCCGGGCGCCGAAAACAACCCGCGCCTCGTCGGTCCGCGAGCCGAGACTGAGGCGGCTCGCGCACTCATCGACCAAGCCCGCTTGCGGCCCAATCCAGAAGTGTCTTTTGAGGCGGAAAACATCGCCGGGACCGGCGCTTTTTCAGGCCTCAGAGCAACCGAATACACGCTTTCGGTTGGCCAGCGGTTAGAACTGGGTGGCAAGCGCGGGTCACGTATACGTTCGGCTGAGGCAGAGGCTCGCGTCACCGCGCTTCAGGGTGACCTTTCAGCTGCCGGGCTCGCACTGTCGGTACGTGAGCGCTATGTCGGAGCTATTGCGGCTTCCGCCCGCCTTGAGCTGGCGCGCGATATTGTCGAGCGCAACAGTGAACTTGCGCGCATTGCACGTGTTTTGGTCGAAGTAGGTCGTGAGCCGCCTTTGCGCGCGCTGCGCGCCCAAGCTACTCTTGCCGAAGCGCAGGCGGCTCTGGAGGCTGCTCAGGTTGGCGATCTTGCCGCCCGCAGCGCGCTCGCCGCCTTGTGGGGGGAAAGCGCGCAACTCCCAGTGGTTCAACCGGTTTTCCCTAAGATTGAACCGCCCGCAGCACTTCTGGCTAGAGATACATCGCTGCGTTTGCAGATCGCCCAAGCCGAGCGTGAAGCGGCTGATGCCGCTATTGATCGAGAGAGGTCTCTCGCCGTGCCGGATCCAGTCATCTCGGCCGGTGTCCGCCGATTCGAGGAAAGCAAGGACAATGCCTTCCTGGTTGGAGTGACGATCCCTCTGCCTTTCGCCAACCGCAATCAGGGCAATATCGCTGCTGCGCAATCACGGCTTCGCGCTGCAACCGCGCAAGAAGCGATAATCAGGACAGACTTCGAACTTGCAATCATCCAAACCCGATCACGATATCTGGCGGCCGAAACTCGGGCAGAAACTTTGTCTGAAGCCTCGCTACCCCAGGCTGAGGAAGCGTTACGGCTGGTTCGGATTGGCTACCGCAACGGCAAGTTTCCGTTGATCGAAGTCCTGGCCGCCGCCGAGGCACGCGATGGCATTCGCGAAGCTTTGATCCAAGCTAAGGAAGATCGGGACCAACTAGCTGCGCAGCTGATCTGGCTGGCCACCCAATGAGGAATTTAGTCATGAATCGTACACGCTTGGCCGTCTTAATCGGCCTTATCATTCTGGTCATTGCTGGTGTCGTAATGTTCTGGCCCGGCAAAACTTCTTCTCCAGTGCGGGAAGAAGCTGCAGCCGAAGTTGAAGAAAATCATGACGAAAGCCTGGTTGAAATGGATGCCGCCCGCGTAAAAGCGGCGGGCCTCGCTACCGAAACAATCCAGGCCGGCGGCCTCGGCGCAGAAATCATCGCGCAAGGTATGGTTACTGCTGCCCCTGACGGGGAAGCGGTCCTGACTGCTCGGGCGGACGGCGCAATTACCCGTGTAGTCAAGCGGCTCGGCGATTACGTGCGCGCAGGCGAACCGATCGCGTTTCTTGAAAGCCGCGATGCATCGGATATTGCCGCCGAACGCACCGCTGCGGCTGCCCGCGCAGCGGTGGCCCGATCTGCTTATGCCCGCGAGAAAAAGTTATTCGACGAACGCGTTACCGCTCGGCAGGATTTGGAATTGGCACAGGCTGAGCTGGCCGGAGCCGAAGCTGAATTGCGGCGATCCAAATCAGCAGCAAGCGCAGCCAAGGTTACCGGCGACGGACGCTACCTTGCGGTATCCAGCTTGATCTCTGGCCGGATTACGGAAGCCAACGCAACGTTAGGGAGTTATGTAACTGCAGGTACCGAACTATACCGTGTCGCTAATCCGTCGAAGGTTCAGATTGAAGCTGCGGTGGGGTCGGTTGAAGTTCAGCGACTTGCCATTGGTGACCAAGCGACGGTCGAGTTGCCCGATGGTCAGACAATCGAGTCTCGCGTGCGCGCAATAACGCCTGGCCTTGGCGGTGAAACGCGTTCGGCCACCGCCGTGCTAGACGTACAAGGAAGCCTGCAGCCCGGGCTTCCCGTGCGTGTTCGCCTGATGCCGAGCCGGGGCGAGACCTCGGACGCTATCGTTGTGCCAGAGGAATCGCTGCAAACACTCGAAGGCAAGGATGTTATCTTTGTTAGAACCCCTGATGGGTTCCGCGCACGCAATGTCACTATTGGGCGGCGAAGCGCTGGCCGTGTTGAAATTGTAGCAGGACTCAAGTCGGGCGAAAAAATCGCCACCACCAACGCATTTTTGCTGAAGGCCGAACTTGGCAAGGGCGAAGGCGGGGAGCACTAGATCATGATTGCACGACTTATTGCGCTTTCCGTCCGTGCACGCTGGATGGTCCTATTCCTGTTCCTCGCGGTGGCCGCATTGGGCACTTGGCAGTTGTTCCAGCTTCCGATTGATGCTGTACCCGACATCACGAGTAACCAGGTCCAAATAAACACTGTCGACCCGCGTCTTTCGCCTGAGGAAATAGAGAAGCTGGTCACTTACCCAGTCGAAATTTCTCTGGCCGGTATCCCGGGACTTGAGACGACCCGTTCGATATCGCGCAATGGGTTCAGTCAGGTTACGGCGATCTTCTCCGAATCCACCGATCTGTATTTCGCCCGGCAACAGGTAGGCGAGCGGCTAACCCAAGTTACCGAAAACCTACCCGACGGCGTGCAGCCGCAGATAGGCCCGGTTACCACCGGCTTGGGCGAAATTGTTATGTATACCGTGGGGTACACCAATCCGGATGGCAAGGGTGCAAAGAAAGTGGCCGGGCGAGCTGGATGGCAGCCGGATGGCAGCTATCTTACACCTGAAGGCGAATTGCTGACCGACGAAGTTTCGAAAGCAGGATATCTGCGAACCGTGCAAGACTGGATTATCGGCCCCCAGCTGAAGGCGGTGCGCGGTGTTGCAGGCGTCGATTCAATCGGTGGATATGCCAAGACATTTGTGGTTGAGCCCGATCCGGTAAAGCTTTCCAACTACGGAATTTCCTACAGCGAACTCGGCGAAGCCCTGGAGAATGCCAACCTTGCTGTGGGCGCCAATTTCTACAACCGTAGCGGTGAAGCCTATCTCGTTCGTGTTGATGCGCGGGTGCGGTCCGGCGATCAAATTCGAAACGCGGTGGTGGCCACGCGCGGTGGGATTCCGATCACGGTTGGTCAGATTGCTAACGTGAAGGTTGGCGGCGATTTACGCACCGGCGCAGGCAGTCTGAACGGCAAGGAAGCGGTGATTGGCACCGTGCTTATGTTGATTGATCAGAACAGCCGGATTATAGCTGAATCCGTAACAGAGAAAATTGATCAGGTTTCGCAGACGCTGCCACCCGGGGTTAGTGTAAACATCGTCCTAAATCGCGCCGAGTTGGTCAGTGCGACCGTCGGGACGGTCGAAACCAATCTTAGTGAAGGCGCGCTGCTGGTCGCTGTTGCGCTCTTCTTGTTTTTGGGAAACTGGCGCGCGGCGATTATCGCAGCTCTGGTTATTCCATTCTCCTTCCTGATGATGGCGACCGGAATGAACACCTTTGGCGTGCCAGGTAATCTCATGAGTCTGGGCGCGCTCGATTTCGGTCTGATCGTCGATGGGGCGGTCATCATCATCGAAAATTGTCTCGCGCGACTGGCACACCGGCAGGAACGCGAAGGGAGGCTGCTCACGATCCATGAACGGCTCGAGGAAACGATGCACGCTTCGCAGGAAATGATCAAACCGACCGTGTTCGGGCAGGCGATCATATTGCTGTCCTTCGCACCGCTGCTGTTGTTCACCGGTGTTGAGGGCAAGACCTTCTCGCCCATGGCAATCACGATCATGCTGGCGCTGTTCTCGGCGTTCATTCTCTCGATCACGCTGGTGCCTGCACTGGTGGCACTGCTCATTCGCGGGCGCGTTGCCGAAAAAGAAGTGTGGATGATCCGCAAGAGCAAGGACCGCTATCTGCCTCTGCTCGACAAGGCGCTTGCTCGGCCCATGCCGTTCATCGCGGGGGGCTTGGCATTCTTCCTAGCAGCATTTCCAGTCTTCGGATTACTTGGCTCGGAATTCATTCCTCAACTTGACGAAAAGAATCTAGCGATTGCCTCGACGCGCGTCCCCTCGGTCAGCGTTGATCAATCCCTTACGATGCAGCGCAAAGTCGAAGCGGCTGTTGCCCAGCTTCCTGAAGTTGAACTAATGTTTTCCAAGACCGGCACGGCAGAGGTTGCTACCGATCCGATGCCGCCCAATATCTCGGACGGGTTCGTCATCTTGAAGCCGGACGAAGAATGGCCGGCAGGAGTGAACAGCAAGGCAGACGTGGTTGAACGCATCGAGGAGGCCTTGAGCGGTCAGCTCGGGCAGGTCTACGAAGTCAGCCAGCCAATCGAGCTGCGCTTCAACGAGCTGATTTCGGGTGTACGCGGTGACGTGGCAATCAAGCTCTATGGTGACGATCTCGACAAAATGTCACAGACTGCAAATGAAATGGTGCAGGTGCTTCAAGCCATTCCAGGTGCGGCAAGCGTGAAGGCGGATCAGGTCGGGGGTGCGCCCTTGCTTGATGTGAAGCTGGATCGGGCGATGATTGCTCGCTACGGGCTCACTGTCAAAGAAGTGGCGGACACTGTTGCTACGGCACTCGGCGGGCGGGAATCCGGGCTACTCTACGAGGGCGATCGCCGTTACGACATCACGGTGCGCGTGCCCGACGAAACGCGGGTTAACCTTGATGATATTCGTGCGCTTCCTGTGCTGTTGCCCGAAGAACCCGGCGAAATCCGTCAACAGATCCCGCTGTCGCAAGTAGCGAATATCCAGTTGAGTGAAGGGCTTAACGAGATACGGCGCGAAAACGGAAAGCGCAGGGTGGTTGTCCAGATGAATCTGGAGGACCGCGATGCAGGTTCGTTCGTGGCAGAGGCGCAGGCCAAGATCGCCGAAGTGGATCTGCCTACCGGCTATTATCTGGAATGGGGCGGACAATTCCAAAATTTGCAAGCGGCGACCGCGCGACTGTCGATCGTAGTGCCGCTTGCCTTTGTTGCTATCTTCGGCTTGCTGTTCATGGCCCTTGGGTCGGTCGGCCGGGCAACTGCAGTCTTCCTGACTTTGCCACTTGGATTGGCCGGAGGGATATTCACGCTCGCCCTAACCGGTATCAACTTCTCCGTCTCGGCAGCGGTTGGGCTTATCGTGCTGGCCGGTGTTTCGGTTCTGAACGGTCTGGTTGTGATGACGGCCATTCGTGAGCGTCAGGAACATGGGCTGCCTCTAGTTGAGGCGATTCGGGAAGGCATGACCGAGAAGATGCGTGCAGTCATTATGACTGGATTTGTTCCGGCCATCGGCTTCATTCCGATGGCAATTGCTACCGGGACGGGGGCTGAAGTCCAGAAACCGCTCGCGGTTACGGTCATCGGGGGATTGATAGCTGCAACTATCCTTACTCTTTTGGTGTTGCCGTCAATCGCGAAGGTTGTGCTCGGCGCAATCGAAAACCGCAAGCGCAAGCGGACCGAGAATGCCCCGCAGGCTGCGCCAGAACCGGCATAAAGGAGAAGATAATGACACAGACGGTCAAATTGTTGCGGATATACACGGACGAGGGAGCTTATCTCGGAGATCGTAGAGTTCTCGAAGTGATCGCCTCCCGCGCCCGGGAGGCCGGTATGGCGGGGGCTACCGTTCTGGATGCGCGCTTGGGCTTTGGCCGCTCGGCCCATGTGCATCGTCGTCACGTATTCGAAAGCGACCGAGCTGTTGTCATCGAGATCGTCGATGAGGAAGAGCGGTTACGGACGTTTGTCGGTAATCTTGGCGATATTCCGGATGTCGGGCTGATGACACTGGAAGCAGTGGAGGTGCTTGGCGGGAAGGCCCGGCAAGCATTTTTCGAAGCCCGCCCATGATTTGCGCCGCATCTCGCCTCAATTGGTGTGATGCGGTGAGCATCGCGCATGACAGGCTGGACCATCCCATTGAGTTTGATCTGTCTAGCCGCAAAGCAGGGACAATTTCCGGCGCCGGCGGGGTAACGAGGTGTCTTGACGGTAGAGAACTCGTATCCATTGCCCGTGCCCGTGGCAAAGGTTTGGGGCTTCGTCGCAGGCATCAACAGGCCACTCCAGATCGAGGAAGGAATTCATCTGGCATAGTTGCAGCAAAACACTCAGTTCAAGCACCAACTTTGCTATTGAAAAAACGTTTCATGGCTAGAATTTATGATTGCGAGACAATTCTTGTGACCTCGGCTAGTCAGAGCCGGCAGTTTGCTGGGGCGCCATCCTCACGAACATCGGCTACCATACAATTCAAGGATTCGCGCTGCTCGCTCGGACTCAGGTCGTTCTGTTTCCGCCAGAGCGGGCATCATGTGGTGCGGGCGTTCGACGCGCCCGCACCACACCATCGGCGAAAACCAACCACTTCGGCGCTGCGCTCTCCCATGCGTGGGACGATCGGATGAAGGGAACAGCAATGAAAGATCTAGTGCGCCTCGACATTCCGCTTTTGCTGCCGGAAGTAAAAGATGTAGCTGACCGCTGCATAGGCAGACTCACTAACGAATTGCGAGGTAGGGCGGGCGTTCGGGACGCACATGTCGTCGCGAGCCATGATGACACTCCGGCACAACTTTGCATCCATTATGATCCTGACTTCCTGTCGCTCCAACGCGTGCGCGAGATTGCCAAAGGCACTGGCGCGGCGCTGACAGAAAAATATCAGCATATCCACTGGACGGTTGACGGACTGACCCACGCTCGCAAGGCACGCACGGTCGCCGACCGGCTTCGAAATTTGCCGGGTGTCATCGAAGTCGAGGCGAGCGCGGCAGGCACAATTAGTGTGGAATTCAGTCGATCCGAGGTGAGAGAGGCGGAAATCAGTAAGACGCTGGCCGAGATGGGGGTCCTTCAACGAGCCGAACGGATATCAATATCAGCCAACGCCGCGAAAGAGCCGCCCAAGCAGGGTCACCAAGAAGGGGAGCACGCCCACAGCAACCTCTTTGGGCCTAACACCGAACTGATCTTTTCGCTGATTTGCGGGGGGGCGCTGGCAACTGGGTTTGCGATCGAGAAACTGACTGAGGCCCCTGCTTGGATGCCGATCGCCTGCTACTTTGCCGCCTATATATTTGGCGGTTGGTTCACACTCCGCGAGGCGTTTGAGAATTTGCTCCTCAAACGCTTCGAGATCGACACGCTGATGCTCGTGGCGGCAGCTGGCGCGGGCGCTTTGGGCGCTTGGGCCGAAGGCGCACTACTCTTGTTTCTGTTTAGCTTGGGGCATGCACTTGAACATTATGCGATGGGCCGGGCAAAGCGCGCGATCGAGGCTTTGGCTGAGCTGGCACCACGTACAGCCTTAGTACGTCGAGGGGATGGCCGTCTGAGCGAAATCTCCGTCGAAGATCTCGTTATCGGCGATACCGTGATCGTAAAGCCGAACGCACGTCTGCCTGCAGATGGGTTCATTGTAGTTGGGCGATCAAGCATCAATCAGGCACCCGTCACGGGCGAAAGCGTCCCCGTCGATAAGGAGCCGGTACCGGATAGGGCGCTGGCAGCAGCCCAATCTGACAAGGTTTCCGCCCAGCACCGAGTATTTGCGGGGACCATAAATGGTCAAGGCGCGATCGAAATCGCTGTCACACGCCTTGCTGCCGACACGACGCTGGCCAAGGTGGTCAAGATGGTGAGTGAGGCGGAGACACAGAAATCTCCAACCCAGCGCTTCACCGACCGTTTTGAGCGGGTGTTCGTGCCCTCCGTTCTCGCGCTGGTGGTCATGCTGTTGTTCGCTTGGGTTGTCATCGATGAACCGTTCCGCGACAGCTTTTATAGGGCAATGGCCGTGCTTGTAGCGGCCAGCCCCTGCGCGCTCGCCATCGCGACGCCGAGCGCCGTTTTATCGGGCATCGCTCGGGCGGCTCGTGGTGGCGTGCTAATCAAGGGCGGCGGACCGCTTGAGACTTTAGGTTCGCTGAATGCGCTGGCCTTCGATAAGACTGGCACGCTTACCGAAGGGCGCCCTCGCATTACTGACGTCGCGCCATCAATGGGAGTGGACAACGCCGAACTCATGAAAATTGCGATCGCTGTCGAAAGACTCAGTGATCACCCGCTGGCGGAAGCGATCGCGCGAGATGGTGAGCAATTTCTCGATGGTCAACCGGTTCCAGAGGCGGTCGACCTCGTCAGCCTAACAGGCCGCGGCGTGCAGGCGCGTGTTGACGGGAAGGTGGTGCTGATTGGCAAGGCTGAGATGTTCGGTCGAGATGGAATCGCTCCCCTTACGGCGGAGACGGCCCAGACGATTGAGATTCTGCGCGAGCAAGGGCGCACGACGATGGTCGTGCGCACTGGTCAGCGCGACCTGGGTGCAATCGGACTCATGGACACACCGCGCACAGCCGCAAAAGAAACGATAGAGCGACTTAGAGCGCTAGGAATCCAGCGTATGGTGATGATGTCAGGCGACAATCAGCGGGTAGCCAGTGCGGTAGCCGCCGAAGTCGGCATCGAAGAAGCCTGGGGCGACCTGATGCCAGAGGATAAGGTCGAGGCAATCAAAAAGCTTCGCGCCGACGCGCCGGTCGCGATGGTAGGTGATGGTGTCAACGATGCTCCCGCTATCGCGAATGCTTCCGTGGGTATTGCAATGGGAGCTGCGGGATCCGACGTCGCACTCGAGACTGCCGATGTCGCGCTTATGGCCGATGACCTCGCACATCTACCGTTTGCCATCGGCCTGAGCCGCAGCACCCGCTGGATCATTCGGCAGAACCTGATCGTCAGCTTGGGTGTGGTCGCCTTCCTGGTGCCGGCGACGATCATGGGTCTTGGAATAGGCCCTGCGATTCTGGTCCATGAAGGCTCGACGCTGCTCGTCGTTTTCAATGCGCTCCGTTTGCTTGGCTATCAAGACAGGGGTGCCCAATGAGTTTACTTTCGAAGGGATTTGTGCTCAAAATTGCGGAGAAACGCGAAATATCCTCGATATGCTCAATGCCGAGCAGAAACTTCTCAGAAGCCGCAGCGCAGTTCGTAACCACCCGATGTGCCGCCCTCGTCTCCAATTTTAGGTTGTTTGCCGCCATCGGCGCGTCCGATGCGCGCGTCTCAACTACTTTGGAGGCACGCTTTTTGAAATGAGCTTCAGTCGCAAGGTGATATCCAGTCCGGTGTCATTGGAAACGGAGTGCCGCACCGCCGTCGACGGCGGCATTCAATTCTCGCTGATATCGGCCAAACCACGTCTCGATCGCGGAGCACGAAATCAAGTTTTGCTGACCACTGACGTTGGCGAGTATCGAGGCTTAGAAGAGTTCGAACATCAGCTAACTGAGAGGAGATTATCATGAATTCATCAACGGCAACAGGCAAAGGCATGCTCTGTCCCATTTGCCAAGTGACGCTGTCTATCTCGGATCGACAGGGCGTGGAGATTGATTTCTGTCCACAGTGCCGGGGTGTGTGGCTTGATCGGGGCGAGCTTGATAAAATCATCGAGCGATCCGAAGCCGTCACGGTATCGCGGCCGCGCGATGAGGGTCGATCAAGCCCCGGTTTTTCGGCGCACGATGACCGTCAACGATCGAAGCACCACGGGTATAAGCGCCGACGCAGCTTTCTTTCCGACCTGTTCGACTGAACCATGCAGATGAATCGCCTTATGAATGGCTGGTCAGGGGGAAAGCGTGTTTACCCAAGAAAATGAAACAATCTTGCATGCCTCGCCGACTAAAGTCTGGTCAGCACTGACGCGCTTTGAGGATTATGAACATTGGAACCCGTTCATACGCATCTCCGGCTCACTCGCGCTCGATGCGATTGTAAAGTACTCATTCAGAATGAAAAAAAGCAAGCGAGGATTTTTCATCATCAACGCTCGCATCTCGGTTCTTGAGCACCAGAGACACATTTCCTTTCGCTTTGGCTTTAGAGGGCTGATTTCGGTTGAGGAGAGCTACCTGATAGCGCCCGAGTCTGTCGGATCGCGCTTGGTTCACAGATTCCACTGCACCGGTCCGCTTTCGGCGCTGAAACTCAGGAGAATGATGACCAATTTCAACCTGATACTTGAGACCACGGATAAGCAGTTTCAGCGGCATCTCCGTCCTTCACGGCCGTCTGCGAAAGTTAAGAAACGCGTTAGGAGAGGATTGCGGCCGATTGATTGAAAATTTAATGCAGTTTGGCCCTCCGCAAGCTATTTCTCGGGAGAAAGGAGTCCAACAGACGATGCCCTCTTCCCTTGCGGCCCGGGTCACGCCGTGGGCGCATGCCCTCACCGCCCACGGCGATACTTGACTACTATTACTCGCGTAGTAACCTCTTTTTTCTAGAAGACGAATATGTATCCTCAATAAGTACTGGAATTGAGATGAAGCTTTTTATGTCAACGGTTGAGAAATGCTAATAAATTTACATCAACGTATCCCGATTTCTTTCAAGATTGTAATAGGTGCATTAGTAGGTGTCATCCTTCTACACCCCCTGGTCACGCTAATTTTCTGGCTTGAGTTCAATCAGCTATTATCGACACCCTCAGATACCGCTGCCGATTTCCTATGGTGGCGGATTAGAGAGTCCACCAGTTTCGAAATGTTTCCTATGAACCTGCTTTTTGCCGGTTTAGGCGCTGGTTTGGCCTTGGTCTTGGATTTAGTCGAAACCTTGTCTGAAAAAAGCAGAGAAAAGTCACATATTCTAAAAAGGCAACTCTCCGATCAATTGCCAATGCTTATTGCGGCAGGAGAGAGCGAGACTACTGAATTTAAAGAGTCGTTGCGCTGGGATGTAAAGGAAGGCCGAGTAAATAAAAAATTGGAAAAGGTTATAGCTAAATCGCTTGCCGGATTTATGAACCATCGCGGCGGAAATCTACTGATTGGCCTTTCTGATGATGGCACAATCAAGGGCATTGAATTAGATTGCAAGACCTTAAGAAGTAAAAGCCAAGATGGATTTGAACGCGCTCTTATTGATTTGGTGAATAATCAATTGGGAGCCAATGCCGCCACAATGGTCCACATCCAATTCTTGGATTATGGGGGCCATACCATATGCTGGGTGATCGTAGATTCCGCGTTTGAGCCAGTTTATCTAAAAGATGGCAATATTTCGAGATATTTCGTGCGGTTAGGAAATTCCACGCGTGAGTTAGATGTTCGGGAAGCGCAAGACCATATCGCACAACGCAGTCCTATTGGGAACAACTAAAGGTGTCCTACGAAATCATAGTTCATTGTTTTGCTCTGATACACCGAGATCAGAATTTTTTGCTGACTTTATTGGCTTTGGAAGAGTGATGCTCAAAATGCAAAATGGAAAAGGTTCGAAAGGCCGACGACTTCCTTTTCCATTGGGCTTCAAACTGATGCCATCGAGCATTATGGGGGCAATTTTTTTAGTACTTTGGTCAGAGGTGGCGAAAGGGCATTTGGACAAAATAGATAAAACCCTCTTGCTTGCTTTTAGGTCTATGAAAAACTCGGATCTTTTGGTTGGTCCAGGCTGGCTTCCACAAGTTGTTCGCAACGTCTCCTTTTTGGGGGATTCAATTTTTCTGATTTTTGTTATTTTGGCAGTCTCTGGCTTTTTGATCGCAAAAAGAGCCTATCTTAATGCGTTTCTATTGTCCGCTTTATCCATGGGCGGGTTTTGGATAATATCCTTATCGAAAGACTTTTTCGGCAGACCTCGGCCTTCGATTGTAGAATATCTTTCTGTTCCCAATTCCGCTAGTTTTCCAAGCGGTCATGCTGCAAATTCGACCATCGTTTATATCTTGATAGCAGTGGCTTTATTCAAAATTGTACCGGGAAAATATGCACGGGTTTGCCTGCTTTCTGGTGCGTTTATATTGGCTGCATTGATTGGCATATCGAGGATTGCTTTGGGCGTCCATTGGCCAAGCGATGTTTTGGGGGGATGGATTTTTGGACTGGGATGGTGCTGCTTGTGGTTCTTGAAAGACAGCATTCCAGATTCACCGACCGCCTTCAGTCGTTACAGTTCAAAGCAAGCACGATGAAGATACTGTCAAGAAAATACTCGAGAAATATGGAAAGGGCCGTGGTGCCTCTAGCAGATTTTCTGGATAATCTAGAGGTAGCGGCTAAGATGATACGAATAAAAGTCGTAAGCTCGGAATCGGAGACCGTTTCGAAATTGCAAGCAACAAGTCGCAATTTATTGAAGAACTTAAAAGGGATGTAAAATGCTGACAGCAAGAGAAAGTGAAGGGCTGATTTTTATAGAAGCAGGCGAAAAGTTGGGCGCGGAAGATTTCGATGCATTTGTGCCATTGTTTGAACGTATAGCGCAGCGAACACCTGGAACAGTTCCGATGCTAATTGAACTGAAATCCGATTTTTCTGGATGGAACATCGGCGGGCTGTGGCGTGATCTAAAATTTGATATTCGCCATAAGGACCAATTTGGACGTATCGCCATTGTCGGCCACAAAAAATGGGTGGAATGGGGAACGAAATTTTCTGCCCCTCTGTTTAGCGGTGACATGCGATACTTTGACTTAAAAGATATTGAGAAAGCCGAAAAATGGGCCAGGACTGGCTCGACGGAGAAGAATGGGTGAGCGAAACATCTGTAAACCTAGATTCTCCGGACAAGCGCAGAACTCTGTGGATCGTGCTGGCGTTGAATGTTGCGATTGCAATCGCCTTTTTCGGAACCGGCATTTTAGCCGATTCAAGTGCGTTAATTGCGAACGGGCTCGACAATTCATCTGACGCTGTTGTCTATGCTCTTAGCTTGCTTGCGCTCTCGCGGTCTCAAAAATGGAAGCGCGCGGCCGCGCGTGTTTCGGGGGTAATGCTTCTGATTTTTGCCGTGGGGGTGATTTTAGATGTGGGTAGGCGTTTCGTTGAAGGGTCTGAACCGGGGGGATGGCTAATGATGGCCATGGCTGCTGTTGCTGCCGTAGTTAATCTTTTATCATTGCGCCTACTTCAAAAAATCCAAGACAAAGATGTAAATTTACGAGCAGCGACAACATTTAGCTTCAACGATTTCATATCCAATGGCGGTATCATTATAGCTGGCGTCATTGTTCTGTTCACCGGTGCAAATTGGCCGGACCTCCTAGTTGGCATCGCCGTCGCAGGGGTAGCGGTGTATGGAGGCATAGACATTTTGCGGGATGCCCATCAGGACAAGCATGATGAAAAGGGAGATATCCATTGAGCGCCGGCCACGATCACGGCAGTGACAATATGAGTGATGGCCGACTTTTGTTTGCGGTTGTGATCAATGTTTTATTGACCATCGCCCAAATCATTGGGGGGGTATTATCCGGATCGCTTGCACTGATTGCGGATGCTTTGCACAATTTCAGTGACGCGGCTTCGCTCGCTTTGGCCTTGTTTGCGCGCCGCATTGGTAGGCGTCCTGCAGACGCGTTCATGACATTCGGATATGCCCGCGGGGAAGTGGTAGCAGCGCTCATAAATTTAACCACACTTCTGATTATTGGCTTTTACCTGCTTGTTGAGGCAATCAACCGTTTTGCTGATCCGCAGCCCATTGAAGGCTGGACTGTTATCATTGTCGCAGGAATCGCACTCGTTATCGACCTAGTCACAGCTATCATGGTGTATGCAAGTTCAAAGGAGAGCCTTAACATGAAGGCCGCCTTTCTTCACAATGTATCCGATGCGCTAGCTTCGGTAGGGGTCATAGTCGCAGGTATTTTGATCTTGCTATATGATCTGTATATCGCTGACCTTATCATCACGATCGCAATCGCAGTATACGTTATTTATCAAGGAATAACATTGTTACCGAAAACTGTCCGGCTGCTCATGGGCGCGGTTCCAGATGACTTGGAATTCGACGAGATTGTAGAAACGCTACGCCAGACTAATGGCGTCAAGAGTGTTCACCATGTTCATTTGTGGAGTATCAGTGAGCACAGCCTTTCTCTAGAAGCACATCTCGTCCCGAAGGAAAAATCACTGGAATCGTTTGAAGCGGTTAAAGCGTCGGCACGCTCGGCATTGGCCGAAAAATATGATATTAAGCATGCGACATTCGAGTCTTGTCTAGAAACAGACTGCTCGCCCGAAATTGTGCCAACTCATGAAAGGCGTCACAACCATGAGTGACCACATAATATTCCATGCGAATTTCAGAATGCTGCCTTCGGGGATATTTTAGGATCCTGCTTACATCAGGCGCTAGGTAATAATAATATCCGAAAGCAAATTATGGGATTAGTTGGAAGGAATAAATTTAATGCAGTCTGTGCTGTGGTACATTGATGATCAAGGCCCAGATCCGTGGGTCCAAGCGGCGCTTGACGTAACCCGCGCAGTGGAGGGCCATTTGAGTTGCCTCCATGTTTCATCACTCAATTCATTTAAGATATCGGATGCCTATGGGGGCATGGCGGCCAAGCATCGTTTCATTGTTGAGGCTCAAAAGCGTGGGGAAAAAATCCGGATGCAGATAAGAGAGCGGTTAGACAAAGAGAATGTAAGCTGGGATTTCAATCATATTGAAGGCGATCCAGTTACTGCTATAATACGTGAGAGTGCCTTGCGGGATATCGCGATTCTGGGACGGCCGCCCGGAAATTCTGATAAAAACAGGTCAACAACATTTTTCGGAGACCTACTAAGTCACATACGGACCCCAACATTGCTCCAACCTCATGATTTTATTGGAATCAAT
>NVXM01000026.1 GCA_002733865.1 Sphingopyxis sp.
CTTCTCGCGCCCGGTCAGCAGAGCTTCCCAGCCGGCGAAATCCATCTGGTGGGCACCGTCCACCACCGTCAGCGGGCATTCGGTCACCGTGCACCCGGCGGCGGTGATCACGCGGGCGAAGGCGTGATAGACCGGCGTCATCAGCATCACCGCATCGCCCGGCGCGGTGAAGGCATCGACGCAAAGCCCGGTGCCGTTGACGAGGCCATGGGTGGTGAAGATCCACTCCGGCGCGACCTGCCAGCCATGCCGGTTGGCCATCCACCACTGGATCGCGCCCAGATAGGCGCTGTCATTGCCGAAATAGCCGTAGACCCCATGCGCGGCCATCCGCTCCACCGCATGGTCCACCGCAGCCGCCATGATATCCGCCCGCAGCACCATGCCGGCACCACCGCCCGCCGGCGTGTCATCGACGCTGCGATGCCGGTCGGTGGTAAAATCGCGCGGGTTGATGGTGTCGCACGCCCATTTCCCCTCGGCAAGCGCCCTGCCCGCCAGCGATATGCCGAGCGGTCCGGGGAACATCTCCGGGAAGAGGGTGATGATCTGGGCGGTGAAGGTCACTTCTTTTTACGTCCGTTGATCCATAAAATCGACGTCGTCATGCCAACAAAGAAACTGCCGAAAAGGGCTACGGCCGTGCCAAGGGACATGGATATTATCCCTTCTTGGCTACAGGCCTGCGCATCCCCGCAATTGTCTGATTGCAGCCACCAGAGATTGAACAGCCAGTAGATCACCAGCAGCCCGGGTATCGGCAAGCTGGCCCGGAAGGGCAGCCATGCGAGATTTGTGTCGGGATTGGCGCGCTTCATAATCTCGATGATCGCGATCGTCAGGCCCGCTATGACCATGATGGCCAAGATGAGCATCATGACGGTTCGACAAATTCCGCCTGCACGATCGCCGGATCACTCCGCATGTCGATCGCCTTGACCGGGACCATGAATTTCTTGCCGCTGGCGCGTTCGATCTCGATCACGTCACCGGCGCCGAATTCGTAGATGGCGAAGATTGTGCCCAGTTCCTCGCCGGCATCCGAGGCGCAGCGCAGGCCGATGATGTCGATATGGTAAAATTCATCCTCGTCGAGTTCCGGCAAGGCCGAGCGCGGGACGGTGAGTTCGGTGCCGCGGGCGGCTTCGGCGCCGTTGCGGTCGGTGATTTCGGCGATGCGGGCGATTGCCCCCATCTTATGGGGCTTGACCGATTTCAGGGTCAGCCTGCCCTCGCTGAAGCTCTTGTGGACAGTCAGGCTGTCGAGACTGTCGCAAAACAGCTTGAGCCGGACTTCCCCGGTCACCCCGTGCGCGCCAATGATGACGGCAAGGGGGACGGGTTTGTCCGGATCAATCGTGTCCAAGGATTAGCCCTCGGCCTTTTCTTCTGCAGGCGCTTCTTCAGCGGCAGGGGTTTCAGCAGCAGCTTCTTCGGCCGGTGCTTCTTCAGCAGGAGCGGCAGCGGCTTCCTTGGCGGCTTCTTCAGCAGTAGCTGCTTTTTCCGCTTTCTCTTCCATACGCTCGGTGGCTTTTTCACCGGGCTTGGCTTTGTTCGGGTTGTTACGCGCTTCGCGCTTCATCAGACCAGCGGCGTCGAGAAAACGAGCAACGCGATCCGAAGGCTTGGCACCCATTTCGAGCCAGTGCTTCGCACGCTCTGTATTCAGGACAACACGCTTTTCATCATCTTTTGCGAGCAGCGGATTGTAGCTGCCGACCCGTTCGATGAACTTGCCATCGCGTGGTGCACGGACGTCAGCGACGACGATTTTATAATAAGGGCGCTTCTTGGAACCGCCACGGGACATTCTGATTGCTACTGCCATTGTAATAAACCTTTCTAAAAATACAAAAATTCAAATTTTTACTGTCATTTCTTCTTGTTCAATAATTTTGCCAGATCAGGCGGAAGTCCGTCGGGAGACATATCGGGAAGTCCGGGCATGCCGGACATGCCGCCGCCCTGCCCGCCCATTCCGGCACCAGCGGCTCCGCCGCCACCGCCGAACATCGACATCAGGCCCTTGATTCCGCCCATCTTCTTGATGCGCTTCATTGCCTTGGCCATTTCCTGATGCATTTTGAGCAGCTTGTTGACGTCCTGCACAGTTGTGCCGGACCCGATAGCAACCCGGCGCTTGCGCTTGGCGTTAAGCAGGCCGGGCCGAATCCGCTCTTCCTTGGTCATCGACCCGATAATCGCATCCATCCGGACCAGAACCTTGTCGTCCATCGCTCCGCCAGCCATCGCCGCCTTGGCCTTCTTCATGCCCGGCATCATCGAAGCGAGCGCACCGAGTCCGCCCATTTTGGTCATCTGGGCCAGTTGCGAGCGCAGATCATTGAGGTCGAACTGACCCTTGAGCATTTTCTCGGCAAGCGCTTCGGATTCTTCCTTGTCGACAACCTGCGCCGCTTTTTCGACGAGGCTGACAACGTCGCCCATGCCCAATATCCGGCCCGCAACGCGTTCCGGGTGGAATTCTTCCAGAGCGTCAATTTTCTCGCCAACGCCGACAAATTTGATTGGCTTGCCGGTAACCGCACGCATCGACAGCGCTGCGCCGCCGCGGGCATCGCCGTCCATCCGGGTCAGGATCACACCGCTCAGATCGACCTGATCGGAGAAATTCTGCGCGACATTGACCGCGTCCTGGCCGGTCAATGAATCGACCACCAACAAGATTTCCTGCGGTTTGGAGATGTTGGCGACCGCCTTCATCTCGTCCATCAACTGCTGATCGACATGCAGACGACCAGCGGTATCCAGCAGCAGGACATCAAAGCCCTGCAATTTTGCCGCCTGAAGGGCGCGCTTGGCGATTTCAACCGGCTGCTGACCCGCGACAATCGGCAGAGTGGCGGAGCCGATCTGCTCACCCAATACTGCCAGTTGCTCCTGAGCCGCGGGACGATTGACGTCCAGCGAGGCCATCATGACCTTCTTGTTCTCTTTATCTTTCAGCCGCTTGGCTATTTTTGCGGTCGTGGTTGTTTTACCGGACCCTTGCAGACCGACCATCATGATAATAGCGGGCGGTGTCACAGAAAGCTCAAGCGCGCTGACTTCCGACCCCAGCATCTCGGTCAGGCCGTCGTTGACAATTTTGACCACCTGCTGGCCAGGTGTCACCGATTTGAGCACCGATTGGCCAACCGCCTTTTCAGTTACTTTTTCAACAAAATCCTTAACGACCGGCAATGCGACATCGGCTTCCAGCAATGCGATTCGCACTTCGCGCATGGCGCTGCGGACATCTTCTTCGCGCAACGCTCCGCGGCCGCGCAGCTTGTCAAAGACTCCGCCAAGGCGGTCGCTCAATTTATCAAACATCTTCCCGCCTTTCCTTCTTCAACACGGCCTACTTTCCGGCCAACGCAAAAAACGCCGATGGGCGAAACCTCGCTGATCGACGTGTGAGTTTTTATAACTCTAAACTGGATCGACAATATATTCATTGCCTAATTCAAGTGCCCATTAGGGGAGTTATCCGAATATCGCAAGCCCCTGATTTTCCGGAATATGAACAGCTCTTAACCAGAAATTGATATCTTTTGGTTCATTAAGCCCATTCGCAATTTTGGAAATGAGATTCATGGCTGGACCAGTAGCCGATCAACATCTGAAGATTATGAAGAACGGCTACAAGCTGTCCGTCGGTCGTGACGTGTTGACCGGTGTGATTGTTATATTGGCGATTCTGATGTTTGCCGGTACGGGCGGCACCGTCGTCACCGACGCCATAGACTCCCTTTCCGGCCATGCCGGAACCGGCGACAACGTTCTGGTTCCAGCATTTCTGCTCAATATCGCGCTGATCCTGTTCGGTTGGCGCCGATACAAGGACCTTACCAAGGAAGTCGAGGAACGGGCCGCCGCAGAGGAACGGGCCAATTCTCTCGCCGCCACTGATCCGCTCACGGGCTTGCTCAATCGTCGCACGATCGGCGAACGCACGGCGGAGATGATCAGCATTGCTCAACGCAAGCAAAAGAGCATCACATTCCTGATGCTCGATCTCGACAATTTCAAGAATATCAACGATGTCCACGGCCACAGCGCCGGGGACACCGTATTGAAAGAGGTGGCCCAGCGTATCGAGCGCGTCGTACCCCCGCAGAACCTGCTGGCGCGTCTGGGTGGCGATGAATTTGCCTGCGCCTTCATTTTTGATCCGGAGCAACCCAAAATGGTTGAACGGATCGCCGACGATCTGATTGACGCGATCGCCACGCCGATTATCGAGAATGGCCACCAGCTGGTCGTAACCACATCGATCGGCATGTCGCGTTATGATTCGGACTCCGAGGGCGTTGACGCCCTTATGCGCCGGGCCGACATTGCCATGTACAGCTCAAAGAGGCAGGGTCGAAACAGGCATTGCTGGTTTGACGCGAGTATGGAGCAGGAACTCCAGACGCGCAGCTTGCTTGAAGAGGGCATGCGCGGTGGAATCCCCGGGGGCGAGTTTTTGCCCTATTTTGAACCGCAGATTGACCTGTTGTCCGGCAAGCTCACCGGATTCGAGATGCTGGCACGCTGGGAATCGCCGACGCAGGGCTCCATTTCGCCGGAAATCTTCATTCCAATCGCAGAAGAAACCGGGATGATCGGCGATCTTTCGATGAACATCATGCGGCTGGCGCTAAACGGGGCCAAGAACTGGCACCCCTCGCTTAGCCTTGCGATTAATATCTCCCCGATCCAATTGCTGGATCCCTGGCTGGCCCAGAAAATCGTAAAATTGCTCGTGGAAACCGGATTTCCGCCAAATCGTCTGGAAATCGAGATCACCGAAAGCGCGCTGTTTGACAATCTCAGCCTGGCGCAGTCGATCGTCGGAAGTCTGAAAAACCAGGGTATCAAAATCGCGCTGGATGATTTCGGGATCGGCTATAGCTCCCTCGCCCACCTGCGTGCCTTGCCATTTGACCGGATAAAAATCGATCGCAGTTTTGTTGCTTCGATTCTTGAAAACACCGAAAGCCAGGCCATCGTGAGAGCGATACATGGTCTTGGCGAAAGCCTGGGAATGCCGATTACGGCAGAAGGGATAGAAGACCAGGAAACAGAGGCCGCTCTGCGCACAATTGGCTGCGCCAAGGGCCAGGGATGGCTCTACGGGCTGCCTCTATCGATGGAGGAGACCGGCGAAGTTCTGGCGGAGCGAGGACTCCTGCAGGAAGATGACCAAGAGGACCGAGTGGACCGGGAGGACATCACAGCCTGGCTCGCCGATCCCAAATACCTCCCTGAACAGCAAAATTCCCTGCAAAAAGCGCATTAAGGCGGCGGATCGACAGCGTCCGCCAGCCGATTTACTGGACTCCGGTGTACGGCACCCCTAAATCGCCAGACATGACGACAGGAAGCTTTCACAAAATGCACGGATTGGGCAATGATTTTGTCATCATCGATGCACGCGAGGAACAGACCGAACTGTCTGCAGCACAAGTCGCCGCCATCGCAAATCGCCATAGCGGTATCGGCTGCGATCAACTGATCATATTGCGCCCATCAGACACAGCCGACGTCAGAATGCAGATTTTCAACGCCGACGGTAGCGAGGTCGAGGCTTGCGGCAATGCTGCGCGCTGCGTTGCAAAACTTGTCGGGAATGAAACCCGGATCGAAACAGCGGGCGGGATCATCATTGGCAATGCCACGGCTGATGGCGCGATTGTCAATATGGGCCAGCCCCGCTTTGAGTGGCAGTCGATTCCCCTCGCCTATGCCATGGATACGCTCAACATGCCGGTCGGGTGGGAGGATCTGCAAAACCCGGCAGCAGTCAATGTCGGCAATCCGCATGTAATTTTCTTCGTTGACGACAGCGCTGCTGTGGAACTGGATCGCCTGGGATCGATGATCGAAGTCGATCCGCTGTTTCCTGATAAAGTGAATGTCAATGTCGCAGATATTCAGGAAGGCCGCATAAACTTGCGCGTTTGGGAGCGCGGTGTCGGATTGACCAGAGCTTGTGGTACCGGCGCTTGCGCCACCGCAGTCGCCGCCATCAAGCGCGGTCTGGCAAGCAGTCCAGTAGAAGTGAACCTGCCCGGCGGCACGCTCGTAATTCGCTGGTCAGAAGGCGAAAATATCGAGATGCAGGGACCGACGACCTATGTCTTTGCCGGGGAAGCGGACTGGGCTGAGTTCGGATGAGCGCACCCGAAATGATCAGCATGGGTTGCCGCCTCAACATTGCGGAAAGCGAGGCCCTGCAACAGAATTTGGCCGCCAGCAATATTGACAGCGAGCATCTGATCATCGTCAACAGCTGTGCGGTGACCAATGAAGCGGTCCGGCAAACCCGGCAAGCCATTCGCAAGGCCAAGAAAGCCAATCCGGACAAGCAGATCATCGTCACCGGCTGTGCCGCTCAGGTGGATCCGGCGATGTTTGCCGCGATGCCGGAGACCAGCGCGGTGGTTGGCAATATCGATAAATATGATGCAGCGAATTTCAAACTCGGGATCCAGAGCAATCGGTCCGATATCCGCGTTTCCGATATCATGCAGATCACCGAAACGGCACCGCATATGGTCAGCGCTTTTGGCGAACGTTCGCGGGCTTTCGTCGAGATCCAGAACGGCTGCGACCATCGCTGTACTTTTTGTATCATCCCCTATGGCCGCGGCAACAGCCGCTCGGTGCCAGCCGGCCTGGTCGTCGATCAGGTGCAGGCGCTGGTCGAGAAGGGCTTTCGGGAAGTCGTTCTGACCGGAGTCGATGTCACCAGCTACGGGCCTGACCTGCCGGGCGCGCCGACGCTTGGCATGCTGGTCGAGCGGATTTTGAAGCATGTCCCCGATCTGCCGAGACTGCGGCTTTCCTCGCTTGACGGGATCGAGATTGACGACCGCCTGTTTGATCTGCTCACCGGAGAAGCGCGGATGATGCCGCACGTGCATCTGTCGCTGCAGTCGGGCGACAATATGATCCTGAAGCGAATGAAGCGGCGGCACAGCCGGGAGCAAGCGATCGACCTGGTCGCGCGGCTCAAAGCCAAACGACCGGACATCGTCATCGGCGCGGATATCATCGCCGGCTTTCCCACCGAAACGGCCGCAATGTTCGCCAACAGTCTCGCGATCATCGACCAGTGCGAAATTGTACATGGTCACATTTTTCCCTATTCGCCGAAACAGGGCACGCCAGCGGCGAAAATGCCGCAGCTTGAGGGCGGCGTCATCAAGGAAAGAGCAAAGATATTGCGCAACGCCGTGTCACGTCGCGCTGACGCTTGGCGGGAAACGCTGATCGGCTCGCGGCAGAATATACTCGCCGAAATGTCTGGAAACGGGGGCTATGCAGAGAATTTTGCTCGCGTCCTATTTGATACTCCAGCAGACAAACGACAAATCGTGCCCGTTGAGATCACGGGCGTTCAGAACAAACAGTTGATTGGCAGGATAGCAGTGTGACCGAGAATAGCAGTTGGAAAGATCGCCTGTTTGGCGGTTTCAGCAAAACATCATCGCGCCTGACCGAAAATCTGGCGGGCCTCGTCACCAAGGCCAAGCTCGACGAGGCGACGCTCGACGATATTGAAGACGCTTTGATCATGTCCGACCTCGGACCGGCGACCGCCGCGACTATTCGGGAAAAACTGGCCGCTGAGCGGTTCGAAAAAGGGCTGACCGAATATGCGGTCAAAGAGATTATCAAACGCGAGATCACGGCGATATTGGAACCGGTTGCCGTACCTCTCGAAATCGCGGCATTCCCGCGCCCGCAGGTGATTCTGGTCATTGGCGTAAACGGCTCTGGAAAGACCACCACGATTGCCAAATTGGCCCATCTGTTTCTGGAACAGGATTATGGCGTGATGCTGGCAGCGGGCGACACGTTCCGCGCCGCGGCGATCGGGCAGCTGAAAGTCTGGGCCGAGCGACTGGGTGTACCGATCATCAGCGGCCCGCAGGGCGGCGACAGCGCCAGTATCGTCTATGAAGGCGTCAAGCAGGCGACGGCGACCGGTATCGACGTGTTAATCGTCGATACAGCCGGACGGCTACAAAATCGCAGCGAGCTGATGGACGAACTGGACAAGATTCGGCGGGTGCTGGGTCGGCTCAATCCGGAAGCGCCGCATGATGTGGTGCTGGTGCTGGATGCGACCACGGGGCAGAATGCACTGTCCCAGATCGAGGTGTTTAGGGATGTCGCGAAGGTCACCGGGTTGATCATGACAAAGCTGGACGGCACCGCTCGCGGCGGTGTTCTGGTAGCCGCAGCGAAGCAATTCGGATTGCCGATCCATGCCATCGGCATCGGTGAAACCGTCGAAGACTTGAGACCGTTCAAGGCCGAAGATTTGGCCGCAGCCATAGCCGGGATAGAAAAATGACCGAATCAACCGCGATTGAAGAAATTCCGAAAGAGAACCGAGGTCTCAGCTTTGGGCTGGATTTCGGCCCCCTGCTGATCTTCTTCCTAGTCTATAAATTTGGGGCGCCGGAAGGCAATCCGATTACCGCAGCCATTTACGGTACGGTAGCTTTCATGGTGGCGATTGTTATTGCGATGATCATTTCAAAGTGGAAGCTGGGCAAGATCTCGCCGATGATGTGGATGTCCGCCATTTTGATCCTGGGGTTCGGGGCGCTCACCATCTATTTCAATGATCCGCGCTTCATCCAGCACAAGCCGACGATCATCTATGCGGGATTCGCGCTGATATTGGTCGGCGGGCTTATGCGGGGCAAAGCCATGTTGAAAAGCCTGCTGCAGGCGGCCTTCGAAGGGTTGAGCGACGAAGGCTGGCTCAAATTGTCCCGCAACTGGGCGATATTTTTTGCAGCCATGGCGGTCATCAACGAGCTGATGGTGGCGACCATGAGTTTTGACTGGTGGCTCACCATCAAGGTTTGGGGCGTGCCTGCGGTCTCGTTCCTGTTTGCGATGGCCAATATACCCATGCTGATGAAATATGGGTTTACGGTTGAAGAAAAGCCGCGCCCTGAGGGTCAGGACGCGGCTTGAAGTCTTCTCGTTTTGTGTCGTCTAGCTGGTTTGGTCGGCGCGGCTGACACCGTCGCCGTCCATGTTCAGGGCAACGAAGTCCCAGTCGATGGCATTGTCGAGCAGCGCCGACACATAGTCTGGGCGCGCGTTCTGATAGTCCAGATAATAGGCATGTTCCCAGACATCGAGCGTAAATAGCGGTTTCACACCATGCGCGACCGGCGTGTCGGCGTCATGATAAGAGGTGATCTTCAGCTCCTCTCCATCGAGTACCAGCCAGGCCCAGCCGCTGGCGAAATGGCCAGTCGCTTCATCCTTGAATTTCGATTTGAAATCATCAATCGAACCGAAGGTTTTTTCCAAGCGTTCTTTCAGCTCGCCCGAAATTTCCTTCTTTTCCGGCGACAGGCAAAGCCAGTAGAAGCTGTGGTTCCAGACCTGAGCCGCATTGTTGAACAGGCCGCCATCGGCCACGTCGATGATTTCCGAAAGCTTCTTGCCTTCATGATCGGTGCCCTTGATGGCGTCATTGGTCTTGGTGACATAGGCATTGTGGTGCTTGCCGTGATGATAGTTGAAGGTTTCTTCGGAGATCAGGTCTCCGAAAGCATTTTTATCATAAGGAAGCGCGGGAAGTTCGAAAGCCATGTTGTGGTTTCTCCATTGTTTTCAGATCTGTTGCTCTAACGCATCAATAGCAAAAAAGATGCAAGGTCAATTATCGCTTTGGACCAAGCGCGGTCAGAACCGCCCTTTTTCCTTCACATAGTGCATGTGCCCACACAAGCGCGCCATTGAAGAGTGGTCAAATCGGAAGAAATGGAAGCATAAATGCCGTTGCCAGCCTCTTTGTTCATGAGCCCAGCAGATCGTGCCGCTTTAGAGCGTGGCGCAGCTGGTCATAAGTCAGGTTGAGCGCCTTGGCGGTATGCCTCTGGTTATAGCGCGCCTTTGCCAGGGCGGACTCCAATATTCGCTTTTCAAAAGCCTCCACCGCCGCCTTCATATCGTCGACGCCATCAAAAGAAGGTTCGGTCGAAGCAGTCTCGGCACGGTCATCCGAAGCCGTGCCGGCTTGCGGCGCGGTCGGCTCGACTTCTGCTTTTGGCTTCCTTTCCCTTGGCTTCCACGGCGACTCAAAGGGATCGAAGACGATATGGTCAACCGGTCTGCCGTGATCATTCCACTGATAAACGGCCCGCTCTATGACATTGCGCAATTCGCGAACATTGCCCGGCCATTCATGCCGGTTGAGCGCTTCGGATGCGAGGCGGCCAAAACCGGGCCACGATGGCCATTCCAGCTCTGCTGCCATGCGTCGGCCAAAATAATCTGCGAGCACCGGGATGTCCCCTTCCCTGACGCGCAGCGGCGGCAGGGTTACGACTTCGAACGACAGACGGTCGAGCAAGTCGGCCCGGAACCTGTTGTCTTCCGCCATTTTTGGAAGATCCGCATTGGTTGCGGCGACGATCCGGACATCGACCCGCTGCGGCCGCGATGATCCAATGCGCGTAATTTCGCCATATTCGACGGCTCTCAGCAGGCGCTCCTGTGCGCCGGTCGATAATGTACCGAGTTCGTCGAGGAACAAGGTTCCGCCATCGGCCTCTTCGAATCGCCCAACCCGCGCCTTGGTTGCGCCGGTGAAAGCGCCCGCTTCATGACCGAATAATTCCGCTTCTATGAGAGTTTCGGGCATTGCTGCACAATTAAGGGTAATAAACGGTCCATCCCAACGCAGGCTGAGCCGGTGCAGGCGTTCCGCTATCAGTTCTTTGCCGGTGCCACGCTCACCCACGACCAGCACCGGGCGATCGAGAGGTGCGGCTCGGCTGGCTTTTTCTACCGCATCAAGAAAGGCACCCGATTCGCCTACAAATTGACTTTCCCGTTTCATGGCCAAGATATAGTGCAAATTCCCATTAAATGGCAATTAATACTATTCGCGGCGGGCCCAAAAAATTCAATATTTCTTATTTCTCAATGGTTTAACGAAGTTGGCACGGCTTCTGCAATGTTGGTTTCATATACGAAACACACGAACTTCTGGAGGGCACCATGCCAGCACTGAACAAAATGACCCGCACCGATATTTCCGCGATCGTCTCGATCCTGCTCTTCGGCGTGACAATTTTAGTCAGCGCCGTGGGCCCGGCACAAGCCGAAAACACGACGGTGAATAGCCAGAACGATTCCCCCGCTGTCAGCTTTGTTACCATTGGTTACCGAGCATGACAGACAAAATGGCCGGGACCCCTTCTTTTCCCCTTGCCGAAGTCAGGTCCCGGCCACCTTTTGAAATTCAACAGGTTGATGTAGAACAGGACCGGAGCGACGGCTCGAACAAGTTCAAACACAACCACAGACCGAACCGGAGTATGTACATGGCAGGTATTTTTTCAAGAACGCGCGATATTATCGCCGCCAACGTTACCGACATGCTGGACAAGGCCGAAGACCCGTCGAAGATGATCCGCATGATCATCCTCGAAATGGAGGAAACTCTGGTTGAAGTTCGCGCCTCGGCGGCTCGCACCATTGCCGATCAGAAAGAGATGCGTCGGCATATCGACAAGCTGGATGACTTGACCGAGGACTGGAGCGAAAAGGCCCAGCTGGCGCTGTCCAAGGATCGTGAAGATCTGGCCAAGGCCGCCTTGGTTGAAAAGCGCAAGGCCGCTGACATGGCGGATCAGCTGAAAGCCGAAATTCAGGTTCTTGATGATTCGCTGCGCGCCTCCGAAGGCGACATCGCGAAGCTGCAGAAGAAATTGCAGGAAGCGCGTTCGCGTCAAAGCAATCTGGTCAATCGCCTTGAGAGCGCTGAAAACCGGGTCAAGCTTCGCGAAATGTACAATGGTGAAAAAGTGCACGATGCCTTTTCCCGCTTTGAATATCTCGAACGGCAAGTCGATTTTGCCGAAGGCCGGGCCGATGCATTGGGCATGGGCGGCGAACCACAGAGTCTGGAAAGCCAGATCGCCGCGCTGGAATCCAACGACAAGGTCGATGAAGAACTGGAAGCCATGAAGGCGGCCATGAAGAAAGGTGACGCATAATGCAGGAAGAACTGATCATTATTCCCATCGTGATGGGTACGCTATTTATCGGTCTGCCATGGTTGATATTTCACTATGTCACCAAATGGAAAACCGCTGCAACGATCACCAACGAAGACGAAAATCTGCTCGAAGAGCTCCATCATATGGCCCGCCGCCTGGATGACCGGATGGAAACCATCGAACGGATCATGGCCGCAGACAATCCCGATTGGCGTCAATCCGCATTGCCAAAGCCATCCAGCGAAACCGCGCCAACGCTCGACAATTTCGACGAGCTGCTGAAAAAAGAAAGGCACCCATCATGAGCTCTTCCCGCACCAAATTCTATCTCGACAAGAGACGCGCCAAATGCAGTGGTGTCTGTGCCGGGATCGCCGATTACACCGGGATCAATGTGGCCTGGGTGCGACTGGCAGCGATTATCGCGACCGTCACCTTCGCCTTCCCGTGGATCTTGGTAGCCTATTGGGTTGCCGCCAAAATATCCGAACCGAAGCCGATGGGCATGTATCTGAACGACCCGGAAGACACGAAATTCTGGCAGGGCGTTCGTCAGTCCCCACGCCGCACAACACGGGATATCAAATCCCGGTTCCGCGAAATCGACCGCAAGCTGGCCGACATGGAACTTTACTACACCAGCAAGAATACCGCGCTGTCGAATGAGATCGAAAATCTGCGCTAAACATCTGAACAGGGAGAATGGAAATGGATTGGGGAAGCCCGCAATTTATCCTGGCAATCATCGCCATCAGTTACGGAGCGTGGATCGTCAACAACTGGATAAGAGCCAAGCATGGCTACGAGCTGGAAGACGAATGGGGCGGAAAATCGACGAAATCGAGTCCGGACGACCAGCGCAAGATCGAATTGCTGTCCAATGAAAACGAACAGCTGGTTGGCAAGATAGACCGGCTGCAGGAGCGGCTCCAGGTGCTCGAGCGGATCGCCACCGATCCCGCCAAACGCACTGCCGATGAAATTGAAGCTTTGCGGGAGCAAAACTGATGGATCCGGATAAAGTGGTACTGCTTACCGAATTGGCCCCGATGCTGGCAGTTGGCTGTGTGGTCGTAACGATCGGCTGGGTCACAACCACCTGGATGCGGATCAAGAACGGCTATCCTCTGGAAAACCAGTGGGGCAAGTCAGTCTATCCCAAGACCGACCGGGAAGCCGTCGAGCGGGTCAAATTGCTGACCAATGAAAATGCCGAGCTGCGCGCCGAGCTGGGTTCGGTCAAGGACCGGCTGGCCAACGTCGAGCGGATTGTCACCGACGACAGCCACAGGTTAACCCAGGAAATCGAGCAATTGCGCGACAAGCGCGCGAACTAGGGTGAGAAAATGCTGAGCGCAATCGATGATATACGCGACGCCGCTGCCAAAAAGGAATTGAACTGATGGGTTTTGAATTTGCACTTCTCATTCCACTCGCCCCCTTCGCATTGGGAGCGCTTTGGATATGGACCCGGCACCAAGCCAAGATGGCTGAAAAATACGGCCATCTTCCCAAAGGTGTGGACGCGGATACCGACCGGATGCGCGAAGAAATGAGATATTTGAAAGAGCGCGTTGCCGTGCTTGAGCAGATTACCACCGACGGTCACAGCACCAAGCAGCTGAAAAACGAGATCGAACAGCTGCGGGATCGCTGAACGGATTGATTGAGGGAGATTTACTATGGGTTGGCCCGAGACGGTAGTTGCCATCATCATCATCGTAACAATCGGACGCGTGATGCGCTCCAAATATCGCGCCGAGCACGGCATTCTCGAGGATCGCAGAGGCAATGCCATCGGATCACAGGCGCGCAGCGAACCGCAGACGGAACGCCTGCGGGAAGAAGTGAAATATCTCAAGGAGCGCGTGGCGGTGCTCGAGAAAATCGCCACCGATGACCGCGGATCCCGCGATCTGCAAAACGAGATCGAGAAATTACGCGACCGCTAATCCGGTCCGGAAAGTAGAAGGACAAGCATGATGCAAGAACCTGCTTTTTATATGATCACCGCCGCCTTTTCGCTAATCGGCCTGACGGTTGTAGCGCTGGTTACGCTGCGTGGCTGGCGGGACTGGATTGCTCTGAAAGCCCGCGAACTGGAACAGCGGCGCGAGGATAATCCACCCACGGCGACTTCGCGGATCGAGGTCGCTGACCTGAAAGAACGGATCCGCAAGCTGGAAGCGATCGCGGCGGGGGTTGAACTGTAAGCAACCGGACCCGAATTCCGTTCGTGTCGAGCGAAGTCGAGACACGCGAGAGCCTCTCGACTGCGCTCGAGGCGAACGGTGAAAATGGGTGACGTTGCCACTCTCCCCTGCTAACCGCGCTTCCCATGAGCAAAATTGACGATTTAATCGAAGAATATGAATTTCTCGAGGCAGATGATCGCTATCGGCTGCTGATTGATCTGGGCAAGCAACTCGACCCGATGCCGGATCCCCTGAAGACCGATGCCACCTTGGTTCGAGGCTGCTCCGCTTCCGTCTGGGTCTATCCCACGCAACTGGACGACGGGCGCCTGCATTTTCTGGCAGACAGCAACGCCGCGATTACCAAGGGGATTATCGCGCTGGTGCTGGAAACCGTGCAGGATCAGGCCGCCGAGCAGATCAGGAATACGGATATTGCCGCCGTACTGGAGCCGTTTGATCTGAAAAATCAGCTGAGTTCAAACCGGACCCAGGGCATTCCCAATATGATTGCGCTGATTCAGCAGACGGCAGAACGGTTGCAGTGATACCAAAGCCCCTGCGCAGACAGGGGTCCATCTCCCATCTTCGAACCTGGACGTATTAAGAATTTCGCTGGGCTATCGACTGGCGCATAACGACGCTTCTGATCGTTTCTGTGATATGAGATGGATTCCTGCCTTCGCAGGAATACACTGCTAGGCCGGCTTCCAGACGCGCCGCTCTTCGGCTATCCGCAGCACATCATAGGCCGCCTGGGCCGCCTGAAATTTCTTGGCCGCTTCCGCATCGCCCGGATTGACGTCCGGATGATATTCCTTGGCCATTGACCGCCAAGCCTTTTTCACGGTTTCGAATTCGACATCGGGGGTGAGATCGAAAATCTCCAGCGCGGTCATTTCGTCGCGCGAACGGCTGCCGTCTCCGGAGCCCATCCAGCTATAATGGGCCGCTTCCTGATAGGCGTTTGCATCGCGTTGCTCGTCGGCTTCGCGCTTCTTGCGCTCTTCCTTGTCGAGCCCTTCGAAATAATCCCAACCGCGGTTATATTCCGCAGCGTGTGTCTGGCAGAAATACCAGCGCTCGGGGCTGTTGGGAGATTTGGGCGCAGGGCAATTGCCCGCTTCATCACAACCGTGGCGGTCGCAAATCTTCACTTGCTGGGTTTCTCGTGAACTTTCGTAGCTTCCCCATCTTGGGAAACCCCAGTTATCTGATCGTTTTGCTCTTGGCATAGTCCCTATTCTATCAGAGGATTCCAGCGAGTTCTACCGCTAAGATAATACCAGAGGGTCTGTAAGCCGGGTTCTGTCCATTCGCCGAAGCGAAATAGCCAGCCATTCATCTAGGCCATGCATTGCTGCGTGGCTCCAGCAACCAACCCGGGCTGCAGGCCGAAAACGCCATATGCCGCCCCTATTTGGTTTTGCTCCAGGTGGGGTTTACCGTGCCAGACCTGTTGCCAGGCCCGCGGTGCGCTCTTACCGCACCCTTTCATTGTCACGTGACCGAAGCCGTCGCGACCTGCTTTCTGTTGCACTGTCCCTAGGGTTGCCCCCGCCGGCCATTAACCGGCACCTTTTAATCGTGGAGCCCGGACTTTCCTCGACATAAATGCCGCGGCTGGCCGACCCTCTGGTGAGGCCTATTTAGTGATCCCGCGCTCTCTGTCCAACATTAAAGACAAAAGCAGTGAACGGCATTCGCCGTCGATCACGCCATCGACGGTTTTTGGCCGAAATCGCCGCTGAAAGGCGACGACCGCTGCGGTCTGGTCGGAGATATCATAGCCGAAGCGTTCCAGCGCCAGCATGAAGCCGCCGTCGGTCCAGGGCGGGTCGCCGAGCTTCAGCGGCGGCTTTTTCAGCGCGATGCCGTGGCGGGCCAGTCGTTCCCAGTCGAACAGTTCGCCGGGATCTTGCTTGCGCGCCGGAGCCAGGTCGCTGTGCCCAATGACATTGGTCGGGGTGATATTGTGGCGCTGGACGATCTCATGAGCGAGCCGGGTCACTGCATCCATCTGCTCTTCGGGGAACGGGACATAGCCCCATTCATGACCCGGATTGACAATTTCGATGCCGATGCTCGCGCTGTTCACGTCCGTGATACCGCGCCAATAGCCGCGACCAGCGTGCCAGGCTCGCTTGCTTTCGTCGACCATCTGGACGACCTGACCATCCTCGGTCACCACATAATGCGCTGACACCTTGGCTTCGGGATTGGCGAGCCAGTTTATCGCCGACGCCGCGTCCTTCATCCCGGTATAGTGCATCACCAGAATCGTGATCGGCAGGCTGCGTTCGTCAAAATTGGGCGACGGCGTCCAAATCACATCCATCCAAGGCTCCCTTATCCTGCTCAGGCGGTGACGATAGCACCCAAAAGCAATTCTGTCGTCGATGGCGGGGAAATCCGTAAATCACCGCCATTTTTCAGGGCCAGCTCCCGGGTCATCCAGCCCGCAGCGGTTCTTGCGCTGAGATCAGCAGGGTCAATCGTACCGTCAAGCGCGGTCCGGATCCCATCGTCCAGTGAGACCTTGGTGCCTTCGGCGCGGATCACCACTTCAATGCCAAGGTCGCCCTGCTCCGCACCGACATCAAGCCTGCCGCCCCGGACCAGCGTCTCCTTTGCAATAAGCGCGAGATTGAGCAGAATCTTGATCGCCTTTTTTGGCAATGCTTCGGCCTGCACTGCCCAGCCCAGCGTGATCTTTCCCGAATCGCCGAGAAGCGATTCAATCAGCTGCCGGGCTTCAGCCGGATCGATATCATCGCCAAAACCTCCGGCGGCGCCAAAGGCTAGCCGAAAATATTTCAGCTTGTCGGCCGACACTCTGGCGCTGTCTGCGAGCAGATCCATACAGCGATCGCGCATCACCGGATCGGTTTCGCCTTCGAGCAGTTCGAGTCCGTTATTGAGCGCGCCGACGGGACTCAGCAGATCATGGCAAATTTTGGAACAAAGCAGAGATGCCAGGTCAACTTCACTATTCGACATATATACGAGCCCTTAACTATGATTCCGGTTCGCCGGCTGTTTGGCCTTTTGCACCAAAGCAATCAAGCGGGATCGCGCTGAAACGACCATAAATGTCGCCATCTTCGATCGCCTGCCATGCGGCGGCCTTTTGTCCGTTCACAATCAGCCACAGACGTTCATCCGGCGCTGCGCTGGCTGCGTCTGTCATCGACGGCTCCACGACGCCGTCCGGATGCGAATGATAATAGCCCAGGATCCGCTCGCCCCCGTTGCGCTGCTCCCGTTCCGCCGCAATCAACGTCCGGGGATCGATCTCGAAATGGCGGATCGGGTCGGCTGCGACATTTTTTGCGGCACGGCGGGCGCTGATACGGCCGTTCTCTCCAAATAAAATACCGCATATTTCCTGCGGGGCTGCAGCCAGGGCCAATTGCTGAAGATCGTCCAACATCGCGCTTGATATAAGGAGTTGCATGGCCCACATCTACGCGATGAACGCGGGGCAATCCAGAATATCCGGAATCTTGCCGGAATCCGAGAAAAAACAACGACTGGACGCCGCCCTCACAGAGGCGGTTGAAGGGCTTTCGCGCGAGCGCGTCAAATCGCTGATATCGGAGGGACATCTGCTGATCGACGGAGTCACATTCACCGATCCGTCGGCCAAGAAGTTGAGCGGCAAGTCCTTTGAACTGACCATACCGGAACCGATTGCCGGCCCTGCCCTGGCGCAGGATATTCCGCTCGATGTCGTGTTCGAAGACTCGCATCTGATCGTCATCAACAAGCCGGCGGGGCTGGTCGTGCATCCGGCTGCCGGTCATGCCGACGGCACGCTGGTCAATGCCCTGCTGCATCACTGCAGAGGGCAGCTGTCGGGTATTGGAGGGGTGACCCGACCGGGGATTGTCCACCGCATCGACAAGGACACGTCCGGTTTGATGGTCGCCGCGAAAACCGACGCTGCACACCAGGGATTGAGCGCTCTGTTCGCCAAACATGATATCGAGCGGCGCTATATGGCAATCGTCAACGGCCGCCCCAATCCGGCCTCCGCCACGATCGAAGGCAGTATCGGCAGAAGCAATGTCAATCGCAAGAAGATGGCGGTGGTGGGCGATGACCGGGGCAAGTCGGCGATGACCCACTATACGGTCAAGGAAATGCTCGACGGCGCTGCTCTGGTCGAGTGCACGCTGGAAACGGGCAGAACCCACCAGGTGCGCGTTCATATGACCCATATCGGGCATAGCCTGATCGGTGATCCGCTTTATGGCACTCGTCGAAAATCAATGCTTTCCCGGCGAAAAGATATTCAATTTGGACGGCAGGCGCTGCATGCTGCTAGTCTTGGATTTGTTCACCCCATAACGGACGAAAAATTGACGTTTTCTATCGATTTTCCCGACGATATGCAGGAACTATTCATGAAGTTGCGGGTATAAGGATCAGACCTTATATAAGCTTTGACCAATGGGTGCTTAATGAGGCCCGGCGGCACAACATACAAAGGAACGAAAATGGCTAATGGTAGCAATGTTCCGGCAAAGATCCCTGCCTTAGGGGGGGACGCGAGCCTGAACCGGTATCTTTCGGAAGTTCGTAAATTTCCGTTATTGACTCCTGAACAAGAATATATGCTGGCGAAACGCTATTCTGAACATAAGGATCAGGAAGCGGCTGCCCAGCTTGTCACCTCGCATTTGCGGCTTGTCGCGAAGATCGCGATGGGATTTCGCGGCTATGGCCTGCCGGTGTCCGACCTAATCTCCGAAGGCAATGTCGGCCTGATGCAGGGCGTGAAGAAATTTGAACCCGATCGCGGTTTCCGTCTCGCGACTTACGCGATGTGGTGGATCCGTGCGTCGATCCAGGAATATGTTTTGCGCAGCTGGAGCCTCGTCAAGATGGGGACGACCGCCGCGCAGAAGAAGCTGTTCTTCAACCTGCGCCGGATGAAGAATAATCTCGACGCCTTCGAAGATGGCGATCTGTCGCCGGAAGACGTCCAGAAAATCTCCACCGATCTGGGTGTGGCCGAGCATGAGGTGGTCAATATGAACCGCCGCATGTCGATGGGCGGCGATGCCTCGCTGAACGTCTCGCTGTCATCCGAAGACGGCGACAGTGGTCAGTGGCAGGACATTTTGGAAGACGACGGCCCGCTGCACGACGAAGCCATTGCTGCTTCGCAGGAAGCCGATTTCCGGCATGAAATGCTGACCGAAGCGATGGAATCGCTGAACGAACGCGAACAGCATATTCTGGCTGAACGCCGCTTGTCGGAAGATCCGAAGACGCTGGAAGACCTGAGCAAGGTCTATGAAGTGAGCCGCGAGCGCATCAGGCAGATCGAAGTGCGCGCGTTTGAAAAACTGCAAAAAGCGATGCTGCGCATTGCCGGAGAAAAGCAGCTTCTCGCAGCAAACTAGCAGAGCAGCCGCGGTCTGAAATCAATCGTCAAGCGCCCCGAAACAGGATTTGTTTTCGGGGCGCTTTGCATTTAGATTGCCATGATGCGGGCAATAAAATTTCTTCTGAAACTGGCGATCTATTTTCTACTGATCACGGTCGCGTGGGTCGGGCTTTATGCGGTTGTGCCGCCGCCGGTGACCGCGACGATGATCCTCGACGACAATGGCATCACCAACGACTGGACCAGTTTCAGCGATATTTCTCCCAATATGGTGCGGGCGGTGATCGCAGCCGAAGACGGCAAATTCTGCAGCCATAACGGTTTTGACACCGAAGCGATCCAGAAGGCGATCGAGCGCAATGCGCAGGGCGGACGGCTTCGGGGCGGCTCGACCATTTCCCAGCAGGTCGCGAAAAATGCCTTCCTCTGGCAAGACGGCGGTTTTTTCCGCAAGGGCCTGGAAGCCTATTTCACCTTTCTGATCGAGACAATCTGGAGCAAGAAACGGATCATGGAGGTCTATCTCAATATTGCGGAGACCGGCATCGGCACTTATGGCGTGCAGGCCGGAGCACAGCGCTATTTCAAGAAGGACGCGAAAGACCTGACAACGATCGAGGCCGCGCGCATTGCCGCAGCCCTGCCCTCACCGAAAACCCGGGCGGTCAATGGCGTCAGCGGCTTTACCCGGCGCTATGGCAATACGATTGCGGCGCGGATCAATGTGGTGCGGAACGAGAAGCTGGACAGTTGTATCTATAAATGACGGCGTTGCCGCTTAGGTGGGCAGCCATTCTATCAGTGTCGCGACGGGCTTAGCCGCATCGCCGGACGCAAAACGACCTAGCTTTATATCCGAATTTCAGGAGATGGGCCCCGGCCTTCGCCGGGGCACAGCGACGCTAGGCCGCGTCTTCTTTCTCGGCCTTAGCGCTTTTGGCGATGACCTTGACCGGGTCCTTGGTACCGGCGATCACATCCTTGTCGATGACAATCTCGTCCACGCCTTCAAAATCGGGCAGGTCGAACATCGTGTCTAGCAGGATATTTTCGACGATGGAGCGCAGGCCGCGGGCACCGGTTTTGCGTTCGATCGCTTTCTGGGCGACGGCTACCAGCGCGTCATCGGTGAAGGTCAATCCCACATCTTCCAGTTCGAACAGCTTGCGATATTGTTTCACCAGCGCGTTTTTCGGTTCCTGAAGGATCGTCACCAGCGCGTCGATATCCAGATCTTCGAGCGTTGCAATTACCGGCAAACGGCCAACAAATTCAGGGATCAGGCCGAATTTCAAAAGGTCCTCGGGTTCACCCTGGGCCAGCAGCTCACCAACCCGGCGCTCTTCCGGAGCGGCGACATGAGCGCCGAAACCGATAGATTTGCCTTCGAGACGGTCACCGATGATCTTTTCCAGACCAGCGAACGCGCCGCCGCAGATGAACAATATGTTGGTGGTATCAACCTGCAGAAATTCCTGCTGCGGATGCTTGCGGCCGCCCTGTGGCGGAACGCTGGCAGTCGTGCCTTCCATCAGCTTGAGCAGCGCCTGCTGCACGCCTTCACCCGATACATCGCGGGTGATGGAAGGATTCTCCGCCTTGCGGCTGATCTTGTCGATTTCATCGATATAGACGATGCCGCGCTGGGCCTTCTCGACATTATAGTCGGAAGACTGGAGCAATTTCAGAATGATATTTTCGACGTCTTCACCGACATAGCCGGCCTCGGTCAGCGTGGTCGCATCGGCCATGGTGAACGGCACATCGAAGGTCTTTGCCAGCGTCTGGGCCAGCAAGGTCTTGCCGCAGCCGGTGGGACCGACCAGCAGAATGTTCGATTTGGCCAGCTCGATATCGCCGGATTTGGCCGCATGATTGAGCCGCTTGTAGTGATTGTGCACAGCAACCGACAGCACACGTTTCGCACGGCTTTGACCGATCACATAGTCGTTCAGCACATCGCAGATTTCCTGCGGGGTCGGGACTTCGCCTTCCTTGCGGCCGGTTCCGGCGCCCTTGGTTTCCTCGCGGATGATGTCGTTGCACAGCTCGACACATTCATCGCAGATGAAAACCGTAGGTCCGGCAATCAGCTTGCGGACTTCATGTTGGGATTTACCGCAGAAAGAGCAATATAACGTGCTCTTCGAATCAGATCCCGTCAATTTCGTCATAAAAAGTCCTTTAAAACGGTCGTTTTTGTAATCTAACCGTCAAATTCCAAAATGCCACCGCTTTTTTCAGCGCTTTTCCAGCGGATAACCAAGTGTATCAAATGCGGCTTAAATTTTATTTAGGGTCGCGCTAACCGCTTATTTAGAGTCCTCGACCGGTACCGGACGCTTGTTGTAAACTTCGTCAACGATACCGAAGGCTTTCGCTTCGTCCGCTTCCAGAAACGTGTCCCGGTCCATGGCTTTTTCAATCTCTTCGACCGGTTTGCCGGTATATTCAGCATAAAGTTCGTTCATTCTGGCGCGGATGCGCAAAATTTCCTTTGCCTGAATCTCGATATCCGACGCCATGCCCTGCGCACCGCCCGATGGCTGATGGACCATGATCCGCGCATTGGTCGTCGCCATGCGCATGCCCGGCTCACCGGCGGCCAGCAGAAAACTGCCCATCGAAGCGGCCTGGCCGACGCATACGGTTCCGACGCGGGGCCGAATATATTGCATCGTATCGTGAATCGCCATGCCGGCCGTCACAACACCGCCGGGCGAATTGATATAGAGATAGATATCTTTCTTGGGGTTTTCCGACTCCAGGAAAAGCAGCTGTGCAGTGATAATCGAAGCCATGCCATCTTCAATCGGGCCAGTCACGAAAACGATTCGTTCCCGCAAAAGCCGCGAGAAAATATCAAAACTGCGCTCGCCCCGGTTCGACTGTTCGACAACCATCGGGATTAGAGCGTCTGTGATCGGATCATGCATGTTGTAAGTCGTCCTGTTGTTAGCTGCTATTGAGCGTCTCTTTAGCGTCGGCACTACATCGGGATTATCGCGGAATTGTTCAAGGGCTTTAACGATGTTGGTGACAATCATTGCCTTTCAGAAAAAATAGCTGCCCCCCACGACGATCATTGCGCACCATCCCGCCCGTCCCTACATGTTGTCCAAGGCAATGCTGATCATTCTGTGATCGGTGCTACTTAAAATTCCATTAGCGGAGTCCAGAATGATAACCAACAACAGCCCAATCTCTCCCACATATAATGAGGACGACGACGAAGAGAACAAATCCGGTGGCCTGCCCGGTGCCATGATGACGAAGTTTCTCGAAGCCCGCACCATCATGATATTTGGCGGCATTGACCAGAAGCTGGCGGAGCGCGTTTCGACCCAGCTGCTCTATCTTGATCACGTCAATCAGGACCCCATTCGCATTTTCCTGAATTCGCCCGGCGGTCACGTCGAATCAGGCGATACGATTCATGATCTGGTGCGGTATATCAGCTCGCCGGTTGCGATGATCGGCACTGGCTGGGTAGCGAGCGCCGGCACGCATATTTTTCTCGGCGTTCCCAAGGAACAGCGTTTCTGCCTGCCCAACACAAGATTTCTGATCCATCAGCCATCCGGCGGTGCCGGCGGCAAGGCATCGGACATCGCCATTCAGGCGCAGGAAATCGTGAAAATGCGCGAACGACTGGCGCGGATCATTGCGGATGAAACCGGACAGGATGTCGAACGGGTCCGCAAGGATATCGATCGGGATTACTGGATGAGCACGGAAGAAGCCAAGGAATATGGCATTCTTGGCACGGTCATCAACAAGGCGAGCGAAGTCAAGATCTGATCCCGGCCAAAGCCGCAAGTCGCCGAAAGATACTGGCAAAGATCAGCGCATAAAAAAGCCGGACAGGTCCGCCCTGCCCGGCTTTTTTGCATTCGAACCAAATTTATTATTTCTTGGCCGCTGCCTTCTTGGCAGCCGGCTTTTTAGCAGCTGGTTTTTTGGCAGGTGCCTTTTTCGCTGGCGCTTTTTCATCAGCAGCCTTGGCCGGTGCTTTTTTCGCTGGTGCCTTCTTGGCCGGTGCCTTTTCTTCTTCAGCCGGTTCCGATGCCTTTTTGGCGGACGGTTTTTTCGCAGCCGGCTTTTTGGCGGTCGCTTTCTTGGCGGGCGCCTTTGTCTTGGCAGCTGGCTTGGCTTCCGCCTCGTCTTCTGCCTCGATCGCTGCTTCCAGCTCTTCGCGGGTTACTTTGCGATCGGTAATTTCGGCCTTGTCGAACAGGAAGTCGACGACCTTGTCTTCATACATTGGTGCACGAAGCTGGGCAGCGGCCATCTGATCCTGCTGAATATACTGGATGAACCGGTCGCGGTCTTCCGGACGATATTGCTGGGCAGCCTGCTGCATCAGCATCGACATTTCCTGCTGGCTGACTTCAACGCCATTGGCCTGGCCAATTTCTGACAGCAGCAATCCGAGACGGACACGGCGAACCGCGATATCTCGATATTCTTCCTTCTCGTCTTCCATTTCCTTGCGCGCGGCTTCGGTGTCTTCTTCCTGCTCCGCTTCCTGCTCAAGTTGTTGCCAGATCTGGCTGAACTCGGCTTCGACCATGCCAGGCGGCACTTCGAAATCATGGCTGGCAGCCAGCTGGTCGAGCAATTTGCGCTTCATGTGGGTGCGGGTCAGGCCGTTCAGTTCCTGCTCGATCTGCCCCTGGAGCAGCTCGGTCAGCTGATCAATGCCTTCGAGACCCATGGATTTCGCCATTTCGTCGTCAGCCTTGGCTTCCTTGGGCTTCTGGACTTCGCCGATGACAACATCGAACGTGGCGTCCTTGCCCTTCAGATCCTCGACATTATAGTCATCCGGGAAGGTCACCTTGACGAGCACTTGGTCATTGGCTTTCTTGCCGATCAGCTGGTCTTCGAAACCCGGGATCAAGCGGCCCGAGCCGAGCTCGATCGCCATGCCTTCGCCCTTGCCGCCGTCAAACGGCACGCCGTCTACCTTGCCTTCAAAGTCGATCAGAACCTGATCGCCCTCTTTGGCCTTGTAGGATTTGGCGGCGGTTTCAAACTGCTTCTGGCTTTCCGCGAACTTCTGCAGCGCTTCGTCGACGGTTTTCTTGTCGGCTTCAACCTGCAGACGCTCCAGTTTCAGACCTTCAACATCCGGTGTCGGAACATCCGGCAGAACTTCGAGGTCCAGCTTGACGATCGCGTCCTTGCCGGGCTCATAGCCTTCTTCCAGATTGACATTGGGCTGCATCGCCGGACGGAGCTTGTTGTCCGCCATGGTCTTCTCGATGCTTTCCTGGACCGTGCTGTTCAGCGCGTCCTGCATCAGGGCATCATTGTGCATCTTGCGCACAAGATTGGCCGGAACCTTGCCTTTGCGGAAGCCGGGCATGTTCACCTGAGGTGCCATTCTCTTCACTTCGGCTTCAACGCGCGACTCGATATCGTCCGCGGTAATCTTGATTTCATAGGCCCGTTTCAGACCTTCGTTCAGCGTTTCAACAATCTGCATGACTATCCTTTGATGCCTTCATATTCCGTGTGATTTCGATAAATATTGCAACTAAACTTGGTGCGGGCGAAGGGACTCGAACCCCCACACCCTAAGATACCAGAACCTAAATCTGGCGCGTCTACCAATTCCGCCACGCCCGCCCAGCTAAGTCGTCAAAATTCCATCGAAGTACGATTGACCCGCGCGCCTAGCGTAAAGGCGCGTTGAGGGCAAGTGGGCTTTGCGATGGATTTACCCGAGACTTTTCTTCAGCAGTTCATTCACGACCTGCGGGTTGGCTTTGCCCTGCATCGCTTTCATTGTCTGCCCGACGAAAAAGCCGAACAATTTGTCTTTGCCGTCGCGATACTGGGCAACCTTGTCTTCGTTTGCGGCCATCACCTCGGCGATGACCTTTTCGATAGCGCCGGTGTCCGACTCCTGCTTGAGCCCCTGCTCTTCAACGATTTTCTTCGCACCATCGCCGGTTTCGAGCATGATCTCGAACACCTGCTTGGCGATCTTGCCGGAAATCGTCCCGTCGGCGACGAGGCCGAGCAGTTCTGCTGCTTGTGGCGGGGAGACCGGGCTGTCCTGAATATCAAGACCCATGCGATTGAGCGCGCCGAATAGCTCCGATGTCACCCAGTTGGCCGCGCTGCTGGCGATTTTTTCCGGTTCGTCAGTGGTGTCGAGGAGTTCTTCAAACCACAGCGCCGTTTCATGCTCTGCGGTCAGGACGGCGGCATTATAGGCGCTAAGGCCCAGAACATTCTTGTAGCGGGCGCGTTTCTCGTCCGGCAGTTCCGGCAGGCTGGCCTTGCAGTCGAAGATAAAATCATCTTCCAGTTCCAGCGGCAGCAGATCGGGATCGGGAAAATAGCGATAGTCGTGCGCGTCTTCCTTCGAGCGCATCGAACGGGTTTCGTTGCGGTCGGGGTCGAACAGGCGGGTTTCCTGGACGACGGTGCCGCCGTCCTCGATCAGATCGACCTGACGCTGCGCTTCATATTCGATCACCGCCTGAATGAAGCGCATCGAGTTGACATTCTTGGTCTCGGTACGAGTGCCGAGTTCGCCGCCGGGCTTGCGCACGCTGACATTGACGTCGGCGCGCATCGAGCCCTGTTCCATATTGCCGTCGCAGCTGCCGACATAGCGCAGGATCGAGCGGAGCTTGCGGACATAGGCGGCGGCCTCCTTGGGCGATGTCATGTCCGGCTTGGAGACGATCTCCATCAGCGCGACGCCGCAGCGGTTGAGGTCGACATAGGACATGGTCGGATGCTGGTCGTGCATCAGCTTGCCGGCATCCTGTTCGATATGGATACGCTCGACGCCGATCGCCTTGCCATGGGCATCCGGATCTTTCTCATCGAGGGAAATCTGGATCACGCCCTCGCCGACGATCGGATGGTAGAGCTGGGAAATCTGGTAGCCCTGCGGCAGATCGGCGTAGAAATAATTCTTGCGGTCAAAGCGCGAATATTTGTTGATCTGGGCGTTGATCGCAAGACCGGTGCGGACCGCCTGACGGACGCATTCGGCGTTGAGCGTCGGCAGCATGCCGGGCATCGCGGCGTCGACCAAGCTGACCTGGGTGTTGGGTTCCGCGCCAAATTCGGTCGAGGCCCCGGAAAAGAGCTTCGATTCGGAGGTGATCTGGGCGTGGACCTCGAGGCCGATCACGACCTCCCATTCGCCGGTTCCGCCCTGGATACGATATGTTGATTCAGTCATTTCTACCACCACTGCTCCGGTTTCGCGACAAATCCGGCGCGTTCCTCGATTGCCAGACCTGCGTTGAATACGCTCTGTTCGTCGAGTGCCTTGCCGATGATCTGCAGGCCGAGCGGCAATCCCTTGCCATCAAGGCCGGCAGGAACCGACATCGCCGGCAGTCCGGCCAGCGAACTGGGCACGGTGAACACGTCATTGAGATACATGGCCAGCGGATCGTCCATTTTCTCGCCAAGGCCAAAGGCGGCGCTTGGCGCGGTCGGGGTCAGCAAGAGATCGCAGCTGTTCCAGGCCTTGTCGAAATCCTGCGAGATCAGAGTCCGGACCTTTTGCGCCTGGGTATAATAGGCATCATAATAGCCAGCGCTCAGCACATAGGTGCCGATCATGATCCGGCGCTTTACCTCGGGGCCGAAACCGGCTTCGCGGGTGGCGGCATACATGTCCTGCAGCCCTGCCCCGTCCGGCAGATCGCGCAGGCCATAGCGCACGCCATCGTAGCGCGAGAGGTTGGAGGATGCTTCGGCGGGGGCGATGATATAATAAGCCGGCAGCGCATATTTGGTGTGCGGCAGCGAGACATCGACGATGGTCGCGCCTGCATCCTTGAGCATTTCAATGCCCTGCTGCCACAGCGCGTCGATTGCGGCTGGCATGTTCTCGACACGATATTCTTTGGGAATACCGATCTTCTTGCCCGCGAGGTTGCTGCTGAGCGCCGCTTCCCAGTCGGGGACGGGGAGATTGAGCGAGGTCGAATCCTTGGCATCAAAACCGGCCATGGCTTCGAGCATGATCGCGCAATCGCGGACATCATGGGCCATCGGCCCGGCCTGGTCGAGCGAGCTGGCAAAGGCGATCGTGCCCCAGCGGGAGCAGCGGCCATAGGTCGGCTTGAAGCCGGTGATGCCGGTAAAGGCGGCGGGCTGGCGAATCGAGCCACCGGTGTCGGTGCCGGTTGCGGCGGGAGCAATCCGTCCCGATACAACGGCCGCGCTACCGCCCGAGGAACCGCCGGGAGTCAGGTCGGTGTTGCCGCCGTCGTTGCGCCGCCAGGGCGAGATCACATTGCCGAAGGCGCTGGTCTCGTTGGACGAGCCCATGGCGAACTGGTCGAGGTTGAGCTTGCCGAGCATGCCGGCACCGGCCCGAAACAGGTTGGCGGACACCGTCGATTCATATTGTGGAACGAATCCCTTCAAGATGCCGCTGGCCGCGGTGGTTTCCACGCCTTGCGTGCAGAAGAGATCCTTCATGCCGATCGGCACGCCGGCCATTTTGCCCAGCGTTTCGCCGGCAGCCCTGGCCTTGTCGGTGGCGTCTGCCGCCGCCAGCGCATGCTCGGGCGTTTCCACCAGAAAGGCGTTGAGCGGCTTGGCCGCGCTGACGCGGGCGTTGAAGGTTTCCGCCACTTCCCTGGCGGTGAAGTCGCCGCCGTCGATGCCGCTGCGGATGTCGGCGATGCCCAGTTCAAAAATCTCGGTCATAGCGATAGCTCCGTTGGTGCTGCGCCTGTCGAAGCGTTGGTATTTGCCACAAGGCCCTTCGACAGGCTCAGGGCGAACGGGGTTTCTATCTGTAGAATCATTACTCGATCACCTTCGGAACCGCGAAAAAGCCATGTTCGGCGATCGGTGCGTTGGCCAGTATCTTGTCGCGGATCTCGCCGTCGGTGACGACATCGTCGCGCAGCCGCAGCTTGTTGGGGATCACCGCCGTCATCGGCTCTACCTTGGAGCAATCCACTTCGCCGAGTTGCTCGACCCAGCCCAATATCTGGTTGAGTTCCGGCACAAAGGCGTCCGCCTCGGCGTCGGTAATCGCGATCCTCGAGAGACTGGCGATCTTTTTGACGGTTTCCTTATCGATTGACATGACTCATTCTTTTCAGGTTCATCTTTTTTCGGGTATTTCGGAATTTATTTGTGTACCGAGCGCCGCTAGCACTGGCGCGTAGCGGCTTCAAGCGTATTGAGGCGGCAGTATAATGGTTGGAGTATGTTTTGGCTCGTAAGTTTCTCTATTTAGTCGCGTGCATGGTCATTCTGGTGCTCGCGGGCGCCTTTATTTATCAGGTCTACGGCGATGAGCTGATGGAAGTGGCATTTGTGCCGGACAGCGAATTTACGGCGCAGGAAGTGCTGGAAACCAATGTCTATGCCGATCCGGAAATGTGGCTTGCACGCCCCGAGCTGGTCAAGCGCAACCCTGCCCTGTGGCTGCCCGAAGGTTATGTAGATCCTGAGCCGGGGCTCCAGCCAAGCGAGCGGGCCGCTGTCTTTTTTGTCCATCCGACCTCCTTTTTGAAGAAAGACCTCTGGAATGCCCCGCTGGATGACACGGAATCGCAGGCCCGTGCCCGGATATTCCTGCGCGGTCAGGCCAGTGCGTTCAATGCCATCGGGGATGTCTGGGCGCCTCGCTATCGCCAGGCAACGCTTGGCGCCTTTCTGACCGAGAAACCGGAAGGACAGCAGGCTCTCGATGCCGCCTATCAGGATGTTCTGGCCGCCTTCGACTATTTTGTGTCCGCGGTACCAGATGACCAGCCGATCATATTGGCGGGACACAGCCAGGGCAGCCTGCACCTCACCAATCTGCTCAAGGACCGGGTCGCCGGTACGCCGCTGGCCAACCGGATCGTCGCCGCTTATGTAGTTGGCTGGCCGGTTTCCGTGGATACCGATATCCCCGAAATGGGCCTGGCGGTTTGCGAAGCGCCAGATCAGACCGGCTGCATATTGAGCTGGGAAAGCTATGCAGAGCCCGCCGAATATAGCCGGATCGTGGATGTCTATGATCGCACCATCGGGTTCAATGGCCTGCCGCGCAAGGACAGCAAGATCCTGTGCTCCAATCCGATCAACGGTGACACCGATTCGATCGCGCCGGCTTCGGCCAATCTGGGCACATTGGTGCCGAATGATGACTTGAGCGAAGCCTCCCTGATCGTGGGTGCCGTGCCCGCGCGATGTGACGACCGGGGTTTCCTGCTGATTGGCGATCCGCCCGAGCTCGGTCCCTATGCCCTGCCCGGCAACAATTATCACGTTTACGACTATAGCCTGTTCTGGACCAATATACGCGCCGACGCACGGCGGAGGATGGCAGCATTTCCGGTTCGTTGATGAGCGATGATGTGCAGGCCTTCGCCGATGCACTGCCGGATGGCGGTCGCTTGCTGGGGCTCGATATAGGCACCAAAACCGTCGGCATGGCGCTTTGCGACTCCCACTGGACCTTCGCAACGGCCGCCGAGACGATCGAGCGGCGGAAGTTTTCCAAGGATCTGGAGCGGATCAAAATGGTGATTGCCGACCAGCATATTGTGGGGCTTGTGGCCGGGCTGCCGCTTAATCTGGATGGCAGCCAGAGCCCGCAGACGCAGGCCGCCCGATCGTTCGCGCAGAATCTTAAGCCGCTCGGCTTGCCTATTTTGCTGTGGGATGAACGATGGAGCACGCAGGCCGTCACACGCGATCTTATTGCATCGGATGTCAGCCGGAAAAAACGTGCCAAGGTGGTCGACAAAATGGCCGCTGCCTATATTTTGCAAGGCGCGATCGACAGGCTTGCCGCGCTGCGATGATCGCTCTATAGCTCCCGCTTTAATGACATCGCAGCAAACAGGTTCACCGCATCAGTTTCCCACCGGATCGGATGCTTTCCCTCACCGTCATCTATTGGGCATCGCCGGGCTACAGCCATGGGAGATATTGTTCCTGCTGGAAGAAGCCAAGCAGTGGGTGGATCTCAACAAGAAATCCAGCAAACATGCGGACAAGCTGGATGGCCTGACGGTGATCAATGCGTTCTTCGAAAACAGCACCAGAACGCTGTTATCGTTTGAAATTGCCGGGAAACGGATGGGCGCGGATGTCGTCAATATGCACGCCGCGCAATCGAGCATCAAGAAAGGCGAAACGCTGATCGATACGGCGGTGACGCTCAATGCGATGAAGGCAGATGCGATAGTTATTCGCCATGGCAGTTCCGGGGCCGTGCAATTGATTGCCGACAAGGTCGACTGTCCGGTGCTCAATGCCGGAGACGGCAGCCACGAACATCCGACGCAGGCGCTGCTCGACGCTCTGACGATCCAGCGGCGGAAGGGCGAAATCAGTGGTCTGACGGTAACTATCTGCGGCGATGTCATGCACAGCCGGGTAGCCCGGTCCAATATCTATTGCCTGACGACGCTTGGCGCTAAAGTGAGGGTCTGTGGGCCGCCGTCGCTGCTGCCTGCCGCGCTCGACCGCTTCAATGTCGAGCCGTTCACCAATTTTGACGAGGCGCTCGACGGCAGCGATGTGGTGATGATGCTTCGACTGCAGAATGAGCGGATGAATGGTGACTACATTCCGAGCCCGCGTGAATATCACTATCTCTATGGTTTGACCCGGGACCGCCTGGAACGGGCGAAACCGGACGCGCTGGTGATGCACCCCGGTCCGATGAACCGCGGTGTGGAGATTGACAGCGATGTCGCCGATGATCCGACACGCTCGGCGATAACCGAGCAGGTCGAGATGGGAGTCGCGGTCCGAATGGCGTGCCTTGACATATTGACCCGCAAGTCTCGCGGCGTGGAGGGCTGGGCATGACCAAGATTTTTACCAATGCCCGGCTGATTTTGCCGGACAGTGAACAACCGGAAGATGGCCGTTTGATCGTCGACGGCGATCGCATTGCCGCCGCCGGAGCGCTGACGGACGATCACGTCGGCGAGACGATCGACTGCAAGGGCAGGATATTGGCGCCGGGCATCGTCGATCTCGGCGTTTTCGCGATCGACAAACCAGCCTTTCGCTTTGGCGGGATCACGCGTGCCGCCTTGATGCCCGACCAGTCGCCGGTGCTCGATCTGCCTGCGATGATCAAACATAATGCGGTTGAGGGCAAACCAGATCTCTGGTCGCATCCGATCGCCGCTGCCACCACCGGCCTCGAAGGCAAGCGTCTTGCCGAAATCGGTCTGATGAAAAGATCGGGCGCGAAAGCGGTCGCAACCGGTCGGCAATGGGTCGCCGACAGCGGGATCATGTTGCGGCTGCTGCAATATTGCAAATCGCTGGAATTGCCGCTGATTGTGCATAGCGAAGACGCGGGGCTGACCGCAGGGGCGGTGGCAACGAACAGCGAAACCGCAACCCGCCTCGGGCTTTCCAGCGCCCCGGCCGCCGCTGAAGCCGTGTCGATAGCCCGCGACATCGCTCTGGTGCGGGAAACCGGCGCTCATGTGCATTTTCGTCAGGTCACGACCGCAGCCGGGCTGAACCTTGTTCGTTCAGCGAAATCCGAAGGGCTGCCGATTACCTGCGGGATCACCCCTGCCCATCTTCTGCTATCCGATATCGCGATCAATGATTTCCGGACATTCACCCGGCTTTCTCCTCCCCTCCGCAGCGAAGAAAACCGCCTGGCCTGTATCGATGCCGTGAAAGAAGGGACGATAGACGTGATCTCGTCCGGGCATGATCCACGTGGCCCGGAAGACAAGCGCTTGCCTTATGCGGAGGCTTTGCCAGGCATGGCGGGCGCCGAGACTCTGCTGGCGCTGTCGCTGACTCTGGTTCGTGACGGGACCATTTCAATCGGCCGCCTGTTCGAGCTTCTGTCCACTAATCCGGCCAAGCTATTAGGGGTGGAAGCAGGCCTGCTACGACCGGGATATGAGGCTGACTTCATCCTGCTCGACGAGGATAGCCCGTGGCAGGTCGATACCCGGAAAATGGCCGCGACAGCCGGCAATACGCCGTTTGACGGGCTGCCGGTTCAGGGACGGGTCACAGCCATATATAAAGGCGGCAGAGCTTATTAGCACGCCGCCTTTATGAGCTTCGTTTGTCGTCCGACCGGCCGTTAGCGCGAAGCGAGTTTTTTCGGTGTCCGGCTGGCCATCCGGGATGGCGCTACTCTATTGACGCTTTTCGCATGGCGCACGATGCAGTTGCCGCCCTTTGCCTTGATACCGGCACACATCGCTTCGGCGGTCTGCGCGTTGCCAAAGCCGATCGCTGCCAGGCGGTAAAGCGTCCGGCCCTTCACGTTGATCCGCGAACTCGCATATTCGAAGCCTTTCAGATCGCTGTTTTTCGATGACAGGATATTCCATGCCCGCTTGGCGCTTTCGGGGGAGGAAAAAGCGCCGAGCTGAACCAAATGGGTGCCCGACTGAGAGCTGACCGTTTTGGCGGTCGGCTGATAGGCAGTTTTCTGCACCACCGGTTTGGCAGTGGATTTGGGTTGCACCGCAACTGCTTTTATCGGTTTCGGCGTATCGCTGTTCTCAACGACGAATTTTGGCGAAGATTCGACAGCGGCGGGTTTGGGCCGGACTTTCGATCCGGCACTGCTGGCCGGCAACGAAACGGATCCCACCTTGATGTTATTTTCTTTTGCCAGAAAGTCGACTTCGGCTTCAGCAGTGGGCGCCGGGCCTATAGCAGGCAGCGGGCTGTCCGCGGCAAAGCTGGCGACTTCGCGCTGCTCGCCTTGGTCAGCGGCGACCGCCACATTGGCCGGCGCGTAGCTTTGCTGAAGAGCGAGTTGTACGGGCTGCCCGGGATCATTCGCGACCGGAGTCACGTTCAGGACTGTTGCAACCCGCGTCTGATAGGCACCGGGCCGGGCCATTTGAGCCCATTCCATGACCCGGTCATTGACCGCTGCCGGAGCCACATCCTGCACCGCCATCAGCTTGGCCTCTTTCCAGCGGCCGTCCAAAGCATATGCGAGGCCGAGGTTTTGACGGGTGCGAGCGGTAACATTGGCTTCGCGAATGGCTTGCTCGAGGACCTCGATCGCCGTCTTGCTGTCGCCGGAGAGTGCCAAAGCAAGCCCATAGTCGGAGGCCGGAATATATTGACGGTTATTGACGATCAGCGCTTTCGCCTGATCAGCCTTGCCCTGGCCCAGTTGCGCCAGGCTCAGGCTCAAAATCGTGCGAGCGTCGGTCTTGCCAAGTTCCATGGCGTCCTGGAAGCTGCGTTCAGCGGATGCCAGACGGCCCGCGGACAGATAGGCCTGACCGAGCAGAGCCCGGGTTTCCGGATCGCTGCCATAGCCAGCGACAGAACGCTCGGCATAAGCAATCGCGTCATCCAGATCGCCCTTCTCAAGCGCCTTTTCTGCCTTCTTGGCGTAGGTCGCCGCATCCTTGGCCGTGGCCGGCTTGCTGGACGAGGAAGCGACAGAGCCGCCGCCAAAGGGACCGCAACCGGTCAACATGGCGGCGAACACCATGGAGGAAGCAGCTAGTTTCAAAATCACATCGCGTTTCATTTCTATGCCCTCGCAATAAAAGTCAGTCGTATCCGTCCAAAATTCTCTTCAAGCCCGGTTCAGGCCGCTCCACGCGACGGAACGCGTTCGGCCAAGTCATCCAGTTCAGGGATCGATTTCAAATATTCGTCCAGCGCCTTGGTCACCAATTGTTGCGCCGAGACGTTCTTAACCGCCGAGGCGAGCCGCAATTTCAAATGCCTTTCCGGATCGAGACGAAGGGTGAATGCTGTCTTCGCCTTGCGGGTCCGGGATATCCGGGCCGGCACCGGCTTTTTGTCATCGCGCTCGTCGCTGCGGTCCTTCGTGGAAAGGACCGACTGATCCGCCACCGGCTTCAGTTCCCGTGCACTAGACAGGGGAATTGGTAATGCGGCAGTTCCATCCTTGTCCGACGTGGCTTGCTCTTCACTGGCAGGCTTCGCGCCCAATTTGGCGGCAATCTCTTCCTGTTGCTGCCGGACAGCGGCACCCGGATTAGGGATAGCTCCCGCCAGAGGGTTTTGCGGAACCTGCCTGACCGGATCCGCGTCATGATCGGGATCGACGTCATATCCCATATCGTTCCAGCCCAAATCATCATGGGTGTCACTATTATTGTGGGACGAAAGGTCGGGGACGCTGGAAAAGCCCTGGCGACGCATCGCCGGCTTTGCACCGCCTTTTCGAGCCAGCAGGCTGGATGAAAGAGACGCAAAAGTTTTCGGATCACTCATCTTATCAGCCCTTCCCATTACGAACCAACCACCCGGCGGCCGAAATTGCCGACCGGACGTTGCATGCCAGAACTCACATTCTGTGCCATCGCAGGAGCGCTAAAAACTGTCCGGCGGAAGTTCTTTTCCAGCCGGTCGTAAATATAGGACCAGAGGTGAACCACCTCTTGAGCCGATCGAGATTTCGGGTCGACCTCCATCACGGTCCGGCCATCGATCATGGAACCGGCAAAGTCAGTGCGGTGATGAACCGTGATCGGTGCCACAGTGCCATGTTGCGAAAGCGCTACGGCAGCTTCCGATGTAATCTTGGCTTTCGGCGTTGCACCGTTGACAACGAACAGCAGAGGCTTTCCAGCCCGCTCACAAAGATCGACGGTCGCGCCGACGGCTCTGAGGTCATGCGGGCTGGGGCGCGTTGGAATAACAATGAGCTCGGCCACCGATATCACGCTTTGAATCGCCATAGTGATAGCTGGCGGGGTGTCGATCACGGCCAGCTTGAACCCCTGTTGGCGCAATATCGCCAAATCTGAAGCAAGCCGGGAAACGGTGGTTTGCGCAAAGGCTGGCATGTCTGCTTCGCGCTCGTTCCACCAGTCCGCCAGGGAGCCTTGCGGATCAATATCGATCAATACAACCGGGCCAGCTCCGGCCAATTGTGCTTGCACGGCCAGATGACCAGACAGCGTCGTCTTGCCTGAGCCACCTTTTTGCGAAGCCATCGCTAGAACTCGCACGTTTGTCCCCTTGTTCATTCAGGGCATAATTTGCCCGAAAATTTCTATTCGGGTGCCTTTGTAAAAGAACAGGTCTAAAATAGGGTTAACAAGATCGTCGCAAAAACCGCGGTGGTTAAATTATATTTTACCTTGGTGTGGCAGACAGTTTGCCAAAGGGCGGCCGAGTTTTTGCTAGACTTGCAGAGTCTTGGCGGTTTAGCGTCACTATGATGCTTATCGTGACGTCGTTCAGAAATTGATGACCAAGGAATATTTCATGACAATCACCCATCATTCCGTAGCCTCTTTACTCGGTATTGCACTGTTATTGGGATCAGGCCCGGCCCTGGCGGATGTCAAGGCAGGCGTCGATGCTTGGGGCCGCGGCGACTTTCAGACCGCGATCAGCGAATGGCGAGGGCCTGCCGAAAAAGGTGATGCGGACGCGCAGTTCAATCTCGGACAAGCCTATAAACTGGGCCGTGGGGTGCCGCAGGATCTGGTACAAGCGGAAAAATGGTACAAAAGGGCCGCCGACCAGGGTCATCTGCAAGCCAGCGACAATTATGGGCTGGTGCTGTTTCAGGATAACCGCCGCGCAGAAGCTCTGCCCTATCTGCAGGCTTCCGCTCAACGAGGCGAACCCCGGGCGCAATATGTTCTGGGCACCGGGCATTTTAACGGCGACTTCGTGGAAAAGGACTGGGTCAAGGCTTATACCCTGATGACTCGCGCGTCTGCCCAGCAATTGCCGCAGGCGACGTCCAATCTGGCGCAGATGGACCGCTATATTCCGGTTGAAGACCGGCGGCGGGCGATCGCGCTCGCCGGACAGATGGAGCAGGACGAAAAACGCGTCAGAACCGCGCAAATTGGCGGCCTGCGGACCGCTCCGTCGTCTGGTGCCGTAGAGACAGCACAATTGCCGCCGTCACGGCCTGCAATGCCCGCCCCCGCTCCGGCGCCAAGCCCAGCACCGACTCCAGCTCCAGCACCGGGGCCGATCACGCCCGGCGTGACCTACGCTCCCACTCCGGCACCGTCTCCAGCTCCTGCTGCACCCGCTGCGACCGCAGCCCCCGTTCGCGCGGCGGCTACAGGCGATTGGCGCGTTCAGCTCGGCGCATTTAGCGACGAGAATAAGGCGAAAAACCTGTGGACCAGTCTGGAACGCAAGATTTCCGCTCTCTCCGGACTCCAGCCGTATCTGGTCAAGGCGGGTGGCATTACCCGGTTGCAGGCCGGACCATTTGCCACCAAGGCACAAGCGGATTCCATGTGCGGCAGCGTCAAGGCAGCTGGCAATGACTGTATTACAAAACGGCGCTAACCGCCCTTATTCAGTCACCCACTGACTGGCGCTGATCCCCTGGATATACAGAAGCGCGGTCAGATCATTATATCTGATCGCGACATCGGCAGCCTCAGCGGCCTTTGGCTTGGCGTGGTAAGCGACACCCAGACCCGCTCTTTGCAGCATCGGAATATCATTGGCGCCATCGCCAACCGCGATACACTGGTCCAGTCGCAAATTTTGCTCCTGCGCAGCCGCTTGCAGCAATTCATCCTTGCGCGCGGAGTCCACAATCGGCCCGTCCAGCTTACCGTTGAGCACGCCGTCACTTTCCCCCAGAACATTGGCATGAAAAGACTGAAAACCAATGGTTTGTGCCACAGGCTTGGCAAATTTTGTGAATCCGCCTGACACCAATATGGTCGTCGAACCGCCCTTGGTCATCGTTCTGACCAGGGTTTCGGCGCCCGGCATGATCTTCACCCGTTCATCGAGACACTGCTGGATAGCGCCGGTATCGAGGCCTTCGAGCAGCGCCACCCTGCCCCGCAACGCTTCTTCAAAATCGAGTTCGCCCTGCATTGCCCGCTCGGTGATCCTTGCAATTTCGGCTTTGATGCCCGCGTAGTCCGCCAGTTCATCAATACATTCAACCGTGATCATGGTGCTGTCCATATCGGAGATCAGCAGTTTCTTTAACCGGTTGTTTTCCGGCTGAACCGCGACATCGATTTCGCCTGCGATTGCTTCAAGACTGGCGCGGGATGCAACCGGATCCCCTTCAAAGAAAATATCCACCGCACGGTCATCGACGATGTCCGATTGGCGAACGATGATCGCGCCGGTCGCATCGAGCGCCGCGATGGCTGATTGAATATCTCTCTCATTCAGAGATTCTTTTGCTATGAGCGTCGCGATGAACATGATTTCTCCAAACCGGGACCGAAATGTTGCCCTCGTCGTCGGACCGACGGCCAGCGGCAAATCCGCCTTGGCATTGGAGATTGCCAAAAAGCAACCCTCGGTAATCATCAATGCCGACAGCGCGCAAGTTTACCGCGATCTCCAGATCCTGAGCGCACGGCCAACAGAGTCCGAAATGCAGGGCATAGAGCACCAGTTGTTTGGCTATATCGACGGCAGCGAAGCCTGCTCTGCGGCCCGCTGGGCTCATGACGCCAAGACGGCAATCGCGCAAGCCCATCAGCACGACCGGTTGCCGATATTGGTCGGCGGCACCGGATTATATGTCCGGATATTGCTGGAGGGCATTGCACCGATTCCCGAGATCGTCCCGGAGGTCCGGGAGGAAATCCGTAAAATGGAAACATTGGAAGCATATCGGAGCCTGCAGGACCTTGATCCCGTTGCGGCGGATCGTCTGAACAGGATGGACAGCACCCGCGTGCAGCGCGCGCTGGAAGTGGTGCGGTCGACGGGGAAGCCGCTCGATCACTGGCAAAAGAACAAGGTCGGCGGGATTGGTGATGCCATCACGCTCCATCCCCTGGTCCTGCTGCCGCCGCGCGACTGGCTTTACGAACGCTGCGACCGGCGGTTCGAGGAGATGATCGAGCGGGGTGCGAAAGAAGAAGTCCGGGATTTGATGGCTCGCGAATTACCACCGAACCTGCCGGTTATGCGGGCAATCGGTGTCCCGGAAATCGCCGAATGGTTGGGGGGCGGATGCTCCCGCGAAGCGGCAGTGGAGCGGGCCCAGGCCGCTACCAGACAATATGCCAAGCGCCAATATACCTGGTTCCGCAACCAGAGTCCGGCGCACTGGCTACGAACAGAAGAGCCATTAAATAACGAAAATGGTAGTATACTTGAAAGAATATTACGACCCTAGGTCTTGACATAATATATTCAGATATGTAGCGAGCCCCGGATTAACAAAGCCTTGCCTATTGCACTGCGGTGCACCATGGCGGGCCTACAGTGCGAAACAGACAGGTAATGGAGCGTGATGTGGCCGAAAAAAGCGGCGCCGACATATTGGTAGAGACCCTGCTGGATCTGGGTGTGGACACCGTTTTCGGCTATCCGGGTGGCGCGGTGCTCCCCATTTATGATGCGCTTTACGAGCATCCCAAGATCAAGCATATTCTGGTCCGCCACGAACAAGCAGCAACCCACGCAGCAGAAGGCTATGCGCGGTCGACCGGCAAGCCGGGTGTCGTTCTGGTCACTTCGGGACCGGGCGCTACCAACGCCGTCACCGGGATCACCGATGCGTTGATGGACAGCATTCCGATGGTCGTTATCACCGGCCAGGTTGCAACTAACCTGATCGGCACCGATGCGTTTCAGGAAGCCGACACGATCGGGATCACCCGCCATTGCACCAAGCATAATTATCTGGTGAAGAAGCCGTCCGATCTGGCTGGCGTTGTAAAAGAAGCCTTTCATATTGCGACGCAGGGTCGCCCCGGTCCGGTGGTTATTGATATTCCGAAGAATGTCCAAGTTGCGGCAGCGGAATTTACCCGGCACACGACCAAAGACAACAGCCGCTATCAGCCCCAGACCGAGGGTGATTTCAAGGCAATCAACACCGCTGCAGAAATGATCATGAGCGCCAAGGCGCCGGTGCTTTATACCGGCGGCGGCATCATCAACAGCGGACCAAAGGCGAGCGAAACCCTGCGCGAACTGGCGGAACTGCTCGGCTGTCCGGTTACCTCGACGCTGATGGGCCTCGGCGCCTTTCCGGCTTCCTCCGACAAATGGCTGGGCATGCTCGGCATGCACGGTACGTTTGAAGCCAATATGGCGATGAACAAGGCGGACCTCGTCGTCTGCCTCGGTGCGCGCTTCGATGACCGGATTACGGGCCGGATCGACGCCTTTTCGCCGGGCAGCAAGAAGATCCATGTCGATATTGATCGTTCTTCGATCAACAAGACAATCCGGGTCGACCTGCCGATTGTCGGCGACGTTGGCCACGTGATGGAGCAGTTGATAGCCGTTCTGAAAGGCCGCCGCTTTGCGACACCGGACCATGAGGAATGGTGGGCGCGAATCAGGGGCTGGCGGGCGACAAATTGCCTCGATTATCCTGAAAACAAGCAGGAGATCATGCCGCAGAAAGCGATCCGCAAGCTGTGGGAAGCCACACATGAGCGCGAACCGATCATCACCACCGAAGTCGGCCAGCACCAGATGTGGGCGGCGCAGCATTTCGATTTCGAAAGCCCCAACAAATGGCTGACCAGTGGCGGTCTCGGTACGATGGGCTATGGCCTGCCCGCCGCGATCGGCGCACAGCTGGGCAACCCCGACGCACTGGTGATCGATATCGCCGGCGAAGCGTCGATCCAGATGAATATCCAGGAACTCGGAACGGCGACGCAATATCGTCTGCCGGTCAAACTGTTCATCCTCAACAATGAATATATGGGAATGGTTCGCCAGTGGCAGGAACTGACCTATGAAAGCCGCTATTCCAACAGCTACAGCGACAGTCTGCCCGATTTCGTGAAGCTGGCCGAAAGTTACGGCTGGACTGGTATCCGGATTGAGGATCCGGCGGATCTGGAGTCGGGTATTCGCCAGATGCTCGACACCGACGGCCCGGTACTGGTCGATTGCCGCGTTGCCAAGCTGGCCAACTGCTTCCCGATGATCCCGTCCGGGGCCTCCCATACCGAGATGCTGCTGACCGCAGAGGACGTAAAGGGTACGATGGACGATCGAGCAAAGGCGCTTGTATGATGCATATTCACGAGGAAGCCGTCGAGCGGCATGTTCTTGCCGTCCTGGTCGACAATGAGGCCGGTATCCTGGCGCGCATCGCCGGCATGTTCACTGCCCGCGGCTATAATATCGAAAGCCTGACCGTCGCCGATATCAGCGAGGATCATGCGATCAGCCGGATCACCATCGCCACCAACGGCCCGCCGCATGTCATCGAGCAGATCATTTCCCAGCTCGATCGGCTGGTGCCGGTGCACAGCGTGCGCGATCTGACCGAATCCGGACCGCACGTGCAGCGCGAACTGGCGCTGGTCAAGGTGGCCGGCAAGGGCGAAAACCGGATTGAGGCGATGCGACTGGCCGATGCCTATCGCGCCCGGATCGTCGATGCCTCGACCGAGAGCTTCATTTTCGAAATCACCGGCGCGCCCGAGAAAATCGAGACTTTCGTTGCGCTGATGCGCGAAGTCGGGCTGGTGGAAGTGGGCCGGACCGGTGTGGTCGCGGTAGGACGCGGGCCCAACGCCAGCTAAAATTTTTCGTTTCAAATCACAGCAATACAAAGGACGCCTAAATGAAAGTCTATTATGACGCCGATGCGGATATGAACCTGATCACCGGCAAGAAAATTGCGATTGTCGGCTATGGCAGCCAGGGCCATGCCCATGCCCAGAACCTGCGCGACAGCGGTGTCAAGGATGTCGCCATCGCCCTTCGCGCCGGATCGGCCACCGCGAAAAAAGCCGAGTCCGCAGGATTCCAGGTGATGACCAACGAAGAGGCAGCGGCCTGGGCCGATATCGTAATGATTCTGGCACCGGACGAGCATCAGGCGGCTATCTATGCCGATGATCTGCACGACAATATGAAAGAGGGTGCCGCCCTCGCCTTCGCCCATGGCCTCAACATCCATTTCGGCCTGATCGAAGCACGGCCAGACCTTGACGTGATCATGATTGCTCCGAAAGGCCCTGGTCACACCGTGCGCAGCGAATATCAGCGTGGCGGCGGCGTCCCATGCCTGATTGCGATTGATCGCGATGTGTCCGGCAATGCGCATGACGTTGCCCTCGCTTATGCCTCCGGCGTTGGCGGCGGTCGCTCCGGGATCATCGAAACCAATTTCCGCGAAGAGTGCGAGACCGATCTGTTCGGCGAACAGGCCGTATTGTGCGGCGGTATCACGCATCTGATCCAAGCGGGCTTCGAGACCCTGACCGAAGCCGGCTATGCCCCGGAAATGGCCTATTTCGAATGTCTGCACGAAACCAAGCTGATCGTCGATCTGCTTTATGAAGGCGGCATTGCCAATATGCGCTATTCGATCTCGAATACCGCGGAATATGGCGATATCACCACGGGTCCAAGAATCATCACGGACGAAACCAAGGCCGAAATGAAGCGCGTGCTCGCCGACATACAGTCAGGCCGTTTCGTGAAGAATTTTGTGCTCGACAACCGGGCCGGTCAGCCCGAGCTGAAAGCAGCCCGCAAGGCCGCAGAAGCCCATCCGATCGAGGAAACCGGCGCTCAGTTGCGCGCGATGATGCCATGGATTGGTGCCAACAAGCTGGTCGACAAAGAAAAGAACTAGGTTCTCCGGTCGGCGCGGGCGGTCTGATCACAGGCCGCCCGGTCGCGGGCTTCGGCAAATTTCAGCAGTTCCTCTGCGACGTCCCGGTCGCAATCCTTCACCAGCGGTTCGACGCAGGCTTTCAGGCTGCCGTCCGCTCCCGACATCTTGCAGGCCATTGCCCAACCGGGAAACTGACGCCGGCTGATGGTCAGGCCGTGCAGGCGGATGATCGCCCGGTGTCTCGTATCTGCGGAAATGCGTGCAAAGGTCGCCTCGACTTCGGCTTCGCCACCTTCGAGATATTGCAAATAACGCCGACGATCGTGGATTAATATGCCGGTAATCCCGTTGCGATCGTTATTACGCTTGGCCCGACCCAGAAGAGCCCGAACTTCCTCATCGTCCATCTCGTGCGTTGGACTGCTCATGTAAACCAGACAATACAATCCCATGGTTCCTTCGACGGTTTCGCTCACCCGTAGGCCGAAAATCTTAAAATTTTACATCCGGGGGTCGTTCGCTGACCTGACCAACATTGATCCGGTGGTCTCAAAAAAAATCATCGCGGTGGTTGATTTATCGACCGGTCTGGATAAAACCCTCCCCATGACGAGGTTAAAAGCTCTCTCGCTGCTACGACTTATACGCCCTTAGGCGTACCAATGCTGCTGCCTGCAAGGCACAGCGCCCCGCCTAAGGGACGATTTTCCAACCAATATCAGTAAATCGGCGAATTTGTGCCTTGCGCGCATTTTCCAGCAGCATAAGAGCGAAGTCATGCACAAGAATCCATCCCAAAAATATCGTCCGTTCCCGCAGATCGACCTGCCCGACCGCCAATGGCCATCGCGGACCATCGACAAGGCGCCGCGCTGGCTTTCCACCGACCTGCGCGACGGCAATCAGGCCCTGATTGATCCAATGGATGCCCAAAAGAAGCAGCGCTTCTTTGATATGCTGGTCAAGATCGGGATCAAGGAGATCGAGGTCGGATTTCCGTCAGCGGGCGCGACCGACTTTGACTTTATCAGCGGTCTCGTGAAATCCGGCAAGATACCGGATGACGTCATCGTACAGGTGCTAACCCAGTCGAGGCGCGATTTGATCGAAACCAGCTTTGCCAGTCTGGAAGGCGCGCGCGCCGCCATCGTCCATCTGTATAACGCCGTCTCTCCGGCCTGGCGCGACGTTGTATTCCGGCTCGACAAGCAAGGGGTGAAGGATATTGCCCGGGAAGGCGCGACGATCTTGCGCGAACAGGCGGAAAAATATCCCGATACCGACTGGCATTTTGAATATTCGCCGGAAACCTTCTCGACCGCCGAGCTGGATTTCAGTCTGGAGGTTGTCGAAGCGGTGATGGAGATTATCGAACCGACCGCAGAAAAGCCTCTGATCCTCAATCTGCCGGCCACGGTGGAGGCTGCCACCCCCAATATCTACGCCGATCAGGTGGAGTGGATGTGCACCAATATCAGCAAGCGCGAACATGTCGTGATCAGCCTGCACACCCATAATGACCGCGGCTCCGGCATTGCCGCATCGGAACTGGGCATGATGGCTGGCGCGGACCGGGTCGAAGGCTGTCTGTTCGGCAATGGTGAACGCACCGGCAATGTCGATCTGGTGACATTGGGACTCAATCTTTACACGCAAGGCGTTGATCCGGAACTGGATTTTTCCAATATGGATGAGATCGTCAAGACCGTTGAATATTGCAACCAGCTGCCGGTCCCTGCACGTCATCCTTACGCTGGAGAACTGGTCTTTACCGCTTTTTCCGGCTCGCACCAGGATGCGATCAAGAAGGGCTTTGCGGCCCAGGAGCAGCGCAATGACGAGCTGTGGAACGTGCCTTATTTGCCGATCGATCCGCGCGATCTCGGTCGCGACTATGAAGCGGTTATCCGGGTCAACAGCCAGTCCGGCAAGGGCGGCATCGCCTGGATACTGGAACAGGACCAAGGCCTGAAGCTGCCCAAGCGGCTGCAGGCCAATTTCAGCCGAACCGTGCAGGAACTGGCCGACGAAACAAGCCGGGAACTGTCATCGGAAGACATCTGGGACGCCTTCCGCAAGCGCTATCATCTCGATGGCAGCGGCCGCTACAGTCTGATCGACTATGATGAGCGCGCAACCGGTGGCGAGCGCATCTTTGTCGGCAAGATCAAGGGCCCTGACGGAGAAATTTCGGTTAGCGGCCGCGGTAACGGCCTGATTTCGAGCGTGGTTGACGCGGTATCTTCAGCGCTGGGCGTTACGCTGGAGATCGTCGACTATAGCGAACATGCGCTGGGGTCCGGCAAGGATGCACAGGCAGCGGCCTATATCCAGTGCCAGACCGATGACGGCAAAGAATTTTATGGAGTCGGCATCAACAGCGACGTCGCCACTGCGTCGGTTGAGGCGCTGCTCAGCGCGGTCAACCGAATTTAAGCAGCCAATTAAATTAACAGTAGAAAATGCCACCGTATTGCGTAATGCGGTGGCATTGCTTTTTTAATTGGGGGTTCCATGACTTTACCAGCCATTTTCGACAATCTTCGTCTGCCGCTTATCGGCTCCCCCCTCTTCATCGTCTCAGGACCGGAGCTGGTCATAGCCCAGTGCAAGGCCGGAATCGTCGGCAGTTTCCCTGCCCTCAACGCGCGTCCGCAGAGCCTGCTGGATGAATGGATGCACCAGATTACCGAGGAACTGGCCGCATGGAACCGGGACAATCCGGACAAGCCGGCTGCTCCGTTTGCGGTGAACCAGATTGTTCACAAGTCGAATGACCGCCTGGATCAGGACATGGCGACTTGCGCCAAATGGAAGGTGCCGATTGTTATTACATCGCTCGGCGCGATTGAAGACCTTAACACGGCGGTAAAAGGCTGGGGCGGAATCACGCTGCACGATATTATCAACAACCGCTTTGCCCACAAGGCTATCGAGAAAGGCGCAACGGGCCTGATTCCGGTTGCAGCCGGCGCTGGCGGCCATGCCGGCACGCTGTCTCCCTTTGCCTTGATGCAGGAGATCCGCGAGTGGTTTGATGGTCCGGTGGCTCTCTCCGGTTCGATCGGTAACGGTGCCTCTATTCTGGCAGCCCAGGCGATGGGTGCCGACCTCGGCTATGCCGGCTCTGCCTTTATCGCCACCAAGGAGGCAAACGCGGATCAGGGCTACAAGGAAGGCATTGTCGAAGGCAAAGCCTCCGATATCGTTTATTCCGACCTGTTTACCGGCGTGAAGGGCAACTATCTGCGCCAGTCGATCGAAAATGCCGGTCTCGACCCCGACAATCTGCCGCAGGGCGATTACAAGACGATGAACTTCGGGTCGGGTGGCAATACCGAGAAAAAGGCCTGGAAGGATATCTGGGGCTGCGGTCAGGGCATCGGTCTGATCAACGATGTGATGAGCGTCCAGGAAATGGTCGATCAGTTTACCCGCGAATATCGGGACGCGCGGGAGAGTTTGAAAGACCGCTTCGACTATTGAGTCGGCGCAGACAGCGCTAACGGACCCTATGCCTGGCCAGCAAAGCTGTTCAGCCGTTCACCATATGTGCAAAACCTGTCTCGATTCCGGACATTCTGCCAGAATCGTGTAAATTCGTGCCCACTGTGACAGGATTTCCGCCATTTCATCGCTTTAAATAGGGTAAACGTAATTAAAACCGCGTTTTCCGCGCATAGCGTCACCTTGTGCCCTGACCATGGGTCTTAGCGAAAGGTTCTATTTTTGGCCGTTGTTGCTGTATATAATTCCAAAGGAGGTGTGGGCAAATCTACGTTTGCCATCAACCTCGCTTGGGAATCGGTTCAGCAAGGCCATCGGACTTTGCTGTGGGAGCTGGACGAACAAGGGGATAGCAGCTGGCTGCTGTCGCCAGACGATAGAATGAATTGCGCGACCAATGCGAAGCAGTTTGTACTTGGGTCGCGCAACATATTGCAGCAGATCCATCCGAGCAAATTTCCCGGCCTGAGCCTGCTCGATGGCGATCCCAATATCCGTGCGACGGAGAATTTCCTGGTCCTCTTTGCGCGGCAGCAGCAGCTGTCAAAATTATTCGTCGAGCTCGAACAGAATTACGACGTGATCATACTGGATTGCGCTCCAGGATTTAGCGAGGCCAATCGCAAGGTAATGCTATTCGCGCATCTTGTTGTAGTGCCGGTGATCCCTTCGCCGCTGGCGGTTAGGGGACTGGGTAAGATCCGGAAATTCATGACGCTGCATCGGGGCCACCACGCGCCCATCCTGCCGGTCTTTTCGATGGTCGATCGTCGCCGGAAAATGCACAATCTGTCACTAAACGAAAATCAGGATTGGCCGGTCATCGACATGGCCAGCGAAGTCGAACAGATGACCCATCGCAAATTGCCGATCGGAGCCTTTGCCCCGAACAGCCGCAGCGGTCTGTCATTTGGCCGACTATGGCGAGGGATCGGAAGAAAATTGTTGGAATTGCGGGTTTTGAGAAGCACATCTGGATGTGACAAAAAACCCGAATATTAGCGATTACCTCTGCTTCAGCGGAAATTTTATTACATTTCTCCGCGTTCTCGTCTCAGCGCGAACCATTTTTCCACATTGGCATTATGCTGTTCGAGAGTTTCCGCAAAGACATGGCCGCCCTTGCCGTCAGCGACGAAGTAAAGGGCTTTGGTTTTCGCCGGATACAAAACCGCTTCGATCGATGCGCGACCGGGATTGGCAATCGGACCTTTTGGCAAGCCGACCATCGCATAAGTATTATAGTCATTGACCTGCGCGATCTCCGATTGCCGGATCCGTCTGCCCAGAGGTTTTCCCCGGGTGATCGGATAGATAATCGTCGGATCTGCCTGCAGCATCATGTTCTTGCGTATCCGGTTGCTGTAAACCCCGGCAACCGTTGGCCGTTCGCGCGCCAAAGCGGTTTCTTTCTCGACAATCGCGGCCAGAATAACCGCTTCCCGAGGAGATTTCACAACCGTATTGGGCGAGCGCTTTGGCCACAATTCTGCAAGCGTATCCTGCATCGCCTTTTGCATGCGCAGCAAGACAGCTGCTCGTGGTTCGCCGCGTTCAAAGCTGTAGCTGTCCGGCAGGATGGATCCCTCCGCCGGCACCGGAATATCTCCCCTGAGAAGCTCTTCGGCCATCAGTTTCTCATAAACGATGATCGACGGCGTCCCTTCGGGAATGGTAATCAGACGTTGTACCGACTTGCCGCCCTGCAGAATATCCAGAATAACGGCGTTGCTGGCGCCAGCAGGAATTTTGAATTCCCCGGCCTTGATCGGCTCCGATCCGCCGAGAATTTTTGCCCGCATCAGAAATGCATCTGCGGACTTGATCACTCCTTCGCTTTCCATCACCTCTGCAGCCATGGCGAGGCTCGAACCCGACTTGATTACCAGCGTCCGGGGATTTTCAAGCGGGCCGCTGGCGTTCCAGCCATAGAGAAAATTTCCGGCGAGAAAGACTGCAATAACCGCCCCCGCTACCAATATCAGGCAACCGAGACGTCGGATCATGCTAGATCGCCTTCATGATAATACTGGCATTGGTACCGCCAAAGCCGAAGCTGTTGCTCAACACCGCCTTCACTTCGCGCTTCTTGGCAAAATGAGGGACCAGATCCACGCCTTCACAGCCTTCATCGGGGTTGTCGAGGTTGAGCGTTGGCGGCACAATCTGATCGCGCAAAGCCAGGATGCAGAAAATGCCTTCGACCGCGCCCGCGCCACCAAGCAGATGGCCGATCGCAGATTTGGTCGAGCTCATCGACATCGTCTTGAGATCGTCTCCGAACAACCGCTTGACCGCAGCCAGTTCGATCGTGTCCGCCATCGTCGATGTGCCGTGCGCATTTACATAGTCGATATCCGCCGTGGTCAGGCCAGAGCGCTTCAACGCCATTTCCATCGACCGGTAGGCACCAGTTCCATCCGGGTGCGGTGCGGTGACGTGATAGGCATCGCCGGACATGCCATAGCCGATTACTTCGCAATAGATTTTGGCACCGCGCGCCTTGGCATGTTCATATTCTTCCAGAACAACAACGCCTGCGCCCTCACCCATGACAAAACCGTCGCGATCCTTGTCATAGGGACGCGATGCGGCAGTAGGGTCATCATTGCGCTTGGTCGAAAGTGCCTTCGCCTGCGCAAAACCGGCAATGCCGATCGGGCAGATAGTTGCTTCCGCTCCGCCGGCCAGCATCACATCGGCATCATCGAGGGCAATCATCCGCGCGGCGTCGCCGATACTGTGGGCACCGGTCGAGCAAGCCGTCACCACGGCATGGTTCGGGCCCATCAGACCATATTTGATCGAAACCTGACCGGAAATAAGATTGATCAGCCGGCCATGGACAAAATGTGGGCTAACCCGGCCGGGCCCGCGTTCGTATAGAACGATGGACTCTTTTTCGATCCCCGGCAGTCCGCCGATACCGGAACCGATCGAACAACCAGCGCGATATTTCTGTTCCTCGGTCATATCGGTGAGACCGGCGTCCTCGAGAGCCTGGCCTGCGGCATCGATGCCGTAAACGATGAAGGGGTCGACCTGACGCTGAACCTTGTGATCAACGCGCAGGTTCGGATCAAAGCCATATTCATGGTCCGCCGGCTTAACCTCGCAGGCGATATGGCATTTCTGGTCGGATGCATCGAAGCGCGTGATCTTGCCTGCGCCTGACTTGGAGGCAAGAATATTGCTCCAGGTCGTCTCTACATCCCCGCCCAGCGGCGTTACCAGGCCCATTCCGGTTACAACTACACGGCGCATATCATGCCTCTCCCTACGGACTTACCCTGCCCGAAATCAAAAACGGCCACCGGTTCAGGACATTTCTCCCGGGCCGGTGAGCCGCTTTGCTGTCTGTCAGCGATCATTGGCCCGAGGCGCGCCGCTTCCTGGCAACACCTCAAAATCCATTAACCCTTGTGTTTGTCGATGAAATCGATGGCGTCTTTGACGGTCGCGATTTTTTCGGCGGCATCATCAGGTATTTCAACGCTGAATTCTTCTTCAAACGCCATTACCAGCTCAACGATGTCGAGGCTGTCAGCGCCGAGATCGTCGATGAAAGCAGCTTCTTCGGTCACTTTGTCGGCTTCAACACCCAGATGCTCAACAACGATCTTTTTTACGCGTTCTGCAGTCTCACTCATGAGAGGTCCTTTTTGTTACGAATTAATTTCCATTTCGTCCTAGTGCGGTGGCGCGCGGCTTGCAAGTGTCCGTGAAGTCGAAATCGCACCGAACATCATGTTTTTGGCGGCAGGCTCAGGAAATCATCGCCATACCGCCATTTACATGCAATGTTTGACCCGTGACATACGCAGCCTCCTGACTGGCCAAATAGACCACAGCGGCACCGATATCGTCGCCACTGCCCATCTTGCCTGCCGGAATCTTGCGGTTAATCTCGTCCTTCTGGGCATCGGTCAACGCGTCGGTCATCGGCGATTCAATGAAGCCCGGCGCTACGCAATTAACCGTGATCCCGCGAGACGCCAGCTCCTGGGCCAATGCCTTGGACATGCCGACCAGACCGGCTTTCGACGCCACATAATTGGCCTGCCCCGGATTGCCAGTGGCACCAACCACGGAACTGATTGATATGATGCGGCCGTGGCGCGCTTTCATCATTGGCCTTGCGGCTGCCCGGATAAGACGAAAAGCCGACTCCAGATTGACACGGATAACGTCAGAAAAATCTTCGTCCGACATGCGCATGGTCAATCCGTCCCGAGTGATACCGGCATTGTTGACCAGAATGTCCAGTTTGCCGAGCTTGGCAACGGTGTCCGGCACCAGGGCGTCGACCTCTTCCGCTTTCGACAGATCGCACGGCATGACAACATGGCCCTCGCCATGCAAGTCCGGGATCATTTCCATCAACACATGGCGGCGCGTACCGGACAGCGCAATTGTTGCGCCCTGCGCGGCCAGAGATTTCGCAATTGCCGAGCCAATTCCGCCGGAGGCTCCGGTCACCAGAGCGGTCATTCCGCTTAAATCAAACATTCCCAATTCCTCACAAATTTCAACGCTATAGACAGAATGATCGGCCTGCTAAAGGCTCTTCAAAAAGGCCTCGATATCAGCCATCGACGCAAGGCTCACGGTTTCCGTATCGGGGGCAATCCGGCCGACCATGCCGGTGAGGACCTTGCCGCCAAACTCCACAAATTGTTCAACTCCAGACTCTGCCATATTGGCGACGGATTCACGCCAGCGTACGGTTCCGGTAACTTGCTGCACCAGCAGATCCCGAATCTCGTCCACGTCCGAAACCGGTCCGGCGGTGACGTTGGCGAAAAGCGGCACTACCGGCGGCAATATCGTCGCTTCTGCCAGCGCTTCTTCCATGGCCTCGGCGGCCGGTCCCATCAATGAGCAATGAAATGGCGCCGACACCGGCAGCAATATGCCTCGCTTGATGCCATGCTCTTTCGCCGATGCGATAGCGCGTTCGATGGCGCCGATATGTCCGGAGATCACGACCTGAGTCGGATCATTGTCGTTCGCCACGGTGCATATTTCGCCTTGCGATGATGCGTTGGCCAGCGCCGACGCCTTCTTGATATCAGCGCCCAGCAGTGCGGCCATACCGCCCTCACCCACCGGCACCGCTTTCTGCATCGAAAGGCCGCGCAGCTTGAGCAATTCGGCCGTTGTCGTCAGGTTCAACGCACCGGCTGCGCAAAGCGCACTATATTCGCCAAGGCTATGTCCGGCAACATAGGCGCACAGTTCGTCGAGGGATTTGCCGCCTTCCTTTTCCATCACACGTAGCGTGGCTACAGCATTGGCCATGATTGCCGGCTGCGCATTTTCGGTCAGCGTCAGCTCATCTGCCGGACCTTCGCACATCAGTTTGAACAGGTCCTGCTCCAGCGCGTGATCGACTTCTTCGAAAACTTCGCGAGCGGTGCTGCTCGTCTCGGCAAGCGCCTTGCCCATGCCAACCGCCTGGCTGCCCTGTCCCGGAAAAATGAATGCGCGCATGACGACCCCCTAATTGCAAATTATGGAGCGGAATTAGGGACGATTGACCGGTCATGCAAGCGTCGCTGTAGCGTGGCAAAGCCATTGCGTATTTTTAATCGTCTGATTAAACCCCTTGCATGACTGATGATATGTTCCAGGAAAAGCTCGCTGCATATTGTGCCAGAACTTTCGGTGAAGGTGGTGAACTAGCAGATGTACAAAGGCTGTCAGGCGGCGCTAGCATGGAAAGCTGGGCATTCGCTTATGGCGGGGAAAACTATGTTCTTCGCCGCCTGCCGACCGGCCTGTCGCCGGATGACGACGGCTTGCGCGGCGTCCCGCTGGCCACACAGGCCGATGTCATCGAGCTCGCCCGAAGTGTCGGAGTAACCGCCCCCGAGGTCCGCGGGCGGCTGAAACCGGAAGATGATCTCGGCGAAGGATTCATCATGACCAAGGCCGAGGGCGAGACCCTGCCCCACAAAATTCTTGGCAATCCGGAATTTGCGCAGGCGGAGAGTCGGTTGACCAGCCAGTGCGCCCAGGAACTGGCTGCGATCCACCGGATCGAGATGAACCCGCTGCTTCAGTCGCTGGAATATTTCTCACCCGCTGAACTGATCGGTTTGCAGAAAGATAAATATCACGAAATTGGCGGCCAGATTCCGATTTATGAATATGCCTTTCACTGGCTGGAACAAAATGCGCCCGACGCCAGCGACAAATATCTGGTGCACGGCGATTTCCGGATGGGCAATCTGATGATCGACCATCAGGGCCTGTCCGCCGTGCTCGACTGGGAACTGGTCCGGCTGGGCGATCCGGTGCAGGACCTGGCCTATCTGTGCACACCAAGCTGGCGCTTTGGCCATTATGAAAAAGAAGCGGGCGGCTTCGACAGCGCCGAATCGTTCCTGACTGCCTATGCCGAAGCGAGCGGGACAGCCGTCGACCCGGGCCGCTTTCGCTTCTGGCTGATATATTCGACCCTATGGTGGGGTGTGGCCTGCATGGTGATGGGGCAGATCTGGCGCAGCCATGGCGATCGGTCGCTGGAACGGACGGTCATTGGCCGCCGCGTGTCAGAGGTCGAGATTGATCTGGCTTTGCTTTTCGAACAAATTTTGCCTGACACAATATCGGGTCCGCTCGACTGGTCGATTCCGGATCAGGCGGATGAAACCGGAGAGACCGGATATGGCGAGTTGCTGACGGCGCTTGATGAATGGAACGCGAAGCAGGTGCTGCCCGATCTGCAGGGTCATGACAAATTCCAGTCACGTGTCGCGGGCAATGCGCTGGGCATCGCACGACGGCAGGCGGAATGGGGACCCCGATATCGCGAAGCCGCCGAGGCCCGGCTCGCGGCTATCGGTTGTGATCATCGACAACTCTGTGACGGCCTTTCACAAGGCAAGATTGCGGCAACTCGTCCGGGGGTCTGGGACCATCTGCGGCTGTCTGCGCTCGAAAGGCTGTCGATTGATCAGCCCAAATATGCCGGCCTCAAGGTCGCGTTAAGCAAATGGAGAAGCACATGACCAATTTTGAAATTCCACAGGAAATTGAAGATTATCTGGATGTGCTGGATGCCTTTATCGAAGACGAGATCAAGCCGATCGAGCAGCGCGATGACAATATCCGCTTCTTCGATCACCGCCGCGAAGATGCGCGCACCAACTGGGACAACCAGGGCTTGCCGACCGAGGAATGGGAGGCGTTGCTGGTCGAAATGCGCAAGACCGCCGATGCGGCGGGCCACTACCGTTACGCCCTGCCCAAGGAATTCGGCGGCAAGGATGGCACCAACCTCGGCATGGCGCGAATCCGCGAACATCTGGCGCACAAGGGACTGGGCCTGCACAATGACCTGCAGAACGAGAATTCGATCGTCGGCAATCTGGTGCAGCCGCTGATGCTGCGCGACTTTGGTACCGAGCAGCAGAAAAATGACTATATTCCTGAAATGCTGGCCGGGCGCATGGGCTGGTGCTTTGGCCTGACCGAAAAGGATCACGGCTCTGACGCCACCTGGATGGACACCACGGCGGTGCGGGAAACCCGGGACGGCGTCGACGGCTGGCTGATCAACGGCAACAAGATGTGGACCACCGGTCTGCACAAGGCCTCGCACGTGATGACCTTTGCCCGGCACAGCGGCAAGGATGGCGATGCCAAGGGGATCGGCTGTTTCATCGTGCCGGTGGATGCCGAAGGCTTTGAAATCGGCGAATATATGTGGACATTCAATATGCCCACCGATCACCCGAAATGTTCCTATACCAATGTCTGGATTCCCGCCGATGCCGTGCTGGGCGATCTCAATATGGGGCTGGCCTGCGCGCAGCATTTCGTGCACGAGAACCGAATTCGGCAAGCTGCTTCCTCACTCGGCGCCGCCCAATATTGCATTGATGAGTCCGTGAAATATGCTGGCGAGCGCAAGCCGTTCGGCAAGCCTTTATCCGTCAATCAGGGCATCCAGTTTCCATTGGTCGAACTGCATACCGAAGCGGCCATGCTGCGCCAGTTAATCTATGCGACAGCCGCGAAAATGGACACCATGCCGAAACCCGACGTCGCCAAGTATCTCTCGGCGCAGGTATCGATGTGCAACTATCGTGCAAACCGGGTGTGCTGCGACGCTGCTGATCGTGCAATGCAGGTACACGGCGGCATGGGCTATTCGCGCCACAAGCCGTTCGAACATATTTACCGGCATCACCGTCGCTACCGGATCACCGAAGGCGCGGAAGAAATCCAGATGCGCAAGATTGGCGGCGATATGTTTGGTTTTCTGGGACGCAAAAAATAGCAATCCGGCGAGCGCCATGGACGATTTTCACAGTTGCGGTCTGAGTGCCCAGCTTATTTCGGTTTTACTTTGGTCGCTTCCCAATCGGCCACCGTGCTGAACGCGGGCAGCGAAGTCGAGTCCGAATCAATCTTGCGTGTCGGAACGTGGCCCGGCGGCAGATTGGGCACATCCAGCCCCGCCTCGGCGATCAGATAGGGCGATACGCGCCTGGCGGTGCAAAGACCGCCATTGCCGTCGCTGACCAGACGTGTTTCGAATTGGATGCCCTGCTGATTCCGGTGGGACCGGCAGACTGTTGCGACCGCGAGTTGGCCGTCACCGAAATCGATAACGAATTTGGTGCCAACCGGCACATTATATAATCCTTCCACCATCGCTCCGGTGACCGACAGATTGCGGATGACGATGGAATAGACATGATTGTCGTGAATCATCCGGACTTTGCGGAACATCGACAGCCGTTCGTTTCGATGGTGCATCGGCCCCGTAGGTTCGATGCTCCATTGTCCCTCCTCAAGATTTTCGGACAGTTCCGCATTGCTAACGTCATTGCCGAAAACGGGGCCCTGAATATGGCCGACATGCAGGCTTTTGATCAGTTCATGTTCGTCCAGTGCCTCGATGCCCTCGGCGGCAATCTCCATGTTGAGCGCTTCGCCGAGCGCAACAATGGTAGCGATAATCGCGCCGTTGGTAGATCCCTCTTCGGTCGCGCCGCGGACGAAATTCTGGTCAATTTTGATTTTATCAAATGGTGCGTCTTGCAGATGACTAAGCGACGAATGACCGGAACCAAAACCGTCAAGCACCAGGCGGACATCTCTGCTCTTGAGAGCCTGGAACATGGCGTCCATCTCATTGGCTTCAGACATGAAGACGCCATCGGTTATTTCCAGTTCGAGCCGTTCAGCCAACAAGCCCGACCGTTTCAGCGCATCGTCGACAATTTTGGGAAAACGTTCATTGGCAAATTGACTTGGCGCGATATTCACCGCCACCCGCATCGTGCCAGGCCATTTTGCCGCATCTTCGCAAGCCTGGTTCAAGGCCCATTGGCCAAGATCCCAAATCAGGTTGGTCTCTTCTGCAATGGGAATGAACAAAGCCGGATCAATCTGTCCCCGCTCGGAGTGGTTCCAGTGTATTTGGGCTTCAAACCCCTCGACAATGTTGGTCTTCGCATCGACGATCGGTTGATAGGCCAGTTCCATTTCACCCTTGACGATCGCACTGTCCAGGTCTTCTGTCAGCACCCGCCGCTCTTCGGCAGACTGCTGCAGATCCTTGGAATAGAAACGAAATCGGCCGCGTCCATTTCCCTTGGCTTCATACAGAGCCAGATCGGCACTTTTGACAATTTCCTCGCACGAGAGCCCGTCAAACGGACTGATTGCGATACCGACCGAAGCACCGATAATGCATCGACTGGCGCCAACCAGATAGGGCTGCGAAATGCTGCTGATGATTTTTGTCGCCAGGTCACCCAGAACGCCGCGATCTTCACAATCACGCAGCATTATCTGGAACTCATCACCACCCAAACGACCCACATCGCCGGCCTGGCCTACGACCTTCGACAGGCGTTCTGCTACCTGTTTCAACAATTCATCGCCAATAGGATGACCCAATGTGTCGTTGACTTGCTTGAACCGATCAAGGTCGACCATCATCACGGCACAGGTTCTTTTCTGTGCCTGATAGGCCGATAGTGTCGTCTCCAGCTTCTTCGTCATCGTGGCGCGGTTCGCAAGCCCGGTCAGTGAATCGAACTTGGCCATCCGGGACGTGTCCAGCGACGCCTTGCGTTTCGCCGTCACCTCAGAACCGCTGCCGCGAAAGCCAAGAAAATTACCGGATTGGTCGTGATAAGGACGGCCCGAGATCGCCAGCCAGCATTCCTCTTCGGAGTTGGCGGCCTGTACCTCCAGATCACTGAATTTCACTTTTTTCGTGAGGATGAATGGCAGCGTTCTGGAGGCGGACTCACTATTTTCAGGCTTCAGGAACAGAGAAACCATCGGCTTGCCTATAAGTTCTGCCGCAGTCCCTCCAAGGACTTGCGCGACAAATTCGGTAATATAGGTCAGATTCCCGGCAGCGTCGGTGGACCAGAACCATCCTTGCCGGCTTTCTTCATAGGACTGTAGCAGAAGACGAGCATCCTCGGCCCCGATCTGGCAAGATTCACTCGCAGTCTGTGATCCGAGCAAGGAACTGATATTTCCGAAGAAGCCTCTGGTTCCGCCCGAATCCTTCTTGATATTCCGATCCTCACTTTTGCTTAATGAACTGGTTTCCATTGCTTAATTCTTCTCGCTCAACCATATCATGGTAAATATCTAAACAAGAGGTATTGCATATTCGTAAAGATCCCGGCGAAGCGACGCAGGATCCCCGCAAAACCACCCTTGCATTACCAGAGCAAATCGGTCATAGGCGCCGCTTCCGCGTGATCGAGCCTGTCTCCTCACCCGGAAAACGAAGAAAGCCGGAGGGGCGTGTCTGCATGGTGCGGCGTCAGCGATCGGCGGTAAATGAAGGAATGATTGCATGCCAATGTATGAGCATGTCTTCCTCGCGCGACAGGATCTGAGCCAGTCTCAGGTTGATGCTCTTGCGCAGGAAGCCACCAAAATTGTAGAATCGAATGAAGGCAAGGTCGTTCTGACCGAAACTTGGGGCCTGCGCACGCTCGCCTACAAGATCCAGAAGAACCGCAAGGCCCATTATGTCATGCTGCGTCTCGACGCACCGGGCAGCGTTGTCCTGGAACTCGAGCGCCAGACCCGGATCAATGAAGATATCATCCGCTTTCTGACCATCCGCGTCGACGAGCATGAAGAAGGCCCGTCCGTGATGATGCGCAAACCCGAACGCGAGCGCGAACGCAAACCGCGCCGCGACGATAATTAAGCCAGAGAAGGAGTAAAAACATGGGACGTCCATTTTTCCGTCGCCGCAAAAGCTGCCCCTTTTCCGGCAAAAACGCAAAGCCCATCGACTATAAAGACGTGAAGACGCTTTCGGGATTCATTTCCGAACGCGGCAAAATCGTACCAAGTCGTATCACCGCAGTTTCTGCCAAGAAGCAGCGCGAGCTTTCCAAAGCCATCAAACGCGCCCGCCATCTCGGCCTGCTGCCGTATCTCGTGAAGTAGGAGCGAAACCATGGATATTATTTTGCTCGAACGAGTAGAGAATCTGGGAAGCATCGGCGATATCGTCACCGTCAAAAACGGTTATGCCCGCAATTTCCTGCTGCCGAACAAGAAAGCCCTGCGCGCCAACGAGGCGAACAAAAAGGTTTTCGAAGCCAATCGCAAGCAGATCGAAGCGGACAACGAAGCCAAGCGCAAGGAAGCCGAAGAGGCATCCGGCGGCATCGACGGCCGGCAGATCGTATTGATCCGCGCATCGTCCGCCAGCGGTCAGCTCTATGGTTCCGTATCGGTTCGCGATATTGTCGAAGCCCTGAATGCCGACGGCAAGGGCACCGTGGTTGAAAAGAGCATGGTGATTCTCGAGAAGCCGATCAAGACACTCGGCGTTTTCGATGTTCGCATTCGTCTGCACCCGGAAGTCAACGTCAACATCCAGGCCAATGTCGCCCGTTCGGATGACGAAGCCGACCTGCAGAAGGACGGCGTCGACGTGATCGCCCAGATGTTCGAAGAAGATCAGGCTGAACTGGCCGCCGCTGCCCTCGAAGTCATCGACGAAAATAGCGAAGTCGATGAAGAAGCGAAGGCCGAGCTCGAAGAAACCGTTGAAGCGGGTGCTGTTGAGACTCCGGAAGCCACGGAAACAGAAGAACAGGACGAGACCGAAACCAAGGAATAGTCCTATTCTGAACTTGCTTTTGAAAGCCCGGATCCGGATCGTCGCAAGGCGGCGCCCCGGATCCGGGCTTTTTCTTTGGAGGCGGGATTGAACAACGATTGGCAATTCAGATTTGCGGCGGATGCGACGCTGTTTCCGCATCTCGCTGATCTGCAACAGAATCAGGTCCTGCTGTCGGCGATGAGCGAGGCTGCGTTCAAACAGGCCAGTTTCCTGGATCAGCGGCTGTTTACGCCCGACCTGCAGCGGCAGGTTGTCGCCTGGAGCGACATCGCATCGATAGCTTTGCCGCCGCTCAACAAGCCCCACTATATTTTTCATATCGGCCATGTCGGTTCGACGCTGATTTCGCGGCTGTTGGGCGAACTCGACAGCATATTGCCTTTGCGCGAACCTGCGATATTGCGGCAACTAGCCGATGAATATGTGAACAGGCCGGCTGATATTGGCTGGTCGGACGACGAACGAACCCGGCGGCTGGATCAGGTCGAGACATGGTTATCCCGCGTGTTTCATGACGGGCAGCGCGTGATGATCAAGGCCAGCAGCTTCGTCAGCCCGCTGGCGCGCCCTTTGCTCGCAGACGCAGGAACCGCGCTTTTCCTGTTCACCTCGATGGAACGCTATCTACAGACGATACTGGCTGGGGATGCGTCCAGGCAGGAAGCTGCTGCGCTGACCGATCCGAGGCTGAACCGCCTCCAGCAGTATTGCGGCGAATCGCTGAAAACCGAAGAACCTCTGTCGCTTGCCCAGACTGCTTCGCTGGGATGGTTGTGCGAGATGGTCACGCTTTGCGATGCGGAAAGCCACTGTCCGGAGGCAAAGATTGGCTGGCTGGACTTCGATGATTTTCTGGATCAACCGGGAGAGCGATTGCAGCAGACAGCCGAGCATTTCGGGCTGGACCTGTCGACCGAGCAGGCCCGGCGTCTTGTCTCCAGCCCGATCATGACTCGCTATTCCAAGGCACCGGAATATGATTACAGCGCATCGCTGCGCGAAGAACTGTTGGCTGAAGCGGCAAAAATTCATGCTGACGATATCAAGCAGACGCTGCTATGGGTTGATCAACTGGCGCGGCGCTTTCCGATAGTCGCCGCCGCACTATCAGCAGCGGAATCGAGACGGTAATGTTCAAGCAACTCAGCCTATTGGATCAGGCGCAGGTCAGGGAATTGAAGAAGATCGCCAACGAGGCGAAATTTGTCGATGGCAAGATCAGCAATCCGCACAGCAAGGTCAAAAACAACCTGCAGCTGCACGACGTTGAAGGCTATAAGAAGTCATCGAAAATCCTGCACGACGCGTTGATGTCCAACCGCGAATTTGTTGATTTCGCTTTTCCGGAACGAGTAGCACCACCGCTGATTACCCGGTACAAGCCCGGCATGAACTATGGGCTGCACGCCGACAGCGCCGTGATTCCCCTGCCCGACGGCCCGCTGCGATCCGATCTGAGCTGTACCGTCTTCCTGAGCGACGTCAACGACTGCAAGGGCGGCGCCCTTCATGTGACGCAAGGCGAAGCCGGCATGCGGTTCAAGGGCATTCCGGGAACAGCGATCGTCTATCCCTCCTACACGCTACACGAGGTGGAGCCCGTGACCGAAGGCGAGCGCATGGTCGCGATCACCTTCATCCAGAGCAAAATCCCGGACGCGATGAAGCGCAATCTGCTGTACGAACTTAACGAAGTGGCAGCGCTGGAAGGCCTGAATATGGCGCAGGAAAATTACGCCCGCCTGCAGGCGGTACAATATAATCTGATGCGGAAATGGATGCGTTAGTAGGGCTGTTGATCAATAGCCCATCAGGCTCATCACTTCCTCGCGGCTGCGGGCGTCGTCGAGGAAACAGCCGAGCAAGCGACTGGTGACCATGCCGACACCGGGCGTGCGGACGCCGCGTGCGGTCATGCAGCTGTGGCTCGCTTCGATGACCACCGCAACACCCGCGGGCTTCAGATTATTCCAGATACATTCCGCGACTTCGGCGGTCAGCCGTTCCTGCACCTGAAGACGCCGCGCGAATCCGTGCAGCACGCGAGCGAGCTTGGAAATGCCGACAACCTTGTCTGTAGGCATATAGGCGATACTGGCCTTGCCGATAATCGGTGCCATATGATGTTCGCAGTGGGAGTGGAAGGGGATGTCCTTGAGCAACACAAGCTCATCATAGCCACCGACTTCTTCAAAGGTCCGGGCGAGATGCATGGCCGGGTTTTCGCCATAGCCCTCGCAATATTCTTTCCATGCCCGTGCGACGCGCTTCGGCGTGTCGACCAGCCCTTCGCGCTCGGGATCGTCTCCAGCCCAGCGAAGCAGAGTCCGCACGGCGTCCTGGACCTCGTCGGGGACAGAAATTTTCTTTGCTTCGCGCTCGGCAAGCGCGTCGGCAATCGAGTGGGAATAATCGGCCAAGACAGGTCCTTCAGTTCATTGGGTGCAATGCCAATAAACTAGGCCTGACGCCGGTGATGCGCAAGTGCACCTTGGGACATCATTTGTCAAAACAGGAAAAAATGGTGCGCCCAGAGAGATTCGAACTCCCGACCCCTTGATTCGTAGTCAAGTACTCTATCCAGCTGAGCTATGGGCGCTAACCAGACGGTGCAGATAGGGGGTGAAGGCTCCGCTGGCAACCCATAATTGCCCTGCCGGCGCAACATTCTGAACATTCCTGCCGCATCGATGCTCCGCACTCGATGCGGAGCCCTGCGCCATGCAAAAGCTCTTCCCGCCAAAGCTCCACATCGAGTGCGGAGCACATCTGGTTATTTTTGCGACAAGGCCGCCTGCGCGGCGGCTAGCCGCGCGATCGGCACGCGATAGGGCGAGGCGCTGACATAATCGAGACCGGTTTTTTCGCAGAAGGCGATCGAGGCCGGATCGCCGCCATGCTCGCCGCAAATGCCAAGCTTGATATCGGGGCGGGCTGCCCTGCCCCGTTCCGCAGCGATTTCAATCAGTTGGCCGACGCCCTCGATATCTAGGCTGACAAACGGATCACGCGGGAAGATACCCTTGTCGACATATTGGGTCAGGAACCGTCCGGCGTCATCACGAGAAACACCCAGGGTGGTTTGCGTCAGGTCGTTGGTACCAAAGCTGAAGAACTCGCCATGTTCGGCAATCTCGCCTGCCATCAGCGCCGCGCGCGGCAGTTCGATCATGGTGCCGACAAGATATTCGATTTCGCGGCCTTTCTCGGCGAACACTTCTTTCGCCATCCGGTCGACCACGTCCTTCATCATCTGCAGCTCGCGGGCCGTTGCAACCAGCGGGATCATCACTTCGGGAATCGGTGCTTCGCCGCTCTTTTCCGCAACTTCGCAGGCCGCTTCAAAGATCGCCCGGGCCTGCATTTCGTAGATTTCAGGATAAGTGACGCCAAGACGGCAACCGCGATGGCCCAGCATCGGGTTGAACTCGTGCAATTCGCTCGCCCTTTGTTTCAGCGTTTCTACGCCGACATCCGCGGCTTTGGCGACTTCCTCAAATTCCGACTGCTGGTGCGGCAGAAATTCGTGCAATGGCGGATCGAGCAGCCGGATGGTCACCGGCAAGCCGACCATGACCTCGAAGATCTCGCGGAAATCATTGCGCTGTTCCGGCAGCAATTTCGCCAGAGCGACGCGTCGCCCTTTTTCATCGGGCGCCAAGATCATCTGGCGTACCGCCGTAATCCGCCCCGCGTCGAAGAACATATGTTCGGTGCGGCACAGGCCGATGCCCTCGGCGCCGAAATCGCGCGCGACCTTGCAATCCAGCGGGGTTTCCGCATTTGTACGAACGCCAAGCCGGCGTACCTTGTCAGCCCAGACCATCAGCACGCCAAAATCACCAACCAGCTCGGGCTGAATGGTGGCGACACGACCGGCCATCACCTGGCCGTTGCTGCCATCAATGGTCAGCAGATCGCCCTCTTTCAGTTCACGATCACCGACCTTCATCGTTTTGGTCTCGTTATTGATCGAAATCGTACCGGCACCGGAAACACAAGGTCTTCCCATGCCTCTGGCGACGACAGCGGCATGTGACGTCATGCCGCCACGCGCCGTCAATATGCCCTTCGCTGCATGCATGCCGTGAATATCCTCAGGCGAGGTTTCCACCCGTACCAGAATGACGTCATCACCCATTTCGGTGCGGCGCTCGGCAGTGTCGCTGTCGAACACGACCAGGCCGCTGGCAGCACCCGGAGAGGCTGGCAGGCCGCTTGTGAGCACATCGCGCTTGGCGTCAGGATCCAGAGTCGGGTGCAGCAGCTGGTCGAGCGCCATCGGATCGACCCGCATAACCGCTTCTTCTTCGGTGATCAGGCCGTCATGCGCCATATCGACGGCAATCTTGAGCGCTGCCTTGGCAGTGCGCTTGCCCGACCGGGTCTGCAGCATCCACAATTTTCCGCGCTCGACGGTAAATTCGATATCCTGCATGTCGCGATAATGGCGCTCGAGCAGGTCAAAGACGGAGGCCAGCTCCTTGTACGTTTCCGGCATCGCCTCTTCCATCGACAGCGGCTTGGCATTGGCTTCCTCGCGCGCTGCCTTGCTGAGATATTGCGGCGTACGGATACCGGCGACCACATCCTCGCCCTGCGCGTTGATCAGCCACTCGCCATAATAAGCGCTGTCGCCAGTCGACGGATTGCGGGTGAAGGCCACGCCAGTGGCGCTGGTTTCGCCCATATTGCCGAATACCATCGCCTGGACATTGACGGCCGTGCCCCATTCTCCCGGAATATCGTTGAGACGGCGGTAAACCTTGGCCCGTTCCGCCTGCCAGCTGCCGAACACGGCGCTGACCGCGCCCCATAGCTGATCGTTGACGTCTTGCGGAAATGGTTTGCCCCAGAGTTTCTCGACCAGCCCCTTATATTCCGCAACCAGGCCTTTCCAATGCTCTGCTTCCATCTCAGTGTCGGTGAAGAAGCCATTGTCTTCCTTGGCAATTTCCAGAGCTTCTTCAAAAGCATCATGGTCCAGTTCGAGCACCACGTCAGAATACATCTGGATGAAACGCCGGTAGCTGTCCCAGGCGAAACGCTCGTCCCCGGAGGTCTTGGCCAGACCTTCTACGGTTTCGTCGTTCAGGCCGAGATTGAGCACCGTGTCCATCATGCCCGGCATCGAGGCGCGGGCACCGGAGCGGACCGAGACCAGCAGCGGATCGGCCGGATCGCCGAATTTTTTGCCGGTCACGGATTCGATATGCGTTATGCCCTCGGCCACCTCGTCGCGGACGCTGTCCGGATATTGGCCGCCCTCGGCATAATAACGCGTACACATTTCGGTTGAGATCGTGAAGCCCGGCGGGACCGGCAGGCCGATATTGGCCATTTCCGCGAGGTTGGCACCCTTGCCGCCGAGCAGGTTGCGTGCTTCCGTCTTGTCGGACGGCGCACCGTCTGCATCCATGCCGCCACCGAAACGATATACATATTGGGTCATTCTTGCCTCATCACTTTTAACCCCTCCTTTTTAAAGGAGGGGAAGGGTGGTTTATGAGAAGGCTAGCTCGATGCCAGCCTCCGAATTTGCGAGTGGGGACAGGCCCCACCCCAACGCCTCCCCTAAAGGGTAGGGGCTTTTAGTGCAGTTCCGTTCCAGCAAATCGTCGCCAATATTTCTAGCCTTCAATCTGTGAAAAATCAGCGACTTGATGGACGGCGTTGCGGAAGCGTGCGAGCAGGGCCAGCCGGGCTTCACGCTTGCTTTCGTCCTCGTCGTTCACCGTCACATCCTCGAAAAACTGGTCAATCGGTCCGCGCAGCGCGGCCAGCGCGGTCATTGCGGTTTCGAATGCTTCCGCCTCGATCGCCGCGGTTACCTGCGGCCGGGTGGCATCGAGCGCGTCGATCAGCGCCTGTTCGGCTGTTTCGGGGGTGTAGGAAAGGGGTTGTGCGGCCTGTTCGTCATCCTGAACTTGTTTCAGGACGTCGGGGGATCCTGAAACAAGTTCAGGATGACGAGGGACGGCGTCAGGATCAGAGGTCGGGAGATGGGCCCCTGCCTCGGCAGGGGCGCTATCGTACTCCGCACCTGATGCGGAGCCCTGGCCACCACCAGCGCCTCCTGCCTCGCTCCGCATCAAGTGCGGAGCACTACTGCCCTCTTTCTTCAAGATATTCGAAGCCCGCTTGTAGCCAGCGAGCAGGTTCACCCCGTCCGGGGTCTCGACAAACGCCTGCAAGGCCTTCACCCGAGCGAGCAAGCGCACCAGATCATCTTCGCCGCCAAGCGCGAACACCGCGTCGATCAGATCGTGGCGGACGCCGGCTTCGCGTTGCTGGACTTTTAGGCGGTCGGCGAAGAAATCGTATAGATCCCCAATGAACGAAGACGGAAGCAACAAAGAATGGAGCTTTTGTTCTTCTGGTTTTTTGGTCGCGTCATAACTCGGTCTAAATGCTACACCTTTACGAGACGGCCCGATCAATTGCTGATCTATCCAAGCATAGCGATCATCAGATTTGCCTCTCTTATTGAAGAGGAAGACGTGTTCCTCATCCTTTCCGCCTTCAAGCATTTTCTGAAGGGGAACTAACAACGCCTTAGAGAGAGGTATTCTGAGCGAGTTTGTCGTCAAAATATTTATTACTGCAAGTGTAGCTCGACGCAGAGCAAAGGGATCCTTTGAGCCCGTCGGAGGCATACCGGCAGCAAAGAAAGTCACCAAAGTATCCAGCTTATCCGCCAAACTTACCCAAACCGTCACCGGATCGGTCGGCACATCATCGCCCTGCCCGACCGGCTTGTAATGATCTCTGATCGCGTGTGAGACTTCTGTCGGAAGCCCTTGTTTCTCTGCATAATAACCGCCCATCAAGCCTTGCAGCTCGGGGAACTCGCCGACCATTTCGGTGACGAGATCGGCTTTGCAGAGACGTGCGGCCTGCTTGGTCTGTTCCGGGTTGGCACGGAGTAACCCAGTCCCTTCTAAAGACGCCAACCACTCAGCCAGCTTGGCCACACGCTCTACCTTGTCGGCAACCGTTCCCAGTTTCTCGTGGAACACAATGTTGCTCAATTTCTTTGCATGATCCTCCAAACTGGTCTTCTGGTCAAGGTCCCAGAAGAATTTTGCGTCGGAGAGCCGCGCGGCGAGGACTTTTTCATTCCCCGCGATAATTGCTGCGCCACCATCGCTGGCGTCGATATTCGCCGTGCAGACGAAATTCGGGGCCAGATTCCCCTCCCGTTTACGGGAGGGGTCAGGGGTGGGATTGCCTGCGTCGCCAGGCCCACCCCCGGCCCCTCCCGCGAGCGGGAGGGGGGTACGGCAGATAAAATATTTCTGGTTCACCCGCGCGGTCAGCTGGATCACCTCTTCGGGGACATCGAGAAACGCCGGGTCGAAGCGGCCGAGCAGCGGCACCGGCCATTCGGTGAGGCCGGCATTCTCGATCACCAGGCCTTCGTCCTCGACCAGATCGAGCCCGGCGTCCGATGCAGCCCTGGCGGCTCCGTCGCGGATGATGTTCTGACGTTCTTCATGGTCGACGATGACATGACAGGCGCGGAGTTTTTCGGCGTAATCATCGGCGTTACCGATGGTGATCCGCCCAGGTTCCGTTCCTGTCGAGCCTAGTCGAGACACGCTGGGATCACTCTCCGCCGCTTGTCTCTCGACTTCGCTCGAGACGAACGGGGTGCTTGCATTGTGAAACCGGTGTCCTACCGTGTCAAAACCCGACTTTATGCCGTCAATTTCACATTCCACCAGCGCGTCGCCCAGGATCGCAACAATGCCGCTCAGCGGCCGTACCCAGCGCAGGCTCTCGGTCGAGAGGCTGGCTTCGCCCCAGCGCATCGATTTCGGCCAGGGGAAAGCCTTGATAATCGCTGGAATCGCTTCCGCGAGCACATCTTTGGTATCGCGGCCCGGCTTGTTGATAACGGCGAAATAGGTCGGACGCCCCTTGACGTCGCGCACTTCCAGCTGGTCGCGGGTGACGCCATTCTTGCGGCAGAAGCCCTCGACCGCCTGATCGGGCGCGCCTTCCGGCGGGCCCTTGGCTTCCTCGCTGACCGCTTCGGTCTCGGCGGGCAGATCCTTGGCGATAAGAGCCAATCGTCTTGGCGTCGACCAGACGGTAATCGCGCCCGCTTTCAGACCGGCTTCCGCCAACTGCGCGGTGAACAGCCGTTCGAGATCGGCGCGGGCCTTGGCCTGCATGCGGGCGGGGATTTCTTCGGAGAGTAGTTCGAGGAGGAAATCGGTCATGCGCATCCTCCCTGATGCTCGTCATCCTGAACTTGTTTCAGGATCTCATGCGGCAAGTGCACAATCTGAAGGGGTCCTGAAACAAGTTCAGGATGACGAAATCGTTGGCTCATCACGCCGCCCACCCGTTCTTTTTCATATGCGCCTCACAGCTGCCTTTCGCGAGATCGCGGACGCGGCCCATATAGCTGGCGCGTTCCTGCACCGAAATCACGCCGCGGGCCTGCAGCAGGTTGAACACATGGCTCGCCTTGATTGCCTGCTCATAGGCCGGGATCGGCAGTTTTCTGTCAAGGCAATTCTCGCACTCGGCGGCCGCTTTGTTGAACAGGTCAAACAATGTGTCGGTATTGGCGACCTCGAAATTCCACTCCGACATCTGCTTCTCATTTTCCAGGAAGATATCGCCGTAAGTCATTCCGGCACCGTTATAATCCAGATCATAGATACTATCGACACCCTGGATATACATGGCCAGCCGTTCGAGACCATAGGTCAGTTCGCCGGAGACCGGCTTGCAGTCGAAGCCGCCCATCTGCTGAAAATAGGTGAACTGGGTCACTTCCATGCCGTCGCACCAGACTTCCCAGCCCAGTCCCCAGGCACCCAGAGTCGGGCTTTCCCAGTCATCCTCGACAAAGCGGATATCGTGCAGCATCGGATCAATGCCGATCACCGACAGGCTGTCGAGATAGAGCTGCTGGATATCCGGCGGCGATGGTTTGAGGATCACCTGATATTGATAATAATGCTGCAGCCGGTTGGGATTTTCACCGTAGCGACCGTCGGTTGGTCGGCGACAAGGTTGGGCAAAGGCCGCTTTCCAGGGGTCCGGACCAAGCGCGCGCAGCGTGGTTGCGGTGTGGAACGTCCCTGCCCCCATTTCCATGTCATAGGGCTGCAGGATCGCGCAGCCCTGATTGCCCCAATATTCATGGAGCTTGAGAATGATCTGCTGGAAGCTGAGCGGCTTCGTATCGGACAAGATGAAGACTTTCTTCGCGAGTGCAATATTCAGGCGCTGCTTTGGCGAAAGGGCGGCAGAGGGTCAAGGGAGGATTGGCCTGATGTGCGACCTTATTCGTCATCCGGAACTTGTTTCAGGACCTCCAAAGGTTGTGCGTGATCGCAAGGGATCCTGAAACAAGTTCAGGATGACGATGGTTGTTGCTCCGCCTCTTACTCCGCCGCAACCAGCTCTTCCGCTCTTGCCACTATCACCGGTACTGCATTCAGGACAGCATTGCCGGAGAGCGGGTCGTAGCTTTCTGTATCGGTGAGATCATTGAGCGAGACCCCCGGCTTTTCGCGGGCGACCGACAGGCCGACGCCCTCGCGGCCATGGCCGAAACCGTGCGGAATGGAGACCACGCCGGGCATTACGTCATCGCTCACTTCAACCACAATATCGACGCTGTTCACCCGGCTGGTGACTGACGCCATGGTGCCATCGACCAGCCCGCGTGCGCTGGCGTCATCGGGGTGGATCATCAGCGTGCAGCGGTCAGGCCCCTTGAGCAGCCGCTTGCTGTTGTGCAGCCAGCTGTTGTTCTGCCGGACATGGCGGCGGCCGATCAGGCGGAGGCTGTCGGGGCGCTCCTCGGCCAGCGTCGCGGCAAAGCGCTCCAGTTCGGCGAGAAAATCAGGATGGGCGCAGTGGATCATCTGGTCTTCGGTGCGCAGCCGTTCGGCCATGCAGGGGCGCAGCGGCCCGAGGTCGATGCCATTGGGTGCCGCCTCGACTTCGGCCAGCGTCAGGCCGGCGGGCGAGCTTTGCAACATGCCGTCGAGCACATCGCGCGGCTCCCGGATATTGGGAACATCCTGCCCGTCCTCCGCCAGGATTTCGCGCGCAAGTTCGGCGATGATTTCCCAGTCGGTCTTTTCGCCGTCCTGCAGATCAAAGATCGCCGGCGAGTAGCTGGCATAGTTGCGGATCGCCAGCGGCCCGAAGAAGAAGGGATAATGGTCCTTTTCCAGCGGGCCACAGGGCGGGAGGATATAATCGGCGTGGCGGCTGGTTTCCGTCACATACATGTCGAAGGAGACCATCAAGTCGAGCTTCTCCAGCGCCCGGTCGAGCTTTGCCCCGTCGGGCGAGGACAGTACCGGGTTGCCCGTGACCACGAACAGCGAGCGAATGCGTTCCTTGTCGTCATCGTCGCGCATCATTTCGTCGGCAAAGGTCACCATCGGCAGTTCGCTCATCACCGAGGGCATCGGACCGCGCACGGTGTCGGCGGTGCGCACCGATCCGCGACCGACCAGGTTGATGGTATCGAGCGCCGGTTCCGGCACCATCGTTCCGCCGACCCGGTCGAGATTGCCGGCGGCGATATTGATCACCTGAATCAGCCACTGGTTGAGCGTGCCAAATTCGCACACCGAAACCCCCATCCGGCCGTAAATGGCAGCGGGTTGATCGGCGGACAGTTGAGCGGCCATGTCCTGCATCTCTTCGACCGCGATGCCGCAATGCGCAGCAAGCTGATCCATGTCAAAACCGGCGATGGCGGGTTCGATGGCGCTCCAGCTGTCGTCCAGCATCGCATCAAGCCGCGACGTGTCGGTCAATCCGGCATCGAAAATGCTTTTCAATATCCCGATCAGCAGCGCGGTATCGGTTCCCGGCCTTACGAAATGATGGGCATCGGCCATTTTGGCGGTCTCGGTCCGGCGCGGGTCCACGACGAACAGCTTGCCATCGCGCGCCTGCATTTCTTTCACGCGCTTCTTGAAGTCCGGTACCGTCCAGATACTGCCGTTGGAGGCCGCCGGATTGCCGCCGATAATAAGCAGATACTGGCAGCGATCGATATCGGGCACGGCAGCGAGGCTGACATGGCCGTACATATGATATTGCACGACATGATGCGGGATCTGGTCGAGGGTCGAGGCGGAATAGATGTTCTTGAGGCCTATCGCCCGGCGCAACTGGTCAATCTGGGTGGAAATGCCATAATCATGGGCGCTGGGATTGCCCATATACATGGCCGGCTTGGCGCCCTGCCCCTTGAGATCGAGCAGCCGCGCGGCGATTTCCGAGAAAGCCTGCTCCCAGCCGATTTCCTGCCACGCACCATCGACCTTCTTCACTGGCTTGTGCAGCCGGTCCGGATCATCCTGCAGATCGGCGATCGCGGTCGCCTTGGGGCAGATATGGCCGCGGCTCAGGACGTGATCGGCGTTCCCCTTGATCGACAGGATTTCGCGGTCCTCGACCTCCACCAGAACGCCACAATTGGCCTCACAGATGTGGCAGGTACGGGCGTGAATCGTGCTCATCGGAAAACTCCTTGATTTAACCACTCGGTTAACAGATTAATTTGTCGCTCGCCAGTGCCGCGAGCCTGTCGCTCAAAATTTGCTGGGCATTTGCCGCCAATTGTTCAATGAAGCCCGTTTAACCACTCGCCGGAGAAATCTGTTCATGCCGCGTAACTGGCCTTTTATCGCCCTGCTCCTGCCGCTTTATCTGTCGCTTACCGCCTGCCCGGCAAGCGAAGCCGAAAGCGCCAGTGCTGGCAGCGCTGCCGTTCCCGCCGCCGAAAAACCGCCTGCGGTGATGCCCGACGATGCCGACCCTGCCCTCTGGGTAATCAAGGACGACGACACCACCATCTACCTGTTCGGTACCGTGCATATCCTCCAGCCCGGGATGAGCTGGTTCGATGAGGCGGTGAAGGACAGTTTCGATGCGTCGGACGAACTGGTCGTCGAGATGATCAAGCCTGATCCGGCGGTGATGATGAAAATTGTCAATGACCTGGCGATCGACACGACCGGGATCGCACTGCGCGACAAATTGAAGCCCGAAGATCGGACCAAATATGAGGCGGTGATGACGGAGCTGGGCTTGCCCCTCGCCGCGTTCGATCCGCTGGAACCCTGGTACGCCAGCGTCAATCTGTCTTTGATTCCGCTGATGCGCAACGGCTATGCTTCCGATCAGGGCGCTGATGATGCGTTGATGGCACAGGCCGCGGCGCGCGGGATCAAGATTGTCGGGTTGGAAACGCCGGAGCAGCAACTCGGATTTTTCGATAATCTGCCCGAAGCCGTCCAGATCCGCTTTCTCAATTTCACGGTCGAGACGATAGACGATGCCGCCGAGGGTATGGAGCAGATGGTCATAGAATGGGCCAACGCGAATGTTGATGCGCTGGGAGAGCTGATGAACGCCGGCCTGGAAGACAAGATTCTCTACGAGACGCTGCTCGTCAATCGCAACCGTAGCTGGGCGGAGTGGGTCGAGCATCGCATGACGGAGCCCGGCACGATATTCCTTGCGGTCGGTGCCGGTCATCTCGCCGGAGACGGCAGCCTGCAAGCGATTCTAGCAAAAAAAGGGATAGTTGCAGAACGGATCGAATATTGATTATTCTCAACCCCGGACTTTCCTTTTTCTTCTCTCACACCAAATAGGTTCCATGCGAAACATCCTCATCTGGCTTTCCCTCATGGCGTCGTTGTTACTGACAGCGTGCAACAATGCGCCCGATCCCGTGACCCTGAACACGGTCAAGTCGGGCAAGCCTGCGCTGTGGAAGGTCACCGGCACCCAGCCCGGACAGGTCGGCGTCGTCTATATGTTCGGTACGATCCACATTCTGCCGAACGATGTCCAATGGCGCACCCCGGCGCTTGAGACCGCCATTGCCGAATCGGATCAGTTGGTGATTGAAGTCCTCGGACTGGATGACCCGCAGAGCGCCGCCAAAATATTCTCGCGCCTGGCTGTTTCGCCGGGCCAGGAACAACTCGAATCGCGCATCCAGCCAGCCTTGCGCAAGGATCTCGACCGGATCATCGATGCTGCCAATATTTCCGAACGATCGCTCAACCGCATGGAAACATGGGCGGCCGCGCTGTCTCTGGCGTCGGCACAAACCAGGAGCCTGGGGCTCGACTCCAGCGGCGGTGTCGAGAAAAAACTCACGGCACAGTTTAAAAAAGCAGGCAAACCGATCACGGCACTGGAAACGATCGAAAGCCAATTGAGCTATTTTGACCGCTTGCCGGAAGAGCAACAACGGCAAATGCTGGTCAGCGTTGTCGAAGAGTCGGAGGATTCCCAGCAAGCCTTTGAAGAATTGTTCAACGCATGGATGACCGGCGATCTCGAACAAATCGTGACACTTTCTGACGCTGGTATATTGAAAGACCCCAAGACGCGGGAATATCTGCTGATCAAACGCAATCAGGACTGGGCGGAACAGCTCGACAAGCGTTTGCACAAGCCCGGCGTTTCACTGGTGGCGGTTGGTGCTGCGCATCTCGCCGGGCCGGATGCGGTGCAGGCCATGCTGGCGAAGCGCGGCTATAACGTCGAACAAATTCAATAAAATCGAATAATCAGGGCACTTCATGACATTTACATTTGATCGCGAAACCGCGATAGTCGCGCTGGAAGACGGGCAGTTCACCATCCAAGCGAGCGATGTCTATCGCAATCCAACCGGCATGGCCTTTGGCGGGTGGGTGGCGGCGATCGCTGCGCAGGCCGTCGAAATGCATCCCGAACGCCGCGGTCCGCTGGTTTCGCAACAGATCATCTTCATGACGGGAGTCGGGCCGGGCGAGGTCAAGCTGTCCGTCAAGCTGCTTCGTGCTGGCTCTTCCACCCAGTTCTGGCGTGTAGAACTGTCGCAAAATGGCGCGATGACCAACGCCGCCGATATTGTGACCAGCACCCGTCGGCCGACCGATATCGACTATCAGGTCGAAATGCCGGTGACCAAGTCACCAGCGGACTCGATCTCATTGCCCTCCGTCAATCCGGTGGCGCCGAAATGGGTCACGCACTATGATCAGCGGATCGCCAAAGGCATGCCGTTCGCCGTCAACGAGTCACCGGAAGCAATCGTCTGGATCAAGGAAGCAGACGAACGTCCAGTCGACCGGGTTAGCCTGTTCTCCATTCTCGATACGCCGATGCCGCGCACCTTTTTCGTCACCGAGAAATTCCGGCCTGGCTCTACCGTGACCATGGCCACCTATATTTATGCCAGCGACGAAGATCTCGAGGCTGCAGGCAGCGATTACATGATGTTACGGGTCACCGGAGCTACGGTCAGGAACAGCGCCACCGACGGGCGCGCCGAACTCTGGTCAAAAAGCGGCATATTGCTGGCGACGAGCTCCCAGATCGGATTTTTCCGCTAGGCCGGGCGGACCGCGCAAATCCCTTGCTTTTGCGGCAACTCAACCTTATAGCGCCCTCTTTCCGGCCATGAGCACCCTGGAGGCGTGGCGGAAATCTAACAAAACCTTATTTTTGGAGCAACATTATGAGTGATCAGCTGTCTATTACAGCAGAGCCTCGCGAACGGGCTGGCAAGGGAGCCTCCCGTGCACTGCGTCGCGAAGGCCGTGTCCCCGCCGTTATCTACGGCGACAAGAAAGAAGCCTTGGCAATTCACGTCGAAGCCCGCGCGTTGAACAAACTGCTCGGCACCGGCCATTTCATGAATTCCCTGATTCAGGTTGAAGTGAACGGCGAGAAAACCCGGACGCTGCCAAAGGATGTTGCTTTCGACCCGGTCACCGACCGGCCCATGCATGTTGACTTCTTCCGTCTGTCAAAGGGTGCCAAGGTACAGGTCAACATTCCTGTCGTCTTCATCAACGAAGAAGCCTCCCCTGGCCTGAAACGTGGCGGCGTCATGAACGTTGTGCGGCACGAGCTGGATCTTCTGTGCGACGCGGATCATATCCCCGACCAGATCGAAATCGACGTTACCGGCCTCGAAATCGGCGACTCGATCCACATTTCGCACATCACCCTGCCGGAAGGCTCGGAAAGCGCGATCACCGATCGTGACTTCACCATCGCGGGTGTAACCGCCCCATCGGCTCTGAAATCTTCTGACGACGAAGCCGAAGACGGCGAAGAAGGCGATGTCGAAGAAACCGAAGTCACCGAACAGAATGCTGATACGGTCGAGGGCGAAGACTAGACCTTCATCGATCAAACATTGTAACGAAAAACCGTCCATGCTGGTCTATCAAAGCATGGACGGTTTTTTTCTGTCGAAAGCTCGATAACGAGCGGAAGGACGTTAGAAGATGCAACTATGGGTCGGCCTTGGCAATCCGGGCGCGCAATATGCGCTGCACCGGCACAATGTCGGCTTCATGGTGATCGACGCGCTGGAGCAGGTGCACGGTTTTCCGCCGCCCAAGCAGAAGTTCAAGGGCTGGACGATGGAAGCGCGGCTGGGCGGCGAAAAGCTGGTACTGCTGAAACCGGCGACCTTCATGAATGAAAGCGGCAACAGCGTCCGCGCCGCCTTGGATTTCTACAAATTGCAGCCGGAAGATGTTACCGTCTTCTACGATGAGCTTGACCTCGAACCGTTCCGGATCAAGGTCAAACATGGCGGCGGTGCAGCGGGTCATAATGGCATCCGCTCGATGATTGCCCATATCGGCCCGGATTTTCGCCGGGTGCGGATCGGCATCGGCCATCCCGGCCACAAGGCCCGGGTTACCGGCCATGTGCTGGGCAATTTCGCCAAGGCGGAGATTGAGGATCTTTCCGACATGCTCGGCGTGATCGCATCGGAGGCCGACTGGCTGGCCAAGGGCGATGATGCGCGGTTCATGAGCGAATATGCGATGCGGATGCAGGAATAGTTTCAAACAATAATCGTCACCCTGAACTTGATTCAGGGTCCAGAGCGTATATGCGCACCTTTTGAACGATTTGGCACGGGCTGCTGAATCAAGTTCAGCATGACGGAGTTATCAAATGGGTTTCAAATGCGGTATCGTTGGCTTGCCCAACGTCGGAAAATCAACGCTGTTCAATGCACTGACCGAGACACAGGCGGCGCAGGCGGCCAACTATCCGTTCTGCACGATCGAGCCCAATGTCGGTCAGGTGGCGGTGCCCGATCCGCGGCTCGACCAGATCGCGAAAATCGCCAATAGTGCGAAGATCATCGAGACGCAGCTGGCCTTTGTCGACATCGCCGGGTTGGTGAAAGGCGCGTCCAAGGGCGAAGGTCTGGGCAACCAGTTTCTCGGCAATATCCGCGAAGTCGACGCCATTGTCCATGTGCTGCGCTGTTTCGAGGATGACGATATCCAGCATGTCGCCAACAAGATCGACCCGATTTCCGATGCGGAAGTGGTGGAAACCGAGCTGCTGCTGTCCGATCTCGAAAGCCTCGAGAAGCGCGTCCCTGCGTTCCAGAAAAAGGCGACGAGCGGCGACAAAGAAGCCAAGATTGCCGCCAATGTGCTGGGCCGGACGCTGGAATTGTTGCGCGAAGGCAAACCCGCACGCCTCACCGAACCAGAGGGCGAGGAAGAGCAACGGATTTTTGACCAGTCGCAGCTGCTGACCGCCAAGCCGGTGCTCTATGTCTGCAATGTCAGCGAAGGCGATGCCGCCACCGGCAACAATCTGAGCGCCGCCGTGTTTGAAAAGGCAAAGGCCGAGAATGCGGAAGCAGTCATCGTCTCTGCTGCAATCGAATCCGAACTGGTCGAGATGGAACCGGACGACCGGGCCGAGTTTCTCGCCGAACTGGGCCTTGAGGAATCCGGCCTCGCTCGCGTGATCCGCGCCGGTTACCAGCTGCTTGACCTGCAGACGTTCTTCACCGTCGGCCCCAAGGAAGCGCGCGCCTGGACGGTGCACAAGGGTGCCAAGGCCCCCGAGGCGGCCGGCGAGATCCACAGCGATTTCGAGCGCGGCTTCATCCGTGCCGAAACCATCGCCTTCGACGACTATGTCGCCCTGGGCGGGGAAAGCGCGGCCCGCGATGCCGGCAAGCTGCGGCAGGAAGGCAAGGAATATGTTGCCAAGGATGGCGATATCTTCAATTTCAAATTCAATGTCTGAACTGTCACATAGTCCGGCTAAGCGATAGTGATCGGGGAGCATAACGCATGATTCGTTCCATATTTTCGCTAATTCTGGGCAGTTTACTGCTGGTAGCCTCTCCGGCGCTCGCCGCGACCACGCCCGAGCATGACGATACGACAAGCGAAAAAGCGGAGATTCGTGATCCGGTCACGATTTTGATCTCGATCGACGGATTCCGGCCCGATTATCTCGACCGCGGAATCACGCCGAACCTGAGCGCGCTCGCGGCAAAGGGCATATACGGACCAATGCGTCCGTCCTTCCCGAGCAAGACCTTTCCCAATCACTGGACCCTCGTGACCGGCAAGACGCCTGACCATCACGGCATTGTCGGTAATACGATGGAAGATGTCGCACGGCCAGGCGAATTGTTCAAAATGGCGACCAAGGATCCGTTCTGGTGGAATCAGGCCGAGCCGATCTGGATCACCGCGGAGAAACAGGGCGTGCGGACCGCCACCATGTTCTGGCCGGGATCGGAAGTGGAATTTGACGGCATTCGGCCAGCAGACTGGTGGCCGTTCAACGAAAAGCTGTCGAATGACCGCCGGATTAACGCGGTGGTCGACTGGATGCGGCGCCCCGCCGATATCCGGCCAAAATTGGTCACGCTCTATTTCGATACGGTCGACACGGCCGGCCACTATTATGGTCCAGCGCCGAGCGAGCAGCTACGCGCTGCGATAGCCGAAGTGGATAGCGAAATCGGGCGTTTGAAGCAGCAGCTCGCCAGCATGGGACAGCCGGTCAATTTTGTCATCGCGTCGGACCATGGCATGACGGAAACCTCGCCGGAACGAATCATCTACCTTGATGAGATCATGCCACGCGACCAATATCGTCTGGTGGAAGACGGCAATTACGCCGGACTGGAGCCGCTGGACGGCAATATCGAAGCGCTGCGCGAGGCCTTTGTCCGGCCGCACGCGCATATGCAATGCTGGAACCGGGAAAATATTCCGCCACAATTTGCCTATGGAACCAATCCGCGTGTGCCATCGATCCTGTGCCTGCCGGAAACCGGCTGGGTGGTGTATCAGGATGTGCCGGAATGGATGACCGGCATTGGCGGCGGACACGGTTATGATCAACGCGCGCCGGACATGATGGCCTTCTTCCTGGCCAGCGGGCCAGCGATCAGCGCTGGCGGCACGCTGCCGGTGTTCGACAATGTGAATGTCTATTCGCTGGTTGCCCGGCTGGCTGGCGTCAAACCCGCTGCCAGCGACGGCAGTCTCGCTCCGTTCGAGGCGATGCTTGTCCCTTGATGGACACGGGACTGGATCGGTTCATTTCAGCCGATCGAAATCGGCGACTCTTTTATAGACAAGCTTGACGGCATCGCTGTTTTCAACACTGCAGGTCCGGGGATTGACCGTCCGGTCTCCCCGAAACCCCTCCAATATCGTGCCATCATCCTTCACGGTCAGGCCCATGCCGACCCATATCTGGACCCCGCATTTTTTCTGCGTCGCCCGCGAAAAGGGCCCCCGGTGCGCGCCATAAATCAGATTGTCGTGAACGGTTGCGGTAAAGTTTATGTCATCTGGCTCGTTGGTCGTCGACCGCTTGACGTAGCGGGAGGTCAGGCTGGAGCCATCCTGCGTAAAGTGGACGATTTGACCATTCTCCAGTTGCCAGTAGCCCGTCAGATCGCTGACGGCTGCTTTCGATTGATTGGCGTCCGAGCGCGCGTCGGCAGCAGGGCCGCTAACCAGCATCATGGCGGAAAAAGCATAGGCTACGTGGCGAAATAGCATGGCACACTCCGGTTTCATTGGAACAAGCGGCTTAGGCTTCCAGGCGAGGCAAGCAATGATCTTGATCACTGATCGCGTCTAAAGCTTATTTCCGGCCAAATAGTTTTTCCACGTCCTCCAGCGCCAGCTTCACCCAGGTCGGACGCCCATGGTTGCATTGACCGCTATGCGGCGTCACCTCCATTTCGCGCAGCAACGCGTTCATTTCCGCGACGCTGAGCACCCGCCCTGCCCGAACAGATCCGTGACAGGCCATGGTCGAAGCGACATGATCAACGCGCTCCTTGAGGCTGAGCGCCTGATCATAAGCACCCAGTTCGTCAGCGAGATCGGTGACCAGTTCCCGAACATCGCCTGAGCCGAGCATAGCCGGTGTCGCTCTCACCAGCATCGCCGTCGGCCCGAAACGCTCCAGCTCCAGCCCGAATTCCGACAGCTCGGCGGCGCGGCTCTCGAGCCGGTCGCAGGCATTTTCGTCCAGTTCGACCACCTCTGCCATGAGCAGGGCCTGCGATGCCACAGTGCCACCTTCGACCGCCTTGCGCATCCGCTCGAGCACAAGCCGTTCGTGCGCTGCATGCTGATCAACAATCACCAGCCCGTCCTCTGCCTCCGCTACAATATAGGTTTTTGCCACTTGGCCGCGCGCGATGCCCAGCGGATGGCTGCTGCTCGCCGGTACGGGCCCGGAAGCCTCCTCAGCCCGCCCCATCAACGGCGCAAGCTCCTCCGGCGAATCCGCTTTTCCGAAGTCGGGGAACGCGCTGCCGCCGTCCTGCACGGATGCAGAAGGATAGGGTTGCTGAGTGACCGCCGCCCTGCCCTGCGAGGTGAATATACTGCTCTGGCGATCCGGCATAACCGGTTCGCTCTGCCACCGCCCTAGCGCCGATTCGGCGGGACGCTGAACCGCACGAAACCCGCCTTCATCGAGCGCCTTGCGCAAACCACTCACGATCATGCCGCGTATCATAGCCGGTTCGCGAAACCGCACTTCTGTCTTCGCCGGATGCACGTTCACATCGACCAGCTCGGGCGGCATGTCGATGAACAGTGCGACCACCGGATGCCGGTCCCGCGCCAGCATCTCGGCATAGGCCCCGCGGACCGCGCCGACCAGCAGCCGGTCCTTGACTGGACGGCCGTTGACGAACAGGAACTGGTGGTCGGCAACACCGCGATTGTAGGTTGGCAGGCCAGCCACGCCGGTCAGGTGGATGTCTTCGCGCTGCAGATCGACGCCGACACTGTTGGCGCGCAGATCACGGCTGGTCAGGGCTGCCACTCGTTCGGGACCGGTTTCCCCGGCCTGAACCGCGATCGCCTTGCGCCCCTGATGCTCCAGCGTGAATCCGATATCGGGTCGCGCCATGGCCAAACGCCGCACGATATCTGTGCAGGCCGCATATTCGCTGCGCGCCGTCCGCAGGAATTTGCGCCGCGCCGGCACCTTGCCGAACAGCTGCTCGACTCGTACCTTTGTCCCCGGCGGAATCGCGACAGGCCCTTCCTCGACCAGTGCGCCATGGTCGATGACCCGCAACCAGCCATCTTGCCCGGCCATACGGCTCTCAATGGTCAGCCGGGCCACACTGGCGATCGATGGCAGCGCTTCACCGCGAAACCCCATGGTGGTGACCAATTCGATCGCTTCATCTGGCAATTTGGAGGTTGCGTGCCGCTCCAGCGCCAGCGCAATGTCCTCACGGCCCATGCCGGAGCCATTGTCGGTAACCTGAACGAGGTCGAGCCCGCCTTCCTCCAGACGGATATTTATCTGACTGGCCCCGGCGTCAATCGCATTTTCAACCAGCTCTTTCAGAGCACTGGCCGGGCGCTCGACAACCTCTCCGGCAGCGATCCTATTTATCAGGCTATTTGGAAGTCTTCTTATTGACATATTGTCGTTCCTAGCCCAAGCGACCTTGCCAAGCGACCCCTGATTTTTTGGGCGATTCCCATGGCTAACCTCATGACCCGTTCATCTTGATTATCGCTTCGCTTCATTGTTGCAGCAAAGTCTGCAAATACTAGAAATTACGGACAAAAATATGTTTGAAAATCTGTTCAAGTTCCGTTCGCAAGATTTGGCGATCGACCTCGGCACCGCGAATACTGTGGTATATCTGCGCGGTCAGGGCATCGTGCTCAACGAGCCGTCGGTCGTGGCAATCGAAACCATCAACGGTGTCAAGAAGGTCAAGGCGGTTGGCAACGACGCCAAGATGATGATGGGCAAAACCCCTGACAGCATCGAGGCCATTCGCCCGCTGCGCGACGGTGTCATTGCCGACATCGACGTCGCCGAGCAGATGATCAAGCATTTCATCCAGAAAGTGAACGGCAAGAGCAAGCTGTTCAGCTATCCCGAAATCGTGATTTGCGTCCCGAGCGGTTCGACCTCGGTCGAACGCCGCGCGATTCGCGATGCGGCGTCCAATGCTGGCGCACGGCAGGTGTTCCTGATCGAAGAGCCGATGGCAGCAGCCATTGGTGCCGATATGCCAGTTACCGAACCGATCGGATCGATGGTCGTTGACGTTGGCGGCGGCACCACGGAAGTCGCTGTCCTCTCGCTGCGCGGCCTGGCCTATACCACTTCGGTTCGCACCGGTGGCGACAAGATGGATGAAGCGATTGTTTCCTATGTCCGCCGTCATCACAACCTGCTGATCGGCGAGACGACGGCAGAGCGGATCAAGAAGGATTTCGGTGTTGCGCAGGCACCTGCCGATGGCGTTGGCCATACGATCCACATCAAGGGCCGTGATCTGGTCAATGGCGTGCCGAAAGAAATTTCGATCAATCAGGGCCAGATTGCCGAAGCGCTGAGTGAGCCAATCGGCACGATCATCGAGGGCGTAAGAATAGCGCTGGAAAATACCGCGCCGGAACTGGCCGCCGATATTGTCGATCAGGGCATTGTTCTGACCGGCGGTGGCGCGCTGATAGCCGGGCTTGATGCGGCGCTGAGCGACGAAACCGGTCTGCCGGTCACGGTCGCCGAAGATCCTCTTGCCTGTGTCGCAATCGGCACCGGTCGTGCAATGGAAGATCCGATGTTCAGAGGCGTTCTGACCACCGCGTGATATTAGAGTATATGATGGAACAACGACTGGAAGTGAAAGGATAGACCGATATGGCGCCGCCAAACAATCGGCGTCCAGGATTTTCCAAGCGGGCGCAATATAGTATATTCGCCAGCTACTTACTGGGCATTTTGGGAGCAGTTTTGGGACTGCTTCTGTTGCTCATTTCGTTCGTCGATCCTCGAGGATTTTCTGCCCTTCGCTCCGCCGGCGCAGAAGTGGTCGCACCACTCAGCAAATCGCTTTCCGAAATTGGTGGCGCCACCGGCAGTGCTGCCGATCAGGTTGCCGCCTATTTCAACGCAGCATCGAAAAATGCGGCGATGCGTCAGGAACTCGAGCAAAATCGTATAGAAATTCTGGAAGCCCGTGCCCTCAGGCAGGAAAATGAGCGCCTCAAGCGGCTGTTGAAGCTGGATGAGGAAATCCCCGACTCAATCGCCATGGCTCGCCTGATCAGTTCGACCGCGTCGAGTTCGCGGCGCATCGCCACCTTGGGCGTCGGCAGCAGCAGCGGCCTCGAACCGGGACAACCGGTTCGTTCGCCGGAAGGACTGGTCGGCCGGATATTGGAAACGGGACCAACGACCGCGCGCGTGCTGCTGGTCTCGGACGGCAACAATGTCACCCCGGTACAACGCGCCAGCGACAGCCTGCCTGCCTTTGTAACCGGTCGCGGTGATGGCACGGTCGATATCCAGCCAATCAACCTCGGCTCGAATCCCTTCAAGGGCGGCGATCTGATGATCACCTCGGGCAGCGGCGGCCTGTATAGCCCGGGCATTCCTGTAGCGGTCGTCATCCGCAAGACAGAAACCGGTGCCATCGGACGCGTCCTGGCCAACCCTGCAAAGGTCAGCCACGCTATCGTTCAACCTATCTTCCAGGCAGAAACGATCCGGCAGATCGCGAATACTCCCGCACCCGAAGCGGAACAGGGCCGCGGAGAATAGTGGCCCAATCCCGTCAATCCAGAATTGGCCGCGAGCCATCCCAGTTGCGGATCAAGGTCATTCCGCCGCTGACCGTCATGGTCGGGTCGATGATCACGGCCCTGCCGATCATCACCGACTATCCGATATTGCCGCCAATGGGCTTGCTCGTGCTGTTGGCATGGCGGTTGATCCGCCCCGGATATTGGCCGGCATGGGCGGCGTTTCCGCTCGGGCTGATCGATGACATCTTCAGTGGCCAACCGTTCGGCAGCGCGGCGTTTCTCTGGTCGGTCGTCTTCCTGGTGCTCGAAACGCTCGACCGGAAAGCGGTGCGCCGCGATTATTGGCAGGATTGGCTTCTGGCCTCCACCGCGATCATATTTGTGTTAATAGGCGGTATGCTGATCATCGACTTCAAATCCAATCTGCTGCAGCTTGAATTGCTGCTGCCGCAAATTGTGCTGTCGATCCTGCTCTATCCTTTCGTCGCGCGGCTGATTGGCGGCATCGACCACTGGCGGGTCGCGTCATGAAGGCCCCGAAAACGATCAGCGGTGCGATGCAAGAAATGACCTTCACACGGCGGGCAACCGTCGTCGGAGGGTTGCAGATGGGCGTGGGAGTTCTGCTGGCGGCGCGGATGACCTATATCTCGGTCGCCGAAAACGAGCGATACAAGCTGTTGTCCGAAAGCAACCGCGTGAATCTAACACTGGTCCCGCCGCGGCGGGGCTGGCTGATCGACCGCAATGGCAAGCCGATAGCCAACAACAAGACCGATTTTCGCGTCGATATCATCCCCGACCGCCTGCGCGACAAGAAGAAAACCGTCGCTACTCTGGCCGAACTGCTCGCCCTCAATCCGGAAGAGCTGGAACGGATAAACCGGGAACTGGCGCAGGCAAGCAGTTTTCAGCCGGTTCAGGTGGCCACCGGACTGGACTGGGAACAATATGCAGCGGTCAGCGTGCGTCTGCCCGACTTGCCAGGTGTTTCACCGCGCCAGGGCTTCTCCCGAAATTATCCAAGCGGTCCGGCAATTGGCCATTTGGTCGGCTATGTCGGAATCGCGTCGGCGGAAGACTATAAGGAAAATCCCGATCCGATACTGATCACACCGGGGTACAAGATCGGCAAGGACGGCCTGGAAAAAATGTTCGAGGACCGGTTGCAGGGCAAACCAGGAGCTAAACGGGTCGAAGTCACAGCGCGCGGCAAGATTGTTCGCGAACTTGAAACTCGTCCCGACATTCCGGGCAAGCCGTTGCAACTGACTCTCAACATCGATCTGCAGGAATATGCGGCGCGGCGGCTTGGCCCCGAATCCGGAGCGGTGGTCGTCATTGACTGCCTGACCGGGGATCTTTTAACGATGACCTCGATGCCATCTTTCGATCCGAATAGTTTCTCTGATGGCATTGGGGTCACCGAATATGGAATGCTGCGCGAAGACGATCATGTGCCGCTGCTCGACAAATCCCTCAAAAGCCTTTTCCCGCCAGGCTCCACGGTAAAGCCGATGGTCGCTCTGTCCTTTCTGGAGGCCGGACTGGACCCGGATGAGACGGTAAACTGCAACGGGGGCCTGCAAGTCGGCAACCGGCGCTTCCGCTGCTGGAAACGCGGCGGCCATGGACGCGTGGACATGGCCAAGGGCATCTACCAGAGCTGCGACGTCTATTTTTACTATTTCGCCCAGAAGATCGGGATCAATCCCATTGCCCTGATGGCCAATCGGCTCGGGCTGGGCCAGAAATATCCCCTGCCGGTGGCCAGCCAGTTCTATGGCACGGTGCCGGACCCGGCCTGGCTGCGCAAAAAATATCACCGGGAATGGCAGGCCTATGATACGGTCAATACGACCATCGGCCAGGGCTATATGCTGGTCAACCCGACCCAGCTCGCAGTGATGGCGGCGCGACTGGCGACCGGCAAGAATATCATTCCCCGTCTCATCTTTGACAAGAACAAGCCAAAGATCGACACGCTGAATCTGGATCCGGAACATCTGCTGTACGTGCAGAAAGCGATGAGCGACGTAGTCAACGGTCCGGGCACCGCCGGACGGGCCCGCCTGCCGATCGAAAATGTGAAACTTGCCGGCAAGACCGGTACAGCGCAGGTGGTGAATCTCGACTACGGCCGTGGTGGTTCGGATGTCGCATGGAAATATCGGGACCATGGCCTGTTCATCTGCTTCGCACCCTATGACAACCCCCGCTATGCGGCGGCAGTGGTGATCGAGCATGGCGGCGGATCAGGCGCGGCTTATCCTGTAGCGCGCGATGTTCTGACCTTCCTCTATGATCGCCAGAAAGCGATGGATGTTCTGACCGGACTCGAACAATCCTGGGGCGGCACGATTCAGGAACGTATGGATACGAAGCTGGCCGCCTATCGCGCCAGGAAGAATCTGGAAAAGGCGATCGCCGAGAATCCCGGAACGCCCGCTCCGGAAAGCTCATCAGCCGGCACTGAAGCCAGCGCTGGAGACTAGAAATTGAGTGATTTCATTCCGGCGCCGATCGCGCAATTGCCCTGGAAAACGATCCTGCTGCTGTTCGTGCTGGCCAGCTTTGGCTTCGTCGTTCTCTACTCGGCGGCGGGCGGCAGCCTGACCCCATGGGCCGGCTTACACATGGTTCGGTTCTGCGTATTTGTTGCGATGGCGATCGTCTTGTCCCGGTTCAAGGAAAGCTTTTGGAAAACCATGGCTTTTCCCGGCTATATCATAGTCGTGATCATGCTGCTTGGTGTGGAACTGATCGGTGCTGTCGGCGGAGGAAGCCAGCGGTGGCTCAACCTCGGCTTCATCCGGATTCAGCCATCAGAACTGATGAAGGTCGCGATAATATTGGCGGTCGCCCGATTTTATGATTTGCTGCCTCCCGCCCGGATCCGGACATGGGGAGCGATCTGGCCGTTATTTGCCTTGCTTGCTGTTCCTTGCGCGCTGATTTTGCTGCAACCCGACCTCGGCACAACCATCACCGTGGTCGCTGGCGCGCTGACCATCGCATTTCTCGCCGGACTGCCCTTGCGGCTGTTCATCGGCGGCGCAGCGGCCATCGCCGTGCTTGCGCCTCTCGCCTATTTCTTCATGTTGGAGGAATATCAGCAAAAACGCGTAACAACCTTCCTTAACCCCGAAAATGACCCGCTCGGTTCTGGCTATCATATCAGCCAGTCAAAAATTGCCATTGGTTCCGGTGGTCTGTTCGGCAAGGGCTTTTTGAACGGCACCCAGAGCCATCTGGATTATCTGCCCGAAGGTCACACCGATTTCGTTTTCGCGACCATGGCAGAAGAATGGGGCCTTATGGGCGGAATATTGGTGCTGTTCTGCTTCTTTCTGCTGTTCCGCTGGGGCCTGGGGGTGGCGATGAACGCAAAAACCCGTTTCTCGCAACTGACCGCCGCTGGCCTTACGGTGACGATTTTCTTCTATGTGGCAATCAACCTGATGATGGTCATGGGTCTGGCACCGGTCGTGGGCATTCCCCTGCCTTTTCTCAGCCATGGCGGCTCGTCGATGATGACCATCATGATCTGCGTCGGCATCCTGATGTCGATCGAACGCCATCCCGGACGGCGCGGCGGCGCCTTCGGATGATTATTGCAAGCAAGATGTTGCGTTTGCGAAATCCGGCCCTATATAGCCACTCATATGGACGCTTAGCTCAGTTGGTAGAGCAGCTGACTCTTAATCAGCGGGTCGTGGGTTCGAACCCCTCAGCGTCTACCATTTTTCGTCAATAGGAAACCATCCGGCGGATGGTTTCCTATTTTCACATTCAGTATCCTGACTATGCGCCGGACGGGACGCCACGATCCTGATCTTGCGGCAGGTCGAGCGGGGTTGCCGCGCAAATCGTACGTAGTGCCTGCTTCAATCCTTCCTCAATGGTCGGATGGTAAAAGGGCATTTCGAGCAATTGCGTGGCTGTCTGGTCCTGCTGAATCGCCCACGCCAGCATATGCGCCAGATGCTCACTGGCCGGGGTGCAGAGATCTGCCCCGATCAACCGGCCGTCGGGAGCGGCGGCATAGAGGGTGAGAACGCCCTCGTTGACGCCTTCAACGCGCGCGCGACCCTGATCGCTGAAATCGGCGGTACCGGTAATGACACCTTCCTCTTCAGACTTGCCGATTCGCGCCACTGCCGGGCTGGTGAAGATGATGCTGAAAGGCGTGAAACGCTCCGCCTGCGTCGATGCCGGAAAAGCGACCGCATTTCGCCCGGCAATGGCGCCATCCTGAGACGCTTCGTGTAACAGGGGCAGGTCATTGGCCAGGTCGCCGGCAAGAAAGATCGAACTGTCGCCGCATTGCATGCTCTCGCGATCGTGGACCGGCACACCATGGTCATCCAGCTCCAGCCCTGAATCCGCCAAATTCAGACTGTCGAGATTTGGCGGTCGTCCGGTTGCGACCAGCACATAGTCAAAATCCGCCTGTCCGGGCGAGGATCCGTTCCAGGCAAGGGTGACACCGTCGTCCGCCGATTTGACCTCGAGCTCGACACCCAATTTCAGTGTCAAATCCCCCTCGATGATCGTCTTGAGTGCGTCATGGACCTTGGGACAACGAATCCCGCCCAATTGTTCGCCATGATCAAACAGGGTGACTTCGACATCCAGTCGCGCCATCGCCTGCGCCAGTTCAAGACCGATCGCGCCCGACCCGACGACCGCCAGTCGATCCGGCAAGTCCGTGAGCTCGAATATGTTCTCGTTAGTGAGCAATCGCTTGCCCAGCCCGGCAAACTGGTCGGGGATAAAGGGCGAAGAGCCGGTTGCAATCACGATGCTGCGCGCCTCGATCACACGGCCATCATCCAAGGCGAGCCTGTCCGGGGCAAGGAACCGCGCCTTGCCCGTCAACCGAATATCCGCCGGAATATCCTGAATACCCTCCCGCGTTAGTCGCGCAAAGCGATCGCGTTCGTCGCGCACGCGCTGCAACACGGCCCTGCCATCAATCCCGACATCCGAGACGGTGATTCCGAACATGTCCGTTGATCGCGCGGCGTGGGCGGCATGCGAAGCCGCGATCAGCAGCTTGGAAGGCATGCAGCCCACGGTCGCACAGGTTGTCCCGGCATAATGGGGATCGATCAGCAACGTGCTGGCACCGTTTGCGCGCGCAGCCCGTTCCGCTGCGAGACCCGCCGTACCGGCGCCGATAACCGCGACATCGCATTGCAATGTTTCGTCCATATCAGGCGCCAATCGTGATCGCTTTCACGTTGACGAATTCCTTCAGACCAACTTCGCCATGTTCGCGGCCATAGCCGGAATCCTTGACACCACCGAATGGCATGTCGGGCGAAGCAATCGAGTAGGTGTTGATGTTGACCATGCCGGTGTCGAAATAGGTCGATGCCATTTTCACGGCGCGGTCGACATCCTTACTGAAGATACCGCCGCCGAGACCATAGCGGCTGTCGTTGGCAATCCGCATCGCATCCTCATCGTCTTTCGCCTTGATGATTGAGGCAACGGGTCCGAAGATTTCGTCATCATAGGCGGGTTGCCCCGGCGCGACATCAACGAGGACCGTGGCCGGGTAATACCAGCCCGTCCGGTCCGGAATTTCACCACCGACCACAATCTTCGCACCCTTTTCGACGCTTTCCTCGACCTGCTTGTGGATCTGGTCACGCTGGCTGCAGGACACAAGGGGTCCAAGCTGTGTATCATCGTCGTTTGGATCACCCATGGTTATATCCTTGAAGGCGGCTGCGTAGCCTTCGACGAAAGCATCATAATTCTTCTCGGTGACGATGAAACGCTTGGCATTGACGCACGTCTGGCCATTGTTGAACAGTCGGCCCTGCGCACAGGTCTTGATCGCGAGATCCATGTCCGCATCGTCAAACACCATATAGGCATCATTCGAACCAAGCTCGAGAACGGTCTTCTTTGACACGGATGCGGCCTTTTGTGCGACCGTCCGGCCAGCCTTGTCGCTGCCGGTCAGGGTTACACCGCGCACCAGCTTGTGCTCGATGATGGCATCGGATTGATCATGGGTGATCAGCAGGACGCCGAACAGACCTTTGGGAACACCGGCCCGCTCGTAAATGTCGCGCAACATCAGACCGCTGCCGGTGCAGTTTTCGGAATGTTTCAGCAGCACGCCATTGCCAACCATCAGGCTGGAAATCGAATAGCGGATCGCCTGATAACAGGGGAAATTCCATGGCTGGATGCCGTAAATGACGCCCATCGGCGAATACGTTACCAGCCCACGTCCTTCCGGCACGTCATGTTCTTCATCGGCCAGCATCTCCGGGCCGTGCTCGGCGGTATAGTCGCAAATGCCTGCGCAGAGCTCAATCTCTTCCTTCGCGTCGCTCAGCAACTTGCCCATCTCGTCGGTCATCAACTGTGCGAATTCGTCCTTGGAATTGCGCAGCTCTTTCGCGATGGCTGCGATCACACTGGCCCGCTCTTCACGGCTTTTCAAACGCCATTCGAGATAGGCCGCGTGACAGTTTTCAACCACGTCCATAGCCTCTTTGTCCGACATGACCGGATAGCTTTTGAGGCTCTGTTCAGTGAGTGGATTGACGGTTTCGATGGTGTTGTCAGTCATGGGGGATTCCTTTTCGGTTATTCTTTACTATCGGGATGATCGGGACGGCGCAGCCGGCGGACGCGTTAGCCGTATTTTTTGCGATGCTTGTCCAAAGTGTCGGAAACATGATCAAGCGCTTCCTCCATCGCATCGGCGAACGTTTCTCCGTTCAGGCGGAAGATTCCATTATGGGCGGCGCACACCATCTTTGCATCTTGCCAGTCACTGGCGAGGCTCTTGGCCCAGGCGACAAAGTCGTCTGCGGCACCGGCCCGCTTTTCCAGTCCATCAGCAAGTTTCGGATGAAAACGCAGCCTTGGACCGGGGAGCAGTTTGTCGACCAGCGAAGGCAGGTTGAGAAACATTAGCGTGTCGTCGACGTGAATAATGCCGCTCTCACGATGCTTGACCATTACGGAACTGACGTGAACGCTTTCGTCTTCCGGAATGAAGTCGACACCGGCCGGAATCGAAAAATCAAAAATATCGGAAAACTCCTGCTGCGTCGCGGAGTCCTCAATCAGGGCCGGATCCCACTCCAGATCAGGCATTTGCTGATGATGCCGGCGCGTGCCGATAAGCCGAGCATGGGGCAGCATCTCGTTGATGAATTTGCAATGGATAGTGTGGAATGGATGGACATTCAGCACCGCCTTGATCAGCGACCCACCATAGGTGAGCGCCATCAGCTCTTCCTGAGCGGAATCGTCCAACTCATAGGAATCGAGCAGAATGAAGGTACCATCGGGCCTGCGCACCAGCGACATATGCGTGCCGATATTGATGACGTGCGAGATCTTGAAATCGCCGCGTATATTCCAGAAATTGTCAGCCAGATGTTCGATCGCGGTGTTCCTTTGCAAGTTCGGAGGGGTTTGATGGAACAACAATTGACCGGAGCTTTGGTTCCGGGCCTACGGCAATGAATCGAGCGGAGGCCGCCTAGCCAGCAAGCAGCGGATATACAAATATCAGCCCAGTCACCACCAGAGCCGTCGCGACCCATTTCAGCCACCACATGCCGATCCAAGCAATGGCGACGGCGTTGCCCTGCCCTGCGCTCGTGGCAAGAACTTCGCCAGTAGCCGGGTAGGTCCAGACCGCATTGGCACGCGCCTGGACCAGTATGGCCGTGGCATCGCCTTCAAAACCAAAAGCCTGTCCGAGTTGTGCGGCAAAGATAATCCGCTGGATAGCGAGATTCGGGGAGGCGGTGCGGCCCGCTTCGAGGCTGGCGGGAAAGGCAGACGTCAGGTCCAGGTCCGTCCCTGTGATCCGCGGCGAAAAGCGCTCGCGCGCCTAGCGGAGCTGGCTGTCCTTGCTGCCACGCCGGTTGATCCCTGCACTCGCCCGGGTCGAATCGCGAGCCGACTGGCAGGCGACGCAGGTCCGCGTCCCCGGCAATGCGCGGCGGCGCGCTTCGGGGATATCTTCGCCGCATTCCACGCAATATTTGGCAGCTTCGCCGGACGGCATGTCAGCGCGCGCACGCTTCACTGCGTCGGCAATCGTGTCGTCAATCTGATCCTGCACCGCGCCATCGCGCGCCCAACCGCCAGCCATTTCCTGTTCCCATATTACCAAAGTGGTGAGAGACTGAATTTAGGCATGAAAGGCGCAATTACAAGATGAGCGCCTTGGTCAGTAGCGTATCCGGCATTTCACCAGCCATTCCGTTTATACAGCGGTGTGATCAGACATCATGACAAGCGGTCAGACAAACGGATCGAGGCTCATCTGTCCCGAAGAGGAGATAAAGGCATCCAGAGTGCGCAGCCCTGCGGCCAGTGCGCTTCTGCCAATTGGTCCGCCGAGCGACACCCGGACTGCGCTGCAATTCCCGGGCTCGCCAACCGCGAAGCCGGAGGAAGGCACCAGTCCAAGACCCGTATTGCGCATCAAAACCGGCAATTTTGAAGCAGTTTGTTCGTCGGGCAGTGGCAGCCAGAGATGATATCCTTCCGGATGAGACGCAAATATATCAGCGCCAACTATGGTTTCGGCGGTTGCGCGACGCCATGCTGCCTCTGCCCTGGTACCCTGGACGAGCTTGTCGAGCGTTCCGTTGCTGAGCCAATGCGCGACCACCGCAGCATTAATTGGCGGTGCCATAACAGCGGTTTCATGCATCTCCGCAGCAAGCTGCATCGATTGAGCCACGCCAGGACTGCGGACGAAAGCCACTCGCAGAGAAGGGGAAATAGCCTTGGAAACGCTGGCTATATACCAGGAACGGCCGGGAATGAGACTGGCAATTGGCGGCGGCGGATTGCTGGCCAGCAGGCCATAGGCATCGTCCTCGATGATCTGCACATTGTGCCGCTCAGCCACGTCGGCAATCTGCTTGCGCGTCACGGCGGACAAGGTCTCCGTGGTCGGATTGTCGTTGGTCGGGACCACATAAAGCGCCTTGATCGCTCCATCCTGGCATAGCTGCTCCAGCGCATCGCCGGTCATCTCCCGGAGAGGCACCAGATGTAGCTGCATCCGCTGGGCAAGCGATCTCAGGCCCGGATATACAAAACGACCACAAGCAATTTTGTCACCAGGCTTCGCCATCGCGGCGAGCACTGCGTGCAGTCCGTTTTGTCCGCCAGCGGTCACCACCGTCTGATCCACATCGGTGGCCACGCCAATACGGCTGAGCAGTTGCGCCCCTGCATCGCGGACGTGAGATGCTCCGCCGGGTCGCTGGTAATGAAACACCGATTCGGCGTGACTGATCATGCAGCTCCGCACGGCGTCGGCAAAAGCCGTTGGTAGCGCATTGCCCACGGGCAATGGCGGGCAATTCATCGCTTCATCATACTGGCCCGGCGCTGATGTCGCGGCGACACGATCGTCCCGCACGAAACTGCCTGCCCTCCCGCGGCCGATGGTCAAGCCACGCTCTCGCGCCACTTCATAGGCTCGTGTGACCGTGGTCAGATCAAAACCGAGAGCGTCTGCGAGTTCACGCTGCGGCGGAAGCCGGTCGCCTGGTGCCAGGCTGCCCCTATCTATCGCTTCGGTAAGCGCATCCGCTATCGCAAGATATTTAGGGCCAGAGAATCTGGAAAGATCAGGAATCCATCGCTTCATCAGTCAGCTCCCGTCAGACTTTGTCTCGTCTTCGTCTGTCTTGTTCAACTGCGCCCAAAGCTGCTCCGTACCCGCTTCCTGTGCCTTGTTCACATATTGCGAGGCGACTAGCCATCCCTTGATCGGCTGAAGCGGCAAAATGCAACCGAGGCTCACCAGAGGGAAAGATGTCAGCAAATGGACCCAGAAGGGCGGGCTCACGGCGACTTCAAACCAGACTATCAAAAAGACAAGCGGAAAGGCGACGATACAGAGGGAAAAGAACGCCGGGCCGTCGTCGGGAGATGCAAAACGGAAATCCAGATGGCAAACATCACATTTGTCGGCAATCTTGAGCCATCGGCTAAACATATGGCCCTCACCGCAGCGCGGACACAGGCCCTTGAGGCCACACCTAAAAATCCAGAGAAATTTCTGATCGTCAGCCATTTGCATCGCGACAACTCCATACATAATTGGACGTATAATATATTTGTATGGCCCGCTATATCCGCGCCACTAGCAAGTCAATGAGAATCAGGGCTGGAATATGTGAAAACACGGCGATAAAGCCCGACTTCGGGTCGATTAACGGCCCCGCCAATACCTCGTCCGCGCCGTTTATGTACGGCTTTATTTTCATACATAAACTGAAGAAGTAGAATATGCCATGAATGTACCGCCCAAAACAATCATCATCGCAAGAGATGTTGCAGCGACAACACTGCTGGCGTCGGGGCGGCCGGATCTGGCCAAAATGGTGCTGAGCGGTTCCGGCGATGATCTGCCAGAAGTGAGCGCGACCGCTGTGGCTCTCACGGAGCTGGATGCGGACCATGACTTGCTGAAACAGGCCCTGCAATTTTATGCTGACGAAAGCTGTTGGGACGACGACCTTCCCGGCGGCGCGTTGACGATGCACGATCGTGGAGAGATCGCCAGAACTGTGCTCGCTGGCAAAGACCCTTTTCGCCATCGCGACTGATTCTGGGGCGAGACACATCACATGTGGCGCATTCGCCCGTTCGAACCCCGGGTGGTTAGTGAACAAGCAACGGCGCCATGCCTGTTCCCAAAATAAAAAGGCGGGCCTCTTTTGAGGTCCCGCCCAATATTGTAGAACAAAGCGCGAAAAAATGGGGGCCAAACTCTGCCCCCCGGTTTGTTGTTTAGTTGACGGCGTCTTTCAAGCCCTTGCCGGCCTTGAACTTAGCTTGGGTCGATGCTGGAATCTGCATCGGTTCGCCGGTGCGCGGGTTGCGACCGGTTGATGCTTTACGCTTTGAGGTTGAGAATGTGCCGAAGCCCACGAGACGAACTTCGCCGCCGCTGGACAGTGCACTGGTAATGGAATCAAATACGGCATCTACCGCTTTACCGGCATCGCTTTTGCTGAGGCCGCTGTGGTCTGCAACATTACTGATAAGATCCTGTTTATTCATTTGGGTATCCCCCCTTCTCTGGTGGCAATTCGTTTGAATCACGCTTTTGTCTGGCCGCAGTAATGCGAAATTATCGAGAGCTGTCAAAGAAAAACCGCTGTTTTCTGCGCCAAACCCTTATTTTTTGCGCCAAACGACAGGAAATGCGACGAACGGATGAAGACCGCTGCCGGTTTGCATAATTTTACAGCTGCATTTCACCTGCGTTTCGAATTTGCGACTCGATCATGACGGCATATCAATGGCGCGCCGACGAACCGGTTTCATCGGCAACCGGTGCCGCCGCGTGACTGGCGAGTTCATCAGCGTCGCTCCATTCGATCGGCTCGACCTTCTCGGTCAACGCCTCAGCGAGCACTTCGTCGACATGAGTCAACGGAATGATCTTGAGTTTCGAGGTGATATTGTCAGGAATTTCCGCCAGTTCTTTTTCGTTGTCTGCGGGAATTAATACCGTCGTTATGCCTCCGCGCAGTGCCGCCAACAGCTTCTCTTTCAGTCCGCCAATCGGCAAAATGCGTCCGCGCAACGTAACCTCGCCGGTCATCGCGACATCGCGGCGCACCGGAATGCCGGTCAAGGTCGAGACGATGGCCGTCACTATACCGACGCCCGCTGACGGTCCGTCCTTGGGCACAGCGCCTTCGGGCAGATGGATATGAATATCCCTGCGGCTGAAAAAGCTGGGCTTGATCCCGTAAGTGGGAGCACGCGCCTTCACGAACGAGAGCGCGGTCTGAATAGACTCATTCATCACATCGCCCAGCTTTCCGGTGGTCTTTATCTGACCCTTGCCGGACACGGTCACCGATTCGATCGTCAGCAACTCGCCGCCGACTTCGGTCCAGGCCAGCCCGGTTACGGCACCAACCTGATTTTCCTCTTCACTGACGCCATGACGGAATTTTTGCACACCGGCATAGTCCGCCAGATTGTCAGGCGTGATTTCGACACTCTTATATTCACCTTCGAGAATGCGGCGCAGCGCCTTGCGCGCCAGCTTGGCAATCTCGCGTTCCAGGGTACGTACGCCCGCTTCCCGCGTATAATAGCGGATCAGATCGCGGAGCGCATCTTCGCGCAGAACGAATTCCTCGGCTTTCAGACCATGCGCATCAATCTGCTTTTCAATCAGATGGCGCTTGGCGATTTCGACCTTCTCGTCTTCCGTATAGCCTTCCAGACGGATGATCTCCATCCGGTCGAGCAACGGCTGCGGCAGGTTGAGTGAGTTCGCGGTGGTCACGAACATCACGTCCGACAGATCAATATCGATTTCGAGATAATGATCCTGGAACTTGTCATTCTGCTCCGGATCCAGCACTTCGAGCAGCGCAGATGCCGGATCGCCACGGAAATCCTGTCCCAGCTTGTCGATTTCATCGAGCAGAAACAATGGATTGGAGGTGCCGGCCTTTTTCAGATTCGAAACAATCTTGCCGGGCAGTGACCCGATATAGGTGCGGCGATGGCCGCGGATTTCGGCTTCGTCGCGGACGCCGCCAAGGGACTGCCGGACAAATTCGCGGCCGGTAGCCCGGGCGATCGAACGGCCAAGCGAGGTCTTGCCGACACCGGGAGGGCCGACGAGACACAGGATCGGGCCTTTCAGCTTGTTGGTACGAGTCTGCACCGCGAGATATTCGAGGATCCGTTCCTTGACCTTTTCCAGTGCAAAATGGTCATCATCCAGCACTTTCTCGGCCTGCTTGAGATCCTTCTTGAGCCGGGACTTCTTGCCCCAGGGCAGACCAAGCAGCACGTCCAGATAATTGCGCGTCACTGTCGCTTCTGCCGACATCGGCTGCATGCCCTTGAGCTTTTTCAGCTCGGCGGTCGCCTTGGCTTTCGCTTCCTTGGAAAGCTTCAGCTCCTTGATCTTCTTGCCGAGTTCGGCGAGTTCATCGCCCTCCCCGTCTTCGCCGTCACCCAGTTCTTTCTGGATCGCCTTCATCTGTTCGTTGAGATAATATTCGCGCTGGGTTTTCTCCATCTGGCGCTTGACGCGGCCACGGATTTTCTTCTCGACCTGCAACACGCCAAGCTCGCCTTCCATAAAGGCAAAGACCATTTCGAGGCGTTTGACCGGATCGCTTTCCATGAGCAGACTCTGCTTGTCGGCGACTTTAACATTGATATTCGCGGCCACTGCATCGGCGAGACGCGAGGCATCTTCGATCTCACCCAGTTGCACGACGGTTTCCGCCGGCATTTTCTTGTTCAGCTTCGAATAATTTTCAAACTGGTCGACGACAGAGCGCATCAAGGCCGAAGTTTCGGCGCTTTCAGCCTCGTGCTCATCGAGCAGATCAACCGTAGCCAGCACATAGCCTTCCGCTTGTTCGTCCAGAGAGCTATGCTTGGCGCGCCGCTTTCCTTCGACCAGCACACGAACAGTGCCGTCCGGCAATTTCAGCAATTGCAGAACAGTCGCTACTGCGCCGAGATCGTAAAGCTGATCACGCGACGGATCGTCTTCCGCCGGGTCCAGCTGGGCCACGAGGAAAATTTCCTTGTCGTCGTCCATCGCCTTTTCCAGCGCGACAACAGATTTGTCGCGACCGACGAACAGCGGCACGATCATATTCGGAAACACCACGATATCGCGCAATGGCAACAACGGCAGCGACTTGGATTCAGATGCAGGATTGGCTTCGAACTCGGACATTTTTACTCCAGAATGTTGCGCTGCAACAGCGCTTCTAACCCCTATATGGTGCCTGTTGAAGACACTTCAAGCGCAATGCGTCCGATAAGAGCAGCGGCCTAAAATGGCAGTTTAAAACCTGGGGGTAATTGCATGCCGCTGGTCATCTTGCCCATTTCTTCGCCGCTCACGGCATCGGCGCGATTGCGGGCATCATTGAAGGCCGCTGCGACCAGATCTTCCAATATCTGTTTTTCGTCCGGCTTCATCAGGCTCTCGTCAATCGTCACCGCCAGCACACGGCCTTTTGCGGTCGCCTTGACCTTGACCAGACCGCCACCAGCCTGGCCTTCCACTTCCAGGCTATCGAGCTTCTTTTGCGCTTCCTCCATCTGGGTCTGGACCTGCTGCGCGGCTTCCTGCGCGGCCTTCATCATTTCTTCCATCGACTTCATAGCTAGGCGCTCCTTGATTCTTGTGGGCGTGGATCATCATTTTCCAGCAGCTGGGCATCCGGAAAGGCTTCAAACGCGGCCTTCACCAGCGGCGCATTCAAAATCGCTTGTCGCTCCGCGTGCCGGGCCTGCTGTTCCTGTTCGGCCAGGCTTGGCTGCGCTTCCCCCGCCCCTTCGGAAATATGCCATTCGACGCTGGTTTCCTGTTTCAGCGCATCGGCAATTTTGCGGATATCCGCAGCCGCAATCGGACGCGCCGTCTGATAAACAATGTTCGGTGCCTGAAACGACACGACACGCATGTCCGCAATCAGGATACTTTCCAGAACCGCCGAGACTCGCCCCACGGTGCTCACAACTTCGGTAAACTGGGAAGGTAAGCCGCCGGTCGGGGGCTCTGACGCAGCGACCGGTGCACGACCTTGTTCAATGCGCGAAACGGTCTCTGCCGCTGGCAATGGCGTCCGCTGCTGATCAGGGGGACTGGCTGCGGGACCATTCCCTTGCTCAAGCATCTTCGCCAATTTGCCGGGGTCAGGCATATCTGCGGCGCAGAGTACGCGCAGCAAAGCCATTTCACACGCTTCGCGCGGCAAGTGGGCTTGCTGGACTTCCTGATATCCTTTTAGCAGCAGTTGCCAAAGCCGGTGCAGGGCCGGGTAGGAAAGCTGCTCGGACCAATCGGCAAACTGCTTTTTTGCATCGTCTGACAGGGTTGGATCGCTGGCTCTGCCAACCTTGAACAAGGTAACCTGGTGCGAAAGCGACAACAATCCGTTCATCAACGACAGCGGCTCGACACCAATTCTGTATTGATCGGCGATTGCATCCAGAAGCGCAGCGGAATCTCCCTCAAGCAATTTGGCGAACAGACGCCGAACTGCGCCGCGATCGGAGAGACCGAGCATATCGCGGATCTGAGCGGCTTTCACTTCTCCATCGCCATCCATATCGGCATGGGCAATCGCCTGGTCGAGAATTGACAAGCCGTCGCGCACCGATCCTTCAGCGGCCTGCGCGATCAGATCGAGCGCCTCCTGCTCCGCCGTCACGCCTTCCTTGCCCACGATCATCCCGAAATGGTCGGCCAGCTGGTCGGCACTGATCCGCTTCAGATCGAAGCGCTGGCAACGGGACAATACGGTGATCGGAACCTTGTGGACTTCGGTTGTCGCAAAAATGAACTTCACATGTGGTGGCGGCTCTTCGAGCGTCTTCAACAAGGCATTGAAGGCGTTCTTGGAGAGCATGTGAACTTCGTCGATGATGTAGATCTTGTAGCGTGCCGAAACCGAAGAATAGCGCACCGCCTCGATAATCTCGCGGACGTCGTCGACGCCGGTGTGGCTGGCGGCATCCATCTCGATCACATCGATAAAGCTGCCTTCGGCGATGCTGCGACAGGGTTCACACACGCCGCAAGGATCGATGGTCGGACCGCCCTGCCCGTCTTCGCCGATGCAGTTGAGCGCCTTGGCGATCAGTCGCGCCGTGGACGTCTTGCCGACCCCGCGCACGCCGGTCATCAGGAAGGCATGGGCCAACCGGTCGCGCTTGATCGCATTGCCCAATGTCTGAACCATCGCGTCCTGCCCGATCAGCTCGGAGAATTTTGACGGACGATATTTGCGCGCCAATACCCGATAGGGTTGCACAGCACCGGGGGCGGGCTGCTCCGGCGCATCGACACCGGTCGCGGCGAATATATCGTGTGAATCGGACATGAGCGTGCAGTTTAGGCGAGAGCCCTCTGCTTGTCGAAGCCTATTCGCCCGGAAGTTGGAGTCTAACCAAAATTAAAGGAAAAGACCGTAGGGCCTTGTTCCGGAGGGGAATTGAGAGCTTTGGTGCACAACATATTGCATATTGCGTTCGGCTTTGCGTTTTTCTGCATCGCATATTTGCTGATCAATCAGCAGATATTGGTACAATCGATTCTATATCGGCTTGCCGCAAATGATTATCACAGCGCGTTGATGGCATTTCTGGCCATGGCGCTGCAGGCGACCGTGCTGTTGATTGGCCTGCTTCTCCTGCCCCGCCGTTTGTTCTGGCTGCTATTGATTGTCGTCGGGATTTCAGCGGCTATCAACGTCGCTTTCGCGCAAATTCTCCGCGACACCATCGATCTTGCCAAGTTTAACTGGCTTATATCCGAGACCCGGCACGCCACAAATGCGGCGGGGAAATTTCTGCTTCCGACTGCCGTTGGCCTGGGCAAAACTCTCGTAGCGATGGGACTTTTTGTAGCAAGCCGCAAACTTTTGAGGGCCGCCCTGCATCAGCAGCTCCCTCCGTTCAGCACCAGACCGGCCCTTACATGTACGATATTTCTCGTCATTCTGCCGTCCTTTGCTTTTGGCTTTGACGTCCCCGGGGCCATTGCTGCAGAACGGAATATCTACAATTACACATATGAAAAACTCACGATCCCACCACCTCCGCAAAGGCGTCCGGTAAATTTGTCCGACCCTGATCGGCAAAAATCGATCGAAAAGATCGTGTGGATTATCGACGAAAGCGTTGGTTATGATGCCTTTGCGAAGCACATTCTGCCCAAGGTGAAGGCCTTCAAGCCGGTCGATTTCGGAAAAACGGCAGCCATGGGGAATTGCAGCGCGCCAGCGCATGTCGCGTTGCGTTCCGGCGTCGATGTGATGAATGTGGCAGAGGATACAGACCTGCGCCAAACCCCGTCAATTTGGGGATATGCCAAACAGGCAGGCTATGAAACAACCCTCATCGACGGGCAGGTATCCGGTCCACCGCAAAACCTGCTGCTGCCGCCGGAAGCTGGCAAGATCGACAAAATACAGTCTGCTGCAGCCGGTATCCGTACCGATCTGGCGATAGCGAAACAGATCAATGCTCGCCTGAAAACCGACGGTCGTGAATTTGTCTATGCGGTGCTGCGCGGCGTGCATTTTCAATATTCAGATCATTATCCAGAAGGCCTGATCCCGGAAAATCAGAGTCTCGAGAAACAGTATGAAACCGCCATTTCCTATTCCAAACGGGGGTTCTTCCCTACACTTCTATCAGGGGTGGATCGCGAGAATGTGGCCATTGTCTACACGTCGGATCATGGGCAAAATGTTAAAGAAGGCGTTACCCCGCATTGCTCCACACATCCCGAAAAAGAGGAATTTGCTATACCTCTATTGGCATTCTTGCCGCCGAATTTGGCTGAGCGTTATGTGGTAGAAGACGAAAACCGGTATAGCGCGAGCCAAATATTCCCCTCAACGCTGACATGGATGGGCTACGACCGGTCGCAGGCAACAGAGAAATATGACAGCACTTTGAAATGGCAGAGCAAAAAATTCATATGGTTTGGACGGGGCGTGATTCCGCTCAGACCGGGCGACAGGATAGCCGTCAGAAGCTCGGAAGAAACTCTGGTTGATTGATGGCTGAAATGGGATTTTTGGGTTGCAGCCAAGCCACCGATGGGCTGGCAAGTAGGAGCCGGGCGACCCGCAGAAAAATCGTTACGGCTGCTTCCTTCCGGACCTGACCGGGTTGGCGACGACTACGTCCACCCGACTCCCGCTGCGCATATGGTAGCAGTCCGGCGAAAATGCAAGCCGTTAGATAGCCGCCCTTGGGGCCTAGATATTCTGCATATTGTGGCTTTCGATCGGGATATGGACGGTCAGGCCATCCAGTTCGGTGGTAAGGTCGATCTGACAAGCCAGTCGGCTTGTGCGCCGGGCGCCTGCAGCCAGATCCAGCATATCCTCCTCCATTTCGCTCGCTTCGGGCAATTTGGCAAAATCTGCGGCGTCGACGATCACGTGACAGGTCGAGCAGGCCATCTGGCCTTCGCAGGTTCCCTCCAGCGGCTGATCGTGGATTTGCGCCACGCTGAGCAGATTGTCGCCTTCGGATGCCTTGGCGGTTACCGTTTGTTCGCCGTCAGAACTGACAAAGTGGACCGTTACAGTGCTCATGATAGCTGATTCTCCGCTGCCTGATTGATCAGGGCCGCAGCCTGCTCAACCTCTTCGATACTGTTATAGCGCCCAAAGCCCAGACGAATGGAAGACTTAATTTGAGCCGGTTCCAATCCAAGCGCACTCAGGACATGGCTGGGTCTTCCCGATCCGCTGGCACAGGCAGAGCCGGCGGAAAAGGCGACGCCGCGGACATCCGACATCAACCGAGCGACATCAAGACCATCGCGGCGGATATTGAGATTGCCGGCATATCGCTGGGCCAGCAATCCGTTCACCGTCCAATCGCCGAACAGACTGTGCGCCGTTTCCGCCAGTTTGGTGATATGCGCCATATCTTCCTGCCGACGTTCGGCACAAAGCTTCGCTGCCCTCCCCAGTCCGACGCAGAGCGCAGGAGAAAGTGTACCGGACCGTATTCCCTGCTCCTGGCCACCACCATGGATCAGCGGCGGCAGCTCGATACCGTCCCGCACCCACAATGCCCCGATGCCTTTTGGACCATAAATCTTGTGCCCAGACAGCGCGATCAAATCCGCCTGCTGCGGTATATCAAGCCGACCAAATCCCTGCACCGCATCGCACAGCATCAGCGCTCCGTTGCGGTGGGCCATCTCCGCGATTTGCTCGACTGGCTGAATGGTTCCGATTTCATTGTTGACCAGCATCGCTCCGACCAGCGCGGTCTGCTGGTCCAGACATGCTTCCATATCTTCCAGACTCACCAGCCCTTCCTGACCGACGTCGAGCAAGCTGGTTTCAAAGCCTTGCGTTCGATACCACAAGGCCGTGTCCCGCACCGCGGCATGTTCGGTATCAAGAACCGTGATCTGTTTGCGCCCTTCGCGGGTTCGCACGGCACCCATGGCCAGATTAATTGCCTCGGTCGCACTGCCGGTAAAAATCACCCGTCCTCCGTCTGGCAGCAAGCCAGCGACCTGATCACGTGCCACTTCAACAGCAGCAGCGGCTTGACGCCCCATGAGATGCGGGCTGTGCGGATTACCGAAATTATCCTTCAGCCAAGGCAACATCGCGTCCACAACTTCCGGCGCAATGGGCGTAGTCGCCTGGTTGTCCAGATAGATCGGCTTCATCACCATGGCTCAGGCGCTTTTCGCTTCGGCAAAAATCGACTGCCATTTGTCGATGAAAGCATAGATTTGCGCTCGGCTGGTGTCGCGCCCGATACTTACCCGTATCACTTCCCGTGCGACTTGCGGGTCGGTGCCCATGGCCTCGAGAACATGGCTGGTTTTGAGCGTTCCCGACGAACAGGCGCTGCCCGCCGATACCGAAAATCCGGCCATATCAAATTTGATCAGCTGAGTATTCGCGGCGACGCCCGGCATATGGTAACTGCCGATCGTGGCAATGCGCTGGGCATTTTCTGCGACCACGGCCCCTCCCGCTTTGCGAATTGCGTCATCAAGATGCTTACGCAACTCGGCTGCTCTTCCCGCCCAGTTGGCTGGTGCCTCCAAAGCGGCGGTCATGCCCATGATGTAAGGCAGATTCTGGGTACCGGATCGATAGCCCTGTTCCTGCCCGCCATCGGCCCGCAGCAGCCGGAGATCCTTTACCAATAGCGCGCCGACACCGGGCGGTCCGCCAAATTTATGGCCGGCTACAATGATCAGGTCAGCATCGGGCAAAGGCAGCTTGCCAATCGATTGCGAGCAATCCGCCAGCAAATAGCTGCCCCGGTCGCGGACCACCTTTGCAATTGCATCCAGATCCTGCATCACGCCGGTTTCATTGTTCACCGACTGAATCGCCACCAGGGTCGGCTCTTCTGCGCTTTTGAGCAAATGATTCAAATGCGACGGAGCGACGATACCGTTGCGATCAACGGGAATGGAATGGGCATTTTGCGCGAACCTCAAAACCACGTCATGCTCCACCGGAGAAACATATTGCTCCGCCGGCTTCGACTGCGTCAGCGCCATCCGGATCGCTTCGCTTGCGCCGCTGGTGAATAGCACATCGCCGCCCCAGCCCAGCGCATCCTTGAACCGCCGCCGCGCGTTTTCCAGCATCGATTGTGCCGCACGTCCGTCGCCATGCGGAGAGGACGGGTTGGCCCAGCGCTCGAAACCTTCGATGCAGGCCTGTTTGGCGACCTCGAGCATCGGCGCGGTGGCTGCATAGTCAAGGTAGATGCGTTTGGTTTCGGTCACGATAGCGGCAAAATCTCTCTGGCTTGCGGGATTGAGTTGCGGATTTGTCCACTCACCCTATATAGGCGCTATATCCAGCGCAAAAGCTATTCTATATTCTCGTGTTCTGGAAAATATAATTTTGATCGAAGAATTGAAAATCCATGCCAGATGTAATTTTTACCGGACCCGAAGGCCGCCTAGAAGGCCGTTTTAGCCCAGGCCCCCGTGATCGCGCTCCGGTTGCCATGATATTGCACCCCCACCCGCAGGCGGGCGGCACGATGAACGACCGGATCACGCAGGCGATGTACAAGACCTTTGTGAAACGTGGTTTTGCCACGCTGCGATTCAATTTTCGCGGCGTCGGTCGTTCGCAGGGCGTATTCGATAACGGCATTGGCGAATTGTCCGACGCAGCCGCAGCGCTTGACTGGGTGCAGAGCTTTCATCCCGAGGCGCAGACCACCTGGATCGCTGGCTACAGCTTTGGCGCATGGATCGGCATGCAGCTTTTGATGCGTCGTCCGGAAATTCGCGGCTTTATCTCGGTCTCGCCGCCAGCCAATATGTATGATTTCAACTTTCTCGCTCCCTGCCCCTCTTCGGGTATCATTGTGCAGGGCGTGAATGACGAAGTCGTCACCCCCAGCGCGGTGCAGAAACTGGTCGACAAGCTGCGGACCCAGAAACATATCACGATTCATCATGACGAGATTCCCCGGGCCAACCATTTCTACGAAAATGAGATGGATTTGCTAATGGGATCGATCGACAATTATCTCGACATGCGGCTGGCACCAGACTCGCCGATCAAATAAGTTCAGTCCTCGGACACCGTCTGAACGGGTTGATTGCTCTCGGGCACTGGTATTGTCTGGATTGCCACATTGGCGAACATCACGGCAGCGGCCACAAGCATGAGCCAGCCCTGTTTCTTGTTGATGCCCTTGCGGAGCACATAGATTCCGCCAGCGAAGAGGGCGGCTCCTGCCAGCATCAGCACTGATAAGATCAGGTTGGTCATAAACTGACCGTTATCGGTGCACCAACAGCCTGACAATCAAATGTTGCGATCCTCGTCCAGAAATCCCCAAGGGCGGATTACAGCAGCGCACTCCATTTCCGGCCAGAAATGGTGGGCCAGTTTGTCAACCACTCACAATTTCGGTAATACAGGCATCCCGACGATATACCAGAGGAGGCCGACCGGAACAGCATCGTGAGCCCCGATCCTCCGCTTTACATTTTCGCTACGCTGCCGGACTCATTTGATCTCGCGCACTTGCCATGGCGCGAAACGGCGTATGGGAAAATAATGCTCAACCGCGCCAAATTCGAGAATCTCGAGATGGTTGAAGTCATTGTCGATGCCATGTCCTTTCTGCTCTCCCGTCTCACACCGGCAGAAACGAAACAGCTGATTCTCGCGATCAATCATCAAGCGCATGCAGCCGAAACCCTGTCACCAAATGATTCTGCCATTGGCGTGGCGCTCACCGAACATCTGAGCAGTGCCATGTATGTGCCGGAGGTCCATCAGCGACTGTTGTTGCTGGGCAAAAGGATCGGGGAAAGCCTGAACGCCAATGCAGCCGCATGGATGCCATCGCAGAAGATCATGAGCTTTGCCAAGTTTGACGCAACGGTCGCAGAATATCTAGACCGGGGCCCTGTGCTGGACGCCCGTCTGTAACATCATCGACGCAGGCGCTCGCTCAGCCGCTATTGCTGCACACGACCGACAGGGCGATCCGAAAGCCAGCAATCCATAAAATGCAGCAACGATCCCGGCGGCGACGGCTCTTAAGCCCCGTCGCCGCCAGGGACCGAATGGCAACTATGCTGCCGAAGGAGCTGCTTCCCGAACGTTCTGGTCAACATGCTCGGCAAACTGTTCAAAATTATCGATGAACAATTTGACCAGCTTTTGCGCGGTATCATCATAAGCGCTCGGATCCGACCAAGTCGAACGGGGATCCAGGATAGCGCTATCAACGCCCGGCACCGAAACCGGCACTTCAAAGCCAAAATTCTCGTCGATACGGAACTCGCCGTCGTTCAGGCTGCCGTCCAATGCTGCGTTGAGCAAAGCCCGGGTCGCCTTGATCGGCATCCGGTTACCTTCGCCATATTTGCCGCCGGTCCAGCCCGTATTCACCAGCCAGCAGCGCACGCCGCCCTTGGCAATCCGCTCTTTCAACAAATTGCCGTAAACCGACGGGTGCCGCGGCATGAACGGCGCGCCGAAGCAGGTCGAGAACGTCGCTTCCGGCTCGGTCACACCGATTTCCGTACCAGCAACCTTTGCGGTATAGCCGGAGAGGAAGTGATACATCGCTTGCTCTGGTGTCAGGCGCGAAATTGGAGGCAATACACCGAATGCATCAGCGGTCAGCATGATGATATTCTTGGGAACCGGCCCCATATTTTCTTCGGAAGCATTGGGGATAAACTCGATCGGATAGGCGCCGCGCGTGTTTTCCGCTTTGCTATTGTCGTCCAGGTCCAGTTCCCGGGTTTCCGGGTCCATAACGACATTTTCCAGCACGGTGCCGAACCGGCGCGTGGTAGCATAAATTTCCGGCTCCGCGTCCTCCGAAAGCCGGATCATCTTGGCGTAGCAGCCGCCTTCGAAATTGAATACCGCGGTATCGGACCAGCCATGCTCGTCATCGCCAATCAATGTCCGGCTGGCATCAGCGGAGAGAGTGGTTTTGCCGGTTCCGGAAAGACCAAAGAAAATCGCCGTGTCGCCTTCCGGTCCGATATTGGCAGAGCAATGCATCGGCATCACCGAATCCAGCGGCAACAGATAGTTGAGCAGACCGAACACCGACTTTTTCATTTCTCCGGCATAAGCGGTGCCGCCGATCAGGATCAGCTTCTCGGTCAGGTTAACGGCAATGACGGTTTCGCTGCGCGTGCCATGACGCGCAGGATCAGCCTTGAAGCTTGGCAGATCGATGATCGTATATTCTGGCTCAAACGCATCCAGTTCGTCAGCATTTGGCCGTACCAGCATCGTGCGAATAAACAGGTTGTGCCAGGCCAGTTCGTTGATAATGCGGACATTGACACGATGCTCCGGCTGCGAACCGCCGAACAAATCCTGCACGAACAACGTGTCTTTTTCACCGAGCGCAGCGATGAAATCTTCTTTCAGCGCAGCAAAATGCTCCGGCGTCATGCCGACGTTGGTCTTGCCCCACCAGACACTGTCTTCGGTTTCGCCATCGCGGACAATGAATTTGTCATTGGCGGAGCGTCCGGTGTGCTTTCCGGTTTCTACGACCAGAGGGCCGTCTTTGGCCAAATGCCCTTCGCCCCGGGAAACTGCGGCTTCAACCAGAGCCGGCGCACCAAGGTTCCAATGCTGCTCGGCCGAATTGGTAAAGCCTTGATCATTTAACGAAACAGACGAAGCATTTGGCACAGATAATCCCCTATGGCTTGAAACAGATTGAAGTCACGCCGATCTGGCGAATTTGCATTGGCGCTTACTGAACGATATCGAGTCGGTCAAATTTCTTCACAATCACATACCAAAAATATAGAATTTACAAGCATTTCGCATGACCGCGTTCGGATCAGTTCACGACAAGCCATCTTGTAACATATTATCCCATCCCCTAGGTCACATTCAGCGAAAGCGGCAAAGGAACGCGGAGAAAATGACAGCCAATATTGCTCTTGTCGATGACGACCGCAATATATTGACGTCGGTGTCGATCGCCTTGCAGGCAGAAGGCTTCGTCACGCGTGTCTATTCGGACAGTGAAGCAGCGCTGCACGCGATTTTGGAAAACCCGCCAGACCTTGCCGTTTTTGACATCAAGATGCCAAAAATGGACGGACTGGAGCTGCTGCGCAGGGTTCGCGAAAAATCCAATTTGCCGGTTATCTTCCTGACCTCAAAGGATGAAGAACTGGACGAGGCCCTCGGCCTTGCGATGGGCGCGGATGACTATATCAAAAAGCCATTTTCCCAGCGTTTGCTGATCGCCCGGGTACGCTCGATATTGCGGCGCACGGACTTCATCAAGTCTGTCGACGAAGGGCAGGATGACGAAGCGGCCGAGCCTCTTGTGCGCGGCAATCTGGAAATGGACCCCGCTCGCCATCTTGTCCGCTGGAAGGATGCAAATGTGACTCTGACCGTCACCGAATTCATGATATTGGAGACGCTGGCGCACAGGCCTGGTGTGGTAAAAAGCCGAAACCAGCTGATGGACGCCGCGTATCAGGATGATGTCTATGTCGATGACCGCACGATCGACAGTCACATCAAGAGATTGCGGCGAAAATTTCGCGAGGTCGATTCTGAATTTGACGCAATAGATACGCTATATGGAGCCGGTTATCGTTACACCGAATGACGACGAACCAGAGGAGGAAAGCGGACTGTCGCTGCGCTGGTCGGCCCGGCTCTCTCTGACAACCCGGATATTGGTCGTCAACGTGCTCGCGATTGCGTTGCTCGCTGGCGGATTATTCTATCTCAACAATTATCGTGACCGGCTGACCGAAGAGAGGCTGACACAGGCAAGACTGCAGTTGACAATCGTTGCCGATGCATTGTCGACCGGCAACGCCGATTACAAAAGCGCTCTCATGCGCAAATTTTCGCAGCATCTAGGAGCGCGACTGCGGTTTTATGCTCCCGATGGTACGAAGCTCATCGACAGTTTTGCACTGGCCAAGCCGACCTATCAGCTGATCGACCCGGAGACCGAGCCATGGCGAAAAGATGCCGCTCGCCTGCTCGATCAAACCATCGAAGGTTTCGTGGTCAGCGCGCCCATCCCGAACTTCAGCGAACCGGCTGAGGATGTCGCCGACCAGTGGTCTGAACTCGTCGCCGCGAAAAATCAGTCCGCCGCGGTGAGCTCGGTCAGTTTTGCGCCAGACCGGACGCCGGTGATTGCAGCCGGGAAAACGCTGTCTGACGGCACCGGCTCCATACTGTTAACCTCCAATGCCCGCGATATAACGCGGATCGTCAGAGCGGAGCGATCCAGCGTTTTGCTGGTGATATTGGTCGCCGCTGCGGTTTCAATCCTGCTTTCGCTTTTTCTGGCCCGCACCATCGTCCAGCCCATTCGAAAGCTGGCACGCGCCGCTCTGCGGGTTCGCATGGGACGGTCCGACGAGATTGCCATTCCGAAAATGCCCGGTCGGCGCGACGAAATCGGTCAATTGAGCCGCGCGCTATCCGACATGAGCGCGGCACTGCGCGACCGGATCAACGCCACGGAAGCCTTCGCAGCCGACGTCAGCCACGAAATCAAGAACCCCCTCGCCTCGCTGCGGTCGGCGCTGGAAGGGCTGGAACGCGTCACGGATCCGAACCTGCAGAAACAGCTTCTTGACGTCGCCAACGACGATGTTCGCCGCATCGACCGGCTGATCAACGATATCTCTGATGCCTCTCGGGTCGACGCCGAGCTGGCGCGGGCAAAGTTTGAACCGATCGATATCGGCAAGATGCTGGAACAGCTGCTCGCCGCACGCGAGCAACGGGACTCCAATCTCGGCGTACATATTGCCTTTGCCAGACCAGCCAAAAATGTTGCCAGAGTGATGGGCGATGGCGGACGCCTCGAGCGTGTGTTCAGCAATTTGCTCGACAACGCGGTTTCCTTTTCACCGAAAGGCGGCCTGGTCGAAATCATGGCGACGCCGGACGGTGATGATATCGTCATCCATATCGCAGATCAGGGTCCAGGCGTGCTCCCGGAACAGCGGGAACAGGTTTTTCAGCGCTTTCACTCTGACAGGCCCAACGGCGAGGCATTCGGGAAACATAGCGGCCTCGGCCTCGCGATCGCCAAGACGATCATCGACGGACATCAGGGCGCCATCGAGGTAATCGACCGGCCCGGCAGTCAGACCGGTGCCTGTTTCGAAATTCGTCTGCCGAGAGCCTTGTGATGACCGATAACGCAGGCGTTGATGATCAAACTACCCTTCACGCGACCGCCGTTGCCATTTCCGGTTCCGGAATCCTGATTCGCGGCAAGTCGGGATCGGGCAAGTCTGATCTGGCCCTGCGGCTGATCGATCGCGGCGCAACACTGATCAGCGACGATCAGGTGGAAATCAGCCGCAAAGGCGAACAACTTCTTATGAGCCCGCCAGCCAGCCTTGCCGGTAAATTGGAGGTTCGCTCCCTTGGCATATGCGAGCGCGACTATGACTCGGGAATAGCGCTCCGGCTGATCATCGAGCTGAAAGACCACCCCGACCGTTTCCCGATGGATAATCAGGTCATGATTTTGCTGGGAATCAAGGTCCCGTGCTGTACATTGGCCGCTATGGAAACAAGTGCAGCCATCAAGGCAGAATGGGCCTTGCAGCGCGTGGCCGGATCGTGAGCGGAAAACTTACCAAAGCCGTGCTGCTGGTTACCGGTCTGTCCGGCGCCGGCAAGTCAACAGCGTTGAAGACGCTGGAAGATATCGGCTGGGAAACCATCGATAATTTCCCGTTTCGGCTGGTCGAACGATTGCTCAAAACCGAACCTGCAAGTTCAAGGAACGATCGAGATCCACCGCTCGCGCTTGGCTTCGATACCCGGACCAGAGGATTTGAGCCGGGCAAACTGATCGAGCTGGTCAAGCGCCTGCAAAAAAACCAGAATTATCAAATATCTACTCTCTATCTCGACTGCACGGGCAGCGAACTGGAGCGGCGTTACGCGGAAACGAGAAGACGCCACCCGCTTGCACTCGACCGGCCAGCCACGCACGGTATATCCCTCGAACGAACGATGCTGGCCCCTTTTCGACGCTGGGCCGATCATGTCATTGATACCACCGACTTGACGGCCAACGATCTGCAACGTCAGATCCGTGAGCAGTTCATGGTGAACAAGGATGCGATCACGACGGTGACCCTCACCAGTTTCGGCTTTTCTCGCGGTATCCCCAATAATATCGACCTGTTGTTTGACGTTCGTTTCCTCGCTAACCCGTTCTGGGATTCAGAACTCAAGCTAAAGACGGGACAGGACGCCGAAGTGGCAGAATATATCAGCAAGGACCCAGCTTATCCGGAAGCGATCGAGAAAATTCTCGACATGCTCAAATTTCTGCTGCCCCGCTATCAGGACGCCGGTAAGGCCTATGTGAATATCGGTATTGGCTGCACGGGCGGACGTCACAGATCGGTACATGTGGCCGAGCGCCTGAGCAAAGACTTGCGTGCCAGCGGATTTTCGCCCAATGTCCTGCATCGCAACTTGGCGTCACGGCCGATGGAAGCGCTCGAATCTATGCAGAAATTAAACGGGAACAAGGGAATTTAATCGGGATGATTGGATTGGTTCTCGTGACACACGGGCATTTGGCAACAGAGTTTGTCATCGCCATGGAACATGTCGTCGGCCCGCAGAAGGCGATCGCCGCGATCGGTATCGGTGCGCGTGATGATATGGAAGTCCGCCGCCGCGAAATCGCCGATTGCGTAGCCAAGGTGGATTCGGGTGATGGCGTCATCATATTGACCGACCTGTTTGGCGGTACGCCCTCCAATCTTGCCATTTCACTGATGGAAAAAGGCAAGGTCGAGGTGATCGCCGGCGTCAATCTGCCGATGCTGATCCGGCTCGATGGTGCCCGCAAGTCGATGGACGTAGTATCGGCCATCGCTGCCGCAAAAGAAGCCGGCCAGAAATATATCAGCGTTGCCTCGGAGATATTGGGAAGCGACGCGTGAGCGAAGTGCGCAAAACAGTAGAGATCACCAACAGCCGCGGCCTCCACGCCCGGGCGAGTGCCAAATTTGTAACCTATGTCAGCAAGTTGCCCGCCGACCTGGACGTCAGGGTGGCGAAAGACGGCAGCGAGGTCACCGGATCATCGATCATGGGCCTGATGATGCTCGGCGCAGCCAAGGGCGACAGCATCGAGATTATCGTGTCGGGTGATCAGGCCGAGAGCGCGCTGGACAAATTAGCGGGACTGGTCGTCGACGGATTCGGCGAAGACTGATCCCATGCGCCATCAAATCACCGGTTTCTCCAATCCGACAATAAAGCGGCTGAGAAGCCTGCGGGAGAAAAAGCATCGCAAACGCGAAGGACTGTTTCTTGCCGAAGGTCTGCGGATTTTAACCGAAGCACTGGACAGCGGCAGAACCCCCAAAATATTGGTGGTGGTTGAAGGCACAGAGCTGCATCCCCTCGCGCAGAAAATCGAGGCTGCGACCGTCGCAGCCGGCGGCGATGTGATCGAAACCAGCGAAGCGATCATCGCCAAGCTCTCCGGCAAGTCGAACCCGCAATCCGTTATCGGCATCTACCCAGACCATCCTGTTCCGCTGCAAGAGCTGGATCGGTCCGCTTCCCGTATCTGGCTGGTGGCGCAGGCGCTTCGGGATCCCGGCAATCTCGGCACGATATTGCGCACCGGCGATGCGGTTGGTGCAGGCGGCCTGATCCTGATCGATGATTGCGTTGATCCTTTTTCGGTCGAGGCGGTCCGCGCCAGCATGGGCGCGATCTTCACCCAGCAGGTCACTCAAGCGCGATGGTCGGAATTTCTCTCTTGGCTTCGCGAAGGGCCGGGAGAACTGGTCGGTACCAGTTTGAACACCGACAAGGATTATCAGTCAGTCCGCTATCAGGCTCCCACATTCCTGTTGATCGGAAACGAAGCGCAGGGCTTGCCGGCGGACTATGAAGCCGACTGTGACACGCTAGTCAAAATGCCGATGATGGGCAAAGCAGACAGTCTCAACGCCGCAGTAGCGGCCTCCGTCATGGCCTATGAAGTGCTGAACCAGAGTCGCCAGAGATAATTTGGCGTTCCTGACCCCCTGTGCTAGCTTTTGCGCAGGAGGGGTAAAATATGAAAAACATAATCGCATTGTCATCGCTCGCTTTGTTGGCGCTCACAGCCTGTGGAGAAACAGCAGAAGCGCCCGTCGTCGAGGAGAAACTGGGCGACTATTCCGCACTGGGCACCGAACCGGGCTGGGCCGTCGACATAGAGAACGACGAAATCGCCTTCTCTTCGCAGAACGGCAAGGATTTCACACTGCCAGTCGAACGCACCAAGAAGACCGCCTCCGGCTGGGAAGTCAGAGGCTTCTCCGACACCAGCAATATCAACATCTATATTAGCAGCGGTGAGACATGCAGCGACGGCATGAGCGATCGCAGCTATGCTGATACGGTCAAGGTGCAAGCGAGCGAGGTTGGCACTCTGAACGGCTGCGGAGGAACCGTGACCGAAGGACCGGATGGCGCGCCCTAGCGCCTATTCGGCCGCTTCTTTTTTGATCTCGCGGTCATCTTCAATCAGATTTTCGGCAACCGTGTCGCTATAGCGGGGCAGCGCCTCGATCTCCGGCACCGGGTCGAGTTCCTTCTTGCCGGTTTCAATCTGAAGCTCGGCAAACTTGCGTCCGGTTGCCATGACGTTGCGCTCAAAGCTGCCGACAAATTTATTGTAATTGCCCACCGCGCTGCCGAGGCCTGATCCCATCCGTTTCAGATGTTCTCCAGCGGTGGCCAGCCGGTCATACATTTCCTTGCCCAATTGTCCGATCTGCTTTGCTTCTGCCGCCATCTTCTCCTGCCGCCAGACCCCCGCCACGGTCCGCGCGATCGCGACCAGATTGGTCGGCGTCGCCAGTAGCACTTTCTTCTCAAACGCATGGTCCCACAGGGTCGGTTCGTGCTCCAGCGCTGCCGCCAGAAAATGCTCACCCGGCACGAACATGATGACATAATCCGGCGCATCCTCGAACTGGTCCCAATAGGCCTTTTTCGACAACCCATCGATATGCGCCTTCATCGAATTGCAGTGGCGCGCCATGGCAAAGCTGCGCGCGGCTTCGTCTTCTGCCTCGAACGCATCCTGATAGTCGTTGAGCGAGACCTTGGCATCGATCACCAGCTTGCGCCCGCCCGGCACATTGATCACCGCATCGGGCCGCAAACGCCCTTCATCGGTATCAATGCTCTGCTCGGTGACAAAGTCCGTATGTTCCGACAGTCCGCAGCTTTCCAGCACATTCTTGAGCTGCTGCTCTCCCCAGCGGCCGCGCGATTTTGGCGCGTTGCGCAGGGAGTTGACGAGCCGGGCCGCTTCCTGCTGCACCCTGTCCTGCCCCTGCCGCACCTGTTCGATGGTAGCCGTAATCCCGGCATAGGATTCGGTTCGTTCCTTCTCGATCTTGTTGATTGAAGCTTCATAGGTCGCGAGGCGCTCGTGCACCGGCTGCAGCAATTTGGCGATCTTCTCGCCGCCCTTTTCATTGGCCTGGTCAAAGCGCTGGTCGGCGCGTTCCAGAAATTGCCGCTGCGCGGTCTCCAGCATTTTCGACCCGATCTCGGAAAATTGCGAAGACAGAGCTTCTTTCGCTTCGAGCAATTGCTGCATCTGCTTTTCATGATTGCGCGCATCTGCCTGTAGCGCCGCCAGCTCCGTCCTCGCCGCATCTCGCTCATCGCGGACACCATCGAGCGTGATCCTCAGCGCGTCAGTCGCCTGAGCGGCATCCTTGGCCGATTGCACCGCATCTCTCGTCGCCTGCGCCGCATCTTTCGCGGGTTTGCTGCCAAGCACCCAGCCCAGCGCAAGACCGCCCAGCAGAGCGATAACGATGGCGATAACGGCGATAATCGGGTCCAAGGCTTTTCACTTTCGGATAAGAACGAAAAGGGAACCTAGAAGCGTTTCGGGGAATAGGCAATAGTTGTCATGATGGCCATATTCGTCACCCTCACCAGCGCCATCATCGTCATCCTGAACTTGTTTCAGGATCCATTTTGCGGAGCCGAGAGGTCGATCAGCACAGGCTGGGGATGCTGAAACCAGTTCAGCATGACGAAACGAGGACGAGGAACACCCTGCCCTAAGCAGCGATGCCATGTTCCTTCCGCAGCTTGGCCAGCTTCTTCAGCACCATTTGCCGCTTCAACCGCGACAGATGATCAATGAACAGGATGCCTTCGAGATGGTCCATCTCGTGCTGCAGACAAGTCGCCAACAAACCGTCAATCTGTTCTTCATGCTGCTTGCCGTCTTCATCCTGCCAGCGCGCAGTGATGGTCGCTGGCCGCTCGACCTCGGCATATTGGTCGGGCACCGACAGGCAGCCCTCGCTATAGGCATTCAGGTCTTCGGACGGATCGAGAATTTCCGGATTGATGAACACACGCGGATCGTTGATCACACCATGGTCATGGTCACAATGTTCGCCATGCTCATGCTCGTGCGGCACCGGTTCCTGCAGGTCAATCACCAGCACCCGCTTCGGAACGCCGACCTGAATCGCCGCCAGACCGATGCCGGGCGCGTCATACATGGTATCAAACATGTCCTTGATCAGCGTCTTCAATTCGTCGTCAAACACCGTGACGGGTTCGGAAACAGTTTTCAGGCGCGGATCAGGCACCTCTAGGATCGGTAATATGGCCATGGCCTAAATTTAGGGATTGCGCCGGGATTCGTCAAGCCGCGCGCGCCTTCCTTCCTGTAACGAAAAAGGCGTGCGATCCCGTTTGAACCGCACGCCTTTTAGCACTCAGAATATGTGACCGGTTCAGAAACGGCCGCGCAACGTGATACCATAGGTCCTTGGCTCAGCCAGGAAGGCCGAATAGGTCTGCTGCGATGCGACAAATGGCGTGTTGAACGCGACTTGCGAATAATCGACGTTGAACAGATTCTGCGCCCAACCTTCGATCGACCAGGCGTCATCCGGACCGCGGATACCGATCCGCGCGTTGACCAGCGTGAAGCCGTCCTGTTCCTTGCCATACAGCAAGTCCGAACCGGTATTATAGTCGCTGGTCGTACGAGCGTTGATGTAAAACAGTCCGGTCAACCCGCTATTGCCGAGTGGCGGAGTGTAGGACAGCGACGCGGTCGCCGTGATTTCGGGCGCATTGGACAGATTGTCCCCCGGAAGCAGGCGCAAGGCCGGATCCAGGGCCGCACCGCTATCCTTGCCGACCAGATTATTTTCATAGCTGGTATCGGTATAGGTCAGACCCATCGAAACATTCACATAGTTGATGGGATTGATCGATGCTTCCAGTTCAACTCCCTGCGCGACAACGCCATATTTGACATTGTCCGGAGCACAGGCACCTGTCGCAGCGCTGGCGTCACGATCCGCACCGTTCAGATCATCGCTACAGGCGTTGATATTCTGCACGAGAAACACCGACCCGTTGAACGTATTGAGCTGAAAATTGTCAAACTGCTGGCGGAAGGCCGCGACGCTCAACGTAAACTCACGGGACGAATATTTGGCGCCAATTTCGAACGCATCAACAGTCTCCGGATCAAACTGCAGGTTCCCGGTGCTGCCTGCCGTTGCCGGATTGACTAGCGTGGAGGTGGTCAAGGCTGAGCGATCCAGATTGAAACCACCCGCCTTATATCCGCGCGAGTAGCTGCCGTATAAAAGCAAATCGTCGGTTGGCTTGTAAGACAGGATGGCGGTACCGGTAAATTCGCTCTCGCTCCGGCTGTCACTCAACGTGACCCCATCCAATTCAGCGGTGGAATTGCCCTGACAGGACAGGCCGATCAGGCCGCCTGCCAATCCGGCAAGCGGGCCGCCAAGCAACGGTGTAAACAATGCGCGTTGCGTGGGGCACATCGTGTTGTCGTTGGAGAAGGCTGCATTAAAGTCTTTGGTTTCATCCGTATAGCGCAGACCCAGGGTCAGATCGAGCTTGTCGGTCACATGGAAGATATTATGAGTGAAGACCGCAAAATTTTGGCTCTTCTGCTTATAGACATCGAGTACGGTGCCCCTGTCATTGATCTGTGACAAATTGTCGAGACCGGCAAAGATCAGCGGTGTTGCGGCACCAAATGCACCTGCGCCTCCGTTAGCGGCCTGCAAGACGGCACGACCGCCGGCGCTCAGACACCCAGTGCTGCTCGGTGAAGCCAGCGCAGGATTGACCGCATTAACGATCCGGCACGGTGCAAAGGCACCATATTGCGAACCAAAACGCAGGTTATCCCGTGTTTCCAGCTTTTCATTGGCATAGAAACCGCCGATCAACTAATCCAGCTTGTCGTCAAAGGCCGAACCCTGCAGCCGCAGTTCCTGAGTAAAGGTTTTAAATTCGCGGGCACCAGCATTCTTGGTTGGCGCGCGATAGAGGATGTCAACCTGCGTATAATCGGTATCAGACGCCTGGAAGTTGGAATAGTCCCGATAGCCGGTAATCGACGTCAGATTCATATCGCCCAGTTCCGCATTGACCTCGACCGACACGCCGAAATCCTCGGTCTCGCCTGCATAGGTACGGCCGGGAGTCACATAGATGTTCCGGTTGAAAGTGCTCTGGCTCAGAGCAGCCGGGTTCTGGCCAAGGCCCAGCAGAATGGGAATGATCGGGTTGGCAGGATCGGTCAGTGCCGGCGCGCCTGGCTGCGGCAGGGCGAACGGATCCAGCCCCGGGCTCACCCGGGCTTGCTGGGCAAAGGATGGCTGGACAAACGTCGCTGCGCAGCAGGATTCGTCTTTCTTGGAATAATCGCCGATCACCCGCACGCTCAGCCCGTCATTGGGCTCAAATAGCAATTGGCCGCGGACCAGATAGCGGTCCTTATTGTTAACGTCCGTTCCGTTCACCACATCGGTGTAGAAGCCGTCACGTTTCAGATAAACGCCATCGATGCGCGCCGCGATCGTATCGCTCAACGGACCGGTGATGCCGCCTTCCAGACGAATTTGGTCATAGTTGCCATAGGTTGCAGCAGCATAGCCGGAAAGCTCAAATTCGGGACCAGCCGTGGTGATGTTGATCATACCGGCCGACGAGTTCCGCCCGCCCAGCGTTCCCTGCGGACCGCGCAGAACCTCAATGCGGTCAATCGGGCCCAGTTCGCTCAGCGCATTGCCGCTTCGCGAACGATACACGCCATCAATAAACACGGCGACGGAGCTTTCCAAACCGGGATTGTCACCGACCGTGCCGATACCGCGAACGCGTGCAGAGCCGTTGGCCTCATTGCCGGTCGAGGACACGAGCAGCGATGGCGCTAGCTGATTCAGTTCCCGAATATCGCTGGTGCCGCTCTGCTGCAATTGCTCTGCTCCAATCGCTGACACGGCAATAGGAACATCGGACAAGGCCTGAGCCCGTCCCTGAGCGGTCACGACGATTATATTGTCATCGACGACACCCTGGTCATTATCACTGACCTGGTCTGCAGAAGCCGATTGTGTCTGGGCATAAGCGGGGGCGGTGGCGAATGCGGCAAATGCAAATGCGCACGCCGACAAGTTCAACGCTAGTTTCATAGCAGGCTCTCCTAAAATTTATTTTTTATACTCAATAATGATAGGGAGGCTCGTGACATTGAACAGCCAAATTTCTCTTCAATCCGCTGTTTTCTGCAAACTGTGGCTTTATTGTCATTCTTTGTTCGCAACGAAAAAGCAGATATTGTGCTTCGGACATTTTTGGCAAGCCGCTGTGGGCCATAGAGAACAAATGAATGACGAAGGATGACGTAGCGTCATCGCTAAAACTGTCTGATTTCGCGATATGTTGGATCGCTGTCACACAAATTTATCGCCGACCCGGATGGTGTCAGATCGAAAACCGGGTCAATCTTTATTTATCGGCCTTCGAGAGCGCAACGCCTGTGCCAGAGTGCCCTCGTCAAGATAGTCCAGCTCGCCGCCCACGGGGATTCCATGGGACAGCTGGCTGAGTCTCACCGGATAATTTTCGAGTCTCTCGGCGATATAATGAGCCGTCGTCTGACCCTCCAGCGTGGCATTCATCGCCAGCACCACTTCGTCAATGCCGCCCGCCTCGACCCGCCGGATCAGGGTGTCGATACCGATATCTTCCGGCCGGACGCCGTCCAGCGCCGACAATTTTCCGCCCAGCACGTGGAATTTTCCCGGAAACAAACGCGATTTGTCGAGCGCCCACAGATCGGACACTTCTTCCACCACGCACAGTGATTTCGCATCGCGGCGCGGATCGCCACAAATCTGGCAGGGGTCCTGCGTATCGACATTGCCGCATATCGTGCAGGTCACAAGGTGCCGGTTGACCTGTTCCATTGCCGCCAGAATCGGTTTCATCGTCGTTTCGGGACGTTTGAGAAGATAGAGTACCGCACGCCGCGCTGAACGCGGACCAAGGCCGGGAAGTTTGGCGAGGGCCTGAACCAGATTTTCGATCTCTTGCGATGCCATGCCATAGTCATTAGGAGCAGCCGCACGAACCTGCCAAGCAGAAAATACCTGTGCTACATGACGCTCAACCAGTATCTTGCGGGCCATGATCGCAACGGACAGGCTATTTGACGTTGAACGCAGAAACGAGTGACCGAACCGCTCCGGTTCCGGAAAATCAATTTCCGGATTTGGAGGTGTAATTGGTGTGAGCCTGAGAAAGAAAAACTATGACGTCCGGCCAAAAATCCTTGCGGATTGCCTTCATGGGAACCCCCGACTTTGCCGTCCCGGCGCTCAAGGCGCTGCACAAGGCCGGGCATGAAATTGTAGCGGTCTATTCACAACCCCCGCGCCGCGCCGGGCGTGGCAAGAAGCTGTCACCCTCCCCTGTCCAGCGCGTAGCGGAAGATCTTGGCCTCGCGGTACGGACGCCGGTTTCGCTGAAGGACGAAGCCGAACAAGCCGATTTTGCTGCACTCGACCTGGATGCAGCCATTGTCGCCGCTTATGGCCTGATCCTGCCGCAGCCAATTTTGGATGCACCGAACATGGGTTGCCTGAATATCCATGGCTCACTGCTCCCCCGCTGGCGCGGCGCGGCTCCGGTGCAGCGCGCAATCTTGGCGGGTGATGCTGAAACCGGGATCACCATCATGCAGATGGAGGCCGGGCTGGACACCGGACCTATGCTGCTCCAGGCCGCAACGCCTATCGACGGCAAAACGGCGGGCGAACTGACCGAAGAACTGGCTGCAACAGGCGCCGAGCTCATGGTGAAATATCTCGTAGCACCTTCGGACTATCCCCCCGAAGCGCAGACGGATGGATTGGCCACCTACGCCAAGAAAATCGAAAAACAGGAAGCCCGCCTGGATTTCACTCAGGCTGTCGCTCTGGCAGAGCGCCAGATACGGGCGTTCAATCCACAGCCCGGCGCCTTTTTCGAGTATGAGGGAGACCGCTACCGGATTCTTCAAGCAGAAATTCGCGACAGCTCGGGACCGGCTGGCACGATATTGGACAACCAGTTGCTGATCGGTTGCGGTACTGGGTCAATCCAGCCGCAAATCATCCAGAAAGCCGGCAAACCAGCAATGGACCTGAAGTCTTTCCTCAATGGCACCAAGATTCCGGTAGGAACCCGGCTGTCATGACCCGCTTTGCCCTTACCCTGGAATATGATGGCCGTCCGTTCATGGGCTGGCAGCATCAGGATCATGGTCCGAGCGTCCAGCAAGCGGTCGAACAGGCGATACACAAGATCACCGGCGCAGACGTGAGGGTATTCGCGGCGGGTCGGACAGACGCCGGCGTCCACGCGCTAGCAATGCGCGCGCATTTTGACCTGGAGACACAACTCACGCCGTTCCGGCTGCGCGAGGGTATCAATGCCGGACTGCGCCCAAACCCCGTCGCCATTCTGGCCTGCGATATTGTCGACGACGAATGGCACGCGCGCTTTGCCTGCGAAGGGCGCCGCTATCTCTACAAGATCACCAACCGCCGGGCGCCGCTGACCTTTGATCGCGGGCTCAGCTGGCAGGTAGCGCCGACGCTCGATGCCGAAGCGATGGACAACGCCGCACAGGCGTTGACCGGCCAGCATGATTTCACCACTTTTCGCTCGGTTCATTGCCAGGCGCAAAGCCCGATCAAGACGCTCGACAGCATCTCGGTCCACCGGTTTGGCGATGAAATCGAAGTGGAAGTGGCCGCCCGCTCCTTTCTGCATCATCAGGTCCGCTCAATCGTCGGTTGCCTGAAGCTGGTCGGCACCGGAAAATGGACCAAAGTGGATCTGAAGCACGCGCTGGCGGCGAAAGACCGCAACGCGCTCGGTTTCAACGCGCCGCCAGATGGTCTCTATTTTGTCGAGGCGATCTATCCCGATTGACCGTACCCCTGCGCCGGCAGCGGCCCATCTCGGAGCGGTGCCTTCGGGCGCAATAGCTGGAGATGAATTACTGTCTACGCAGGAATACTAGATACCAAACAACCGCGGCAGGCTCTTGTCGAGCATCAGCAACTGCCACAGCAGGCGGCTATGGTCTGACCGTCCGGCGATATGGTCGTCCGCGATGCGGCGCATTGCCTTGCCGTCAAACCAGCCAGTGCGCGCGAGATTACCGCCACTGGCAATATCGCGGGCGGTGTCGGCCAGCGGTCCGCGAAACCATTGCGCAATCGGAGTCACAAAGCCCATTTTCTGGCGATAGAGAATGTCGTCGGGCAGATATTGTTCCATCGATTTTTTAAGGAGATATTTGCCCTGCCCGTTTCGGACCCGCAGACTGGTCGGCAGCCGCGCGGCAAATTCCAGCAGTTTATAGTCGAGCAACGGCTCGCGCGCTTCGAGACTCACCGCCATGCTGGTGCGGTCCACCTTGGTCAATATATCACCCGGCAGCCACATCTTCATGTCGGCATATTGCGCTTGATCCAGCCCGTCGCGGGCAGGCGCATTGTCCATCATATCGATCATCCGCTGCTCCGCCCGATAGTCACCAAGATCGCTGCGCATGCGATCCGAATAGATGCGCTGTCGTCCCGCCGGCGTGGTCACACCCACTGCTTCGGCATAGCCTTCCGGCCCCGTGCGAGCCAGTGACAGCAAAGTAGACTTGGCCCGGAACGGACGCGGCGCCCAGTCAGCCTTCGGATAGACGGAGCCAAGCCAGCCGAACGCCGGACCGCGAAAAGACTGCGGCAATAGTCCCCTCACCCGCTCTTCGGCATGGTGAAAAACATGGCGGCGATAGCCGGCCATCGCTTCGTCGGCGCCGTCGCCGGACAGCGCTACCGTAACCGTCTCTCTCGCCAACTGGCACACCCGGTAGGTTGGCAAGGCGGAGGCATCGGCAAACGGCTCGTCAAAATGATCGGCCAGCGTATCGATCAGACCGAAATCATCAGCTGCCACGGTCCGCTGGCTATGATCGGTATGGAACCGTTCCGCCACTTGCCGCGCATAGCCGGTCTCGTCGAGCGAGCGCTGGTCAAAGCCAATCGAACAGGTCTTGACCGGCCGCCTGCTGTGCTCCGCCATCAGCGCCACCACGGCACTGCTGTCGACGCCGCCGGACAGAAACGCGCCGAGCGGCACGTCCGCGACCATCCGCGAACCAACCGCCTGCTTGAGCAGCGCAACCAGTTCTTCCTCCAGCGCACCCGCCGACGCATTGTGCCGCTGGCTGAAATCCATATCCCAATATTGCACCGGTGCGGGTTCCGGCTTGCCCAGCTCGAGCAGCAGATAATGACCGGCGGGCAATTTCTTGACGCCTCTGAGCAGCGATGTCTGATCCGGAACATAGCCAAAGGCGAGATAGTCATCGACCGCCCGAAGACTGGGTTCCCGGCGCAGCAATGGATTGGCGAGCAGCGCTTTCAGTTCCGAACCGAACAGGATGCTGCCATCGGAAACCGGTGCATAGAAAAGCGGCTTCACGCCCAAGCGATCTCGGGCGAGAAACAATTGGCGCGTACGTTGATCGTAGATCGCAAAAACAAACATGCCATTCAGCCGGCTCAGACAATCCACGCCCCATTGCCGCCACGCATAAAGGATGACTTCGCTGTCACTGCTGGTCAGAAACTGATGACCAAGCCGCTCCAGTTCCGCGCGCACTTCGCGGAAATTATAGATCTCGCCATTGAAGCTCAGCACCTGCGCGCTGTCGGCAGACAGCATCGGCTGCGCGCCGCCTTCAAGGTCGATGATCGATAAGCGGCGATGACCAAGTCCGACACCCGGTGCCGTCCAGATACCGGAGCCGTCAGGACCACGGTGGGACAGGCTGTCGGTCATCTTGCGCAGACGATCGGGATCAACCGGCTTCGCCGTCTCCAAATGAAAAATGCCTGCTATGCCGCACATGGGTGCGCCCTAGCGCAGACCAGCCATCGCGTCAGCCAATTTGTCAATTGGCCGCAAATCAGCGAGAAAGGCTCTGGTCGCTGCCCCCGGCGCATCATTGCCGGTGATCTCGGACGAGACCAGTATCGCCACCGCTTGTTGTGGCCCGCCGAATATATTCCTCTTCAGCGTCTCCAGTTTGACGACGGAACTGCTGCCAGTCAGCTTGCCACCGATCCGGTAGAAGGAAATGACCTCGCGAACCACTGGCCCGGGCGCGATCAATTCCGCAGCATCCCCACCTTCCGGCGCATCCAGAGAACGGTTGCGCGACCAGCCGGAATCCGGAACCAGAGCGCCCTGCCCGTAGCCGATCATTTCCCGACCCTCTCCCTGACGGTCATACACTGCGATCGCCAGATCAACCTGATCGCCCGTCGCACGATTGCGATACCGACCGAGCAATTGATGACTGGCTCCATCAAATTTCGGCTGCCATGGATAGAGCGGCTGATAGGAGACAATGTCCCAACCGGGCACCTCCGGCAGCACGATATTGTCCGGCACCGGCGACGTCTGGGCAGCCAGCATCGAGGTCCAGAGCACGGGCACCAGCACGATCGCGGCAATGGCTGCCATAACCGGCATCGGCTTGTGCCCCGATGTCTTCCTGTTCCGACTCTCGCGCAGCGCATCGCCATCGATCATCGGATCATCGATGCTGCGATCAAAAAACGGCCAGCCAATGGCCATCACCAGGATCAGGACAAAGGCGAAAAAGAACCAGCCATAGAAAATATGGTCAAAGCCGGCCGCAAAATCGAGCGTCGTGTGATGGGCAATATAGATCGTGCCAAAGGCCCGAATACCGTTTGCGATAACCGGCACGATAATCGCGGCGGCCATGAACAAGATCCGCCGATTCCAGCTCTGAAAGCAGACATTGCTGACCAGCGCGCCATAAGCCAGCATGGCAATCAGAAACTTGATTCCGGAACAGGCCTCGGCCACTCTGAAATAGCCAGTCGGGGTCGAAATGAATATCCCGTCGATAAAGGCCGGAATATCCGCCCAACCCAGAAAAATCATCGACAGTTTGGCGGTGACCATCTGCAAAAACGGCACAATTTCCTCTCCAAACGGCACGAGGAAAAAGCTGAATAGGAGAGGAAACATCAGACCGCGCGCAACCGTAGGGCCGAGCAAGGTGACCACCGCGCCCTGCAACATCATCAGCAAGCCTAACTGCCGCGCAAAGGCTACGCCAGCGGCGTCGCCGAGCATCCATCCGAGCGACGCAATTGCTATCAGGCCCAGTCCCGGCAGCGAGATTTCCGGCACCAGTTTCGCTAGCTCTTCTTGCCGTTGCTGGACCAGCCAAATCAGAATCGGGATAATCAAAAGGCAATGGTTATAAGTGGAAATCGTCCACCAGATTCTCACCATGTCCGCGGCATCGCGCCAGAAGATCGCCAGAATGGCGAGGCTGACAAAAGCCAGCCATTTCAGATGTCTGGACCACAGCGAGGAGGACACAACAGGCTGTATCCCACTCTGAATATGATTCGCTGTGGTGCTCGTCATGCCGCCGCCTCCGTCACCATATCATCGATAAATCCGCACAGAGCTGGCAGGCCGGCAAGCTGTGTTTGCCAGGAATATTGGGAATGGATCAGTATCTTGGCCTGCTCGCCCAACCGGCGGGCCCGCGTTGGATGGTCGAGCAAGTCGCCCACCAGAAGCGCCTCATCCTGCACCGAATCTGCAATCAGAAAATGTTCGCCGCTAAGCGCATCAATACCTTCTGCTGCACAATCCGATGCCACCACCGGCTTGCCCATCGCCATCGCCTCGAGCACCTTGTTCTGGATTCCGCGCGCAATTCTCAGCGGTGCGACAACGACGTCGGCTGCCTTGATCCAGCTGCGAATATCATCGACGGGTCCAACGACAACGGTTCCACGCTTGCCATCGAGTTGCGTCACTTGCTGCGTAGGCGCCCGTCCAACGATCGCAAACCGGGCTTCCGGAAAGCGCGCAAGGATCGCGGGCATCGCCTGTGTGCTGAAACTATGCACCGCCTGGACGTTCGGTTGATAGTCCATTTGCCCCGTGAACAGGATCAGCGGTCCGCGATTTTCAAAATCTGCGGGCCGCACATCATCGGAACCGTAGAATGCCAGATCAATGCCATTGCCAATCGCCCTCACCCGGTCACCGGACAGTCCGGACCGATTCCGAAACAGCGCGGCTTCCGCTTCGCTGACGAACAGGCTGTAGTCGGCCCGTTCCGCCACTGCCTGCTCAAACTGTTGCAGCAGCTGTCCTTCGCGGCGATTGATCCAGGCCATCGGCCCCGAACCGCTGTCGGCATAGCTCTCAAATTTCGCGCTATCGACATCGGCAAAGTCCATCACCACCCGCCCGCTATAATCCGGCGGAATGAACTGGGCCATTTGTCCTGAGAAAACGAAGATGCAGTCAATCGACCGCGTCGCCAGGACCTGGTCAACATAGTCCTGGATGTCCGGGCTTTGAAAGGAAGTAAGGGAAACCGGATTTCCGGACAAGAGCGCTTCAATCCCCGCGCGCCATTTTGGCTTGTCGCGCATAATGATTTTGCTGGATGCGAGGTCCGTCTTGCGAGCCCAATCGGCTTGCTTCTCATCCTCGTCGTCGGCAAAACAGGCAAGGTGGACAGGTGCAATATCCATCAGCTTCTGCAAAAAATGATGGGACCGGATCTTGTCGCCACGATTGGGCGGCCAAGGCACGCGGTGCGCCAGAAATAAAATGTCACCCATCAACCGAGGCCCTTGGCAATATAAGGGCCGACCCTGTTCGCAACCGCTAGCGGCAGACGCTGCCACAGGGCGACCTGCAACCGGTATTTCGGGCTCATCGGATTGACGTCTCGCGCTTCTTCCCCAGCGATCGTCCGCGTCCCGTAGGACAGTGGCCGTGGTTCGAAGCCCCAGTTCTTTTTGAACGAAAATGCGCCGGTGCCGACTTTGGAACGACCAAAATCGAAAGAGGTGCATCCCCTCTCCCTGGCGTGGTTCATCAGCGCATAATACATGATATCATTCGCCCGAAGCCGCCGCGCATCCCATGTGCCGCCGCCCCAATAGGGCATTACCGTCTGTTGATGATAGAGACTGAGAACACTGGCAACGGGCTGGCCTGCATGCAGCACCGTCAGAATATCTGCATCCTCGCCAAATCCATTGAGCACCTCATCGAACAGGGCTTTGGGGAATACGGGTGTGCCCAGATTGCGCACACTTTCGGCATAGACCGCATAATGGTCTTCCCGGTCTTCTGCTTGTGTTCCGACGCGCACGGTCAATGGATTCTTCAATCCCTTGCGCACCTCTGCCCGCTGCTTTCTCGGAATATCCAGAAGCTGACTCTCGTCGTCCTCAGCCAATGGTTTGATAAAGCCGGCATAGACGCCGTCGATATGCTGCCAGTCACGATCCGGCACTGGCCCGCCGCGCAATTCAACACTCGGAAAACTGTGGCGCTCCGCGAAGCGCCACGCCTCGTCGGCCAGTATCTGGATCGCTTGATCGCTACTGCCAAGGATGCCGCCGCCGACAGCAAAACCTGAGGATACCAAAGCCCGGCCGAACAGGCCGGAATGAATGAGATGGAGCGGCAGAATGCCCTGTAGCGCACCCTCATCGTCTTCAGCGATCAGATAGCGCCACTCATGGCCGCAGGCCTTGCTGACCGATACCATCCATGCTGGCCTGTGAAAGGGGGTTCCGTCCGCAGAAGCGGCAACATAGGCTTCAATTCGCGCCAGTTCATTGGCGTCCGCGCTGTCCAGAATACGAACCGTCACCGATTTGGGCTTGAACGCCATGTTCATTGCATCATCCCCGCTTCCAGCGCTGCCAGTTCGTCGACTCTGCCCCATTTGAAATCCTGTCCGGCGCGCAGCAGTTTGGCACGCATCTTTTTCAAGTTGGTATAGTGTCGAATTTTTGACCGAATCGGCGCGTTCTTTACCCGGGGCTGTTCGGCATCGATCTCCCAGGGGTGAAAATAGAATATCGCCCCATGCCCGTCATCGCGCTGCATTTTTCGAATGGATCGGTCATATAATGCATAGGGCAAAAGCCTGAAAAATCCGCCGCCGCCAGCTGCGAACACGCGATCGCCCAGTCTGACCGTCGTCACCGGCAATTCGATAAAATCCGATTGCGCGACCGGCTTCCAGGCAAATCGCGGCGAACCTGCCCAGCCATAATGGTCATGGTTGATCGGCGCGACGCTCGATGAATAGACATATCCTTCTTCAGCCAGAATCTGATGCGCCCAGGGCGTCCGCTGGTCAATCGAGAAACTGGGCGCTCGATAGCCCACCACGCGCTGGCCGGACGTGTCTTCCAGAATCTTCCGGCTTTTATCCAGGTCTGCCCGAAATTGATCCGCCGACATGGTAAAGACCCGGGCGTGATCATAGCCGTGGCTGGCGATTTCGTGCCCCGCCGAAACGATCTGCTGCATCAATTGCGGATAGCGTTCTGCCACCCAACCCAGAATGAAAAAAGTCGCTTTTATACCGGCCTCATCGAACAGCGCCAAGACCGCCTCGGTGTTGCGCTCGACCCGATGCTGCAGATGATCCCAGTCCGCGCGATCAATGACCGTCTCAAAGGCTCCCACCTGAAACCAGTCCTCGATATCGACAGACATGGCGTTGAGCAAAGCATCCGCTTTTCTCGCCGTCGCAAATGATTCAGGCTGCGCGTCCCGCATTTTTATAGCTTTCCTTGCTCCGGACATCATTCTCGACCCATTCTACGAGCATGGTCAAGATACGGTGCACATTCTTTTCCTGCCCGTCCATGCGCGTTTCGAGCTGCGACAGCCGCTTTGCCAACATGTTGAGCCGCTCGACAATTTCTTTGTCCGCTTGCGGTGCCTGCATCTTGGCGGGCGCAGGCGCTGCCGTGGGTTGAGTGTCTGCCTCGGACAACTTTTGCTCCGGTAGCTCGGCTTGCGTGGATTGTGCTGGCGCTTCCGGCTTGAGGAGATTGACGACGTCTGGCTCTGGCTTGAACTCAAGTTCTGCCTCCGGTGCCGATGAATTAGCCGCTGCTTCAGCCGTCTGTTCTGCGGCACGCTGATAATCCCGTTTCGGTTTTTCCCACAGCGGGTTCGTTAGTTCTGTTGCTGCACGGGGCGGCGCAGCAATTTCCACATCCTCTCCCTTCAGGTCAGCAAGCACCTTTTCGACCAGCGTCGGATCGATCGTTTCAGCATGCTCGATGGATCCCATAAGCAAAATCCGGCTCATCAGCGCGTTGATCTTGCGTGGGACACCGTCGGTTTCGGCATATAGCATCCGGAATACGCCAGAAGTGATCTTCGGCCGGCCTGACCATCCGCTTTTGGAAAGCCGATGAGTTACATAGGGTTCGATTTCCTCGGGACCCATTGGTTCCAGATGATGATGCGCGATGATCCTCTGACGCAATTGTTCCAGCTGGTTCGAGTTTTGCAACATGTCGCGAAACTCTGGCTGGCCAAGCAGAAAAATCTGCAGCAAAGCCTGTCCGCCAAGCTGGAAATTCGACAGCATCCGCAACTCTTCAAGCGCGCCCGCCGGAAGATTTTGTGACTCGTCGACGATCAGCAGACAACGGCGACCGGCACGCGCTTCGGCATGCAGGAATTCCTCAATAGCACTGAGCAACTGAGCCTTGTCCATATGGTCGGTATCAATATCGAAATGATTGGCCGCAACGCGCACGATATCTTCGCTGTCGAGCTTCGTTGTCACGATGTTTGCGGCCGTCAAACGCGCCTTGTCGATCGTCGCCATCAGATGTCTGACCAGAGTGGTCTTGCCCGCTCCCACGTCGCCGGTGATAACAATGAAGCCCTCGCCCTGCGCCAGGCCATAGCCAAGATAGGACAGCGCCTTGCGGTGGGTCAGACTTTCGAAATAAAAATGCGGATCGGGAGTCAGTTGAAAGGGCCGACCATTCAATCCGTAGAAGCTATCATACATACTCGTATCTCCGATCATCAGCGACGATGATGTTCTTAAAAATCATATCTGAGCCCCAGCAAGGCGGATGCGGTAATTGCGCTGTCAAAGCCATCCTGCTGAAAACTGTCCAGGCCGACCGCTGCGGTACCCTGCAGACGCGGCAAAATCTGGCGATAATATGCGGCATTGGCACCGATGCCAAAGACATTGGGCGCATCGACAAAGCCGCTGTCGAGCAGATTGGCGTACAGATTGGCGTCGAAGCTGGAATAGGCATCGATTTCCCGGCCAACCGAAAGATTGGCATAGTAATTTTGATCGACCAGACCGTCGACTGCAGACACTGCGCCCAATTGCGACGCAAAATAGCTGCGCCGCGCATATCCCACTCCGAGGCCGGTATTCCAGCCGCCCGTGTTATAGGTTAGCTGCCCGTTGACCCCGCGCGCCCGAAAGGACGATGCCGCCGCTGATTGCAGGACATCGTTAAAGCAGAGGCTGCTCGTTTCACCGAACGCACATCCGTTCAGTTCACCACTGAGAGGGTTGCGCGAACTGGAGAAACTGGTCCCCAAATTGGCCAGATTGTCATTCAGCAAATTGCCGAAGCCGGACACCGTATCATAGACTGAGATATTCAGCGCCATGTTCTGATTGGGCTGGTAAGCAAAGCTGCCCAAGTAAGTTTCGCTGCCATAGCGCTGACCAACCCGTGCTTCGAGCGAGGTGCGACGGCTGGGCCGCCACAGAACACCGGCATCCCAGAACACGCCATCCTGATCATAGGACAGCAGTCGAGGCGATGTTTCGTCGGTGACCAGTCGGCCGTCATCTCCGATAACCGGAACGCCATTGGCATCACGCACCGCATCACGTTCGGAAATTTCTATATCTTCATAACCGACACCGCCAACCAGAGCGAGCGTTCCGGAGACCGGCACGGTCACGTCGGCGCGGACATGTTTCGCATCAAAGCGCTGGTCCAGCTGCCCGCCATCTTCCCGGTCCCATCCGGCACTGACGGCCCAGCCGACCGGCAATTCACCGGGCTGCATGCCAACGCTCAGACTGGCCGACTGGCTGACGCTATCGTCGAACACGTCAATCGGGATCTGACCCGGTGGCAAGGCACCGGTGCTCTTATTTTCTACCTTGGTGTAGCCAATCCGATAACCCGCATTGACGTCAAGCGCGCCGACTTGGGTCGAAAGGTCTGGCCCTGCATAAACCGAGTAGACCTGCGTGACATTGTCGATATTGCCAACCGTATTTGATGGTGAACCGCCGCGCAAATCGACACGGCTACGGGTCGCGATCCCGCCAGCTTCCAGAGACAGGAGATTGGGCACTAGCTGCACTCTGCCGCGCGCCAGCCCGGTAACGATATCATCGTCGCCCAGATTGTCCTGATAATAGAATCGACGCTCATAGCGCACATTCAGCTGGGCCGCAGCATTGCGGGTCTGGATCGACGTATCGACACCGGCCGCAACCGACGTATAGGTCAGCACATCGCTGCCATCTTTCAGATCGGCAACGAGCACCTGTTGAATTTCGATATAGGGCGCGACATCGGCCTGGCGTTCGCGGGCCTCAGCTGCCGGCGCAGCGAAGCCAAGCAGAGGGAGCAACATGCTCCCATATTTCAGGACATTTTTAGTCTTCGGCGAGGTCATGGGTTCACTCTCCATATCCGTAATAGGATCCAAAGCGCCGTCCGGTTGGCGAGAATTTCGTGCCATTCAGAAGCAGTTGGATATGTTCACATCCGCCCATCAAACCGAGCGCATCGCGCAAGGCGGTCTCCGTTGTTTCGTCCGCTTTGACCACCATCACGACCTGCCCGACATGGGTTGCCAGAACCGAAGCCGGCGATGCCGACAATGCCGGTGGTGAATCGAAGATCACGATGCGGTGGGGATTATTTTGCGTCAGACGGTTGAGCACCTGCTCGGTCTGCGAAGATGCCAGATATTCGGTATCGGCGTTGGTCTGGTCGCCGGCTGGCAAGATGGCCAAACCGGCAATATCCGTATGAATGATGCAATTTTCGACCGGCAATTCCGGATCGGCCAGCGCGTCCATGAGGCCTTTACTGCCCTCCAGTCCGAGACTGGACAGAATGCTGGGTTTGGCGAAATCGGCATCAACCAGCAGGACCTCATTATCCTTCTCTGCGGCGATCGACAGAGCCAGGTTCAGGGCACAGAATGTCTTGCCTTCATCGGGATGCGCCGAACAGATCAATATCCGTTCGCCATTGCGAACCGGTGCGGTTTTCTGGTTGCCCTTTGCAGCGAGCAGCAGCTGACGTTTGATGATCCGGAATTCCTCGGAAATACCGGTTACCGGTCCGCCGGGGACGATGAAGCCGGCTTCCCGCAGCTTGTCCCGATCGACAATCACGCGCGGCCCATCATAAGTTTCGATTGGTCGAGGTGTTACCGGCGTGACTGGCCGTAACTCAGCCGCAGATGACGCATCATCCTGAGCACGGCGCTTCTGGTCGCCGGTTCGAACCGCAGGGATATAGTCATAGATCTCTCCTGCTCTTTCGAGCAGCGAGCCAGGCTTTCTGGGTGGATCGAAGTTGTTCATATCTGCTTCCTCAGGCAACCATTCCGCGCTGGATAAATTCGACGATCATCAGCATTCCGAAAACGCCGAATAGTGCGCCGCTTGTGCCGTAAAAAATGCGCAGTTTTTTCTTCTGGATCGCTCGCTGAGCGTTGGTCAGGATCTGCGAAACAGACCCTATCACAGGCAGGCCACTCGCTTTTTCCAGCTTGTCCGCTGTCGGGTAGGTTGTTTGCAACTGTCCCAGCGCAAAGGCTGTGCCAACACCACCGCCAATGCCGGCTATCAAAACCACCGCCAGCAATAGTGGCCGATTCGGTGCGGCCGGAGACCGCGGGCTGGACGGAGGGTCAATCACGCGAAACTGGACAGAGTCCGTTTCCGATTCCACCTGACCGCGCAATTTGATTTGCTCCCGATCGGTCAGCAGCTGGTCATACTGGCTCTTGAGCACCTCATAATCGCGATTGATCCGCGACATTTCAGCAGCAACCCCTGGCTCCATCGTCTGTTTCGAGGCCAGTTGAGCCATGTCGGCCTGCAGCGCATTTTTCCGCGCCTGCAAGGCAGCGATGCTGGCCTGGCGTTCGGCGCGCATGCTCTGCAGCGAACTATAGGCTGGATTTGGGGTCTGATAACCACCTCCTCCAGCTGGTTCTTTGGCTGCCTGGCGTCGCAGCGCGGCAATTTCATTTTTCATCGAAATCACATCAGGATGGCTGTCGGTCCATCCGCGCGCGCGCGCTGAGGCCAAGTTTGCCTGTGCCTGGGCAAGCTGGCCACGGGCGCCGCCGGCGCCCACTCCTGGCGTCGCCAATGTCGAAGGCGTGCCCGACAGCTGGCCATTCAATGCGGCCAGCGAAGCCGATGCCTGGCTGATTTGCGAGTCAATCTGCGCCAGTTCGGCACGGGCGGCTTCCATGCGCTGGCTGATTGAGCCAACACCCGGCAGCAAGCCCAGATTTTCTGTTTCGAACTGAACCCGCTTCTGTTCCAGCTCCTGAAGATCTTTTTCGCGTTGGGCGAGTTGGGCATCCAGAAACTTGATCGTCTGGCTGGTTTCGACGCGGTCACCGGACAGGTTTTCCTCGACAAATATGTCGATCATCTTCTGGACGATATCGCGGGCCAGAACGGCATTTTCTGCATCAGACAGATTGGTGGCCGATGATTTCGCCGTAATCTCGAACAGATTGTCCTTTTCGGATTTTATTTCGATATTCTTGCGCAGCATCTCGACCTTGTTGGCAAGTTCCCGGTCGGTTGACACCGACTGGTTGAGCGCGGTGCCGCGGACAACTTTTTCGAGATTGATCGTGGAAGCGAGCGTTTCCTGAACGCGCTCCATATTCTTTTTGCGCTCGCGCGCGTCGACGCCGACCTTGTCTGACAAGATGGATTGCATCTCGACGGAAATGCGCGCTTTTGATTCATAGCTATTGGGAATCAGTGCAACCACAAGCCAGCCCAGCAAGCACAGAGCCCACGCAACCGCCAGTGCAAGCCAGCGTCGATTCCAGACGCTGTACACCGCAATCTTAATTTCGTCATAGAGACCGTTCATGTGTTCGTTCGATTCCTGTGAAAGAGAGCCAACGGCTGATTAAAACATGCTTTCGGGGATGATGATCACGTCACCGGGACGCAGCATGACATTGGCGCTGGTTTCGCCCTTCTTCATCAGATCATCGATACGGAGAGCAAATTCCTTCTGCTTGCCGGTACCGCGATCAAAGCGGATCAACCGGGCGCGGTTACCCGAAGCAAATTCGGACATGCCGCCGACCGCGATCATCGCGTCGAGCAGGGTCATATTGGCCCGATAAGGAATGGACGCCGGCTTCTCGGTCGCACCCACGATGCGGATTTGCTGCGAGAAAGTGCCGGAGAAATTGTTGACGATGACGGAGACCAGAGGCTCATTGATATATTGCGACAATTGCAGGGTCAGATCCTGCGCCAACATCGCTGGGGTTTTGCCGACTGCAGGCATGTCGGTAATCAATGGTGTCGTAATGCGGCCATCAGGACGAACCTGAACTTTCGCGCCGAGTTCCGGATTGCGCCAGACGAAAATGGTCAGCTCGTCCAGCGGACCGATCACATATTCTTCACCGGGACCTTCCTGCATGGAGACAAAGGATGCCGGCGGCAGCTGCGGACCACTGGAACTGCCCGAACAGCCAGCAACCGCCAGTGACGCCATGCCGGCACCCAGCATCAACTTGGCTAAACGATTGTTTTTCATACCAGAACGCATTTTTCCACCTCGTCTAAAGCCTCTGGTGAATGGCCGTATTTCAACGGAAAACAGCCAATCCACGCAAAGTCACAGGCTGGATATGCTGGAAAATAGTGAATATAGCGTTAGGATTTGCTGAATTTACGATTAACGATGACAGCGCATAACCGAAGCCAACGGGCTTGAATTATTGCACTAATATCTCGCTTGCGGGCCCTTGCCCGAGAAAGTTGGCGGGGCTTGCACTGGCGCCGTAGGCTCCGGCGCAGAAGATAGCGACGATATCACCGACGCTCGCCTGCGGCATCGCAGCATTGTCGCTCAAACGATCGAGAGGCGTACACAGACAACCCACGATCGACACCGTTTCTGCCGGCTCTTCCTCGAATCTGTTCGCGATAGCCGCTGGATAATTGCGTCGCACGACCGTTCCGAAATTGCCGCTGGCGGCGAGCTGGTGATGCAAGCCACCGTCGGTGACGAGGAAAATATGTCCCTGGCTTTCCTTGCGGTCAACGATGCGGGTCAGATAGACACCGGCTTCACCAACCAGATAGCGGCCCAGTTCGATCGCAAACTGGGTAGACGACAGAATATCCGGCAATTGCCTGAGCTGATCGGATAACGCATTGCCGACCTTGATGATGTCCAGCTGTTCATCGCCCGGGAAATAGGGAATACCGAAACCACCGCCCAGATTGACATGCTCCGGCGCGCGCCCGATCTCCTTCGCCAGATCGGCCGCGAGTGCCAGGGTTTGCGACTGTGTTTCGATGATGGCGTCCGCGCTCAGCGCCTGTGAGCCGGCAAAAATGTGAAAGCCGCGCCAATCCGCCCCGGCATCCAATATCCGTTTCACCGTCGGCGCGACCAATTCGATATCCATACCGAACGGCTTGGCACCGCCGCCCATTTTCATTCCCGACCCCTTGAGATCGAAATTCGGATTGACCCGGATCGCCAGTCGCGGGGTTTTTCCCAAGGCCACGCCAATCTTCAGAGCCCGGTCACATTCGCTCGGTGATTCGATATTGATGCTGACGCCGGCCTTAATCGCCTCTTCAAGTTCATCGTCTCTTTTTCCCGGCCCCGCGAAGCTGATATGCGCCGGTTCTGCGCCGGCTTCGAGGGCCATGCGCAATTCTCCGCCTGAGGCAATATCGATCCCATCGGCCAAACCGACCATGTGGTGGAGCACTGGCTGGAACGGATTGGCTTTCATGGCAAAGTGAAGGTCCAGACCATCAGGCATAGCGGCCCGCAGTTGCGCCATCCGGCTGTCAAGCATCCGGGTGGAATAGACAAACAGCGGCGAGCCATGTTGCGCGACGAGCGCGCTGGCGGTCAGGCCACCAATTGCAAGCTCACCATCAATCGCTTCATATCCAGACGGGATCGGCCCGGTGGGTTTGGTCTTAATCATTCAACATCCATGCTGGCCAGTAAATTGCGATCCAGTTTCCCGTTCGGATTCTTCGGGAATTCGGACAGCAGGATGATATCTCTGGGGTGCATAAAATTCGGTAAATTTTGCTTTAAATAGTTTTCCAGTTGATCGGAGAGCGCATCGGTTTCGGACATATTTTCAACCGGCCGGACAAACAAACGGATAGCCTGGCCAAGCCGTTCATCGGGCACGCCCAGCGCAACCGCTTCGGCAGCAATGCCTGATTCTACGGCACTTTCCTCAATTTCTGTAGGGCTGATACGATTGCCGGAGCTTTTGATCATGGCATCATCGCGGCTGACGAAATAGAGCAATCCATCCTTGCCGCGCTTCACCGTATCACCAGAGAAAACAGCGGTACCGCTGGACGTCGCCGCTGCCGGTGCAGGCTTGAAACGTTGAGCCGTTCTTTCGGGATCATTCCAATAGCCTTGCGCTACCAGGGGGCCGCAATGGACCAGTTCGCCCGGCTGATCAGGCGCAGCAATGGCACCGTTTTCATCGACCACCAGAATTTCGGCAAACGGGATCGCCGTGCCCATGCTGGTTGGATTGTCGTCGATCAGCGAGGGATCAAGATAGGTCGAACGAAACGCTTCGGTCAGGCCATACATCGCATAGATATCGGTTTTTTCGCCAAAAATCCCGCGCAACTGTTTGACCAGCGTCGGGGTCAGCGCTCCACCGCTGTTTGTCAGCCGCCGCATGGATGCAACCGCTTCCTCAGGCCAGTCTTGCTCGACCAGTTGCACCCAGAGCGGCGGCACCGCTGCCAGGGTCGTGATCTGCTCACGCGCACAGACTTTCAGCACGTCGCGAGGCGTCAGATAATCCAGCGGCACCGCACATCCACCCGCCGCCCAGGTGGACAACAACTGGTTCTGGCCATAGTCAAAGCTCAGCGGCAACACGCAGATCGTGCGGTCGTCGGCCGACAGCTTGAGATAATCCGCGACGCTGAGTGCGCCGAGCGTAAGATTGGCGTGGCTGAGCATCACGCCCTTGGGCCGACCGGTCGAGCCACTGGTATACAGGATGGCCGCCAGATCATCGACATTCGTCGTTGCGGCACTGGGTTGGATCGGATTGACGATTGACTCCAGAGCGGCCTCGACCACCTTGTCTTCGAACCGGCTCCACGCCGCATCGTCGCTGCCGTCCGCGAGCGTTTTCAGGCGGCCGCTATTGCTGATCAGCAACCTGGCCCCGCTATCCGCCATGATATAGGCAACCTGCGCCTGTTTAAGCAGAGGATTGATCGGCACGTGCACCAGGCCGGCGCGAGCAGCAGCCAGCGGCATGATGCAGGCCAGTTCGGTTTTCGAGAGCCAGGTCGCCACGCGATCGCCCTGGACGACGCCTTGGTCCCGCAGCCATGACGCCAGCAAAGCGATACGATGATTTAACATCTTGTAGCTAAGGTTACCGGAACGCGTCACGAGAGCGCTCGCATCCGGATCCTTGTCTATAGTCAAATGGTCGAGCGGAAATGCGGCGGTTTCGGGAGCAATATTCAATGTTTGACCTATGGGAAAAAGAGCAGATTTGTGACAGATACGACCTTAACCATGACCAGCGAATATCATAGCAATTTCCAGTCGGTGCAAGCCATAGCTGGAGAAAAACTTGGGCGAACCGGCCAAAAGTCGCTGTTCGACCGGATTGAATGGCTCAAACCGCTGCATGAACTGTGCCTGCCGGACAAGACGCCGCTGATTGTTCACAGCCAGGAAGGTGAAGCAGAAGCATGGATGTTTCTGATGAAAACCGGACTCGGCCGCCACGCTGCCTTGGCCAACTGGTATAACTTCACCTACCGTCCGATTTTCCTCGGCGAATATGACGAGGTTACCAAATTGGCACTGCTCACAAAGCTCGCGGATAAACTGAAGTCCAGCTCTCACCATATTGAAATCACGCCGGTTCCGGATGAAGATTCGGCCGCAAGCCTGACTGAGCGGGCCTTTGAACAGGCTGGCTGGATCGTGTTTCGCTCGAAAGCCGACGACAACCATATCCTCAACGTCAACGGTCGCACGTTCGACCAATATTGGGCCGACCGTCCCGGTCAACTCCGCAACACGGTACGCCGCAAAGAGAAGAAAAACCTGGTGTCGGTGCGGATTGAAAAGGAATTTTCCGACGAAGACTGGGATGACTATGTCTCAGTATATGAGCGCAGCTGGAAACCGGAAGAAGGCAATCCCGATTTTTTGCGCAAGCTGGCGCAACATGAAGCCGCTGCTGGATGCATGCGTCTCGGCCTCGCCTATATCGACGGCGCGCCGGTCGCGGCCCAGTTCTGGACCGTCGAAAATGGCGAAGCGCTGATCCACAAGCTGGCGCATGTCGAAGATGCCACCAAGTCCTCTCCCGGCACCCTGCTTTCGGTGGCCATGTTCCAGCATGTGATCGATATCGACCATGTCAATCTGATCGATTTCGGGACCGGCAACGACGGCTACAAAAGGGAGTGGATGGAGGATGTCCGGGACCGCTACCGGCTGGAGTTCTACTGGCCCAACAACCCACTGTCATGGCTACCAATTTTGCGACATTATGCGTCGGGCCTTGCCGGAAAGCGCGCTTCCCTTTAGGGAGGCGCCGTTATCCGGGATTCGGGGGTTTTTGATGCAAAATGAGGTCGATTTAACGCCGGAAGCTGCCGTGCGTGCAGTGATGCGGGATATTTTGGGCCTGAGCGAAGAGCAGGTCGCAGAATTCACGGCGGAAACCGAGCTTTTCGGCGCTCTCCCGGAGTTGGACAGCATGGCCGTCGCCGGATTGCTCACCGAACTCGAAGACCGTCTCGACATCATGATAGAAGATGATGAAGTTGACGGCGAATTGTTTGAAACCTTTGGCAATCTGGTTGCCTTTGCCGAGATGAAAGTCAACGAGTGACCGCCCCGCCCGCATTCGTCTCCTACGAATTTGCGGATCGCGACGAGCTTTGTTTGTGCACGGCCATTGAGTCACAGCGCCGGATCCTGCTGGTTCCGCCGCTGTTTGACGAAATGAACCGGATGCGCAAGATGCTGGTCGACGTCATGCGCGCACTGGAAGCTTTGGAAGTTGGCAGCTTTTTACCAGACCTGCCGGGCACGAATGAAAGTCTGGTCGCACTCGAGCAGATAAACTTATCCGACTGGCAAAACGCCCTTCAGGCTTGCGCTCGTCAGCATGATATCTCCCATATCGCCTCCTTTCGTGCCGGCGCGTTGGCGATCACCGCAATGCCAGAGGCCAGACATTGGGTGTTCAGCCCAATCAAGGGCGCAACCATTCTGCGGACCATGATGCGGACCAGGGTGGCTGCAGACCGGGAAGCAGGGCTGAGCACAAGCCTTGCCCAGCTGACCGAACAGGCTGAGGCCGGATCGATAGAGCTGGCCGGCAATATCCTCGGGTCAGAGCTCTTCAAAAAGCTGAATGCAGCGGACATTCCGGAAATGCCGGATCAGCGGGTGGCCAGACTGGACTCAGACAGCAAACCAGCTGACGTGCACATTCCCGGCAGCGCATTATGGCTGCGCGCCGAACCTGATGATGATCTGGCCATGTCATCGGCTATCGCTCAGGATATCGCGCGATGGATCGGGCAATGATGCGCAGTTTCCATGCTATCCCCTGTGGAGAAGAGACGCTCGCGGCCACAGTCGACACCGGCTCTGGCACGACCGCTCTGCTTATTGTCAGCGGCGGCAATGAAATCCGCTCGGGCGCTCATAACGGCATGGCATCTTTGGCGATGCAGATATGCGAACAGGGCTTCCCGGTGCTCCGCTATGACCGGCGCGGGATCGGCGAAAGCAGTGGGGAAAATGACGGCTTCCTTTCCAGCGCCGCCGATATTGCGGCGGCAGCACGCTTTCTCAGGCAGGAACAGCAGATCCACAAGATCATAGCTTTCGGAAATTGCGATGCGGCGACGGCATTGGCCCTGTTCGGCCCAGAGGCTGGCATTGACGGATATATATTGGCCAATCCGTGGGTGATTGAGACGAGCGGTGAGGCAGAGCCCGACGAACCGACCATGTCATCGGCGGCCATCCGTTCGCGCTACTGGGACCGTATCAAAAACCCGCGAACGATCATCGATCTGCTCTCCGGCAAAATTAACCTGAAAAAATTAGCGAAGGGGCTCAAACAGGCCTCTCGATCCGATGAGAATAGCGCATTGTCTTTGCGTTTGGCGAGCGCGCTGTCAGGACTGGAGCAAGACGTCCAGATCTTGCTGGCAAAGCGTGACACCACCGCCCGCGCCTTCCTCGCTGCCTGGAATAGCGCAGATTATGAAACGCTGCGGCGAGAGGATAAAATCTCCACCGAAACGCTCGACAGCGCTTCTCACAGCTTTGCCGATGCCAACGCCAAAAACTGGCTCACCGGAAAATTACTGGATGCGTTGCGCAGCGCCTGATTATTCGGCCGCGATCAATTCAAATTCCTGCTCGGCCAGAAAACGCTCCGCATCCAGCGCCGCCATGCAGCCGGTACCAGCCGCCGTGACCGCTTGCCGGTACACATGGTCCATAACATCGCCGCAAGCGAACAGGCCCGGGATCTTGGTCTTCGGCGTACCCGGCTGAACTTCGATATAGCCGCCGTCAATCAGGTCGAGATGGTCCTTGAAAATCTCAGTCGCTGGCGCATGCCCGATGGCCACAAAAGCGCCATCAACTGCCAGATGACTGGTGTCGCCGGTCTGCGTGTCGATGAGATCAAGCCCGACCAGTCCGACCGGATCGCCACCACCGACGAACCGCTCCACATTCTTGTTCCACAAAACCGAGATTTTTGGATTGGCCAACAGCCGGTCCTGCAGGATTTTTTCCGCCCGCAAGCTGTCACGGCGATGGATCAGGGTCACGTCATCGCTGTGATTGGTCATGTAGAGCGCTTCCTCGACCGCGGTATTGCCGCCGCCGATCACCGCGACTTTCTTGCCGCGATAGAAAAAGCCGTCGCAGGTCGCGCAGGCAGAGACGCCCTTCCCCGACAATTCTTCTTCACCGGGCAGACCGAGCCATTTGGCCTGCGCACCGGTCGCAATGACCAGCGTGTCGCCTTCATAGATGTCGCCGCCATCGCCCGTCAGCCGGAACGGTCGCTTGGAAAAATCAACATCGACAATCGTGTCGAATATGGTGCGGGTGCCGACGCTTTCTGCCTGCGCCTGCATCTCTTCCATCAACCACGGACCCTGTATCACATCGCGAAATCCGGGATAGTTTTCGACGTCGGTGGTGATGGTCAACTGACCGCCGGGTTGCAGCCCCTGGACCACGATCGGCTTCATACCAGCGCGCGCGCCATAGATAGCCGCTGACAATCCAGCAGGCCCCGAACCCAGAATGAGCATTTTTGTGCGATGCGTTTCGGCCATATTCCATTCCCGATCATGATTCTATAATGTGCAAATAGGGATGCCGGACACCGGTAGGCAAGAGCTAACACCGCTCAGCCACGGCAAGAATAATTTTGGCCGGAGATAGCCGCAGTTGAGAGCTTCCCGATGGTTAACGACCCTTCAAGCCGCAATCACATATTTGGATTCACCGGCCCCCCGGCACATTTGCTTGGAAACGCGAGTTTCTTCGCCGTCGATAATCGCGACATCGGTGATCGTCAGGCATTTGCGACCATTGGGCTGCGTGTTGAGTGCAGTGACTGTGGACGACCCGGATACGCCGCCGCGCGTCGGACTTTGCCAGTTGGCAACTGCCCCCACTTTTTCCTCCTCGACAACTGCAAGCGTGGCCTCCGCAGCTTTCTCCTGTTCATCCTTACTCAATTTGCAGGCGATCTCGCCAACGAGAACCGCGCCTGCCGCGCTGGCAATCAACGAGCCGACCTTGTTTAGCCCGGCAACCGATCCAAGCGCGCCGCCAAAAATGCCGCCCAGAAGCTGCCCGCGACCGCGGGATTTCTTGCAGCCCTTATCGTTGCTTGCCTTGCTGTCCTTGCTGGTGCCTTTGCTCGACTTCGCGGCCTTGCCGCTGCCGCCTTCCATATTGAGGAAGCCGTAATTCTCCGGCACCGGATAACCACCACAGCCGGTATTGTAACAGTAACGGTCGCTCAGATAATCGCGATCTGCCTGGTACAGTTGCACCGCGGCCCGATAGACCGCCATATTTTCGCCATCCGGGTCCGAGCTTGCATGTTCCTCCATTATTTCTTTGTAGAAGCGGTCTCTGGTGGCAGCGGAATATTCCATCCTGCCCGCCACTTTCTCGGTGTAAATCCGCGACAGCTCATCCTGATATTCATTCATGCGCTTGCGATATTCGGTCAGAACGCCACTGTAATAATTATCCAGCTCCGTCGTGCAGGCGTTGATATTTTTGGCTTTGTCATGCGGGTCCGGAAGATGCAAATGATCTTCCCGGCAGTCGGGATAATCCTTTTGGGACAAAACCGGTTTGGGCGGCAGCGCAGGCAATGGCGGCTCTGCCTCTGCAGGCGGCACATAGGCTCTGTCCTCCGCAACCGGCGCCCCTGAACCGGCACCGTCCGTTGCAGGACCGGTTTCGCTCGATTGCAGCGCCATGGGATTGCTGCTCACATGTTCCGACGGCGGATGAGCCAGTGACAGCGGTGTCATCGCAATGGCGACATTGGCTCCCGCTGGACCCGGAAATAGAGCGAGTGCACCAAATGCAACCGCCCCCATCGTACCAGCGGCAGTGACCGCAAGCGCTGCTTGAATCCTGCTCAAATTGCCCTCCTGTTTTACGTCCCTGACGAACCGAGACCCCTTGCTGTAACCGATAAGTCGAACGGAGTACAATTTACGTCCCGTCATTTGGTATCGAGGCCAGAGATCTCCTTAGCCACCGCACTTGGCAGCCTTGATTCTCAGCCCGTTTACAGGGAACCAAAACAGCTGCTGTGATCAACCGCACGCAAGCCCTGCCCTGCAGCTGGCACATCAGTCGAATCCCGACGCCGTCTAAGATTGGAATAATCACCTCGGCGAGCACCGTTAGCCGCCCGCGCTGCAGGCCTTTTCGGCTCAACCTCCATGAAGCGTCCGCGCCATTGCGAACCGGACCGGAATCTTTTTTGAGCCGTTTCTCGCGCTGATTACGCCTCTTTAATTGAGGGCCCGTTTTTTTGCGGACGCCAAGCTGGAGGATTTTGCATGCGCATTGGTGGAACTTTGAGATATCGCGACACGCTGAAATTGAGCACGGCGGCGAGTGTTCTGGGAGCAGGCCTATTGTTTTCCCCGAGCCCCGCGCACGCACAACAGATTGTCCCCGGCAACAGTGCGGAATGCGCCATCACTGTCATTGATGGCGAAAAGGTGGCGATATGCGAAGGCGATCTGGCGGACGGCATCACCGCCGGTCCCGGCACGCCCGATTTCAAACGCATCGTCATCCGCAATCCCGATGCCCCTATCGCGCCGCCGGGCTATGCCGGCATCGAACTCGTCAAAAATAACGGCGATCTGACAATCGATGTCGAAGACGACGTACGGATCGATGTGTTCAACGATCCCAATATCGCCGGTGATGCGCAAGGTATATTCGCGATCACGCAGGACGGCTTCGATCTCAGCCTGACCAGCGCGGCCGATATCACTGCGGACGGCAACGGCGGTTTCGCTCGGGGCATCGAAGCGGTCGCCGAAGGCGGGGGTTTAGTGCGCGTCAGCAACGAAGGCGACATTATCGCGACGACGACGGGCGGGCCCGCCATCGCCCTGCAGGGGCGGGCAGATCTCGGAGGAGGCGTCGGCATAAGCAATTCCGGCGTGCGCAGAGCGGGGTCGAACGGGTCAGGCGAGCGCGAAGCCATCAGCGCTGGCATATTAGGCCAGGGCTTTAGTGGCGCGAACGTTTCCGTTTTAAACGATGGCGACATTTTCGTGACTACTAGTCCCGATCAATTCGATACCGATTTCAATGGCGTCGCCGGGGCAATTGTTGGCAAAGCATTTATGATTCCGGCGCTAGCGGCGTCAGCATCATCAATGATGCCGATCTCACCGTCTCGGGCAATCAGACTCACGGTATCGTTGCCTACGCGGCCCGGCCGAGACATCGCCGCAACGGCTGGAGCGATTGATAAGTTTGGGGCGATTCGGTTAAAGTCGGTTAACTAAGCTATAGATGCGCAAGTTAATACCTTTCCCCTAGCTCTGTACATTCAGGAACATAGGTTGAGAGAATGAAAAAGAATACGCTGCAGGTTTATTGATAGGAGCTACGCTAATCTCTGCGCAGCCTTCGGCAGCGGTTTTAACGGATAACGCTAGGATTGAATAGCGTGCACGGGTTTTGGTTTTGTGTTCGCTGTTTGATTTGAAGGCGACGGAAAAGAATATGGGAACTCAGCTTCATAGTCAGACTAGCATTAACAATTAAAGTATAGATTTTAATAAATTACCCTATTCAAAATTGAATTTAAATATAATTGAATGATAAACCTCTAGTGATGAATTAAACTTCAAATAATATTTATTACTGTGCCTAGCCAACACAAACCAATCACTGGGTGTTTTTTCTAATATAGCCACCCTAATTTACTACTTTTCGGTGAGTTTTTATTTTCACCAATCTCTTAACCGAACGTTTTATTTGGCCACGAACCGAATTTTAATTTCTCGGCGTTAGTAAACGTTTCGAACAGGAGTTTTACTATGAAAAGACTTTCCACCTTCGCGGCAACATTTGTCGCTCTATCCTGGCTACAGTCGCCAGCGAGCGCGGCGTCGGGCGATTCCGGGGGCTTTTCCATTTCTCTGACCATTCCCGTTGTTTGCGACATTGAAGCGGACGATTTCGTAATTGACGAACGGAACAACATCGTTCGGGGCGTTGTGAACGAATATTGCAACAGTTCTCGGGGCTTCCAAATACTAGCGGGTCACCGGCCGCTCGATGATGGTGAACAGGTAGATCTGAATTATGACGGTACGCTAACATCGCTCGACGCTTCCGGCCTGTCATCTGTCGCGTTTCGATCAGGGGCCCGCTCTGGCCCGGTTCCAATTGCAATTCGGACTGACGGCGTTCTTGCCAATCTCGCCGTTAGCTTCTCCGTTACAGCTATCTGATCAAACAGCTGAAACCGTAACCGTCACTCTATCTCCATAGCCGCCAGCACGACCAATTGCGGGTCCTGCTTGCACTCGCAATCGGTGGACACGCCCTAGCGAAGAGGTGCGCTCTGGGAACACAAACTCCCCGCTACCGGACAAGTTGACCAATTGTCGGTCCATGCGCAACTCATAGGGAATCGTATCGCGACCATCCTCGTGGAGTAGGTTTCCTCCATTTTCGGATTCAAACGAGACTGAGTAGGCCGACGTGCTCCAGACCCTGATCCCGAATGGATCGGAAGTCGATACATCTCGCGACGTAATATTACCCAGATTGATTGTCGCAATACGATTGGTTCCTGTCGCTCCAACCACTCGGAGGCTAACCGACGGCGGCACGGTTACATTGATCGTCAAAAACAGGCTGTCCGTGACCTGTCCGGTGGAATCGAGAAGCGTCAGTTGCAGTTGGTCAGTACGAAATCCGGCTGCGATTCCCCACTCGCTGGGTATCGACAACAGAAAAGGTACGGCACTCCCTCGATTGCCACTAGGCAATCCGCCCACGAATAATTCGCTTTCCGATGTGGCCGCAGCCGCTTCGTTGGGCAACACCTGAAGCGCGCTAGAGCCTGATCGCAATGTATATTCTAGCCTGTCCGGCGATGCGAAGCCATCAACCCTCGCAAACCTGATCGTAGCGCTGCACGCACCGGTTCCTTTATTGCGAACTCTGATCTGAAAATTCTCCCGTGATACTTCACGGATCCCAACCTCCACATCACTAACCGTGACGGTTTTCGCACTATCGACAAACTCAGGAACGCATTCCTGAGCCAATGCGGGATTTGTCCACATAATGAAGGTGGCCGCCAATAGAGCGATGAACCGCATGCTAGTCTCCTAATTGCTCTCGACTGTTAAATTAACGTCGCCCAATCGATACAACCCTTTGTTGTCCGATGGAACGTCAATCTTGAAGCTTTGTCCATTGGCAGGGATCGTCACAATATAGGTTTTTCCGGGGGCAAGTCCGATCACACCAAACCGACCCACTGAGTTTGTAAAGAAGGGAAGCGTTTCAAATCCCTCATCATCAGTCGAACTGATCGTCCCAGTGACCAGTGCCGCAGGATCGCCATTGACAAAGAGCGTTCCCAGACTGCTTACGAACCGATCATTACCTACGATAATCTTGTAACCGCTTCGGAATGGCGGTTCGACCCGCACAAGACCGTCCCCAATATCATATCCCGGTTCTAGGCTATCGATATCATATTGAACGTCCTGGGCTGTATAGGAACTCAGATCCGATTGCACAGCGCCACCCAGCAAACCGCTGCGGGCGAAATATTCGTTGGCTTGCAGACTTCGGCCGGAAATTATTTTACGACCGCTGAGAGATGGATGGGGTGTCACAATCGCGAAGGAGTCAGAAATAGGTCGGCCGATACCGAATGCACCATCAGCAAATGCAATTGATGATCCTATCTGGAGCCTGATACGCTGATCGTCCGTGATCCTGCCAAAGCTGCCTCCATCCGTGAAGAATGACGCGCGCGCATCAAAGCGGTTACCGATATATTCAGCGCTGGCGTCGACGCCGCTCGAATCTCTGGAGTTGTTGAAGCCCATTTCATAGCCAAAGGAACCGACCGTATTGTTGGAACCGCGGGTTAATGTCGCGCGCGAAGTTGCTGTTCTGCTGCGATAATCCACATTCGCCTGATGTTGACCGCCAAACGCCACAGTTAGACCGATGCGGACGCCAAAATTGTCCGTGGAGAAACTATCATCTCCATATTCGAGGCCTGCCGTCAGCCGCAACCGATCATTGAGCCGATGGATAACATCGATAAAGACCTGCTTTCGATCACTTTCAATGCCACCACGCATGGCATAGGTCGCTCCGGCACTGAAATATGTTCGTTCGGAAAATGCCTGACTATAGCTGGCGGTCAAACTGAGCAGATTGAACTTGGTTGAGATAAAGTCTCCGACAGTACGATAGTCGCTGCTTTCATAGTCAATGGTGAAACTAAGCTGCTTTCTGTCCGAAAAGCTGTTGCCGCCGCGAAGGCGGTAACTCGCATGCCCTGCAAAACCGGTCCCGGACCCCGTACTTGCAGCAACCTGCACATCAAAAGCACCCGGAATTACTTGTGGAACGATAGTGGCCTCAGCGGCAAAGGTCTGCAGATCGCTAGAGAGTTCAAAAGCCCCCCCGACAATCAAATTTTCCGAAAATGCGCGGCGATAATAGCCCGTGGCGACGGGATCGTTGGAATAGTCAGGCTCAAAACTCAAATCGCGCGCAATAAAACCCGCACTAAAGGCGTATTCTTCTTCTCCTACGGGAAGATCCAACGGTTCGTAGAAATAGTTGAGATCGATATTTTGTTCGCGCCCGGCGGAGTCTCTGACCTGAAGAGTTACGTTATTGGATCCGGCCTGCAATGGCAAGCTGGCAAGATCATAGCGACCGGCGTCCAGCTGAAACGTTTGAAACTGCGAGCCATTGACAAGAACATTGACAGTGGAGCGGCTATCCAGAAATATTTCCTGACCACCCAGTCGTGACACCGGCTGGAACGGATTGAAAATCTGCCGCCGCTTTTCCACCGCTACACCACCTACAAAAGGTGTCCTTAGCAATGGGATGGAAGGTACCCGCAAATCGCCTGCGCTGAACCGGCGATACTGGTCCGGCTGATCAAACACAGCCCGCATGCTGCGGCGATAGAACCGATAACCTTGTCCGAACTGGTCAGACAAAGCACCATCCAGTTCAACTATGACATCTTTGTAGCGGGCGGCGCCAAACATGAATATTTCAGGTTTGCGTAAATTATCCTGGCTTGAATAATCCAGATTCGTATTGAAATTCATATAGGCGCTGACGCCAGCCGGCTGGACGGTGGGCAAAGTGTCGCGGGACCTTTGATATTCCTCGCCGACGAGGGAAGATACGGGGCGAAAGTCTCCAGAAATCGTATCGACAACAACTTCGAGCCGATTTTCGTCGAAACGGACACCAAAGCCGGCAGCTGCCAAATCCTTAGCTGAAATATAGTCGCGCCCTGCAATCGCTTTTTCGATCGCGGCAACCCCCTGTTCATTGAGCAGATCTAAAAGTTGGCGACGTAGAGACTCCGCATCAAACGAAACAGGCCCTCCCGGCTCCACTTCGATCATTATGTCACCCAGAACGCGTTGATTGAATACCAGCGGTACGGAGAAAGACATACGCCTCGGCTTGATACCTTGGCCCTGATCTTGTGGAGCATTATTCTCCGGTTGCGCAAATCCCGACCGACGCGGAGCGAAAATTCCATAATTCAAACTGGCAAGCAGGCTGGCGCGATTAAGATCGGCGGTTGTAGTCTGCGCAAGGGCAGGATTCGCAGAGGTTAAACCCATGCAACTGCAAACAGCCAAAAGGCTGGAGCGATACAAAAATATTCCCCCCCTCATCGCCACGTCCTAAGGACTAACCTCGACGCGAATGCTATCCTGAACCAGCGGTTTTTCGGTCGGGACAAATAATATCCGAGCGCGGCCCGGCCCGACGACACCGACACCGATCTTGCGGGTCATCTCTTCCTTCTTGTAATTGACATTATACTCAGAACCATCTTCGGCAGTTGCCGTAATTGTCCATTCCGCTAGACCCGCAAGAAAATAGCGCGTCCCGGTGTTGGTCAGACGCAGCCTGATGCCTGGCACGTCGTCCTGCACAACAGCCTCAATCGATTCGACGTCAGCTCTGGCCGTCGAGCCATCCGGAACCACATTCACCAGCACATTGTAATTGACGACGACTTGAACTTGGGATTCTTCTCCCTCCTCTAATTCGACAGGGACTTGCTGGATTGACATATAGTAGATTTCGGACTCGGTGAGCTCCGGATCTCCAACATATTGAAGCCGGAATACCTGTTGTGAATTTGACTCTACGATGGATTGGGCCGGGAAAACTAGAAACCTGTCATCAGCGGGCGTCATGGTCAGCTGTCCGTCTTCGCTGATTTCACCCAACATCATCCGGACTTCAAACGGAATGTTGCGCACGCCATCGTTGGTCAACTCGACCCGAGCTACCGAATTACGCCCACCCGGTTCAATTTCTACTATCATCGGTGAAACCCGAGCCGCTTCCGCCAAGCTCGGCGCAAACAGTAAAGCAATCATTACAGCCATTTGAAGAAATATACGGGCCATCTATGAATCCTAAATTCTGGCGAAAAAACAATGTCGCACCACATTTTATAATTGTGCAACTGCATTGCCCCCACTCCGTGAGGGTCGCGGAAGCAGAAAAGGGAGAGACTGCATGCCCCTCCCTTTTCTTTTTGCTTTCAACTAATTGAAGGCTTAAATTGGGCCAACGCTCAGTGTTGCGACAGTAGAATAGCTGCCAGCCAGCGGACGCTTGCCGTCCAAATCATCAGGATTCAAAACAACCGCGATTTCTGCGAGATCGTGGAATGCGTCAGCATTTGTCTTGGAATTGCCAGATTTGGTCTTTGTATCAAAGAATATTTTGCCAAATGCGGTTCCATCGGACGCAGTGATACCCATTCGCAGGGGGATCACATCCGTGAAGTCACCTGAGTCATTCCCGTCATTGACTTCCGCCGTGGTCATGCTGCCACTGGTCATCGCCATGTCTGCACCATAGTTGCAGCTTACCCAAACGCTCTGGCGAACGGTCTGTCTACCCTGGGTTACAAGCAGTGCACCCGAACCTGGAGCGCGATCAATCGCAATACGGCCAAAGTTAATATTGTCCGGATCTTCTACGCTGCATTCTTGGGCGACATTAGCACGAATAGTAAAATCCTTGGAGTCGCTGTTAGCGGCCATTGCAGGCGTTGCTGCCAATGCAACTGTCGAAGCCAAAGCGGCCAGCACAATCTTTTTCATATCGAATATAGTCCTTAATTTATCTTATGTTTTCACCAAGGGAGCTGCGACCCAATATGTAATTAACCACTCCCGCTCTTCGGCCGCAGTAAAACTCTGCTTAACCGTAACACGGGGGGTTAAAGAAGATTTAACCCTATGTCGAATCAATTAAGATGTTGTTAACTTTAAAAAAGAGCCAATTCGAATACCGGCGTGTCGAAACGACACAGTCTACGTGACATATCATTTTACTCGCAGATGAAGATATTGTGACATTTGATGTTACCTGCCGAGAGCGAAAATATTGCCGAGTGAAAAAGGTGAGCCATCACCTCATTCAAATTTGAAGCCTGTCCAGGTGTTGGCTCAATATTCTGCTGCAAATCAAGTCACAGAGATTATCGAGCGAAACCAAATATCCAGATTTTATCTGGGCGCCGTCGGGGAGCTAAAGCGCTCTCAAGGACTCTAATACGGCAGCAGAGCGCGCGCCTCGTGACTTAGGCCAGACAGCATGATCGATCAGCTATGGCATCTTTGTCTTTTTGGGGACTGAATTGGTAGCGGAGGAGGGACTCGAACCCCCGACACATGGATTATGATTCCACTGCTCTAACCACCTGAGCTACTCCGCCATCCGGTCCGGGCGACTGTTGCAATCGCCACGAAACACTATGGATCGCGGCGCTATAGTCATAGCATTCTGTCCGGTCAACAACCGGAATCGAGAAACACGCTAAAACTTGCACGGCCAGTGTGATCCGCGCTAACAGCGCTCTTTCTGAGCCGAAAGATGGCACCAAGGGGCAAAAATGAACGCATATTATGATATATTAATTGTTGGCGCTGGTCACGCAGGCGCACAGGCGGCGATTGCGTTGCGTCAGAAGAAGTTTGAAGGATCGATCGGACTGCTTGGAAATGAGAAATATCCGCCCTATGAACGCCCCCCCCTGTCCAAGGAATATCTTGCCGGCGACAAGCCGTTTGACCGGATATTATTGCGACCGGAAAGCTTCTGGTCCGAACGCGAAATCGATTTGCTGACCGGTCGCCGAGTCTCCAAGCTGGATCCGGTCGGCAAGACCGTGACCTTGGCCTCGGATGAGGAAATTGGCTATGGCAAGCTGATCTGGGCGACCGGTGGCTCTCCCCGGATGCTCGATTGTCCGGGCAGCCAGGCGCGCAACATTCACGCCGTCCGATCCCGCGCCGACGTCGACAAGATCATGGCGGCACTGCCGACAGTGAAGAAAGTGGTCGTCGTCGGAGGCGGCTATATCGGACTGGAAGCGGCCGCCGTCCTGACCAAGCTCGGCAAGCAGATTACGATTGTCGAGTCGCTTGATCGCGTGCTCTCGCGCGTCGCCGGCGAAACGCTGTCGCGCTTTTTCGAGGATGAGCACCGCAGCCATGGCGTGACCATTGAACTGGAGGCGATGGTCTCCGGATTCGAGACCGGTGAAGACGGGATCGCCACCGCCGTGACGCTGGCGGACGGACGGAAGCTCGAGGCGGACATGTTCGTCGTCGGCATCGGCATTATTCCCGAGACCGGACCGCTCGTGGCCGCCGGCGCAGCAACCGGCAATGGCGTCGACGTGGACCAGCATTGCCGGACCAGTCTGGAAGACGTCTATGCAATCGGCGACTGTGCAGCGCATAGCAATGCCTTTGCCGACGGTGCGATGATCCGGCTGGAATCGGTACAGAATGCCAATGACCAGGCGAAAGTGGCGGCCCTCGATATCCTGGGGGAAGAAGCAGAATATGACGCAGTGCCGTGGTTCTGGTCCAACCAATATGATCTGAAGCTGCAGACCGTCGGCTTGTCGACCGGCCACGACAGCTATGTCGTCCGCGGCGATCCGGCTTCGCGCAAATTCTCTGTCATCTACTACCGGGAAGGCAAGGTCGTGGCGCTCGACTGCGTCAATGCGACCAAGGATTATGTGCAAGGCCGCAAGGCCGTCGTCGAGGGATTGAATCTCGACAAGAATGAGCTGGCCGACACGGACATTCCAATTAAGGAAGTGGGAATCTACTAGCCCCGATCTCCGCGCGCAGAATGAGCAAACGGTTCCAACCTTCTCCCCGTGAGGGAGAAGGGAGTGAAGACCTGGCAGCTTGCTGCCTGATCGGAGCTGGATGAGGGCGTTCTGCCTTCTGATGCACAGAACAGCCTCATCCAACGCCGCCTAATTCGCTGTTCTCATAAGGCTCTGCATCCTGCCCCCTGCCCTTCAAAACTTTTTGCTTTTGCCTCACTAAAACAGCGCTTAGCCCCCGCGAAACGGCCAGGTGCCGATATCCTGCCACGGACCGTCAATATAATAATGCAGGCCGATGCCGTGAATGGTGAAGGGCCGGGGTTCGAATTCGGCCGACAATTCGTCAAACAGGCGCTTGGCTTCTTTCGGGATCACCTTGTTCTGGACGGTGATATGCAGTCGCGGCGTCTGCTGGTCCTGCGCCACCAGCAATCCGGCGAACCGCTCCGCCAATTCCATGCGCAGCGCCAGCAATTCCGGCGCGTAGAGATGGTAGGCGACGCCCCGGCCGAGATGGATCAGACCCGACAGCTGCGCCTCAGGTTTTGGTAAACTGCTTGTCATCGCAACGACGGCGGCCTTGATTTCGTCCAGTGCCTGCGGCGGCAGATGATGAAACAGCGTGATATGCGCGCTGATGAAGTTCCGTTCGGGGGGAAAATAGCGCCTGCGCTGGCTGTCGGCCCAGGCAAAATCGGCCTTGCCCATTTGCGCCGTCATGATGATGGGTTTGTTGAGGCGCTCCATGGTCCCCATCTATCGCACAATGCAAAACCGCGAGCAATTGCTTGCTCGCGGTTCAAATTTGGTTAGCGAAACGGATTAGGCAGCTTCGCTGGCTTCCTTGTTGCTGTCCAGCCAGTTCAGCAGCTTCTCCGGTGTCGACTCAACATAGGGGTCATTGTCCACGCCATCGTCGTTGATGCCTGGCTCTTCAAACCATGCGCTGACCACGCCGTCGTCGGCGATCATCGAATAGCGCCAACTGCGATCACCGAAGCCAAGATGGTTCTTCTTGATCAACATGCCCATGCGGCGGGTAAAGTCACCGGATCCGTCCGGCAGCAATTTGACCTTTTCCAGACCGAGGGACTTGCCCCATTGGTACATGACGAATGCGTCGTTGACCGAGATGCAATAGACTTCGTCAACACCGCGCGCCTTGAACTCGTCATAAAGACGTTCATAGGCCGGGCACTGTTCGTTGCTGCAGGTCGGCGTAAAGGCACCGGGCAGCGAAAAGACGGCGATCCGTTTGCCGGCAAACAGCTCCTTGGTGTTTACATCTTCCCAGCGAAAGGGGTTGTCGCCTTCGATCGATTCGTCACGAACGCGGGTTTTCAGGGTTACTTCAGGGATATTCCTACCAATCATTATGAACTCCATTTTGTGTTTTGTTTGAATGAGGGCTTGATACCATTGATCCCTTGATCGGCTAAATGGATTTATTTGTTCGTTCTGATTGACGCAGTCACTCAATAGCGGATTTGCTTGAAAGCCTCTCTGCAACCGATCAGAGATATGGTTTTCGGGGATGGAGATAATTTATGACGGTCAAGACAAAAGCACCGATCTGGTTCTGGGTCATTGGCGCGATTGCGTTGCTCTGGAACGGCCTGGGCGTGATGGCCTATCTGCAGCAGATCGCGATGAGCGCAACGGACTTCGCAGCGCTGCCGCGGGTCCAGCAGGACCTATTGTCGACGCTACCGTTCTGGGTCACGGCGGCCTTTGCCATTGCCGTCTTTTCCGGGTTCGCGGCGTCGATCAGCTGGCTGCTGCAAAAACGCATCGCCGTTCGCCTGTTTCTGCTGTCGTTGCTCGCGGTGATCGTCCAGTTCAGCAGCTACTTCATCATCGACGGCTATTGGGAATTTATCGCCAGTGAGGGATGGATCATGCCGGTGCTCATCGTGCTGTTTGCAATCGGCTTCCTGCTCCTGTCATGGCGAGCCGAACGAACTGGCCTGCTGCGCTAGATCAGGACGAGGTACTGAACGGCGTGAAATCGGTATCTTCATCATAGATATCGACGCCCTCGCGCCGTTTCAGCCAGCCGACCACGACATAGGTCACTGGCGTCAGCACCGCCTCCCATGTCACCTTCAGCAGCCAGTTTGTGACCATCACGGTAATCACCGCCGAGGTTTCCCACACACCCAGAAAGGCCAGCGGATAGAAGATCAGGCTATCGACCCCCTGCCCTACAACCGTTGACCCGATCGTGCGCGTCCATAGCGCCTTGCCCTGCGTCCAGACCTTCATCCGCGCCATCACATAGCTGTTGACGAATTCGCCAGCCCAGAAAGCGACAATCGACGCCGCCACAATGCGAGGCACCTGGCCGAACACGCTTTCATAGGCCGCCTGCCCGTCCCAGCCGTCGGCCGGCGGCAGCGACACCACTACCCAGCTCATGAACGCCATGAACAGCAGCGCTGCAAAGCCCGCCCAGATCACTCGCCGCGCCCGCGCATAACCATAGACCTCGGTCAGCACGTCGCCGATCACATAACCAAGCGGGAAGAAGAGGATCCCAGCCCCGTAGATCCACTGCTCGCCGCTGATCATGATGAAGGTCGGCTTGGCCGCGCCGATCACATCGGACAGAAGCAGCACGGTGACAAAGGCCGCCATCACGAAGTCATAATAGCGGAACTGGTGACCAGCCTGGCTGGAAGCGGAGGTCCGCTGGATGAAGCTGTCTTGCATCGGCTGATCTTACCTCGGTCCCGAGACAATTCAACAAATATGGCGCCCCGGCCACATCACGGTTTGCAGCCGGTCAAAAGATCGCTAATGCCCATGAAATCGTGCGCCCGTAGCTCATCTGGATAGAGCGCGAGACTTCTAATCTTGAGGCAGCAGGTTCGAGTCCTGCCGGGCGCACCATTTTCCTATTTTTTGAAACCGCGCTGAACCGCGTCCATTGGTTCCGAGGTGACCGGATAGCCAATACCCTCCGGGATGCACAGATGCATACCGTCCTCGCGCTTCTCCACGTTGGGAGAGACCAACACCGACGGATGCTGCTGCACATGCGCCACCGCTTCGTCAAAGGATCCGAATTGCGCCAGCCGCTCCAGATTGCGCTTTGTCGGAAAGATGATCTTGACCTCGCCGGCTTCGGCCCGATCGAGCACCGATTGCGCATTGCCCCAGAACAGATTGTAATTCTCGGTCTCGTCGACTGTGGCCTCTGCCTGATGGTCGTCATGGGAGATCATGTAGAATCGCGTGTCAAAAACCCGTTTTTCGGCAAAGGGCGGACACCAGCGCGAAAAGGGAATCAATTTCTCCAGCTGCAGCTGCCAGTTAAACTGGTTGCAGATATCGGCCAATGTGACTTCGTCGTGCAGCGCCTGCCGCGCTTCCGCGACGCGCTGGGCATCAAGATTGCCGTCCACAGCCACCGCAATACCGGTTTCCTCGATCGATTCCCGGACCGCTGCGATACGGGCACCATATTCCTCGAAATCATCATGGCCGAGCGCCTTGGCAAATTCGAAATCGGCAGCGTCGATTCGACCACCGGGAAAGACCGCCGCACCAGCAGCAAAGACCATTTTGGAAGACCGTTCGACCATCAGCAGATCAGGTGCGGTACTGCCGGGTTGATCGCGGAATATGACCAGTGTGGCAGCGGGAATCGGCTTTGGCATCGGCTTGCCGGTGATGGCGTCGGTTACCGGTGCTTCGTGATTGCTGTGTGGCTTGTTCATAATTTCATATGAACAGCAAGTGGCGGTATTGCAAAGTGTTTTGACCGCCACATTTCCCGGCAAACCGAATGGGCAAGATTTGAACATCAGCGGGTAGTCCGTGGCTGAACAGGTCAGCCAGACTGCGGTGCGCGAGATACAGAGGGAAAGAAAATGGTCGGGGAGACAAGATTCGAACTTGCGACCCCCTGTACCCAAAACAGGTGCGCTACCAGGCTGCGCCACTCCCCGACGCGCGCTTCCCCTAGGCGGTGCTTTTCGGAAAAGCAAAGGGTTTTTCACGCATCATTTTACCGCTGCCCCGAAGGGCAGCTATTTCCGGCAATATGAAGATATGGTGGGCCCGGAGGGACTCGAACCCCCGACCTAGCCGTTATGAGCGGCCAGCTCTAACCAACTGAGCTACAGGCCCGTATGAGCAGCTTTTTTCAGGCAAATCTCACTGGGATGGTCCGATAGCGGAAGCTGTGATGATTTGGCAAGAACGATCAACGCGAATCGTGTCATTGGCCGCAATGATCGGCTAAACGCCGCCCGCAGCGGTCATCAATTCGCCGATTTCCAGCGGCCTGACGTTTCTTGCCTTGAGATGCGCAAGCACATCGCGCCACCAGTCGTAAAATCCGTCCAGATCCGCCTGTGTGCGCACATAGGGCGTGTAACCGGGAGACAAAGAGGGCGAATGGAAGGAAAAAACCAGCAGCTGCAAGTCATCGTCCAGCGCGACATCGATCGCTTCTTTTGTTTCCCGGGCCGAAATGCCTTCGGGCGTCAGCGGGATGCGCTCCAGCATCTTGCTGCGCGACAACAGCGCATTGGCCAGGGGATATTTTTCCATGATCGCTGCGGCAAGCCCCGCTTGCTTGCGCAAAAGCCCCGAATAAACCGTGGTGAGCGGCACCTCGAGCAGCCTTTTGTCATCATTCCACCAAAAGGGTTCTGATCCGACCGCCAGAAAATCAGGGCCGCCCTGCTCGCTGTAATCGAACCTTGGCCGGATACTGCTGTCCAGCACGAAGCCATGCTTTATCAGAAGCTCCATCGTATGCGGTCCCATGCCGTACCGGCCGGCACGAAAAATGGTCGGGGCGACACCGATTTTGTCGCAGATCGCATCGCGCAAAATAACAAGTTTCTGCTCTTCCAGCGCTTTCGGCAAATTTCCGGCGAAGCTGTTGTGAACATTTACTTCTTCTTCGAAAGGCGGATTGACCCACGGATGCAAATGAACACCGACCAGGGCGCTTTGCTCCTCGGTAACGCCTTTCAGAAATGCTGCGGCCGCGTCATCCTGGATAATCGCATAGTCGACGAAATAGATCGGTTTGACATCATATGTCTCGGCAAATGTCTGAAATTCCTGCAATTTGGCGACCGAGACTGTGGTGTGGCCGCTGCTCTGAAAAGGCGCGTTCCAGTCAAATTCTTCTTCGGTGTCGATCGTAATAAGAAACCGTCTGCCAAATTGCTCCGGCCATTGGACAAGACGATCCGGTTTTCGGATTGTCATCGGCTGATGATCCTGCGCAGAAATCTCCGTCACCTCCATCTTGCCAAAATCGTCTCGAAACCGATTGAGAAACCGCAACTTAATCCGATTCCGTTTCTCGAATTTGGATTTTGCTAGTGGTCGCTGCCGGCAGCGTCAAGGCAATGTTGTCGTCGTGGATCGTCAGGGAGCCGCCCGCGGACTGGGCCAGATTGCGCACCAGACGGAGAGAAAAGCCCAGGCCCAGCAGCGATGATTCGCCGCCCTCGCCTTCGATGCCCTGCGATGGATCGAGCAGGATATTTTCCGCCACGCCCTTGATCCGGGACGGCCGCGACAACATGAACTGGTTGGTTGGCTGCAATCCGATTCGCGTCCGCAGTTCACCCTTCAGGGTCTCTCCGTTCTCGCAGGAGATAATCGCTGCCGACAGCAAGCGCGCATAAATCCGTTCAAGCGATTCGCCGTCCAGAGCAAAGGGGCGCACCGGCTCGGCCTTGCTGATGTTAAGCTCTACCGATTTGCTTTGCGTCAGTCCTTGCAGGCGTTGACTCATCCGCTCGAACAGCCAATCCGCCTTCGCCGTGCCACTGGACTCCGGCAATTGTCCGGAATCCACCTTCACCGCGATGTCGAGATCTTCAAAACCGGCCAGCAACCGCCGCGCTTCATCCATGATATTGCGCGCCAGCGACCGATATTCGTAAGACGCCGGTCCAAACAGCTGCTGCTCGATGATCTCGCTAAAGCCGATCACTGCATTCAGCGGGGTCCGGAGTTCGTGAATCAGTTGCTGAAGCTGCTCGCGGCGCTCCACGTCAATGCCGTCATGTCTGGCATCCTCTGCCACGTTCGGCCGGCGCATGATGCCGCGATAGCCTTCGAACCTACCGGTTTCTTCGCTGAAATAGGGTATCGCGCTCATGCGCCAGTTGCCGCTGACAATCGCCGCTCCGCAGAGCCGCATGCGAGCATTTTCCATCGGCATCCGCTGACGGAACGCGGCAGCGCCATATGCATCGGGGCCGGGCCCGTCATCAAAGGCCGGTTGCGCGATTGTAACCCCCACGATAGCCCCTTTTGGCGGCCCCTCTGTCCAAATGATCGTTCCGGTTTCATCGGTTTCAAAACGAATGGCTTCAAGCGAGTCCATCAACAGGATCGGGCTGCCGTGCTCGTCACTTATTTCGCTCAGCGGCCCGGCCGACCGGTTTTTCTGATAGTCCGCGATTTTTTCCACCAGCGCACTGATCTGGGATTCAGCGACTCGCTCCGCCGGATCGCCGCGATGGTCGGCGAGTGGATCTGTTCCAGTTTCTTCTTCGGAGCGGCTATCCTCGATGGCCTCTTCCTCGACGGCCCGCTCATCCGATTCGCCCTGATTGTCCTCTGAGGCTATGAAACCTTGCGATCGCAAATGCTCCTGCGCACGCTCAGAAAGCCTGGGGAATGCATCGTCATAGATTTCCGGAGAGAGGTCAGCCGCCGCCATCGCCGCGTCGCAAATGGCATCGCTATCGGCCGTCAGATAGACCAGTAGCGGAGCAGAGCGCAATCGACCATTGAGCGATTTCACGGCTGCCAGACGATCCTGTTCGGGAACCCGTTCGTGCAAATCACGCAGCCTTGTAAGACCCGCCTGCACGTCCTGATTAGCCAAATCCCCGGGTTTCTGTGCCAGCAGGTCAATCACTTGCCGCCACTGGGTCGCGGCTCCTCGGCCTTCCGGCAGGCTCCCTTTGAGCACGGTGGTCAGACGGTCATCGAAGCGCAATGTGGTATCCCGGAAGTCGTTGGCTTTTCCAATTGTTAACTGGGCGATAACCCTTTCGGCCTGCTACAGGAAGCAGTGAAAATCTCTCGTCACAATGTGGGACAAAGGAGAAAGCATTGCTTGCCGCCCTTATTATATTATAACGATCAAATGACTCGCGAACGGATATTACATTTCTATGGCTGACACAAACCTTGACGAAATCGATCTGAAAATCCTGCAACGGCTGCAGGACGACGGGCGGGTTACCAATGTGGAACTCGCAAACAGCGTTGGCTTGACGGCCCCGCCCTGCCTCCGCCGGATGCGGGCTCTGGAAGAAGAAGGCGTGATCAATTCTTATCATGCTGCCATTGATCCCGCCAAAATGGGTTACACCATCACGGTGTTCGCGATGGTCAGCCTGAAAAGTCAGGCCGAAGCGGATCTGCAAGCGTTTGAAGATCATGTGCAAAAACTTCCAGAAGTGCGCGAATGCTATATGTTGAACGGTGAAATCGATTTTATATTGAAGGTGGTAGCAAAAGACCTTCAACAATTTCAAAGTTTTTTGACCAGCCAGCTAACCTCTGCACCCAATGTGGCCAGCGTTAAGACGTCGCTTACCATCCGGTCGGCCAAGCATCTGCCCGGCGTCCCGATTCAGGAATAAAAAAGGGCGCCAATGGCGCCCTCTTCTTATCGTGCAGATCACATATGATCAGCTTGCCGGTTCAGCGGCCGTCGTGGCTGCTTCCGGTGTCGGCGCTGGTGCCGGAGCGGCTTGCTGCTCAATCCAGGTCTCCCACATCGCCGCCAGCGGTGCGCGCTCCCCGGAGACCTTGTCAAAGGCCTGCTTCGCCGCCGTCATGTTGCCAGCATAGGCCTGCGCCGTGCCAATTCCGATATAGCCGCGGTTCGCGTCGGCACCCGGCTTGGTAAGGCCTGCCTCATAAAATGCGACGGCCTTGTCATAGTCTTTATAACCAAGCCAGACATCGGCAAAGTTCATCATCACCGAACTGCTTCCCGAGCCGCTAACCGCTGAAGGCTGCGAAGGCAATGATGCCCGGTCAGAAGACAGCTGCCGCTCTGCCGGTACCAGCACCTCTGCGATCAGCGGGCTGTCGGCGCTGATGACGCCTTTCTGCTTACCTTCATTGAGTACGGCTGCGACTTCACCGAACAGGTTCTTGCGCTGCGCTTCTTCGGCAAATTCCTTGTAGTCGCGCGTCGTTTTGAGAGCATCGGTCGCTTTCATGAAGCGCAATACTTCAAGGTTCTGGATGCTGTCAGCCTGTGCGGTCCAGCGACTGGCAGCGATCGCGTCGCCCCAGGAATCGCCGCTCGGATATGCACCAGCCCATTTTGTCGCCCATGTCGCGTAGAGATTCTTGTCCTTGCTCGCCAGAGCGCGATCGCGGGCAAGACGATACCAGCTCTCAGGAGCCTTCTTGCCAGTGGCATTGACGTTGCTGATAATCTGGTCCCATTTTGCCAAACCTTCCGCAGCCATATTCCGCTTGAAGAATGTCTCGGCCAGCAAAGGTTCGATATTATTGTCCCGATATCCGAGATCATAGGCTGCCTGAAAATATTTGGCGGCATCTGCCCAGCGCTCTGCGCCATAGGCAAAATTACCGGCAAAAAAGTTGAATGCCGGCAATTGCTCGGCACCAGTTTTGCCGCTGTCGAGCGACGCCAGAATGCCTTTTTCCTGCAAAGACGTATCTTTCAGGGTACCGCCAAGCTGAATCGCCAGCTGTCCCGCGACAAAGCGGTCATCGGGCGCCAGGTTTTCAGCCAGCAGAGCTTCGACCAGCGGCTTCGCGGTAGCTGGCGTTTCGGTCGCCATAGCTTCCTGGATTGCGGCCACTTTCGGCCTCACTTCCTTGCTGATCTCAAGCTCGCCGCCCTTTTCCTTTTTCTTCTTTGCGGCATGGGCGTCCTGCGGCAATGCCGTGACAGCTATCGTGCCAGCGGCTGCCAACGCAACGGCCATGGAAAAATGAGATAAAAAACGCATGAATATCCTCCGGATGATTATTATTTGGGAGAAACGGGTTCCCCGGAATATGGTTGCACCACACAGTCTTGGCCCTATTACCAAGCTTTCATCGCTTTTCTAGAGTGAATCCGCTGAATAGATGTTGAACAGCTGTCTCCCTGATCCGCCAGAGGCTGTTCTGGGCCGTATAAAGAGGTAAAGTCGCGTGCTTGCAATCATTTCCCCCGCCAAATCGCTGGATTTCGAATCCCCAATTCCGGCTGTCCAACCATCAGAAAATCGTTTTTCCGACGAAACGGAAAGACTGGCCAACGCGATCAGCAACCTGACCGTCAAGAAGCTGAAATCGATCATGCCGGTCTCGGACAATCTTATCGCTCTGAATCGGCAGCGGTACAGCGCGTTTTTCGATCAGCCGGAACGCCCCGCAATCTATGCCTATAATGGTGACGTCTATACCGGATTCGAAGCGGGCAGCGCCGGTGAAGAGACCATGGCATTCGCCCAGGATCATTTGCGGATTCTGTCGGGCCTTTACGGGCTGCTGCGTCCGCTGGATCCCATCCGCCCGCATCGTCTTGAAATGGGCACAAAATGGGCGCCCCGCTATAATAAGCTGACTGATTTCTGGAAGGACAAGATTGCCAAGGCGCTGGCCAGCGATCTGGAGCAGATTGGCAGCGAAACCATCGTGAATCTGGCGAGCAACGAATATTGGGCATCAGTAAAACCTCATCTGGCAGACCTGCCGGGACGGGTCATCGAAGTTGATTTCCGCAAGGACAGCCCCGATGGCCCCAAGTTCATCAGTTTCGAGGCCAAGCGGGCACGGGGCATGATGGCACGCTATATCTGCGAGAACCATCTGACCGACCCGGAAATGCTCAAGGGATTTGACTACGATGGCTACCGGTTTGATGCCGAAAGCAGCACGGGAGACAATCTCCGCTTCCTTCGCACATGAGCGGAAAGACGGCCGTAGTCATCGGTGCGACCGGCGGCATCGGCGCAGCCATCGCTGATGCGCTGGAAGCCGATGACCGGTTCGACCGCGTGATAAGACTTTCCCGATCCACGGCAAGCCCCGTCTCGCTCGACCTGTACTCGGAGTACAGCATCCGGGATGCCGCCGCATGGATGAAAGACAATAAGGTCTCGCCATCGCTGGTGTTTGTCGCCACTGGATTGCTGCACGACGGGGAACGAGGGCCTGAAAAAAGTCTCCGCCAGCTGGATTCCGACTGGCTGGTGCAAAACTATCAGATAAATGCTGTCGGCCCGGCGCTCGTCGCCAAGCATTTTCTGCCGCTGATGGACCGGAACGACAGTATAAGATTTGCAGCGCTCTCCGCCCGGGTCGGCAGCATTTCGGACAATCGGCTCGGCGGCTGGTACGGCTATCGGGCATCAAAGGCGGCCCTCAATATGATGATCCGCAATCTGTCGATCGAATGGTCCCGCAAGAACGCAAATTCGATCATCGTGGCGCTGCATCCGGGAACCGTGGACACAGCGCTCAGCGAACCGTTCCAGAGCAATGTCCCCGATGAACAATTATTTAATTCGCCGCGCGCAGCCCGCCAGCTTCTGGACGTCCTGAATGGCCTGAAACCAGCCGATAGCGGCAAAGTTTTCGCATGGGACGGGACCGAAATCCAACCCTGATCCACGAGCGCAATTCGGCGGTGTAATAATAATGTAAAACTGGCCCGAAAGGCTGGCTTTTGCTGCCTCCTTCCCCTAGAAGAGCCGACAAGAAAAAACCCATAAAAAAGGCCCGTTTGTGAACGAACAAACCACCCCACCGTCGCCGTCCAATATCGAATCGATCGACATCGTCGATGAGATGAAAACCAGCTACATGGACTATGCCATGTCGGTTATTGTCAGCCGGGCGCTACCCGATGTGCGCGACGGCCTGAAGCCGGTTCATCGCCGCATTTTGTTTGCCGCCCAGGAAGGCGGTATGGTCGCCGGACGCCCCTATCGCAAATGCGCGAAGATAGTCGGTGACGTGATGGGCAATTATCACCCGCATGGCGACAGCGCGATCTACATGGCACTGGCTCGCATGACCCAGGACTGGTCGATGCGCGTGCCGCTGATCGATGGCCAGGGCAATTTTGGTTCGATGGATCCGGATATGCCCGCATCGATGCGTTACACCGAGGCCCGGCTCAACAAGGTCGCCAATTTCCTGCTCAACGATCTCGACAAGGATACCGTCGATTTCATCCCCAATTATGATGGCAGCCGGCAGGAACCCAATGTCCTCCCTGCCCGCTTCCCGAACCTGCTGGTCAATGGCGCCGGCGGGATCGCGGTCGGCATGGCCACAAATATCCCGCCGCACAATCTCGGCGAAGTTATCAATGCCAGCCTGGCCTATATCGACAATCCAGGCATCACCACCGATGAGCTGATCGAAATCGTGCCCGGTCCCGATTTCCCGACGGCACCGCTGATCCTGGGACAATCCGGTGCCCGCGCAGCCTATAAGGATGGTCGCGGCTCGATCATCATGCGCGCACGGCACGAGATCGAGGAAGGCCGCGGTGACAAGCGTTCGATCGTGCTGACCTCGATCCCGTTCCAGGTCGGCAAGTCCAGTCTGGTCGAAAAAATCGCGGAAGCGGCCAAGGACAAGCGGATCGAGGGTGTCTCCGACATTCGCGACGAATCCAGCCGCGCCGGTGTACGCGTTGTGATCGAACTGAAACGCGACGCAACCGCCGAGGTCGTGCTCAACCAGATCTGGCGCTTCACCCCTGCCCAGGCCAGCTTCCCGGCCAATATGCTCGCCATTCGCGGCGGACGGCCGGAGGTGCTGACGCTGCGCGACATCATCGAAGCCTTTATCAAGTTCCGCGAAGAGGTCATCACCCGTCGCACCAAATTTGAGCTGAACAAGGCACGCGAGCGGGCCCATATCTTGCTGGGCCTGGTCGTCGCCGTCACCAATATGGACGAGGTTGTCCGCATCATCAGAGGATCGGCCACCCCGGTCGAGGCGCGCGAATCTCTGTTACGGCGCGAATGGCCCATTGCCGAGATCGCACCCTATATCAGGCTGGTCGAAGCGACCGAAACGGACATCGAAGGCGACACCTACAAGCTGTCTCAGGTGCAGGTCAAAGCGATCCTTGATCTGCGTCTGCAAAAACTGACAGCCCTCGGCCGCGAAGAAATCGGTGACGAGTTGAAGGAACTGGCCGCAGCAATCGAGGAATATCTCGCGATCCTGGCGGACCGCGCGAAGCTCTATGCAGTGATGCGCGAAGAGCTGGAACAGGTGCGCGATGAATTCGCCACCCCACGCATTTCGGAAATCACCGCTGCCTGGGATGGGCTGGAAGACGAAGACCTGATGGAACGGTCCGAAATGGTCGTGACCGTGACCCATGGCGGCTATATCAAGCGCACCCCGCTCGACACGTTCCGCGCCCAGCGCCGTGGTGGTAAGGGCCGCGCGGGCATGGCGACCAAGGACGAGGATGCGATCACCGAACTGTTCGTCACCTCGACCCACACGCCGGTTCTGTTTTTCTCGACCCACGGCAAGGTCTACCGGCTCAAGGTCTGGAAACTGCCGGAAGGCGGACCCCAGACCAAGGGCCGCCCGATGGTCAACCTGCTGCCGCTGGCGGATGGCGAGACGATTTCCACCGTACTGCCACTGCCGGAAGACGAGCGCGAATGGGCCGATCTGCACGTCATGTTCGCCACCGCCAGAGGCGGCGTCCGGCGCAACAGCATGGACAGCTTCACCAATGTGCCTTCGAACGGCAAGTTTGCGATGAAATTTGACGAGGACAGCGACGACCGCCTGATTGGCGTCGAACTGCTGACCGACAATGATGACGTTCTGCTCGCCACCAGAAACGGCAAGGCGATCCGCTTTGCCGGCGACGCCGTGCGCTCCTTCCAGAGCCGCACCTCCACCGGCGTCCGCGGTATCGCGCTGAAAGGCGATGACGAGGTCATTTCATTGTCCGTCCTGCGCGGATTTGAAGCGTCCACCGAGGAACGCGACCAGTATCTCAAGGCCGCGCCTTGGAAAGATAACGAGAACGAACCCGAATTGTCACCGGAACGCATGGCGGAATTCAGCGAAACCGAAGATTTCATCCTCACCGTCTGCGCCAACGGCTATGGCAAGCGCTCCAGCGCCTACGAATATCGCCAGTCGGGCCGCGGCGGTCAGGGCATTCTCAATATCGACAATATCAAGCGCAATGGAACGGTTGTCGCCAGCTTCCGCGCAAGCGATGACGAGCAGGTGATGCTGGTCACCGATCAGGCCAAGCTGATCCGCATGAAAGTCGCCGATATGCGGGTGATCGGACGCAACAGCTCGGGCGTCAAACTGTTCGATGTCGCCAAGGGCGAACATGTTGTCGGCGCGGCCAAGATCGACGAGGAAGAAGAACCGGAAAACGAAGCCGAAGCGCTGATCGCCGAGGAATTGGCAGCCGAAGAGCCTTCTCGGGATCAGGCGACAGATGACGCACGGAGCGATGATTCGGAATCATGACGAGCAGCGCGCCCCTCTTCCTGGTGAAAGACGGCGCGCAGAGCTGGCCTGAAATAGCTCCCATGCGGGCGCGGATCTATCCGCCGGAAAAGCTCGTCCATACGCCCATGCACGGGATCGAGTGGTCGGCTGCCCAGCGCCGGGTCTTGCTTTATGTTGATGACAAGGTCGTCGCCGTAGCCGGCATTCACGAACGCAAAATATCGTGCGACGGAGCAATATTGCGCGTCGCCGGCATTGGCGGGGTGATGACCGATCCCGATCATCAGGGACAGGGATATGGCAAACAGGTGATGTTGCATGTGATGCAATTGCTGCGGACCGAGGCCAAGTGCGCTTTCGCTCTGCTGTTCTGTGAAGATCATAATGTCGGCTTCTACAGCAAATTGGGCTGGTCGCTGTTCGAGGGCGATATGGTGGTGGAGCAGCATGGCAAAACCGGGCCGTTTGTGTTTCGCAACGTGATGGTCTTGCCGCTGGCAGAACAGGCGACACGAACTGCCGATATAGACCTCTGCGGACTGCCCTGGTGAAATGTCCCTGCGCACCTGAATTCGGAAGGAACGTTCGATGACGATCCATATTACCCCATCTGGTCAAGCCTGCGGCGCGATTGTGACGGGAGTGGATCTCACCAAACCACTGCCCGATGAAACCGTCGATGCCATCCGGACCGCATGGCTGGACCATCATGTCCTGTCCTTCCCGGATCAGGCCATGACAGACGATGATCTGGAGCGCTTCACCCGATATTTTGGCGACTTCGGCCATGATCCTTTTTTCGATCCGATAGAAGGCCGCCAGCATATCGCGGCCATCCGCCGCGATGCCGATGAGAAAAGCCCGCTATTTGCCGAAAACTGGCACAGCGACTGGAGCTTTCAGGCGCATCCGCCAGCCGGCACATGCTTGCTCGGGATTACCATCCCGCCAGTGGGCGGCGACACTTTGTTTGCCGATCAGCACAAGGCGCTCGACGCGATGCCGCCCGACATGCGCAAACAATATGAAGGCCTCACCGCGATCCACAGCGCGCAAATGGCTTATGCACCGGATGGCGCTTATGGCGACAAGGACGAGGGCCGCAGCATGGCCATCCGCCCCGACGAATCGGCGCGCGAAACGCAGACCCATCCCCTGATCCGCGAGCATCCCGAAACCGGACGCCTCGGCCTGTTCAGCTGCATGGGCTATATTATCGGCTTTGAGGGGATGCCGCAGGACGAAGCCCTGCCCTTGCTGCAGCAGCTATACGCCTGGCAAAGCCGCGATGAATTTGTCTATCGCCACCAGTGGCAGCCCGATATGCTGGTCATGTGGGACAATCGCTCGGTTCTGCACCGGGCGACCGGCGGCTATGACGGTCATGACCGCTTGCTCCACCGAACAACAATCGCCGCCTATCAGCCCTGAACCGGATCGGCGCTGTCCGCCGCCATCTCATGACGAAGCGTTCGCACGATCCCCGTGGCAATCATGAACTGGCCGAAATAATAAAGCGGCCAGATCAGCATATCCGGAATAGTACTCGCCGACAAAGGCCCCATCCGGGCAAAGATCAGCAGGTCGGAAATCAGAAACATCATCGCGCCGGCGCCGACCTGATAGCGGGAAAAGCGGCTGGTCCAGGCCATTGCCGCCATCGCCGCAACCGAAAGACAATAAATGCCAACGCCGACCGCTTCCGACCGGTCAGAGGGCAGTGTCCAGGCGATGAAGACAGACAAAGGCACAATGACAATCGCCAACATCTTCTGACTGAAGCCCAACCTGTGCCGACGATAGCGGGAATAGAACAGGATCGCCACCAGATGCCCGATCATGAAAGCGCCAGCACCCAGCACCAGATCAAACTCCAGTGCCATATCGCCGATCGCACCCAGAGCCATGATCGCACCGACAATCTTGCCGTCAAGCCGATGCAGCCGGGTCAGAGCATAGACAGCTAGCCAGGCAACACCGGCTCCCTTCCAGGCAATCAGAAAGACGCCGGGAATATTGCTGTCCATGACGAAAAAATAGCTGATCCCGAACAACAGGCTCAGCATCAGAAACGGCCGGGATTCGGCAAATGCATTTTTCATCGGATTATTATCGCCCCTCTTCTGCTTGGCCCCTATCATGCAACAAGTGCGACTGCCAGATTGACATTGAGGTCTTACCACAACACTAAGGCGCGCATGACAGATGTACATATCATTGGCGGCGGCCTCGCCGGATCGGAAGCAGCCTGGCAACTTGCGGAACAGGGCGTAAAAGTACGCCTGTCCGAGATGCGCGGCAGCGGCGAAATGACTCCTGCGCACCAGACCGAGGGTCTGGCGGAACTGGTGTGCTCGAACAGTTTCCGTTCAGACGATGCCGAGAAAAATGCGGTCGGTCTTCTGCACCAGGAAATGCGCGACCTGAATTCGATCATCATCGGCGAAAGCGACCAGCATCGTCTACCCGCTGGCTCAGCGCTAGCGGTCGACCGGGACCACTTCTCCGACGGCGTGACCAAACGCCTGACCGAACATCCCAATATTGAAATTATACGCGAGCGGGTCGATCAGTTACCCGAGAGCGGATTGACCATCGTTGCAACGGGTCCACTAACGGCAATGACGCTCGCCGAGAGCATCGGCGCGGCGACGGGCGAAGATTCCCTCGCCTTTTTCGATGCCATCGCGCCGATTGTCTACAAGGACAGCATCAACATGGATATCGCCTGGATGCAGTCGCGCTGGGACAAGGTCGGGCCGGAAGGTGACGGCAAGGACTATATCAACTGCCCGATGACCCGCGAGCAATATGAAGCCTTCATTCAGGGATTGCTCGACGGCGAAAAGACCGACTTCAAGCAATGGGAAAAGGACACCCCCTATTTCGAAGGCTGCATGCCGATCGAGGTCATGGCCTCACGCGGCCCGGAAACATTGCGCTTTGGACCAATGAAACCAGTCGGACTGACCAACGCGCATACTGGCGAAAGCGCCTATGCCGTGGTTCAGCTGCGTCAGGACAATGCACTCGGAACCCTTTGGAACATGGTCGGCTTCCAGACCAAGCTGAAATATGGCGCGCAGGCCGAATTGCTGCGCACTATACCGGGTCTGGAAAAGGCGGAGTTCGCGCGCATGGGCGGTCTGCATCGAAACACGTTCATCAACGCGCCGAAATTGCTCGACCAGCAGCTGCGCCTGAAAAAGGCACCGCACATTCGCTTCGCTGGCCAGATCACCGGTTGCGAAGGCTATGTCGAAAGTGCAGCGGTCGGCCTGATGGTTGGCCGCATGGTCGCTGCAGAGGTCCGCGGTGAACCCTTCACCCTGCCCCCGCAGACAACCGCGTTCGGCGCGCTGCTCTCCCATATCACCGGCGGTGCCGATGCCCGCGATTATCAGCCGATGAACGTCAACTTCGGTCTCTTTCCGCCGTTCGAACAGCGCGTGAAAAAGAAAGAGCGCAAGGAAGCCTATACCGCCCGAGCACGCACGGATTTCGCGCAGTGGTTGCAACCGCTGTCGACCAAGGGACTGCAACTCGCCTGAGGCAAACCGCTAGCATTTGCAGCGCGGTTTGGAGGGTTTGCGTTTGGGTCGCGTGGTACGGAACTCGGTACGGGTCAGTTGACCGTTGTTGTCGCCGTCGGCGCCCGCAAATTTGTCACTGGTCGCAACCGCCCATTCCTCGAACGTCAGCAGATTATTCCCGTCCTTGTCGAGCTTGCGGAAGGCATCGGTGCGGCTGCTCATCATCTCCAGCCGAGTGATAATTTCGTCGCGATTGCGGTCATAGCGGTTGAACCGCAATTCTTCCCGGGATGCCTTATAGGCCTCGGGCGGCGTCGGTGGCGGTGGCCCGACCGTCTGCGCATCAATATCCGCTTCGGGCAGGCTGTCGGGTTCCGCCGATTGGGGTGGCGGCGGCGCTTCTGGGATCGGAACGTCCTGCCCCTGAGCGCCAATCCACAGAAAAAGGCCCGCAGTCATCAACAGCAATATGCCGGCAGCACCGGCGGCAAATCTCTTCATTGGCGAAATCCGCAACCAAGCGACCGTCGATCTAGCGACCGGTTATCCCGTGCCAGATGATGCTCCCAGCGCTGGCCGGATTGTAAAGATCGGCAGTCAGTTGGCCTTTGCTAACATCCCGGACCATCAGTTTGCAGAGGATTGAGAGCGGTCGTCCGCTTCTGTCAAAATCGGGAGATGGCAGACGATTGACCAGCTCCGAGCAGCGGCCAAAGGCCGACTGGCGCATCTCGGCGTCGGAACAGTGGCGCGCGAAATCCCACAGCGCCCAGGCGCGGCCATAGTCAAAGGACGTCCCCGCCGGCAGTTCGTCCTCGCCCAAAGCCATGGCAAAAAATCCGCCGCCCCGCGCGTCCGCATAATTATCAAATTGCCGATCATCCCACGGAAAATCGTCAAGCATCACTTCCCAGCCGTCGCGCAATGTCAACAGGGGCGCCAGACTCTCGCCCTGCCCTTCCAGGGCATTGATCCGCTCCACCAGTGGTTCCCCCGCCGGTCTCTCTGCCGCCGGCTTGGTTAAAATGTCCCGCCACCATGTTAACCGCATCTGTCCAATCAATATTTCATTTGTTGAGCGGATAACGTCAGCAAATCTGGAATCGAGCGCGAACAACAGTGCATATCGAGACCGATCAGGCGCTTTTGCATAAGCAAGAACCAGCCTGTGAAACGGATCGAGTTGTAAAACTGTGTCTCGCATCAGGCGCTCGTCGATGCTTTTCCGCGCGAAATCAAGGTAAAGATCTTTTTAACCATGGCCATTGGTCTGGCGCTAACCCTTTTCTGGCTATCAGGCACGCTAAATTCAGATTGAACAGTGCCGCCCAGCGCGCACGGATCAAGGGCCAGAAGCATGTTTGACAGGACCAGAACCAAATCCGCAAGATCATTCTTACAGGAACTGCGTTCGAATACAGCGGGCAACACCCTTGCCATGGCGGCGATGGCGCTTTTCCCTCTGGCCGCAATGATCGGTGGCGGCGTCGATGTCAGCCGTATTTATCTGGTACAGACACGCTTGCAGCAAGCCTGCGATGCCGGCGCGCTCGCTGGCAGGCGCCAGATGGCCGGCGGCTATTGGGCGGCAAACAACAACGCCGCCAACACCGCCGCCCTGAACATGTTCAGGGCCAATTTTGATACCAACGCCTATAGCTCCTATGACAATACGGTCGCTTTTTCGGAGAATGCCGGCACGGTAACTGGCACTGCGACGGTCAAACTTGACATGGCCGTGATGCAGATGTTCGGCTATGGAACAAAGGATGTCACGGTTGTTTGCGATGCCTCCATGGCGATCCCCAACACCGACGTGATGTTCGTCCTCGACACCACCGGTTCCATGAATTGCCCCGATACCGGCACAAGCTATTGCAGCAACAACGGCAATAACGAGGCATCGAACGCCCGCATTCGCGGACTGCGCTCTGCGGTCAAATGTTTTTATGAAACATTGGCAAAACGGGACAGCGATGAAGATTGCGGCTCCACCCCTTCGTCAGGCAGTGAAAACACTGCGCATCTTCGCTTTGGCTTTGTCCCCTACAGCACCAACGTGAACGTCGGAAAACTTCTGCCCAACGATTTTCTGGCCGACAATTGGACCTACCAGTCACGCGAGGCCATGACGAGACTGGAAAATGTCCTCGTCGACTATCAAGCCGGTACGCCCTACGTCTATGACAGCACCTTTTACTATGACGGCGGCTGGAGCGGCAGGAGCACAGTAGAAACGCATTACAACGTCAGGAACTCAAATGAGTGTAACTCGCTTCAGCCGGACGATTATGATGAAATGTCGGGCAATGAAAGCGGACGATTCTGGGAAGATTCATGGATGTCTGGCGGCGAACAAATATCGCGCTGGTACACGGATGAAACGGGCACCCGCTATGACTACAGCACCCAATATAGCAGCCGTCAGGACCGGTGCCGCATAAGGTTGAGAACGCGTTCGCTTCTTCAAAGGCGGGAATATCGGCAGGTCAATACGCCGGTCTATGAACAGCAACAGGTGTTTTCCCATTACGATTACAAGCCTGTGACATTCGATATCAGCGGCCTGAAGGCCGGCGGATCCACCTGGAACGATTCGGTAGACCTTCCGGTCGGCGATCAGGGACTGGATACGGGTGTATCGTGGGATGGCTGTATCGAAGAACGGAAAACCGTCAGAACCAATAATTTCGACCCCATACCCACCAATGCGTATGACCTGGATATCGACCGGATGCCAACCCCCGGCAATCCGGACACGCAATGGGGACCCGTCCTGGAAGATGCGGTCTGGGGCCGATATGACGGTTACTACAATAGCCGGACAACGAGCACCGTTTCCTCCTCCTATAATTTGAGCAGAAATTTCAATTATTTCTGCGCCAACGAAGCCCGCAAGTTGCAGCGATGGGATACGCCTGCCGATTTCGACAGCTATCTCGACAGCCTCGATGCCATCGGCAGCACCTATCACGATATCGGCTTGATCTGGGGGGCACGCCTTCTTTCGCCCACGGGCATCTTCGCGTCCGAAAATGCGACCACCGCTAACGGCGGTGCGATCGATCGCCATCTGATCTTCATGACCGATGGCGATACCGTGACGAGCAACGATATATATTCCGCCTATGGGGTTGAGTGGTATGATCGCCGCCGGACCTCCACCAGCAGCGCACCATCAAACAACGATCTCACGACGCAGGTAAACAAGCGTTTTCTGGCGATGTGCAAAGCCATCAAGAACAAGAACATCACATTGTGGGTCGTTTCCTTCGGCAACGGCGTCAGTTCCAGCTCGATTACCAACCTGCAGAATTGCGCCACTCCAGGAAAATTCTACAACGCGGCGAACAGCGCCCAATTGTTAGATAATTTCCGCACGATCGCCAATGATATTTCACAATTGCGACTGACCGACTGATGCCAAAGCTGATGCAAAAATTGCGCGGTCTTCAGAAGAATGAGCTGGGCGCGGCGCTGGTGGAATTTGCACTCGTATCGCCCGTTCTGCTGCTGTTGATCATGGGCATGATGGATGTCGGCCACCGTATTTACGCGACCGCTATTTTGCAGGGCTCGGTTCAGAAGGCCGCGCGCGACGCCAGCCTTGATGACGGCGCTGCCAATGCCAGTGCAATCGACGATCACGTGAAAGAACTCATGCTCCCCGTCCTGCAGGACGAACCGATTTCGAGTTTCGACTTTGATCGCCGGAATTACAGCAGTTTCTCGGAGGTCGAACAGCCGGAAGACTTTATCGACAGTAATAATGACGGTGTCTGCAACAATGGCGAACCCTATGACGACTCCAACGGCAATGACAGCTGGGATGAGGATCGAGGCATCACGGGCCAGGGTGAAGCCAAGGACGCCGTCCTGTACACCGTCAGGGTGACCTATCCGCGGCTGTTCCCGATGGCCAGTATGATCGGACTGCCGGAAGACGAAGTCATCGAAGCCAGCACAGTGCTCCGTAACCAGCCATTTGGTGCGCAATCGGAACGCGGAGAGGCGAAGACTTGTACATGATGAACAAACTTAAACATCTGAAAAGAACACTATCCAGGCTCGCCGGCAATACCAGCGGACTGGCACTGATCGAGTTTGCCTATGCACTGCCGATCTTGATGGGCGTTGGCATGTACGGGGCAGAAGTGGCGAATGTCGCGATGGTCAAGATGCGCGTAAACCAGATCTCGATGCACGTCGCTGACAACGCGTCGCGGATCGGTGAAGGCTCGCTGTTATCGACCAAGAAAATCTACGAAAGCGAAATCAATGACCTTTTCATGGGCGCGCATCTGCAAGCCGGAAACTATGTCGATATTTTTGAGCGCGGACGAGTCATCATCAGCAGTCTCGAAAAACATACTGATGGTGGCCAATATATCCATTGGCAGCGATGCAAGGGCAAAAAGGCGCATGCTTCTACCTACGGGACGGCCGGGGTCCACTCTTCGTCCCGTCCGGTCAACGGCATGGGGCCGACTGGCGCGAAAATCACTGCACCAGACGGCCAGGCCGTGATTTTCGTGGAAATATCATATGACTACAAGCCTCTGATATCCGACAAATTTACGAGTATCCGCACAATAACCTCGCGCAGCGCGTTCAACGTGCGCGATCGCCGGGATTTGACGCAAATATATAAACATAGTTCAAGCGAGCCGGTTTCTGATTGTGCCACCTATGACGGCATCACCTGACCGCGGCTATATCAACGATAACAGACTTTCTTTGCCGCTTCGATAATACGCGCGCTATCGACCAGCGCCGCTTTTTCCAGATTCGCCGCATAGGGCAATGGCACATCTTCGTTGGTTACGCGCGTCACCGGAGCATCCAGATCATCAAAGCCTTGCTCCATGCACACAGCAATGATTTCGCTCGCGATCGAACAGGTCGGCCAGCCTTCCTCGGCGACCACCATCCGGTTTGTCTTGGCCAGACTTTTCAGCACCGTTTCCGTATCCAGCGGACGCAGCGTCCGCAGGTCGATGACTTCCGCTTCGATGCCTTCACCAGCCAGACTGTCTGCGGCTTCCAGTGCCAGACCGACACCGATGGAATAGCTGACAATCGTCACATCGCTACCTTCGCGGATGATCCGCGCCTTGCCGATTGGTAGCGTATAATCCTCTAGCTCCGGCACTTCGAACGAGCGGCCATAGAGCAGCTCATTTTCCAGAAACACCACCGGATCGGGTGTCTGGATCGCCGCTTTCAACAGGCCTTTGGCATCTGCCGCATCATAGGGGGCAATCACAACCAGGCCGGGAACCGAGGCATACCACGGACCATAATTCTGGCTATGCTGCGCACCAACCCGGGACGCCGCGCCATTGGGACCGCGGAACACAACCGGGCAGCGCATCTGGCCGCCGGACATATAATTGGTCTTGGCCGCAGAATTGATAATCTGGTCGATCGCCTGCATGGCGAAATTGAACGTCATAAACTCGACGACCGGCTTGAGGCCGCCCATCGCAGCGCCAGCACCGATGCCGGCAAAACCATGTTCGGTGATCGGCGTGTCGATGACCCGTTTCGCACCAAATTCTTCCAGCAGCCCCTGGGTAACCTTGTAGGCGCCCTGATATTCCGCAACTTCTTCGCCAATCACAAAGACGGTATCGTCCTTGCGCATTTCCTCTGCCATCGCATCGCGCAACGCCTCGCGAACCGACAGCGAAACCATACTGGTGCCCTCGGGCACCGATGGATCATCGGCCCGTGAAACCGGCGGAGGCGGAGCCTCCTCCATAATCTCGGGCTTGGCGTCTTCCTTTTTCTCGGGCTCGGCGGCCTTTTCGCTGGATTCCTTCTTGTCCCCGGTGTCGGTAGCCGGTTCTTCGCCGGACGCGGGTTCGGCTTCCTCATCCTCTCCCGCCATTTCGGCAATGACGGTGCCGACCGCAACATCGTCGGTTCCCGCTTCCACCAGGATCTTCGAAATGATCCCGTCGTCAATCGCTTCAAATTCCATCGTCGCCTTGTCGGTTTCGATTTCCGCCAGAATATCGCCGGACGTGACTTCGTCGCCTTCCTTGACAAACCATTTGGCCACCGTGCCTTCTTCCATGGTCGGCGACAGAGCGGGCATTTTGATCTCGATAGCCATCAATATTGCTCCACCAGGACGTTGGTATAGAGTTCGGAAAGATCCGGCTCCGGCGATTCCTCGGCGAAGTCAGCCGCTTCCATCACGGTCTTGCGAACCTTCTTGTCCAGCGCCTTCAAATCCTCTTCCTTGACGCCCTTTTTCAGCAAGGCCGCTTTCAACCGTTCGATCGGATCGGATTTTTCGCGCACTCCCTGCACCTCGTCCCGGCTTCGATATTTGGCCGGATCGGACATCGAATGGCCACGATAGCGATAGGTTTTCAGCTCCATCAAAACCGGACCACCGCCGCCGCGGACATCCTTCAGCACTTCTTCCACGGCACCGCGAACAGCCATCACATCCATGCCGTCGACCTGCACGCCGGGAATGCGAAAGCTTTCCCCGCGCCGGTATAATTGATCTTCCGCAGAAGACCGGTTGACGCTGGTGCCCATCGCATATTGGTTATTCTCGATCACGAAGATCACCGGCAACTGCCAGAGTTCCGCCATGTTGAAGCTTTCGTAAACCTGCCCCTGATTGGAAGCGCCATCGCCGAAATAAGCCAGACAGACGCCGCCATCTTCCTTATATTTATGGGCAAAGGCGAGGCCTGTGCCAAGCGAGACCTGCGCGCCAACGATTCCGTGACCACCATAGAAACCATGGTCGACCGAGAACATGTGCATCGAGCCGCCCTTGCCTTTCGAAATGCCGGACGCACGACCGGTCAGCTCTGCCATCACAATATTCGGATCAATGCCGCAGGCCAGCATATGGCCATGATCGCGGTAGCCGGTAATGACACTGTCCTTGCCGGGATCGATCGCTGACTGCAAGCCGGTGACCACCGCTTCCTGACCGATATAGAGATGGCAGAAACCGCCGATCAGGCCGAGGCCATATAGCTGGCCCGCTTTCTCCTCGAACCGCCGGATCAGCAGCATCTGCTCATAGAAATCGAGCATTTCTTCCTTGGTCGCTTTGTAAATCGGGGCCTTCAATCCACCGGTAGAATGCACAGTGGCCTTCGGCTTGGCTGGCGCGCGCTTGGGCGACGCGGTTTTTTTGGCTGGGGCGGTTTTACTGGGAGCTTTTGCCACGCGAGCGGAATCCTTTTTCTGACGAGCGGACAGCATAGCGAAAACAGTTCCATTACCCAAGCACTTACACTCAGCAAATAGCAGGTGGTGATGGCCCTGCCGACATCGCCACCTGCTATTTCAAAGGTACGATAATCTCGTCAGGATGAACAACGTTCACTTTCTTGCGCAGCAATTCGCCAATCAAATCGGGGTCCGCACCTTTTGGATCAAGCAGGTCCACCCGGTTCTTGAGGGCGTCCCGTTCGGCTTCCAGTTTGGCGAGTTCAACACCGCGCATTTCCAGCTTAGCCTGATAGTCGCCCCAGGCCAGAATTCCGGTAGGGCCAAGCACCGCATAGCCAGCGATCGCCAGCAAGGTCATCAGGGCAAATCCCGGGCCCAGGGCCGCTTTTATCAGATCTGCTATTTTTCCGCGTTGCGCCATATAACGGCCTTGAATCAGAAAAGTGATTCGCTGGCAAGAGGCTTAACGATAATTAGGCGGTATCAGCGCCGAAACGCCTCACAATAGCGAGCAACCGGCGATCAGCTGAAAATTGAGCGCCCCGCATAGCGGGCAACGCTACCCAGCTCTTCTTCAATCCGGATCAGCTGGTTATATTTCGCGAGCCGGTCCGACCGCGCCAGACTCCCCGTTTTGATCTGGCCGCAATTGGTAGCGACCGCAAGATCAGCAATGGTCGAATCCTCGGTCTCGCCGGAACGGTGTGACATCACTGCGGTATAGGAAGCATTGTGCGCCATCCGCACGGCCGCCAGCGTTTCCGACAGCGTTCCGATCTGGTTAACTTTCACCAACAGCGAATTGGCCAGCCCGTCCTTGATCCCCATCGACAGGCGTTCCGGATTGGTCACAAAAAGATCGTCGCCGACCAGCTGCACCGTATCGCCGACCGCATCGGTGATCAGCTTCCAGCCTTCAAAATCATCTTCCGACATGCCGTCCTCGATCGACTTGATCGGATAGTCGCGACACAGGTCAGCCAGATAATCCGACATTTCCGCCGGGCTCAGTACCTTGTCCTCGCCGGAGATATGATATTTGCCGTCTTTGAAAAATTCGGTGGCGGCACAATCGAGCGCCAGCACGACTTCATCGCCAACCTTGAATCCGGCCTTTTCGATCGATGCCATGATAAAGTCGAGTGCTTCGCGGGTTGATCCAAGATTGGGCGCGAACCCGCCTTCGTCACCAACCGCAGTGGCTAGTCCTTTTTCGGACAACCCTTTTTTCAGCGTGTGAAAGATCTCCGAACCCCAGCGGACCGCTTCTGACAAGCTGTCGGCGCCGACTGGCATCACCATGAATTCCTGGAAGTCGATCGGATTATCGGCATGCTCGCCGCCGTTGATGATATTCATCATCGGCACGGGCAGAACATGCGCCGAAACGCCTCCAACATAACGGTATAGAGGCAGGCCGCGCGCGTCGGCGGCAGCTTTTGCAGCCGCGAGGCTGACACCCAATATGGCGTTCGCGCCGAGGCGGCTCTTATTGGCCGTTCCATCCAGCGAGATCATCGCCGCATCCAGCTCTTCCTGGTCTTCGGCGTCAAGATCGGTCAGCGCATCCTTGATCTCGCCGTTGACCGCTGCAATCGCTTTGAGCACGCCCTTGCCGAGATATTTGCTCTTGTCGCCATCGCGCAATTCAACCGCCTCATAAGCGCCGGTCGAAGCGCCGGAAGGCACCGCTGCGCGACCAAAGCTGCCGTCTTCCAGCAAGATATCGACTTCCACCGTCGGGTTTCCCCTGCTGTCCAGAATCTGGCGGGCGTGAAGATCGATTATTGCAGTCATGGAATAGGCTCCGAAACAAGATAAATGATGGCAACGGCCTTATCGCGACGCTCGGCTTCTGGCAATCCATTGCGCCGTTTTTGTCGCCGCTTTCCCCTTGATTTCCCGGCAAATGTTACCATTTTTGTAGGATTAGAAGCACAAATGGAACATTTTCTGCTAATGACCGTTGGCAAGAGATAGAAGAAGAGGGAAAAGTGATCATGGCAGATATCAAGAAACCAACCGCAAAGACACCGGCCAAGGCCGCGACGAAAAAGCCCGCCGCCAAGAAAAGTGCTGCAAACAAGGACACTTCGGAAGTGCGCACCGCCAAGGCCCAGAAAGCTGCGCCGCTGAAAGCCGGCGCGACCAAGGCGGCTGCGACGAAGCCGGACACAGGCTCCGATTTCAAGGAACGCGCAGTGACGAAAGCCAAATCCGCTGCCGCTCAGGGCAAGGAACGGACCGGCAGCGCGATTGAAAATCTCAGCAGAATGATTGAGGATAGCGCCCGAACCATTGACGACAATGTCGGCGAAAAATACGGCAACTATGCCCGCTCAGCAGCGGACGCCGTCTCCTCTTTCGCTGACAAGCTGAACGCCAAAGAGATTGATGAAATGGTCGAGGACGCGCGCGGCTTCGTGCGCAAAAGCCCGGCTGTCGCAATCGGCGCAGCCGCCGTGGTCGGCTTTCTCGTATCCCGTCTGATCAAATCAGGCATGGATGACAACGACGCATGAGTGTGACAGGGCGTCACCGGGCAGACGGGTGACGGATGTTGCAGGACAAGGAAACACCAGTTTTGGATGAAGAGCGTCTTGCGGATGAAATCGCCGCCTCGATTGCGGAAGAGGAAGAAGCGAAAACGCTGAAGAAGCAGGTTACCGACCTGATCGACGATGCTCGCAATCTGGCTCTGGTCGAGGTTGAATATTACAAGACCAAGCTTTCGGTCAACATGGCGGCGACCAAGCGGATCTTGGCCATGTTTGGCATCGGTCTGATCTGCGGCACGATGGCGATCATCGCGCTGATTTTGGGCTTGTTGCTGATTGTGGCAGAATATCTGGGGCCCGTGGCAGCAACCGCCATCGTAACCGGAACGGCGCTGCTGATCGCGGTGATCCTGATGAAAAAGGCAATCAACGCCGCCAAAAAACTGCCGCTGGACGAAAATGATGCGTGAGAATGACAATGCCAACCAATAATGACGAGATTTTCAATCTGCGCACCCTGGCCATTGAACGCGATCTCGCCCGGACAAATCTGAAGCGCGAAACCGCCGCCGCCAAGGAACGGTTCAAACCGTCCAATCTGGTGGAAGAGGCGAAAACCAAGGCTTCCAAAAGCGTGCGCCAGGCCGGCGGCAAAGCGATCGACGAGATCAAGGCCAACCCTGTCCTCAGCGCGACCGTGGCTGCAACCGCCATGCTGATCGCGATGCGCAGACCCATTGCCCGACTGATCTCCAACCGCAACCCATCCGAGCCAGATGCAATCGAGGAATAGACTATGAACAAGCTCACGGACAATATCGATAAAGCGCGCGCCGCATCGCGGGAGCGTCTCGAAACGGCAAAAGAAAAGGCAACGCAGACGTCGACCGTGGCACGTGAGAAGATGTCGGAAAGCAAGGCGCGGGCTGCGGCACTGCTCGGCGATGGGCGTGAAAAGGCCAACGAAAGCGTAGCCGCAACCAGAGACGCGGCCAAAAAAGCCATCAGCAAATCGGAAGAGACAATTTCCAACAGCCCGCTGACGATCGTCGCCGGTGGCGCGGCTTTGGGCATTTTGATCGGCATGATGCTGCCGAAAAGCAAAACCGAAGGCAAATATGTCAGCAACGCCGGCCGCAAAATCAATGAAACGGCGCGAACCGCCTATCAGGCGGCAAAGGACGCCAGTCGCGACCAGATCGACCAGCTGGGCTTCAGCAATGACAATATGCGCTCACAGTTCAAAGATTTGTTTGGGAAAGCAATCGACGCTGCTAAGACGGCGATGGCCGCAGCACAGGATGCGGTGAAAGAAGATAATCAGGGCAAAAAATGAGCGAACAGCGCAGCAAAATTCATCTGGTCATGGGCGGAAGGGTCAAAGACCCCCGCGGGATCGAGTTTGTCAATCTCGACCAGATGGATCTGGTCGGCGTCTATCCCGACTATGAAGCAGCCGAGGAAGCCTGGCGTTCCAAAGCCCAGCAGACGGTCGACGACGCTGAAATGAAATATGTCGTTGTCCATTTGCACAGGCTGCTCGAACCCGACCTTCCGGAAGACCTCTAGGCGCTGCGAAACCGCCATTCGAGTAGCGGCCTGGTAAGCAGCAGGCCGGCGACAAATCCGCCGATATGCGCAAAAATGGCAATGCCCTGCAGACTGCCACTGCTTGCCACCCCGATCATCAGCTGAATGGCGATCCATGCCAGCGTCAGCCAGATGATGCGCACCACATGACCCGGGATCGGTCCGACAGCATCAACGCGGTTGCGCGCAAACAGCAGCGCATAGGCTCCCAATATCGCAGATATCGCCCCACTGGCACCAACCATCGGCACCATTGAACTGCTGTCGGCCGCGCTTTGCGCAAACGCTGCGGCATAGGCGCCCGCGACATAGAGAATGGCCATCAGTCCAGGCCCTAGGGCCTGCTCGACAAAGCGGCCGCAAAACAGCAGCATCAGCATGTTAAAACCGATATGGAGCAACCCACTGTGCAGGAACGCCGATGAAAGCGGCGTCAACCAGGCCGGCACCAGCCAGCCGTGCACCGACATATCAAGCGACGCATCACTCAGCCGGATCGGAAACATGCCGCCGCGCAACAGTGCGTCCTGCTCCCAGCCGAAAATCCAGATCACCAGGTAAATCACCACATTGGCAATGATCAGCCCGTTGGTAAGCTTTCCCGGCGGCATATGCATCGGGTTTAGATGAATTCGATCTTGTCTAGCAGGAAATATTTGTCGCCCGACGGCACCGTCACTTCGATCTCGTCGCCAACGCTGCGACCGATCAGGGCGCGGCCGATCGGTGAATTATAGCTGATTTTGCCAGCCTTGGCATCGGCTTCCGCCTGCCCGACCAGCTGATATTTGACCGGCTTGTCATCTTCATCGAGCAAGGTCAGCGTCGCCCCGAACACGGCCTTGTTACCGGACAGCGTCTTGGGATCGATGACCTGCGCGCGGGACAATTTGTCCTCGAGATCTCCGATCGTCGCCTCGACCTGCCCCTGCCGTTCCTTGGCGGCGTGATATTCGGCATTTTCCGAAAGGTCGCCATGCGCCCGCGCGGTTTCGATCGCGTCGACGATGATCGGCCGTTCTGCCTTCAGCGCCTTGAGTTCGGCCTCCATTTTCATATGGCCTTCGACGAGCATTGGTACTTTTTCAACAGCCATTATTTGGCCTTTCCTTACTTATACGCCGCCGATTTCAGCCGTGCGGCGTCAAATACCGTTTTCCGACGACCCCGTTCTACAAGGTCGCCCGCAGTGTGACAAAATGTCGGAAAATTACGTCTGCGAAGCTCTATAATAGGACTGTAACGCGCGAACTTCAAGAGTCTGATCGCGCAGCGCCTCAATCGCCTGCATTGCAGCGTTGCTCGCGGTAGCGGTTGTATAGATCGGAATTTTGCCGATCAGTGCCGCCGCTCGGATCGATTTGGAGTCCTTCAGCGACTGCCAGCCTTCGGTGGTGTTGAAGATCAGGTTGATGTCGCCATCCTTGATCCGGTCGACAATATGCGGACGTCCTTCGGCCACCTTGTTTACCGTCTCCACCTGGATCCCCTTGTCCGCCAGATATTGTGCGGTCCCGGAGGTCGCGATCAGGCGAAAGCCCAGCTTTTCGGCCAGACGGGCAGCCGGTTCGATGACCTTCTTGTCGGTTTCCTTGACCGAGATGAAGATCGTGCCGCTGTCGGGCAGCATGTTGCTGGCCCCCATTTGCGCCTTGGCAAAGGCAATCGGGAAGCTCTGGTCGATGCCCATCACTTCGCCGGTCGATTTCATTTCCGGCGACAGGACCGGATCGATGCCGGGGAAACGGGCGAACGGGAAGACCGCCTCCTTGACCGCGATATAGTCGATATGCCGATCGATTGGCGGCAGGTCTTTCAGCTTCTCGCCCGCCATTACCCGCGAAGCAATCTTGGCAATCGGCACGCCAATCGCCTTGGCGACAAACGGCACGGTCCGGCTCGCCCGCGGATTGACCTCGATCAGATAGACCTCGCCATCCTTGACCGCGAACTGGATGTTCATCAGGCCGCGCACTTTCAGACCAAAGGCCAGCGCCTCGGTCTGCCGCTCCATTTCCGCGATAATCTGGTCGCTGAGATTATAGGGCGGGATCGTGCAGGCGCTGTCGCCCGAATGGACACCCGCTTCCTCGATATGCTGCAACACGCCGCAGACTACGACCTCGTCGCCGTCGCAGATCGCATCGACATCGACCTCGATCGCGTCGCGCAGATATTGGTCGACCAGCACTGGACTGTCGCCCGACACCTGCACCGCAGTATTGATATAATCTTCCAGCTGCGCCGGTCCGTCGACGATTTCCATCGCCCGGCCACCGAGAACAAAGCTTGGCCGCAGCAGCACCGGATAGCCGATCCGCTCGGCAATCTTCACCACTTCGTCGCGAGTCCGGGCCATGCCGTTCTCCGGCTGCTTCAGTTTCAGCTTGTGGACCAGCTTGGCAAAGCGCTCGCGGTCCTCGGCCAGATCAATCGCATCCGGCGAGGTGCCGAGGATCGGAATCCCGGCGTCTTCCAGCGCCTGCGCCAGCTTCAGCGGCGTCTGCCCGCCAAATTGCACGACCACCCCGACCAGTTCGCCCGACTGCTGTTCGACGTGCAGAATTTCCAGCACATCCTCGGCGGTCAGCGGTTCGAAATAGAGCCGGTCGGACGTGTCATAATCGGTCGACACGGTTTCCGGGTTGCAGTTGACCATGATCGTCTCATAGCCCGCGTCCGACAGCGCGAAACAGGCGTGGCAGCAGCAATAGTCGAACTCGATGCCCTGCCCGATCCGGTTCGGGCCGCCGCCGAGAATGACGATCTTCTTGCGATCCGACGGCTGCGCCTCACATTCCGGCGCGCCAAAGATCGGCGCTTCATAGGTCGAATACATATAGGGCGTCTTGGCTTCAAATTCCGCCGCGCAGGTGTCGATCCGCTTGAACACCGGCCGCACGCCCAGCTTGTGGCGCAAGGCCCGTACATCCGCTTCGGTCGTCGCCCCCGCCATCGCAGCCAGCGCGTCGTGCACCAGACCATGGCTTTCCGCGACCGCGCGCCCTGCACCGCCCGCGACATGCACCGAGTCAATCGCCAGCTTGGCCAGCCGTTGATCGGAAAAGCCCATCGATTTAAGCTTGCGCAGCGCCTGCGCACCATTGGGCAGGCCATTGTCGAGAACGCCCTGTTCGGCATCGATAATCTCCCGAATCCGCGCCAGGAACCAGGGATCAAAACCGGCAATCGCGTGGATCTCGGCATCGGTAAAGCCTTCGCGCATCGCCTGCGCGGCGACCAGCAACCGCTCCGGTGTCGCCCGCGCCAGTTCGGCGGCGATCTCGTCCCGCGGCGCACCAATCAGCTCGTGCACCCGGTTGAAGCCGTCGAGCCCGGTTTCCAGCCCGCGCAGCGCTTTCTGCAGCGATTCATGGATATTGCGGCCAATCGCCATGACTTCGCCGACCGACTTCATCGCGGTGGACAGGAGCGGTTCGGCGCCCTTGAATTTCTCAAAGGCAAAGCGCGGAATCTTGGTGACGATATAGTCGATCGTCGGCTCGAACGACGCCGGTGTGGCACCGGTGATGTCATTGTCGATCTCGTCGAGCGTATAGCCGACCGCCAGCCGCGCCGCGACGCTGGCAATCGGGAAGCCGGTCGCCTTGGACGCGAGCGCCGAACTGCGCGAAACCCGCGGGTTCATCTCGATCACGACAAGCCGGCCATCCTTCGGATTGACCGCGAACTGAACGTTGGAACCCCCTGTTTCCACGCCAATTTCGCGCAGCACCGCGATGCTGGCGTTGCGCATGACCTGATATTCCTTGTCGGTCAGGGTCAAGGCCGGCGCGACGGTGATGCTGTCGCCGGTATGCACGCCCATCGGATCGACATTCTCGATCGAGCAGATGATGATGCAATTGTCCTTCTTGTCGCGGACAACCTCCATCTCATATTCTTTCCAGCCGATCAGCGATTCGTCGATCAGCACCTCGTTGGTCGGCGAGGCCTCCAGCGAGGTCCGGACATAATGGACAAATTCCTCGCGGTTATAGGCGACGCCGCCGCCGGTCCCGCCCATCGTGAAGCTCGGCCGCATGATCGCCGGCAGGCCGATATCCTCGAGAATTTCCAGCGCCTGTTCCTCGCTGTGCGCCACGGCGCTGCGCGGACTGTCCAGCCCGATCTTGTCCATCGCCGCCTTGAACTTCTCGCGGTCCTCGGCCTTGTCGATCGCCTCGGCATCGGCACCGATCATCTGCACGCCATATTTTTCAAGCACGCCGCGCTTGTTCAGCGTCAGCGCCGTATTCAGCGCCGTCTGCCCGCCCATCGTCGGCAGGATCGCGTCGGGCCGCTCCTTGGCGATGATCTTCTCGACAATCTCCGGGGTGATCGGCTCGATATAGGTCGCATCCGCCATTTCCGGATCGGTCATGATCGTCGCCGGGTTGGAGTTGACCAGGATGATCCGATAGCCCTCTTCCTTCAGCGCCTTGCACGCCTGTGTGCCGGAGTAATCAAACTCGCAGGCCTGGCCGATAATGATCGGACCCGCGCCAATGATAAGGATGGATTTTATGTCAGTTCTTTTGGGCATTAGTGTCTATTCTCAATTTGGGTTTCCCATCCGTCAAAATCGATGGCGCTATGGGCAATGATATGTTCGATCTCTGTGACCATCTCGACGATGGCTTCTTCTGTCGCGGATTGCAGACGCTCGCAAATGATGGCCCAACGATCCAACGAGTAAAACGGCTCTACGTGCGTCCATCCGGCATTTGCCAGGGCTGGCGCTATTTCGGCCAATTCTTGTTCCTCACCGTACAGATAGGCGCGCATGGGTCTTTTGAGGGCAGGAATATCCTGTTGCTCCTCCAGTATCTCCAGAACCTTCATGCTTGCGCTAAGATCAGCCATTGCGCCACCTGCAATCATTGATTACATTGACTGCATTGCAATCAATTGGTGAAAGATCATGGGTAGCGTAACGGTTCGAAAAATTGACGATGCGACCAAACAGTCGCTGCGAGAGGTTGCGGCAAAACAAGGACGCTCGGTGGAGGCCGAACTGCGCGCGCTGATTGAGCGGACCTATGGTCCCAAAAAGCCCCGCTCGTCCGAGGAGCTTCCCGACAAAAAAGTGGGAGAAAACCGCGCCGAATATCTCATCCGCATTGCGCCGGATTTTGGACCACTGGATATCCCGGCCAGAGACAAAGGCATACCGGACCCCGAATTCCCGTGATAATTGTAGATACAAATGTCTGGCGCGAGATATCGCACGCACAAGGTAATAAGCGCGTGAAACAATGGTTTGTCGATCACGAATCTGAATTGCTGCTGTCTTCAATCGTGCTGTCGGAGATGCTTTATGGCGTCTGCAAAATGGACGATGGCCGAAAGAAACAGCTGATGCTTGGCTGGTACGCACGACTGGAAGCGGAATTTTCCGAGCGTATTCTGGATTATGATCGCAAATGCGCTCTGGCTTATGGAGAATTGGCGAATGAAATCCGCGTCCAAGGCCTCGATACCGGGGTAACCGATACGATGATTGCCGCACAGGCCGTTGCCAATAAAGCCGCGATTGCGACACGGAATGTGAAGGATTTTGCCTTTGCCGGAATTTCAGTAATTGATCCGTGGGCCGCATAACGGCTGACGAAACAACCAACATTCGGCCAATGCCAGATGTATGAACCGATTTTACGTCAGCTCTTTTTGCCATCACGCCGGGTTCTCATCAGAAATCTCGCCATTCTCGTTACACGCAAAACAGCCCCAGCCATCATGGTCGATATCATATTCGCTTTCGATCTCGAGGCATTTGCGGGTCAGTTCGCGGATCGTGTCGCGCCTGGTGTCGAGATCGGTCTGCAGCTCGATCACCCACTCGTCATCTTCATTGGCGACCGTCGCCGAGCGAAAGCCCCATTTCGCCGCATCATTCTTCAGCTTGTTGAGATCGGCGACGGCACCGACAAATTGCACATTAATCTCGCGCACAACATCCGACAAATCGCCGCCCGCTGCCATATTTTGCAGGATTTCGTCATCAATTGCCCATTCTTCGGCAAGATGCGCGGGATCAATCGGTCCGCTCATTGGCTTAGCCCTCCGATAAATGTCATGGAGATTTTAGTATTTTTGGGCATCACCCGAATTTCCATGTTAGCAAAACTGATACAATAATAGCGAGTATGGCGACGAAAACCCCAATCCAAGCGGCTTTAGTTCCTGATTTTGCTATTTGCTTTGCTTCAGGTTCGTTAGCTTGCGTCGTTGAGTTTTGATTGGAAAATGATGGGTTAACATTGTTATTTATAATGAACGGTTGGGAGCTTGCATCACCTGTTTCCGCTTTAGAGGCGGGAGGAATAGGAAATACGTGGGTATCGGGGCCGTTCGCAGACGACTTGCTCTTTTTTGTCAAGACGGCATTACGTGCATCGTCAGAGAAAATCCAGTCTGGTTCATTATTGTGTATGCGGTAGATAAATGAGTTTGGAATTTTTAAAGCACGATCAACCTCGTCGATTCCTGATCGAGAAATTCTATAGTATGATTCGTTACTATAGGGGTGATTAACATCTTCAATTGAACCATCAACTTCAAGTTCTTCAATTGCGAATCTTACTCGTCCTTGCGGAATTTTTTCTCCATAAAATGACAAAATATCTTCATAACTGGATGAAGCATCACCTTTTTCGATCGCCTGCTGCAACCGATACAAAATCCCTAACTTAATTTTGGATTGGCTAAGACTCATGTCACCCCACCCCCCCCACAAACTTCTCAAACAGATAGAAACTGTCCTGCGGCCCAGGACTCGCCTCAGGGTGATATTGCACGCCAAAGGCCCGCTTGCCGATAATCTCGATGCCGCAATTGCTGCCGTCGAACAGGCTCTTGTGGGTCTCGCGCACGGTGTCGGGCAAAGTGTCGCTGTCCACCGCAAAACCGTGGTTCATGCTGGTAATCTCGACCAGCCCCTCGGTCGCGTCCCAGCCGCCGCCGATGCGCTGTACCGGATGATTCGCACCGCGATGGCCCTGGTGCATCTTGACGGTCTTGGCGCCCGCCGCCAGCGCCAGCATCTGGTGGCCCAGGCAGATACCGAACAGCGGAATATCGGCTTCCAGCAGCTGCTGGATAACAGGAACCGCATATGCGCCAGTCGCCGCCGGATCGCCCGGCCCATTGGACAGAAACACGCCCGCCGGCTTTAGCGCCATGATTTCATCAAAGGATGTTTTGGCAGGAACTACAGTGACTTTTGCGCCAGCCTTAACAAGGTTTCTGAAGATATTCCGCTTCGCACCATAGTCGATGGCCACCACATGCGGACGATCAAAAGATGCTTCCATTTCTTCCACGGGCGCATAGCCATGACCCAGCTGCCACGTCCCGCCCTGCTCCCAGAGCTTCGTCTGGTCCCCGGTCACATCCTTCGCCAGATCCATACCTTCCAGCCCCGCCCAGGCCCGCGCCTTGGCCAGCAATTCGTCGATATCAAACTTGCCTTCCGGATCATAAGCAATCACCGCATTGGGCGCGCCAGCTTCCCGGATTCGCCGGGTCAAAGCCCTTGTATCGACACCGGAAATTCCGATCCGTCCCTGCTCCGCCATCCATTGGTCAAATGGCTTCTGGTCGCGAAAATTGGACGGCACCGTGATATCCTCGCGGACAATGCAGCCCAGCGCATGCGGGCTGTCCGCCTCGACATCCTCGTCATTGGTCCCGACATTGCCAATATGGGGAAAGGTAAAGGTGACGATCTGCCCGGCATAGCTGGGGTCGGTCATCACTTCCTGATAGCCGGTCATCGCGGTGTTGAAGCAGACTTCGCCCACCGCCGAGCCGGTCGCGCCAAAGCCCCTGCCCCAGACAATCGTCCCATCGGCCAACACCAATATCCCTGTTGCACCCTCGGGAGCGTCGGGATGATGGGCATTGGTCATGGGCTGTTCCTTTAGGTCTGTCGTAGGCGCAAAATTTCATGGGACCTAGGACCAGATTTCTGGCGTCACAATCTATGAAAAATATTATCTTCCCGCTATGGTGATCGCTTACTCCAAAAATATGAGGAACGCCATGATTCGCGACACCGTGAAAGCAGCGCAAATTGCCGCCATGAAGGCCGGAGACAAGGAACGCACCGCCGCCACACGCAGCATCCTGGCAAAGTTCAAGGACAAGGATATCGAGCTGCGCAACAAGGATGATGCGCGCGACGAAGACGCGATCCTGATCGATGTTCTGCAGAAAATGGCCAAGCAGCGCCGCGAATCGATCGACATGTTCGAAAGCGGCGGCCGCACCGAACTGGCCGCAGCCGAGAAACAGGAACTTGCGGTAATCGAGGAATTCCTCCCCGCCCAGCTCAGCGAAGCGGAAACCGCCGCGCTGATCGACGGCATCAAGACCGAAGTCGGCGCCGACGGCATGAAGGACATGGGTCGGGTGATGGGCGAACTGAAAAAGCGCCACGGCACCGAAATAGACATGAGCAAGGCCAGCGCGATGGTAAAGGCGGCGCTGGCGTGACTGAGGGCGAAGGCCTGTCTGGCGGAGCTGGCGGCCTCCACCGTTCGTGTCGAGCGAAGTCGAGACACCCGGGAGGCGCTTAATTGGCCTTCTGGACCTACATGCTGTTATGCGCAGATGGCAAGTTCTACACCGGTCATACGGATGATCTGGAACGCCGGATAGCGGAACATAACAGCGGTGGATATTGTAAGTTCACGAGCCAACGACGACCTGTAGAATTGGTCTGGTCCGAGACCTTCCCCACTCGAGCAGAGGCATTGGCAGCGGAGTTAAGCGTCAAGAAATGGTCCCAGGCCAAAAAGCGCGCTCTTATTGCAGGCGACTGGAAAAAATTGTCTTATTTCGCGAAGCCACCGAAAGAACGTCTCTCGACTTCGCTCGAGACGAACGGAGAGAATGGCGGAACAGCAACCGTTCGTACCGAGCGAAAAACCGTTCGTGTCGAGCGAAGTCGAGAGACCGGGATCACCCAATGACCCTCTCCCCGCAATGGCTCGAACAACTGCGATCGCGTGTCACCCTGTCGACGCTGATCGGGCGCACGGTCAAGGTCCAGAAAGCCGGCCGCGAATATAAGGCCTGCTGCCCGTTCCATAACGAGAAGACGCCAAGCTTCACGATCAACGACGAAAAGGGCTTCTACCACTGCTTTGGTTGCGGTGCCCACGGCGATGCGATCAGCTGGATGACCGAACAGCGCGGCCTTGGCTTCATGGATGCGGTAAAGGATCTCGCCGCCGAAGCCCAGATGGACGTCCCTGCCCCCGACCCCCGCGCGGCCCAGCGGCAGGAAGTCCGCGCCACCCTGCACGACGTGATGGCCGCGGCCCAGGACTGGTTTGTTACCCAGTTCAACGGCATCGAGGGCGCAGCAGCCAGAGATTATCTGAAAAACCGCGGCATCTCCGAGAAAACCATCCGCGAGTTCGGCTTCGGCTTTGCGCCCGATTCCCGCGGCCGGCTGAAGGAAGCGCTCTCGGTCCACGGGCTCGACCAGCTGATCGAGGCCGGCCTGCTGATCAAGGTCGACGACAAGGAGCCCTATGACCGGTTCCGCGGTCGGCTGATGATCCCGATCCGCGATCCCCGCGGCCGGGTGATTGCCTTTGGTGGCCGGATATTGGGCGATGGCGAGCCGAAATATCTCAATTCTCCCGACACGCCTTTGTTCGACAAGGGCCGCACGCTCTACAATCTCGACAAGGCCTCCCCCGCCTCGCGGAAGACCGGACGAATTCTGGTGGTCGAGGGCTATATGGATGCCATCGCGCTGGCCCAGGCCGGTTTTGCCGATGTCGTCGCGCCGCTCGGTACAGCGCTGACCGAACATCAGATCGAGCGTATCTGGAAGATGGTAGAGGCCCCGATCCTCTGCTTCGACGGCGACAGCGCCGGCCAGAAAGCCGCGATGCGCGCCGCCTTGCGCGCTCTACCGATATTGCGCCCGGCGCACAGCCTGAACTTCATTGCGCTGCCCGCCGGACAGGATCCCGATGACCTGATCCGCTCCGACGGCGCCCATGCCTTCGCGGCGCTGATCGACAAACCACAGATGCTCGACGAGAAGATCTGGCAAGTGGAATATGCTGCCGAACCGCTCAACAGCCCGGAAGCCAAGGCCGGACTCAAGAAACGCCTTGCCGATCATGTCACTGCCATAGCCGATCAGGATATAGCGCGGCACTATCGGCAGGCCTTCGACGAACGCTATCAGGCGGCCTTCTTCCCGAGGAAGGACAATCGTCCGCAACGTCAGAATTTCCAGAACGGCAATCGCAAATTCCCGTCAAAATTTGTCTCCTACACGCCGATGGACGACACCAAGAGCTTTTTGCTCGAAGGCTATGACCTGCAGATTGCCAAGGGCATTTTGGGCGGCCTGATCCGGCATCCTGACCGGATTTCCGGGCATTTCGAAGAGCTCAGCGCGTTCAAACTTGCCGACTCGCAATTGCAGGCCTTGCTCGGCGAATTGATCAATATCGCGATGACCAAAGAAACGCTTGATATGCAGGGCCTTCTTACCATATTGGAGAAGACAGATTGTTATAATGTCGCAAAAGGGCTGTTACGGGCCGATGCGCTGAATTTCACTTTCAACCGCAAGCTGCCAGACGATGCCCCTTCGCTTATGATCGAACGGGCGCATCGGGATTTGGCAGAAGCGATTAAGGTGGTGACGGCGCGCCCCGGACTGGAAGCGGCTCTCGCGGAGGCAACACGGCGAGTGCAGGACGATCTTACGGAAGAAAGTTATGCCGAGCAGCAGCGCCTTCGCAAAGCAAAGCAGTTATTTCATGAGCGGTTGGTCGACCTGACCCAGATCGACGACACAGTGTAGTTTTAAATTAGGGGCCTGAGCCATTGGCAAGTAAAGCAAAAAATTCCAAAGCCGAAGACGAACCGTTGATCGATCTCAACGATAGCGCGATCAAAAAGCTGATCGCCAAAGGCAAGAAGCGCGGTTACCTGACGATTGACGAGCTGAACGAAGCCCTGCCCCAGGACCAGAACGAACAGATCGAGGACGTCATGTCCGCCATCTCCGAAATGGGTGTGCGGATCGTCGAGAATGACGAGGAAGCTGCCGAAGAAATGGGCGGCGATGAAGTCGAATCGATCGACGGCAAGGACAAGGATAAGAAAACCACTGCCGCCGCTCCCAAGAAAACCGCTGCCGATCGCACCGATGATCCGGTCCGCATGTATCTGCGCGAAATGGGTGCCGTCGAATTGCTCAGCCGCGAAGGCGAAATTGCCATTGCGAAGCGGATCGAAGCCGGCCGCGACACCATGATCTGGGGTCTGTGCGAAAGCCCGACCACCTTCAACGCGATCATCGAATGGTCGACCGCTCTCAACGACGGCGAAATGCAGTTGCGCGAGATCCTTGATCTCGACGCCATGCTTTCCAAGGACCCGGTCCCGGAAAATCTTGACGAAGACGACGATGATGACGGCGAAATCAGCGAAAAAACTGCTGGCCCGTCGTTCAAGGACGATGACGAAGTCGAGGATGAAGAACCGGCCGACGGCGAAGATGATGACGAATCCGAACTGACCGAACGACGGACCAAGCGGGTCGTCGAAGAGGAAGAGGAAGACAACACGCTTTCCCTAGCGCAGATGGAAGAAACCCTGAAGCCAGACGCGCTGGAAAAATTCGCCCTGATCACTTCCGTCTTCAAGAAATTCTCGAAATTGCAAACGACGCGGCTGGAATCGCTGGCCGCTGGCAAGGATTTCCCGCCCGCTTCTGAAAAGAAATATCACGACTTGCGCGAAGAATTGACCGCTTTGGTTGAAAGTGTGCAATTTCATGCCAACAAGATCGAATTTCTGGTCGACCAGCTCTATTCGTTCAACCGCCGTCTGACCACTTTGGGTGGCCAGATGCTGCGCCTCGCGGAGCGCCACAAGGTTCCCCGCCGCGCTTTCCTGGAAAGCTATGTCGGCAACGAACTGGACGATAACTGGCTCGCCAGCATGGCAAAGACCGACAAGAAATGGGCTGCTTTTGTCGAGAAAGAAGCCGACGCGGTGGATCGCATCCGGGCTGAAATTTCCGATATTGCCAATGCCACCGGCACCTCGCTGGTGGAATTCCGCCGCATCGTTAACATGGTGCAAAAAGGCGAGCGCGAAGCACGTATTGCGAAGAAGGAAATGGTGGAAGCCAACCTCCGCCTCGTGATTTCCATCGCGAAGAAATATACCAACCGCGGCCTGCAATTCCTCGATCTTATTCAGGAAGGCAATATCGGCCTGATGAAAGCGGTCGACAAGTTCGAGTATCGCCGCGGCTACAAGTTCAGCACTTACGCCACCTGGTGGATCAGGCAGGCGATCACCCGCTCGATCGCCGACCAGGCCCGGACCATCCGTATTCCGGTCCATATGATCGAGACGATCAACAAACTGGTCCGCACCAGCCGCCAGTTCCTGCACGAACAGGGCCGCGAACCGACGCCGGAAGAAATGGCCGAACGCCTCTCCATGCCGCTTGAAAAAGTCCGCAAGGTGATGAAAATCGCCAAGGAACCGATCAGCCTCGAAACGCCGATCGGCGACGAGGAAGATTCGCATCTAGGTGATTTCATCGAGGACAAGAACGCGATCATTCCGGTCGACGCGGCCATTCAGGCCAACCTCAAGGAAACCGTCACTCGGGTCTTGGCCAGCCTGACGCCGCGTGAGGAACGCGTGCTGCGCATGCGCTTCGGCATCGGTATGAACACCGATCATACGCTGGAAGAAGTGGGCCAGCAATTCAGCGTGACCCGCGAGCGTATCCGGCAGATTGAAGCCAAGGCACTCAGAAAGCTGAAGCATCCAAGCCGCAGTCGCAAAATGCGGAGTTTCCTGGATCAATAATCCACAGTTCCGCAGCGGGCCGCTATGGTTTGTAAATCCCTAACAGTCGGTAAACCTAGTCTTTAGGTATCGCCTCTATATCTTGAGCCAGATGAAGATGAAGATGTGCATTGCATTTTCACAGGCAATCTCGGGATATCGGAGACGCGATGCAAGGACAGAACGCCCAGTTGGAAACACAGGCAGGATTGGCGGCATTTGTCGGCACTCATGGCAGTGACGCGACTCCCTATGTCCGGCTGATTGCCGAGGATTTTTCAGTGCTCTCCGGCGCCGATATCGCTGACATCGCCCATTTTATGTGTGTTTTGCATGGGCGGCATCCCGGTGTGATCGACAATGCTGCCACCAAGACTGCTGATGACGCCGCCAGGGATTGGCTGCTTGAGGCAACCAGCGGTTTCGCCGCTGAACGCGCGTTTTTGACGAAATTGACCGTCGCGGCGGGCCCGATCTCTGGCGTCAGCGGCGATGATCAGAGCAACGCTGCCGTTCTGGGCCAACGCAAGGCGCTCGATATGTTGTCTCATTCCGATCGCAGCGGATGCGCTATTGGCGCCGCTATTGCCTTGGTCGCAGATTGGCATTTGATCCGCAATATTCTGGAGCAGATCGCCTTGCGCATAGGTGTTGAAGCCCGCTCATCAATCTTGCCGTCAATTGAGGCAAGCTCTGATCTGAAGAGCCGTTTGGCAGAAACGCCTGCCTTGGAACGGGCGTTGAATTTTGGCGCAGAACAGCTGCTCAATCAGCATCGCGGCCTTTGGCAGCTTCTCGAAGCCCGGCGAAAAATGCGTCTTTCCTATTAGATTTCGATCAACGCTCAACTGTCTTAACTAAATGATTAACTTGCCTAGAATGCGAGTTTTCCCTATCGCCTTTGCTTTGAGTTTCACGGCAAGGAATAGAAAATCATGCGTTTTGACGGTACCAAAGACTATGTTGCAACAGATGATCTGAAGGTTGCTGTCAACGCCGCCATGACCCTCCGGCGCCCGCTTCTCGTCAAGGGCGAACCCGGCACCGGCAAAACCGTTCTGGCCTATGAAATTGCCAAGGCGATGGGCACACCGCTGATCGAGTGGAACGTTAAATCAACGACCAAAGCCCATCAGGGCCTTTACGAATATGACGCGGTTGCGCGTCTGCGCGACGGTCAGCTCGGCGATGAGCGGGTCCATGATATTTCCAACTATATCCGCAAGGGAAAGCTGTGGGAGGCGTTCACCGCTCCCGAACTGCCCGTGCTGCTGATCGACGAAATCGACAAAGCGGACATCGAATTTCCGAATGACCTGTTGCAGGAACTCGACCGCATGGAATTCCATGTTTACGAGACGAAAGAGACGGTCAAGGCGACAGAACGGCCGATCGTGATCATCACCTCCAATAACGAAAAAGAGCTGCCGGACGCCTTCCTGCGCCGCTGTTTCTTCCACTATATCAAATTCCCGGATCGCGAGACGATGCAGGACATCATCAACGTCCATTTTCCCGATATTCAGGGCCTGTTGGTCAAAAAGGCGATGGATATCTTCTACGATGTTCGCGACGTCCCGGGCCTCAAGAAAAAGCCCAGCACCAGCGAGCTGCTCGACTGGCTGAAATTGATCCTCAACGAAGATATGCCGCTGGAAGTACTGCAGTCCAAGGATTCCAGCAAGGCAATCCCGCCACTGCACGGCGCGCTGCTCAAGAACGAACAGGACGTGATGCTGTTCGAACGCCTTGCTTTCATGGCGAAACGCGAAGCGCGCTAGACAAAGGCACAGACGATGTTCTTTAACTTCATGGACGAACTCAGAGCCGCCGGTATCTCGGCGTCGCTCAAGGAACATCTGGTCCTGCTTGAGGCTCTGGAAAAGGATGTGATCCGGCAAAGCCCGGAAGAATTCTACTATCTCTCCCGCGCTACGTTCGTAAAAGACGAGGGCCTGCTCGACCGCTTTGACCAGGTTTTTTCGAAAGTCTTCAAAGGGATAGAAACCTCTTACGGCACGCAGGAAGAAGAAATCCCGCTCGACTGGCTGAAAGCGGTCGCAGAGAAATATCTTTCCGAAGAGGAAATGGAAAAAATCAAGTCGCTCGGCAGCTGGGAAGAAATCATGCAGACGCTCAAAGAGCGTCTGGAAGAACAGCAGAAGCGGCACGAAGGCGGCAGCAAGTGGGTCGGTACCGGCGGCACATCCCCTTATGGCAATTCCGGCTATAACCCGGAAGGCGTCCGCATTGGCGGCGAAGGCGGCCAGAAAAAGGCGATCAAAGTCTGGGACAAGCGCGAATTTCAGAATCTCGACAACACCAAGCTGCTGGGAACGCGCAACATCAAGGTCGCGCTCCGGCGCCTGCGCAAATTTGCCCGCGAAGGCGCTGCGGATGAGCTGGACATTGACCGCACCATCAGTGGCACAGCAAAACAGGGCTGGCTCGATATCCATATGCGCCCGGAGCGGCACAATGCGGTGAAATTGCTGCTGTTTCTCGATGTCGGCGGCTCGATGGACCCGTTTATCAAGCTCTGCGAGGAACTGTTCAGCGCAGCAACGTCAGAGTTCAAGAATCTCGAGTTTTTCTATTTTCACAACTGCCCCTACGAGGGTCTGTGGAAGGATAATCGTCGCCGTTTCTCGGAGCGCACCAACACCTGGGACGTTCTGCACAAATATGGCCATGATTATAAACTGATCTTCGTCGGCGATGCGTCGATGAGCCCTTATGAAATCACGCATCCAGGCGGCTCGGTCGAACATTTCAACGATGAGGCCGGCGTGACATGGATGCAGCGGCTGACAAATACCTATCCAGCCGCGGCCTGGCTCAATCCCGTTCCGGAAAAGCAATGGGGTTATTCACAAAGCGTAAAAATTATCCGTGATCTGATGAACGACCGGATGTACCCGCTGACCGTGGACGGCCTCAGCGACGCTATGAAGGAATTGACGCGAAAGCAGGGTTAGGCGTTCAGCCTTCAACCGCCAGCAAGGTCGTACCCTCATATTTCTCGGCAGCCGGTTCAAATATGTCTGACCGTTCGAAATGCAAGTCTTCGACCCGGACATCTTTAAGGCCGGCCAGTTTGAATGTCCCGATCTTGACTTCCCGGGGTGGCTGACCGTCCTTTTCCAGCGGCACGGCATCGACATACATCTCGTCATGGCGCGTATACAGAATATGCGGCGCCAGCTTGAAAATCGTGTTGTTATAGGTCGCTGCCACACATTTTTTGAGTGCGACGCCTTCGAAAATTTCTTTACTCGGTAACATGTATACAAATTATCAGATTCGCGACCGATTGCAACAAATATGTTGCGGCGCAGCATATCAATAGAGGTAGAGTTCCCGTACCATTTCGCCCCAAGTCTGCTCGTCGGGTGTCGCAATGGCGTCGAGATCATCCGGGCCCGAGGACGGGCTTTCGATCCACTCCCGCAAGGACGGACCGCCGTTGATCACGTCAAAGGCCAGCTTATCCTCCTCATATTCATAAGGAAAATCACGCCACAGCTCATATCCCGGATTGAGCGTCGCGATCGCCTTCAGCGCCAGCGCCTGGAGGCGCCAGGGACGGAAAGCGTGGTGATCATAGGCAGGCCCTTCGGCATGAATCTGCACCCCGTTGCACAATTTGCCATGATGTTTGTGAAAGGTCGGCTCAAACCAAATTTCTCGCAACAGACATCCTTCGAGCCATTGCGGCGCAACTCGCCGCATCTCTGCAATGATCGCGCGCGCATCAATATTGGGCGCGCCGAACAGTTCCAGCGGTCTCGTCGTCCCACGCCCTTCCGAAAGCATCGTCCCTTCCAACATCACTGTCCCGGCATAGGCGCGGGCCATGTTTACATTGGGCGCATTGGGGCTCGGATTGATCCAGATACGGTCCTGCGGCCAGCCAAGTCCCGGTCCTTCGGGCTGCCAACCATCCATCTCAATGACCCTGTAATCGACGTCCAGATTAAAATGCCGAATCAGCCAATGCCCCATCTCGCCCATTGTCAGCCCGTGCCGCATCGGCATCGGTCCAGCGCCGACAAAGCTCTCCCAGCCATCTTCAAGGATCGTTCCCTCAATTGGCCTGCCTGCCGGATTGGGGCGATCCAACACCCATACGGCCTTGCCATGTTCAGCTGCGGCCTCGAGCATATATCGCAATGTCGTAATGAACGTGTAGATCCGGCATCCCAGATCCTGGAGGTCGATCAGGATCACGTCGAATGTGCTCATCGATTGCCAGGTCGGCCGGCGGACCTCACCGTAAAGACTGAATACGGGGATCTCGTGGACCGGATCATTATAATCTGGCGACTCGATCATATTGTCCTGCTTGTCACCACGAAGACCATGCTGCGGGCCGAAAGCTGCCGTCAGGTCAATGCAATCCAGGTCCGCCAAAGCATCCAGGCTGTGCACGAGATTGCGTGTCACCGAAGCCGGGTGCGCAAGCAACGCGACCCGTTTTCCCACCAAGGGCTTGCGCAATTCTGCGTCGTCAATCAGCCGGTCTATTCCAAATTTCATGAACGTTCTGCTGCCTCTATGTTGAGCGTAAAGCAATCCTGATGATGGAAATCGGGCTTACCCGCCGGATGAGCCAAAGCCCAGAGAGATCTCTCGGCGTTGTGCGTTTCAATGACGGCCGATAGTCCTGCGTCAACGGCGCTGCCCTGCCAGCTGTCTGGCAATTGAACAGTCGCTTCAAGGCCGATATGGGTATCGCTGCAATCCGTCTCTATCTCCGGTGTTTTTGCCATAGCGAGCTGCTCCATGCCCTCGCGATAGTCCGAAAAACTATAGGCAGCCCAGTTGCCGGAGGGCGAGAAATTGAACTCGCAGTAGCGCTCGCTCCCGGGCTTCTTCAAGAAGAGTTCAAAGCAGCTGTGCTGCCAGAGACCGTCCATGCGCTGGGCCGGATCGGCATGGTCCGGCAGTTTGAGCTCCGAGACGGTACCGTCGACATGATATCTCAGCCAGATCGTACCGCTATCGGACAACGACCATTCGACAATCATTTCATCAACGGCCGATGCAGGGGTAAGCGGATGGCATTGCAGACTTAAACGCATATTGCGACTTTCATCATCCCCATGTAACGCACCCATCCATGACCCAATATCAATCCGATTTCCTGCGTCTACTGAATGATCGCGGCTACATCCACCAATTAACCGATGCCGATGCACTGGACTCGCTCGCAGCAAAAAGCGTCATCCCAGGATATATCGGCTTTGATGTCACAGCGGATTCTCTCCACGTCGGCAACCTCGTCCAGATCATGCTGCTGCGGCGGCTGCAGCAGGCCGGACATAAGCCGATTGTTCTTATGGGCGGAGGAACGACCAAAATTGGCGATCCGTCCGGCAAGGATGAAATCCGTAAAATACTTGGTGATGACGGCATCGCGGCAAATTTTGCCAAAATCCGTGGTTGCTTCGAAAATTTTCTGACGTTCGGCGATGGCCCGACCGATGCAATCATGGTGAACAATGATGACTGGCTCAGCGACTTGGAATATATTCCGTTTCTGCGCGAAATCGGTCGCCATTTCACGATCAATCGCATGCTCACCTTCGATTCTGTAAAACTCCGGCTTGAGCGCGAACAGCCGCTCACGTTTCTGGAATTCAACTACATGATCCTGCAAGCTTATGACTATCTCGAGTTGTCGCGCACATATGGCTGCCGGTTGCAAATGGGTGGTTCGGACCAATGGGGCAATATCGTAAACGGCGTAGAACTCGCCCGTCGTATGGACGGTGCCGAACTATTTGGGGTCACTACGCCTTTGATTACCAAGGCAGATGGTTCGAAGATGGGCAAATCTGTAGACGGTGCCATCTGGCTGAATGCTGAACGGCTTTCGCCCTACGATTACTGGCAATTCTGGCGCAATACCGACGACCGCGATGTGGGCAAGTTCATGCGTCTTTTCACCGATATCGATCTGAAAGAAATTGCAAGGCTGGAAGCTCTGGAAGGGGCCGAAATCAATGAGGCCAAAAAAATCCTTGCTGATGCCGCCACGGCAATGGCCCATGGCCAAAGCGCTGCAGAAGACGCCGCCAAAACCGCGCAGCAGACATTTGAACAGGGCGCTGCAGGCGGCGACTTGCCCGTGCTTGAGGTCGCGGAGGCCGAGATTTCCATTCTGGATGCTCTGGTCGCGATCGGGTTCTGTGCATCGAAGGGGGAAGCCAAGCGACTCGTCGCGGGCGGCGGCGCCCGAATTGATGACGAACAGGTGAAAGACGCCGGAGCTGTTATTCAGACGGCTGAGGCGGATATAAAAATATCTGCCGGGAAGAAAAAACACGGGCTTTTGCGCAAGGCTTAGCCCCATCTCCGGCAGAGAATTTACAGCCATTTACCATTTGTTCTTAAACGGCGTCTAGTTTCACAATAAACCTTTCACGGAGTTTTGTGACATGACGAGTATTTCGCCTGAGATAGCGCCCGACTTGCGCCGCGCGACCAGATTTTCGGTCGATTTTGAAACCATCTGCGAACTTCATCAAGGCAGCGAGATTCGCGTGCGGATCGCCAATATCTCTGCAAACGGAATGATGCTGGCAGACCCGATCGACATGGAAAAAGGAGACCGGCTTATGGTCCGCCTGCCAGTGGCCGGCCGCATCGAAGCCTTTTTGGTCTGGTCTCATCAGGGACGCCATGGCTTCAAATTCGAACGGGTCATTCGGGAACCTGATTTCGTGGCCATGCTGGACAAGATCAATAGCCAGCAGAACTAACCGCTGCGCAACAGACTGACACCCCAGTCACGCTCGAACAGGTACAGCGCTATCCGCGCTGCCTGCCCCCTTTCGCTGTCTAACCCGCCATCGCGGTCGAGCAAAAGCCGGGCGTCGTCTGTGGCTGGTCCGATCAGATCGTTGACTTGTGCAGGCGAAGCAACGCGGAAACCGGCGTCTCCGGATTGCCTTGTACCCAACAACTCCCCTGCCCCCCGCAAACGAAGATCCTCTTCCGCAATCCGAAAACCATCGTTCGTTTCCCGCATCAGGGTCAGTCTGGCGCGCGCCGTTTCGCTAAGCGTATCGCTGCGAATCAGCAAACAATTGGATTTTACACTGCCGCGCCCGACTCTGCCGCGAAGCTGATGCAATTGAGCGAGGCCGAAACGGTCGGCGGCTTCAATAATCATCAAGCTGGCATTCGGCACATCGACGCCGACTTCGATCACGGTCGTGGCAACGAGGACTTTGATCTCGTTGCGTTGAAAGCGATCCATGACCGAGTCTTTTTCGGGACCTTTCATCCGACCGTGCACCATCCCGACCTGATTGCCAAATCGCGCTTGCAGGCTGGCTGCCCGATCTTCTGCTGCCGCCAGGTCGCTTTTTTCACTTTCGTCGATCAGCGGGCATACCCAGTACGCCTGTCCGCCGGCAGCAATATGGCGGGCCAATCCGTCCACCACATCGGACATGCGGGAATTGGAAATCACGCTGGTATCGATCGATTGCCGGCCGGGAGGCAATTCATCGATGCGCGAAACATCCATCTCGCCATATTGGCTAAGCGTCAGAGTCCGCGGAATAGGCGTTGCGGTCATCGCCAGCAGATGAGGCGTACGCTCGGCTTTCTGGGTCAGCATCAGCCGCTGCGAGACGCCGAATTTATGCTGCTCGTCGATGACAGCCACCGCGAGATTTTTGTAGCGGACATGCTCCTGAAAGATCGCGTGCGTACCGATCAATATATCGATCGACCCATCCATCAACCCCATGAGCGTCGCTTCCCGCACTTTGCCTTTGTCGCGCCCGGTCAATATTGCGAGATTCACGGGCACACCTGCCAGCGTCTTTTGTAAACTGCTGAAATGCTGACGCGCCAATATTTCCGTCGGTGCAAGGAAAGCGCCCTGATATCCTGCTTCCACCGCAGATAGCAGTGCCATCAGCGCGACGAGCGTCTTGCCGGAGCCGACATCACCCTGAAGCAAGCGCAACATCGGAGCACTTTGCGCGAGATCGCCTTCGATTTCGGCAATGCATCGCTGCTGTGCATTGGTGAGTTGGAAGGGCAGCACCAGCTGCTTGCGAAGCCTGCCGTCGCCCTGAACCGGCGTCCCTCTTTTTGTCCGGTTGTTTGCGCGCACCAGCATGAACGCCAGCTGGTTGGCAAAGACTTCGTCATAAGCCAGCCGGTCATCTGCATCCGCGCTTTCCGCACTGTGAAGTGCTAGGATGCTGTCCTTCCAGCTCTTCCAGCTTTTGGTCGCCAGTTGACTTGGCTCGATCCATTCCGGCAGATCCGGAGCCAGCGCCAGCGATTGCTCGATCAATTGCCGCATCCGCGCATTGCCCAGCCCGTCGGCCAATGGATAAATGGGTTCCAGCAATGCGATAGCATTCGATTGGTCAGGATCGAGCACCTGGTCCGGATGGACCATCTGAAGTTCATCTCCGTAACGCTCCAGCTTCCCGGAAATCACCTTGGGCTCACCCAGCGGGAGCAACTTCTTCGGCCATCCCGGATTGCGCCCGAAAAAAGTGAGGCTGATATAATTGCCCAGCTTGTCCGTTGCGTGCACCCGCAGCGGGCTGCGCGGCCCTCCCGTGCGATAGTCGACCGGGGTTACCTCGATGATGATCGTCTCGCCGACATCGATTTCATCCAGTACATCCACACGTTTTCGGTGCATCCAGTAACTGGGTTGATGATAAAGTAGGTCTTTCACCCGCCTCAGACGCAACTTCTCGAGCGGCTTGGCCAGCACCTTGCCGACGCCCTTGAGCGACTGGGTTTCACCAAATAATGGATTGAGTATCTCGGGCCGCATGTCTATCCGCCTTTATACCCCCGCTGGCGCATTATGCCAGCCAAGTTGGAGCAGCAAATATGGACCGCGAGACAAGGCTGAAACGCCTGCAATTTCGCGCATGGCATCGTGGCACACGCGAAGCCGATTTCCTGATCGGTGGTTTTTTTAATCGCTACAGTCATGCGTGGTCAGAAAAAGAGTTGGACTGGTTCGAGAGTCTGCTCGTCGAAGACGATGTCCATGTCATGGCCTGGGCGATCGGAACGCTGCCGGTGCCTCCTGCGTTTGACGGACCACAAATGGCCGCGATGCAGCGGCTCGACTATATTGACGCGACCAAATAATATTCCTGTTCTGTAGCCAAAAGCGATCCTGAGTGTCTTATCTAGATAGATTATTGTCGTCCGAAAAGGGCATGACTCTGGCTGCGGTGCCGGTCGGCTATCGGCCGCTTTTCCTGTGCGAAACAGCGGTGCAGTCGGGCCGGCGGACGATGTTTGTCGCCACCGATGATGCAGCGATGAGCGCCGTGGTCGAAGCCGCGCATTTCTTCGCTCCCGATCTGGATATTATCGAGTTCCCGGCATGGGATTGCCTGCCCTATGATCGGGCATCCCCTGCTCTGCACACTACATCCGATCGGCTTGCCGCACTGGCGAAGCTTGCCGAGCCATTCACGGGTCCCCAACTGGTTGTCACAACCGTTAACGCGGTGACCCAGCGCGTGCTCGAGCCGGCCCGAATCAAGGAATTTGTCACCCGTCTGGCCCCCGGCACGACGGTCGAACAGGAAAAGCTTATCTCTTTCCTCTACGCCAACGGTTTTGTTCGCGTGGACACTGTCGCAGACAGCGGTGAATTTGCAGCCCGTGGCGGTCTCATAGATCTGTTTCCGCCAGGAGCACCGCTGCCGATCCGCATCGACCTTTTCGGCGACGAGATTGAGACGCTGCGCGAGTTCGATCCCGCAGATCAGCGCACGGTGGGGAACATCGATGAACTGGACCTGCTGCCGGTTTCAGAATTTCTTCTGGACGCCGACAGTATCACCCGCTTTCGCACGCGCTATCGCGACCTTTTTGGCGCCGTTTCGACAAGCGATGCGCTCTATCAGTCAATCTCGGAAGGTCGTCGTCTGGCCGGAATGGAACATTGGTTACCGCTGCTTGAAGACCGGCTGGCGACAATTTTCGACTATATGGGAGACGATTGCCTTATCTTGCGGGATGCGGCGGGCTCGGCCGCCGCAGAGGCGCAATTTGCGTCGATCGCAGATTACCATAAAAACCGGGTCGAGGCTGACAAAAGCAATCTTTCCAGTTACCGGCCGCTCCCTCCGGAGATGCTATATCTGACCCCAGACGAATGGCGTTCGATCGAGAATGATACGCCCATTCATATTCTGAGTGAGTTTGACGAGCCGGAATCGGAAACCACATTGTCGATGTCGGTTTCATCTCCCCGCGACTTTTCGCCCGAGCGCGCCCGCAATGAGAATATTTATCAGGCCCTGAGCGCGCATCTGACAAGCCTGACAAAATCTGGAACAACGGCGATCGTCGCGAGCTACAGCAAGGGATCGCGGGCGCGTATTTTTGATCTTCTCAAAGACCACGGCGTTACCACCGTGGTACTCTGTGATGACTGGAACGCCTGTCTGTCGGCTGACCCGGCTATCGCTCTGACCATCTTGCCGCTTTCATCCGGCTTTCGGACAGAAAGCCTGTCCCTGCTTACCGAGCAGGATATTTTCGGAGATCGCTTGGTTCGCAAATCCAAGCGGCGCAAGAGCAGCGATGCCTTCATCGAAGAATTGTCGGCGCTCAGCCAAGGCGATCTGGTTGTCCATCTCGAGCATGGTATCGGGCTGTACGAAGGCATAGTTTCGATCCCGGTCGGCACCAGCCCGCACGACTGTGTCCACCTGAAATATGCCGGAGGCGACAAGCTTTACGTGCCGGTCGAGAATATCGATGTGCTCAGCCGCTATGGTGAAGGCGGGGACAGTGTTGTCCTTGACCGGCTCGGGGGTGAAGGCTGGCAAAGACGCAAGTCGAAGCTGAAAGAACGCATTCGGGCGATTGCGCACGAACTGCTTCGCACGGCAGCGGCACGGGCGTTGCAACCGGCGACTCCAGCCCGCGTCGAGGCCTCCGAAATGGCCGGTTTTGTCGATCGCTTCCCCTATCAGGAAACCGATGATCAACAACAGGCGATAGAGGAAGTGCTTGGAGACATGGCATCTGGCAAGGCTATGGATCGCCTGGTCTGCGGGGATGTCGGCTTTGGCAAGACCGAGGTCGCCATGCGCGCCGCTTTTGCAGCGGCTATGGCCGGAATGCAGGTCGCGATCATCGCACCAACCACGCTGCTTGCTCGGCAGCATTTCAACAATTTCGAAGAACGTTTCCGTCCATTCCCGGTAAAAATTGGCCGCCTTTCACGTCTGGTACCGCCTGCAGAAGCCAAGAAGACCAAGGAAGGCCTGGCCAGTGGCGAAGTCGATATTGTCATCGGCACCCATGCTCTGCTCGCCAAATCCATCGAATTCGAGCGCCTCGGCTTGATCATCATTGATGAAGAGCAGCGCTTTGGCGTGACCCACAAGGAGCGGCTCAAGGCGATGAAGGCCGAAGTCCATGTCTTGACCCTCACCGCTACGCCGATCCCGCGCACCCTGCAAATGGCGATGACCGGGATGCGCGAACTTTCGGTCATCCAGACGCCGCCAGTCGATCGGCTCGCGGTCCGCACTTATGTCATGCCATGGGACCCGGTGCCGCTCCGCGAGGCATTGCTGCGTGAACATTATCGTGGCGGCCAGTCCTTCATAGTGGTTCCGCGTATCGCCGACCTCCCGGACATCGAAGATTTTCTCAAGAAACATGCTCCGGAATTGACGTATGTTGTCGCCCACGGCCAGATGAGTCCCGCAACCGTCGAAGAGCGGATGTCCGCCTTTTACGACCGCAAATATGATGTATTGCTCTCAACCACGATTGTCGAAAGTGGTCTGGACATTCCGAGCGCAAACACGCTGGTCATCCACCGCGCCGATCGGTTCGGACTGGCCCAGCTTTATCAACTCAGAGGGCGCGTCGGCCGGTCGAAAACGCGGGCATACGCCTATATGATCACGCCAAAGGACCGGGTGATCACCGAAAAGGCGGAGAAGCGCCTTAAAATTCTCGGCGATCTCGACAGTCTTGGAGCCGGCTTTGAACTCGCGAGCCATGATCTCGACATCCGCGGTGCCGGTAATCTGCTGGGCGACGAGCAATCCGGTCATATCAAGGAAGTCGGCTTCGAATTATACCAGTCGATGCTGGAAGACGCCATTCTCGAAGCTAAGGCCAAGGGCTCCGGCATGCCCGTTCAGACCGACGGCTTTTCCCCGCAGATCACCGTCGACGCACCGATTCTGATCCCCGAAGAATATGTCCCGGACCTGTCTCTGCGCATGGGTCTTTATCGCCGGATGAACGGCCTCAAGACGCTGCAGGAAATCGAATCCTTCGCGGCAGAAATGATCGACCGGTTCGGCGACCTGCCGATCCAGACCGACAATCTGCTGAAGCTCATGCATATCAAGATGAATTGCGTAAAGGCACACATCGCGAAAATAGAAATGGGTCCACGCGGCGCTCTGGTGACATTTCAGAACGACACATTCCCCAACGTCCAGGGGCTTCTCGACTATGTCGAACGGCTCAAGGGAACCGCGCGCATTCGCCCCGACAACAAGCTGTTCATTGAACGCAAGTGGCGTGATCCCAAGTCTCGCTTGCACGGGCTGACCCAGCTGACCACAGGCCTGTCAAAACTGGCGGAGCGAACCACCGGCTAGTTGCTACGCAGCGCAAAGGCTTCAAATTCGTCCGGTGAAAGGGGTCCTGACCTTAGAAACCCCTGGAAATATTCGCAGCCCTGTTCTGCGAGGGTGTTGAGCTGGGCTTCCGTTTCCACACCTTCAGCGATGACGCTCAAATCCAGGCTGTGGGCCATGTCGATTATCGATCGCACGACAACCTGGTCCTTCTTCGACCCACTGATGTCACCCGTCAGGCCGCTGTCGATTTTTATATAATCCACCGGCAATTCCTTGAGATAGGACAGGCTGCTGTAGCCGGTCCCGAAATCGTCAATCGCGATGGATATATTCCCCTCACGCAGGCGGTCCAGTTTCTTGGCTGAAACCGACAGGTTGCCGATCAATTCCGATTCGGTGATTTCAAGCGTCAGACGCCCTGGTTCGAATCCGGCAATATCGATCTGCCGCAGCATATCATCGTCAAACGTCGCAGTCGCCAAATCGCTGGCCGTAACATTGATGGAAAGACGCAAAAAACTGAGGCTGGCTGGCCAATTGGCGGCCAGTGTCAGAGCCTGTTTATGGATTTGCGCAGAAAGAGACTCCATCATCCCTGCCCGTTCCGCGACCGCAAAAAGCGTTGCCGCACCCAACAGGCCATATTCGGGGTGCTCCCAGCGCGCCAAGGCTTCCGCGCCGGCCAGTTGCCCGGTATCGACCTTTATCTGGGGTTGGAAAGCGATGACGATTTCGCCGCGGGCCATGGCTCCTGCCAATTGCTCTTCCAGCAGCTCTTCCAGATGGACATCCGCTTCCGGCACTGTGCTGAAGTTGATGGGCAGAGCATCTGCAGAGGTCGCCTCGGCGAGAGCCAGCACGGCTTTCCTGATCAGAGTCTTCGCACTGGAACCATTGGTTCCGATCGCGACCCCTGCCCGCGCCACAGCATTGATCGGCCGCCCCTCAAGCCCGAGGTCGCTAAAGACGCTGGCGATCAAGTCATTGGTGAAGTTCGAAACATCGTCATCGGGAATGTCCGCCAGCGCTATCAGAAAATTCTGACCGTCCAGACGAGCAACCAGATGCGGTCCTGCATATCGGCGCTGCGTCTGATCCATCAGCTTGTGCCCGACTATCCTGAGCAATTGGTCGCCCGCATGGCGCCCAAAAGCGGCGTTGATCATTCGGAAATTTTTGATGCCGATAGCGATCAGCGTCACTTGGCTGCCAGCCTCCAGGGCTTGTTCTATCCAGGTGCCGGCGGACGTCGTATTCCGCAGCCCGGAAAACAGATCCCTCCCGGTCCAGTCAGGACCGTCCCCGTTGCCTGCAAGAAATTCAATCCGGCCAACGATCTTTCCATCCGCTCTGTAAAGGTGGTGGATCACCTTTCGGCCGTTAAACCGGTGAGGAACGGCCGCCTGTCTGGAGCCATCGCGCAAGCGCCCCATCGCTCCCCGGACACGCTTCTTTTCCTCACCAGACAGAGTGCGATAGATACCGCTCACGGGATAAGTAGTAAAATCAATATCGCTGGCTGCCGCCAAGAGGCTATCGCTTATCCAATAATCACTCATCGAGCCGATGGTCATGGACCATTGCAAATCCGCATAGGTTAGCAGGGATTGCTCATCTATTGCCTGCTCGGCACCCCCGCGAAAATTTTCGACGTAGCGAAAGGCATATTTGATCGACTGCTCCAAATCGGCGCCACTGACGGCGAAATCCAGATAATGGGTTGCTCCCGCATCGAAACAGCGCGCAGCAATTTCATGACTGTGGTTGCTGTCGAGCAGTGCCAATACGGCTATGCCACCCTCCACTGCATTGGCAGAAAGCGCTTCGATCGCTTCCAGGCCGGTTTTTTCTGAATGCCGGACATCAATCACGGCGATCATTGCGCCGGCGGAAAAAAACCGAGCGCGGAGATTGTCGGACCGGCGAGCCGAATGGACCCGCCATCCGAAAGAGGCAATTTCTGCCGCCAGGGGATCGCGCTGGTGAAACGACAGCAGAAAAAGATTTCTCAATCCGATCGGATGGCCGTCAGAGATGGATGATTCTAAGACTTTAAAACTCCTAATCCTCGTTGGTCGCCGCCGCGATTTTCGGCCGAACGACTATCCTTTTCCGTAGCAACAAAACCTTTATATGCCGTTGCCTGCCCTTCCGGAACAGGCTAGCCTTATACCATTGGAACAACATGAGGCGACCAATGCAAGACGGGTTTGGACGCAAAATTGATTATCTGCGGATTTCGGTCACTGACCGATGCAATTTCCGCTGCCAATATTGCATGTCCGAGAAGATGACGTTCATGCCAAAATCCGAGCTGCTGACGCTGGAAGAAATCACTCTGATAGCGGAACGGTTCATTGGCCATGGCATCCGTAAAATCCGCCTTACCGGTGGAGAACCTCTGGTTCGGCGCGACATGAAAGACGTTATTACCCGTCTCGGCCGCAAAGTCGCGTCCGGTGAGCTCGAAGAGCTGACCCTGACGACCAACGGCTCGCTGCTAACGGAATATGCCGACCATCTCGCCACGCATGGCGTGCGGCGGATCAACGTCAGCATGGACACGCTGAATCCGGAGCGCTTTGCTGAAATCACCCGCGGTGCCGATGTGAACATCGTTCTTGATGGTGTCAGAGCCGCGCAGTCCGCCGGGATCAAGGTCAAGATAAACATGGTCGCCCTGCGGAATTTCAACGAATCCGATCTCCTGCCAATGGCCGAATATTGCGCGGCCAACGGCCATGATCTGACGGTTATCGAAACCATGCCGCTCGGCGATGTCGGTGCCGATCGCAATCTGGCCCATATTTCCGCAGACGAATTTTTAGAGCCGCTGAGCAAGCGATATGCGATCACCCCGATTGCCCATCGCAGCGCCGGTCCGGCGCGCTATGTTGAGGTCGAACCGCTCGGCCTCCGGATGGGACTGATCACACCGCTCAGCAACAATTTCTGCGACGATTGCAACCGGCTCCGCCTCACTACCGATGGCAAGATATTCATGTGCCTCGGTCACAACGCCCATGTCGACTTGCGGGCTGCCGTCCGAAAGGATGGCATCCCTGCCGTTGACCAACTGCTTCAACAGGCTCTAAAGCTCAAACCACAGCGGCATGATTTCAATGCGCAGCTGGATGGGTCCGCAGAGATATTGGAGCGTCATATGAACGTCACAGGCGGATGACCAAGAAGAAATGGGCACTGATTGTGTCCCCTACGCAGCCAGCGCGGGAAGCCGCTGAAAAGCTCAAACCGATGATCGACTGGGTCCCGGTGGAAGAAGCTGACAAGGCCGTTGTTCTGGGCGGCGACGGGTTCATGCTGCAAACGCTGCACCAGATGCTCAATCGCGGGACAATAATGCCGGTCTACGGCATGAACCTTGGCACCGTGGGCTTTCTGATGAACAACTGGCATCACGAGGACCTCAATGAGCGCCTTGCCAAGGCCCGGGCGTTCAAGGTCAAGCCGCTCAAGATGCATGTCGAGACGATTTCCGGCGCCAGCTTCACCCTGCCGGCGATCAATGAAGTGTCGCTGCTGCGCGAGACCCGGCAGACCGCAAAGCTCGAAATCGAGATCAACGGTCGGGTGATGATGGAAGAACTGGTTTGCGACGGGGTGCTGATCGCTACGCCGGCCGGATCCACCGCCTATAATCTTTCCGCCAACGGGCCAATTTTGCCGCTGACCTGCAATCTTTTGGCGCTGACCCCGATCAGCCCGTTCCGCCCCCGGCGCTGGAAAGGCGCGATCCTGCCGGACAAGATGGAGATCACCATCCGGGTCCTCAACCCCGAAAAACGGCCAGTTAGCGCGGTTGGCGACCAGCAGGAAGTGCGCGATGTAAGCTGCGTAAAGGTTGCCGTCGACCGCAGCCAGTCGCTGACCATGCTGTTCGATCCGGAACATGCGCTGGACGAACGCATCGCAATGGAACAATTTGTCGTTTGATGGCTTGCGGGCCGCAAATGTCGTTGCTATAGGCGCGCTTCACCACGAAAGGCTCGGTCCAGAATCGAGCATGTTCCCCGATAGCTCAGTGGTAGAGCATTCGACTGTTAATCGAATGGCCGTTGGTTCGAATCCAACTCGGGGAGCCATTTCGTGGTTTGATTTTCCAACAATCGATGCTTTGAGAAAAGCGGAGCAATCCGAAGGCGGAGCGCCCTTTAGGCAAATCTTCATTTTGCCGAACACGTTCAGTAAAGCCGGGCAGCGACACGCTACTTTTGTTGGCACAAGCAGCGCTCCACTCCCTTTAATGTGAGGTGTTTTCTAACCCGATAGATTTCAGGAGAGGCGCAACGGTATCTGGCAAACGGAAGCGAAGCGCGTTTCCACCGAGCGTTCACGACTACTACGGAACGAAACATGAGACGAATAATCCCTGTTCTTGCAATGACATCGGCGCTCGGCCTGCCCACCACGGCACAGGCTGAGCCGCGCAGCTATGACGCCGCCAAGGCCGACCAGTTTCTGGAGCCGCTAGCCGAAGATATTGTCCCGGAGGATCCCGTGTCCCGCGAGCTCCACATGCGCCACACGGCCTATGATGCAGCCATATTCGGGCAGGTCGCGATACTGACCTACAAACAGATCTACGCTCAGGCGATCGACAAGGACTCAAAGCTCTATGTTGGCTTCAACCGCTTCGCCCACGGCCGTGACCTCGCAGGGCCGGGCTATGCGACCTTCAAGTCGCCCAATGCCGACACCTTATATTCCAATGCCTATCTCGATCTGACGGCAGGACCGGTTCTGCTGACCGTGCCGCCGACCGAGGGGCGCTATTATACCGTCAATCTGCTCGACCTCTATGGCAATGCCACCAATATCAGCGCGCGCACCCATGGTACGACCGGCGGCCGCTATTTGCTCGCCACCACCGATTGGGGCGGCGAGGTGCCGGAGGGCGTAACGCTGTTCCGCGTAACCCAGCCCTATATGTGGATCCTGATGCGGATTGAGGCGGAAACGCCCGCGGTTCTGCCGGAGGTCCGGCGGCTGCAGGACGGCTTCACGCTGGAGCCCATGGGTTCATCGGCGACCCAGCGCGAGTTCCCGGCTCCCGGTGCGATCGATGATCCGGCAGCCTTTCTAAAGATCCTCGACTGGGTGGTAGAACAGGCTGGCGTGCGCAACGAGGAACTGGGCCATGTCCAGGCCTTTCGCAGCCTCGGAGTAGGCGGTCCGCGCACGGTTGAGCAAGTCTTCGCTGACGAAGCAGTAAAGCGAGGCGTGGAAGCCGGATTCGCGGATGCGCGAACGGTCATCACTAACAGCCTGGCCCAGAACGGAGTCAGCAGCAACGGCTGGCGCGAGCCGCTTGATATCGGGCGCTACGGCTTCAATTATATTTACCGGGCGAGCGTCAACACGCTGGGCACCGGAGCCAATGTACGGCTCGAAAATTTTGCCTTCACCACATTTGAGGATGCCGAAGGCGAAACGCTGGACGGGGCCAAGCATGACTATGTGCTGCGCCTGGCATCGCCGCCGCCCGCCGACTTTTTCTGGTCGTTCACCGTCTATGACCGCAAGACTCAGGAGCTGGTGCCCAATGACCGGAACAAATATCTGGTCAGTGACAATACAGAGGGGCTGGTCATCGGCGACGACGGTTCCGTTACCATTACATTCTCGCGCGATGCGAAAGGCCCCAATGCTATCCCGATTCCCGATGGCGGCTTTTATCTAGCCTTGCGCGCCCAGGGTCCGCGGCGCGAGATGATGCAAGGGACATGGCAGCTAACGCCGGTGCAAAAATTGCCGCGTTAGGAAACCGTTGTTTCAGCCTATTTCGTGGCGTCGCTACTTCTCTGCAGCTTGGCCTTTTCGGCGGCGATAAACGCCTCCATTTGGGCTTCCATCACCGGTAACGGCACGGCACCCAGCGCGAGATAAGTATCGTGGAACGGCCGCTGATCAAAGGCGGTACCGAGCTGCGCTTCTGCCTTGGCGCGAAGCTTGCGAATGCTCATCTCGCCAAGCTTGTAGGCCAGGGCCTGCGCGGGCCAGGAAATATAGCGGTCGACTTCGGTTTCAACATCGCGCTGTGCCAGCGCGGTATGGCTGGCGAGATAGTCGATCGCCTGCTGCCGGCTCCAGCCTTTGCTATGGATCCCGGTATCGATAACCAGTCTCGCAGCCCGCCACATTTCGAAGGTTTGCCGCCCAAATTCCTCATAAGGGGTTTCGTACATGCCAAGCTTGGTACCCAACCATTCCGTGTACAGTCCCCAACCCTCGCCATAGCCCGAGAAATAAATGTCCCGGCGGAACTCCGGCCGGTCGGGGGCTTCCAACGCCACCGCTGCCTGAAAACTGTGCCCCGGAATACATTCATGCAGCGCCAATGCGGTCAGATTATAGAGCGGCCGGGACCGCAGGTCATAGGTATTGAACAGGCAGCTCTCCAGCCCGCCGCGGCCTGATGTATAGATCGGAGCGATCGCATCCGGCACGGGCCGGATCGTAAAGCGATAGCGCGGCAGAAAGTTGAAACTGTCCTTGAGCTTGCCATCCATTTTCTTGGTCACATAGGCGGCATAAGACAGCAGCTCGCGCGGGGTCTTCGCGTAAAATTGCGGGTCGGAGCGCATAAAGGCCAGAAATTCCGGAAATGTGCCGGTAAAGCCGGTGGACTTCATGGTCGCCTGCATGTCGGCATCGATCCGGGCCACTTCCTCCAGACCGATCTGATGGATCTGGTCCGCGGTCAGGTCCAGTGTCGTATAAAGGCGAATCTGGTCCTGGTAGAAGCGTTCGCCATCCGGCAACGAATAGGCGTCGATTGACGTACGCGCGCGTGGCATATAGTCTTCGCGCATGAAGCGGAGCAGCGCAGCATAAGCCGGGGCGACCTCAGCCTCGATGATCTGCAGGGCCTCCGTCCGCATCGCGGCCCGTTCCGCCTCAGGGATGGAATCGGGCATCGTGCGAAACGCATCGTAAAACGGATTGTCTTCGCCGGTCACCGTGTACGCTTCGATGGTCGTGTCGCGACCCTCGATGCCGACCCGCGGCACGGTATAGCCGCGCGCCAGTCCGGCCCGCATGTTGGTGATATTCTCGGCAAAATAGCGCGGAATATCTTTCATCCGCCCGAGATAATCCCGGTAGCGAGCGCCAGTGGAAAAGCCCGTTCGCGGGTTCAGACCGCCCCAGAAAAACGTGTCGCTGTTAAACGGCGCCTCATAGGTTTTATACTCTAGGCTATTGACTTGCTCCCAGATCATCTGGCGGAAAACCGCCGCATTTACCTGTTCCGGTTCGGAAAGCTGATCGACGGGAATGGCATCAAGCTGGCGCAATACGTCCCGCCAATAAGCCAGCCGCCTTGCCTGCGTTTCCGCCGTTTCACTGGGAAAGCGATCGCCTTGCACCCAGCGCCCTTCATCCTGGATCAGATGAAATTCCTTGTGCCGCCATTCGGTTTCCGCCTCATAGAGCGCACGTAATTTTGCGTCGAGCGACTCGGCTTCCTCCGCAGGAGCTGCTTGGGTTTCGGCCTCCTGAGCGAAAGCCGGGGTTCCCGGAACCAGACTTGCGGCCCCGAGACACAAAGAAAAACCGATGCGTGATAGCGTCATGACGAACCCCCTGATTTGAACGAGATATTTAATCGCCATAGAGGCAGGATAGGCCGCTCAGGTCAAGTCGGCGCTGCCGTTACAAGAAAAGTTTCTTGCACACTTGAAAACTCTGTTTTTCTGGCCGTTCCCGCCGCGGCGTCAAACCCACAAAATCCTGACGGCCACATAGAGGATCAGCATCGCAGTCAACCGCCGGATCCATATCTCCGGCAAAGCCTTGCTGGCCAGAATACTCCCGACCTGCCCGCCCAGCAGAACGCCGACGAACAAGGGCCAATAGGCGAGCACCGCTTCTCCGCCGCTGGCCAGACCTGACTTTGTCAATTGGCCGGCCAGCCCGCCGATCGAGTTGACCAGAATGAATACACTGGCTGTCGCCGCGATGCGGCGGCTGTCGGACCAGCGGGTTAGCAAAAGGATCGGGGCCAGAAATATCCCGCCGCCGATACCGACCATCCCCGAAAGAAAACCAATGCCGGTACCGACAACGGGTGCAAACAGAAGGTGGCTCGTCCAGAAGGGAGCGCGGGGTCCGCCCCCTCCCCGCTTGATAAACGGTTCGACGATCAGCAGCAGGCCGGCTGCGGCCAGCGACAGACCGAGTAGCAGCATGAAACTGTCCTGGGCCAGCACCATGCGTCCGCCCAGCCACGCGGCCGGGACGGACAGCAGCAGGATCGGCCAGATTTTTTGCCATTCGATAAGACCGCGCGACTGAAAACGGACCGTCCCGCCGGTCACCACGATGATATTGCACAGCAGCGCAATCACCGGCAGCGCCCGATAGTCAAGCGCCGCCAGCGCTAGCAAGGCAATATAGGTCGAACCGCCGCCAAAGCCTACGCTGGCGTAAAGCGTTGCCGTCAGCGCAAATAGCAGCGCCAGGCCGAAGATGCCAAAAGCCATCTCAGATCCCGCCGCGCCGCCGACGATTCAGATCAAAACTTGCCGTGGCAATGCTTGTACTTGCGACCTGACCCACATGGGCAAGGCGCGTTGCGGCTGACCTTGCTGCCATCGAAAGGATCTTTCGGATTGTTCATTTGTCCGGATTGCCGCGGCGGGAGCGACGAAGAAACCGTTCCCAAAGTGCCGCCATCAATATCATTGCTGTTATCTTCTCCGGTCAGCGGATCGATATGCGTCGTCAAGAAGTCCGGCAGTTCCGGCAGTTCCGGCACTTCGAGCTCTTCCTGGCTTTGGAACTGGCTGATCGCAATCGTCTTGGTCACGCCTTCCCGAATGATCTCGAGCATCCGCTCGAACAGGCCAAAAGCTTCCTGCTTATATTCGTCGAGCGGTTTTTTCTGTGCATAGGCACGCAGGAAAACCACCTGCCGGAGCGCGTCCAGCGTCGCCAGATGTTCTTTCCAGTGATGGTCCAGCAACTCGAGCAAAATGGATTTCTCGATCTGTTGCCAGACGCCGGGGTTCTCAGCTTCGACCGCCGCCATCTTCGCTTCAAAATCGGCATCTGCCATGCCGGCAATACGCGTCTCGATCATTTCCGGCTCGAGTGCATCTTCCTGCATCCATGCATCGAAATCGGGCTCAAGATTGAGCACGTCCTTGACGCGGGTTTTCAGGCCTTCGATGTCCCATTGCTCGGGATAGCTGCCCGGCGGACAGGCATCGGCAACCATGCCGTTCACAGTTTCATGACGCATGTCTTCGACCACATCACCAACCGTATCGGCATCCATGATTTCGGAGCGCTGCTCGTAGATCACCTTGCGCTGATCGTTCATCACGTCATCATATTCGACGACCTGCTTGCGCGCCTCATAGTTGCGCGCCTCGACCTTTTTCTGGGCCGTTTCAATGGCCTTCGACAGCCATTTCCCGCCGATCGCTTCACCGTCCTCGAGATTTTTGTTCATCATCTTGGCGAACATCGTCTCGGTGCCAAAGATGCGCAGCAAATCGTCCTCAAGGCAGAGGTAAAAACGGCTGAGGCCAGGATCGCCCTGACGGCCGGAACGACCGCGCAGCTGGTTATCGATGCGGCGGCTTTCGTGACGCTCCGTGCCGAGCACAAACAGGCCGCCGGCCTCCCGCACGGTCTGCCGCAGGGCCCGCACCTCTTCTTCAATCTTGGCGATCGCCTTGTCCTTTTCGGGACCGTCTTCCATCTCGGACAGCTCGGCCTCGATCCTGAAATCGATGTTGCCGCCTAGCTGAATGTCGGTGCCGCGACCGGCCATGTTGGTTGCAATGGTCACCGCGCCGGGCGAGCCGGCCTGCGCCACGATATGTGCTTCCTGTTCGTGGAAACGGGCGTTCAGGACGCTGTGTTTCACGCCTTCCTTGTTGAGAAAGTCCGAGAGCAGCTCCGATTTTTCGATCGAAACGGTACCCACAAGAACCGGTTGGCCCTTGTCGCTATGCTCCTTGACGGTCTTCGCAATTGCCGCAAATTTATCCAGCGTATTCTTGTAAAACTCGTCATTTTCGTCAATCCGCTGGACCGGCTTGTTGGTCGGGATCGTAACGACGTTCATCTTGTAGATTTCGAAAAATTCGGCCGCTTCGGTTTCTGCGGTACCGGTCATGCCGGACAGCTTCGGATACATGCGGAAATAATTCTGGAAGGTGATCGACGCCATCGTCTGGTTTTCCGGTTCGATCTGAACCCCTTCTTTGGCCTCGACCGCCTGATGCAGGCCGTTGGACCAGCGCCGTCCGTCCATCATCCGGCCAGTAAATTCGTCGATGATGATGACCTTGCCATCCTTGACGATATAGTCGGTATCGCGCTTCCGCATGACATTGGCCATCAGCGCCTGATTGAGGTGATGGACGACTTGGGTATTCTCAAAGTCGTAAAGATTGCTGCCGATCAGCAGACCGGCCTCCTCGAGTAAACGTTCGGCTTTTTCCGTGCCGTCTTCGGTCAGCGAAATGTTCCGGCTTTTCTCGTCTTTTTCATAATCTTCGTCGGTGATATTCTGGACCACGTCGTTGACCTTTAGATAAAGATCAGACTTGTCGTCGGTTGGCCCGGAGATGATCAGCGGTGTCCGCGCTTCATCGATCAGGATCGAGTCCACTTCGTCGACGATCGCGAAATTGAATGGCCGCTGCACCATCTGGGAGCGTTCGTGCTTCATATTGTCGCGGAGATAATCGAAACCGAATTCGTTATTGGTGCCGTAGGTAATGTCCGCCGCATAGGCGGCGCGGCGCTTTTCCTCGCCGAGATTTGGAACGATGACCCCGACTTCCAGACCGAGGAAATTATACACCTGGCTCATCCATTCCGCGTCGCGACGGGCGAGATAGTCGTTGACCGTGACGACATGAACGCCCTTGCCACCTATCGCGTTAAGATAGCAGGCAAGGGTTGCCACCAGGGTCTTGCCTTCACCAGTGCGCATTTCCGCGATTTCACCGCGATGCAGCACGATGCCGCCGATCAACTGAACGTCATAATGCCGCTGACCCAGAGTCCGTTTCGCCGCTTCCCGCACCACCGCAAAGGCTTCCGGCAAGATATCGTCCAACGTCTCGCCATTTGCCACACGCTCCTTGAAATAGGGCGTTTTGGCGGCGAGTTCTTCGTCGGAAAGACCTTCAACCGACGGTTCGAACGCGTTGATTGCGTCGACGACTTTTTGCATCGATTTGACATAGCGGTCATTGGCTGACCCGAAGATGGATTTGGCTAAATCGCCGAACATGACATTTTCCAATTTATAACTTTTTCCGGCAAACAAGTGCCGGATGATAGAATCAATTTAGGGTGAAACGCTTGCCGATCAACATCGGCACAGAAGTGCAGCGGCGCTAAGGCGCGCCTTCTTCATGTTCCAACTTGTCGCCCGCTTCCGCAAGCATCGCAAATACTGGCGAGACCGGCTGACTTTTGCCGGATTGGATGATAGCGGAGGCCTCGACCGTCTGGACAGTCGCGATGACGCAGAACTGGCGGTAGGGGGATGGGATGCTGGCCGTTTCGGCATCAGCACAATGATGGGCCGCCGCAGCTTCGGCCAGGTTTGCAGCGTTGCCCATTTCCGGCATCATGCGTTCTTCGGTTGCCGCAGACGCAGGCACGGCAAGGCCGACAGCGTTGAATAGCAGCAACATAAAACTTGCAATATATGCGTTCATGGACAAGGCCCCGTCAATATCAGCGCGTTCTATCAAAACATTAGATAAAGGCAAGTTAAGTGTCGGACAATCTTTCGCCTCTGGCGCCATCCCAATCACCAATATTACCCGATATTGCAGGCGTTACCTGCCGTGTCGCCAGAGCTCGGTACAAGGAGTGGGACCGCTGCGATCTGACCTTTGTCGAACTGGCGGAGAACACCGTAGTTGCCGGCGTGCTGACCAAAAGCAAATGCCCGTCACCCGAAGTAGAATATTGCCGGGCAGCACTGAACGGCGGCAAGGCGCGCGGCCTGGTCGTCAATGCAGGCAATGCCAACGCCTTTACCGGTGCACGGGGCATGGCAGCGGTGGAAAAGATAGTGTCCCTGGCATCCGCGCACCTGGGTTGCTCCGAGACAGAAATATTCGTTTCCTCGACCGGCGTGATTGGCGTTCCTCTGCCCCAGGACAAGGCAGAAGCGGGCCTGAAGTCAGTGTTTGAAGCACAGCCTTGCAGCTGGGAAGATGCGGCAGCGACCATCATGACGACGGATACCTTTCCGAAACTGGCAAGCGCAACCGCTGTGGTCGGCGGTAAGACCGTCCACCTCAGCGGGATCATCAAGGGTTCCGGCATGATAGCCCCTGATATGGCGACGATGCTTGGCTATATTTTCACCGATGCCACCGTCGATGCACGCTTTCTGCAACAGATGTTGAGTGCAGCGAAGGCCAAAAGCTTCAATTGCATCACGGTCGACAGTGATACATCGACCAGCGACACCGTGCTGGCCTTTGCCACCGGGCAGAGCAAAGCCCCTGCCCTGACATCTTTTGATGACGACGGTGCCGACGCGTTTCAGGCGGCGCTGAGCGATCTGTGCATGCAATTGGCCCATCTGGTGGTGCGCGACGGCGAAGGCGCAAGCAAATTTATCGAAATCGCGGTCACCGGAGCGGACAGTGATGACAGCGCCAAACGGATCGCGCTCTCCATTGCCAATTCGCCGCTGGTCAAAACCGCGATTGCCGGGGAAGACGCCAACTGGGGCCGCGTGGTCATGGCGGTAGGCAAGGCCGGCGAGCCTGCGGATCGCGACTCGCTGGCGATTAGCTTTGGCGGCGTGACCGTCGCGCGCGACGGACTGGTGGTACCGGATTATGACGAAGCACCGGTCGCCGCGCATCTTAAAGGAAGCGAGATCGACATCGCGGTTGATATCGGTCTCGGCGAGGGCAAGGCAAAGGTCTGGACCTGCGATCTGACCCATGGCTATATCAATATCAACGCCGACTACAGGAGCTAGGTCCTTGCACGCGCTCTACCAGCCCGTTCTCGACATTATTGAAAAAGCGTCACGCGATATCGTGCTGCCTTACTACCAGAATCTGCAATCCCACCAGATTGACGAAAAGACCCCGGGCGATCTCGTGACCGTAGCCGACAAGCTCAGCGAGGAATTTATCGCAGGGGAGCTGGCGAAACTGCTTCCCGATGCGAAAATTGTCGGCGAAGAGGCCTTTGCCGCGGACGAAACCGTTCTCGATCAGCTGGTTGATGGCCAAGTGTGGATCATTGATCCGATCGACGGCACCGGCAATTACGCCTCTGGCAACCCGCCATTCGGCATCATGATTGCGCTTGCCGAAAAGAATGAAACCGTTGCGGGCTGGCTGTTCGATCCGCTGACCGGACGCATCTGCCATGCGGCCAAAAATGGTGGTGCCTGGATGAATGGCCAAAGGATAGCGGTGCCCGAAAACTTTCCCGAACGACCGATTGCCGCGCTGGCCACCGGTTTCATGACAGGCAAAGAACGCGATGCACTCATAACTGCTGCCTCACCCCATTATGAAATTGTCGATATTCCCCGCTGTGCTGCGGAGCAATATCCGCGATTGGTGGAGGGCACCAACCATCTTTCGATATTCCATCGGACCCTGCCGTGGGACCATGCTTCGGGCGTATTGTTTCTAAATGAAGCCGGCGGCAAATGCGCGCGCTGGGATGGATCGCATTATCGCCCTGCTGATCGCACAAAAGGACTGCTCGGCGCCTCGTCACCGAAACTCTGGGACGAAGCTGCCGAGCAGCTGGGGAAAATCTTCAGACCTTAAGCAGGCAGGCTGGACTCAAGCCAGGATTTCAGCTGACTTTTCGGAGCCGCACCGACCTTGGTTTCTACAGGTTGGCCGTTGTTGAACAGGATCATAGTCGGAATACCGCGGACGCCATATTTGGCAGGCGCATCCGGACTGTCATCGATATTGAGCTTGGCAATCGTAACCTGGCCGCTCAATTCATCGCTGATTTCTTCCAGCGCGGGGCCGATCATTTTACACGGGCCGCACCATTCTGCCCAGAAATCGACCAGAACCGGGCCGTCTGCCTTCAGAACGTCGCCTTCGAAACTAGCATCGGTAATTGCTTTGGTAGCCATAACGAATCTCCAATTGTTTGAACCCTATTTAGGTATGCTGGGGTCTGCGCTCAACCTCTGTGGCAGAAAGGATTTTCATGCCGGCTCATAGTCGGGCTTGTGGCGTTCAATCAGATCAGGCGAAAGTGCCAGCATCACCGGCCCGTGCGAGTAGAGCAGTCCCGCCCTGATCGGACGGCCCGGAAATATCTTTTCCAGCGCAGCGACATAGGCCGCCATCTGCCGCAGATAGGCAACCGGCGCCTGCGCGGCATTGGCGGGCACGCCGCGCCCCGTTTTGAAATCGACGACAAAAATCTGTTCGTCCGTGATCAGCAGGCGATCAACCGTACCGGAAATTACATGCTCCCCTACCACAGCAGCGATCGGCGCTTCGGCCAAACTTTCCGGCGCAAACAGCGTTGACCATTGCGGATTGTCCATGACCGAAAGAACGGTGGCGATAATCTCCGCACGGCGTGCCGGATCCGATATCTGCTTTTGTTTCGCAAGCCATCCGTCGGCGACGTCCATGCGGCGTTCCGGCGCGATATTCGGCAAACGCTGGAACAGGCTGTGCAGCAGGATACCGCGCTCGGCAGCGTCGCGCATCGTCAGATCGGGGGGCGGATTGCTGGCCTGATCGGGCCCGAGATGCGAAGGAGTCAAAGGGCGCGGTGGCCGGGATTCTTCCGGGGCCGACCGGAAAAGCCATTCAGGCGTCGGGATTTGATCGACATCCTGATCACTAGCACCCTCAATGGCAGATGATTTCGCAGGCTGTTGCCGGCTCTCTGTCCGATAATCCCGCACTGCAAACCAGTCAGGATCGTCGCGCCAATCGCTGCCCAGGGCTGTCAGGCCGCGTTCGATCGCGCCATACCAGCTCAACTCCGGCACTTCGCCTTTCGCTCGCGGTCCAAGCACACCTGCAACCACCAGATGCTCTTCCGCACGGGTCATCGCGACGTAGAGCAACCGCCAATGCTCTTCCATCGCGATCTTGTCGGCATAGGCAGCATGTTCCGCAAGGATACCAACCCGCTCCGCCTTGCGAACCGGAACAACCGGATATTCGAGCTCGCGATCAGTTCCCTCGCCGAGCTTTATCGAAAAGCCGCCGCTTTTCTTGCTGGCCGGATCAAAAGTCGCGTTGGCGAGAATAACCAGCGGCGCCTGCAGCCCTTTGGCGCCGTGAACGGTCATCAGGCGCACTTCGTTGCCACCCTCCACCTGTTCGCGCTTTATCTCGACGTCGCCCCGGTCGAACCAGTCAAGAAAACCCTGCAAGGTTGGAATATGATCCCGCTCAAACGCAAGCGCCGTCGCCAGCAATTCATCCAGCGGATCGACCGCCGCGTGGCTCAGGCGGGACAGCAATTTGCGCCTGCCCTGCATCGGCCCAGACAAAATGGTCTCGAGAAACTGATAGGGCGTGTTGAAATCGGCCATCGCCAGCAATTGCAGCAGCGGCTTGATTTCCTCATCCAAAGCATCCTGACGGCGCAAATATTCCCAGAGACTTATGTCTGCATTTTTTGCGTCCCGATAGCCCCGCGCGAGAAGCTCATCCTGCGACCAGCCAAGCAACGGTGACACAACCAGACTGGCAAGATTGAGATCGTCATTTGGCTGCAGCACAAAGCGGATCGCCGCCAGCAGATCCTGCACCACCAGCGGTTGGTTCAGCCGAATCCGGTCGATCCCGGCCACCGGCACCTTCTCGGCAAACAGCCGCGCGACAATTAAGGCGCTGAGCTCATCGCGCTTGCTGACCAGAATGAGAATGTCCTTCGGTTGCAGCGCCCGGTTTTCCCGATCCAGCCACAGCGGAGTTTCTTGCGACAGCCATTGCTTGATCTGCACGGCCAGCTTCTGGGCAAATACCCTCTTCTCTTCACTCGCCCAGGATTCTTCATCCTCGTCATCGGCGTCGCTGGTGTCGGCGATCGGCTTCCACAGGGTCACGCTGCCGCTCGCGCCCTGATAATTGCTACGATGGTCCGGGACCCGGTGATCCAGGCCCAGCTGCTCGTGGCTGATCTGTTCAAGCGTCGCATCGACAACTTCCAGAATCGGCGGTGTCGACCGGAAGCTGCGGTCGAGCGACAGATTGCCAAATGGCTGTTCCGAGGCCTCGGCCAGCGCAAAAAACTCGGTGCGCGCATTGGCATAATTGTGCGGACTGGTCCCCTGAAAGCCGAAAATTGCCTGCTTGAAGTCACCCACGGTGAACAGGGTACGGAGCCGTTCTGGATCAGCTCCGATACCGGCGAAAAACTCACCGGCCAGCGCACGGACAATATCCCATTGCGCCCGATTGGTATCCTGCGCTTCGTCGATCAATATATGATCGGTCCGCTGGTCCAGCTTGTAGCGTATCCAGGCCGCCATGTCGCTCTTCTGCAACAGCCGGGCCGTCATCCGGATCATATCGTCGAAATCGACCACGCCATGCAGTTTTTTGGCGTCAGTATAGCGATGATAGAAAGCGCGCCCCGCTTCCAGCGCGCCAGCGAACAGATCGGCATAGTCAAACAACACCGCCTTTTCGAGCAGACTGCTGCTCCACTCAAAAAGAGAACCGGCAATAAAATCATAGTCCGGCAGCGCTTTTAGCAAGCCTTTGGTAGGCTTCGGCGGCGCACCGGTGGTCTTGGTCGCCCAGGCCAGATGCACATCTGGCAAGGCGGAGGCGCGCTCCTGCGGATTGAGCGTCAACCAGAGGCGGAGCGACAACTGCCGTTCCTGCTCCTTCTTGCCGCCGAATTCTGCCATCGCATCGCGCAACAGTGTCATCGAGCGGAGATCTATCGCTTCGTCACGGCAGCGCTCCGCCAGCCACGACTGCCGGTCGCCGTCGATCGGCAGGCCGAGCAGCTGCCGGACAAAGGGCAACACGCCGGTGGCCAGTTGCTCCATCGCGTCTGCTTTGGCGGCACAAGCCATAAGAAATTGTTCGGTCGCCTCTTCACCCATCCGGACGCTTAGCTGCTGGATCGCTTCGATGATCTGCGAGCGCCCTGCCCGCTCTTCTTCTAGCAGCAGATCGCCCAGAACCTCGCGCGCCAGAATTTTCTGGTCGCGCGCCTCGATCGGCTTGAACATTGACGCAATACCGGCCTCTTCCGGAAAGGAAGCGAGCAGGGACTGGCAAAAGCCGTGGATGGTCATGATCCGCAGGCCACCACCCTGCGCATCGAGCACCCGTGCAAACAAGGTTCGCGCCCGGGCTCTGGTTTCCGGTCCGGTCGATGCGCCGATGGCACGAAGATCGTTTTCCAGCAGCATATCGTCCATCCGCACCCACGCGGCTAGCTGACGGTTGATCCGCTCCGCCATCTCGGCGGCGCCGGCCTTCGTAAAGGTAAGGCAAAGGATATGCTCGGGGTCCACCTTTTCCGTCAGCAACAGGCGAAACACCCGTGCGGTCAGGACCTGGGTCTTACCGGTTCCGGCAGAAGCGCTGAGCCAGATATTGCTATCCGGCTCAACCGCGTCAATCTGCCGGTCCTTAAGCGGGAAGATCTTTGGCTTGCCGCTACTCATGATCCGGTGCCTCCGCCGGTGCGCGACCGTACCATTCCTCAAGCCGCATCAGCTGGTCATAGTCGGCGTAGCGGGCATATTCCGGATGCAGCTTCGCGATCATCGGTTCACTGCCCTTGAGATAATCATCGGCAGCTTCGTTGAAGCGGGCGACAGCATGGTCGACCATCGCGTCTGCCGTAATAACATTGTCTCCGCGTCCCTGCGATGGAGAGCGAACGTGGCCGAAACTGTCGGTGCCACCCTTTTTTGCCAGAGACCAATATTCGAAAGCTGCTGTCTCGCCCTCAATATCCTTGAAACCGCCGATCTCGGCAATGGCGGCCAGCAAGCCCAGTTGCAGATTATAGCCTTCGATCACCGCCCTGTTACTCGGCGCCCCCCCGGTTTTATAATCGACAATCGCCAGACGCCCATCGGGCATCCGGTCGATTCGATCCGCGATCCCCGACAGCTCAACACCAGCGACCTCTGCTTTGCCGTATATTTCCGACGCGAGCGGCTGCCGTCCGCCCTTTTGATTTTCTGCGACGGTCGCCGCGATCCAGTCCAGCCCCTCCAGCAAGCGCGGTGCCCAAAGGCTGCGCATCAAGGGATGCAGGCCGGGGTCATTCAGAAATACCAACGCCCTTTCTCGCAGCGCACCCTGAGCATAATTGTCCTGCTTGGCCCACTGCTCGAGAATGTCGTGAATGATGGTTCCGCGCCATGCCGCGCTCGGATCGGCGTCGATCCTGTCGAGCGAGACAAAACCCATGATCTTGTTTGCGTAAAATGCATAGGGATCGGCGATCAGACGGTCGACCTGCGTTACCGAGATAGGGATGTTCCGCTGTTCTGCGCTCGGTGTCGGAGCGGGACGTGGATAGGCAACCGGCTCCACCTGCCGCTGGTCGATCAGCGACAGCCACGAACGGGCTTCCGGATGTTCTTTCAGATTGTCGCCGCACATGCCTTTCAGACGAAGCAGGAAGCGCGAGGCAATCGCCGGGCCAGAGTCGTCGCGGCGCGCCCGCGAGAGGATCACTCGCTTCGCGCCCATCGCTCCGACCAGATCGTGGGCAGACAGACCGATCTGCCTTTCCTGCGCGGGCAGGCCTAGCGATTTGCGAATCATCGGTGCCAGCCAGGGATCGGGCGTAATCGCCTGCGGCCAGCTGCCCTCGTTCAAACCACAGCAGATCACGAGTTCCGACTGTTGCAAGCGCGCTTCCAACAGACCGTAAAGCGCAATCCGAGGATGACCGCCATAGGGCGGGCGCACCGATATTTCGGTCATCAATGCCTCAAAATAGCCGGCCAATTCATCCGCCCCGAAGCGGATCGGGCCCATCTCGGTCCGCACCTGCAATTTCGCCAGCAGATCGGCCAGTTCCCGGCCAGCCGGTCCGGCCCAGATTGCTCCCCCGGTCAGCGTCTCTGCCAATTGTCGCAATTGATCCAGAAGATGCGCCCAGTCCAGCGGCCCAATGAGCAGCTTTTCGATCGGCGCGAACATCCTACGGACCGACTGCCACCAAGGCGCAACCGCGTCCCGCAATTTTTTGGTCCGATAGTTTTCGGCTTTCAGCAGTGCGTCAATCCCGGCCAGTCCCGGTGCCGGACGCGGACCCCGCAGCAGCAAGTCGAGCTTGCGTACATGATCCAGCCATATAAGCCGCTCTTCTCCGATCTGCACCAGTGGATGTTTGAGCAAGGCAAGGAACTCGGCCGGCGGAAAATCGCTGGCGACCGCAGCCAGCAGGTTCAGGAAAAATACGCCTTCCGGCAGCTTCGCCAAGGGCTGTCCAGCGGTATCATCAACCTGAATATCCCAGCGTTTCAGATGAGCAGATACCCGCGTCGCCAACGACCGGTCCGGTGTAACGATCGCGACCCTTTGATTGGGATCCTCGAGCGCCTGTCGCGCCAGCAGCGCGATGATCTGGGCTTCTTCCGCGCTACTGCTTGCCTCCACTGTCTGCACACCGGCCAGGCTGCGTTCGCTGCTCTCTAGCGTCTGCCAACGCACCGTCAGTTTCGGAATGGCGAAGGCATGGCTCAGGGCCCGGCTGCGCTTCGCGGCTGCGCCGCTTTCACCCGTCCGGGGCCAGCGCATAACCTCGCCTCGCGCGATCGACATCCGGTCGAGCAACAATTTGATATGATATTGCGGGTGCGTTTCTTGCGCGCGATCGGCAAATCCGGTCTGTGGGTCCGGCTGGAACGGCCCCAGCAAATCCCATTCGTGATCGGGCATGATCAGATCGAGATCGGGCAGCACCACCAACCCCAGCGGCATGAAGGCTATGGTCTTCAGAAAGCGGGCGATGGCCGGTGCCGAGGTGGTAATCCCGGCAGCGACCACAAAATGGTCCGGCGGCGACACTTTCCAGCACGTTGCGATATGATCGAACAGGGCATTGCGGCGCACAGCCTGATCGACCCGCTGCCATTGCTCCAGCTGCTGCTGCCATTTCTCGGCGATGATCAGGAAGAAACGGTACGAATCCTGCCAGTGACTGGACAGGTCGAGACTCTCCGGCTCTGTTTTCTTAAGATCAGCCAACGTGATTTCTTCAACATTCAATTGATCCATCGTCCGCGCGAATTCGCGCGCCAGCCGCAGGGCGTCTTTCGCCAAAATAGCATCATCACGCAGCCGGATTTCTTTCTGGATCAGCTGCGCCAGCGTGAGCAAACGGTCCATAGGGTCAACCGCAGGCGGAATATCGAGCGCCAACTCGCCGGAATCAAGCGCAACACCGATCGATTCATCCAGATCAAGATCACCAATGACGGCCATTTGCGGCAACAACAGCCCATTCTCGCTAAGCCGCACAAACGCTTCCTGCAGCGCGCGCTGAGCGCGATTGTTGGGCAGGATAACCAGACCGCGGGCCAGCCCGAATGCGTCTTTCGCAAAACGGTCGATCAGTCCCTGCGCCAGGGCATCGGCAAAGCCGCCATGCGCGGCGATATTGTAGATCGATGGCCGGCGGCGGTCAGACACGCGCCAGCGCGGCTTCTGTCGGCGCTATTGCTTCCGGCGAGCCGACCTCAAACCATTCGCCTTCGTGTACCAGCCCGAATAGCCGGCCTTCGCCAATCGCCCTTTCCCAGAAAATATTGGTCGAAAAGGGGCCTTCGGGCGGATCGCGCAGCAAGCGCTTGGCAATCAGCTGTATACCCGAGAAAATCAGCGGTGCCTGCTGACCTGGACGCTTGCGCGAAATCCGCCTCTCGTCATCGAGGTGAAAGTCACCAGAGCCCTTGTAATTATGCGCTACTTCCCGGGGCACGAGCAGCAGCAACGCATCCATGCGTTTCTCGTCCCATGCCTGTGCCAGTCGATGAAGGCTGTTGGTGGAGCCATCGGTCCACAGATTGTCGCTGTTGATACAAAAGAAATTCTCTTCGCCGATCAAGCGCTCCGCCTTGACCAGGCCGCCGCCCGTTTCAAGCAGCTGTTCCCGCTCGTCCGAAACTTTGACCTGGATCGGATAGGACGACGCTGCCAGATGCGCTTCCATCATATCGGCCAGATAATGCACATTGACCACCGCTTTGCCGATTCCTGCTTCGGCCAGCTTGTCAAAACAATGATCGATCATAGCCTTGCCCGCCACTTCGACCAACGGCTTCGGACGGTTATCGGTCAACGGGCGCATGCGCTGGCCCAGACCGGCCGCCATGATCATCGCCGTTTCGACCTTTGTCATGGGATCACTTTCACAGCCGGAAGCGGCCGATGCCGCACATCGGTTGGAATATGCTCGTCAAACCAGTCGGCAATCGGTTTCAGCGCGGGATGCTGCAAATCCTTTTCCAGCAGCCGCCACATTCGCGGCATAAAATCGAGATAGCGCTGCTTGCCGTCGCGCACGGACAGGCGAGTGAAAATGCCAATGATTTTCGTGTTCCGCTGCGCGCCCAGAATGGCATAATGACTGCGAAACCTGTCCGCGTCGGCTGCGCTGTGATCCGCCAGATAATAGGCGAGCATTCGCTGCTCGAGATCATCGGAGACGTCGCGCCGGGCATCCTGCAACATCGACACCAGATCATAGGCAGGATGACCGATCAAGGCGTCCTGGAAATCAAGCAGGCCGAACCCGCCGTCTTCGAGCAACATGATATTCTCGGCATGATAGTCGCGCATCACCGTGACCGGCGGGTTTTGCGCGGCGATGACCGGCTCCAAAATGCTCCGCCAGATCGCGTCGAAACTTTCTGCGTCGACATCGAGTTTTTGCGCCGGGCAATACCATTCGGTCAACAAGTTCGCTTCCCGCAAATATTGCGCCTGATCATAGGCCGGCAAAGAGGCCGCCGGCACGTCATGCAATTCCCGCAGCAGGTCCACAGCCTGACGATAGATCGCGTCCTCATCCTCCTGATGATAGTCGAGATGCTCGCGCATCCTCTGATCGCCGAAATCCTCCAGGAGGACCAGGCCGTGAGCCAGATCCCGAGCGTAAATCTCTGGCGCATTAAAGCCGGAAGCCGTCAGATATTCGGCAATGTTGATAAACGGCCTGGGGTCTTCATGCGGTGGTGGCGCATCCATCAGGATCGCCCGGCGTTCGCCGTCGCGGACGCGGAAATAGCGGCGGAACGACGCGTCGCCGGCGACCGGCGATAAAATCGCGTTATCCCATCCGTTTTGCGTCAAAAAATTTGCCGCTCCTGCGGGCGGTTTCATGTCAGTGGCCATCGATCGTTCCAAGCGTTCCCGGCGGCCCAAGTCAACCGACGATTGCCCTTCCCGGTTATTTCCAGCTCAATATTGAGCGCATCCTTCCAGAAACTCCGCGGCATACGGTCCGGCCATTCGACGATCATCGCACCGTCAATCAGCGTGTCCTCGAGCCCGAGTTCCGGGATTTCATTCGGGTCTGCAATCCGGTACAGATCAATATGCGCAGCGGCTATTCTGGTTTCTGGCGGTTCATATTGCTGAACTATGGCAAAGGTCGGACTGGGCACTTCTCCGTGGTAGCCGAGGCCTTCCAACATGCCCCTCGCCAAGGTCGTCTTGCCGGCACCAAGTGTCCCGGTCATCGCTATCTTGTCCCCTGCCCGCAGCAAGGTGCCCAGCTTTCGCCCAAGGTCCAAAGTCGCCTTTTCATTTTCCAGAATCAACATGCAGTCATTGCCTCGGCAGTTGCATCGTAACCAGCGTGCCCTGCCCCGGCTCGGAAGCCAAAGTCAGGTCCCCGCCATGTGCGCGGACGAGCTGACGGGCCAAGGGCAAGCCAAGGCCGCCTGATTTCTCACTCACTTTTTGATCACGAGAGCGCGCGAAGCTGTCAAACACCTTGGATTGTTCACCCGCAGTCATGCCAGGACCATCATCGGAAATATGGATCAGCGCCTGCTTCACGTTGCCGGATCCGTGAATCAGCACTCGGCCGCCGTCACCGGTATATGTAATCGCGTTATCGACGATCTGGGTGATGGCCTGGCCCAGCCGTTTCCGGTCAGCCATCGCTGATCCGAGCTTTTCGTCCAGCTGCAAGTCCAGCTCGATCGACTTGGCTTTCGCATCATCCGCGAACTGGCCCGCTATATCCTCGATCAACTTCTTCAGATTCACCTTGTCTTTGGCAATCGGCAAAGCGCCGGCCTCGCTCTGGCTCAGGTCGAGGACATTTTCGATCTGGCTGCTCAGACGTTTGACGGACTGCAATATGGCGCGGACATATTCGTGCCCCTGATCGGTCAGAGGCCCGGCTATTCCCTGATCCAGAAGCTCGGCAAACCCGCCAATCGAAGTCAGCGGAGTCCGGAATTCGTAGCTCATGTTGGACAGGAATCGGCCCTTGATCGAATCTGCTTCGACCAACGCTTCATTGCGGTCGCGCAGCGCCTGTTCGATCCGGTAGCTGTCGGAAATATCCAGCATCGTGAACAGCGCATTGCCATCGGGCAGTGGAATTGCGGCAAATTCAAACCGCCGTCCGTCGGCAAAGTTCAAACTCCCGCTTTTCTGTTCCCGCTCGGTCGTCGCACTGCGCACCATTTCACGGACTTCCGAAATGCGCGCAGGCTGGCGCAAATGGCCTGCCATTTTTTGCATCAGGGAGTCTACGCGCGGATGTGTTCCAAGATACTCCTCGTTGAGACCCCAATTATTGGCAAATTGATGGTTCCAGATATTCAATTTTCCGTCAGCAGCAAACACCGCCAGCGATTCAAACAGATTGTCAAAGGTCGCCGTCCGCACCCGCAGCAAGGTATCGCGGGCGCTGGCCAGTTGAACCTGTTCGGTGCGATCTTCAAAAATGACCAGCATCCCGCCATCCGGTGTCGGATTGGCAAGGACCCGCAAATGGGTGCCGTCTGCCAGCAGCCAATTTTCTTCAATCGCCTTGGTAGATTGAAACCAGCTGGTTCTTTGTTCGCGCCATTCCGGAAAATCCCGCACTTCCGGGGTCCGGTTCATTTCGCGCATACGGTCGAGAACGCGAGGAAACTCGGGCCGCTCGGCGACCCATTGCTGCCGCATGGAGAAAATGCGCTGGAATGGAAGGTTGCAGAATTTCAGAGACTTGTCGGGACCAAATTGCGCCACCCCGGCGGAGATCTGGTCGAGCATATCGCGCTGCGATTCACTGAAGCGTGTCTGCTCCCGGCGTGCATCTTCCAGATCCTGGATGTCGATAGCATAGCCGGCGACACCGGACTTCCCGAGCGGCACGTCGACAACCTGAGTCATCCGTCTTTCACCGCCAACGGTCGTCGCCACTATCCGTTCAAAGGGCCCGCCTTTTTCTCTCGCCCGCGCAGCAGCATCGACCGGGCGGACTCCATTGATCGTCTCGATAAGCTCAATACCTTCGGCGACCACCTGTTCACCACTTTTGGCATCGACGGCGGCAACATAGGCACTGTTGACCAGCGTCAGTTTCATATCCGGTGCACGGTGCCACATCGGAACCGGCGCTGCCTCGATCAACGCTGAAAGCGCGTCAAATGCGGCGCGCGCCGCCTCGTTCTCGTCGCGCAGCTCGGCCATCTGCCTTTCGCTTTCGGTGGCGTCGAAAATCCACAGAAGAGCGCTGCCATTGGGTGCGATTTTCTGATCGGCCAAACTGCCCTTTATCAGCAACGCCTTGTCCGAACCGTCGATTTTGATCGAGCGTACAAAACTGCTGCCGGTTTTCTGCGCCAGATTAACGTCCTGCATCAGCGCTTCCAGATCCTGCTTTACAATTCCGCGGCTTGCCTCGTGCAATTCGGAAATGTGAGCAGGAAGGTGGTCAAAGCCCAGCCAATGCATCAGGCGCTGCGAGGCCTCGAGCTTGCCATTGGAGCGAACAAGCAGCGGCAAAGCGGGCGATGTTTCGAGCAACCGCCCCAGCCTGCCAGATTGCCGCAAGGTCGATTCAGCCTTCGCTTTCATGGCCATGCCCGACCATATCGCCCAGGCCGCCGCGCCCAACCATGCAGCAAGGATGAGGCCCAAAATGACCACAGTAAGATCTGGGACGTTCGACATTGACCCAATCGATTAGACGGATAGTGAACCTCCGAAAACCCCTATTCTTTATGACTTGGAAAAGCAGCTCGGACTAGGCTATTCCCGGCGTCGCAATAAATGCGGAGAGCGACCATGCCGATTGATGAAAGCCGGACCTTCAAGCCGATCAATATCGCGCTGCTGACCGTTTCCGATACCCGTACTGCGAAAGAAGACACATCGGGCGATATTCTCGCAGAGCGGATCGAGCAAAAGGGTCATATGTTGATCTACCGCCACTTGCTGAGAGACGACAAGTCGGCCCTTGTCGCGCAGCTGCATCAATGGATTGATGACGAGCAGGTCGACGTCATCATCACCACGGGCGGAACCGGCCTGACCGGCCGCGACATCACACCGGAAGCGCTGGCCGCCGTCAAGGACAAGGATATTCCGGGTTTCGGTGAACTGTTTCGCTATCTCAGCATCGAGAAGATCGGCACCTCCACCGTGCAGTCCCGCGCCTGCGCCGTCGTCGCGCGAGGAACCTATATTTTCGCTCTGCCAGGCTCCAACGGCGCCGTGAAAGATGGCTGGGATGGCATATTGGACACCCAGCTGGACAGCCGCCATCGCCCCTGCAATTTCGTCGAACTAATCCCTCGGCTGCTTGAAAAATAGCGATTCAATCCATTTGTTCTTTTTATGTTCTCATTGTATGACGGACATATGGATGCCGGGAAGAAGCTATATCATGAAACCGAAAAGGGCCGAGGGGCGCCATCCAATACGGTGTCGCAACGGTTCAATCTTCAAGATCGGCAGATAGACGGCGACTGGCTGGACGAAAAAGCCCAAATCGGTGAAAGTGCTTCGAAACTGCGGACCGATGTCACGATCGAATGTCCCAAATCGATCATCAATTATAATACGTCGCCCGATCTGCCATTCGACCGCTCCATCAACGCCTATCGTGGCTGCGAACATGGCTGTGTTTACTGTTTTGCGAGGCCGACTCACGCTTATCACGATCTGTCGCCGGGCCTCGATTTTGAAAGCAAGCTGTTCGCCAAGCCCAATGCCGCTGACCTGCTCCGCCAGACCTTCGCTAAACCCAATTATCGGCCAGCGAGCCTTGCTATCGGAACCAATACCGATCCCTATCAGCCGATCGAAAAGCGCTACCGGATCACTCGGCAGATATTGGAAGTCATGCTGGAAACACGGCATCCGGTCGTTATCACCACAAAATCCAATCGGGTCATCGACGATCGCGATTTGCTGACACAACTGGCTCTTAAACAGCTAACCGCAGTCGCGATTTCAGTGACGACGCTGGATCCGGTAACGGCACGCCTTCTGGAACCCAGGGCACCAACGCCTGCACGGCGACTGGAAGCGGTCCAGCAGCTCAGCCAGGCGGGCATCCATGTCCACGTCAATATTGCACCGGTAGTGCCCGGCATCACCGATCACGAAATTGAATCGATCGTGTCTGCTGCGGCCGAATCCGGGGCAAGGAGCGTCTCGTTCATTCCGTTACGCCTGCCGCATGAAGTGGCACCGCTGTTCGAACAATGGCTCGAGACATATTATCCGGACCGCAAATCGAAGGTGATGAGCATCGTCCGCCAGATGCGCGGCGGCAGACGCAACGATCCCGCCTTCCACAGCCGTATGCGCGGGCAAGGCCCATGGGCGGACCTGATCCGCACCCGGCTGGCCATAGCCTCGCGCAAGGCGGGACTTGGGAAAGCGAAGATTACGCTCCGGACCGATCTGTTCCAACGACCGCAGATCGCTGGCAGCCAACTGGAATTATTCTAGGCGTCGACCAGGCTCTTCAGCTGATAGTCCTTATATTCGTCCCGCAGGGCGCGCTTCAGAATTTTTCCGGTTGCGGTATGCGGCAGTTCATCGACAAATTTCACTTCATCCGGCAGCCACCATTTGGCGACCTTGTCACTCAGATAGGCAATGATATCATTTGCAGAGACGTCGCTTGCCGGTTTGCGTACGATCAGCAGCAACGGCCGTTCATCCCATTTCGGATGATAAACGCCGACGGCTGCGGCTTCGGCGACGCCGGGACAACCAACAGCCGCATTTTCCAGTTCGATCGAACTGATCCATTCACCGCCCGATTTGATCACATCCTTGGCCCGGTCGGTGATCTGCATGGTGCCATCAGGATGCAGCACCGCGACATCGCCGGTATCAAACCAGCCATCATCTTCGACCGCGTCCTCGTCCGCCCGATAATAGCGCTGGATGATCCAGGGTCCCCGGATTTCCAGCGTGCCACTGGTTTTGCCATCGCGCGGGGCGACATTGCCGTTCTCGTCAATCACCCGCAGCTCCACGCCGAAAGGCGGTCGACCCTGTTTGCAGATGACATCAACTTTCTGCTCGAAATTCAGATCATCCCAATTCGCCGGCAGCGCTCCGGTCGTTCCAATCGGCGATGTCTCGGTCATGCCCCAGGCATGAGCCACCCGGATATCATTTTTCATCAGCCGCTCGATCATTGAGCGCGGACAGGCCGAACCGCCAATCACCACCACGCCGAGCTTGCCATAATCGCCGCCGTTGGCGTCCATGTCTGCAAACATCGACAGCCAGACCGTCGGGACACCCGCGCTGTGCGTAACGCCCTCTTCGCGAATCAGTCTCCACAAGACCTGCGCTTCATTGCTGGCCGAAAAGACCATTTTTGCGCCGACAGCGGCGCAGGCATAGGGCAAGCCCCAGGCATTGGCGTGGAACATCGGGACGACCGGCAACATCACCGATCGGGTCGACAGATCCATCACATCGGGCTGCACTTCGGTGATGGCGTGCAGGACATTCGAACGATGCTCGTACAAAACGCCCTTCGGATTGCCGGTGGTTCCGCTGGTATAGCAAAGGCCGCAGGGATCATTTTCGTCGACATCGACCCAGTCGAAGTCGCCGTTCTCGGCATCGACCAATTCCCGAAACGTCGGATAATCGCCCTTCTCGCCGTCAAACTGGATATAATGTTCGATCGTTTTCAGCTGCGGTTTCAACATTTCGATGATCGGCGTGAACATCTTGTCGAACAACAGCACACGATCTTCGGCATGGTTGAGGATATAGACCAGCTGTTCCTCGAACAACCGCGGATTGACGGTATGCAGGATGCCGCCAATACCGGCAGATCCATACCAGCTGATCAGGTGATGCGCATGGTTCATCGCAATGGTAGCGATCCGGTCGCCCTTCTTCATGCCAAGGCGTTGCATGGCCTGAGAGAATTTGCGCGAATCCCGACCGATCTCGGCCCAGTTGCTGCGGGTGACGTTCCCGTCGGCCCAATAGCTGACAATCTCGCGAGGACCATGCTCCCTTGCGGCATGATCAATCAAATTGGTAATCTTGAGCGCGCTCGCTTGCATTGCACCGGCCATATTATCTCTCCAGAGAAGTTATATTTGCCCGGTTTCTGGTAGGTTTCGCGCTAGCTGACAAGCCTTAATTTGGGTTTTGCCACCCGCATTGGCCGAGCCGGACCCAGGCGAACCCCGGAAATGCCATTCACCCGTTCCAGCAACTCAACCGTTTCCGCATCCAGGCGGAACGATCGTCCCAAACAGACCTTGACCAGGTCGTCGTCAGGCCCGGGCATGATCGCCACCAGCTCGCTCTGCCCACCGATCAGCGGAGCCACCAGATTGGTCAGCTCCTGCAATCCGGCAATATCGTGAACTTCCAGCTCCATCCGGGTGCGCGTGGTTTTTTCCAGTCCCTCAAGCGCCTGGACCCGCCGAATCGCGACCCGTGGGCTCTCATCATCAGACCGCTGGTCCAGTTCGACATTGAGCAGCGCACAGCCGCCCTGCTCCGCAATCTCTTCCAGTATTTTGCACTGTTCTTCTTCGAAGCAACTGGCCGAAAACTGGCCGCTGCTGTCGGACAGATCTGCGAGAACAAAACGCTTGCCGCGACGACTGTCGCGCCAGCGCACCTTTTCGATCAGGGCTGCCATCACCGATGGTTTGCGCACCCCTTCGCCGATCGGACCTTCGCTGCACAAGGCCGCATAGGTCAGCGCGCCGAGCGAAGCGGTCACTGCCTGGAATTGAGAAACCGGATGCGCAGAAAAATAGAAACCAAACGCATCGCGCTCATGGACCATGATTTCGCTGAGCGACCAGTTGCTGTTCTCTGGCAGCCTGATCGCCTGCATGTCGTCGCCGGCGCTGCCTTCGCCGAAAAGTCCGCCCTGCCCGCTTTCCCTTGCATCAGCAGCGCTGTTGGCGACAGACAGGATCATGTCGGCACCGTCATGGATTGCAGCACGATTGGGCTCCAGCTCGTCAAAGGCGCCAGCCGAAGCCAGGCTTTCTAGCTGGCGTTTGTTCAGTCCATGGGGATCAATGCGGTTGGCAAGATCCTCGATCGACGAGAATGGCCCCTTCGCCGACCGTTCGGCGACCAGCGATTGCATCGCCTTCTCGCCGACATTTTTCAGTCCTGCCAATGCATAGCGCACGACGAGCAGAGCGTCGGCCTGTTCCTCAACGGAGAAATTCGGCCGACTCTTGTTGATCGCCGGGGCCTGGACCGTCACGCCGAGCCGCTTCATATCATCTACAAAAATGCTGAGCTTGTCCGACTGGTGCATATCAAAGCACATCGATGCCGCATAAAATTCATGCGGATGATGCGCCTTCAACCAGGCGGTCTGGTAGGCGAGCAGCGCATAGGCCGCAGCATGGCTCTTGTTGAAACCATAGCCGGCAAATTTGTCGATCAAGTCAAACAGCTCGTTGGCCTGCTCGCTATTGAGGCCATTTTCTGCGGCCCCCGATACGAACCGGCTTCGCTGGGTATCCATTTCCGCCTGAATTTTCTTACCCATTGCGCGGCGCAGCAAATCTGCTTCGCCAAGCGAGTAGCCGGCAATGATCTGTGCCGCCTGCATCACCTGTTCCTGATAGACAAAAATGCCATAGGTCTCCTTCAGGATATCCGCCAGCAACGGATGCGGATAGGCGATTTCGGCGCGGCCATTCTTGCGGTCGCCGAACAGCGGGATATTGTCCATCGGGCCCGGCCGATAGAGCGACACCAGCGCGATAATGTCACCGAAATTGGTCGGCTTCACCGCCGCCAGCGTCCGCCGCATGCCTTCTGATTCCAGCTGGAAGACACCGACTGTCTCGCCGCGTTGAAGCAGCTCGAACACCTTCTGGTCTTCCCAGCTCAATCCATCCAGGTCGACGGTGATACCGCGTTCGGCCAGCAACTCGACCGCCTTTTTCAACACAGACAACGTCTTCAGCCCAAGAAAGTCGAACTTGACCAGACCGGCTTTCTCGACAAATTTCATGTCGAATTGGGTGACCGGCAAGTCCGACCGCGGATCGCGGTAAAGCGGCACCAGATGATCGAGTGGCCGGTCGCCAATCACGACGCCTGCGGCATGGGTCGAGCTATGACGCGGCAGGCCTTCCAGTTTCATCGCCAGATCGAACAGCCGCTTGACATCCGCCTGCTTATATTCCTGAGCCAGTTCTGAAATGCCATTAAGCGAGCGCTTCAGATCCCACGGATCGGTGGGATGATTGGGGATCAATTTGGTTAGTCGGTCAACCTGCCCGTAGGGCATTTGCAACACCCGGCCCACGTCGCGCAGAACAGCGCGGGCTTTGAGTTTTCCAAAGGTGATAATCTGCGCCACTTGCCGGTCGCCGTATTTTTCCTGCACATAGCGGATGACTTCACCGCGCCGCGTTTCGCAGAAATCGATATCGAAATCCGGCATCGAGACACGTTCCGGATTGAGGAAACGTTCGAACAGCAACCCGAGTTTGATCGGATCCAGATCGGTGATGGTCAGCGCCCAGGCGACCACCGAGCCCGCTCCCGACCCACGACCCGGACCGACCGGTATATCCTGATCTTTCGCCCATTTGATAAAATCCGCAACGATCAGAAAATAGCCCGGAAACCCCATGCTGACGATCACATCGAGCTCGAAGGCCAGCCGGTCGAAATAGATTTTCCGCTCGGCCTCGTCCGTGATCTCCAGAACCGCCAGTCGCCTTTCAAGCCCGGCTGCCGCGTCTCCCCGCAATTGTTCGATCTCGCCAGCCAGATCGCCTGCCAAACTGGGCAGAATCGGATCCCGTTTCGGCGGCGAGAAGGCGCATCTCTGGGCGATCACCAGCGTGTTCAGCAATGCTTCCGGGATATCGGAAAACAGGTCTTCCATGACCAGTGCGCTTTTCATCCAGAGATGTTTGGACGGCTTCTCGCGGTCGTTATTTTCAACATAGGCGGACTGCGCGATACATTTCATCGCATCATGCGCTTCATGAAAGTCGGGTTCGGAAAAGCAGCTCGGATTTGTCGCCACCAGCGGGATATCGCGGTCCATCGCCAGTGCGATCAGGCCCGCTTCCGCCGCCATTTCGACTGGATCCTCACGGCGGGACAGCTCAATATACAGCCGTCCCGGGAAATATTGCTGCAACGACGAAAGATAAGCCTCAGCCTCGGCTTGCTGTTCTTCCGCGATCAAGCGCGCCAGCGCGCCCTCACCGCCCCCGGTCAGGGCGATCAGGCCGCCGCTGTGATCGTTCAGCATATCCATGCCGACATGCGCTTCGAGATCGCTGGGCCGATCAAGATGCGATGCCGAGACCAGTTTACAGAGATTTTCATAGCCCTCTGCGTCCTGCGCATAGAGCGCCAGCCAGTCCAGAACAGGCTTGCCGGAATCGGCGCTGCCGGGCCTGGCGACTCTCAGAAAACAGCCGGTTATCGGCTGCACGCCGTTTGCCCGGCAGCCATCGTCAAAGGCCATGGAAGCGAACAGGCCGATCCGGTCACACAGCGCAACCGCTGGGAAACCGCGCTCTTTTGCAGCAGGACCAATCGCCGCCGGTTCCATCGCGCCGTCGAGAATCGTGTAAGCAGAAAAGGTGCGAAGATGGACGAAAGGAGTCTGGGCCATGGCTTCAGCCTAGCGGGACAATCATGCTTTGCATATGGCCCCGGTGATCCTGGCCTTTACTATCGACTATTTGTCCACAGCATAATTGGAACATTGCCGATAACGGCGGGAGCGGAGGCGCACAAGCCGTGATACCCGGCAAAAATTCTCCGGGAAAGATACTGTCTAAAGCAGCGCTTCAATCTCGGCCTTGAGTTGCTCCGGCTTGACCGCGGGACCGAAACGGGCAACCACATTGCCTTCCCGGTCGACCAGAAATTTGGTAAAATTCCACTTGATCCTCGAACCCAAAAGGCCCGATTTTTCAGATTTCAGATATTTCCACAGCGGGTCGGCACCATTGCCGTTGACTTCGATCTTGCCCATCAACGGAAAGCTGACATCATAGTTGAGCGAACAGAAATTTCGAATTTCGTCGGCATCGCCAGGTTCCTGATTGCCGAATTGATTGCAGGGAAAGGCGAGGATTTCGAGCCCCTTGTCTTCATATTCCTGGTGCAGCTTTTCCAGCCCCTCATATTGCGGTGTAAAGCCACATTTCGACGCGGTATTGACGATTAACAGCACTTTCCCCTTGTGCTTGGCCAAGTCGAGATCGGAACCGTCCGCTTGCTTAACGTGAAATTCTGTAACCTTCATATGCGCCCCGCAATGTTTGTTTTATAGGTTCAATCGGCCAACAGTTTGATACTCACACGAGAAAAGTCAAAGCCAAACTAGTTTCCGGTTGAAAAACCTAAGTTAATACACCTTCGTGGAGGCGAACAACACGATCCATCTTTGCGGCCAGACGTTCATTATGCGTCGCGATCAGTGCGGAACTGCCTTCCTGTCGCACCAGCCCGATGAACTCCGCGAGCACCAGGTCGGCCGTTGCCTCATCCAGATTACCGGTCGGTTCATCGGCAAGCACCAGTTTTGGGGCATTGGCCAAAGCACGGGCAACCGCAACGCGCTGTTGCTCGCCGCCTGACAATTTGCTCGGATTATGATGAAGCCGCTCGCTCAGGCCAAGGCTGCGCAACAGCGATTCCGCTCTTTCCTCGGCTGCCTTTTGCGTCGCACCCGAAATCAGTTGCGGCATGACGACATTTTCCAAGGCAGAGAAATCCGGCAACAGATGGTGGAACTGGTAAACGAAACCGAGCAGGTCGCGCCGTATTCGCGTATGACCGCTGGCGGACAATTGCGCGGTTTCTTCGCCAGCCAGCTTGATCGACCCGTCAAAGCCGCCCTCAAGCAGCCCGACCGCCTGCAACAGCGTCGATTTCCCTGAACCGGACGGTCCGAGAAGCGCGACGATTTCATTCGCGTTGATATCGAGATTGACGCCGCGCAGCACCTCGATCACGACATCGCCCTGCACAAAGCTGCGCTTCACGTCACGCAACTCGACGGTTTTTGTTGCGCTCTGATCATTCATAGCGAAGCACCTGAACCGGATCGGTACTGGCCGCCTTATAGGCCGGATAGAGAGTCGCCAGGAAGCTGAACAACAGCGCCAGTCCGGCGATCCCGACCACTTCCATCGGATCGGTGCGGGCCGGCAGTTCGGTCAGAAAGCGGATCGATGGATCCCACAGATTCTGCCCGGTGATCATCTGGACAAAATTGATCACATTCTGGCGGAAATATATGGCGATCAGCCCGAGAATGATGCCTGCAGCAATACCGAGCGTCCCGATCGCAGTCCCTACGGTCACGAAAATCCGGAGCAACGACGCCCGAGATGCCCCCATTGTGCGCAAAATCGCGATATCTCTCGTTTTGGCGCGGACCAGCATGATCAGCGACGACAATATATTGAAAACCGCCACGAGGATGATGATCGAGAGAATCACAAACATCACCACCCGCTCGACCTGCAGCGTCTCAAACAGCGACGCATTCATCGTCTGCCAGTCGGTAATTATCCCGCGATCCGCGACTTTCGGTATCAGCGGATCGATGATATTGCGGACATTATCGGCATCATCCGTCTTGATCTCGATCATGCCGATCTGGTCACCCAGTAACAGCAATGTTTGCGCATCTTCCATCGGCATGATCACGAACGCCTTGTCATAATCATAGACACCGACCTCAAAGATTGCGGCCACCTCATAGGAGATTTCCCGGGGTACGGTTCCGAACGGCGTGGAGCGCCCCTGCGGATTGATTATGGTAATCCGGCTGCCAACCTGCGCGCCCAGTGTAGTCGCCAGCCGGCTGCCAATCCCGACGCGCCCCGCTCCCGGTTCCAGACGAGCCAGGTCCCCGGCCACGGTTTTGCCGTCCAGCGTTTCATTGTTCAAAATGTCGGGAACCAGCATGCCGCGCACCAAAATCGCCTCGACCCGCCCATTGAAGGTCGTCAGCAGCGGTTGCTCGATCAGGGGAGATGCGGACACCACGCCCTTGGTTTCCCGGGTCTCTTTCAGCAAATCCCGCCAGTCTGGGATCCGTCCGCCATAGCCCTGAATCACGGCGTGGCCATTGAGTCCGACAATCTTGTCAAACAGCTCGGCCCGAAATCCGTTCATGACGCTCATCACCACGATCAGCGCGGCGACACCCAGCATAACGGCGACCAGACTGATGCTGGCGACGAGGAAGATAAACCCCTCCCCTTTGCCAGGTAACAGATAGCGTTTTGCGATGACCCATTCGTAACGGGATAGCAGCATGACTTGCGGAAACTTCCTTCAATCGGGTTTCTCTGCCTTTACGGGCGCTGGTTCTGGCAAGCAAGTGGCATGGTGGTTAATCTTCTGTTGCCGATATGACACAAGCCGGGACTAATCTTGACGAAGCCGCATATTTACCATGACAAATTTATGTCATTAGATCAGACATGGTTACAGAATCAATCGCCTCGGTTAACGGGCCATGGTTCAGGGATCCTTGTCCGGTTCCGCCAATTGTTGGGGGACAAGCGGCGTTGAATAGGACAGGAAAACAGGGGACGGATTAGTTCGTCACCATTTTTCGCCCGGGTGCTTATCGGCATCCGGGCGTTTTTTTGCCAAGAATTTTTTCAAACTACTGAAGTTTCATGCTTTTCTTACTCTTGAAATTTCATATCCCGATCATATCTTATTGCTGTGAGACGCCATCAGGGTTTCACATTAGCGAACCGGATGCCGCATCTGCGGGTCCCAATTTACATTGCTCAATTGCAGAGGATATAGATATGAATCGTTTAGACTTTACCCCTTACCGCCGCTCAACCGTTGGTTTTGACCGGCTGTTCGACCTTCTTGAAAATAATGCCCGCGCGCAGCAATCCGAGAATTACCCGCCGTTCAACATCGAACGCAGCGGCGAAGATCAATATCGGATCACGCTTGCCGTCGCCGGTTTCAAGGATGATGAAATCGAAATTACCGCTCAGCAGAATCTGCTGCTCGTCGCCGGCAACAAACAGGCCGAAGACAATGAAGCGAAGCAGTTCTTGCACATGGGCATCGCCAACCGCAACTTTGAACGGCGTTTCGAACTCGCCGATTTCGTCCGCGTGGAGAATGCCGCCCTGGCCGCTGGCTTGCTGGTGATCGACTTGGTCCGGGAAATTCCGGAAGCGATGCGGCCGCAAACAATCGCGATCAACAAGGTAGACAATGTCACCAAGATTGCGGACGAGCGGAAGAAGAAAGAAGATAAAGCCGCTTAAGCCGCTTTTTTAACCATTAACCAGAGGCAGCCAGAGTGATCTGGCTGCCTTTTTTTGTGGTCTGAATGAGTTGGGGTGGCCGGATGAGGATCCGACCACCCCTGACACCCGCTTGGTGTCACTCTCGACGATAACTAGCCCGGGTCGCAAAAGGCCAATTGTCGTCAAGAATCTGTTTCGGCGATATGAGAAAGCATGGCGTGATCGAGTATCCGCACCTTCCCGCTCTCTACTGCCACGATCTGGCTTTCCGACCAGGCCGACAGCTGCCGATTAATATGTTCACGCGACATCCCGGCATAGTTGCCGAGTTCGCTCTGGCTCAAGTCCAGTTTCAGTCTTCCCTCATCTGCACCTACTACCGATAGCCGCAGCAAATAGCGGGCCAGGCGCGGCCCGGACGTGTAGGCGCGATCGCCCTCGATCATGCTGTTGGCCGACCGGATGCGTTTGGCCATGACCTTCAAAAGCCGCAGCGCCATATTCTTGTGCTTCGCCAATATGTCTTCAAAAGCGGCGCGAGTAATTGAAAGCGCGGAGGTCGGCTCGATGGCGGTCACACTGGCGGTTCGTTCGCCGCCGTCGAGCAGTGCGATCTCACCCAGGACCTGCCCTGCTTCCGCATAATCAAGGACAATCTCGTGACCATTGCTGGCGATCATGCTGGTACGCGCATTGCCTGACAACAATATCAGCAACGAGTTTCCAGGATCGCCTTGCATGATCAATTCTTCCCCTTTTTCATATTGCACAAAATGCCCGCGCAATATCAGGTCCGCCAGCTCAGCTTCATCACAGTCAGCAAACAGGCTGTGTTCAGCCAATATATCTGCCAGTTCTTCAGCTTTCACTGTACCCGTTCCTCCGCCGCGTCGAGGAGTTTGCTTAAACACCATTGCTGCGGCATGCGTGTGACAATAGTCACATCTTGTAAATTAGATTGCACAGATTCGACATCTGCCAAATTCCGACGATTTATATTGGTCTAGAGCTCAGACAAGCCGGCTTTGCTGCAAGGCTGCAGCGATAAACGACGCAAACAGAGGATGCGGATCAAACGGTTTGCTTTTCAGTTCCGGATGGTACTGAACACCTACAAACCAGCTGTGATCTGGCCTTTCAACAGTTTCCGGCAATAACCCGTCCGGTGACATGCCCGAGAATATCAGGCCGGTTTCTTCCAGCCGTTCGACATAGCCCTTGTTGACCTCGTAACGGTGACGGTGGCGCTCGCTGATTTCGCGTGCGCCATAAATTTCGCTGATTTTTGATCCCTGCCGCAACACCGCATCATAGGCGCCGAGTCGCATCGTACCGCCAAGGTCACCGCCAGCTTCGCGTTTTTGCAGCCCTTCTTCGGTCATCCATTCGGTGATCAGACCAACGACCGGCTCTGCGGTTTCACCAAATTCGGTGGTCGATGCAGCCTCGATCCCGGCGAGATTGCGGGCCGCCTCGACACAGGCCATTTGCATCCCCAGACAAATACCAAAGAACGGAATATCATTCTCGCGCGCAAATTTGACCGACCCGATCTTGCCTTCGCTGCCGCGTTCGCCAAAGCCGCCAGGCACCAATATGGCGTGCAGTGGCTCCAGCTTGGTCGCAAGATCTTCCTCATCCTCAAACATCTCGGCATCCAGCCAGCGCACCTGCACCTTCACCCGATTGGCCAGGCCACCGTGAAACAGGGCTTCCTGCAGCGATTTATAGGCGTCCTGCAACCCGACATATTTGCCCACCACTCCGACAATCACTTCGCCTTCAGGATGCTCGATCCGGTCCATCACATCATACCAGCGTGACAGATCCGGTTCCTGGGCATCCGTGATGTTGAAGGCCCGCAACACTTCGCTATCCAGACCTTCCTGATGATATTGCAGCGGCACATTATAGATATTGCTCGCATCCAGCGCCGGTATCACCGATTCCTTGCTGACGTTGCAGAACTGCGCGATTTTCGCGCGCTCGGTATCGGGCAAGGGATGTTCGCACCGGCATAGCAATATGTCCGGCTGGATCCCCAGTGAGGTCAGTTCCCTGACGCTATGTTGCGTGGGCTTGGTCTTCAGTTCCCCGGCTGCGGCGATATAGGGTACCAGAGTGACGTGCACGGAAATCGAGTTGTCGCGGCCAACCTTATTGCGCAATTGCCGAATGGCCTCAATGAAAGGCAGGCTTTCGATATCGCCAACCGTACCGCCGATTTCGCACAGGACGAAGTCAATGCCGTCCAGCTTGTCTTGCGCAAATTCCTGAATGGCGTCGGTGACATGTGGAATAACCTGTACCGTTGCACCGAGATAATCGCCGCGGCGTTCCTTTGTGATAATCGACTGATAGATTCGCCCCGACGTGACATTATCGGATTGCAGCGACGGAACGCCAGTAAACCGCTCATAATGGCCAAGATCGAGGTCGGTCTCTGCACCATCATCGGTGACATAGACTTCGCCATGCTGATAGGGCGACATCGTGCCCGGATCAACGTTGAGATAGGGGTCAAGTTTCCGGATTCGCACGGAATATCCGCGAGCCTGCAGAAGTGCACCGAGGCTTGCCGCCATCAGACCTTTGCCAAGAGAGGAAACCACACCGCCGGTAATGAAAATATATCGCGCCATGGGAGGAAAGGCTTAAGGCGTTATCACCGCAAATGGCAATCCCGCGAATCCGGAAAAGTGAAATAAATATTATTTTGGTATGGGCGAATCACTGCCCGTGGCTCCTCGGCCGGGAACCGGTACATGACTGACGCGGCTATATCGCGAAAATCAGTACGGGCAGCGGATCTAAACCGGATTATTGAGCAAGCGGAACGGAATTGTCCGACTGGGTTGCGGGCGCATCGTCTTCCGCTGCGGCAGCCGCAGCTGCAGCCAACGGATCATCACCGACCAGCGGCACGTCATCAGCCGGTGCCGAAACCGGAGCTGCGGTGTCGCGTTGCAGGCTCTGGTCGATCGTTTCAACTTTGCCTTCCGCTGCGGCGAGAACCGCCAGGGTAATCGACAAGGCTACAAACAGGACCGCCAGGATTGATGTCGTTCGCGTCAGCAGATCAGCAGCGCCGCGCGCCGTCATCATGCCCGAAGGCGAGCCGCCAACACCCAGTCCACCGCCTTCTGATTTCTGCATCAAAATGACGCCGACCAGCATGGCGGCAACAATGGCTTGAACGACGGTGAGAAAAAGAAACATGAATTTTCCGAACTAATAAGACGAGCTTGCGCTCCGACGTGCAGCGCACATAGCGATTGACCGGTCGGAGTTCAAGCGGTGATCTGCCGATCGCAAAAGCCAAATTCTGCCGCCATTCAGTCCCGAGATCGCTGACAGATGGGAATACCGGATGGATCAGGCACATTCCTCGATTCCGTTGCGCCGTCACCCGATCGGCCACAACCGTTTGGCTGACCGGACTATCGACAACGCCTTAGGCAGCCGCAGCCGCTTCGATAATCGGCCCGAATTTCGCAGCTGTCAGGCTGGCGCCGCCGACCAGCCCGCCATCGACATTGGGGACCGCCAGCAACTCTGCAGCGTTGCTGCCATTCATCGATCCACCATAGAGGATCCGCACCGCCTCGCTGCCCTGCCCCATTAGCTCGCCAAGTTTTTTCCGGATCTCGGCATGCATTTCGGCTACGTCGCTGGCGTCGGGAACGCGGCCGGTGCCGATTGCCCACACCGGTTCATAGGCGATGGTCAGCCAATCGGCGCTAGCACCGGCAGGAAACGACCGCGCGAGCTGTACCGTGACAATTTCTATCGCCTGTCCGGCATCGCGCTCCTCTTCGGTCTCGCCGACACAGAGAATCGCCCCCATGCCAGCAGCGCGGAGCGCCTCCCCTTTGGCTTTCACTTCACTATCGCCTTCCTGCTGATCGGCACGCCGCTCGCTGTGGCCAATGATCGAATAACCGGCGCCCGCTTCCTTCAGCATGGCAGCCGACACGCAACCGGTGTGCGCGCCGCTTTCGGCAAAATGGCAATCCTGCGCACCGATCGCAAAGCCCGGGTTGGCCTGTGCGGCAGCGGCAATCAGCGTGACTGGCGGGCAGATACCAACATCGACCCCTTCATGATTGGCGGCGATCGCAGCAATATCGGCGATATTCGACAGTTGCGCGCGCAGGCCGTTCATTTTCCAGTTGCCGACAATATATTTCCGGTTTGCCATGATGCCCTCGATCTTTTTATATTTGTGATGTCCGCCCGCTAACAAATATCCATTCGCTTGCCAATTTCCTTCCGCAGTCTTTTGCTTGAACCACATCGCCAAGCCGCCTAAAGCAGGCGCAAATCCAACTCCCGCAATGGAACCTCTCTTTCATGATCAGTTTTTTCCGCCGTATTTTTTCATCGAAACTGGGGCTTTTCCTGACCTTTTGTTTTATCGGCTTGATCGCCTTTGCCTTTGCCACGGCAGATGTGTCGAGCAGCGGCACGTTCGGCGGGGTAACCGGTTCGGGAACAGCAGCGACAGTGGGCGACAGCAAACTGACCACGGCAGAACTCAGCCAGTCGGTGAACAATGCCTTCCGCAGCGAACAGCGCGAAAATACCGGGCTGGATCTCAAGACCTATATCAACGGCGGCGGATTTGATGACGTGCTGGAACGGCTGATAAACAGCTTTGCCATCGCCGATTTCGGTAACAAATATGGCATGGCCGCCGGCAAGCGCCTGGTCGATGGTGAAATCGCCAACATCGGTGCTTTCCAGGGCGCAGATGGCCAGTTTAGCGAGGAAAATTTCCGGCGCGCCTTGCAGCAGCAGGGTATAAACGAAACCCAGCTGCGCGATGACTTTACCCGCAACCTGCTCGCCGACCAGCTGTTGACGGCCGCTGGTTTTGGCGCTGCCGTGCCGCAGCAACTGGTCACGCCCTATGCCTCTTTGCTACTGGAATCGCGGGATGGCCAGATCGCAACGGTACCCTCGGTCGCCTTCATCGAAAATATCAAGCCGGCAAAAGCAGCGGTCGAAGCCTTTTATGCGAAAAACGCGTCCCGCTACACGATTCCGGAGCGCCGTACGATCCGCTATGCGCTGTTTGACAAGTCCCGTTTCAACGACAAGATCAAGCCGACCGAAAAGGAAATCGCGGGCTATTATAATCTGAACAAAAGTCGCTATTCGGCCAGCGAAACCCGCAATCTCAATCAGGTTATCGTACCGACCGAAGCCGCGGCGAAAGCCTTTGCCGACAAGGTCAAGGGCGGAATGTCGCTGGACGAAGCCGCGCAGTCGGTCGGTCTCTCCGCCGCCGAAGTCGGGTCGATCAACAAGGCCGATTTTGCCAATAACGCATCGCAAGCCGTCGCCAACGCTGCATTTTCTGTTGCTTCCGGCGCGATCGCCGGACCAGCGCAAAGCGCGCTCGGATGGCATATTGTCAAGGTCGAAGGCATCAAGCAGATCCCGGCCCGCACGCTGGCTCAGGTCCGCACCGAGATCGTCAATGAACTGACCCGCTCAAAAATTGAGGAAGCGATGGCAGAGCTGACGGTCCGGCTCGAGGATGAATTCGCCGACGGAGCAACGCTGGGCGATATTGCCAAGGCCGAACAGCTTAAAGTGGAGTCCACGCCTGCGCTTCTCGCTAACGGCCAGAACCCGAATGACCGCAATTACAAGCCAATCCCCGAAATGCAGCGAATCTTGCCAATCGCCTTCGCAGTCGAGCAAGATTCCGACCCGCAAATCGTGGAAATCATTCCCGGCCAGCAATATGCGGCGGTCGATGTGAGCGAAATAACCCAGTCCGCGCCGCCGCCTCTGGCTGAAATCGAAAAGCTGGTGACCCGCGACTATATGCTGGATCAGGGATCGAAAAAAGCCAAGGTCGTCGCCGACAAGATTGTGAAGGCGGTCAGCGGCGGTGCGTCTCTGTCGAAAGCCATTGCCGATGCCGGGGTCAAGCTGCCCAGTCCCGAACGGATAAGTTCAACTCGCGCCGATCTGGCCCGGCGCAGCCAGCAAGGACAGGTTCCGCCGCCAATCAGTTTGATGTTCAGCATGGCAGAAGGCACCGCCAAATCGCTCGCAGCGCCGCGTGATCAGGGCTGGTTCGTGGTCGTGCTCGACAAGCTCAATCGCGGCGATGCATCGAAACGCGAAGATTTGCTCGCCGCAACCAAGACTCAGTTCAAGCAGGTATTGGGCAACGAATATACCGCACAGTTCATCGACGCGATGAAGGCTGATATCGGTGTCAAGCGCAACGACGACGCTCTCACGGCGCTGAAAAATCAGCTGCTCGGCGGAAATTAATATCCATGGCGGGCAGTTTCGGAACGGAAGCCGCTCGCTCAGCGCTGGCAAACGGCAAGCCAGCGCTGATCTGGCGGCGGCAAGTCGCGGACACGGAAACGCCGGTTTCTGCAGCTTTGAAGCTGATGGAAGACGGTCGCGGCGATTACCTGCTCGAATCGGTTGAAGGCGGAGAAACCAGAGGCCGTCACAGCATGATCGGCCTTGCGCCCGACCTGGTCTTCCGGGCCGATGGCGAGAAGGCGGCTATCAATCGAAACTGGCTCGCCGATCGTGGCCGCTTCATCAATGAAAGCGGCGACAGCCTCACCGCCTTGCGTTCTCTGGTCAAGGCCTGCCAGATGGAGGTGCCGGAAGAACTGCCCCGGGCGCTTGCCTGTCTGGTCGGTTATTTTGGCTATGAGACGATTGGCCTGGTCGAGAAACTGCCCCGCGCGCCGCAATCCGATCTGGATCTGCCGGACATGCTTTTCGTCCGGCCGACGGTGATCTTGATCTTTGACCGTCTGGCCGATGAATTGTTTCTGGTGGCACCGGTATGGCCGGAGACCGATGGCGCCAACGACACCAAGATTGCCGCTGCGGAAGAACGGCTGGACGAAGCACAGCGCGGCCTATCCAGCCCCGTTCGTCCTGAGCTTGTCGAAGGCCAATATCAGTCCGACTTCGCCTCGGCTGAGCCGCAGTTCAAACCGCAGCTCGATCCAGACAAGTACAGCCAGATGGTATTGCGCGCCAAGGAATATATCGAGGCCGGTGACATCTTCCAGGTGGTGCTGGCCCAGCGCTTCACCACCCCGTTCACTTTGCCCCCGATCGAACTTTACCGTGCGCTGCGCCGGATCAACCCGTCGCCCTTCCTCTTCTTTCTCGACCTGCCCGGTTTTGCCCTCACCGGTTCCAGCCCGGAAATCCTCGTCCGCGCGCGCGATGGCGAGGTCACCATCCGGCCAATCGCCGGCACCCGCCCGCGCGGTAACAATGCCGCCGAGGATAAAGCCAATAAAGAAAGCCTGCTCGCCGACCCCAAGGAACGGGCCGAACATCTCATGCTGCTCGATCTTGGCCGCAACGACGTCGGCCGTGTAGCCAGCGCGCACAGCGTCGAGGTCACCGACAGCTATACCGTCGAGTTCTACAGCCATGTCATGCATATCGTGTCCAACGTCGTCGGCCAGCTGGCCCCGGAAAAAGACGCGCTCGATGCCCTGTTCGCCGGCTTCCCTGCCGGCACGGTCAGCGGCGCCCCGAAAGTCCGCGCCTGCGAGATCATCGCCGAACTCGAACCCGAAACCCGCGGCGCCTATGCCGGCGGCGTCGGCTATTTCTCGCCCGATGGCAGCATGGACAGCTGCATCGTGCTGCGGACCGGGATTGTGAAGGACGGCATGCTGCATGTACAGGCTGGGGCCGGGATCGTCGCCGACAGCGTTCCGGCTTATGAACAGGCCGAATGTGAGGCCAAGGCCGGGGCGTTGCTGGCGGCGGCAAAAGAAGCGGTGAAGCGGGCGCGGGATGTCGGGTTCGGGCAGTAATCCGAGAACCTGCGCTGAGGGCCGAGACGGACAGCGCACCAGCGGAAGCTGGATTTGACGGCTTCCCCTGCTCGTACGTTTTTATGCTGTCGGGAAATTTGAGCGGGTACGATTTGCAAATGCCACCAGCGACAACATTACCGGAACTTCGACGAGAACGCCCACGACCGTAGCCAGCGCGGCACCGCTCCCCAGTCCGAAAACACCGATCGCCACTGCTACCGCCAGTTCAAAAAAATTGGATGTGCCGATCAAGGCACATGGTGCCGCCACATTGTGCGGCACCTTCCACGCCCAAGCAGCGGCGTAGCTGATAAAAAATATGCCGTAACTCTGGATAAGGATTGGGACGGCAATAAGAGCGATCAGCAATGGCTGTGTCACAATCGTCTGCGCTTGAAAGGCGAACAGCAATATAACCGTCAGCAACAGCCCGAGGACGGAAAGCGGTTTGATGCGTCCCGTGAATGCGGTGATCGCAGTCTCGTCCCCATCTGAACGAGCAAGCAGAGTCCGGCGCGTCAGCGCACCGGCGACGAGCGGAATAACCACATATAGCGCTACCGACAGCAGCAATGTCGCCCACGGCACGACGATATCGGTGACACCGAGCAAGAGGGCGACGATCGGCGCGAATGCAAATATCATGATGATGTCGTTCACCGATACCTGGACAAGCGTATAAGCGGGATCGCCCTTGGTCATTTGTGACCAGACGAATACCATAGCGGTGCAAGGCGCTGCGCCAAGCAGGATGAGTCCCGCTATATATTGCTCCGCATCATCCGGTAAAATCAGGCCTGCGAATATATATTTGAAAAATAGCACGCCCAATGCAGCCATGGTAAACGGCTTGATGAACCAGTTGACGACAACCGTTATGACCAGGCCCTTGGGCTTGTCGCCAATATGCCTGAGGCTGGCAAAATCCACGCCGACCATCATCGGATAGATCATTGCCCAGATCAGAACCGCCACCACCAGATTGACCGAAGCATATTCCAGTCCCGCAAGAATCGCCACCGTATCAGGAGCGACATTGCCGATGAGGATCCCAGCCAATATGGCAGCCGCGACCCAGATGGACAGCCATTTTTCAAATACACCAAGCCCTGCATCGGCAGATGTCTCAAGATGAGGCGTTGCCATCTCTCAAGCCTCGGCTTTCTGTGCGCCAATATCCCTGAGGCGGCTTTGCAGACTCATCTTGTCTATGCTTTCGAGCGGCAAGGCCAGAAACAGGCCGATGCGATTCAGCATCATCCGATAGGCTTCGGTGAAGGCTGCCCGTTTTTCTGCCTCGCTACCTGTTGCTGCCGCTGGATCGGGAATGCCCCAATGGGCAGTGATCGGTTGTCCGGGCCAGACAGGACAGGTCTCGCCAGCAGCATTGTCACAAACGGTAAAAACGAAATCGAGCTTCGGCGCATCCGGACCTGAAAACTCTTCCCAGTTTTTGGACCGCAAGTTCTCTGTCGGATGATCCATCAATGCGAGCAGATCGAGCGAATAGGGATGGACCCTGCCAGCAGGGTTGCTCCCCGCACTATAGGCCTTGAAACGCCCCTTGCCTTCGCGGTTCAATATCGCTTCTGCCAATATGGAACGCGCCGAATTGCCCGTGCAAAGAAACAGGACGTTGTAAACGCGCTCGCTCATGACATGCTCGCGTTCGATGGAGCGCAGCAGCTTGTTTCCGCAGCATTTTTCGAAACAGCAGATAATGTGGGGTCATCGCCATATACGACCGACTCTCCGCTGGTGTAAAAGGCTTCCCACACTACGCCGTCCGGATCGGACACCCAGCTCTTTTCGGACCTGGCATAGCAGCAAGTGGTCTGCCCCTCTTCGAGCAGGGGCGCATCGGCTTTGCGAAGGCGGGTAAAGACTTCCTGTAATTCGTCCGGGCTTTCGGCCTGAATGCCAAGATGCTCGATACCTTTGGCTGCATGGTTTTCAGACGATATGGCGAAATTGACGCGGGGGTCATCCAGCATCCACTTGGCATAGTCGTCCTTCGTCACCGCTGGTTCGGCATCAAATAGCGTGGAATAAAATCTTATCGAAGCATCAAGATTTTCCACCCCGACGTGAATATGCATGCGTTTCATTGGCAGAGCCTTTCCAGCTGGTTGGCAATTGGAGCGCAATCTTCACCGGAACAACAATTCTCCAGCATGAACGCCATCAGGGCATTCATGGTCGCAAGATTGGCGCGATAAATAATGAGACGACTTTGGCGCTTTGACGTTACAAGATCAGCACGCGACAATATCGACAGGTGAGAGGACATCGTATTCGGCGGTACATCCAGCCGTTTTGCAATCTCGCCAGCAGGCATCCCTGCAGGCTCATGCCGAACCAACAGTTTAAAAACATCCAGCCGGGTGTTTTGAGCGAGTGAGCCGAGCGCTTCTATTGCTTTTATCGAATCCATATATCCATGATAATAGAAATATGGATTGATTGGGAAGCTTTTTTTCGGCTGGCACACGGAGCGCGATCCAGGAATTCTCTGCGGGCTGGCCTGTGTCCGTTTTCCGGACCAATTCGCTCCCTATGCCAGCACGCCTTAATGATCGCCTCTCGCCCCGCTGCTGCCGACAAAAATGACCTGCGCCGAGGTCGTTCCGCAGCTTAAAGCGATCCCGACCAGCCGCGCTCACTCCAGCATCTTCGGCGCTTCCTTCTGCAGCTTCGCCTTAATCTTGTTCGCGAACATCGCCAGCATCGGCGGCAATTCCAGAACGGCGTACACCTCGTCTTCGCGCACATGCATATCGCTGATAATCCGCTGACCGACCGCCTCCAGCGTGAAATGGAGATGATCCCCTTCCCAGCGATGATCGGTCAGGCTCGCGCCCGGTATGATATCACTCAGCGTATGCACGCCGCTGCCGATCCGGCTTTTGGCTTCTTCCACGCCCAGCTTGTGCGGGATATTGACGGTGACTGGCTCGTTCATATGTCCGCTTACCAGATTTTCACGCGCTTATCAGGGGAAATATACATCGCGCTGTCCGGGGTGATATTGAACGCCTCGTACCATGCGTCGATATTGGGAACGACGCCATCGACCCGATATTCCGTCGGGCTGTGCGGATCGGTCAGCAATTGCTCGCGCAACGCATTTTCGCGGGATTTGCCGCGCCAGACCTGCGCCCAGGCCAGGAAGAAGCGCTGATCGCCGGTCAGGCCGTTGAGCATCGGCGGTTCACCATGGCTCGCCACATAGCGGCGATAGGCGGAATAGGCCATTTCCAGGCCGCCCAGATCGCCAATATTCTCGCCCATCGTCAACTTGCCGTTTACGTGGACGCCGGAAACCGGCTCAAATTTGTCATATGCCTCTCCCAGCTGCTTGGTCCGCGCTTCGAATTTCTCTGCCGATTCCTTGGTCCACCAGTCGCGAATCTTGCCGGAGCCATCAAACTGGCGCCCCTGATCATCAAAACCGTGACCGATTTCATGCCCGATGACGGCACCGATTGCGCCATAATTGACAGCCGGATCGGCATTGGGGTCGAAAAAGGGCGGCTGCAATATCGCGGCGGGAAAGGTGATCTGGTTGAGCAGCGGATTATAATAGGCGTTCACCGTCTGTGGGTTCATCTCCCACAGCTCCCGATCAACCGGATGGGGCAGCCGCGCCAGGTCAATATCAAAGGCGAATTGCGCCGCCCGCTGGACATTGCCGAGCAGATCATCCCGCTTCACCACGAGGGGGGAATAATCAATCCACTTGGATGGATAGCCGATCCGCGGTTCAAATGCGTCGAGCTTCTTCTGCGCCTCGGCGCGGGTGGCTTCATCCATCCAGTCGCTCTTGCTGATCCTCTCGCCCAGCGCCGCCACCAGATTATTGACCAGTTCGGTCATCTGCTGCTGGCTTTCGGCCGGATAATGACGGTCGACATATTTCTGGCCAATCGCTTCGCCGATATTATTGTTCACCAGATCGACACCGCGTTTCCAGCGCTCTTTCTGGACCGGAATGTCGCGCAGCGTCTTGCTGAAGAAATTGAATTTTGCCTCGTCAAACGCCTTCGGCAAATAGGAGGCGTTGTCGCTGATGAAATGCGCCGTCAGATAGTCTTTCCAGGTGCTGACCGGAACACTCTCCAGCAGTTCGCCGCTGGCCGCAATGGCGGTAGTTTCGGCAGCGATGACCGTATCAACCTTGCCAAAACCGCTTTCATCTAACCAGACGGCCCAGTCGAATTCGGGTGCCAGTTCCATCAACTGCTCGCGGTTCATCGGGTTGTAAATCTGCTTGATATCGCGCTGCCGCTCTGGTGCCCATTGCACCTCGGCGAGAGCGGTTTCCAGAGCAACGATCCGGTCGGCTTTCGCCGCAGCATCCTTGATGCCCGCCAGTTCCTGGATTTTGATCAGATAATCCCGATAGGCCGCGCGAAACTTGTCATATTCTGCGCCCTCCTTCAGGTAATAATCGCGGTTCGGCATGCCCAGACCACCTTGCCCGGCAGCAACCACATAGCGCGTCGGGTTGGCCGGATCGGGCAGAATGCCGACGCCGACCGGCGAAGCATAGCCGACGGTGCCGAATAATTTCAGCAATTCATCCCGGTCATCGACCGCCTCTATCTTCGCGAGATAGGGTTCAAGCGGCTTGGTCCCCAGCTTTTCAAGCTTGGCCTGATCCATCCACGCGCCATAAAAGGCACCGACCTTCTGATCCAGCGCATCGGCTCCGTCCCCCTGGGCAGCCAGATCGTCGAGAATCGCGTGGACCTGGTCATCAGATCGCTCTCGCAGCATGTCGAACGAACCATAGCGCGAACGGTCCGCAGGGATTTCTACCGTGTCCAGCCAATGTCCGTTGGCATAGCGAAAGAAATCGGCACCCGGTGCCACGGCCGTGTCCCGCGCAGAGAGGTCTATTCCCCAGGTTCCAATCTCCGCTTTATCTGCCGGTGCAACTGCTTCCTCTGCCTTCGCCTCAGAGGCTTTCTCCTTTGCCAAACCCGGCGCACTGACCGAGATAGCGAGTATGGAGGCGGCGGCGGATAAAAGAATGTGGCTGGTTTTCATCGGGAAATCCTTTGGTTTCAATTGATAATATTGTGGGCTTTCAGCGTGTAAATTACAATTACCCTGGCCAAAAAATTGCCCTCTCGGTCCCGCCCATGATCAGCACCAACAAAGGCCAAGACGAAATTCCGCTTGGCCGCTTATCTCCGCACCGTTAGACCCCGCCCATGATTCTGGTTATCGACAATTATGACAGCTTCACCTTCAACCTGGTCCATTATCTGATGGAACTGGGCGCCGAGGTGCAGGTGGAACGCAATGACGCGCTGACCGCCGCCGAAGCGCTGCGCACCGGTGCGCAAGCCTTCCTGATTTCGCCCGGCCCCTGCACCCCGAATGAAGCGGGCATATCGCTCGATCTGGTCGCTGCCTGCGCCGATGCCGGAAGACCATTGCTCGGCGTCTGTCTGGGCCATCAGAGCATTGGTCAGCATTTCGGCGGCAAGGTGGTCCGTGGCGGCCTGATGCACGGCAAGACATCGCCGGTGACCCATGACAGCAGCGGCGTCTTTGCCGGACTGCCCTCGCCTTATATCGCGACTCGCTATCACTCGCTGATCGTCGAGGATATCCCGGCCTGCCTGCCGGTCAACGCGACCGCCGATGACGGCTCGGTAATGGGCTTCCGCCACGAAAGCCTGCCGATCCACGGCGTCCAGTTCCATCCCGAGAGCATCGCCACCGAACATGGCCACAAGCTGCTCGCCAATTTTCTGGCGATCGCCGGCATCGAAGCGAAGGAAGCGGCATGACCCTGCCCGACCCTGCCAGCCCGCTTTCCGAAACAGCCGCGCGCGCGGCATTTTCCGCCATTTTTGACGGTTCCTGTTCGGAGGCGGAAATCATGGCTTTTCTCGTCGACCTCGCCGACCGGGGTGAGACCGCCATCGAAATCGCTGCTGCCGCTACCGAGATGCGCGCCCGGATGATCGGCGTCGAAGCGCCCGCCAGTGCCATTGATGTCTGCGGCACTGGCGGCGATGGCAGCCACAGCCTGAATATTTCCACCGCGACTTCTCTGGTCGTAGCCGCCTGCGATATTCCGATGGCGAAACACGGCAACCGCGCCGCCTCCAGCAAATCCGGCGCGGCGGATACACTCGAGGCGCTAGGCCTCGATCTCGCCAAAGCAGCGACCAACGCAGAGCAGAATCTGCACGAAATCGGCATCGGCTTTTTCTTCGCGCCCAATCACCATCCGGCGCTTGGCCCGCTGGCGCCAATCCGCAAGGCCATCGGTCGCCGCACAATTTTCAATCTGCTTGGTCCGCTGTGCAATCCGGCACGGGTCAAGCGCCAGCTGATCGGCGTAGCCTCGCCTGATCTGGTCGAAACCTATGCCGAAGCGGCTGCGCAACTCGGCTATGACAAGGCGATGATCGTCTCCGGCGAGGAAGGGCTAGACGAACTCAGCATTTCCGGCCCCAGCAAGGTCGCCACAATCAGCGATGGCGCAGTCACCATCAGCCGTATCACGCCCGAAAACGTCGGCCTGACCCGCCACCCGGCGGAAGCAATAAAAGGCGGCGATCCCGCCTATAATGCCGCTGCGCTGCAGGCGCTGCTGCAGGGCGAAAAATCCGCCTATCGCGATGCGGTGCTGCTCAACAGCGCGGCTGCGCTGATGGTTGCTGGCGAGGTCGACAGCTGGGAAGCCGGAGTCGAGGAAGCTGGCGAAGCGCTCGACAAGGGCCTTGCCAACGCCATGCTGAACTGCTGGATTGCCAACCAATGAACAAACTGGACGAAATCTGCGCGGCCAAGCGAGATCACGTGCGGCAGCGCAAGGCCGAACGCTCGATCAACAGCCTGCAAGAAGATATCATCCATCAATCCGTGCCGCGCGGCTTTGCTGCGGCGATTCGGACCAAATCGGCGACCGACTTTGCGCTGATCGCGGAGATCAAGAAGGCCAGCCCGTCCAAGGGACTGATCCGGGAGGATTTCGATCCTCCCGCCCATGCCCGCGCCTATCAGGCCGGCGGGGCTGCCTGTCTGTCGGTGCTCACCGATTCTCCCTATTTTCAGGGTGCCGATGAATATCTGGTAGCCGCCCGCGCCGCCGTCAATCTGCCCTGCCTGCGCAAGGACTTCATGGTCGATCCGTGGCAGGTTGTGGAATCCCGGGCGCTGGGCGCCGATGCGATCCTGATCATCATGGCGGCTCTGGACGACAGTCTGGCGGCGGAAATCGAGGCGGAAGCGCTGTCGCTTGGCATGGACGCACTGATCGAGGTGCACGATGAAGAGGAGCTGGAACGGGCAATCCGGCTCCAGTCGCCTGTGCTCGGCATCAACAACCGCAATCTGAAAACCTTTGAAACCAGCCTCGAGCAAACCGAACGCCTGTCCAATTTCGTGCCCGCAGACCGGATCATCGTGTCGGAAAGCGGCATTTTCAGCCACGCCGACTGCCAGCGCCTGTCGCAATCGGGTGCCCGCGCCTTTTTGGTAGGTGAATCGCTCATGCGACAGGATAATGTGGAGAGCGCAACCCGCGCGCTGCTGACAGGATCCGCATGAGCAAACTGACCCATATCGACGGCGATGGCGCGGCCCATATGGTCGATGTCGGCGGCAAGGCCGATACGGTGCGCGAAGCCCATGCCGAGGGCCGGATCAGCATGAAACCGGACGTTTTGGAAGCGATCAAAGCCAATGCGATGAAGAAGGGCGATGCGCTGGCCACCGCCCGCATCGCCGGGATCATGGCGGCCAAAAAGACCAGCGACCTGATCCCGCTGTGCCACCCGCTGGCGCTGACCAAGGTGGCAGTCGATTTCGATTTTCTGGACGATGGCATAAAGGTCTCGTCCCTGGCGCGCCTCACCGGCAAGACCGGTGTGGAAATGGAAGCATTAACAGCCTGTTCCGTCGCTCTGCTGACAATCTATGATATGTCCAAGGCAATGCAGAAGGATATGGTGATCAGCGATATCCGCCTGCTCTCCAAAAGCGGTGGCAAATCGGGAGACTGGGTCGCGGAATGAGCGCTCTGCTGCCTCTTGAGCAAGCCCAGCAGCGACTGATTGCGCTGGCGTCCCGCCTGCCCTCTGAATCGCTTTCCGTCCACGCCGCGCTTGGCCGCTATCTCGCCGACGATCTGATCGCCAAGCGCGAGCAACCGGCTGCCGATATGTCGGCGATGGATGGCTATGCAATCCGCTTTGAGGATCGTCATGGCCCCTGGACCCTGATCGGCGAATGCGCGGCTGGCAATCCCCCATGCCGAGCGCTGAAACCCGGCGAAACCGCAAGGATATTCACTGGTGCCCTGCTGCCCGAAGGCGCAGATACGGTGGTCATGCAGGAAAATGTTGATGCGGATGGCGATACAATCCGGCTGACCGCCGAGCCTTCGCCCGAAAAAGGCCGCCATGTGCGGCATCAGGGCGGTGATTTTGCGCAGGGCAGTATCGGCTTGTCCGCTGGCAGCCTGCTCAATGCGGCGGCGCTCGGCGAAGCGGTTATTGCGGGCTATGGCGAACTCGAGGTCGGTAAGCAGCCCCGGGTGGCAGTGGTTTCGACCGGCGACGAGCTGGTCGCGGCCGGCCAAGACACCCTGCCCCACCAGATCCCGGCCAGCAATGATGTCATGCTGTCAGCGATGCTGGCCGACCTGACCGCCGAAACCCGCAGCCTAAGCCGGATTGCCGATGATATGGACGTACTGTGCGCGGCGCTGGACAGCGCGAAAGACTGCGATATCATCGTCACCATCGGCGGTGCCTCGGTCGGCGATCATGATCTGGTCGGCCCGGCCTTCCGCAAGCTCGGCGCGGAAATCGACTTCTACAAAATCGCGATGAAGCCGGGCAAACCGGTGATGGCCGGGAAACTGGGAAAGTCGGTGATTCTGGCACTGCCCGGCAACCCCGCCTCTGCTTTCGTCTCGGCCACCTTGTTTCTGCTGCCGCTGGTCCGCTTCATGGCTGGTGCCGCCCGCTATCTGCCGGACCATAAAAGCGCCCCGACCACCGAAGCCCTGCCCGCCAACGGGCCCCGCGCGCAATTTCTGCGGGCCAAAGTCGATCAGGCCGGGATCACACCATTTACCAGTCAGGACAGCGCCAAGCTGTCGGTGCTCGCTGCGTCAAACGCCCTGCTCTGTCGCCCGGCCCATGCAGAGGCCGCCGATGTTGGCGTGATGGTACCCTATATTGCGATATAGCGACCAGAGCGCCGCAAAAGTCTGAGACTGACCGGGGTTCCGTCGAGAACGCCGCCCATTGCAGACACTCACTGGCTGATGGTCAAAAGGCTGGACAGGTCCATCCAGTCGCCCTCACCAATCGGGTCTCCCGGCGGCACACTGACCGTGCGCGGCAGGGCCGCCGCCAGCTTTTCGCGCTGTTCAGGGTCCAGAAGTTGGCGTGACAGGCTCTGCGCCCAAGCCCGTTCGGCGCCGCTTGCTCTGCGCTTGGCCAGTGCCTCGCCGATATCGATCAGCTTCTGTTCGAGCGCAGCAGCGACTTCCGGGCTGGCATCCGGTCGGCGGGCAGACTGGGCCATGGTGACCAATGTACGATGGGCAATGCGGCGGCCAAGATCATCATCGGTGGACGCCAATACCGTCTTGGTCAGCCGGTCAAGTAACTCGCCGACGCCCAGTGCCGAAGCATTGCCCTGATGCTGCACGACGAGTCGCGCCAGTCGGCGCGGAGCCAGCAGCGTCTGCGCGGTCAATTGCGCCGCAGCGTCGGCGGCAACCAGCGGGTCGAAGACCGGGCCTCCGGCGGTGGCGAAAACTTCGGTCTCATACTGGCGGTCGCGGCTGGCATTTTGCGCCGCCGAGAGCAACGGCACCAAGGCGGACGGCACGCGCAATGCTTCGGGCCGAAGCGTGGCCAGCGCCGCGTCGAGCGCTGCACGCTGCCGTTCCGGAGCAACCGGCTCGGACGCTTCGCGTCCCCCACCATTGACTGCATAGACAAAATCGACTCCGCCGATCTGCTTGGCCGCGGCGACCAGTTGATATCGGTGCAACAGCCACAGCGGCACGAACCGGCGGCGCAGGTTCGCCACCGGCTCCCCGGGACTCAAGGCAGCCAGACCAAAGCCGGAGAGCGCTGCGGCGCGAACCTCCATCAGCCGGTTCAGCTCGGCAACCGGATCAGCACCATCATCCCACAGGCCGCCCCAGGCATAGGCCGTGTCGGCTGCGCGGGCGTTGTCATCCTGAACATAGCGGTAGCGCGCTGCGGCTTCGGCAGTCTCCCGCTCGTCCATATCGGCGTAGAGCCAGCGCGCCGTTGCGACGTCCCACCCACCGATCCCCTCGGCGTAAGCGTCCGAGAGATCGGGCTTGCCATCGACCAGACCGATGCGCGGCGGCGGATAATCCATGACCGAGGCGCGGTCCTGCGTGCTGGCAGCAAAATTATGGGCAAAGCCAAGCGTATGACCCACCTCGTGCGCGCCGAGCTGGCGCAACCGATCGAGCGCAACCTGCACCGGATCATTCGGCCCGCCACTGTTCAGCTGATCGGCCCCGACCAGCGCCTGAAATATCTGAATGTCCTGCCGTGCGCGCAGCGATCCAAGCACCACCATGCCCTTGACGATTTCCCCGGTGCGCGGATCCACAATCTGCTGCCCATAGGCCCAGCCGCGCGTCGCCCGGTCAACCCAGTTGACCATATTGTAGCGCACATCAAGCGGATCGGCCCCTTCGGGCAGCATCTGTACCCGGAAGGCATCGATAAAGCCGGCCTTGTCAAAGGCATCGCCCCACCAGCCGATCCCTTCGAGCAGCGCCGTGCGGATCGGTTCGGGCGTGTTGCGGTCGAGATAATAGACGATCGGCGCTTTCACCCGCGAACGCGGTGCGGCCGGGTCGATCTTCTCCAGCCGGAACCTGTTGGCCAGATCATAGACCACCGCTGCGCCCAGCGGCGCCGAATAGTCGACCACCTGCGTCGAAAAACCGCCTAGCCGCGGATCAAAGCGTTTCGGCACAAAGCCCGGTTCGGGCAGCCGTACAAAGCTGTGGTGAACCGTCAAGGTGACCTTTTGCGGATCGGGCACGATATTCTCGATCTCTGCGCCCGGCTTGTCCGAAACATAGGTCTGGATGGCATCAATTTCGAGATTATCCGGGAACAGCCGAACCGAAGCCGGGTCGGCCAGGCTGAGCTTGTCCTCCAGCTTGAACCCCTTGCCAGCGATCGACGTCGCCGTACCAATGCCAAAATTATCCTGATCCTGGTTGAGCGAAGCGGCGATACCCAGGGTGTCGAGTGTGAGAAAGGGCGCGATATCGATCACCAGCCGGCCATCAGCAAGCGTGTCTGCAATGTCCGTCATCCAGACCGTAGAGATTCCGAAATCACTCGCCACCGCCTTCTGTTGGGCACTGTCTCCTGCACCGGCCCGGAAACGGGGATTTTCGAACTGAACCGCGATTTTTCCACCGATCCGCCGAAACGCGAGCAACTGGGTATTGCCGGTCCGTCCGCGGTCGAGCACGAGCGGCGCCGAACCAAGCCCGGTCTTCAGCGCAGTGCTATACAGCAGGCGCAGCGCGACACCGTCGTCTGCCGGCCGCGGCAGGGTCAGCAGGATGCGCCCTTCTGCAGGTTCGGTGCGCACCGATACCAGCTCGCTTTCTCCAGCCGACGCCGCGACTTGCTGCGGGCCAACCTGCGCAGCAAGCGGGGCGAGTGGCAGGGAAAGCGCAAGAAACAGCGTCCCCAGGCCTATGTGGCGCATTCTTCTCATAGATTCCCCATGCCGGCTTCAGCGCCCGCTTCAGGCGCCATCATCGGGAACAATGTTGAGGCAAGAGCCGCAAAAGCTCAAGCAGTAAAGCACGTCATTGAGCGATACCGAACGGATTCGACGAGATATCAGAGGCAGTGCTCTGACAGAGGCGAAACCCAATGACCGGCCGCTATCGCCCGGTTGCTGGAGCGCACTGAAAGTCTGACAGTGGGTGGGTAGAGGACATTCCATTGGCCCCAAATCGCGTCGGCTAAAGGGCCGGTTGCTGACTGGCTGCTCACCAGTCTGAAACCGGAAAGTCAACTTTGACGCCATCCCCAACGTTCAAGCGGCTGCGGTCGAGATCTTGAAAATACGAGAGACGGGCAAGGCCAGACAGCATTTACCGGTTCAATTTGCCGGCTGCCCGCCTGACCTTCCCGGACCGCGTTAAACGAAATCTTCACTTGGCAGCGCTACTCCATCACTCTTGTCCTGCCTGAACTTCAGCTTCAGGCCGCAGCTAATGATGGAGCCAATGAAGCAACTGAATTCAGCGAATTTTAATGCCGCAACATCCGCACAACTGGGTCAACGGCTGGGGTCTTTGGACCTGTTTGACCAGGCGGCGCCACTGGTTCCCATTGGTGCATGGTCATGCGATCTTGCAAGTGAACGGCTTGACTGGACGGATGGCGTCTTTGACATGTTCGGCCTGACCAGCGAACAAAGCCTGGACCGGAACGCCACCATCGAACTTTATAGCGAAGAATCGCGCGAATTGCTGGAGCGCAAACGAAAGCAGGCGATAGAGAATCGCAATGGCTTCACTCTTGACGCAAGCATCTTGCGCCCTGACGGAAACGAGCGCTGGATACGAATTACCGCAGCCACCCGAGGTTCCAACGGGCGGACCGAGACGCTTTTCGGCATGAAGCAGGATATAACAGAAGACCGCAGGCGATGGGAACTTCTCCGGGCTCAGGCGGAATGCGACCCGCTCACAGGCGTTGCCAACAGAGGTCGCTTTCAACGCTTTCTGGACCAGCCGGCCAATGGGCCGGTGCTGGATGACATCGGCACCTTAATCCTGTTTGACATTGATGATTACAAGCAAATCAACGACTGTTGGGGTCACGCCGCTGGCGACGCCTGTCTTGTCAATCTTGCGGATCATCTTCGCAGAGCGTTCGTCAACGCTCACTCGGTGTCCCGGATTGGCGGCGACGAATTTGCCGTGTTGCTGCCATCTTCGGTATCGCGCGCGCAGACAAAGGCGGAATTGCAGGCTCTTATTGCCCGTCTTCTCAAGCCGATACAGTGGAACGACTGTTTGCTGACAATGAAAGTATCGGTCGGCTTCGCTTTCGCTTCCAGGGGCGGCAAATATAATCCCCAAACCCTGTTCAACACTGCCGATGAAGCGCTTTACTGCTCCAAGAACCGAAAATTATTTTCGTCCGACTAGGGTCTGGATCGCTTGCCATTATCCCAAAGGGATAATCACTTCCCGCTTGACTTGGCCCGTTTTGTTTCTTAATTGTTCCGCATTCGTTCCCAGAACAGGACAGTGGACATGCTTACGCAAAAGCAACATGAATTGCTCTGCTTTATCGATGAAAAGCTCAAGCACAGCGGCGTTTCACCGTCGTTTGAGGAGATGAAGGAAGCGCTTGGGCTGAAGTCGAAGTCCGGCATTCACCGGCTGATCAGCGCGCTCGAGGAGCGCGACTTCATTCGCCGCCTGCCCAACCGGGCGCGGGCGCTGGAAGTGTTGAAGCTGCCGGAAGGCGGCGTCAGCGAAACCGACCATAGCAACGTCATCGCGCTGCACCCCGAGACCACGGTGCGCGAGGTGATTTCCAACCCCGCTTCCGCGGCCAATAATGACGTTCTGGAAATTCCGCTGCACGGCCGGATTGCCGCAGGCGCGCCGATCGAGGCGCTGGAAGGCCAGTCGGCGCTCAGCGTACCGGCGGCCCTGCTCGGCCCCGGCGAACATTATGCACTGGAAGTCTCCGGCGATTCGATGATCGACGCCGGCATTCTCGATGGCGATTATGCGCTGATCCAGAAGACCGAAGTAGCCCGCGATGGCGAGATTGTCGTGGCGCTGATCCACGAGGAAGAAGCGACCCTGAAATATCTGCGCAAGGATGGCAGAAGCATCCGGCTCGATCCCGCCAATGCCGCCTATGAACCGCAAATCTACGGCGAAGGCGAAGTGCGTATCCAGGGCAAGATGGCCGGATTGCTGCGCCGCTACTAATCGCGCTTGCGGCTTTCATTGCCTTCCGCAGCGGCGGATCGATAGCGCGTCCATGGATGCTTGCCGGTCCAGGCCAGAGCGGTGGAAATTTTCTGATTTTCCAGGTCAATGGTCATGCCGCCAACCTGCGACAGCAGGCGGCGGTCGGCCTTCAACCAGCGCGGCTGACAGCCTGAAGGCAACCACCGCTCGCTGACCACAATATCGGCCCGGCGGCAGGCGGCGGATAGCGCTATAACCGGGATATGGTGCGAACTGCGGGTCGCCAATATCCGCCAGTCGCGTCCGTCTTTGTGCACCGTGAGCAGACAGGCGTCAGCATTGCAATCGGCATTGGGCCAATCGTCCAGCGCTTGCGCCTCCCGGTCGACCCCGGCATTTTCGCGGATCATGTCGCGGATATAATCGCCGCTGCGGGTGCGGAGCATCGCCAGATCGCCGCGATCATCGCGGATCGCGAGATGACGGCCATCGCCGGTGATATAGATGTCGGGCGCGCGGGTGCCGAGGATGATCAGCGCGCCGACCAGCATCGGGACCAGCCCCCAATAGCGCCAGCGCTCGCGCCACAGGCAAAGCCACAGCCCGCCGAGCAGCGCCAGACCAAAGGCTACGACCGGCATCGTCGGCAACATCGTCACCGCTCCGGGTCTCGCGGAAACGAAATGCGCGAGCCCGATCAGACTGTTCAATGCCTGTTCGCAAAGCCACCAGACCGGTGCGCCCAGGCCGACGCTATCCAGCACCAAGGCCAGCGCCTCGAGCGGCATGATCACGAACGTGGTCAGCGGAATGGCGATGATATTGGCCAGCGCGCCGTAAAGCCCGGCCTTGTGAAAATGATAGAGCGCAATCGGCATCAGCGCGATCTCCACCACCAGCCCGGTCAGGAACAGCGAAAGAAAGAAGCGCCCGGTCCGGCGTAGCCAATGCTCTTCGCGCAGCATGAACAGAGCCTTGATCCGCGGATGTTCGTGCAGCGCAATAATCGCGGTGACCGCCGCAAAACTGAGCTGGAAGCTGGGCCCGACCAGCGACTCCGGCCAGAAGAAAAGCACGAACAGCGCGCCCGCCGCGACCATCCGCAAAGTGATCGCGCTGCGCCCCATGATCAGGGCAATCATCACCAGCAAGGCCGCTACACAGGCGCGGATCGTCGGCACCTGCGCTCCGGTCAGCAGCGTATAGGCCACCGCCGCCAGCGCCGCACAGCCGGCCGCAAAGACCGGCAGCCGGAACCGCAGTGCCAGCGTCTGCGACAGCGCCAGCAGCTTGAGCATCAGCAAATAGACCGCGCCGACGACCGCCGTGACATGCAGACCGCTGATCGACAGCAAATGCGCCAGACCGCTGCGCCGCATCGCTTCGGCATCAGCTTCATCGATCGCCCCGCGATCGCCGGTCGCGAGGGTCGCGCCGATCGCGCCGGCGGCACCGTCCATTTGCGACTGGACATGGCTGGACAGCCGTTGCCGATATCCCGCGATGGCGAACAGCGGATCCGCTGACCGCAAGACCCTTATAGAGCCCAGCGCCTGCCCCGTTGCTCCGAGCCCCTGAAACCATGCGCGCTTGGAAAAATCATAGGCACCCGGCAGCGCCGGCATTGCCGGTGGCATCAGCCGCGCCCGCAGCTGGATCACCGCCCCGTCCTGCAAATCTTTATGCGCCTTGCCCAGCGGCACATTGACACGCACCCGTGGCGGCAGCTCGGGGTTGTCTCCGGTGCGCAGCGTCAGTCGCACCATATCGCGGGCCAGCACCGGTTCCACCCGCACGATCTCGGCGTTGAAGACCGTAACAAGCGGTCGCTCCAGCACCGGCGCAGCCACGCTCCACGACCGATACCAGATCAGCGCGCAGCCGATCGCGGCGAAGAGGGCAAACCAGACCAGGGCCTTGCCCGTCCGCGATCCGCGCATCGTTGTGACCGCCGCCAGGATGACCGAAGCGCAGAGGCAGATAAACCCCAGCGACCATGCGGCATTGGCGAGGCTGAACCACGCGGCAATCCCGCATCCCAGCGCCACCGGCACCCATAATGGCAGCTGGTCGCGCTCTCGCTCCAGCAGCCTTTCGAGCTTTTCGGCGGACCATTTCTGACGCCAGAAATCAGACAATTGTCGCGGCGGAAAGGGCATGCTAAGGGCGACAGCAATCCGTCCGGAACCGGTGCCTTCGGCGCTCTTCGGGCTCAATTCATCCCGCATTTCCAAAACCTATCACAGGGACAAAGCCAGCGTGAATTCAAAAGATGCCGATCAGCCGAAACAGACAAGCGCGGTTGTAACCCGCTTTGCCCCCTCGCCCACCGGATTTCTCCATATCGGCGGTGCCCGGACGGCGATGTTCAACTGGCTGTTTGCCCGCCATCACGGCGGCAAGGCTTTGTTGCGGATCGAAGACACCGACAAGGCCCGCTCGACTCAGGAAGCGATCGACGCGATTCTCCAGGGGCTGGACTGGCTCGGTCTCGACTGGGATGACGAGCCGGTTTTCCAGTCGGAACGCGCTGCCCGCCACGCCGAAGTCGCGCATCAGCTGCTGGCGTCCGGCAACGCCTATAAATGTTTCGCCACGCCCGAGGAACTGACCGCGATGCGCGAGCAGCAAAGGGCGGAGAAAAAGCCGATGCGCTACGATGGCCGCTGGCGCGACCGCGATTCGTCAGAAGCGCCCGAGGGCGCGCCCTATGCGATCCGTGTCAAAACCGAAACCGCCGGCAAAGTGACCATCGCCGACCAGGTGCAGGGTGATGTATCGGTACAGAATAGCGAGATTGATGACTTCATCCTGCTGCGCTCCGACGGCTCGCCAACCTATATGCTCGCCGTCGTGGTCGACGATCATGATATGGGCGTCACCCATCTGATCCGGGGCGATGATCATCTGAACAACGCCTTCCGGCAACTGGCGCTGATCCGCGCTCTTGGCTGGGCCGAGCCGGTCTATGCCCATATTCCTCTGATCCACGGCAATGACGGCGCCAAATTGTCCAAGCGGCATGGCGCACTGGGCGTCGACGCCTATCGCGACATGGGCATTCTTTCCGACGCGATGTTCAACTATCTGCTACGCCTCGGCTGGGGCCACGGCGATGACGAGTTTATCTCGCGAGCGCAGGCGATCGACTGGTTCGCGCTGGACGGCGTCGGAAAATCCCCGTCGCGGTTCGACACCAAGAAATTGCAGAACCTGAATGGCCATTATATGCGCAACGCCGACGATGCAGCGCTGGTCGGCCTTGCCACACCCTGGATTGAACAGGAGTTGGGCCGCTCGCTGTCGGGTGCCGAGATCGAATTGCTCGGTCAGGCCATGCCGGTTTTGAAGAGCCGGGCAAAAAATTTGGTCGAATTGGCCGAAAGCAGTCTTTTTCTCTTTAAAAAACGCCCACTTGTGCTCGACGAGCGGGCAGAGAATCTGCTAGACCCTGACGCACGGACGCTGCTTAAATCGATTCACATTGCCTTGACTGATCTGGAAAACTGGACGCTTGAGGCAACGGAAGAAACCACAAAAGCGATCGCAGAGTCCGCCGAACTGGGGTTGGGAAAGCTCGCACAACCTATGCGCGCGGCACTGACTGGAAGCACCAGTTCACCCGGAATTTTTGACGTCCTGATCCTTCTTGGCAAGGAAGAATCATTGGGGCGTCTTGCAGATCAAATAGAAAAAACCTGAACATCAGGAGCAGAAAGGACAATATCGTGGGCGATAACGCAAAATTCAGCATCAGTGGGGAAGATTACGAATATCCGGTTTTGACGGGCAGCGAAGGCCCGGATGTCGTTGATATCCGCAAATTATATGGCCAGACCGGTGCGTTTACCTATGATCCCGGCTTTACGTCGACGGCTAGCTGCGAATCCGAGCTGACCTTCATCGACGGCGGCGAAGGCGTATTGCTGCACCGCGGCTATCCAATCGAGCAGCTGGCCGAGCAGAGCAGCTTCATGGAAGTGGCCCATCTGCTGCTGCGCGGTGAATTGCCATCGGCCGATGAATATGCCGATTTCACCAACACGATTACCCGCCACACCATGGTGCATGAACAGTTGCGCGGCTTTTATCAGGGCTTCCGCCGGGACGCCCATCCAATGGCGATCATGTGCGGCGTGGTTGGCGCGCTGTCGGCTTTCTATCATGACAGCACAGATATCAACGATCCGGCCCAGCGAATGATCGCCAGCCACCGTCTGGTTGCGAAAATGCCGACAATCGCCGCCATGGCCTACAAATATTCGATCGGTCAGCCTTTCCTCTATCCGGACAATGACCTTTCCTACACCGGCAATTTCCTGCGCATGACCTTTGGCGTTCCGGCCGAAAAATATGAGGTCAATCCCGCGATTGAAAAGGCGATGGACCGGATCTTCATCCTGCACGCCGACCATGAGCAAAATGCGTCGACTTCGACCGTGCGGCTCGCCGGTTCCTCCGGTGCCAACCCGTTTGCCTGCATCGCAGCCGGCATTGCCTGCCTCTGGGGCCCTGCTCACGGCGGCGCTAACGAAGCAGCGCTCAACATGTTGAAGGAAATCGGTCATCCGGATCGCATTCCCGAATATATCGCACGGGCCAAGGACAAGGACGATCCGTTCCGCCTGATGGGCTTTGGCCACCGGGTCTACAAGAATTACGACCCCCGCGCTTCGGTGATGCAGGAAACCGTCCGCGAAGTGTTCGACACACTGAAGGTCACGGACCCGGTATTCGAGGTCGCGCTGCAGCTCGAGGAAATGGCGCTCAACGATCCCTATTTCATCGACAAGAAATTGTTCCCGAACGTCGACTTCTATTCCGGCATCATCCTGTCGGCGATCGGCTTCCCGACCTCCATGTTCACCGTGCTCTTCGCCCTCGCCCGCACCGTCGGCTGGGTCGCGCAGTGGAACGAGATGATCTCCGATCCAGGCCAGCGTATCGGTCGTCCGCGTCAGCTGTACACGGGGCCCACCAAGCGCGACTATGTGCCGATCGACAAGCGCTAGAATGAACGAATATTAGAGATTGGGGGGCGATTTTGCCCCCCTTTTTTATGGCTTTTGCGGCTTCGGAAGTGACAGCGTGAACGTCGAACCCTCGCCTTTAGTGCTGTCTACGGTCAGGCTGCCACCCATCGCCCGCGCCAGACGGCGAGAGATGAATAAGCCCAGCCCGCTGCCACCGTCCCCGGATCGCCCCAGACGTTCAAATTTCTCGAATACCCGGTGCTGATCTTCAGCGGCTATACCATCACCCTGGTCGGTGACGGCAATCCGGGCGAGTCCTTCTTCCTCCGAAACGCGCAGCTTGATAATCGAGCCATCCGGCGAATAGCGGATCGCGTTGCCGAGCAGATTGACCAAAATTTGCAGCGACCGGCGAAATTCACCGACAGCCGGCAATTTTGCATCCTCGTCCGGCAGTTCGATATGCATCTGATGATCCGCGGCCTTGACCGCCAGCAAGCCGGCGGCACGGTGCGCGAGATCGACGAGATCGATATCATCCCCGGCAACCGTGAATTCCGGACGCTCGATTGCCTCCAGATCGGAAAGGTCGTTGACCAGATCGAGCAGATGTCGTCCGGCAGAGGCGATATCCTTGGCATAGGTCGCATAGTCCCCACGCAGCGGGCCTTCCAGTTTGCTGCTGATGGTTTCTGCGTTAGCGATGATTTTACCCAGCGGCTGACGCAAGGCTGGCCCCAGCTGCAGGCCGAACAGGCTGTCGCTTACCAGCTTTCCGCTGACAATTTTGGTCTCTTCGCCGTTGTTTTGCTCTTCGCCAACATCCTGATCATTCGCCGCATCATCGGGCATCGCCGTAAAGCGATAGCCGGCAAACAACCCCCGCTTGTCGATCAGCGGATATCCATGCAGCATGAAGAGGCGCTGTGCACCCTTCTTTGCGCGCATCCGCTGGTTCCGGATCGGTTGACGCTCCGCCACGGCTTCCAGCAATCTCGTATGTGCCGATGGCGGAATTACGTCATAGATATCGAGCAGAGACTTGCCGATGGCCTCAGAATTCAGCGCCGCATCGCCTTGCATTTGCTGGGATATGATCCGCAATGCCGCGTCGGTCCTGATCCCGCCGCGCCCTTCCAGCCTGTCAAAATCGCGGTCTCGCGCCGGGTCGCTTTTTTCGCTTTCCTCGTCCGCATATTCTTTCCAGTCGATGATCGACAGGCCAAGCGGCTGATCTTTGTCCGTAAAACGCGTTTCAACCCACATTTCGATCCGCCGGTCATTGTCCGACGCCTGGACGGGGCGCGACAGGTTCATTCCCAACCGTCTGCTCAGTCGGCAAAGCTCCGCGAGTTCAGGAACAGCCAGCGGCCCGCCCTCGATGCCACCACACTCCACGTGCAACTGCATCAGCGGCGGATCAGCCGACAGCAGCAACCCGTCGACATCCACCTGTCCGTGGACCGGTTCGGGAGTCTTGCGGGCAGCGGTCATTTTCCCTGATCGCTCAGCAGGTCACTGGAGAGAATACGTTCGGCATCTTGGTAAGCATGCGGCAAAGCCCATCGGGATACCAGCGCGGAGGACCGGTCCCGATCCGTCTCTCGATAGGTTGCGGCGGTCAGAATATGATCTCCACCGCTCAGAGCCGCAAAGATCGACAGAGCATCCTCAACCGGGAAATTGGCCGCTCGCATCACGACCACGAGACGCGCCATGTTTGGTTCCGCAGTGAAAGCAACGATCTGGTCGCTGGTCAATCCGGACTGGCGCGCGAGACGTGCGATGAACAGGGTCAGTCCGTCTTTCATCGGGTGCGGCAACCCCTCGGCTTCCGACTTCGATTGGTCCAGCAGCTGGGCAAGGCGTTCGGCCTTGCGCGCCACGCTTGCACTCTCATCATGCGCAGAAAGCAGTCGCTCCGCTGCCTGTTTCAACTGCGAACCGGCATAGCCGGTGAGGCGTGCGAGCGCTGCTGTCACCGGCCAGGCAAATGCATAGACGATTTCCGGCGGAAGATCTTCAAGACTCGCCTTCATCTCGCCTGATGCGCCAGAGGTTTTGGATTGTGCAACCAGCAAGCCCATTGCCGCTTCTGCCACAGCCGGATCCTGATGGTCGAGATTCCGGGTCAGCGTCGATTCCAGATCTTCCTGCGAAATTTTTTGCAGCAGGCGGGCCGCAAGTTCGCTGCGCTGGGTTTTGACAAACAGATGCTGGACGATTTCGAAGGTCTTCAACAAGCCTGAGTTTTCAAGCATCGAAAAGCTCTGGGCCTCCGTGCCCTGGCTGATGGCCTGCAACTTTTCGTGGCGAACATCCAGATCGTTGGTGGCAATCTGGCAGATACGGGTTTCAACCTGACCGACCGCGCTGCGCAGATATTGCCGCGCATTCGACAGCATGCGGTCGTTGAACACCACCTCTGTTCGGGGAAACAGCGCTTGGGCAAAATCATCGGCAACGAAAGCGGCTTTAGCCGCGATCGCTGTTGCTTGCCGGATGATATCCACCTGTTTGGTCCGGTCCAAAGTAAAAACTTGCTCTGCCATGCCTAGGCCGTACCCCAAGGTGGTTAACAAGCCGCTAAGTTGAACATTTCACTAGACGTCCTGAAAGTCCTGTCTTTTCGGCGATTTTATGGTTAAATAGCGGTCGAGAACGAGCGACAGGCCAGAGTAAAGCGCCGCCGCATAAATACCGTAGCTGATCGGCCCAAAAATCGTTGCCACCAGCAGGATCAGCAGCACGAGTCGCAGATCCGGCTGCAACAGCGCCAGAGGGCTCTTGTCCGGTCCCGTTTTCAGCAGCAGAAGATGCGCAAGCAATAGCGCAAAAACCACCAGATTTGGCGCTAAAGTCATCGCATCCGAAGCTCGCACGAGCAAAATGGCGACGCCGCTCGCAGCGAGCAAATCCAGCGCCTTGCTGGTCCAGTCGCGCCCCTTCACCCGATTGTCAAACTGCGTGAGAGACGCGCGGGTCAGTTGCGCCACGCTGCCCAGCAGCAACAGCACGAGAGCAGGAATGGAAGAACCAAACACTGCCGTCACGACCGCGATCAACCCGGAAATAATCGTAAAAATCTGAAGATATTGGGGTGCGGATGGCTTTGCCCAGAGCCTGGGAAGACTGCGCTTGATCAGCGGTCGCAACAGAAAGCGGTTGAGAAAATTGTCCTTGTGCGCCGGCATCTCTTTCAATTTGCGCCGCGTGAATTGCGCCGCGCTGATTTCGCTCTGAATATGCGCGATCGCGCCCGCCCCCATCCGGCGATCCGAGATGATCGCGCGCGGACAATCCGCCTGCACCGCAGTTCTGAGCAGCGCCGAGCCGATCTCCCAATCATCCGGAATATCAATCATGGCCACCAGCCGCGATGCCTTGAGCGAAACAATGCCCAGCCAGCGCTGGTTGAGGTCGATCCGCTCGAATTCCTGATATTCATCGGCGTGCAGAACCGTAAACAGCAATTCCTGCGGCGCAGCGCTCAACTGCTCGACAATCGCGTCATTTGGCAGGATACCGTCGGCGATATAGACCAGATGATCCTGATCGCTGGCATATTGTACCAGGTCACTGGGGCTGCGGACATATTCCGCGTCGAGCCCCTGCTGTTTCATCTCATCGATTTTCTGCAACAAGGCACCATGGGTGACCGGGCAGAGAAAGATAAATTTCTCGCAGCCAAAGCGCTGCGCGGCATTGACCTGCAAATCCAGCAATGTGCCGGCGAACAACGGCAACAGGGCAATCGGCCCGTGTCCGTCGAGATCGTCTTTTGCCAGAGAAATCAGTGCCAGTTTCACAAATATTGGGGTCCCGAACCATGAACAGAAAATATGTTCCCGTCCATAGATGGTGGCGTCCGGTCATGCCAAGCGATATTCTGGTGAAACGGGCGGGATCAGCGGTGCAGAACCCCGCTATCAGTCCCGATGAGCCTCGATCGCCGAAACAGCGCGCTGCAATTTCCGCAAGATCACCGGATCACCGGGCGCAGAGTGGGCGGCTTCATCGGCAAGCTGCAGAATATTCGTCGCCGAGAAACTCGCAGCGAGCCCCTTCAGGCGCCACGCGGCATATTCCCAGTTGGCATCACAGCGGGCCCGGCTGAGCAAATCAACCTGTCGCTTCGCACTTTCCAGAAACGCAGCACGCAGCTCCGCAATAAGCGACTGGTCGTCCCCCACTGCAGCCGTCAGAGCGGCATCCAGAGCCCCGTAATCAAATGACATCCCCGCCATTTACACATCTTGTGGTTAAGTTATGGTTTCCATGATCCGAGATTGTGGTAGACTATGACTATGGCAGGTGACTCTAAGATAATCGGGATGTGGCGCGACCGGGACGAAAGTCCGGACGACGACCAGGCAGAAGCAACCGCAAGCTCGGATCACGAGGCGCCGGACGGGGAAGCCGGTCAAGCCGATTTTACCGCAGAAAATCAGCAAAATAGCGACGAATATACGGAAGAAGACTGGGGTCATTATGCCGATGATGCCGGGCTGGATCCGTCCCGCTCCCGTCGCATGCCACTGCTGCTGTCAGCCTTGGTAGGTGCCTGCTGGACCGGATTTTTCCTGTGGGCCAATCGCGACATTTTTACAACAATGCCAACGCCAAAGGCCGGCATTGACCTGCTGACCCAATGGTGCCTGCCGATCATCACGATAGGGATCGCTTATCTGCTCTATATGCGGAACAGCACCCGGGAAGCGAACCGTTTCGCCGAAGTCGGACAGTCGCTGCGCACCGAGTCCGAATTGCTCGAAACCCGTCTGAAGACCGTCAACAACGAACTCAGCGTCGCCCGCGAATTTCTCAGTCAGGAAAGCCGCGAACTGGAGTCGCTGGGGCAACAGTCTGCCAGCAAGCTCACCACCGCTGCCAGCTTGATCAAAAAGTCCCTGGACGATGGTCTGGGCAAGATGCAGAAGCTCGACGAAGTGGGCGGCACCGCCTTCAACAATCTCGAGCAGCTGCGCGAACATTTGCCGGTCGTGATCAACACCGCCAAGGATGTGACCAACCAGATCGGCAATGCCGGACGCACCGCCCAGACCGAAATGACGGCCATGGTAGCTACCCTCAAGAAAATCGCCGAAGCCGGAACCAGTGCAGAGGAAAGCATCGAGTCCCTGACCCGCAAATCCGTTCTCGCGGCGGAAAAACTGGCGGTTGAAGCAGAGCGCATCAAGATCAGCCTGGCGGAACAGCTGAACGAAGCGGAAGCCGGCTCTGTGGAGCTGGCCAGCCTGTTGCAGACGACGACGGCCCAAACCATCGGGGCGATCCACGAGACGCGCGCACAGCTCGCTACCGACGCATCAGAATCGGCGACCGCGATGCGGGCCGAACTGGACGCGCTCGAAGCAGCCCTGGCCAATGCGGGTACGGTAGCTGACAGCGAAGAAGCCCGCTTGAAAGCGCTGGCAGATAATTTGAACCAGAATATTTCCGACATCGTCGAAAATATGAAAAACCTGGATGATGAGAGTGGCGAAAAGACCGCCAAGCTGGCCTTTGCGATGAACGCGATGGAACAGAATAGCGCCGCTCTGCAGCAGTCGCTCGAGAACGGCTATGGCGTCGCCGATGGCATGATCGAACGCATGGAGAGCCTGCTCATCGCCCTCGACAGCAGCGCTCGCGAAATGGACGAGACCCTGCCTGCTGCCTTTGAACGGGTTTCTGAAAAATCGCAGGAAAGCCTGGCGCTATACAGCCAGATCGCCCGCGAAGCCCGCAAGGCACAGGAAGATGCGGGACGCGTCGCCCAGCAAGTCGCCCAAACCGACCATTCGATCAGCGAACAGCAGCAGCAAATGCGCAGGCTGCGCGAAACTGGCGACGAGGCCAGCCAGTCCATTGTCCAGCAGATTGCCGATATTTCAGAAGCCATCCAGACGGTCCGAACCGAAAATGAAGCACTCGCCGAAAGCGCTGGCGAAAAAATGATCAGCGCTCTGCTGCGGGTAAAGGAAACCGCGGAACAGGCGTCCGAACATTCCCGTCAGGCGCTGGAAAACTCGATCGCCGGCTCCAGCGAAGCCTTCGAGAAAATGAGCGAAGATGCCCTGAACCGGATCATCGATGACAAGATCGCCTCCATCGCGCCGAAACTGGAAAAGGCTGTGTCCAGCGCGGTAGCAACGACCGAAACGACCGCTGCGCATCTTGCCGAGCAACTCGCTGCGATCGAGGACATGACCATCAAACTGGAACAGCGTATTCTGTTCGCCAGGGAAAAGGCCGAGCAGAGCAGCGACGAGAATTTCACGCGGCGCGTGGCGCAGCTCACAGAGTCGCTGAATTCAATCTCGATCGATGTCGGCAAAATCCTGTCCAACGACGTCACCGATATGGAATGGGCGGCCTATCTGAAGGGCGACCGCGGCATTTTCACCCGGCGGGCGGTTCGTCTGCTTGACAGCAGTGAAGTACGCGAAATCCTGGCCCAATATTCCGGCAATGACGAATTCCGGGAGCATGTGAACCGCTATATCCATGATTTCGAAGCGATGCTGCGCGGCGTTCTCGCCACGCGCGACGGCAGCGCGGTCAGTGTGACCTTGCTGTCATCCGACGTCGGAAAGCTCTACGTCGCTCTGGCGCAGGCGATTGAGCGCTTGCGCAGCTAGCATCAGATGCTCTGCATCCGATCGCGGCTGTTGAAGAAATCGATCGTGTCCATATCGATCCAGCCATAGATATAATTCAGATAGAAAATAGCAAAGGCCGCTGTCGCCAGCAGCGTTGTCCGCAACAGGATCCGCCACGGGCGAAAATTGACCGGCGCGCCATCCGACTGGCCCTTGATCATTTGTTCTCCGGTCTCGTGGTGGCTGCGAATGCCGATCGGCAGGATGATGAACAAAGCCGTCACCCAGAACAGCACGTAGATCGCGAAGACCGAATAGAGCTGCATGGCCTGCTAAGCCTCTACAGTGAGCACCGAAACGATCGGTTTCTTGCCCGTCCACTCGGTCGCGCTGCGACGGACAAGCAAACGGATCGCTTCGTTGAACTTGTCGATATCACCAACCGGTTTGGAATATTTGCTGACAATATTGTCGACAACCTCATCGAGAAAATCTTCTTCGTCTTCCTCGAGCGGCACGCCATGCATTTTGAGCACAGGCTCGCCAAAAATCTTGCCCTTCTGGTCCAGACCGATCGCTACAGAAATCATCCCGTTATGCGCGGTCTTGCGGCGGTCGTTCAGGGTTTTTCCGTCAGCCGGGATGATCACATCGCCATCGACGACAAGCCGACCGGTCCGCTCTTGCCCCAATATCTTCGGTCCCTTGGGAGCGAGCCTTACAACATCGCCATTCTGCTGGAAAATGGCTTTTGGAATGCCCTGCTCCAGACCGAAAGCGACCTGGCTTTTCATATGGCGGATTTCGCCATGGACCGGCACCAATATCTCCGGCTTGATCCATTGGTACATTTGCGCGAGTTCGGGACGACCGGGATGACCCGAAACATGGATATGTTCCTGCCGCTCGGTAATCATCACCACACCCTTGGCGGCGAGTTGATTCTGAATGCGGCCAATTGCAATTTCATTGCCGGGAATCTGCTTTGACGAAAACAGCACATGATCGCCTTCGGACAGCTTGATCTGATGGCTGTCCCCGGCAATGCGGCCGAGCGCTGCCCGCGCCTCACCCTGTCCGCCAGTCGCGATGATCATCACATCGCCACGTGGCAGGCTCATTGCCTCCTGGAAATCGATCGTTGGCGGAAAATCCTTGAGATAGCCGTTTTCCCGGCAATTCTCGATAATGCGGTCGAGCGACCGGCCTGCAACGCACAGCTTGCGGCCGGCATGGATCGCGACCTCGCCCAGAGTCTGCAGGCGAGCGGCATTGGAGGCAAAAGTCGTCACCACTACACGGGTGTCGATATCTTCGACAACCCGCATCAGGTTACGGCGCACTTCGCCTTCGGATCCGGACGCCTTGTCATTGAAGACATTGGTCGAATCGCAGACCATGGCAAGAATGCCCTCGTCACCGATTTTCTTAAGCTGTTCCGGTGTCGACGGCACACCCAGAACCGGCTCGTCGTCCAGCTTCCAGTCACCGGTATGGAAAATCCGGCCATAAGGCGTGTCGATCAGCATCGCATTGCCTTCGGCAATAGAGTGGGCAATCGGCAGATAGCGGAAGCCAAACGGCCCGAGATCAAAACTGCCCTCATTGGGAATGATATTGAGCTCTACCTCATTCTCCAGACCGACCTCTTCCAGCTTGCGCCGGATCAGACCAGCGGTGAACGGCGTGGCGAACAGCGGCACATCCAGATCAGCGGCAAAATAGGGCACCGCGCCGATATGATCCTCATGGCCGTGGGTCAGCACGATGCCGAGCAGATCCTTGCGGTTCTTTTCGATAAATTCGAGGTCCGGCAGAATCAGGTCAATGCCCGGATAGCTTGGATCGGCAAAGGTCATGCCGAGATCGACCATCACCCATTTGCCATCACAGCCGTAGAGATTTACATTCATGCCGATTTCGCCGGACCCGCCAAGGGCCAGGAAAAGCAGTTCTTTTTTAGGTTTTGTCATGAAGCGTTTGTTGCTCGCTGATAGAGGATATGCAGTCCCTGAAGAGTCAGGTCTGCTTCCAGATGATCGAATACATCTGTATGTTCGTCAAAAAGTACGGCTAACCCGCCGGTAGCAATGATTTTCGTGGGACGACCGATTTGTTCTTTGGTCCGGGCAACCAGCCCCTCGATCATCGCCACATAGCCCCAGAAAATGCCGATTAGCATCTGGCTTTCCGTGGTGGTGCCGATAACATTGTCATCTTCGGGAGATTCCAGAGCGATACGCGGCAATTGGGCGGTCTTGCCGACCAGTGCATCGAGCGACAGGTTGATGCCGGGCGCGATAATGCCGCCCTTATAGGCACCTTCATAGTCGGCGACATCAAAAGTGGTCGCCGTGCCGAAATCGATAATCACGATATCCTGCCTGTATTTTTCGTGCGCCGCGATGACATTTAGCGCGCGATCGGCGCCGACACTGTCAGGTTGTTCGACATCAAGGGCGATGCCCCATTCCGCTGTACCGCGGCCCGCTACCAGCGGCACCACGCCAAAATATTTCTCGGATAATACGGTCAGGTTATGCAGTGCACGGGGTACGACCGTGCCGATGATAACGGCGTCTACCGCGTTCAGTTCCAGGCCTTCCAGCTCCAGAAGCTGCCGCAGCCAGACGACATATTCGTCCGCTGTGCGCCGCGCATCGGTTGCGATCCGCCAGCGCGCACGAATATCATCGCCGTCAAAGAGGGCGAAGACAACATTGGTATTTCCGGCATCAATGGCCAAAAGCATGGGCGAATCGTCTTTCTATGCGATGGAAATGTCACCAGCGTGTATTTCGATAAGCGTTCCGTCGGTTTTTCTCAAGCGCAGCGCTCCATCAGCTTTGAGACCCGAAAATTCGCCGGTGATTTTCTCGCCGCCATCGTCGCTGGTAGTAATGGCCATTCCGACGGGGTGCGCCAGATTCTGCCATTGCTTCAATATTTCAGCCAGGCCAGCCTCCCGCCAAATAACAACATAGGCTTCAAATTCACGAGCCAATTGCTCCAGGAATCCGGCGGCGTCGATTGTCGCACCTTCCGCTGCCAGACTGTTGACGACGCGGCCCTCGACCTCCGGAGCAACCGCGATATTCACACCGATGCCAACGACCACCTGATCCTTGACCCGCTCCAGCAGGATTCCGCAAATCTTGGCGCCTGATACCAGAACGTCATTCGGCCATTTCAGCAGCATCGGGACGTCGGGCAGACAGCGGCGAATAGCGCTGTAAACCGACAGACCGGCGACAAAAGACAGCGACGAAGGCGCAGGATCGCCGGGCTGAATATCAATCGCCGTACTGCAATAGAGGTTGCCCTTCGGGCTCTCCCATTTGCGACCTCGCCGCCCGATCCCGCCGGTTTGCACCTCGGCCCGCAGCCAGAACCCTTCCGGCACGCCGTCCTTCAGACACAGGGCCTTCATATCCGCATTGGTCGATGCGGTTTCGGCGACGGTCTCTATGACGATGGTCAGAAGAGCGCCACGGCCGCAGCGGCGGTAAGCGGCGCAATGAACGGAATTGTCAGATAGCCCAATGGCGAGACAAATAGCGCCAGCAGCGCGATCAGTATATTTTCCGCCTTGTGGCTGGTCTTGGCAATCTGGTCAGCAGGATCATCGAAATAGATGATCTTGACGACCTTGATATAATAGAAGGCACCGATCACCGAAGCGGCAATACCGATGACCGCCAGCGGCAACATGCCGGCCGCTACAGCGGCATCAAATACCAGGAACTTGCCCCAGAAACCGAAGAGCGGCGGGATGCCGGCCAGCGAGAACATGAATACGGCGAAAGCCGCTGCCAGGCCGGGACGGGTTTGCGACAATCCGGCAAGACTGGACAGACTTTCCAGAGGCTTGCCATCCTTGTCCCGCATTTCCAGCACGCAGATAAAGCTGCCCAGGGTCATCGCGACATAGACCGCCAGATAGAACATCATCGCCGAAATACCGGCTGGCGTACCCGCTGCGAGGCCGATGAGCAGGAAGCCGACATTGTTGATCGAGCTATAGGCGAGCAGACGCTTGATATTCTGCTGGCCGATGGCCGCAACGGCACCGAGAATGATCGACGCCAGTGCGACGAAGACGATGATTTGCTGCCAAGCCGACGTCTGGCCACCAAAGGCCTCGATGATCACCCGGGCAGTCAGGGCGACGGCGGCCACTTTCGGAGCGCTGGCAAAGAAGGCACTGACCGGAGTCGGCGCGCCTTCATAAACGTCAGGCGTCCACATATGGAACGGCACCGCACTGATCTTGAACGCAAGCCCGGAGAGCACCAGCACCAGACCGATCAATGGTCCTGTCGCCAGATCGCCGGTCAGCGCTTCGCCAATCACGGTAAAACTGGTCGAACCGGCAAAGCCGTAGACCAGCGAAATACCGAACAGCAGCATCCCGCTGGCGAGAGCGCCGAGCACGAAATATTTCAGGCCGGCTTCCGAAGAACGAATGTCGGTGCGGATGAAGCTGGCGAGCACGTAAGCGGCCAGGCTGTTGAGTTCGAGACCGATATACAGCGTCATCATATCCGTCGCAGAGACCATCATGCCCATGCCGATAGTCGCAAACAGGATCAGGACCGGATATTCTGAGCGATATTTGCCGCCCGCCTGGAAGAAGCGCGGAGCGACAATCAGTGAGATGATCGCTGCCAGATAGATCAGGAATTTCGCCGAACTGCCGAACGCATCCATTCGGTAGAGCCCGTCAAAAGCATCCGCGCCACCCTTGAAATCCGGGTTATGCGCCAGCACCATCAACAGCATCGACGCGCCAAACAGCGCGGCCACAGACAATATCGTGATCAGGCGAGCAGCCTTTTCCTGGCTCCACGCGGAGACCAGCAGCAGGATCAGGCTTGAAATGGTCAGAAAGACTTCCGGCGATACCAGCCAGAGAGAAGATGCAAGGTTCATTAGTGCGCCTCCCCATGGGCTTCATCTTTGATTGCCGGTTTCGCTTCGCCCATTTTCAGATGCGCGTCGCCTTCCGGAGCGGCCCGGTCAATCCGTGCCACCAGCGCGCCTACGTCACCGCGGATCGGTGCCATGAAGCTTTCCGGATAGACACCCATCCACATCACCGCAGCGGCAATCGGTGCCAAGAGAGCGATTTCCCGCATAGATAGATCCGGCATCGCCTTGACGTCCTCGTGCACGAGTTCACCAAAAGCAACCCGGCGATAGAGATAGAGCATATAGCCTGCTCCAAGAATGATACCCGTGGTCGCCACAAGGGTGACCCAGCTGTTGACCTTGTACAGGCCGATCAGCGAAAGGAACTCGCCAACAAAACCGCTGGTGCCCGGCAGGCCGATCGAGGCCATGGTGAACAGCAGGAACAGGATCGCATATTTCGGCATGCTGATCGCCAGCCCGCCGTAGCGGTCGATTTCGCGCGTGTGCAACCGGTCGTAGATCACACCGACGCACAGGAACAAAGCGCCCGACACCAGTCCGTGGCTCAGCATCACGATGATCGAGCCCTCGATCCCCTGGCGGTTGAACGCGAACAGGCCAAGCGTCACGATCGCCATATGGGCAACCGACGAATAAGCGATCAGCTTCTTCATGTCCTGCTGCACCAGCGCGACCAGCGAGGTGTAAACCACTGCCACCATCGACAGACCAAAGATCAGCCATATAAACTGTTCGGAGGCTTCCGGGAACATCGGCAGCGAGAAGCGCAGGAAGCCGTAGCCGCCCATCTTCAGCAGCACGCCGGCCAGAATGACCGAACCGGCGGTTGGTGCCTGAACGTGCGCATCCGGCAGCCAGGTATGGACCGGCCACATCGGCATCTTCACCGCGAAGCTGGCGAAGAAGGCCAGCCACAGCCAGGTCTGCGCCTCGGGGGCAAAATCATAGTTGAGCAAAGTCGGGATATCGCTGGTTCCGGCATCCTGCACCATCCACAGCATCGCGATCAGCATCACCACCGAGCCGAGCAGGGTGTAGAGGAAGAATTTGTAGCTGGCGTAAATCCGGTTCGCCCCGCCCCAGATGCCGATGATCAGATACATCGGGATCAGGCCGGCCTCGAACAATATGTAGAACAGGAAGATATCCTGCGCCGCGAACACGCCGATCATCAGCACTTCCATGAACAGGAAGGCCGCCATATATTCGCCCACCCGTGTCTGCACGGATTCCCAGCTCGCACCGATGCAGATCGGCATCAGGAAGACCGTCAGCATGATCAGCATCATCGAGATGCCGTCGATACCCAGCGCCCAAGCAAAATTGCCGAACAGCTCGGCGCGCTCGACATATTGCCACTGCGCCCCGCCAATATCGTAATTGGCCCACAGCACCACACCGAGCACGAACAGCACCAAAGTCGTCGCCAGCGCCAGCCAGCGCGCCGCCTGCGCATTGAGGAACAGGCAAATTATCGCTGCCAGCATCGGCAGGCCCATCATCAAGGACAGGATCGGGAAATCAAGCTGGTTCATTTAGCTGGCTCCCTGCACGATTATCCAGGTCGCGGCAGCGGCGAGGCCGAGCAGCATGACCAGGGCATAAGAATAAAGATAGCCGCTCTGGAAGCGCTTCATCACGCCCGAGCCGCTGGCAATCACCGAAGCAATCCCGTTCGGACCGAACCGGTCAATCGTCCCCTCATCGCCCTTCTTCCAGAACAGTCGTCCCAGCCAGAACGCAGGCCGGATGAAGAACAGATGGTACAGCTCGTCGAAATACCATTTGTTGAAGAAGAACTGGTACAGCGGACTGAACATCTCGGCGAGACGCGCCGGGCGATCCTTGCCAAAGAAATAGAGGAAGATGGCGGTGCCCAGACCGATCAGCATCGCAACCGTCGATGCCAGCTTGACCCACAGCGGCACTTCATGAATTTCGTGCATCAGATGCTCGTTGAAAGCCAGGCTTCCGGCCCAGAATGCAGCCCCTTCGGCGGCTTCGACAAACTGGTTGTGGAACAGGAAGCCGGCAAACACTGCGCCCGTTGCCAGGACACCCAGAGGGATGAGCATGGTCAGCGGACTTTCATGCGGATGATAGCCACCGGTGCCGGGGGCATGCTGTCCGTGCGCGTAGGCCGACGCGTCGTGGCCGGCATCTTCCTGCGCCGGCGGATTATCCGCACCCGCTTCTTCGTGGCCGTGCGTGTCATGCTGAGCATCGTCATGATGGCCGTGCAGCGCATGCTGGATATGCTCGCTGTCGGTCCAGCGCGGCGTGCCCCAGAAGGTCAGGAACATCAGCCGCCAGCTGTAGAAGCTGGTTAGCAAGGCCGCGAGCACACCTATGAAGAAGGCGAACTGGCCAACCTCGGTGCCGCTGGCAAAGGCGACCTCGATGATCGCGTCCTTCGAATAGAAACCGGCAAAACCGCCCAGCCCGACGATTCCGACGCCGGTAATCGCCAGCGTTCCGGCCATCATCGCCCAGAAGGTCAGCGGGATTTCTTTCCGCAGGCCGCCATAATAGCGCATGTCCTGCTCGTGATGCATCGCATGGATCACCGAACCGGCACCAAGGAACAACAGCGCCTTGAAGAAAGCGTGGGTGAACAGGTGGAACATCGCTGCGCTATAGGCACCGACGCCAGCGGCGAAGAACATATAGCCAAGCTGCGAACAGGTCGAATAGGCGATCACACGCTTGATATCATGCTGGACCAGGCCAACGGTCGCGGCGAAGATCGCGGTCGACGCACCAACGATGGTGACGACAGTCAGCGCTACCGGGCTAGTTTCGAACATCGGCGACAGGCGGCAGACCATGAACACGCCTGCGGTCACCATGGTAGCCGCGTGGATCAGCGCCGACACCGGGGTCGGGCCTTCCATGGCGTCAGGCAACCAGGTGTGCAGGCCAAGCTGTGCGGATTTACCCATCGCGCCAACGAACAACAGCAGGCAGAGAATGGTCATCGTGTCCAGACGCATGCCGGCAAAGGTGATGGCCGAACCGGCCATGCCTGGCGCCGCTTCCAGAATTTCCGGGATCGACACAGTGCCGAATACGAGGAAGGTACCGAAGATACCAAGCATGAAGCCGAGATCGCCCACGCGGTTGACGACAAAGGCCTTGATCGCGGCGGCATTTGCGCTGGGCTTCTTGAACCAGAAACCGATCAGCAGGTAGGAGGCAAGCCCCACGCCTTCCCAGCCAAAGAACATCTGTACCAGATTGTTCGCGGTCACCAGCATCAGCATGGCAAAGGTGAACAGCGACAAATAGGCAAAGAAACGCGGCTGGTCCGGATCTTCATCCATATAGCCCCAGCTGTACAGATGCACGAGCGCAGACACCGTGGTCACAACGACCAGCATCACGGCGGTTAGCGCATCGACGCGCAGCGCCCAGTCAAAATTCAGGTCACCCGAGACAATCCATGTCAATACCGGCACGACCTGCGCTGAGCTGGTGCCGTTCAGAAAGCCGATAAACACCGGCCAGCTAAGCGCACAGGCAGCAAATAGCGCGCCGGTGGTGATGATCTTGGCCGGCACGTTGCCGATGATCCGGTTGCCGAAACCCGCGACAATCGCTGCCAGCAAGGGCAGAAAAACGATAAGCTGAATCGTCAATTTCCTAGCCCTTCATCCGGTTGACATCATCGACGGCAATGGTGCCGCGCTGACGGAAATAAATCACGAGAATGGCGAGTCCGATCGCGGCCTCGCCTGCGGCCACGGTCAGGATGAACATGGCGAACACTTGGCCGGTCATGTCACCGAGAAAGGCGCTAAACGCGACGAAATTCAGATTCACCGCGAGCAGGATCAGTTCGATCGCCATCAGAATGATGATGATATTTTTCCGGTTCAGGAAAATGCCCAGCATGCCCATCACAAACAGGATCGAGCTGACCACGAGATAATGTTCAAGGCCGATCATGACCTGCCCCCCGCTTTTGCATGAATGATCGACAGACTATCCGTTCGTGCTGAGCTTGTCGAAGCACATCCCCCGGCAGGCTGGCTCGTTGACTGACCAAGTCCTTCGACAGGCTCAGGGCGAACGGTGTTTGCAGTGGATGAATAGCGCATCACAATTCCACTCCCTTGCCGACTTCCGGCTGCGTGTTGCGGGTCGAATCCTCGGGCCGGCGCGCGACCTGGTCGGCGATATCCTGCCTGCGGACGCCGCCACGGGCGCGGTGCGTCAACACGATCGCGCCGACCATCGCAACCAGCAGGATCATCCCTGCAGCCTCGAACAGGAAAACATATTTGGTGTAGAGCAACGCGCCAAGCTGCTCGATATTGGAAGGCGCGCCAGCCGGTGGTCCGACCGCTGCGGTCGCCTCGCCCATGCCAGACGACTGCCACGCTCCGACGCCGAAGATGATTTCCACCATCAGCACCAGCGCCAGCAACAGGCCGAGCGGCAGGTTTTTCATGAAACCGGCCCGAAGCTCGGCGAAATCGATGTCCAGCATCATCACGACAAACAGGAACAACACCGCGACGGCACCGACATAGACAATAACCAGCAGCGCCGCGATAAATTCGGCACCGACCAGGACCATCAGACCGGCAGCGTTGAAAAAGGCCAGGATCAGCCACAACACGCTGTGCACCGGGTTGCGCGCAAAGATACAGAACGCACCGCTGGCCAGCACGATGGCGGCGAAAAGATAGAAAGCGAAGATTTGCATTATACACATCCTCCCTGAAGCGAAGCTTCGGGGAGGTGGCGTGCAGAATGCACGACGGAGGGGCCGAACGAAGTGAGGATGGCGCGGAGCCCCTCCACCAACCTTCGGTCGGTCCCCCTCCCCATGCTCCGCACAGGGAGGAAAAGTTCAGCGTAATTTCGCACATTTTCCCCCATTGGAATCATCATAGCGCCCATTACCGATAGGGCGCATCGGCGGCAAGGTTTGCCGCGATTGCCCGCTCCCATTTGTCGCCATTTTCCAGCAGCTTCGACTTGTCGTAGATCAGCTCTTCGCGCGTTTCGGTCGCATATTCGAAATTCGGCCCTTCGACGATCGCATCAACCGGGCAGGCTTCCTGACAGAAACCGCAGTAGATGCATTTGGTCATGTCGATGTCATAGCGCGTGGTACGGCGCGAGCCGTCTTCGCGCGGCTCGGCCTCGATCGTGATCGCCAGCGCCGGGCAGACCGCTTCGCACAGCTTGCAGGCAATGCAGCGTTCCTCGCCATTGGGATAGCGACGCAGTGCATGCTCACCCCGGAACCGCGGCGAAATCGGGTTCTTTTCATAGGGATAGTTGATCGTTTTCTTCTTCTTGAAGAAATATTTCAGCGTCAGCATATGCGCGCCGATAAATTCGAACAGGGTGAAGGCCTTGATGGTTTGTGCGATACTCATGCGTTTTTCCCGGTCACGTCATTGCGAGGAGCGCCAGCGACGGGGCAATCCAGAGCGGCAAGCGACGCACTGGATTGCTTTGCTGCGCTCGCAATGACGGTGAAGAGTGTGATGGTTTGTAATATGGTCATGCTGAATATCTCGTCAGCATTAGAAAGCCACTGACCAGAAATACCCAGAACAGCGAGACCGGCAGGAAGATCTTCCAGCCCAGACGCATCAGCTGGTCATAGCGGTAGCGCGGCACGGTCGCCTTGACCCAGCTGAAGATGAAGAAGAAGAAGAATATCTTGGCAAACAGCCAGATGATGCCGGGCACCATATAGAGCGGTTCCCAGTCGATTGGCGGCAACCAGCCACCCCAGAACAGGATCGCGTTAAGCGTGCACATCAGAATCACATTGGCATATTCACCGAGCCAGAACAAAGCGAAGGCCATCGACGAATATTCGGTCTGGTAACCGGCAACCAGCTCACTTTCCGCTTCGGTCAAATCGAACGGGGTGCGCGCGGTTTCGGCGAGCGAGGAGATCAGGAACATGACTGCCATCGGGAACAACAACGGATTGATACCATAGGCACTGATCCCGAAAATATGCGATTTCTGGCCAAGGATGATATCCTGCAGATTGAAGCTGCCGGCAAACAGCACCACCGAGATGATGATGAAGCCAATCGATACTTCATAGGAAATCATCTGCGCCGCAGCACGCATTGCCGAGAAGAACGGATATTTTGAGTTACTCGCCCAGCCGGCGATCACCACGCCATAGACGCCGAGCGAACTGACCGCGAGAATATAGAGCAGCCCGATATTGATATTGGCCAGCACCATATTCTCGCCAAATGGGACCACGGCCCAGGCAAGCAGCGCCACCGAGAAGGTGATGATCGGTGCGAGCAGAAACAGGCCCTTGTTGGCACCCGATGGAATGATCGTTTCCTGCAGGAACACCTTCAAACCATCGGCAAAACTTTGCAGCAGGCCAAAAGGACCAACAACGTTGGGCCCTTTGCGCAGCGCCATCGCCGCCCAGATCTTGCGATCCGCATAGATGATCATCGCGACAGCGAGCATCAGCGGAAAAGCGATCAGCAGCACCAGCGCCAGCGTGCCGACGAACCAGCCGGCTTCATAGCCGAGAATGGATTGGAGATATTCGGTCATGCCGCAACATTCTCCCGACATTCGTTATCCTGAACTCGTTTCAGGATCCCGTTACCATAGAGCGCGTCTGACCGAGGGAGGTCCTGAAACAAGTTCAGGATGACGGCCTGGTTTGAAGTTGAACAGCTCATTCCGCCGCCTCCAAAATCTCGTCATCGGCGTGCAGCAATTCTGCGGAACAGCGCTGCATCGTGCCGCTGGCACGGGCGATGCTGTTGGTCAGATAGAAATCCTTGATCGGATGGACACCCTGCCCCTTTGGTGCGCTTGGCAGGCCTTTTGGCGGCGCCCAGTCAAATGTCACCAGGCCTTCGTTGGCCAACTCGGGATGATCCTTCGCCATTTTGGCGCGCAATTCCTCGAAACTGTCGAACGGCAAGGTCTTGCCCATCACATCGGATAGCGCCCGCAAGATGCTCCAGTCCTCGCGCGCGTCGCCCGGCGCGAAAATCGCCTTGTTCGAACACTGAACCCGGCCTTCCAGATTCACATAGGTGCCGTTTTTCTCGGTATAGGCAGCGCCCGGCAGGATGACATCTGCGGCATGGGCACCGGCATCGCCATGATGACCGATGAAGACCTTGAAGCTGTCCTTGAACAACCCGTAATCCATTTCATCCGCACCCAGCGCGAACAGCAATTTCGGTTTTTTCTCCGCAATCGCCTTGATGCCGCCATCAAAAGCATAGCCGAGCATCAGCCCGCCGGTGCGAGAGGCACCAACATGCAGGACATTGAAACCATTCCAGCCATCTCTGATCAGCTTATATTTGGTCGCGAATTTCAGCGCGGCGCCATGCACGCCTTCGACGCTGAGCGCACCGCCGCCGAGTATGATCGCAGGCTTCTCTGCGCCTTTCAGTGCGTCAGCCGCAGCTTTCGGCAATTTCGTGAGCAGGCCCATATCATCACCGAGCCATTCGACCGGATAGGTCTGGTCCGCTTCCGGCCCGATACCGAATACTTTTGCCCCGCCCTTGCGCACCGCCTTGCGGATCCGGGTATTGACCAGCGAGGCCTCCCAGCGCGGATTGGTCGAGACCAGCAGGATAACATCTGCTTCTTCGATACCGGCAATCGTCGTGTTAAAATTCACCGCAGCGAGACTGGACACATCATAGGACAACCCGGTCTGACGGCCTTCGAGCATCTCGGACTTCATCGATTTCAGCAGCTTTTTGGCCGCATACATGGTTTCGCAGTCAACAAGATCACCAGCGATAGCCGCCACCGAACTGCCTGCCTTCACATCGGCAATCGCCTGAAAGGCTTCGTTCCAGGTCGCTGCTTCCAGCTTGCCGTTTTTCCGCACATAAGGCTTGTCGAGCCGCCGCTTCATCAGGCCGTCAATCGCGTGTCGGGTCTTGTCGGTCGCCCATTCCTCATTCACGTCATCATTGACGCGCGGCAGGGCGCGCAGCACTTCACGGCCACGACTATCGATCCGGATATTGGTGCCGACACCGTCCATAACATCGATGCCGAGCGTCTTGGTCAGCTCCCACGGTCGCGCTTCAAAGGCATAGGGCTTGCTGGTCAGCGCACCGACCGGGCAGAGATCGACGACATTGCCGCTCAGTTCGCTGTGCACCGCGCCTTCGAGATAGGAGGTGATTTCCATCCCCTCGCCGCGGCCAATCGCGCCGATTTCCTCGACGCCGGCAACTTCCTCGGCAAAGCGCACGCAGCGCGTGCAGTGGATGCAGCGGGTCATCGCCGTCTTGATGATCGGCCCCATATATTTCTCGGTCACCGCGCGCTTATTCTCTTCGTAGCGCGAACTCCCCTTGCCATAGACCATCGCCTGATCCTGCAGATCGCACTCGCCGCCCTGGTCGCAAATCGGGCAATCCAGCGGATGGTTGATCAGGAGAAACTCCATCACCCCTTCGCGCGCCTTCTTGACCATTTCGCTGTCGGTGCGGATTTCCTGACCGTCGGCAGCCGGCAGAGCACAGCTGGCCTGCGGCTTCGGCGGCCCCGGCTTCACCTCGACCAGACACATCCGGCAATTGCCGGCGATGCTTAGCCGCTCGTGGTAGCAGAAGCGCGGGATTTCCTTGCCGGCAAGCTCGGCAGCCTGCAGCACGGTCGCGCCCTGCGGCACTTCGATTTCGATGCCATCTACTGTGACTTTAGGCATGGATGGTCTCCGAAAAACATTCGTCATGCTGAACTTGTTTCAGCATCCCGTGCGGAAGGAGAGCTATTGCCCGAGGGAGGTCCTGAAACAAGTTCAGGATGACGGGAGAAGTTGAAATCGCCATCACTCCGCCGCCTCCATCACGTCCGCACCCTTGTGCTCGTTGATCCGCCGCTCCATCTCGGGCCGGAAATGCCGGATCAGCCCCTGGATCGGCCAGGCCGCAGCATCGCCGAGCGCACAGATAGTGTGCCCCTCGACCTGCTTGGTGACTTCGTAAAGCGTATCAATATCCTCGATATCGGCGTCGCCGTCGCGCATCTTCTCCATCACCCGCCACATCCAGCCGGTGCCCTCGCGGCACGGCGTGCACTGGCCGCAGCTTTCATGCTTGTAAAAATAGCTCAGCCGCGAAATGGCGCGGACGATATCGGTCGACTTGTCCATCACAATCACCGCAGCGGTGCCAAGACCGGAGCCGAGATCCTTGAGCCCGTCAAAGTCCATCGGCGCATCCATGATCTGCTCGGCCGGCACCAAAGGCACCGAAGAGCCGCCCGGAATGACGGCCAGCAGATTGTCCCAGCCGCCGGTGATGCCGCCGCAATGTTTCTCGATCATGTCCCTGAACGGGATCGACATGGCTTCTTCAAACACCGCCGGCTTCTCGACATGGCCGGACACCTGGAACAGTTTCGTGCCGTGGTTATTCTCGCGGCCAAAGCTCGCAAACCAGGCCGCACCGCGCCGCATGATGGTCGGCACCACGGCGATGCTCTCGACATTGTTGACTGTCGTCGGGCAGCCATAGAGACCGGCACCCGCAGGAAACGGCGGTTTCAGCCGCGGCTGGCCCTTCTTGCCCTCAAGGCTCTCGATCATCGCGGTTTCTTCGCCGCAGATATAGGCACCGGCACCGCGGTGGATGAAGACGTCGAAATCATAGCCGGACTTGGCCGCATTCTTGCCGAGCAGCCCCGCGTCATAGGCTTCCTTGACGGCCGCTTCCATGACCTTGGCTTCGAAAATATACTCGCCGCGGATATAGATATAGGCCGCCCGCGCACGCATCGCGAAACCGGCGATCAGCGCGCCCTCGATCAGCTTGTGCGGATCGTTGCGCAATATTTCGCGGTCCTTGCACGAACCCGGCTCGGATTCATCGGCGTTGATGACGAGAAAGCTCGGCCGCGGATTGCCCTGGCTGTCCTTCGGCGCTTCCTTGGGCATGAACGACCATTTCAGGCCGGTCGGAAAACCCGCCCCGCCGCGACCGCGCAAGCCGCTGGCCTTCATTTCCTCAATGATCTTGTCATTGCCGCGCTTGATGATGTCAGCGGTCTTGTCCCAGTCACCGCGCTTCTGCGCTGCCTTCAGGTCCCACGACTGGAAGCCGTAGACATTGGTGAAGATCCGGTCCTTGTCCTGCAGAAAATCAAAACTCATTTCTTGCTCCTGCGGCCCAGCAGACCGCCGATAATTCCAACCGCCACAACCGCCAGCGCGATCCAGCCCGCATATCCGTCCAGGGCCATTACAGCCCTCCGTTCATCAGCACGAATAGGCCAACGGCAATCGCCACGACCACCAGGCCAACCGTCCGCACAATGCCGGTCAGCACCTTCCAGACGATCACGATCGCCAGCAAGGCGAGCGCCAGAGTGATCAGCAGGCCCATCACCACTCGTTCCGATAATCGTGATTTTCTTCAACCATCGCCTGCAGATTGGTCGGTCCACCCTCGGCTTCGCTGGTCTTGCGACCGATTTGCGAGCCCACGGGGATTTCCTTGCCAGCCGCCAGATCCTCGAGGATCCGGGTCATGATGTCATAATCGAGATCTTCGTAATTGTCGTCGTTGATCTGGACCATCGGCGCGTTCGAGCAATTGCCCATGCACTCGACCTCGGTCAGCGTGAACAGACCATCGGGCGTAGTCTTGCCCTTGTTGAGCCCCTTGTTCTTGCACGCCGCCATCACATCGTCACTGCCGCGCAACATGCAGGGCGTAGTACCGCAGACCTGCACATGATAGCGACCAACCGGCGCCAGATTATACATGGTGTAGAAGGTCGCGACCTCATAGGCCCGCATATAGGGCATATCAAGATAGGCCGCGACATATTCGATCACCGGCACCGGCAGCCAGCCTTGCGTTTTCGTGTCCGCGCCAACCTGCCGCTGGGCCAGGTCGAGCAACGCCATCACCGCCGATTTCTGGCGGCCAGCCGGATATTTCGCGATCTGCCACTTGGCGAGCTTCTCGTTCGCAGGCGTGAAAGCAAAATCGCCCCATTTGGCACGGGTTTCGAGTTCGTCGGGGATGGTTGGTGCTTCAGCCATGATGATCCTGCGGTGCGAAATAATTCCAGAGCCAAACCCCGATTCCCCAATAGGCAACCAAGAGCATGATGATCGCGGGAAGCATGAGCAAAAAATGAAGCGGATAAACGGGCATACCGATGCCAGTCGCAAGTACGATAACCGTATAGGCCAAGCTGATCCAGAGCCAACTCGTAACGATCAGATCCCATTTACGAGGCAGAGCGCTGCGCCATTCCGGCAATATTTCCTTCGGTCCACGCAATGCCCTCACCGGTCACACTCCCCGAAAACAATATCAATCGCGCCCAAAATGGCGGTGGCATCCGGCAGCATATGGCCCTTGCACATGAAGTCCATCGCCTGCAGATGCGAGAAAGCGGTCGGCCGGATCTTGCAGCGATAGGGCTTGTTGGTCCCGTCGCTGACCAGATAGACGCCGAATTCGCCCTTCGGACTTTCGGTTGCGACATAGACTTCGCCAGCGGGAACGTGGAAACCCTCGGTGTAGAGCTTGAAATGATGGATCAGCGCTTCCATAGACTGCTTCATCTCGCCGCGTTTTGGCGGGACGATCTTGCGGTCGGAAGAGGCCACCGGCCCATCGGGCATTTCATTCAGGCACTGGCGCATGATCTTGGCGCTCTGGCGGACTTCCTCGACCCGCACCATGAACCGGTCATAGCAGTCACCGCTGGTGCCGACCGGAACGTCAAATTCCATCCGGTCATAGACATCATAGGGCTGCGACTTGCGCAGGTCCCAGGCGACACCACTGCCGCGCAGCACTGGGCCGGAAAAGCCCCATCGCACTGCATCTTCCTTGGACACGGTAGCAATATTGACATTGCGCTGCTTGAAGATGCGGTTGTCGACCACCAGGCTCATCGCATCCTCGAACAGGGTCGGGAATTCGTCGAGCCAGTCGGCGATATCGGTCAGCAGCTTCAGCGGCACGTCCTGATGCACGCCGCCGGGCCGGAACCAGGCGCTGTGCATACGGGCACCGCTGGCGCGTTCGAAAAATTCCAGGCATTGCTCGCGAATTTCGAACACCCAGATATTCGGCGTCATCGCGCCGACATCCATGACATGCGCGCCGAGATTGAGCATATGATTGCAGATCCGGGTCAGCTCGGCGAACAAGACCCGCAGATATTGACCGCGCAGCGGCACCTCGAGATCGAGCAATTTCTCGATCGCCAGCACATACGAATATTCCATCGCCAGCGGTGAGCAATAGTCGAGCCGGTCAAAATAGGGCAAAGCCTGCAAATAGGTCTTGTGCTCGATCAGCTTCTCGGTGCCGCGATGCAGCAGCCCGACATGCGGGTCGACGCGTTCAACGATCTCGCCATCCAGCTCCATCACCATCCGCAACACGCCGTGCGCTGCGGGATGCTGGGGGCCGAAGTTGATCGTGAAATTCTGAATCTCCAGATCGCCGGTCGTTGGATCGGCCTCGTCGGCGAGATGGTCAATTTCTTCGAGATACTCAGACATCAGATGCCCACCTTTCCGTTCGCTTCAAGCGAAGTCGAGAAGCCGTGAGCCAGAGGCCCACTCTCCCGTTCGCTTCGAGCGAAGTCGAGAAGCCGGTTGTGACGGATAGAAGTGTCTCGACTACGCTCGACACGAACGGCAACATTGCTAGCCATCACTTGCCCTCCCCCTTCTTCTGCGTCCCCGACTTGGTCCGCTTGGGAGCAGGCTTCTTGACCTTGGCCTCGTCACGCTTCGATGGCTTGGCGGCCTTCTTGGTGGCTTTCTTGCCTGCGCCGGTGTCCTTCTTGTCTTCGGTCGCCTTCGGAGTGGGCGGCGGCGCTTCGCCACCGACCTTCTCGTCACCCGGCAGGATATAGTCCGCCCCTTCCCAGGGCGACATGAAGTCGAAGCTGCGGAAATCCTGCGCCAGCTTCACCGGCTCGTAAACCACGCGCTTGGCTTCTTCCGAATAGCGCATCTCGACATAGCCGGTCAGCGGAAAATCCTTGCGGAACGGGTGCCCCTGGAATCCATAGTCGGTCAGGATCCGTCGCAGATCGGTATTGCCGTCGAACAAGACACCATACATGTCGAACACTTCGCGCTCGAGCCAGCCGGCGACTTCCCAGATATGGGTAACGCTTGGCACCGGCATATCCTCGTCGGTCGAGACCTTGACCCGGATGCGGTGGTTTTTCGTCAGGCTGAGCAGATGATAGCAGACCTCGAACCGCACGGGGCGATCGGGATAGTCAACGCCGGCAATCTCGACCAGCTGCTGATATTCATGCTTGTCGCGCAGCTTTTCCAGCACCGTGGCCAGCTTGGCCCGCTGTACGGTAAAACTGATTTCGCCATAGGCTTCAACAGTATCGATCAGCGCAGCGCCGATCGCCTTGCCAAGCTTGGCTGCAACGCCTTCGTTGCTCGAGATAGCTGGTGCACTATGAGCCATCAGATCTCTCCGTTCGTCTCGAGCGAAGTCGAGAGACCGCTAGTAGTCATACCGTTCGTGGTGAGCTTGTCGATCCACAGTTCAAGACTAGAGGCGTCCTTCGACAGGATCAGCGCTAACGGATTGAATTCAGCCATCCCGATCACCGTTCAAATGTCCCGATCCGCCGGATCTTTCGCTGCAATTGCATCACGCCATACAGCAGGGCTTCTGCCGTTGGCGGGCAGCCCGGCACGTAAATGTCAACCGGCACGATCCGGTCGCAACCGCGAACCACGGAATAGCTGTAATGATAATAGCCGCCGCCATTGGCGCAGCTGCCCATCGAGATCACATATTTCGGATCGGACATCTGGTCATAGACCTTGCGCAGCGCCGGGGCCATCTTGTTGCACAGCGTCCCCGCCACGATCATCACGTCCGACTGGCGCGGACTGGCACGCGGCGCGGCACCGAAGCGCTCCATATCGTAGCGCGGCATGTTGACGTGAATCATCTCGACCGCACAGCAGGCGAGACCGAAGGTCATCCACCACAGCGAGCCGGTACGCGCCCATTGAAATAGTTCTTCGGTCGAAGTGACAAGAAAACCCTTGTCATTAACTTCCGAATTCAGGTCCTTGAAAAATCCGTCGTCGGGCTGTGTATCGGGACGCATGGGCGTGCCGTCAGCTTTCAGGATCGCTGATCCGCTGTTGTCGGTTTCTAGTCCCATTCCAGCGCTCCTACCTTCCAGGCATAAGCGAAACCGATGATCAGTTCCGCGAGAAATACCATCATCGTCGTCCAGCCGACCCAGCCGGTCAGCTCCAGTGACACCGCCCACGGGAACAGGAACGCCGCTTCCAGATCAAAGATGATGAACAGGATCGCGACCAGATAGAAACGCACGTCAAACTGACTGCGCGAGTCTTCAAAGGCGGGAAAGCCACATTCATATTCCGAGAGCTTTTCGGGGTTCGGGTTATGAGTCCCGGTCAAGCGGGATATTCCCATCGGCAGGAACACGAAGGCTGCGGACAGACCTACGGCTACAAACAGAAACAATAATATTGGCGCATATTCGGAAAGATCTACCACAGATGACTCGTTTCACTAATATTCGGGGCCGCTTTTAGGCAGTGGCTCCCCATGCTGCAAGGGCGAAGTCGGTTAATTTTTCGGCCTTTTGCGAGGCATTCGCAGTTACAGCAGCGACTTTGCCAATATCCGGTGAAGCTTGCTGTGCAGCGCTTCGTTGGCCGCCAGAATTTCGCCCTGGCCGATAGGCTGATCGCCGCCCGTATAGTCGGTGACAAAGCCGCCCGCTTCGCGGACCATCAAAATCCCCGCAGCGACGTCCCAAACCTTGAGACCGGCTTCCCAGAAGCCGTCATAGCGACCGGCTGCAAGCCAGGCGAGATCAAGCGCAGCCGAACCATTGCGCCGGATGCCGGCAACCTGCGGCGCAACCGCACCAAAAATGCGCGCCCATTCACTGAGGTCACCATGGCCCTTGAACGGAATGCCGGTGGCAATCAGGGATTCCGACAGGTCGCGGCGGGCCGACACGCGCAAACGGCGTTCGCCGAGCCAGGCCCCCTTGTCCATTTCCGCCCACCAGGTCAGGTCAGTCAGCGGCTCGTAAATCAGTCCGCTGGTAATCTTGCCCCAGCCACGACCGTCGAGCGACGGCTCCTGCACGGCGATCGAAATCGCAAAATGCGGAATGCCGTGGAGGAAATTGGTTGTGCCGTCGAGCGGATCGATAATCCAGCGCGGCTTGCCTTCCTCGCCATCAATCATGCCGCCTTCTTCCAGAACAAATCCCCAACCAGGACGAACTTTCAGCAATTCATCGTAGAGAATCCGTTCGGCCCGCATATCGGCCTTCGAGACGAAGTCCGCCGGCCCCTTCTTGGAGACTTGCAAATGCTCGACTTCGCCAAAGTCACGGCGCAGGCGCGATCCCGCCTTGCGTGCGGCGCGTTCCATGACGGTAATAAGGGCGGAATGTGCTGGCATCTTATATCTCCCCCCTCCCGTTTACGGGAGGGGCTGGGGGTGGGTCTATAGGGTTTTCAAAGAGCAGGCGAGCAACATATTCCTGCCTGCCCTGTCCCTCCCGCAGGCGGGAGGGGAAGTTTTTTCAGTCAGGCCTTGCCGACATATTCGCGGGCATAGACATCGACGATGATCCGCGTACCCGCCGAAATGAAGGGCGGCACCATGACGCGGACGCCATTGTCGAGAATGGCTGGCTTGTAGCTCGAAGAAGCTGTCTGCCCCTTGACCACAGCATCGGCCTCGACAATTTCTGCCTCAATCTGGTCGGGCAACTGCACGGAGATCGGCTTTTCTTCGTAAAGTTCGAGCTGCACGTCCATGCCGTCCTGCAAAAATTCAGCCGCGTCGCCGAGCAAGTCGGCCGGCAGCGTGATCTGCTCGTAATTTTCCTTGTCCATGAAGGTCAACATGTCGCCATCGGCGAACAGATACTGGAAGGTCTTGGTGTCGAGACGGACTTTCTCCAGCGTATCGGCGCTGCGGAAACGAACATTGGTCTTGCGACCGTCGACGAGATTTTTCATCTCGACCTGCATATAGGCCCCGCCCTTGCCCGGCTGGGTATGCTGGATCTTGGCAACCTTCCACAGGCCACCTTCATATTCCAATATATTGCCGGGACGGATATCTACACCGCTGATCTTCATCGCTTGTCTCGCTTGATGGATTGTTTGATTGAGCGGCGCTGTAATCCGCCAGCGACCAATAGGCAAGCCCGGTAACGCCGAATGCCGCGTAGTGGTGACGAGCTGTGCGGTGGCGCACAGGTCTTTTTCATACAATACCGCGAATCGCTCGATTGTTAATAGAGGGTCATGGCACATATACATATCATCAGACGCCAACCCGACTATCTGGATACGGCACCACGCAGCGCAAGCGCGCTGGCCGCTGGCCTGTTCGGATATTCGATCGGCGAAGGGCAAATGCACTCATTCAAGCCAACCGAAGGCTATTTGCGCGATATCGAACAGATGCCCAATTTTGCGCCGCCGTCAGTGAGCAATTTCGTCGCGCAATATCTGGCTTCCCATATCCGCGAGATCGATAACCTGTCCTAATTGCCCGAAGCGGCGCTCAATATATCGGAGAATTTCCGGACGGCTTCTGCCGGGCCCGCCGAATCATTCCACACGCCGCCGGAAACCGCCAGAAAATCCGTCCCTGCGTCGATCAGCGGCTGGCAATTGTCCGGCGTGATGCCGCCAATCGCCACGCTGGGTATTTCCATCATTTCGTCCCACCAGCGCAAGATATCCAGCTCCGGCTGGTGATGTGTTTCCTTGGTTTCGGTCGGGAAAAATGCACCAAAGGCGACATAATTCGCCCCGCCCTCGCCCGCTTCCATCGCGAGGTGGCGACTGTCGTGGCAGGTTATGCCGATTTGAACATCGGTCCCCAGCACGGTGCGGGCATTTTTCAAACTCTCGTCGCCCTGCCCCAGATGTACGCCATCTGCACCCAGTTGCTGGGCTAGCGCGACATCATCGTTGACGATGAAGGCGACATCAAATTCGTCGCAGATGGCTTTTAACGGTTCGGCCAGCCGCGCGGCCTCCTCCGGATCCAGATCCTTCACGCGAAACTGGAAGGCAGCAACCGGCCCGGCCTCAAGCGCCTGCCGGAGCCGCTGGGGAAAATCGCCGCCCGTTTCGAGCGGCGAGATCAGGTAAAGCTGGCAGGGCGCAATTTCAGTCATAGGCCGGTCGCCGCCTGCCTTCGAGTTCGACCTGCATATCCGCGGCAATCGCCAGCGAGTCCGGGTCGTCGGTCTCCGTCTGCAACGCGACGATGCGCTTGCGCAATTGCGCCTTGCGCTGTTCCGCGGGCAACAGGCTGATCGCGGCATATTCCTTCACCGCCTTCACCCATAGCGCATCTTCGCCGGCCACGTCTTCGGCATCACGCGAAAATGCGCTGCGAAACGGCACAAGCGCGCCGCTGTCATCGCGCTCCAGGAATAGCACCAACTTCATGCCTGGCGCGAAGACATAGCGGACGCAGCCGCCGATCAGGGCATCCGGATTAGGTGCCCGCAATTCCTGCGGCGAGCTGACCGTCGCCTGCATCTGCGCACCCTTTTCCAGCCACGCCCCGGCAAGTTCGACCGCAGGCGGCAGTGTTGCGCCCTTGAGCAGCACGGTCGGCCGGGCGACAACCCTGTTGTCATATTCATCGGCGCCGGCACGCTCGCCCGTCACCTCGGCGATGACGATCACATCGGCCGCTTCGGCCAGCTCCAGATTGGTCGGTACCTTGTAGGATGGCACGACCGAACAGGCATGGCCGGGGCTCGCCGCGACCGTCACGGTCGCCAGCAACGCCGCCGCCATGCGCGAGACCATCCGGGCAACCATCACCAGCCGACCCGCCGCTGTACCGCTCTAGGCAATCGAGGCGCGATAGATCTGGTCGATCGCACGGCCCAGCACGGCATCAAATTCCTCGTCGCTCAGCGAAACCCGCAGGTCCTGCAGCAAGCCACGGCTGAAGCTGGCGATCATGCCTTCATTCTTCGCCAGTTCCGCGCAAGCATCGTCGGTCGAGTACCCGCCGGACAATGCTACCAGACGGATTACCTTCGGGTGATCGACCAGCGATTTGTAGAGATTTGCCTCGACCGGAATCGACAATTTGAGCATCACCCGCTGGTCGTCCACCAGCGCCTCCAGATGCTTTTTCAACTCTGCCAAAAGCAGCGCATCGCATTCGGCGCGTTCGTCGCTCTTGATATTCACTTCCGGCTCGATGATCGGCACCAGTCCGTGACCGAGGATCTGTTTGCCAAAGGCGAACTGCTGCTCGACGATATCGGCGATGCCCCTGGCATTCGCCTTGTTGATCACCGACCGCATCTTGGCGCCGAACACGCCTTTCGACACGGCATGTTTGCACTGCTCGTCCAGATCATCGATCGGCTTCATCAGCTGCACGCCATTCTCTTCGTCCTGCAGCCCCTTGTCGACCTTCAGGAACGGCACCACGCCGCGATCCCAGAGCGCTTCCGGCACCGGCTTGCCGCCAGCGTCGCCGTTCATCGTCTTCTCGAACAGGATCGCGCCGATCACCTTGCCGTTGCCGAAGCTCGGCGAGGTGATGATGCGGCTGCGCATTTTGTGGATCAGGGTGAACATCTCGTCATCATTATTGAACGAATCCGCGCCGATCCCGTAGCCAGCCAGCGCCTTCGGCGTCGAGCCTCCACTCTGGTCCAGCGCGGCGATAAAGCCCTGGCCATTTTCGATCTTGCTCAACATTTCATTATTCGCCATTTTTTGTTCCCTGACATTTTTTCAATTATTTGGTTAGCGCTTCGACGCCAGGCAAGGGCTTGCCTTCCATCCATTCCAGAAAAGCGCCCCCTGCAGTCGATACAAAGCTGAAATCGTCGGCCACACCGGCGTGATTGAGCGCCGCAACCGTATCGCCGCCGCCGGCTACCGACAACAGCTGCCCCTCTTTGGTCAGCGCCGCAGCCGTCCGCGCCAGAGCTACCGTCGCATGATCGAAAGGCGATGTCTCAAAAGCCCCCAGCGGGCCGTTCCAGACCAGCGTCTTGCAGGTCTTCAGAACATCGGACAGCGCTTCCACCGCCGCTGGCCCGACATCGAGAATCATCTCGTCCTCCGCCACTTCGTGCACATTAACGGTCCGGGTCGGCGGATCGGCGCGGAATTCCTTGGCCACAACGACATCATACGGCAGGTGCACCGTACAATCGGCCCGGTCCGCTGCGGCCAGAATGTCATTCACGGTATCGGCCAGTTCATGCTCGCACAGCGACTTGCCGACATCGACGCCGCGCGCCGCCAGAAAGGTATTGGCCATACCGCCGCCGATGATCAGATGGTCGACCTTCTCCACCATCTGCCGCAATACGTCGAGCTTGCTCGACACTTTCGCGCCGCCGACCACGGCAGCCACCGGATGCTCCGGATTGCCCAGCGCCTTGTCGAGCGCCGTCAGCTCGCGCTCCATCGACCGGCCAGCATAGGACGGCAGATGATGAGCGAGCCCCTCGGTGGTGACATGCGCGCGATGCGCGGCGGAAAAGGCATCATTGACGTAAAAATCGCCATATGCCGCCAGCGCCTCGGCCATCGCGGGGTCATTTTTCTCCTCACCCGGCGCAAAGCGGCTGTTTTCCAGTACGACGACAGCGCCGTCGGGCAAGGTGTCGATCGCGGCCTGATCCGGCTTCTCCATGAACTGCACATCGCGGCCAAGCACCGCAGCCAGCGGAGCGACCACCGGCCCCAGCGAAAATTCCGGCTTATGCTCGCCCTTCGGACGACCAAAATGCGCCAGCAGCAACAGCTTTGCGCCCTTGTCCGCAAGCTCGGTTACCGTCGGCGTCAACGCCTTGAGGCGCGTGTCGTCGGTAACCTCACCGTCGGCCATCGGGACATTCAGGTCGACGCGGACCAATCCGCACTTTCCCTGAACATCGCCGATATCATCAAGCGTTTTAAAACTGTTAGCCGACATTATTGAGAACCTTTATGATTTAAAGCAGGCCTGCCATGACCTTCGCGGTATCGATCATGCGGTTGGAGAAGCCCCACTCATTGTCATACCAGCTGACAACGCGGACCAGCCTGCCGTCCATGACAGTCGTTTCAAGACTGTCGACCGAGCTGCTGGCCGGTTGATGATTATAGTCGGTCGAAACCAGCGGCTTGTCTTCATAGACCAGCACGCCCTTCATGGGACCTTCTGCTGCGGCTTTCAGCGCGCCATTGATTTCCTCGACGCTGGTGTCGCGACCAGGCGTGAACACCAGATCGACCAGGCTGACATTGGGGGTCGGGACGCGGATCGAAGAACCGTCCAGCTTGCCGTTCAGTTCCGGCAATACCAGCCCGACAGCACGCGCTGCACCGGTGGTGGTCGGGATCATGTTGACCGCACCGGCCCGCGCCCGGCGCATGTCGCTGTGCATCTGGTCGAGCATCCGCTGGTCGTTGGTATAGCTGTGGATCGTGGTCATGAAGCCGCGCTCAATACCCACGCTGTCGTTCAGCACCTTGGCAACCGGCGCCAGACAGTTGGTGGTGCAGGAAGCGTTGGAAACGATGATATCATCGGCCGTCAGGACATCGTGATTGACGCCGAAGACCACGGTTTTCAGATCACCCTTGGCCGGTGCCGAGATCAGCACCCTCTTCGCGCCGGCATCGATATGCGGCTGAGCGGCGTCTTTCGACTGGAAGAAACCGGTGCATTCGAGCACGATGTCCACACCCATGTCGCCGTGCGGCAAGTCGCCAGGATTGCGCTCGGACGTCACGGCAATTTTCTTGCCATTGACCTTGATATGATCGCCATGAGCGGTCACTTCACCGGGAAAGCGGCCATGGACACTGTCATAGGCAAATAGCAATGCATTGGATTCGGCGTCGGCGAGATCGTTGATCGCTACCAGTTCAAACGCGTCATCATCCCGCTCGAGAATCGCGCGGGCGACCAGCCGGCCGATCCGGCCAAATCCGTTAATTGCTACTTTGGTCATCGGTGTTGCTCCTTTGAATTTTAACAGTGCGGCCTTTTTCAGCCAATTTTTTCGATAATTTGCGGAACGATCGCGTCTGCGGTCAACCCGAAATGCGCGTAAAGATCGTCAATCGGCGCCGAAGCCCCAAAGCCGTCGATGCCGAAGCGCAGGCCATCCAGGCCGGTATAGCGTTCCCAGCCAATGGTTGTCCCCGCTTCGATCGAAACCCGCAAAATGCCGTCACCACCGAGCAGGTCCATTTTATAAGCATCGCTCTGCGCATCGAACAATTCTGCGCAAGGCATTGAGATCACGTCAGCCCCATGGCCGGCCGCCTCCAGCTCTGCCGCGACATCCATCGCCAGCGACACTTCCGAACCGGTCGCAACCAGCACGACCCGTTTCGTACCTTCAGCCGCTTTCAGACGATAAGCACCCTGCTCACATAGATTTGCACTAACGTCCTGCCGCAGCGGCGGAAGCCCCTGGCGAGTGAGCGCGAGCGTCGATGGCCCCGTATCCCGCTTGATCGCCAGCGCCCAGCATTCGGCGGTTTCAATCGCATCCGCCGGCCGGAAAACATGCATGTTCGGCATCAGACGCAGGCTTTGGACATGTTCGATAGGCTGGTGGGTCGGACCGTCTTCGCCGAGACCGATGCTGTCATGGGTCATGACATAAATGGCCCGGGCGCTCTGGATCGCCGAGAGTCGCATGGCGCCGCGGCAATAGTCGGTAAACACCAGGAACGTCCCGCCATAGGGAATGATACCGCCGTGCAACGCCATGCCGTTCATTGCCGCTGCCATGCCGAATTCGCGGATGCCATAATAGATATAGCGACCGGAATAATCGTCTTTTGTCAGCGGCTTGGTAGAAGGAGTTTTGGTATTGTTTGAACCTGTCAAATCGGCACTGCCGCCGATCATCTCCGGCAAGGCTGCAGTGATCGCGCCCAATGCCATTTCGGAAGCCTTGCGGGTGGCCCATTTCGGCGGATCTTTGGCGAGGCCTTCCATATAGTCCTGCATCGCCTTGCCGTCCGGCAGCTCACCCGCCATGCGGCGCTTGAATTCGGCTTCGTCTTTATGGCCATCCAGACGGGCATTCCATTCCGCCCGGGCGGCAGCGCCCTTTTCGCCCAATTCGCGCCAGGAAGTCAGAACATCGTCCGGAATGACAAACGGTTCATGCTTCCAGTCCAGAGCTTCGCGGGCGCGCGCAATTTCTTCGTCACCGAGCGGCGCGCCGTGGGTGGCCGACGTGCCTTGCTTGGTCGGAGCGCCAAACCCAATAACCGTTTTGCAGGCGACCAGCGATGGCCGCGGATCGGCTTCCGCTTCGCTCAGCGCCTTGCGGATATCATCAAAGTCGTGGCCATCGCAGGAAACGACATGCCAGCCAGAAGCACGATAACGGGCCGGAATATCCTCACATGTCGATAATTCTGTTCCGCCGTCAATAGTTATACCGTTATCATCCCACAGAACATTAAGTCTTCCCAGCCCCAAATGGCCGGCCAGACCGACCGCTTCGTGGTTGATTCCTTCCATCAGGCAGCCGTCACCGGCAATCACCCAGGTTTTATGGTCGACCAGATCATCACCAAACAGCGCATTCAGATGGCGTTCGGCCACCGCCATGCCGACCGCAGTCGCAAAGCCCTGCCCAAGCGGCCCGGTGGTCGTTTCTATACCTTCGAGTTTGAAATTTTCAGGATGGCCCGCGCATGGCGAACTGAGCTGGCGAAAATCCTTGATGTCCTGCATGGTCGGGTGGGCATAGCCGGTCAGGTGCAGAAGCGAATAGATCAGCATCGACCCATGGCCGGCAGACAGTACAAACCGGTCCCGATCGGCCCATTTCGGGGCCTTCGGATCATATTTCAGAAAATCACTGAACAGCACCGTTGCAACGTCGGCCATACCCATTGGCATTCCGGGGTGGCCACTATTGGCAGCCTGGACCGCATCCATGGCGAGCGCTCTGATGGCGTTTGCCATGTTCTTTTCGGTAACGGTCATGACGGATCTGATCTCCCGGACTGGCAATGTAAACGCACGACAAAATGCCGCGATTCGTTATTTTGCCCCCTCCTTTGATGATCCAGCAACGCGCCGTCAAGGACCGCTTTTCACTATCCAGTGTTTACGGCGCAAGAATAGATTGATAGCAAGGAAAGACAGGACCTTACCTGTTGGAAACAAGCTATGGAAAATGCTCATGGACAATGAACGGGTCATCCTGGCGATCGGTCGCTTGGAACGCGCGCTAAGCCGTATCGAAACCTCGGCCACCGCCCAAAAGACCGATATTGATCCTGCGCTGGCGGCACGCCACGAGGCGCTGAAAGAAGAAATGAAGCAGGCGATCCGGACAATAGACGGTCTGATTGAGCGACAGGAAAACTGACATGGCGCAAATGAAACTGGAAATAGCGGGCCGTTCATTCATGGTCACCTGCCAGGATGGCGAGGAAGAGCATCTTACCAGATTAGCGGCCATGGTCGATCGCAAGGCCCGGGAAGCTGGCGACCCGGCGGGATTGACCGAAAGCCGCATGTTGCTGTTCACTTCGCTGCTGCTGGCGGATGAATTGCACGCCGCGCAAAACAAGAGACCAGAACCGGAAACGGCCGAAAAGCCCGCAAAATCCGATCCGAAGGACGAGCAGGCGATTACCGCGCTCGAAAAACTGGCAGATCGTGCCGAACAATTGGCGAACAGCCTTGAGTAACGCCCCTTTCGTGCCTAGATAGGTTCAGACGGGTACTGTCTGGCACGAGCTTGATACGAACATCCCTGAGGCGATATAACTTCCTAGGGAGCTGTCCCTGCCCGGATTGCGGACTGTTTGGCAGTCGGGTCCGATGCATATGGCGCCCACCTGACGTAATAGGCGTCAGAGGATTTTCCGGCAAACGACCAAGATGGTCCCGTCACTATCCTGCAGAAAGAAGAATTTTTTGAGTAGCTTGAGCGCTAAAAAGAAGACATTACGCGAAGAATATCGCCGGCGACGGGATGTGTTTTACGGCCAGCTGGACATGGCGACCCGGGGCCTTGCTTTCCGGCGTCCCCCCACGCCTCTGGCCAAACTGATCGAGCGAAGCGAATGCGTTGCGCTATACAGCGCCATCGGATCTGAGGCACCGACGGAACGGCTGGCAGACTATCTCGGAGAAATCGGAAAAACCGTGGCATTCCCGGTCTGCATGCCCAATGCTCCGCTGGAGTTTCGCCAGGTCGATAATCTTGATCTGCTGGAAGCGGGATTCCGCGATATCGCCGAACCCGGCGAGGAGTGCCCGTCCGTCACCCCCGATTTGATTATCGCCCCGATGCTGGCCTTTGACCGGTCCATGCAGCGTCTCGGACAAGGCGGCGGCCATTATGATCGGACGTTTGAACATTATCCGGACGCGCTCCGCATTGGTCTGGCTTGGTCGGTACAGGAAACGGAAGACATTCCCGTGGAAGAGCATGACAAGCCCTTGCACATGATCGTCACAGAATCGGAAATCATCCAAACAGTCGAAATGACGTCATGACAGCAGAGCCAGACGACAAGCCGCCCTACAACCCACCGGATCCACCGAACTGGCGCCAGCCCTTCGGGATGGTTCTGATTCTGATTGTGATTCTGCTGTGGAGCGGACTGGCCCTCAACATGATCGACTGGGTCAGCGGGCTGAACTTCTGGCTGCAGCTGCCAATCTACATTTTTGCAGGGATTGCCTGGATATTTCCAGTGAAGCCACTGCTGATCTGGATGAATACGGGAAAATTCCGCTCCTGAGGCGCCATTTCCCGCTTTTTCGGGAAATGGCGCGAGTGACGAGACTTGAACTCGCGACCTCCGGCGTGACAGGCCGGCGCTCTAACCAACTGAGCTACACCCGCTTATGCACCTGCATTGGGCGGTGGAGCAGCGCAAGTAGAAGAGCTCTGCATTTCTGTCAACTACACTCTTTCGATTATTCTGCATAATTCAGATCCCGTTCCGATTGAACGGCAGTTTCCCCTGTTTCCGCTGGCCTACGCGCGACCCAGATTGCGCGATTTTCTGAATCTTTCAGCCCCCGTCAGGACGATCGATTCTGGCCGTGAGCGCGACAAAGCGGCTCGAGAATCATAATCGAGCCGTAGAGCATGATGCGGCATGCGATTCTTTTCCGGCTTTTGCGCCGGTCCAGAATATCCCTTGGTTTATTTGGTATTTACCAAATATTTTGCTTTGCTCGGCATAGGACCCGCATGACGGATGCGGGGATACAGAATGTCAGACCACAGCAGCCCATGGGAGGCGCGCCTGCCGGCGATGGACAATCCTTGGCAAGGTGCCCGTCATCAAGCTCTCAGACCGCCTCTGCAACACCAGGCGGCCACTTCTCTTTTCCAGCACAGTCGACTGAATCTAATCGGGGTATAGCATAATGGTAAAACGGTTTCTTTTCGCTCTGTCACTGGCCCTGCCCGGCGCTGCGATGGCAGCCAATAACGTGAGCCTGTCGAGCGACGTCTATGTCGAACGCAAGGTGGCAAAGCCGAACGGAACCACCGCGCTGATACTCGAGGAACCGACAACCGTCACGGCGGGCGACAAGCTGGTGTTCGTGGTAAAATATAAAAATGTTGGCAACGCGCCAGCTTCGGATTTCTCAGTCACCAACCCGCTGCCCAAAACGGTGGTGTTTAACGGCACCGCCGATGGCACCGAGCTGGTGTCCGTCGACGGAGGCAAAAGTTGGGGCCCGCTGGGCGCCCTCACCTATGTCGGCAGCAACGGCAATATTCGTCCGGCGCTGATGACCGATGTGACCCATGTGAAATGGAGATTCAACCGTACCCTGTCCGCTGGTTCTGGGGGCAAGCTGGTATTTCGCGGTACCGTGAAATAGTCCTGCCGCAGACAATCAGTCAGCGAACAACAGGACCGGCGTCTCGAGGAAATGTTTCAAAGCCTGCACATAGCTGGCAGCGTCATAGCCATCGACCACCCGGTGATCGCATGAGATGGACAGATTCATCAGCTTGCGTACCTGAAGCTCTCCGTCGATGATCATCGGCCGCTCGACAATTTTGTTCGGCCCGATAATCGCCACTTCGGGGCGATTGATGACCGGGGTCGTCGCGATTCCGCCCAACGGTCCCAATGACGTCAAGGTGAGCGTTGATCCCGAAAGCTCCGACGCTTTCGCCGTGCCATCGCGGGCCGATGCGGCCAAGCGGCTGATTTCGGACGCCAGCTGCCATATGTTCATATCCTGCGCGTTGCGCAGAACCGGCACCATAAGTCCCTGATCGGTCTGTGTGGCCATGCCAAGATGCACCGCACCATGGCGGGTCACCACACCGGCTTCATCATCATAGATTGCGTTGAGCATCGGATATTGCGGCAGCGACTTGCAGATCGCGACAATCATCAGTGGCAACATTGTCAGTTTGGGACGCTCGCCGCGATTGGCATTCAGGTCCGCGCGCATATCCTCCAGTTCGGTCATGTCGATCTCGTCGACATAGGAGAAATGCGGTATATTGCGTTTTGATTCGGCCATATTCTGCGCAATTTTCCGGCGCATTCCGATAACCTTGATGGTCTCGTCCTCGCGCTTGTGCGAGACTCCGGAAGGGCGATAACCTTCTCCCGATCCGTAGTTCAGATAGGCATCCAGATCGCTGTGCCGGATATGATCGCCCTGGGCTTTCACTTGGCCAAGGTCGACCGCAAGATCGCGAGCGCGCTTCCGCACCGCCGGGGTAGCGAGCACCTTCCGGCTGCCCCCATCTGACGGCTTGACGTCACTGGCTTTCTCATCAGCTACCGGCGCCTCTTCAGACTCTTCCTCAGCCTCGACCTGATCGTTCCCATCAGATTTTTCTTCTTTTATTTCAGTATCTTGCTCTTTGTCGTCGCTGCCATCAGCTACTTCCAGATCTTCTAGCTCATCAAGGTCGACATCCCCCTCAACCTCAATCTCGACCAGCATCGATCCGATCGAAATAATATCCCCTTCTTCTCCGGCAATCGCAGTAATCTTGCCGGAAACCGGCGCTTCCATCTCCACCGTCGCCTTGTCGGTCATGACATCGGCCAACTGGTCGTCTTCCGCGACAACATTGCCAACTTTAATATGCCACTTGACGATTTCCGCCTCGGCAATGCCCTCGCCAATGTCAGGCAGATTGAATATAAATTTGGTCATGATTGCAAATCCCCGACAATTTTCTCCAGCGCTTCACCAATCCGGACCGGTCCCGGGAAATAGGCCCATTCCAGGCTGTGCGGATAGGGTGTGTCAAAACCGGTAACCCGCTCAATCGGCGCCTCAAGATGATAGAAACAGCGTTCCTGCACCAGAGCAGACAACTCCGCCCCAAAACCGCTGGTCCGCGTTGCTTCGTGCACGATCATGCAACGGCCGGTTTTCTTGACCGACTTTTCGATCGTCTCAATATCGACCGGCACAAGGGTGCGCAGATCAATGACCTCGGCATTAATTTCATGTTCTTCGACCACTGCCTTGGCGACGTGCACCATGGTCCCATATGCGAGCACCGTCACTGCATCACCCTCGCGAACAATGCTCGCCTTGCCGAGCGGCACGGTATAGTGCCCCTCCGGCACCTCAGCCTCGGCAAATTTGGACCAAGGTTCCACCGGGTTGTCGTAATAGCCGGTAAACGGGCCATTGTAGATGCGCTTCGGCTCCAGAAACAGCACCGGGTCATTATCCTCGATGGAGGAAATCAACAGACCCTTTGCGTCATATGGCGTTGACGGGATGACGGTTTTCAATCCGGAAACATGAGTGAACATCGCTTCGGGCGACTGGCTGTGCGTCTGGCCGCCAAAAATGCCGCCACCGACCGGCGACCGCACGGTAAGCGGAGCAGTGAATTCTCCTGCCGAGCGATAGCGCAGCCGCGCAGCTTCGGAAATCAGCTGGTCCATGCCGGGATAGATATAATCGGCAAATTGGATCTCCGGCACCGGCCGCAGACCGTAAGCACACATGCCGACCGCCGCTCCGATAATCCCGCATTCGGAGATCGGCGTGTCGAAACAGCGCGTTTTGCCAAATTTTTCCTGAAGTCCCGCCGTCGCGCGAAAGACGCCGCCGAAATAGCCGACGTCTTCACCCATGATCACAACATTGTCGTCGCGCTCCATCATCGTTTCCAGGCCGCTGTTGATGGCCTCTATCATGTTCATGACGGCCATTTGATTTCCCGCTCTTTGTTCGCCTGTGCGGCCTGTTCCCTAAGATGCCAGGGCATGTCCTCAAACACGTCCTGAAACATGGTTTCAAACGGCTGATGCAGCCCGTGGCCCAATATGCCGTTTTTGGCAGCTTCGGTAACCGCCTCTTTGACCGCTGCCAAAGATTCCGCGTCCAGCTGCTCCTGCTGCTCGACACTCCAGATGCCCCGCTTGATCAGATGCTTGTTGAGCCGCATGATCGGATCGCCGAGCGGCCATTCCTGGCGCTCCTGTGCACTGCGATAAGCAGTCGGATCATCCGAAGTGCTATGGGCATCGGCGCGATAGGTAAAATGCTCGATCAATGTCGGGCCCTGGTTGGTCCTCGCCCGCTCGGCCGCCCATCGCGTTGCTGCATAGACCGCCAGCGGATCATTGCCATCGACGCGCAGCGCGGCAATCCCATAGCCGACACCCCGCGCAGCGAAGGTGGTCCGCTCCGCACCGGCAAATCCGGAGAAAGACGAAATCGCCCATTGGTTGTTGACAATATTCATGATGACCGGCGCATTATAGACCGCAGCAAAGGTCATCGCCGCGTGAAAATCGCCCTCGGCCGTCGATCCTTCGCCGCACCATACGGCTGCAATCCGGCTATCCCCCTTGGAGGCGCTGGCCATGGCCCAGCCCACCGCTTGTGGATATTGGGTTGTCAGATTGCCCGACACCGTAAAGAAATTGAGCTCGCGCGAACTGTACATGATCGGCAGCTGCCGACCTTTCAGCTTGTCCGCCTTGTTCGAGAAAATCTGGTTGACCATCTCGATCATCGGATAGCCACGCGCAAATAATATGCCTTGCTGGCGATAGCTGGGAAAACACATATCGTCCGCATGCAATGCCATCGTCGAGGCAACCGAAGTTGCTTCCTCGCCAGTGCATTTCATGTAGAAGCTCGTTTTGCCCTGACGTTGCTGGCGATGCAGGCGGTCGTCGAAAGTGCGGACCTGCACCATCGTGCGGAGCATCTTCAGCAGGGTCTCGTCATCCAGCTTGGGATCCCATGGACCGACAGCCGCGTCGTCATCGTCGAGCACGCGGATCATGCTATACGCCATGTCTCGCATATCTTTCGGCGCGACATTTATGTCCGGACGGGCCAGCTCGCCCGCCTCAGGAATATCCAGATCACTATAGTCCACCACATCGCCGGGCCTATATTGAGGCTCGGGGATATGCAGGCTCAGTGGCGGCAGATTGCTCTTGTTTTTGTCATCAGCCATGAGGCCTCTCCAGCAGAAGTTGCGCAGTCATTGCGCTGCAATATTCGTTCAACTCACTGTTACAATATTACTATTGTTGACTTAGGTCAATCTCCCTGCCCTATTTTTTGGTTTATACCGCCACTGGCGCAGAAATATGGGCTTGCGGATCGTAATCCTGAACGTGGAAATCGCTGATATCATATTGAAAGACCGAATCAGGTTTTCGAAGGATCTTGAGCTTCGGCGCTCCGCTCGGCTGCCTGGACAGTTGCTCTTCCACCAACTCCGAATGGTTAAGATAGAGATGCACGTCGCCGCCATTCCAGACCAGTTCGCCGGGTTCCAGGTCGCATTGCTGCGCAATCATCCGGATCAGCAACGCCGCAGAAAACACATTAAACGCAAAGCCGAGCCCCAGGTCACAGCTGCGCTGATAGAGCAGTCCGGACAGTTTCCCCTTAGAGACATAGAATTGATAGGTCTTGTGGCAGGGCGGCAAGGCCATCTGATCGAGCTCGGCCACATTCCAGCCGGTAAAAATATGACGACGGGAGCCAGGGTTGTTTTTGATTCCCTCGATTAGCGCGGCGATCTGGTTAATACCCTTGTCCTCGCGCCGGAAAAGCCCCTCGCCTGCGGGCGTGTACCGCGGCCAGTCGACCCACTGCTTGCCATATACCGGTCCCAGATCACCCCAGCGCGTGGCGAATGCTTCATCCTCGATTATCCGCTGTTCAAATTCATCCCGGTCGATATCGTCTCCGGTTTCCCTGCGATATTTGTCGAGTGGCCAGTCGGTCCAGATATAGACCTTTTGCTTAACCAGCTCGCGAATATTGGTATCGCCAGTGAGGAACCACAGCATTTCTCGTGCCGCAGTCTTCCAGAAAACGCGCTTGGTCGTGAGCAGCGGAATCGCATCATTGGTGAGATCGAAGCGCATCGTCACGCCAAAAACGGCGCGTGTGCCAACCCCGGTGCGGTCAACCCGCTCGTCTCCTTGCGTCCAAATCCTGCGCATCAGATCGAGATATTGCTGTTCATAATGCTGGTCGGGAATCAAGCGATCAATCTCCAATGGCCTATCCACAGATGCTAGACCTGTCCTGTGCTATGCTCAACCGGCCTGTTTCATTTCCGCGCCAATCGCCCGAAATTTTATCGGTAGAACCGCGGCCAATGACTTGAACACTCATTGTCCTTATCCTATAAATTGCGAAGTCGATCGTGAATGCATGACTAAGCAATCGGTTCGGGAAGTAGCTCAGCCTGGTAGAGTACGGCGTTCGGGACGCCGGGGCCGGAGGTTCGAATCCTCTCTTCCCGACCAAACTTTGCTTTCGCAAACTTCACAGAAGACTGAGCGGCCGGACGCAGACCACAGCAGTGCTGTTGCTTCTCGCCCAGAGTTACCTTTACCAAACGTCAAAAGCGATGGATTGGCGACAGGTCGCGACCGCAGCGCATGAAAAGTTCCGGCAAATAAGCTTCTAAGTCGGCGTTAACCTTATATTGAGTATACGCCTGTAATCCCTCCTTTCATGAGCACGCGTGTTTTAATAGTCGATGATCGACCAACAAACCTGAGGATCTACGCCCAGTTTGTGACGTTGATGGGGGAAAAATATTCCGCCGTCACCTATGCAGACCCGGTGGAGGCACTTGCTTGGATGCAAGATAACAAAGCGGATTTGATGGTTGTCGACTATCGGATGCCGCAAATGAACGGAGCGGAGTTCATTCGAAAAGTCAGGATGATGCCTGGCGCGAATGAAATTCCCGCGATCGTCATAACCGCCCATCAGGACCGCGAGTGTCGATTGGCCGCGCTTGATGCGGGAGCCACCGATTTCCTGCAGAGTCCGGTATCGCATGTCGAATTCTGCAGCCGCGCTATGTCATTGCTGACCAAAAGAAAGAAGAGCGCGACCCTGCGCCAGCGCGCATCCGAGATCGAGCGCAAGCATGCCGCTGTCGGTGCTACAAGCACCCCTGACGGCCACTCCGGCAAAAGCATGCTCGAGCAAATTATCGACACAATTCCGATCATGATAAACGCAACTGATCGTTCGGGGAAATGCCTGTTTACCAATGCATACCAGTCAGCGCTGTTTGACAAAGACCCCGATGAAATGGTCGGCACGGATTTCGCCGACAATTTTGAACCGACCTTGGCAGCAAATACCCGTCGACGAGACGCGCTGGTTCTCAAATCCAGCCTTGCCATTCCCCATTACGAAGAAAAGATCACCAGCGATGGGGTCGACCTTGTTTTTCACTGCAACAAATCGCCGCTGCTCAATCATGAAGGTGAAACCATTGGCGTTTTGACGACGGCCGTCGATATTACCGCCCGTAAGTTTGCGGAAGAACATCGAACGCATTTGGCGCTGCACGACATGCTCACGGGACTTCCCAACCGCGTATTGCTAGCCGAAAATGTGAAAGCGGCGATCGACAATTGCAAGAAAACAAATAGCGAAGCGGCGCTTCTGCTCTTGGATCTCGATCGCTTCAAAATCATCAACGACACGCGCGGCCACCACAGCGGTGACGCGCTTTTGCGCGAAGTGGCGGAACGGATTTCCAAGATCATCGGTCCTTCAGATTTTGCTGCGCGTATCGGCGGCGATGAATTTGCGATCATTTTCAGCGAGGTCAAAAATATTGACTCCATCAATTCCCGCTGTGCCAGCCTTCTGAAGGCGATTAGCGAACCTTACGCCATCAGCGGCATCGGCCAGGTGATCAGCGCATCGATCGGCGTCAGCCTGATCCCCAGCGACGGCGATGAATATGAGGAGGTTCTGCGCATGGCGGACCTTGCCATGTATGATGCAAAAGCGAACGGCCGCAATTGTCATCGCTTCTTCTCAGAAGAGATGAACCAGATCGCCCAGGCCGATGCAGCGCTCGAAAATGAACTGCGAGACGCTTTTAAGGAGAACCAGTTTGCACTCGAATATCAACCGATTGTTGATGCTCAGTCGCTGGAATATGTGGGTTTGGAAGCACTGATCAGATGGGATCATCCAACTCGGGGGCGTCTGCTCCCGATTCAATTCATTCGGGTTGCCGATGAAAGTGGTCTGATGGACGTGCTCGGGAGCTGGGTTATCGGTGAAGTATGCCGGGAAATCAAATCTTACGCAGACCGCGGCATTGATCTTCCGAGAGTCGCGATCAACGTTTCGCCGAGACAGTTCCAAAACCAAAATCTTTGTGATGAATTGCTTTCAAACATCGAGTCGAATGGGATTGCACCGTCGAAGATCACGATCGAAATCACCGAAGAACTACTGATCGACAATAATGAAGACGTCAGAGCCACGCTTCAGCGCATTAGGAGCCATGGTGTGGGTATCTCGATTGATGATTTTGGCACGGGCTATTCCTCGCTGCAATATCTCAGAGACTTGCCAGCCAATTGCCTCAAAATTGACCGCACTTTCATTTCGCGCATCGAACATAGCGCGGCAGATCGCGCGATCATCGGCACCATTGCTCATCTGGCACACGCACTCGATATGCGCGTCGTCGCCGAAGGCGTGGAGAATGACGCTCAGCTTGAGTTGCTGCGCGTATCGGGTTGCGACGAGATCCAAGGCTTCAAGATCGCGCGTCCGCAGAGGGCTGAAAATCTCGACAAACTATTTGACGGTCGGAAAGACAAGCCGGCCACCCTTGCAGCAAAAGGGTAAGGAGATTGCTCTCCTCTACACCGAAAGCCCCGGCCAAGTCGCATAAACATCACCGGCACCCGAAAAGCGGGATGGACGGCCAGATGACTGACCGCGAGCATGAAATGATCAAGAACCGGATCGTTCTGATCATTCTTGCATGGTCTGCCTTCGCTTTTGCTGGTGATTCTCCGGGGCTGGTCATTGGCTTCGGTATCTATTTCATTGTTAGCATAGCCGTTGCCATTGCCTATCACGTGCATCCATATCCCTCGAACCTCAGGCGTTTTCTGGGACTATGTATAGACTTCGGTGCAGCCGCTTTTCTCTTTCAGATCGGCGGGGAAAGCTTCGCGGCGGTCTATCCCGCTTTGCTGTGGGTCATCCTGGGCAATGGCTTCCGTTTTGGGGTAAACTGGCTCTATCTAGCCTCGGCCATGGCCGCGATCGCTTTCGGCTTTACCATCTATACCGTTGACTATTGGCGCAACAGCCCGTCGCTGTCGATCGGCCTGCTAGTCGCGCTGATCGTGATACCCGCCTACTGCTCGACACTGATCACCAAAATCTCGCAAGCGAAGGAAGAAGCGGAGGATGCGAACAAAGCGAAGAGCCTGTTCCTGGCCAGCATCAGCCACGAGCTGCGGACACCGCTGAACGCCATCATCGGCTATGGCACCCACTTGCTTGAGATGAAACTCCCGGAAACACAGCATCAGATGGTCAATACCAGCGTGTCAGCTGGCCGTCATTTGCTGCACCTGATCAACCAACTGCTAAACTTTGCTCATTCTGACTCGCGTGACGAACTGCCCGAACCAAGGCCCTTTTCCATGGTGGATGTTCTATCTGAAGTGCGTGACATAATGCAGATCGCCGCCGCAAAGAAGAATCTCGACATCATCCTTCAGGCTGAGCCCAACAGCGACCAGATGATTGCCGGCCAGCTCGATTATGTCCGCAACATCCTGATCAATCTGACCAGCAATGCGGTAAAATTCACGGAATCCGGATCAGTCACATTACAATGCGGCTTCCGGCAAAATAACGAAGATAGTGAGATGTGGATTTCGGTAACCGATACCGGCCCTGGTATCCCCAAAGACGCACAGCAGAAAATCTTTGAGGTATTCCAACAAGCCAATGACACCATCGCGAGCGAGTTCGGCGGAACCGGATTGGGATTGGCAATCTGTCGCAAGCAGGCCAGCTTGATGGGTGGGCATATTTCTTTGGAGAGCGAAATTGGACTAGGCAGCAGTTTCACGCTGTCTTTTCCAGCTGAAATTTTGGAGCCTGAAGAACACAGAGCCGACGAGGAAACTGTCAGAATTCTTTCCCTCACACGCGATACCGAGGCACCGGTCATCTGTAGTGATGACAAACAACCGATCAAAATCGACCACGTCCAATGCCGTACGGCGGACGACATCGACACGATTCTCAGCCATCGCAACCTGAAGCTTTATGATATCGCCCTGCTCGATCAGGCAATCGCGAGCGTTCACGATGATCAGTCGCCACTATGGACCGCGTTCCGCGAAGCGAAACTTCCCCCCGTTCTACTGGCGGAAGGAAAAGAGAGAAGTCTGAAAGATCTGCAGTTGCGGGCCGCTTTCGCGACCAGGCTGCCAGCCGGTTCCGATTTCAGCGCGATCCGCAGCGCCGTCCAGATAGGCTGTTCCTTCGTCGGTTCAGCTGCGAAGGAACAGCCGGATGCAACCGATCTGGAAAAAGCCTTGGAAATTGTGCCTGCTCGGGTGCTCGTGGCGGATGACAATCGAACCAACCAGATGGTTTTGGAAACCATATTGTCAAACGCTGGCCACGCGGTAACGGTGGTGGCAGACGGTGAGAAAGCGCTAGAAGAGCTCGAGCGTGGTTCATTTGAAATTGTGTTCCTCGATGTAAACATGCCGATCATGGGCGGCATAGAATGCTGCAAACTTTGGCGGCAGATGGAAGACCCGCGGAATCATGTCCCGATCATTGGATTGACAGCCGATTCTACCGATGAGACCGAGACAAAATGCCTTGATGCCGGCATGGATTTGCGGATGACCAAACCGGTTGAAGCGGCGGAACTCATCAGCGTCATCGCCTCTCAGACGGCAAATAGAAAAGGCCGGGCAGAAAGCGACGTCGCAACCGACCCCTTGGGAGTCGTCAGCAATATTAAAAGACGAACACGCAAGGATGACCCACCTGCCGTCGATCGAGCGCAGCTAGACTATCTTTTGTCGATCGGAGATGCAGCGTTCGTCGATTCCATCATCGAAGCCTATCTGGAAGATGCCAACGACATTCTCGCGGTCTTCCGCAAATCGGTCACTGAGCAGTCAGTTGATGATTTCCGCTTCCATGCCCATGCATTCAAGAGCGGTGCCGCAAATGTCGGTGCCAATGTCCTGGCGCATACGTGCTCCAAACTGGAAGTAATCGGCGAAGCGGAGTTCAGCGAACGGCGGTTTGAATATCTGGCAAAAGTTGAACACCAGCTGGAGGAAATCCGCGCTTGCCTGCAAGCAATTTCAGACTCCAGCCACAGCGATGCTGAAACCGAGAATGCGGCCTAGGTTGTGTACTCATAAAAGGGATTCCCATAGCGCAATAGATGTGATTCACTGTCTTTAGAGGAGGTGTATCATGGCACGATTTGATTTGAGCGATG
>NVXM01000027.1 GCA_002733865.1 Sphingopyxis sp.
GAAAGTTTATCAAGTTGTCGCGCGACTGGTCGCCGAGCATATAGTGGATCGCGTGCAGGACGGGTCCGGCATGTGGTTTGACTGCAACCTTGTCCTGGGGGCGTAGCGCGTGAAAATAGAGCGCTGCCATGATTGCGGTCATGGATGAGCAGCTCGCCTGGTGACCGCCAACCTTCAAGCCATCACGCTTGGGCCGGATGTGATTGGCATTATGCACCGTCCAGGACGAAAGCCAACGCAAACGCGCTTCCAGTGTTTCCAGCAGATTTACAGTATCCGCGTTTGAATGCTGGGCCGCTTTCACCATGGTTGAATCTCCGGATCTGGATCGTAAACCTATAGAAGCTTCCGGCTGACATGTCCTCGCTAACTGCTGCGTATTATTTTATAAAATTGGCATTAATTAACCGAATAATGTCATTAAGAGGCAGATTATACCAAATACTGAACTCGATACATTTGACCGACGCATATTGGACATCCTGCAGACTGATGGCAGAATGACAAATAGCGACCTGGCGGAGCAAATAGGTTTGTCGCCCAGCCCCTGTCTGCGCCGGGTTCGCCAGCTTGAAGCCGAAGGCGTGATTTTAGGCTATGTGGCGCTGGTTGACCCGCAAACAATCGGCCTTTCCGTTTCCGCATTTGTCCGCGTCCGGCTTGATCAGCAAGACGATCAGCACTTGCGGACATTCGAAATGGCCATTTCCGATTTTCCGGAAGTAATGGAATGTTATCTGATGAGCGGGGACGCTGATTATCAGTTGCGGGTATTGGTGGAATCATTGACTGCGTTCGAGGACTTTCTCCGTAATAAGCTTACGATGATCGAGGGCGTGGCACAGGTCACCACCAGCTTTGCCTTGCGCCCGATCATCTACAAGACAGCTTTGCCGCTCGAACACTGAACTCTGAGGGCCATCTAAAATCCGCCACAGCGATCCCGTTTGATTCGAAATTTGGCTGCGTCCATCTCCAACTCTGTTGTATCGAAACGCGATATGGCTGGGGATTTAATAAATAATCTCTCCACTTGGTGGAGATTTCGATCCGGGTGGCACTCTCGAAAGCGGGCCAGAAACAGCTGATTTTCTAGCTTGAAGCCTGAATCGGTTGGGTTATGCGAGAGGTCGTAATTCTTGTTTTGCCAAAATGATTGAGCGGCCAATCGAGCCTCCAGATACCTTTTAGCGGCGCATTCCATACGCCGCTTGTTGCGTAGATGGAGGCAATGCGTGGAAGGCCTGGATAGCTGTGCCTCTGGCGGTAGCCGTATTGCATCAAAAGCGCATGTCCCCGACATTGCGCACCAATATTCAGCCGCACGGGCATTTCTATATCGTTGATTTACAGGGAGAAAAATGGTGGTGCTGCTAGAGAGAATTGAACTCTCGACCTCGTCATTACCAATGACGCGCTCTACCACTGAGCTACAGCAGCCTGACCATTTTATGCATCTGCCTCGTCCGCTAGATAGCGCGGATAATGCCAGACCGCGGGCCTAAGACCAAATGGTTGGCATCTTGTCAAGCGGAGTTGCGTTTTTCAGTGGATAATGCCATCAGGCGCCATGCCAAAACCCCAGCCCAAATCTGAAAAAATGCGCAAGGAAGCAGAGAAAGCGGAGCGTCTTGCCGCCCAGTTGCGCGCCAATCTGAGGCTTCGCAAAGCCCAGGCCAGACAGCTAGGGCCGGGCGAGGACGACGCCAAGACGCAGTCTAGCTAACACAACCCGTTATACATTCACCACCGCTCGTTCTGGCTTGATCAACTCGAAATCGCTCACAGCCTCGATAAATTTCGCTGACACAGGAGAAACTTCCTCTGTGGCCGGATCAAACCAGACATAGGTCATCTTGACCACGGTAAGCAGTTCCTGTCCGCGCAGGATATGCACCAGCAAGGCATAACTTGTCCGTCCAAAGCGCGTGATCCGCACCGCAATGTCCAGCAGGTCATCGGCCTTTGCCGACGCGCGATAATCAATGTCGGCATGACGCACCCAATTGTCGCCGCCAAAATGCCGGGTGAACGTACCCAGCATGTCATCATCGCCCTGTGGTCTGTCGGCTGCCACCAGCGCGCGCATATATTCTGTCATCCCGATATCGGCAAAGGCCAGATAATGGGCGTTGAATACGATGCCCTGCAAATCGCACTCGGCATAGCGCACGCGCAGCGGGGTGATCAGGCGGAAGCCGTCACGGGGATTTTTCTGTTCTGTCATGGCGCTGGCTCTTTCCCGAGCACCGCCGGACTGTCAACCGGGATTGACTTCCGTCATACAGAAAGCCTGGAACTTCTTGCCATCAGGATCAGAGCGGCGCGGTTTGCGACTCCAGCCATTCAAGTGCATCGCCCTCCAGCTGCGGCGCAATCACCGCGCGCACCTTGGCATGATAGTTGTCAACCCATTGGCGCTGGCCCGTCGAGAGCATGTCGACGTCGATCAGCTTGCGCTCCAGCGGCGCAAAGGTCAGCGTCTCGAAGCCCAGCATGGTCTGCTCGCCGCCTTCAATCTGCCGCTCCTCGACGAGAAACAGATTCTCGATGCGAATCCCGAAATGGCCTGCCTTGTAATAGCCGGGTTCGTTGGAAAGGATCATGCCCGGCTTCAGGGCCTCGTTCAAACCGCCGGAGCTGGCGATCCGCTGTGGGCCTTCGTGCACCGAGAGATAGCTGCCCACGCCGTGACCCGTGCCATGTCCATAATCCACACCGTCGGCCCAGAGATATTGCCGGGCCAATATGTCCAGCTGACCACCCGTCGTGCCCTTGGTAAACACAGCCTGATCCAGAGCAATATGCCCCTGCAGCACCTGGGTGTAGCGCTTGCGCATTTCCGCGGTCGGTTCGCCAACGGCAACGACCCGCGTCACATCGGTTGTGCCGTCGAGATACTGCCCGCCGCTATCGACGAGATAAAGCGAGTTCATTTCGATGGGCTGATTGGTTTCCTCGTTCACGCTGTAATGCGGCAACGCGCCATGATCACCGGCCGCAGAGATCGTCCGGAAAGAAAGGTCCTTCAGTTCCGGATTCTCCTCGCGGAACTGGCGAAGGCGCGCGGCGGCCGACAATTCATCCTCGCCGCCCTTCGGCGCTTCTTTTGCCATCCAGTGGAGAAATTTGGTCAGTGCCGCGCCGTCCCGCTTCTGCGCCGCCTTATGACCCGCGATTTCGGACTGATTCTTTATGGCCTTGGCCAGAATCGTGGGATCGCGATCTTTGACCACTGTCGCACCAGCACCATCGAGCGCCTCGAAGATAGCCGCAACCGATCGCTCGGGGTCCACGGCAACGGTTTTGCCGCCCATGTCCGACAGCGCGTCAGCCAGCTGGTCATAGTCGCGAATCTCGACATGATTGCCCAGATGCTCGCGAACGGCATCGGTCAGTTTCTCCGGCGCAACGAACAGGGTCGCTGTCTCATCGGCGCGCACGATGGCGTAGGCCAGCGACACCGGTGTGTTGGCAATATCCTTGCCGCGCACGTTAAAGAACCAGGCAACCGAGTCGAGCGCAGCGATTACGGTCGCGTCATAATCATTGTCCTTGAGCCAGGCCGCGACTTCTGCCCGCTTTTCGCCTGCCGATTTCCCGGCATATCGCTGTTCATGCACCACCAGTTTTTCAGGCGACCGCGGGGGTTGATCCTCCCAGACCGCATCGATCGGATTGCGGTCAACAGCAACCAGCTCAGCGCCGGTCTTTTTCAGGGCCTTGCTCGCCGTTTCGGACCAATCGCGGGTGTGCAGCCAGCTATCATAGCCAATCTTAGCCCCTTCGATTGCATTGGCGGCCAGCCATTCGTGCGGCTTCTGATCGGCGACATTCACATATTCATAGAGATTGCCGTCGACCTGATCGCGGACCTGCACGACATAGCGGCCGTCAATGAACATCGCCGCCTTGTCCTTCAGCACGATCGCGGAACCGGCCGAACCGCCAAAGCCGGTCAGCCAGGCGAGGCGCTGGGCATATTCGCCAACATATTCGCTCATATGCTCATCGCAGATCGGCACAACAAAGCCGTCGAGGCCGTCTTTTTGCAATTGTTCCCGCAGCGCGTGAAGGCGGGCTTCGTAAGTGGACATCAACATCGCTGACCAAACTCCTTGAATAAGACTATAGGGCAACACATAGGAGTTCTGAGCCCCCATCGCCACCTAATTCCGGCCAGAGAAGAGCAGAGACCATGACCAAAAAGCTGACCCGTCCGCCATTTGCAGAGCAGCGCGCACACGAATATGAACGGCACGGCTACCGGATCAGTGACCCGTGGAACTGGCTCAAGGACCCGCGCTATCCAGTCGTCGAGGACGCGGATATTCTCGCCTATCTGAAAGCGGAGAACCAGTGGTTCGAGCAAAATATGGCCGACCGCAAGCCGCTGACCGAGGCGCTGTTTCAGGAGATGAAGGCGCGGATCAAGGAAGACGACAGCTCGGTCCCGCAGAAAGACGGCGACTGGCTCTACTGGAGCAAGTTTGAGGAGGACATGCAATATCGCCAGCATTGGCGCAAAGCGGTATCGGGCGGCGGCGACCAGCTGATGCTGGACGAGAATGAGCTGGCCGAGGGCAAGGAATATTTCCGCCTCGGAGCAGCGTCGGTATCCCCCGACGGGCGTTTGCTGGCTTTTGCCTATGATGACAACGGATCGGAGCGGTTCGAGGCGCGGATCAAGGATATGACCACCGGCGAACTGCTGCCCGATGTCATCCCCGGCACCCTGTCCAGCCTCGTCTGGTCGGCCGATTCAAAAATGCTGCTCTACGGCCTCGCGAACGAGCAATGGCGCACCGACAATGCCCGCCTCCATGTGCTGGGCACCGAAATTGCCGATGATGTCGAACTCTATCACGAGGATGATGGAGGCTTCCGGGTCAGCATCAGCCTGACCCATTCGGAAAAATATATCGTTATCGGGACCGGAGACCATGAAACCAGCGAAGTGCGGCTGGTGCCTAACGACAATCCAATGGCCGAGCCGATCCTCGTGTCCGCGCGCCAGACCGGCCGGGAATATGAGGTCGAGGAGCATGATGGCACGCTCTACATCCTGACCAATGACGATCATGTCAATTTCCGGCTGGCCACCGCGCCGGTCAGCGACCCGGACAACTGGACCAGCCTGATTGCCGGATCGGATGAGTTTTACCTGACCGATGTCTGTACCTTCAAGAATTTCTACGTGACCGAAGGACGCGAGAACGGCCTCGATCAGGTTGAAATCCGCTCCTATGACGATCCGACCAAAGTTGAACGGATCACCTTCCCCGAGGCCAGCTACAGCGCCGGACTGGATGACAATCCGGAATATGATGTCGACAAGCTGCGGCTTAGCTATGCTTCGATGGTGATGCCGAACACGGTGTTCGACTATCATCTCTCCGATCATTCCCTCGAGACCCTCAAGGTCCAGGAGATACCCTCCGGCTATGATGCCAGCCAATATGTCACCGAACGGCTGATGATCGAGGTGCGGGACGGGACACCGGTACCGGTGTCGCTGGTCTATCGGAAGGACACGAAAATCGACGGCAGCGCGCCGCTGCATCTCTATTCCTACGGTGCCTATGGCTATGCCGTGCCGCCGAGTTTCTCAACTTCGCGGCTCAGTCTGGTGGATAGGGGCTTTGTCTATGCGATTGCCCATATCCGCGGCGGCGACGATCTTGGCCGCAACTGGTATCTCGATGGCAAGCTGACCAAGCGGACCAACACATTCAACGATTTTGTCGATGTCGCCAGGGGACTGATCGCCAAAACCTATACCAGCAAGGGAAGAATCACTGCTTCGGGGGGCTCCGCCGGCGGCGAGCTGATGGGCGCAATCGTCAACAGCGACCCGGATCTCTGGGGCGCAGTGGTCGCGCATGTCCCCTTTGTCGATGTGCTCAACACAATGCAGGACGAAAGCCTGCCGCTGACCCCCGGAGAATGGCCGGAATGGGGCAACCCGATAACCGACAAGACGGCCTTCGAATATATCCGCAGCTATTCGCCTTATGATAATGTGACGGCACAAGCCTATCCGCCGATGATGATCACCGGCGGGCTCAACGATCCCCGCGTGACTTACTGGGAGCCGGCGAAATGGGCCGCAAAGCTGCGCGCGACCAAGACCGATGACAATATCCTGCTGCTCAAGACCAATATGGGTGCTGGCCATGGCGGCAAGTCGGGCCGGTGGAATGCGCTGGAAGAAACGGCTGAGGAATTTGCCTTCCTATTGTGGCAAATGGATATGGCAGAATGAGCGACGCACCTTCTCCGCAGGGAGCGGGTAAATCGGAATTCACTTTATCGATAACCGCGCAGCCTGAAGACATCGACGAACTCGGTCATGTCAACAACGCGGTTTGGGTGCGCTGGATTCAGGATCTTGCAACCGCCCACTGGCAGGCGGTCGCGCCGCAGGATGCTATTGACCGCTATATCTGGGTCGTTACCCGCCACGAGATCGATTATCGCAGCAATATCGGGGCCGGGGAGACGGTGACTGCACACACCTGGATCTCAGAACCGCCCAAGGGCGCGCGCTTCTGGCGCAATGTGCGTTTCACCGGGCCGGACGGCAAGGTCAAGGTGGCCGCCAAAACCAATTGGGCGATTATCGAACGGGCAACCGGCCGACCGGTTCGCGTTCCGGCCGATCTGACAAAGCTGTTTCTGCCCGATTAAGGCGCAGGAATGGCGTTAGACGGCGCCAGCGGGGACGGCTGGTCGACCTTGTCTCCTTCGGCTGTACGCAATTGTTGCGGCTCCAGGATCGCCGCCGTTTCGATAACGTCAAGCGCCCGACGCGCTTCATTGTAGCGCCTGGCCTTTTCCAGCCATTGCAAGGCGTCCTCGTCCTTTTCCACGCCGGCAAGCTTCTCAACTTCCGCAATAGCGGCGTCGACATTGCCGGTTTCCACGTAGCGCTTGGCGCGAATCAAGCGCTGCTGCGGTGCCGGTGAGGGCGTGCCTTGGCGGCGGATCACGAATAGTTCGCTAATTTCCCGCTTGAAATCCGCCCAGAAGCCCTGACCGCTTGAACCGGTCATCAATGTCGGCCCCAGATCATCCAGTCCGGCTGACAATTCTTCCAGTGTCACCGGTTGGCGAGACGCATTGACGATCGTCGTCACAGCTTTGGGCTGCGCATCACCAAAACGAAGGCGCAACTGCGGATCGATATAGCCGAGCGGCGATCCGCGATCCAGCGCACGGCGCGCGGCAAAAGCGATCAGAAGCCCTTCCGCACGGGCCGCGTTCCCGGATGCCGCCTGCGCCTGGACATTGATCCGTGACAAACGGTCTTCCAGATCGGCCACGCGAACCGCAAGAGCGCGCTCCAGATCAGGTGTCAGTCTCGTCGCCGGGGCTGCATCGGCTGACTGGGCAGGCGCAGGCAGAACACTGCCATCTGCGTCAATCCGGTTGGCAAGGGCTGTTGCCGGGTCAGGTTTCGTTCCTGTATCATCGCCAACAGCAACCGCAGAGGTTTCCGTATCCGAGGCGCCGTCAAACGGATTATATCGCGACAAAATCCATCCGGTCAGAATAACCCCGCCGATGAACGCCACGATCATCAAAATCAGGACATTGCGGGTCAGGTTGCTCTTGCCAGCGGCTGGCGACAACCTTTCGTAATCACGGCTCATTCCGGTTTCCCTTCCCGGCCCGGCCATATGGCGAACCAAATATTCTCATCCGCTCTGGCATAGTCGGGTCGCCAGAGACAGTAAAGACTCGTCGTCCGGACGGTCGGCGATGTGAAGGCTTTTCCATCCCGGCCCGGCCGCGTCTGCAACCTTTGCCGAAAAAACCAGAGCATGATGTCTGCTTTTCGCTATTTTCAGACGATCCAGTTCCGACACCAATTGCCGCCCGGCGCGGGCCGAGTGGATCAGTACAATCGTCTCGGCCTGCAGACAGGCGACAGCCGTTTCACCCAGAGCAATCGCTCTGGAACGGTACACCGGAACAATATCCAGTTGCCGTTCGCCCGCATCAAGCGCGCTGTGCTGCTCTCCCGCCAGCCACAGGAGGCGGCGATAGCGGTCGGCTACCAATTCATCGAGCAGCTGCTGTCCCCCGGACTGGCCGGTTTCCAGGACATTGAACCGGTTTTTTTCTGCCGCCTGTGCTGTTGACTGTCCCACCGCCAGCACCGGCAGCGACCGGTAGGCGTCCAGTTGGGCGCCACCGCAGACCACAGCATTGGCGCTGGTCAACAGCAATCCGTCATAATCCTGCACAGCCGGCGCCGACCATTGGACCGGTTCGACCGTGAACAGGGGATCGACGACGGTCTGAAAGCCCAGTTCCCTTGCCCGCTTCTCGGTCTGCAGTGCGCCTTCAAGCGGGCGCAGGATCAGCAGCGGCCGACTCATTTTCCAAATATGGCTCGCAGCTCTTTGCTGGCCTGCCCCAAAAGCGTGTCGGCCAATATGGTCGGGGCCGAAACATCACCGATATCAAAATGCGAGCTTCCAGCTACAAATTCCGACCCATCCGGCAACAAGATTTCAGCCCGAAGATACACTTTCGCTCCCTCAATCGTCGCCAGCGCGGCAACCGGACTATGACAATCAGCGGTTAACTGTTTCAGGAATAGCCGTTCTGCAATGACGGCACGGAATGTTTTTGAGGATGATATCGCGCGCATCAGGTGGCGGACATGCCGATCGTCGGCCCGTGTCTCGATCCCGACCGCGCCCTGCGCCGGTGCCGGCAGCATGATCTCATCGGAAATTTCGGTGCCGATGTCATCCATATCCAGCCGCTTGAGGCCAGCGGCGGCCAGCAAGGTCGCGTCATATTCGCCATCTTCAATCTTCTGCAACCGGGTCTGCACATTACCGCGGATCAGCCGGATATCGAGATCGCTCCTTTGCCGCAGAAGCTGTGCCTTGCGGCGGGGGGAAGCCGTACCGACGACGGCCCCTTCCGCCAGGGCATCAATCGACTCCACGCCGACCAGCCGGTCATGGATATCCGCCCGTTCGAGCATCGCGGCGAGAATGAATCCTTCCGGGCGGATGGTTTCGACATCCTTCATGCTGTGTACCGAACAGTCGATCTCGCCTTTGCCTAGCGCGTGATCGAGCTCTTTCGTCCATAATGCCTTGCCGCCGACCTCCGCCAGCGCCCGATCCAGAATCTTGTCGCCACTGGCGACCATCGGCACCAGTTCTACCTGTTCGGATCGCCAGCCATGGGTCGATAATAGCGCGTTGGCGGTCATTTTGGCCTGAGCCATGGCCAGAGGCGATTGGCGCGTACCGATACGCAAAGGCCGGTCTATTCCGGCGAGAATCTCATTTTTGCTGTTTTCATTCATGATAGCGCTTGTCCTAATGGCTTGAGCGCCTAAGTAAAAGCGTCATGAGCCTGATCTTGGGAATTGAATCCAGCTGCGATGAGACAGCGGCCGCGCTAGTCACGTCTGATCGGCAGATTTTGGCGCACAAACTGGCAGGCCAGGAAGCCGAACACGCGCCCTTTGGTGGCGTCGTTCCCGAAATCGCTGCCCGCGCGCACGCCGAGATTCTGACTCCGCTGATAGCTGCAGCGCTTGCTGAAGCAGACAAATCGCTGGACGACGTGGATGCGGTGGCCGCAACCGCCGGTCCGGGACTAATCGGCGGCGTCATGGTGGGTCTCGTCACCGGCAAGGCGCTCGCGATGGCCGCCAACAAGCCGCTGATTGCCGTCAATCATCTCGAAGGCCACGCACTTTCCCCTCGGCTGAGCAATCCCGATCTGCAGTTTCCCTATTTGCTCATGCTGGTATCCGGGGGCCATTGCCAGATCTTGCGCGTCGAAGGCGTCGGTCAGTATCGGCGTCTGGCAACCACGATCGATGACGCGGCAGGCGAGGCCTTTGACAAAACCGCCAAAATACTGGGCCTTGGCTATCCCGGCGGCCCCCGGGTCGAGGCCTTCGCCAAGCAAGGCGATCCGGGTGCCGTTCCGCTGCCGCGACCGTTGCTGCGGTCGGCAGAACCGCATTTTTCTTTCGCCGGGCTCAAAAGCGCAGTGGTACGCGCCCATCAAAGCGGCGATCACCAACCGGAAGATATAGCCGCATCCTTTCAGCAGGCCGTCGTCGATTGTTTGCGCGACCGGCTCGTAAAGGCGATAAAGGAACAGGCCCACTGCGCGCATCTGGTGGTGGCGGGCGGAGTCGCTGCCAATGGTCCGATTCGCGCGATGCTCGAGCAGGTTGCCGACGAGAACGGGATGGCGTTCACGGCACCACCGCAGTGGCTATGCACCGACAATGCCGCGATGATTGCCTGGGCTGGCGCGGAGCGCTTTGCAGCCGGCCTGACCGATCCGCTGGACTTTGTCGCAAGACCGCGCTGGCCGCTGGATCCCACTGCTGATAAAGCGCGCGGTGCAGGAGTGAAAGCATGACGGTGCCTGTTGCTAAAATCGGCGTAATTGGCGCTGGCGCCTGGGGCACCGCCCTCGCGCAGGTTTTGTCCGAAGGTCAGGATCAACTGCTGCTGTGGGCCCGTGAGACCGAGACTGTCGATCAGATCAATAGCGGTCACGAGAACCGGTCCTTTCTTCCCGGCTATCGGCTCTCCGAAAATATCCTGGCAACCCAGGACTGGGATACGATGGCTGCCTGCGATATCTTGCTATTGGTCACGCCCGCGCAATATCTGCGCGCGACCCTTGATTCCTTGCCGGACACTGATGCGACGCTGATCCTGTGTTGCAAGGGCATCGAAGCGCAGAGCCGGATGCTGATGAGCGAAGTCGCTGCAGAATTGCGACCGGACAATCCGCTCGCGGTGCTGTCCGGCCCGACCTTTGCCCACGAAGTGGCCCAGGGCCTGCCCACTGCCCTCACCCTGGCGTGCGAAAGCGAAGATGTGTGGCAGCGGCTCAATCCGCTGATCGCGAAAACCAGTTTTCGGCCCTATTTCTCCGACGATGTCATCGGCGCCGAAATAGGCGGCGCGGTCAAGAACGTACTGGCAATCGGCTGCGGCGTGGTCGACGGTGCCGGTCTCGGACAAAACGCAAGAGCATCGCTGATCGGTCGTGGCTTTGCCGAGATGCTGCGCTATGGCGCGGCGCGGGGCGCCAAGGCGGAGACCTTGTCCGGGCTTTGCGGTCTCGGCGACCTCGTGCTCACCTGCTCCTCTACGAGCTCTCGCAATTTTTCACTCGGTCGGGGCCTGGGAGAGGGCCTGCCGGCCGACTCGCTGTTATCCGACCGGACAACGGTTGCGGAAGGCGCTTTCACCGCTCCGGTCCTGCAGCAGGATGCGCGGGCACGGCAGGTCGATATGCCTATTGTTGATGCGGTGTGCGCTTTGCTCGCCGGTGAAGCCGACGTTCAGTCTGTGGTCACCCAGCTCATGAAAAGGCCTCTGGTTTCCGAACGCCGATAGGCCAAAGGCATGATGATGACAAATTCCCGAAACTTCTCTAGACTGCTTCGCTTGGAGCGGACCAGCCGGAGAGCGAATTGAACAGTCCTGAATCATCAGGCACGGCTGGTGCAGCGTCACTGGATGGCCCGAAAGCCGCTGACAAAAGCAAGGATGATATTGCCGCGCTGGCCAAAGGCGGGCGGACCAATATTTTTGGCTTTCTGCTTCGATTGGCGGCGCGGCTGCCTTTCCTGTTCATCGCGGGACGGATTTATGGTCCGGATGCACTTGGCCGCTTTGCCTATGCGATATTGGTGGTCGAATTTGCCGCCCAGCTGGCGACGCTGGGTCTTAAGCGGGGGCTGGCAGCCCAGCTGAGCAAGACCGACAGGCCACATGTGCATGTCGTCTGGGACGGCCTGCTGGTCAGCTTTCTGGCATCCGCGATTGCTGCGGCGATCTTGATCGCTTTCCCGTTCATCATGTTTCCCAACAGCACGATCAACGGACTCGATCGATTTCTCCCGCTGGTCATATTCACTGTGGTTGGAGCGGACATTGCGCTCGCGGCCCTCGCCTATCGCTATGATATTGCGGCAACCGTCCGCGCCCGGTCGATCGTCGAACCATGGACCATCAGCATCGCGGCCTTTCTCTTCTCCTATTATTCCCTGCGCGACGGCCTGATCCTTTCCTATGTCGTATCGATGATCGCAGCGCTGGGTGCGTCGCTTTGGCCCTTGTTCAAAAGCTATGGCTTGCCCCGGGGCTGGCGTCCGGATCCCCTGGATATCGCCGTGATTGCCCGGCGCAATATGCCGCTGGCGGCAGCCGATGCGGCCGAATGGGGTTCGCGCCGCCTAGATCTCGCGATTCTCGGACTGTTCGCCTCACCCGCCATCGTTGGCGTTTACTATATTGCCCAGCAAGTGGCGAGCCTGCCGCAGAAGCTGAAAACCAGCTTCGATCCAATTCTCGGCCCCGTCATCACCCGCAATCTGGCAGACGGCAATTTGAAGGCGATCGCCAGTCAGGTCAGCCAGGTCGGTTACTGGATCATCGCGGCACAAATCGGCATCGCACTGGCCTTGGCCATACCGGGCGAGGCGGTGATGGGTCTGGTCGGTCCGAATTTCGTCGGCGGGACCGGCGCTCTGGCTTTTCTGCTGGCAGCCGAAGCAGTCGCCGCAACCGCAGTAGTCAGCGAATCCGCGCTGGTTTACATCGCGCGCCACCGCAATCTGCTGATCTCGTTATCAATGCTGCTGCTGCAGGCCGGGCTCAGCGTGGCCTTCATCCAGATTTGCATCTATATGGAATGGGGGCCTTTGTTTCGCGCCGCCGCTGTTGCGGCGGCCCTCATGGTGGCCCTTGCCTATGCCTCGGTCATCAAGGCAATTTTCCTGTCAAAACTGCTCGGCGCTCCCGTCAATGGCTGGCGCTGGACATTGTTGATCGCGATTGGTGTCGCGAGCGCGATCGGCTATCTCGCCACCTATCTCCCGGAATGGGCGGAATTGATTATCGGAATCCCGCTCATCCTCGGCAGCTACGCGTGGGTCATCTGGAAATGGGGCTTCGGTCCCGAGGACCGGAAGCTTTTTAAAATGAAAGGCTGATTAGCCGAGCCGCTTTTTTACCAGCTCCTGCAAATCTGCTTCCGGACGCGCGCCGAAATGCGAAATCACTTCCGCCGCCGCGACGGCACCCATGGTCAGACAATCTTCCATCGAGCGCTTTTCGACATAGCCACTCAGGAAACCGGCTGCGAAAAGGTCACCAGCACCCGTCGTATCGACGATCTGGTCGACCGGTTCCGCGGCAACCGAAGTTGTCTTCCCGTCGCGCACTGCAATCGCGCCTTTTTCGCTGCGCGTGACCACCAGCGTCTCAACCTTTGCGGCCGACTCGGCTACCGCTGCGTCAAAATCTTCAGTCTCGGCCAGCATCATGATTTCCGCTTCGTTGGCGAACAGAATATCAATCTTCCCGCCATCGATCAGTTCGCGGAACTCCGCCCGGTGCCGGTCCACACAGAAGGTGTCCGACAGGGTGAAGGCAACTTTCCGGCCATTTTTCTTCGCAATATCGATGCCGAGCGCCATCGCCGCCTTGGGTTCGTCGGCATCCCACAAATAGCCTTCCAGATAGAGAATCGCGCCGCTGGCAATCAGCTCTGCGTCAACCGCCGCCGGCGGCAGGAATTGCGATGCGCCCAGAAACGTGTTCATGGTCCGCTGCGCATCCTGCGTGACAAAAATCAGGCACCGCGCCGTCGGCGGCTGCTTGCCCAGGGGCGGAACGTCAAAATCAATACCAGTCGCGCGAATGTCGTGGGCAAAGACTTCGCCCAGCTGATCGTCCGCGACTTGAGCGATCAGAGCGCACTGACGACCAAGGGTAGAAGCGCCAGCAAGCGTATTGGCTCCGGACCCGCCGCTGATTTCCCGCGCAGGCCCCATATCACGATAGAGCGCTTCGGCCCGGTCGGCGTCGATCAGGGCCATGCTGCCCTTGACCAGCTGCTCTTCGTCCAGAAATTCGTCGCTTGCTTGGGAAATTACATCGACAATGGCGTTGCCGATCGCGACGATATCATAACGGGCTTCGGTGGTCATAAAATTCCTCTTTCGGCTTTTGCTCAGTTGGGCGTGCGTTAAGGCTTTGCCACGCTGCCATCAAGCAGAATTGACGGTCGCCCGGCAATCGTTACAAGAAGGGCAAATGATACAGGCCTTCACCCGCTCGCTTGCGCAGCTCACCGATCGGTCGATATTGGTGATCCTGCTGAAGGTCGTACTGCTCACGATATTGCTGTTCCTGCTGTTCGGGGTCGCGGCCTATTTTGGGCTGGTATCGCTGTTTGCGCAGCTTGGTTGGGAAGGCGGCGGATTTGCCGCAGCAGCCGCGGCAGCGATCATCGCTATATTGACCGGGCTGCTGCTCTTTCGCATCGTCGCCATATTTGTGCTCAACATCTTCTCCGATGATATCGTCGACGCGGTCGAGCGGCGATACTATCCGGATTGGGCGGAAGCGGCAAAGCCACCGGGTTACACACTCGGCATCAAAATGGGGCTGGCTTCCACTGGCCGCGCCCTGGGTTACAATATTCTTGCCGCTCCGCTCTACGCCGTGCTGCTGGTCACAGGCATCGGCGTGCCTATCGCGTTTTTCGCGGTCAATGGACTGCTGCTCGGCCGCGATCTTCAGGACATGGTCGCAGCGCGCCATGTTCGCGATTATCAGAATCTCAAGGCGGAATGGAACTTGCCGAAAGTGCCGCGCTTCATCCTCGGCCTGATCGCTGCATTGTTGCTGGCGATACCCTTTGTCAATTTCCTTGCGCCGGTTTTGGCAGCCGCTATGGCTACCCATCTGGTGCATGGAAGAAGGACCTAGCGAGACCATGAAAGCCAAGTTTCTTATATTGCTCAGCCTGCCCGCGCTTGCAGCTTGCGCCTCGACGACAGCGACCAGAGGCCCCGCTTTGCCCGCCGTCTCCGATTCACCGCTCAGCTCGGTGGCTGGCCTCGATATGGTCATGGGCAAGACCAGCGGGCAGCTTGTCCGTCTGTTTGGCGAACCTCAGCTCAACATCGCGGAACCACCGGCCAGAAAACTGCAATTTGCCAGCGGCGCGTGCATCCTGGATGCCTATCTCTATCCACCAGAAGGCGGCGGCGAACAGCGCGTGACCCATATCGACACCCGTCGCAGCGATGGCGCAGAAGTTGATCGGGTGAGTTGCGTCAACGCTTTACGGCGACGCTGATCCAAGCTGGTCCAGCGCCCAGCCGGCAGCTTCGCGGACCGCTTCATCAGCATCATTCAGCAACGCCTGAACGGGCTCGATCAGGGCGCGATCACTGCTATTACCAGCAGCAATCAGCGCGTTCCGAACAATCCGGTTCCGTCCGCTCCGCTTGATCGGCGACCCTGAGAAAACTTTTCTGAAGCCGGCATCATCCAGCGCCAGCAGATCTGCCAGGGCCGGGGCTGCCAGCTCCGCTCTCGGCAGAAAGGCCTTGTTGGCCCTACCGGCTTGCGCAAATTTGTTCCAGGGGCAAACCGCCAGGCAATCGTCGCAGCCATAGATATGATTGCCGATCGCCTTGCGATATTGGTGCGGGATCGGTCCTTTGTGTTCGATTGTCAGATAGGAGATACAGGCCCGGGCATCGAGCTGATAGGGTGCCGGAAAGGCATTGGTCGGGCAGATATCCTGACAGGCAGAACAACTACCGCAACGATCGCTTCCGGGCGTGGATGGCTCCAGCGCGAGCGTGGTGTAAATTGCGCCAAGGAACAACCAGCTGCCGTGCTCGCGGCTGACCACATTGGTATGCTTGCCCTGCCAGCCGAGCCCTGCAGCTTCTGCCAGCGGTTTTTCCATCACAGGCGCGGTGTCGACGAAGACCTTCACTTCGCACTTTGCTTGCCCGACCAGCCAGCCAGCGGTGCGCTTGAGCGCGCCTTTGACAACGTCATGATAGTCCTTGCCCTGCGCATAGACCGAAATCCGCCCGTGATCGGCGACATCCTCCAGCGCAAACGGATCGGTGGCGGGCGCATAGCTCATGCCCAGCATGATAACCGTCTGCACATCGGGCCACAGCGTCTGCGGGTCGGACCGCTCGTCCGCCCGGTTGGCCATCCAGATCATGTCGCCCTGCCGACCCTGATCCAGCCATTGCTGCAACCGATGGCGCGTTTCGGGCGCGAGACTGGACGGAGCAATGCCGACGGCAGAAAACCCCTCTTCCCGAGCCTTTATTTCGAGCGCTTTGGCCAATCTTAACTTGTCATCCGGCATAGGCTGTCTCTATCAAACACTCGCATCAGATATGAAAGCCGTAAATGCACGCGCCCCAATCCGAATTCGCCATCGAGGCCCGCAATATTATCAAAAGATTTGATGGCGAAGCGGCCGTTGACGGGATTGATCTGGCGATCAAAAAAGGCAGCATCTTCGGCATATTGGGGCCGAATGGAGCGGGCAAGACGACCACCTTGCGCATGCTGCTCGGGATCATCGATCCGGACGAGGGCGAGCGTTTTCTGCTCGGCTCCCCCGATCCGATTTCCAAGGCGCATCAGGTCGGTTACCTGCCCGAGGAGCGCGGCCTCTATCAATCAATGAAAGCCTATGATGCGATTGCCTTCATGGGCGCCTTGCGCGGGTTGCCGCTGGCGAAAGGGCGCGAGCGCGGACGCCAGATGATGGAAGATCATGGCCTGGGCCATGCCGTCGACAAACAGATCCGGCAGCTTTCCAAAGGCATGGCGCAGACCGTCCAATTGCTCGGCACGCTGGTGCACGATCCCGATCTGATCATTCTCGACGAACCCTTTTCCGGTCTGGATGCCCTCAACCAGGGCAAGCTGGAGCGGCTCATCCGGGACCAGGCCGACAAAGGCGTCACCGTCATTTTCTCGACTCATGTGATCGCGCATGCGGAACGGCTGTGCGAAGAGATTGCGATTATCGCAGAAGGGAAAATTCCGTTCAAAGGCAAGGTTTCGACGGCGCGCGACCGACTGCGCCCGCAAGTTCATCTCGAAACCCGCAATCTCGATGGACCGTGGCGCACTGCAATCCCGGCAGACTGTAAACCGCTGGGGCACAACTGGCATTTCACCTTGCCGAAGAGCGGTGTGGAGCCGCTGCTGCACGCGCTGGTCGAAGGCGGTGCCGGTATCGAATCGCTGTCAATCGAACGACCTGGCCTGCACGACGCCTTTGTCGAGATCGCTGGCGAGGCGGCGGCTCGAAAAATGGAAGCCGATGCCGCGGGCAACACAGGGGATGAAACCGCATGATTGAAACCATCCGCGCAGCCTTTGTGATTGCCCGCCGCGACTTCACGGCAATCATTTTTTCCAAATCCTTCTTTTTCTTCCTGCTTGGCCCGTTGTTTCCGCTCGGTATCGGCGTAGCGGCTGGCGGACTAGGGTCGCAGGTATCCAGGGATATTGATAATTCGATCGTAGGTGTCGCTATCGACCGGCAGGAGACGGACCGATTGCTGGCCGCTCGAGAGAGATTGGCGAAAAGCCTCGGCGAGAAGGCTCTCCCCGAGCTGGTCGTCTTACAGGATTTTTCGGGCGAAGAAGCCGACATCGTGGCCGAGCTTCGGAGCAACCAGTCCTACACCGCAATCCTTTCCGGCACATTGGCCGAGCCAGTATTGACGGGCTCCAGCAGAGACGTTGAAAGGTGGCGGGGGAAAATCGGGCTGCTGGCAGAAACCGCGCTGTCACAACCTGCGCCCGTGACTATCCAGACGAGGCTGGTCGAACAGACCAGCAGCTCTAGCGAGCGCAACCAGCTAGTGACGGCGCAGGGCGGTCAGGCATTGCTGATTCTGCTGACGATGATCCTGGCGGGCATGGTGCTGTCCAATCTGGTCGAGGAAAAAACCAACAAGATCATTGAAATTCTCGCCGCAGCCATACCAATGGATGCGATCTTCCTTGGCAAACTCTTTGCCATGCTCGGAATGGCTTTGGTCGGCATTGCTGTCTGGAGCACGATAGCATTCGCGATCACCCTGCTGATTGGCGCAAACTGGAGTGCGCTGCCCTCGCCTGCGGTCGGCTGGCCGCTTTTCGGACTGCTGATGATTTTCTACTTCTCCATGGCCTATCTTCTGCTCGGATCACTCTTTCTCGGGATTGGTGCTATGGCAACGACCGTACGCGAGGTACAGACGCTGTCGATGCCGGTCACTATGGGTCAGCTGCTGGTGTTCTTCCTTGCCTATTCATCAATCACCAAGCTCGGCCAGCCGGTCGAATGGTTCGCCGTCCTGTTCCCGTTCAGTTCCCCGTTCGCGATGATCGCCCGCGCTGCCCAAATGGACAATATCTGGCAGCACGGACTGGCTTTGGTCTGGCAGGGCATTTTCACGATGATCATCATCCGCTTCTCGGTGATGCTGTTCCGCCGCAACGTGATGAAATCCGGACAGGCGGCCCGCAAAAAAAACCTGCTGGCCAGAGTCACCGGAAAATAATCTCGCGATTCACGCCATTTGCGGAAAAAATATTGACAAGGCTGTCAATAGAGGCAGATTGGACGAGTTTTGAAACGCAACCGATTGCTGGAACAAGCAACGGGAGGAGAGACTTATGGCTTCCGTACCCCAAATTGATCTTGGAAATCTGACCACTTCACCAACCGCCGATGAGGCGCTTGAGGCATGGTATAAGCGCAATCCGCCGGTTGCGACTGGTGACACAAATCCATGGGATGTGAGCCGAGCCGAGCTGTACAGCAAGGATCTCTGGCGAAAACCATTTGCCGAGATGCGTGCCAAGGAACCGATCAACAAGGTCACCGGCGGTGTCCACGGCGATTTCTGGAATGTCACCACCTACAAGCCGATACAGCATGTCGAGGCCCTGCCCGATATTTACTCCTCCGACGTCGCTCAGGGCGGCATAACCATTGCCGAGCCGGATTTTGACGAGGATTTTCAGCTGCCGATGTTCATCGCCATGGACCGGCCCAAACATACCGGCCAGCGCCGGACCGTCGCCCCTGCTTTCACGCCGACCGAGATGCAGCGTATGGAAGCGGAAATCCGTCAGCGCACCGCCGAGGTGCTCGATAGCCTGCCATGGGGCGAAAAATTTGACTGGGTCGACAAGGTTTCAATCGAATTGACCACCGGCATGCTCGCCATATTGTTCGGCTTCCCGTGGGAAGACCGGCGCATGCTTACCTATTGGTCCGACTGGGCTGGGGACGTCGAACTGTCGGTCGCAGAGGACCTCACCGGCCAGCGGCAACAGATATTATATGAAATGGGTGCCTATTTCACCAAGCTGTGGAACGAGCGGGTCAACGCCGAACCGACTCCTGACCTGATCTCGATGATGATCCATTCCGAACATATGCGCGATATGGATCCGATGGAATTCATGGGTAATCTGGTGCTGCTGATCGTCGGCGGCAACGATACCACCCGCAATACGATGTCAGGCGTGGCTTTTGGCCTGAGCCAATTTCCAGAGGAACGGGAAAAGCTGCAGCAAAATCCGGAGCTCATTCCCAACGCGGTGCAGGAAATCATCCGCTGGCAGACGCCGCTCGCCCACATGCGACGCACCGCGCTGGAAGATCATGACCTGTTCGGCAACCAGATCAAGAAGGGCGACAAAGTCGTTCTCTGGTATATTTCCGCCAATCGCGACGAAGAGATTTTCCCGGAAGCGGACAAGATCAAGGTCGACCGGGAAAATGCCCGCCGTCACCTGGCCTTCGGCTATGGCATTCACCGCTGCGTCGGTGCCCGGCTTGCCGAGCTGCAGATCCGGATCTTGCTGGAAGAAATGCACAAGCGGCGGATGCAGGTCAATCCGACCGGCAACCATCGCCGTGTCCATGCCTGTTTCGTTCACGGCTTTCGCGAGCTGGAAGTCGAGCTTTCCAAATATTGATCAGTTTCTGTTCAGGCGCAATGCTGTAACCAATCTGCTTCCCAATCCGAACATTGGGAAAGATGGAAAGGACTTTGCACATGAAATCGCTTGATCGGCGCACGATGATAACCGGAACCCTGGCAGCCGCGGGTGCCTTCGGCGTGGTCAGCCTGTCGGGCGGCTTTGATGATGCCAAAGCGCGGTCTGGTGGCCCTTTCAAAATCAACCGGTCACCGGAAGAATGGAAGCAGCGGCTGGGGCCAGCGCGCTATCGGATATTGCGTCTGGAAGGCACCGAACCCGCCTATTCGAGCTCGCTGAATGACGAAAAGCGCAACGGAGTATTCGCCTGTGCCGGTTGCAATCTTGGCGTCTATTCTTCGAAAACAAAATATGACAGCGGAACTGGCTGGCCAAGCTTCTGGGCACCGATCTCAAAGGACCGGATTGGCACCACAAAAGACTTCAAGCTCGTCTATCCACGCACCGAAGTCCATTGCGCGCGCTGCGGCGGGCATCTCGGGCACATTTTCAACGATGGCCCAAAACCCACCGGCAAGCGTCACTGCATCAACGGTCTCGCCCTGAAGTTCATTCCCGCCTAACCGGAAACATCAACTCTCTGGCGCGTCTATCTGCTGCCAGAATTCGATCTTGATCCCGTCGCAATCGAGGATCCAGGCAAATTTGCCATATCCCTCATCGACCTTGCCCAAAACCTCCAGCCCCTTTTCTTCGAGCTGCGCGACATAGGCGTCCAGATCATCCACCCGCAGGTTGATCATGAAATCTGCCTTGCTGGGTTGCAGATAGTCCGTATCTTCTGGAAAGTGGCTGATCAGACTATAGGGCTTCTCGCCTGTCTCCTCCGACCAGCTGAGCATCGGACCATATTCTCCATCCAGCTCAAGATATTCCTTGTACCATTTGCGCGTTGCCGCTGGGTCCTTCACCTTGTGAAAGACGCCACCGAGACCGGTGACTCTTGCCATTATAATCTCCACGGTTTTATTTTTTTGACGACCGAGAGACGACTATTATATTTTACATCTCGTTTCGCAATCCTATTGGCAAAACGCGCCAGAGAATCAGGCCGTTGTCCCGAATATGCACAGATTGCAGCCAGTCCGGCTGATCGCCATTGGCCAGTTGTGCCCACAGGCCTTCCGGGTGTTTTTTCGCATAAAGAGCGAGTTCGGGCTCTTCACTACAGACAACGATGTAGCGGATGCTGTGGTGTTCCAGCAAGGCACGCGCCTTATCTGGAGCGGAGATAAAAATCCTGATCTGGTCGGCCATGGCCTGGTCGTTGCGATGGTGACTGGTGGCCAACACCGAATGCGGCGTCAGCAACAGAATAGGCGGGCCAAAATCAAACGGCGCGAGGATATTGGATCGCGGCAAGGCGTTCAGCCGGGCGAGCGAGACATCCTTGTCACAAAGCGCTGCGTCTGGATTTTTTGGTGATGTCTCTTCCTTTGGATCGAAGGCGTTGAACACTGCGACAGCCAGCGGTCCTGGCAGGACCAGCATCACCACTGCTGCGGTGGCAAATATGCGTGATACCGGACGCTTGATGGCACGGGCCCGAACGAACGCCAGGTGCACAGCCCAGGCCATGAATGGCAGAGCAAAGGCCGCGGCAACCGCCATGGCGCGCTGAACAAAGAGCGACAGCAACAGCGCCCACAGAAAAGCATAGGCGAGCACCGACAATTTGCGGCGATCGATCCCGGTCGGTCGCGACCACATGATGAACAGCAGACTGACAAATCCGACGATGATCGATCCACCAATTATGGTGACCATATTTTTGCCATTCTGATACCAGATCGGCAGCCCTTCCAGTACGTTCACCAACCAATATTCGCGGACAAGCGGGTCCATTGTGTTGAACGCGCCGCCCATACATTGCGGAGCGAAGCCGTAAAGGACCGACAACGCGGCTCCGCCGGCAACGGCGAGGCAGATCGCGCGCAGTGGCAGGTTGGCAGGCAGCCATTTGATCGCCGGCAGGATGATCGCGGCACCAGCGGTGCAGGCCAGCAGATGGGCGGGCGACAGCGCGTCACAATAGTTGATTGCGGTGTTGAAATGGCCTTGCGTGGCGAAGTAGAACAGGAGACTGCCGATCAGGAAAGACAGCAGCGTCCAGAATAATCGGACTCCCTTTTCGATCTGAAACACCCAGCGCCACACTAGCAGCACAATGAAGGCCGCAGACAGCGGCAGCCCTTCCAGCGATATCGAAAGCCAGAGCGCCAGCGTGGTGCCAAGCACGATTCCACCCTGGCGCTTTTCCGGCCAGAACAGGGTCCATAGAGCGGCCAGCGCCAGAACAATCTGCCAGCCATGATGATCAACCCGCATCGGCCGGATCTGTGCAACAATCGGCACGGCCGTTGCCGTCAGCGCTGCCGCCAATAGCGCGACCTTGCGGTCAAAAATCGGTTCGGTAATCTGCACGGCTAGCCACATGGCGCAGCCCAATGTAACCAGCGGCACGATGACCATGGCTGCGGTCTCGGCGGCGGCCGCACCCAGCAAAGGCTTGAACAGCAGGAACACCAGCGCCAGCGGCAATTCGATCCAGCGCGGCCAGTGCATCGGCTGGCTGTCCGGTTCACCGATGCGATATTGGACGGTATCAAACCAGCTCTGGCCGCCAAGCCAGTCGCGCAGCTGCACCATGCGGAGCTGGTCGTCGGGGCCCCAGCCGATGCCGCTGGCAATCTGCCCGCGGGTAACGAGAATCATCACCGCGCAGACCGCGAGCCAGATCAGAAATATCGGCCAGTTGCCGCGCAAGCGTTCCAAAATCCTATCCCTCGGGTTGTGAACGCTTGGCTTTCAGGTAAAGCCATGGCACCCTTTCGGGGTCAAATTGCGAACGGTGATGGCGGTCAAAGAAGGGCGGCATATGGTCGCCAACCAGCAGGATATCCGTTTCGGGGAAGTCTTTTGCCGTAATTTCCTTGATCAGCGCCTGGTCGATATCGTCGAAAATCGCAAACTGGCGGCAAATCATCGGATAATCGCGCGCCAGCTCGATCGACACGTCTTCGCAATTGCCGGAATGCAGATTGAGCTCGGTCGGAACAGGCAAATGGCTGTTCAGCGTAAGCCAATATTGAAATGTCGGTTGCGTCGCCCGTTTCAGATTGTCGGCGAGCATCTTCGGTACCTGGCGATCACAGGCGCCAGCGAACACGCCGCCACATTTTTCCGCGCCGCGCTCTTCCAGATCGATCGCGAATTCACGCTTTTGGAAACCGATTTTCGGATACCAGGTTTCGCGCTTGAAGAACGGGCCCTTGAAACTGTGCATCGCCTGGGTGGCATAGCCTTTCTTGGCGAGCTGCGCTGGCAGGCAATTGAGGACCGCCGGGTTATCGGTCTTGAGCAATTCATAATAATCGCCCCAGCGGCCGCAGAGCTCACGCATCTCGCCGGCGGTGGTGCTGTTGTAATAGAAGCTGGTGCCCTGACTGACGTCGTAGCGCGCCTTGACCGCGCTGCTCTTGTATTTCGCGAACAGCTTGTCCGACATTGCCTTGTTATTTTTGGGGACGCCCAGCGACTCCACGATGATCAGCACGAGATTGCGCTTACCATCCGCGCGCGCTGCAAAACCGGACTTGGTTACCGCGGACTCAAATGCAGCGCCAGCCGGTGCCGGCCGGAAATAATGACCCCGCATGCTCTCGCCGACAGCGGCATCTGCACCAACCAGGCCAAAGATCAAAGCCCCCCCGAGGATGATATGCAAGGGTTTGGAAAAATTCGTATCCCGCTTGAGCAGGAACCAGCTGCCGATCAATATACCGATTACCACCACGCCCGCGGCAATATATTCGATCGAATCGCTCGGCTTGATTTCTGCGAAAAACTGCAGCGAATATAGCAGGGAGTCCATGGTCAGGCTGAATAGGCCGGACACAAAGGAAAGCAGCGAATATATCATGACACTCGCGAAGGTCAGCCACTGCACCAGCCGCGGCATGCGTTTGACAATCAGGCCAGCGAACCCCGCCAGCGCAATCGGAATGGCGCGCGGCGGCGCGCCTACCATCCACATCGCCATGAACGGAATATTGGCGAGGACAATCCAGACCAGCGCCCAGTTGATAAATTTCGTGAAGTCAGGGCTGAACCGGTGCGCCTTTGGCGGCGCTGCCAGGGTCATATCCATGTAGCTCACCGGAACACTCCATATTTGCGCGTCAGGTAGACGGCGAAGAAACTGACCGCGACTGCTGCTGCCTTCGCCATGACCGGCTGGACGCCAGCGCTGCTCAGTCCGCTCACCATGCTGACGGTTATCCCCAGGCCCAATACCGCCGTCCCGATGAAGCCCAGCCGCTGCAAATGCAGCGCCGCACCTCCGCGTGCCTTGCCAGGGAACACGAAGCTAGATGAAATGAACCAGTGAACGACGATCCCGGCGCTATAGCCGGCTGCCGATGCCCAGCCCGGATCGACCATGAATGCAACGAGAACCATGAACAGCGCGACGTCAAATGCCAGGCTGACAACGCTCGCCAGCAAATATCGGGTGATCGAAAAACGATTTAGTGTCGCGATCGGGGCGGGCAAATTCGCAATCCAGCCACCCACGATCGACCGTCTCTCTGCGCCACTTCGGTTCATGAATTTTACGCCGCTTTCCTGGATTTATCCTGCGGCACCTCTTCAATCCGCGTCGGCACATCGCGCATGCTTTCGAGAGCGGCGACACGATCTTCACTGATCTCGTCAGCGATCACCCGCTGTGCACCTTCATCGCCCGCTTCGTGATATTCGGCGTCTTCATTGACGTTCCAGACATTCCATTTGCGGGTACCGGCTTCAATATTCTCGACCGTCAGCATCGCGGTCATCATCGCGTGATCCTGATTATTATAGCGGTGCATCCCGTTGCGGCCGACCATGTGCAGCGTCGGGAAACGGCTTTCCAGATCATCGCGCATGGCAGCGACATTATCTTCATAGCTGTCGTCATAGACCGGATAGGCTTTCTCCTGACGGACAACCACGCCGCTGACGACATCTTCCGCCTTGCACAGGCCGAGAATCGCCATTTCCTGTTTCGCCAGTTCGACCAGCTGCTCGTCGGACGAAGACCAGAGGCCGTCATTTTCGAAGCAGAAATATTCGAGGCCGACGCAGGCGATATTCTCGTCCGGCACCATTTCCGGTGACCAACTGCGGAAATTCTGGACCCGGCCGACCTGCACGCGGTCATCATGGATATAGATCCAGTTGTCGGGGAACAGGTCGTCCGACTTGATCATGATCGCCACGGTCAGGAAGTCGCGATAGTTGAGATCCTGCGCTTCCGGCATCGACTTCGGCAGCGGATGGATGCGGGTGGCCAGTTCGCGCATCGGCGCGCTGGAAATCACATGTTTTGCGGTGATCACGGTTTCGCCATCCGCGTTGGTCGCCCCGACCCGCCAGTTGCCGTTGGCATCCTGCGCCAGCTGTTTGAGCCTGTGACCCATCAGAACCCGGTTGCCCTTGGCTTCGACATGGCGTTTCGCAGCATCCCACATCATGCCGGGCCCGAGGCGGGGATAGCGGAAGGTTTCGAGGAGAGTCTTGACCTCCTGCCCGTCATTGGGCTTGCGGTTCAGACCGAGCGAGCGTTTCAGGCCATCGGTGACCGCGTTCCAGAGGCTCAGCCCCTTGATGCGCTGCGCCGCCCAGTCCGCCGACATTTCGTCGCATGGCATGCCCCAGACCTTCTCGGTGTAGGTTTTGAAGAAAATCGAATAGAGTTTGTAGCCGAACTGGTTGACCGTCCAGTCTTCAAAGCTCTTCACATTCTTGTTCGGAAAAACCTTCGCCTTGCCATAGCTCAGCATGCACAGAGTCGACCGCCAGATGCCCAGATTCCACAGCGCTTCAAAGGCGCGCAAGGGATAGCTATAGAATTTGCCCTCATAATAGATCCGGCTCATCCGTGGCCGCTGAATAAAGTCGTCGGGCAGGATCTCGTTCCACAGATCAACCACTTCCTGGCTTTTGGAAAAGAAGCGATGCCCGCCAATATCAAAGCGAAAGCCTTCATGCTCCACCGTCCGGCTGATTCCACCGACATATTTCGGGTCTTTCTCGATCACGGTGACCGAATAGCCCTTTTTGGAAAGCAGATAGGCAGCGGTCAGACCGGCAGGTCCGGCCCCGATAATGGCGACATCTACGACATTGTCGGCGGCGTTGCTTGGCGTGTTCATCAGTCTGGTCCCTGTCCATGGTGCACTCTAAGCGAGCGCGGTTCATGTTTCGAAAACAGGAGTGAAGGAAATTGGTTAGCAGATGGTTAATATAGACTGGAAATATGCTGCCGGGAACGCGCCCTATTGGTCGCTGATCGGCGGAACCGGCTGTTGCGGTGCGTCGACATCGCTCTCGTGCACTTCGACATGGCCGCGCCCGACATGGCTCTTTCTGTAACCATAAGCGAAATAGAGCAGCAGCCCGATCCCGCCCCAGATGGGCAGCACCATCTTGGCTTCGAACGGCAGATTGTAGAACAGCCCCAGACAACCGATGATCGCCAGCGGTGCGACAATCCACACCAGCGGCGTCCGGAACGGCCGGTGACGGGCCGGATCGGTGCGGCGCAGAATCAGCACCGCCAGGGCCACCATCAAAAAGGCAAATAACGTCCCCGAGTTGGAAATGTCCGCCAATTGCCCGACCGGCAGAAACGCGGCAAAAACCGACACGGCAACGCCGGTAATCGCGGTCACGATATGCGGCGTCTTCCATTTCGGATGGATAGAGGCCAGCTTTTCCGGCAGCAGGCCATCGCGCGCCATCACGAAGAAGATCCGGGTCTGGCCGAACAACATGATCAGGATCACCGATGGCAAGGCCAGGAAAGCCGCAATACCGATCATATTGCCAAAGACAGGATGACCAATCGTCCTCAGGACAAAAGCCAGCGCCTCATGGCTGCACACCAGCGGCTCGCGGCCGGCTGACAGCAGGGCCTGGCATTGCATTCGGTGCTGCCGGGGGCCAGCACATTGCCCGCCGCATCGACAATCGGCTGCGCGCCAACCGTACCAATCGCGCCTGCCGCGACCAGCAGATAGAAGACCGTACAGATGCCGAGACTGCCGATCAGCCCGATCGGTACATTGCGCTGCGGATTCTTGGTCTCCTCGGCAGCAGTCGAAACCGCGTCAAAGCCGACATAGGCAAAGAAGATCGAGGCCGCCGCGCCGACCGCGCCGAAGCCACGGCTCTCGCCAAACCACCCATTGGGCAAAAACGGATCGAAATTCTGCCCCTTTATCATCGGCAGGGTCAGCGCGATGAAGACGGTCAGCGCCGTCACCTTGATCGCAACCAGAACGGCATTGACCTTGGCGCTCTCGCTGGTGCCGATCATCAATAGAAAGGTGACCAGCAGCGCGATGATCAGCGCCGGCAGGTTGACCAGCCCGCCCGGTGCATAGCTGCCAATCGTCAGCGCTCTCGGCAACTCGATCCCGGCATTGGCGAGCAGTCCGACAAAATAGCCCGACCAACCGACCGAAACCGCGCTCGCCGCAACCGCATATTCCAGGATCAACGCCCAGCCGACCATCCACGCCAGCAACTCGCCCATCACCGCATAGGTATAGGTATAGGCTGAGCCCGATACCGGCACCATCGAGGCGAGTTCCGAATAGCAGAGCGCGGCAACCGCGCAGACCAGCCCGGCGATCACGAAACTCCACATCATCCCCGGCCCGGCCTTCTGCGCCGCCTCCGATGTCAGCACGAAAATCCCGGTTCCGATAATCGCGCCGACGCCCAGCAGGGTCAGCTGAACAGGCCCGAGCGAGCGGGTAAGCGCCTTCTTCTCTGCTGTAGCCAAAATTGCGTCGAGGGGTTTGATACGTCCGAACAGATTGAATGCCATGCAGCGATCCTATGCCGAAAAACTGCGCTTGGATTACGCCGATTTTTGCATTGCGCAAGTGGAATTCGAAAGCACTCCCTTCCGATAAGCAAGTTCGTCATCCTGAACTTGTTTCAGGAACTCGGGCCCAGTTCGCCAACTGCCAATGGGAGCCTGAAACCATTTCAGAATGACCGGATCACCCTTGATCTGCCTACTCGAAAGTCAGTTCTCCACCAAATCCCCCGGCAGCATCGGCTCGCTCAGCAACCGCTCCATCGCCTTCCAGCGCCACACCGGTGCATCGCCCTGTGCTTCAATCCAGTCGCGGACCATGTCCATGCCCAGGCCATAGTTGATCACATAGCTGCGATATTGTTCGGTGAAGTCAGTCATCTGCTCGGCCCGTTCGCGCGACACCAGCTGATATTTCTGGCTGAGCGCGACCGCTTGCTCGCGAGTGATCTCGCCATCCAGATATTGCTGGGCAATCGTCATCCTGGCCCCGCTCAGCGCCTGTTTGGCAATTTGCAGCGCCCAGTAAGCCGCCGCCGTGTCCGGATCGAGGCCCGCCAGCGGGTACAGCACGTCGCGTTCATATTCCAGCCGCTCTTCACCGCCGAAGGCCAGTTCAATGCCATAATTGGCCGATCCCTCGGCGATCAGGCTCTGCGGTGAATAGAGCGGATAGATTGAAAATTCCTGCCAGCCGCGTCCCTTGGTCAGGTTACGCTCAAGCAGCATGTTGTAAACATGATGGCCGGGATAGCCCTCATGACAGCCCAGATCGACGGCGCGGCCGATGAAGATCGGCAGGTCGGTGTTGACCTGGATCAGGCTCTGATAGTCACCTTGATAATAATTATAGCCGCTCCAGCTTTTGCCGGTGACAAACTCCATCCTGAAATTCTCGCCCTCGGGCAGATCGAAATATTTTTTGGTGCGCGCCTTGCACTCGGCAATCGCGGTGTCGAACACCGCCTTCAGCCGGTCCTTGGGAATGATATATCCCTCTTCAAACGCCGCGACCCGCTCGCTGAGCGGCCCTTCGCCGGGAGCGATATTTTCGATCTCTTCGAGCACCGGATCAAATTCTTCCAGCGGCCTGAGTTCCGGGGTCACGCCGAACAGACCCTGCGCTTCCGTGACAAAGGAGAAGGTTTCACCTTTCATCATGGCGAAGCGCGTAGCGGCCGCCCGCAGCTGCGCTGACAGGAATTTCTGGCGGGCGTTGACCAGGGGATCGTCGCTTTCAGGCAATGCGTCCAGCCGCTGTCGCAAGCCGGTTATCGCCTCGCCCAACTGTCCGATATCGCGCGTTTTGACTTTCGCCATCTCAGCCCATTCCGACGGGCCATAATAAGCATCGACATAGCCAGCTTCCTGTTCACCCAGTTCCAGGGTCAGCTTGACATAGTCGGTGGCAATCGACGTCAGTTCATGCGCCGCCTTTGACTCAGCGCCATCGCTGATGACCGGCGGCGCGATCGGTTCGGCCATCGAGGAACAGGCCGACAGCGCCAGAAAGCCTGCGGCAAGCAGCCGCGAATGTTTCACAGAACATCTTTCAGTTTTCTGGCCTCGCCGGCTGGCAGGGCGTCCATCAACTTGTCTGCATCCTCTTTTCCGAGCGATTCGAAGTGCTTGTCCTGCGGCGCAAAGCGCAAGATGCAAAAGCCGACGATCGCCGAAAGGAATGACCCGCCGAGCACGCCGATCTTCGCCTCTTCGATCAGCAATTCGTTGCCGGGGAAGGCAAGCGCACCGATGAACAGGCTCATCGTAAAGCCGATACCGCAAAGCATGGCAACGCCATAGACCTGCAGCCAGCTTGCTCCACCAAGCCGCCCGGCAAATCCGGTCTTCACCGCGATCCAGACGCTGGCGAAAATACCGATCTGCTTGCCGAAGAACAGACCGGCGGCAATACCCAGCGGCAAGGGCGCGAACACCTGTTCCCAGCCAATTCCTTCCATCGACACCCCGGCATTGGCGAAACCGAACAGCGGCACGATCAGGAAGGCGCTCCACGGCGAAATCGCATGCTCCAGGCGGTGGAGCGGGGACTCTTTTGAATCCGGTGACGTCGGCGTGACCACGATCGGTATTGTCATGGCGGCGAGTACACCAGCGATCGTCGCATGCACTCCGGACATCAGCACCGCATACCAGAGCAGACCCGAACCGATCAGATAGGGCCAGAGCTTCAGCACGCCATTGCGGTTCATCGTGTACATGACGGCCAGTATCGCTCCGCTGGCCAGCAGCGCAGCGCCATTGATCTCTGCCGTATAGACCAGCGCGATGATCGCGACGGCCCCCATATCATCGACAATCGCGACGGTGACCAGAAACAGCTTGAGCGAAGTTGGCGCGCGGGGCCCCAGCAGGGCCAGCACGCCGATCGCAAAGGCAATATCCGTCGCAGCCGGGATCGCCCAACCATTGTACAGCACGGGCACATCCTTGACGACGAACAGATAGATCAGCGCCGGCACCGCCATCCCTGCGGCCGCTGCCAGCACCGGCAGACGCCGGCGATCCCAGGTATTGAGCCGCCCGTCGACGAACTCACGCTTGATTTCCAGCCCGACGAGCAGGAAGAAAATCGCCATCAGCCCGTCGTTAATCCACAAATGCGGCGTCATCGGGCCCAGCTTGCTGGACAGGGTCGGTCCCTTTATCTCGTGCAGGAAATGGTGGTACATGTCGTACAGCGGGCTGTTTGCCACCACCATTGCCAGTGCCGCAGCGGCCATCAGCAGGATCCCGCCCGCCGCCTCGCTCTTCAGAAAATCGCGAAGCGCTGAATTGCTGCCGGAACGTTGGACTTTATTTTCTGCCATTGGGGCGCCTTTTTTGGGAATTTCAATTTGCCCAAGTCATGCGCAGACCAGCCCGCAAAATCAAGGGCTCTATGCAGCCAATTTGGCGCTATGCAGCAACCAGATCGCGAATATCCGCCGCAATGGCATAGCTTTTTTCTCGCGCCGCCTGATCGAAAATGGATCCGGCGATGATCAGCTCATCGGCATCGGTCCGATCGACAAACCGGTCGACCGCCTGCTTCACCTTGTCGGGCGAGCCGACTGCGCTGCCTTGCATGATCTGCTCAAGCATCGATTGGAACTGCGGCGGCAGGCTGTCGCGGTAGCCCTCAACCGGCGGCGGCATCTTGCCCGGATTGCCACTGCGCAGCGCAACAAAGCTCTGCAGCATCGAACTGGAAAGAAACTCCGCTTCTTCATCAGTATCGGCAGCGAATATATTGAAGCCGCACAGCACATAAGGTTCGTCGAGCTGCTCTGACGGCTTGAAATCGCGCCGGTAGATGCGCAGCGCCTCATCCAGCATCTGCGGCGCAAAATGCGAGGCAAAGGCATAGGGCAGGCCCAGCGCCGCCGCGAGCTGTGCACCAAACAGGCTGCTGCCGAGGATATAGAGCGGAATATTGGTCCCCTGCCCCGGTGTCGCCTGGATACCAAGCCGCTCGTCGCCGGACAGAAAGGCCTGCAACTCGAGAACGTCGCGCGGAAATTCATTGGCATCGCTGTTGAGATTGCGGCGCAGCGCCTGCGCCGTCCGCTGGTCAGACCCCGGTGCGCGGCCAAGACCGAGATCAATCCGCCCGGGAAACAGAGCCTCAAGCGTCCCAAACTGCTCGGCAATCACCATCGGCGCGTGGTTGGGCAGCATGATACCGCCGGCACCGATGCGGATCGACTTGGTGCCATGGCCAATATGGGAAAGGGCGACCGCAGTTGCGGCGCTGGCGATGCCCTCCATGCCGTGATGCTCCGCCATCCAGAACCGCTCATAGCCAAGCGCCTCGCCATGCCGGGCCAGCGCCAGCGACCGGTCGAGCGCGGTGCTGACATCGCTGCCCTGCGGAACCTGCGATAGGTCCAGTATCGAGAATTTTACTGGCTTGGTCATTGTCCGTTCCTTTGTCGCAACTGTCCGGCGACCTTGATCGCGTAGCCACTGGGCACCTTGCGAAATCCAAGCGTCGGCAATAGCAGGGTCCAGGCGCGGTCGCTACCCGACAGGAACAATCGCGCGGTATAAAAGCCGTTGCCCTGAACTTTCAGCGTCAGTTGCTCCATCCCCGATCCGCTTTGCAGCGGCAGTGTCAGGACCCCATCCTGACATTCCGCTTGCCCGAGCAATCCCTGCTTGAGGTTTAGCCCCGGTATATTGGCGTCCAGCGACACCCTCACCTGCCCGCTGGCCGACTGACAGCGGCCTCCGGCGAAAGTGATGTTGACCGCCTGCAAGTCGATTACCGATGCAGGCAGCGGCGCCAGCTGACTGCCGACACTCAGCATGGTGGTGAGGTCCTGCACCATCAGATTGCTTCCTGCCTTGCCGACGGTAGCGACCAGCCCCGGATCGCCGGCAACCGGCGGCCGCTCCAGATCCATCAACACCTGACCGGTCAGCAGCGGCAGCAAACGGACACCGGCGTCGAGATCACCGAGCGGAAACGGCCCGAGTTGCGCGCCTTCGATCCGTCCGTTCCAGACCGACCCCGTGATCGCCTTGGCCGAAAAGCGCGACCCTTCCAGCCCCGCCATGCCTACAGCCAGCCGCAGCGGCAGGAAGAACAGGGCTAGTGCAATAACGGCCAGAGCAATCAGTAAATAGGTCAATGCGCGGGACACCTGCTTTCCTTCGGTTCAGCTTTCGGGGGTGAATTCGTCGAAATAGGCAAAAATATCCGCTTCATCGCGGCTGGCGGCATTACGCCACTTCGGCGCGGACTTCCGGTTGAGCAAGGCACCACTGGATGACAGGACCAGCACCGTCGGCGTACCCTTGATTGCATCCAACCCGAACCGCTGCGCGATATCGATATTGTGGTCTTTGTGACCGACATCGACATAAACCAGTTCATATTTGGCGTCGAGCATTGCGGCAAAGCGCGGCTCAGCCAACCAGCCAGCCAGGGCGCGGCTGTCATGGCACCAATTCGCGCCCATGACGAGAAGGACTCTTTTGTCGGCCAATTGCGCACGGGCAAGCGCTGCGTCAACCGCTACCGTCCCGTCGGCGGATTCGTCGAACGGCCGCGCTTCTGGATGTTCCGTTGCTACCGATTCCGCTTGTACCGCAGATGCAGGAATCATCGCCAGTCCGGAAAGCAACAGCAGCAAGTATCTCATGCGCCGCCTATGACAGTTTCAGCGGTGGGAGGAAACAGGCATTTGGAACCCCGACCGTTTTCCCTGATGAGCCAAGCGCATGCCAAAATCGACCGCAAATATGCGTTCCGGCCATATTGCACGGCGGATCGTTCGGACGAAGCTTTGTCGGGACCGATCATTTCATGCACCGATTACTTCCGCTCATCTTGCTTGGCAGGCCTAAAATTGGTATCTGACGCCTTAATAAAAACAAGGGTCGTGTATTTTCCGTGGGCGAGGGGGATTTGCATGAACGACGTCGACAACCATGATCCGGACAATAACGCTGACGCCAACCGGGATGGTCCACCAACAGAACATCAGAATATGAATGGCGCATTGGACCCAGGCCAAGTTGCATTGGGGCCGCTCGATTATATCATCAAGATGGGCCTGAAAGCCCATCCCGCATTGCGTTACGGGGTTGCTGTATTGGGATTGGTAGCAATCGGCGTTGCCATGTTCAGGATTACAGCCGGTGTGAAGGTCGATACCGGAGGTGTCCGAACGATCGGTATCATCGTGCTGCTGATGTTGGCCCTGATGCTGCTGTTTTTTATGTTCGCAAACGCAGTCGATCCAAATAATAAAATCGCCCTGTGGGTCAATCGGATCATCAGCGCGTTCCTTCCGCCGCTGGTGTTGATTGGACTGGGGTGGGCAGCGTGGCTGGGCCTGACAGAGAGAAATTGCGAGCTCGCCGTCATCGTCAAGGGCGCGGAAGCCAGCGAATGCGACAATTTGCCCGCTAGAATCGAAGGGTCGGTTTTGAACTTCGAGGATGAACAGCAATTCATGGATGGTGCCCAGGTCGTGCTGCGCCGCGGTCGGACAGTCATTCTTGATGCGAATGAAGCAGGTGATTTCAGTTATAGCTTTCACCATTCTGCGATCGGCAAGGAACTGAAAGCCTGGGCCAAAAAAGAGGGGTATCAGCGAGCAAATACGATCAGGATGAAATTGGATGAAGGCCTGAATGAAATCGAAATAAAGCTGAAACCGGTGGCAGGTAGCGACAGCGGCCAGACAAAAGAGAAATTCAAATATATCCCCGAATATGCGCTCAAACCGAAGCTGAACCCGGACAGGTTGGAGGAAGGCGAAATATATTCTGACGCGGGGCTGGCGGGCCCGGTGCAGCCGCGCGAAGGGATACTCAGAATGGGCGCTTTCAACGGCGAGAATTTCAGATATGATATTTTCTACTGTCAATCGCCGGTAGGCAACACCATCAAGTCGAAGATCTTGGCCTCCCAGTTAAAGACGGTGCTAAACGCCCAGAAAAATGTTTCGCAAGTCCGCGTCAGAGTCTGGCCTGTTCGGCGAGTGGAATATGATCTCGCTTTGGGGACCAGTTACCGGCCCAAGCCAGGCGAACGGATTGCAGTCATCCTCAATACTCGTCCCGAGCGAAGCACAATCACCCGCCAGCTTCGAGGCTTATGGGCACCCTATCTTGAGAATGGCGAAGTCATTGTCGACCGATCGGTCTCGACCAGCTATCCGGGCTACATGTCGGTTGTGGCCTGCCGGGCGTGACAAACAAGCCTGCCACTATCCGTTTCCCTTCGCATTGATTTGGCCGAACTCTCGATCAAAGACCCTTATCCCGTTGGCAACTGCCGCTCGGTCGCAAATCAAACAGCGCCCTGATCGCGCACATGCGTGTCGAAAAACGCCAGCGTCCGCCGCCATGAAAGTGTCGCCGCCTCTTCATCATAGCGCGGCGTAGTGTCATTGTGGAAACCGTGGTTGACGCCCGGATAGAAATGAACGCTATATTCCTTCTGATGCTCCGTCAGGGCCGCCTCATAGGCCGGCCAGCCAGCGTTGATCCGCTCATCGTTGCCGGCATGGTGAATCATCAGCGGCGCCTCGATCGCCGGCACCTCGGCGGCATCGGGCTGGCGTCCATAATAAGGAACCGACGCGGCCAGATCCGGATAAGCCACGGCCAGCGCGTTGCACACGCCGCCGCCATAGCAGAAACCAACCGCACCGACCTTGCCGGTCGAGCCATGGTGATCGCGCAGAAATTCGAACGCGGCGAAAAAATCTTCCATCAGCTTGGCACTGTCCAGCGTCCGCTGCATCGTCCGCCCGTCGTCGTCATTGCCGGGATAGCCGCCCAGAGGGGACAGGCCATCGGGAGCTAGCGCCAGATAACCGGCCTTGGTCACCCGCCGCGCGACATCCTCGATATAGGGATTGAGCCCGCGATTCTCGTGGATCACCAGCACCGCCGGCAGCTTGCCCGTCGCTCCCGCCGGCTTCGCCATCAGCGCCTTGATCGAGCCATGGCCGTCCGGGCTTGTATAGCTGATCCGTTCGCTGACAATCGCCGGATCATCCGGTTCAACCTGCGCTGCCCAAGCATAATTGGGTTGCAACTGATCCAGGATCATCGCCCCGGTCACGCCAGCAGCGGCAAATTTCCCGGCCTGGCTGATGAACTGGCGTTTCGAGATCGCGCCATGCACATAGCCGTCGAAAATCTCGAGAATATGGGGATGGAAGTCGCTCGCGCGTTTGCGCTGATCCGCCATTATTCCGCCGCTTCCATCGCCAGGTCCGCCGCCTCGATCTCCGCTGCCTTCGCCTCGACCAGCTTCACAATATGATCGACCATATCATTGTCCTCGACATGATGGTCGGTAACCCCGGAGAGATAGACCATATGCTTGCCCTTGCCGCCGCCGGTAATGCCGATATCGGTTTCTCGCGCCTCGCCTGGCCCGTTGACCACGCAGCCCAGTACGGACAGCGACAGCGGCGTGCGGATATGCTGCAGCCGCTCCTCCAGCTTCTGCACCGTCCGGATCACATCAAAGCCCTGCCGCGCGCAAGACGGGCAGCTGACCACCCGCACACCGCGCGTCCTGAGGCCAAGCGCCTTGAGCATTTCATAGCCGACCCGCACTTCCTCTTCCGGCTCGGCCGACAGGCTAACCCGGATCGTGTCGCCGACCCCGGCCCACAGCAGATTGCCGATGCCGATCGAGCTTTTCACCGTGCCACCGATCAGGCCGCCAGCCTCGGTTATGCCGACATGCAGCGGACAGTCGACCGCATCGGCCAGCTGCATATAGGCCGCCACCGCCAGAAACACGTCCGACGCCTTCACCGCGACCTTATATTCGTGAAAATCATGGTCCTGGAGAATCTTGATATGATCCAGCGCGCTCTCGACCAGCGCCTCCGGACAGGGCTCGCCATATTTCTCGAGCAGGTCCTTCTCCAGGCTGCCTGCATTGACGCCGATCCGGATCGCGCAGCCGTTGGCCTTGGCCGCGTCGATCACTTCCCGCACCCGCGCCGAGGAACCGATATTGCCCGGATTGATCCGCAGGCATGCGGCGCCGGCTTCCGCCGCCTCAATGCCTCGCTTGTAATGGAAATGGATATCGGCGACGATCGGCACATTGCTCGCCCGCACGATCTGCTTCAGCGCCGTTGTGCTCTCGACATCGGGACAGGACACCCGAATGATGTCGACTCCGGCTTCCTCGCAGCGCCGGATCTGGTCGATCGTCGCCTTCGCGTCCGAGGTCAAGGTATTGGTCATCGTTTGCACCGTGATTGGCGCGTCGCCGCCAACTGGCACGTCGCCGACCATGATCTGGCGACATTTGCGCCGCTCGATATCGCGCCAGGGGCGCAAAGACGGATTTTCAGCGGTCATTGGTTGAAACCTGCGTGGCTGTTGATCATGTAGCCATATATAGCGGGTTCACCGCGCAGGTGCGAGGGGCGATTGGCCCTGTCGCAAAAAAAGACAGCAACCGAAGAGGAAATTTCCATGGCAACAGCAATAATCACCGGCGCAAATCGGGGCCTCGGACTCGAAATGGCAAAGCAATATGCTGCCAACGGCTGGCACGTGATTGGTACCGCGCGGGAACCGGAAAATGCCACGGAACTGCAGGCGATTGATAATGTCAAAGTCATGCAGCTCGACGCCGCAGACGACGCCAGCGTCAAAAGCTTTGCACAACAGCTCGGTGGCCAGCCGATTGATCTGTTCATCAACAACGCCGGCATCTTTGGCCCCTCGGAATTTGACCGTCAATGTGATCGGCCCTGTCAGACTGGCAAACGCCTTGAAGAATAATGTCGCCAAATCTGCAGACAAGAAGATGGTGGTGCTCTCCAGTCAGGTCGGCAGCATCGCAGAAAATGAAACAGGCAGCATGATGTATTACCGGACCAGCAAGGCAGCGGTGAATCAGGCGTGGAATTGCCTGGCGCAGCAGTGGAAGGACGAAGGCCTGACGCTCGCGATGATGCATCCCGGCTGGGTGCAGACCGATATGGGTGGCGAAGACGCCGATCTTACGCCGCAGGAAAGCGTTGAGGGCATGCGGTCTGTCATTGACCGCCTGACACATAAACAAAATGCAAAATTCTACGACTATAGCGGTCGCGAAATTCCCTGGTAGTGAAGCGGCTTGCGGTCTTTTCCTTTGGCATCTAAGCCATTAGAAAATCAGGAGCGTGCCGATGATCAAGTCCATTCTTGCTACGATAGCCCTGCTTTGCTGGGCGAGCGCAGCAACAGCGCAATCCGGAGACAATGAGCAAGACAGTCGCTGGTCGATCGCCATTCACGGCGGGGCCGGTACACTGGATCGGGACAGGATCACGCCTGAACAGGACAAGGACATCCGCGCCGCGCTCAATCAGGCGCTCGCGGCTGGCTCCCAGATTCTCGAAGACGGTGGCAGCGCCATCGATGCGATCACCGCGACGATCATGATCCTCGAAGACAATCCCAATTTCAACGCCGGCAAGGGCGCGGTCTTCACCTGGGACAGGACCAACGAGCTCGACACCAGCATCATGGACGGCAGCGACCTTTCAGCGGGTGCCGCAGCAGGTATCAACGGCACCAAGAATCCGATCCTGCTGGCCCGCGCGGTCAAGGATCACAGCCCGCACGTGATGCTGTCGGGCGAAGGGGCCAACCAGTTCAGCCGCGACCAGGGCCTCCAACAGGTCCCGCCGGAATATTACGCCACCCCCTATCGGCTGGAACAGATCGACAAGCTGCTTTCGAAAGAGGTCAGCGCAGCCGACATCGACTATAAATTCGGCACAGTCGGCGCTGTCGCCATGGATCAGAACGGCCATATGGCAGCCGGTACGTCGACCGGCGGGATGACCGGCAAGCGCTGGGGCCGGATCGGCGACAGTCCGATCATCGGTGCCGGCACCTATGCCGACGACCGCAGCTGCGCCATTTCCGCGACGGGGTCAGGCGAATATTTCATCCGCCTCGGCGTCGCCCATGAAATCTGCGCGCGGATCCGGATGCGCTGGCCGATTGCCCTGGAAGAAGCGCAACGGACCGTGCCGAAAGATGCAGAAGGCAATTACACGTACATCATTCACGCCAGCGAATTCATGTTGTCCGACGAGGAAATCCAGCAGATCGCCGATGATGTGATCGCCGAACTGGGCGAACTGGGCGGCGATGGCGGCATCATCTACGCGACACCGTGGGGCCAGGCCGGCTACAGCTTCAATACCGCGGGAATGTATCGCGGACGGGCGACCAGCGAGGGCGAGCAGAGCGTGGCGATTTATGGGGATGAGGAGTGAAGCGGATATCAAAGCAATTTCATTGATATTCTAGACTCAATGTCCTCTAGGGTTGTTGAAACGGACATTGCGGAAGAACAAGCCGCCGTTCCGCCTACGCCCCAGTTGCAGTCATAGCCTGCATCTTCGGCACCCATTGAAAGCTGCTAGTGGCACTGTCGCCAAATTTAAAGCAGATCGACACGCTCTTTGATGAAGCCGGCGATCCCTTCGGGGCTGAAACGGCGTGCATCAACGTAGCCATCAGTCGCAAACACGCCTTCGACGGCACCATCATCGGTGCGCACGAACATAATACGATCATGCTGGCGTTCGGCAATAATGTCGCAGATCGCGCGAAATTCGATGCCGCACCAATTCTTGCGTTCATAGTCGGCGCTTATGAATACGACGATCAGCTTCGACCGGTTGCGATAAATGTCCTGTAGAAGCAAATCCAATGATGGGCGGGCGAGCTGCGACACGTAGTTTTTATCGTAGAAGTATGCGTTCGGCCCAATTCGTGTTTCAACGTGATCGGCTACGCTCTTGACCAGATCCCGCACTTCGCCAGGAAATGAGAAAGCTACGTCAAATTGATGCGTCGTTATGTTGACGGCCTTTGGAGCACCGTGCACCCAATCCGGCAGGGTGATCCCACGCCCATTCAGTTCCTTCGGCAAATTTACATCTTTGACCGCCCAATGCGTCCGATGCATTTCCAGTTTACCGATATCCAGTTCAAACCGAAGCTCGTCAAATGCGTTATGGGGCAGGAACGGTGCAACTTCTTGAATTTCGTATTCGATCCGCACTTCGCCTTGGCGCTTCACGATATCGCGAATTACGCCGAATCTCGGATTAAGGTTATTACGTATCTCATATGCGAAGATGCTCGGAAATGTCCGAAGCTGATCAATCGCGGCCGCATCAAGCGTGCCGTATTTCTCCGTGATTGCGTTGTCCGTGTATTCCCGAACGCACCGCGATAACTCGATCTGCCAAGGTTCACCCCGCCAGCTTTCCGAGCTCGCTGATACCAACAGGTTATACATTTCCCCCCCTTACATTCGCCGTATCAATCAAAAACAGCGCCATGCTTCCGGCCATGTTCACCGCCAGCGCGGCATGACGCGGAGCGGGCTTGACGGGTTTTCGTCCGCCCGACGCGTGGGCATCGCCAACCCTGTTTCGCAGCGTGCCCAGCCCTTCAACGACACTGGCGGCGCTGCCTAAAATGCGCTTGAAGGCGTCTTCGGAATGCTGCGACGGCGCGATGTTTAGCAATTCCGACACCTGCCGATATAGCTTCGGCAAATCGTCGTTCGGCGCATATCTAGGGTTGCCTTCGTTGTCTTCGAGCAAATGCTTGCAGACGCTTTCGAGCAAGGTGCGCGCTGCCGTGATCGCGCCTGCCGGATCAGCTTCACGCCGCGCCAGCGCCTTGTTCCAAGCCCCGGTGATCGCGTCGGCGTCAAACGTCGTAAGCGTGTCGGATATGACGGTATCGGCAAGGGCCGCGCCACGCTCCAGCCGATCGATCAGCGGGGCAAACTCGTTGCGGACGAACTGCCTTCGCGGCTCCCATTGGCCGGAATAGTCTTTGAGGTATGCCCACATTGCCCCGGTATCTTGGGCCGTGCGGACGAATTGCGGGACAAGGTTCGAAACCGCTGGTTCGTTCATAAACTCGCGACGAAGTAGGCGGTAAACGGGATCCTTCATGTTGTCGCGCCCTTCGCAAAGAGCGACTAACCCATTCCGAAGCGCCATCGCTCTCTCAAGCGAATCTTGAGGTAACTCTGCGATCGGATCGTTTGGTGGATAATTAGGGAAGTCGAAGGTCATCACCGATAAATAGCGAATATTTGAGGGCTGTATACTCTGAATTCAATTGGACGAGCATCCGTGCAGCCAATTTGGAGAAGACGGCTGCTGTTGCTCGTGTGCGCCCAAAATCGGCCCTTCCGCTTCCCACCCAGTTTCCGACATTCAAGCTGGCTGCCATTAATGTTCGCTTTCGGCGCAGTGGCAGACGTTTGAATTGAGAGTATTCATTTTAGCAGAATTTTTTCCACGGCACATTTGCCGTCTATTCCTCCACCGCCTCAAAAGCCGTCGCAGCCTCGGCATCCCGCGTGGTCACCAGATAATCGAAACCCAGCAGCACAAACCTGGACAAAGTCGGCAGCGCCCTCATCTTCTTGCCGGCCAGCGCGTGGCGCAGCGACGCGAGCGGAATCAGCACATGGCCCTTCGCGCCGATCCGCTCGGGGGCAATATTCGCCGCTGCGAGCATGGCTCCAACGCCTTGGTCTTCATATGTCTGCACAGATGTGGCCTTGCCGGGCCTGATCGCCCGCACCATGCCGCCGATCGGCAGATAGACGATATGCACCGACTTGAGGCCGTTGGCCGCCGCCAGCCCGGGCAGCAGCGAGCCCAGATCGTAAATTGACGCCGGGGTGGTGCCTCGCCCCAAGTGATAGGCGCCCATTTTCAACAGCACCCGCGGGGCGGCCTCCGGTGCCGCCCGATAGCGGTCAAGAAAATAGCCGCGCCTCAGCGCCTCGCGCTCCTCGTTATTCTGCAGATAGGCACCACTCTGGTTGAACTGGTAGATTCGCGCGCTCGCCGCCAGCGCATCGACGATCGCTTCGGCCCGTTTCGAACCGGCGAAATTTGCCTGCAGGTCCGCAAATTCCGCGACGCTGGCCCGGTTCATCCACAGAGCAGCGAAATCGCCCTTGGCGAGATTCTCGATATCGGCATCGCGGATTGCTTCCACACTGGCTTTTGTCGCGACATCCGGGGCCAGCCTGGCGAGCTCATCCATCAGGATCGTCGGCGCGCCAATAAATTCCTGGTCGATGCCCCAGACCCTGCCGCCATGGTCGAAATCGTCCGCCAGTTCGGCATCTTCGCGGTTGCTCAGAAAGGGAAAGGCCAAGGGCTTGCCGGCGAGGTCGTTCTGCAGCGCTTCCACCCCGCCCGCAGCGAGCCGGCGGCGCACCCATTGCATCGTCACCGGCCCCACTTCAACGGCATGATAGAGCGGCCCGAACACCCGCGCCTCGCTGGCCAGCGCCTGCGCCAGCCGGGGCGCACCAGCAAAGCCATGATCCTCCCCGAGCGCGACAAATTGCGCGTCGGCCAGTTCCGCCTTCAGCCGGTCGGCGCCGGGGCCGGACAGGCCAGCATCGCTGAATTCGATGTCCAGAATTTCGATTGCTTCACGCGGCGCGGCCTTGGAATCAGCGCTCTGCGCCTGCAGCGCCCCGGCCTGAAGACAGAGCGCGCCTACCATGGTGACCCATTTTAACATCATCCCGCCCCCATCAGTGTATTACATATATAAGGCAGTAATATTCAAGAGACAGGTTTGCAACCAATTTCCTGTTCCCCGGCGAAGGCCGGGGCACAAGTCCCCTAAGCAGCCCTCTTCAATTTGCCGCTTCCCCTGCCTTAACCACTCGGTTAAACCAGCCGGATGATCCAGCTATTGTCCATGCGCCAGCCGGCCCTGTCCTACATCACCGCGCTGCGCTATGCTGCCGGCATGTTGGATTCTCGTCTTTCCCGGTCGCCGCAATCCGCTCTGCCGGAAGTTTACACTAGGCGCCTTCTGGCAGCAGCGAAAACGGCATTTTTCTGCGGTCTGCGTCCAAAGTTCACAGAAAATAAAAAGACATTATTGTGTAAAGCAGGCAGAGGAAAAATATGACCTGGCAACCCGAACTTGAAGAACTGGCCGAGCGGCAGCGGCTCGCCGAAAAAATGGGCGGCGAGGAAAAAGTCTCCCGCCAGCATGGCCAGGGCAAGCTGGACGCGCGGGCGCGCATTGCGGGAATCGTCGATGAAGACAGCTTTCGCGAGATCGGCAAGATCGCCGGCCGCGGGACCTATGCCAAGGACGGCACGTTCGAGGATTTCGCGCCAAGCAACCTGATCTTCGGACGCGCCAATATCGAGGGCCGTCCGGTGGTTGCCTCCGCCGACGACTTCACCGTGCGCGGCGGTGCTGCCGATGCGGCATTGCACCGCAAGTTCACCCAGTGCGAGAAAATGGCCCATACGCTGGGCATCCCGATGATCCGGATGATCGACGGTACCGGCGGCGGCGGTTCGGTCAAGAGCCTCGAGGACATGGGCTTCACTTATGTGCCCGCCGTGCCCGGCTGGGAGGATATCATCAAGAATCTCGACACGGTGCCGGTGGTCGCGCTGGCGCTCGGGCCGACCGCCGGCATGGGCGCGGCGCGCACCGTCGCCAGCCATTATTCGATCATGGTCAAGGGCCTGTCGCAGATTTTCGCTGCCGGCCCGGCGGTGGCCGCAGCCATCGGCGACACGCTGACCAAGGAGCAACTCGGCGGCTCCGACATTCACGCGACCAATGGCGTGGTCGACGAGGAAGTCGCCAGCGAGGCCGAGGCCTTTGTCACCGCTCGCAAATTTCTGTCCTACCTGCCGAGCAATGTGAACCAGCTCGCTGCCCGGACCGAAAACTGGGATCCGGTCGACCGGAAGGACGAAAGCCTGCTCTCTGCCGTGCCGCGCGCCGACAAGCAGGTCTATTCGATGCGCAAGATCATGACCTCGGTGTTCGACGAGGGCTCGGTGTTCGAAATGGGCAAGCGCTGGGGCCGGGCTGCGATCACCGCCTTTGCCCGGCTCGACGGCTGGCCGGTCGCGGTGCTCGCCAATGATCCGAGCTTTCTCGGCGGGTCGTGGGAAGCCAAGTCCTCGGAGAAGGTCGAACGCTTTGCCAAGCTGGCCGAACAATTCCATCTGCCGGTGGTCCATCTGGTCGACAATCCCGGCTTCATGATCGGTGCCGAGGCCGAGCGCACCGGCACCATCCGCTATGGCGTGCAGGCGATGAACGCGGTCTACCGGGCGACCGTGCCCTGGGCCAGCGTCATCGTCCGCCGCGCCTATGGCATCGCCGGCAGCGCGATGAGCAACGCCGAGCATTTCCAGTATCGCTTTGCCTGGCCCTCGGGCGACTGGGGCTCGCTGCCGATCGCCGGCGGGCTCGAGGTCGCCTACAAGAGCGATATCGAAAGCGCCGGGGACCCGGTCGCGCGGCTGGCCGAGATAAGGGCGAAGCTCGACAAGGTCACCTCGCCCTTCCGCACCGCCGAGCAGTTCAGCGTCGAGGACATCATCGACCCGCGCGACACGCGGCCGCTGCTGTGCGAATTTGCCGATCTGGCGTGGCGCAAACTGGCCCAATAACAGGCGACGCCAGGTAAATTGCAGGCATATTCGGCCAAGATCCTGCCATTTCCCACTGGCTGACCTATCGCTAGAATTATTATACCTTAATAACAATGGGTTATGATTTTCAGTGATGCCCGTCACGGGAAAATGGCGAATATTTCCTATAGATCTCGCCCAGATCAGATATCATTTCATCTACCGAAATAAACGGTTCATCGCTGATTCAGCAACCGATCGGCATTGAGAGTGAAGTAAGTAGAAGAGAATGACGTAAAAAATGAGTTCGGCGCAATCAACAAGCTCGAAGGAAGAAACGATGTACTTGTCACCTGGATCATTCATCAATCAGCCTGCTCAGGCATTGGCCGAACAGAGTCTCGCGCGTGGCTATCAGCCGCTCTATCATCTCGATGTCGTCAACCGTTGCCCCGGCTGTGGAAAATCGCACTGGCATGTTGGAAGAATGACTGCGGAATGTGCGCATTGTGAAACCGCGCTGCCGCTGGCGATGGTCGCCAGCCAGCCGATGCAACCGCGCTTCACCGAGCATTTCAGCAAAACGGCAATGGTAGCCTGAAAAACAAAGATCATCGCCTCATCAAACCGGCAGTGATTGAAGCTTGCGATAAATCTTTTTCGCGGTCAATATCGGCACCTTATCAAGGGGAAAACCGATGACCGCAGATAGTAAATTTCTTTCCATTGACCGCCGTCAGGCCCTGCGCGGAGCCGCTATGGCAGGCGCAGGCGCGATGTTCATATCGCCAGGCATGGCACTATCCACCGATGCCGATATGACCGCCATCCGCAAGGCTGCCGAAGCCGGCCGCGAAGCATCGATCAAACGCATTCAGGATTGGATCGCACTTCCCTCGATAGCTGCCGAAGACCGTAATATGCCGGAAGGCGCCGAATATATGGCGGAGCTGGCCAAAGATGCCGGCTTCCAGCACGTCGAAATTGTTCCCACCGACGGCCATCCCGGCGTATTTGCAACGCTCGACGCAGGCGCGAAACGAACCCTCGGCATCTACTTCATGTATGACGTCAAGCAATTTGACCCGGCCGAATGGTCTTCCCCGCCTCTCGAAGCGGCGATTGTCGACCGGCCCGGCTTCGGCAAGGCGATCATGGGCCGCGGGGCGGTCAACCAGAAGGGTCCGGAAGCTACCTTCCTGGCAGCGCTCCACGCCATTCGCGCCGCTGGCCGCAAATTGCCGGTCAATATCGTCCTCATTTGCGAAGGAGAGGAAGAAATTGGCTCGCCCCATTTCAAGCAGGTAGCGACCAAGCCCAACGTGCTCGCAGCTCTGAAGAAGTGCGAGGGCATATTCATCCCGGCGAGCTGGCAGGACAAGAACGGCAATGTCAGCGTCAATCTTGGGTCCAAGGGGCTCATCGAACTGGAACTGGTGGCCAGCGGCGAGAAGTGGGGCCGCGGACCCAAGGGTGACATTCACAGCAGCCTCAAGGCCATGGTAGACAGCCCCAGCTGGCGACTGGTGCAGGCACTGCAGACTTTGGTAACACCCGACGGCAACACACCGGCGATTGACGGGTGGTTCGAGAACGTCCGGCCGCTGACCGCGCGCGAAAAGGCGCTGATTGCCGAAACTGCCCGCAATTCCGATGAAGCGCAGCGCAAGGCGGTGCTGGGCGTCAATCACTGGATCGATGACTTGCCGTTCGAACAGGCGCTCCAGCGCCTCGCACAGGAACCGACCGTCAATATCGAAGGCTTGGTCGCCGGCTATACCGGACCCGGCGGCAAGACCGTGTTGCCCGGCGTGGCCACTGCCAAGCTCGACCTGCGGCTGGTGCCGGACCAGACCCGGGCGGAAGCCGAGCGTAAATTGCGCGCCCATCTCGACGCCCATGGCTTCCCCGACGTCGAGGTCAAGGTCAGCGGCGGCTATGACCCGACCGAAACCGATGAGAACAGCCGCCTGATCCGCACCGAGCTGGCCACTTACGAGCGCGCCGGCATCGAGGCGACGCTCAACCCGCGGCTGGCCGGATCCTGGCCCGGTGCCACCTTCACCAGCCCGCCAGTGTCCATTCCCGCCGGCCATTTTGGCATGGGACACGGGGCCGGGGCGCACGCGCCGGACGAATATTATGTCGTCGAGTCAACCAATCCAAAAGTGGCCGGACTGGTCGATGCGACCATGGGCTATGCTGACTTCCTCTACCAGCTGGCCGCGATCAAATAGGCGGTCCTCCAGATTACCGTTCGTGGTGCGCATGTCGAACCACGAACGGCTAGTCCACCGTCGCTTCGACGATCAGCTATCCCCGAAAGCCTTCAGCGCGGCGGGCGCGACAATGTCGCCCCATTCCTGCACAAAATGCCCGGCTTCCTCGATCAGCAGCGGTTCGGGGCAGCCCTTGATCAGGCTGTGCATCATTTTCATCACCGGCGGGCCCAGCACCGGATCGGATCCGCCGATCGCCATGAAGCTGGGGCCTGACCATTCGGTGCTCCAGAACGTCGCCGCCTGCTGACTGACCGCTACTCCGTCCATATCGGGCTCCACCGGCACCAGCGCCGGGAAGGTGCGGGCACCCGCCTGATAGCTATCATCCGGATAGGGTGCATTATAGGCGGCGATCTCCGCATCGGTCATTTTTGGCGTACCGCGCGCAATGATCTGGCCGGCATTGAAGTCCGGCACGGTCAGCGCATAGTCCTTCCACGCGTTGAAGCCATCGCCCGCGCCAGTGCCCAGCCCCAGCGCGGTGTTCATGATGATCAGCCGCGACAGCCGCGCCTTGAACCCCGCATCGACCGGCAAGGTCAAACCGATCAAGCCGCCCCAGTCCTGCACCACCAGCGTAATATTCTCCAGATCCAGCCGCTCGACCAGCGCCAGAATATGGTTGCGATGAAAATCGAAAGAATAGCTGGCAAGATCGGTCGGCTTGTCGGAGCGGCCAAAGCCGAAGAAATCCGGACAGACCACCCGCGCGCCGGTGGCGGTAAAATGCGGAATCATCTTGCGATAGAGAAACGACCAGCTCGGCTCGCCATGCAGGCACAGGAATACCGTTCCCGCGTCGGCTGGCCCGGCATCGACATAGGCGGCGCGCAGCCCCTCATAGCCCGGCAGATCGTCGATATAATGGACCGGGAAATCAAAGTCCGGAAGATCGGCAAAACGGTCTTCGGGCGTGCGGACGGCGGCAATAGCCGGGCTGGTGATCATGGTGGGCAATCCTCTCTGCTTTTGCGGTCGAAACTGTCAGGCTGCGCAGAGCGGGTCAAGGACGAAAGAAAGCCCTGGACGGGCCGGCGCACAAAATGGCCCACAAGGAATTTTCCGGCGACAGCTTTACAGCATCGGGGGTTTTTATTTTCTGTGATCTTTGGCTGAAAGCCGCAGAATATGGGAAGATTGGTGGCACCAGAGCCGCCCCTAGTGTGACCTTTCAAACGAGCAGCCAGAAGGCGCTGGTCAGCAGGGGGAGAGAAGCAGGCGAAACTCATCACGCGCCGCAGCATAGCCCCGGTGCCCCTCTGTAGGAAAGCGGATTGGGATCCGTCAAAGAGCCGCCATTGGACCGCCTCCCCGCCAGGGCAGACCCGCCACCCGGCTGTGATATTTCCGCATCACCCGGAGATTTATCGTCTCTCATTCGTCTGCCGATGGAACGACCTTGGTTCTGAGCCGTTCCCTACACTCGTCGATCTATTGCGCGGAGTTTTGCGCTCGTCGACGGGAAGTCCGCAGCGATAGCGGACACAACCGGAGCAATCTTGTTCCACATTAGTTAGTTAGTTGGAGTACAATAATGAAATCCCCTGTAATTACCCCCCTGATCCTCTGTGCAGCGATCGGCGCTTTCGCCGCTCCGGCAGCCGCGCAGTCCACCTCCCCCTTCACCGGCCCGCGCGCCGAAATCCTGGGCGGCTATGATACGCTGCGGTCCGGCAGCGACGTCGATGTCGACACCGATAACGACGGAATTTTCGAGAATAACACCCTCGACCAGTCGGTCGACGGCTTCGCTTATGGCGTAGCGCTCGGCTATGATTTCGATGCCGGCCCCGTCGTCTTCGGTATCGAAGGAGAATATATGGATTCGACCGGCGAGCAGGAAGGCGACGAAGCCATCAATGCACCGTTCGGCTATAGCATCAACCTGAAACGCGACCTCTATGTCGGCGCACGCGTTGGTGCCAAGGTCACCCCCACGACCCTCCTGTACGCCAAGGGCGGCTACACCAACACCGCTGTCGAATCCCGTTTTCAGGATCGCGCAGCGGCGGATGGTGTCGATCTAAACTTCGACGACAGCCAGCAGGTTGACGGCTATCGTCTTGGTGCCGGCGTCGAGCAGTTCATCGGCACGGGCGGCAACAGCGACGGTTCTGGTGCATTCGTGAAGCTCGAGTACCGCTATTCGAACTATAGCTCGCTGAAATATAACGACACCTTGTTCAACGGGAACAATGAAATTGGCGTGGACCTCGACCGCCATCAGGTTGTCGCAGGCGTTGGTTTCCGCTTTTAAGTCAGCCCTATATTAGACACAGAGGGCGCGCCGTTCATGGAATGGCGCGCCCTTTCTTTACAAATACGCGCTGGTGATCCCGCGCAAACTCGCCGAGCCGGCAACCAAGCGCCGCTACTGCTGCGGGATTGCCTTGGCTTCGTTGCAGCCGTCTTGGTTTCCGAGCTTGCAGGCATAGCCGAAATATTTGCGGGCCATGGCCATATCGACCCCGCCACCGTCACCGGTGCGAGCCAATATGCCGGTGTTCATGCATCCGCCAACCGCGCCGGCATTGCAGGCCTTCGCAAATGTCGCCCGCGCAGCGACCCGGTCTTGCGGCACGCCTTCACCACCGTAGAGGGCGTTGCCATAGTTCAGACATCCGTCCGCCTTGCCCTTGGTGCAGGATTTCTGAAAGGCTTTGGCAGCGCCGGTCAGGTCAACGGGCCCGCCTTGGCCGTTTTGGCTCATCAGGCCGAGGGCATAGCAGCCGTCGACATTATCACCTTCGCAGGCTTTGCCGAATAGACCCCGTCCCTTGCCCAGGTCGGTCGCCACGCCCTTGCCAGCATAATAGAGATAGCCCAAATTATAGCAGGCACTTCCCCTTCCACCGTCACAGGCCTTGGACAATGGGCCGAGCGAGGCAGCGATATCCTCAGGCCCGCCCTCCCCGTTCTTCAACATCTTTCCATAAACGTCGCAAGAGCTTGCAATATTGCCAGCACAGCCCTTTTCATACGCGCGGCGGGCCAGCGGCAGATCTTTTGCAACGTTTGAACCCTGATAGGCCATCACGCCCAGATTGTTGCAGGTAACCGGGATATTTCCTTCCAGGCACGCGATTTTATATTTCGCAAAGGCGGTGGCATGATCGCCCTTGTTCGCCGCTTCCTGGCCAGCCAGCGCCGCTTGTTGATAGCTGTTCATACCGGATTGTGCGTGGGCGTTTGCACCCGCAAACAGCAACGACACGGCAACACATACTTTAAAAAGCTTTTGCATCAATTTTTCCCTCATTCAATTGATTAAAATTCAGTCGTCAACAGACATTCCGATTGGCATTGTTGTTCATCGTGCAATGGGCGTAGCGATATTTCTCCCGCACCTGTTTCCGCGCTTCGCCGCTGGAGAGGCCTCCTGATGGCGCCGAAGAGCCGGATGACGAGGGTCTGCGGTAGCTGTTGGTATTGCCGCCGTTCTGCGCCGCCCAGCGTCTGGATGATGCGCCGGGGGTGTTGGTACAATTGAAAATTCCGCAGTCGTTGCCGCGCGAGCGGCTGGCGATCTCCGCATTGACCACCCGGTTGAGGTTGCCGGACGGAAACCAGTAATCCAGCACATGGAGATTATCGATATAGATGCTGCTCATGGCCCCGGCATTGATCGCGGCGGTCAGCGCATATTGCGCGTCGTCCACGGTGCGCGAATGGTAGATGGCGGCATAGATTGCGCCGTCATAATCCCGTTTCTGGATGAAGCTGGTGACGATGGCGCGCTTGTTGGCATAGGCCGCTTGCCGCGCCGCCTGTTGCTGGGCGCGCTGGGCCGCTTCTGCCTGCTCCAGCTTGATCCGTCGGGATTTCAGGGTTCCGGCAAGCTCGCAGATGGATTGACGGTCTTCGCCACCCGGGCCGCAAGCGTGCGCCGCCAGTTGCTCGGCATTCCTGTAATCGCCAACATTATACAGGATGCGCGCCTGATGCATGCAGGATTGCCAGCGGCCAAAACCGCAATTTATGTTTCGATAGCGCAGCGCCTTCTCGGCATCGAAATAGGGCGAACTGCTGTCGGCAAAAATCGCCTCCGCCACATCGCAGCCATCGTGGTCCTGCTCCGCGCACCCTCTTTGAGCAAAATTGCTCGCCGCATCCCAATCCTTGTCGACATCGCCTTCGCCGTCAAAATAGATCAGTGCCAAGCGTCCGCAGGCGGCACCGTCGAACGCACTGCAGGCGTCCTGCAGGTAGCGCAGGCTCAGAAAAGCATCAAAATTCGTGTCATTGGGATCAGACAGGATCATCCCGGCCTTGCTGCAAGCCGCTTTGTCGCCAGAGCTGCATTGAGCGACATAAGCGCTCAGCGGGCCGCTCGTCTGGGCAGATATTGGTGCGCTTGTAGAGGTGGCGAGAACCATCACGCCGAGCAGCAGCATGGCGCGACAGACGGCAGCCGATGCAAAAGCCCTGAAATCGCCGTCACAATGCATTGTCATCCTGATTTTCCTCTCAATTGGCCTTCACGCCCATTCTGGCCCGTCGCGGTGGCCCAATGTCCGACCGTCGACCGGCACCACCTACCGGCTCAGCCCGTTTTTCTCCTTGAACTCATCATAGGGATCGATCATCCGGCACCTGGAATAGTCAGTCATCATATAGCTGCTGCGACCGATGACATTATTGTCGATATCCTTGTACGTGATATTCCGCTGGACCTTATCGCATTCGCGGCGAAGCGGGGCGGTATGCGCTGCACGCCTTTCGCGGGCGCGTTTGAACAGCGCGCGCAACTCTCTGTCCTTGCTGGCGAGAAACTGCTTCGCTTTCGCGCTGCCGCTATCGGCTGCCTTGTTCAGCCAGTAGAAGACTTCATCTTCCTTTTTGTAATTGCCGGAACTCGACATCAGATAGCCGGCATACATTGCCATCATGTCGGGATCACCAGCATTGGCGGCGATTTCGGCATAGGTCCGACCGAGCTTGATATTTTCCCCGAGACCATAGCTGGGATCGCCATTATAGGCATAGGCAAGGGCGGCCGCCGCCTCTTTCTGGCCGAGTGCGGCAGATTGCTGCATCAGCTTTTCCGCCTGTTTGGGGTCTTTCCTGACGCCTTGCCCGACAAAATAGCGGATACCGAGCTGATAGAGCGCTGCGGCAGATCCCGCCTCTGCGGCCCTTTGTTCATAGGCGAGAGCCTTGGCCGGATCTTTTGGAAAGTTCAGAATGCCGTCGGCATAGGCACCGGAAATTTCAAGCAGGGCACCGGGATCGCCAATCTCTGCTGCGTGGCTGATCCAGTCGATTGCCAGATCGGCATCGCCCTCGCCATATTTCCCGGTCGCAAGGTCAAGCCCGATTTGATAGTGATTTTCCAGCGGCTCGGTCCGGCGCAGATAATCGGAAAAGACTTCGGTTTTCTCAATGCTCATCGGATCGGTGAGCTGTGATCGTGCCGCCAGCGCCCGGATCATGGCCGACAATGGTGGCCGCTCGCAAAGCTTGAGATTGCCGCTTTGCGCAAAATTTTGCCCCCATTCCAGTTCCGCATCGGAAATGGGCTGGTTCGCCTTTACCTGAGCACCGAGAGAGGCGATCGTGAGTTCACAGACGATCGTCGGCGGCGACTCGGCCGCTGCTCTGGCTGGCGGTGCAGCGGCGATTGCGATCAGCAACGAAGCCATCAAAGGCATGGCCGAAAATTGGTCGAAACGTCTGGCGATCATCATCTTCTGCTCCCGGCGATTACCGCAATTTCCCTAGTTGCGGCTCGAAGGGGCGTCCAATGACAAAGTCTGTTAGGAATTCCCGGCACCGGGGCCGCGCCGGATCAGAGGCGCAGCGACACCGCCATCATCACCAGGCAGATCGCAAATTTTGAGACCAGTTCTCAGCGCAAATATTCGTCGAGCGTCATCTGCAGCCGCCGGATCCGGGCCTCCTGATAATTGCCAAGCGTCTGTCCGCCTTTTTTCGACGCCTTGGCACCATCGCGCTGCATGGCGAGGTTGTCCGTATCCTGATCGAGGACATCAGCGAGGACAAAGCCGTCGACGCCAGTGTAGCTGTCTTCAATCTCCAGCCGGATCGGCTTGGCAGGCGGAGGACGCTTGCCGCTGGCCGGCAATGGCTGGAGCAGCAAAATCTCGTGCAGGCAATGATCCACATCAATCGGCCGGAACCGGTAGCAGAGGCGAATATTGATTCCCGGGAAGAAGAACATGTTGGGAAACAGAAAATATTCGAGACTGTCGACCATCTCGCTGGTCGATACGCCGGACAGGTCGACATCGAACTCGCTGCCATGTTCCTCGCGCAGCATATTGGCGTGGACAGCTCGCGCCGATGCGCCTTTGGGCAAATCATCGGGATTGCGGCCAAGCTTCTCGAACAGTTTCTCTTCGCTGACCGGGTTTTTCAGATGCGGGCTGGGGACGCCGATGGCGTGCATGAAGCGGCTGACATTCTTGCCGAAGATATCATATTGCGCGTTGGCATCGCCAGCGGTGTAAACCGCCTGCGAATGGGTTTCCAGAACGTGATAGGCCTCAAGGAAAGCCTCCATCGCCATCTTCCAGTTTGCCGGCAGAACTTTCTGCGTATGCAGCGCCACATAGCGGTCGTCCATCGACCATTGTTTGAAATGTTCTGGCAGCACTTCAAGATAGTCGGCCAGCGGCGGCGCGTTATCATCCATATTGATAAAGACAAAGCCGCCCCACAGGTCACACTGGATCTCGGTCAGACCAAAATTGTCTTCGTTGACGTGCGGAAAATCCCAGCGGCACGGAATTTCCTTGAGCGATCCGTCGAGATTAAAGGTCATGCCGTGAAACGGGCACCGGATATGCGGCCGCTTGGTGCCACTGCTTCCCGTATTTCCTTCGGTCGCGAATTTCATGCCGCGGTGCGGGCAGCTGTTTACAAACGCCCGGATCTTTTCATCATCGCCGCGTACGACCAGAATCGAATAGGGGCCGACATCATAGACATGGCGATCGCCGGGCTCGGGAATATGCTCTTCGCGGCAGGCCCATTGCCAGGTCCGGTTCCACATCTGGTCGATTTCACGCTCGTAGAAATCTTTGCTGATATAGCGCTCAAATCCGATATCCTCGTCGCCGAGAAATTCATATTGTTCGGTGCGCATCGCCGGCGGGGGATTGTCGCCGTCGGCGTCGATGATATCCTGCATCGATGGCCCCGGACAGCGGGCTTCTCCCGGTGCGAGCGCAGGGTCGGACGGTTTGGTGAGGTCATAGGTCATGGGGTCGGCTCCGATTTCCGTGTCATTGCTTGTCGATCATAAAGCGGGTCGAGCGGCTTGCGCGCGCCAACAATCATCTGGGTCCCGTCGAGGAAATCATCGGTGCACGGATCATCGCGGACCCAGTCGACCAGTTCCGATCGATAGGAGATTTTCCAGACCGAACCGCGTTTCTCGTACCGGTCAACATAGCGTCCGGTAATGAACAGGTCGCGCTGCTCGCCGGACTCGTTGGTCAGCTTGTGATAGGCCTGATAATAGACTTCGCCAAAGGCTTCATCGCCGGACATATCGATCAGATGCTGGCCGAGCATATGGTGGTTGCGATGATGGGTTTTCAGCGCATCGATGCAGAAATCGGCGAAGCCGTCGGGACCGCCTTCGTAGATGCCGTAGCTCAAAAAGGCGTCGTCCCAGAATTGCGAGCGGAGCAGATCCCGGTCCAGCCGGTCGAGGCCCCGCATGTACAGCGCGGCCAGATCCCGGATAGCCAGATTGCCCGTGACGGCAGCTAGGTCCATTGCACTAATCGCATCTCTCCTGTTCTTTTCGGGCATAGTAGACGCCGGATGCATCGGGTAAATTACCCTTATCGATAGCAGGAGAGTAAACATGTCGGATCAACCGGGGCGCGTTCCCCCAGCATCAGAACTGGCCGATCGCGCCGCCATCGCGGAAATTATCGCGCTCCATTGCCGCGGCGTCGACCGGGCGGATGAAGCGACGCTGAAAAGCTGTTACTGGCCCGATGCGACGACCGCCTATGGGGCGGAACCGGTGCCGGCCCATCGATTTTGCGTCGATCTGGTGCCAGCAATCAAGGCATTCCGGCAGACCCATCATATGGTCACCAACATCATCTGCGCATTTGACGGCACCGAGGCGCGCGTCGAAAGCTATCTGATCGCCTTTCACTATCTGGCGGGGCCGGATGGCAACGACAGCGAAATGACCTATCTGGGCCGCTATCTCGACCGGTTCGAAAAACGCGGCGATATCTGGAAGATCAAGCATCGCGAACCGGTGATGAGCTGGAGCCAGAATGCGGCCACGACCCATGATGCAGAGCATCCCGCCCTGTCGGCCTTGCGTCAGGCGGCCAGATTCCCGGAGGATGTCGTCTACGAATAGCGGCCTGCGGTTGCGACTCGGCAAAGCTGCACCTGACAAAAAAAGGGGAGCGCAATCGCACTCCCCTTTTCGAAAATATCCGGACCGGCGCACCCTGATGAAAGACCGTGCCTTTATTATCCGTCTTTAATCATTCACCCGGGACCGGGAAGCCACGCTTCTTGAGGATATATTTCACCTCGGGATCGCGGCCGCGGAATTTGCGATAGGCTTCCTTGCGGTCGGTTTCGTTGCCGGTCGACAGCAGAATCGTGCGGAACCGTTCGGCGGTTTCCTTGTCCCACGGGCTGCCCGCTTCTTCAAACGCCGCCCAAGTGTCAGCATCCATGGTTTCCGACCAGAGATAGCTGTAATAGCCCGCCGAATAGGCATCCGACGAGAACAGATGGTTGAACTGGGGCAGACGGTGCCGCATCACGATCTCTTCCGGCATGCCGATTTCGGTCAGCGTCTCGCGCTCGAACTTGTCGGGATCGGTGACCGGTTCCTCGCGGTTGTGCAGCTTCATGTCGACAATCGCTGAAGCCAGATATTCCACTGTGGAAAAGCCTTCATTGAAAGTCTTCGAGGCCTGAATCTTGTCGACCAGCTCCTTAGGAATCGGCTCACCCGTCTTGTAGTGGGTGGCGTAATTCGACAGGATATAGGGGGTCATCAACCAATTTTCGTTCACCTGGCTCGGATATTCAACGAAATCGCGCGGGGTGCCGCCAAGACCGGGATAGGTGATGTCATAGTTGAGATAGTGCAGCGCGTGCCCGAATTCATGGAACAGCGTCTGCGCATCATCGAGGCTGATCAACGTCGGCTCGCCATCCCCGCCCTTGACGAAATTATTGTTGTTGGACGTCGCCGAATAATTGTTCTGACCGCCCAGCTTATATTTGTTCTTGTAGGTGGTCATCCATGCACCCGAACGCTTGCCCTGACGGGCATAATTGTCGAAATACTGGACGCCGATGACCTTGTCGCCGCGCTTGACTTCAAAGGTGCGGACTTCCGGATCGAAAACAGGAATTTGGCCAGTGGTTTCGGTGAACGTCAGCCCGTATAATTTACCGGCAGCGTCAAAAAGCGCATCCATCATCTTGTCGAGCTGGAAATAGGGTTTGATCTCGGCGGAATCGAGATCATATTTCTCCTTGCGGACCTTCTCGGCATAATAGCGATAGTCCCATGGCGCGATCGTGATACCGGCGCCTTCAGCGTCGGCAATCGCCTGCATGTCGGCGACTTCTTCCTCGACCCGGGCAACCGCAGCCGGCCATACCTTCATCATCAGATCCATCGCGGCTTCCGGCTCTTTCGCCATCGTATCGGCCATGCGGTAATGCGCATGGGTTTTGAAGCCCAGCAGTTTGGCGCGCTCGGCCCGCAGCTTCAGGATTTTTGCGATCGTCGCATTGGTGTCATTCTCATCGCCGTTGTCACCGCGGTTGATATAGGCGGTATAGACTTTTTCTCGCAGATCCCGGCGCGTGCTGTTTTCCAGAAACGGCTGCATCACCGAGCGGGTGTTTTTTAGTGCCCATCCGGTCTTGCCCTGCTCTTCGGCTGCTTCGGCGAGCGAAGCGACAAAGCTGTCCGGCAATCCTGCCAGATCGGCTTCATCGGTCAGGTAGATGAAGGTCTCTTCATCAGCCAAGACCTTGTTGGAAAATTCGTTAAACGCCTTCGACAGCTCGGTATTATACTCGATCAGCTGCGCTTTATCCGCATCATTGAGCAGCGCGCCATCGCGCACCAGCTGTTCATAATTGCGCTCGACCAAACGGGTCTGGATAGGATCCAGCCCGGCCGATTCACGATTGTCGTAAACCGCCTTGGTTTTGGCGAGCAATTTGGGGTCGAGCGTCAGTTGATCGAAGAAAGCCGAAACTTTTGGCATCCATTCGCCCTGAATCGCGCGGACCGCGTCATTGGACAGATTGCTGCTGTACACGCCCCAGATCGAGAAAAGATCATTGGCTTCATCACCAACCAGTTCCATCGGCACGGTGAAATTTTCAAAGGTAGCAGGAGCAGGATTGTCCCGAATCGTGTTCACATCGGCCTGAATCTTGTCCATCATGACCTGAAACGCCTGAGGGAAATCCGAGACCTTGACTTCATCCCATGGCGGCACCCCGTCATAGGGTCCGGTCCAGGGTTGCAGAACCGTATTGTCGGCAGCATCGGCGGGTTCAGATTGCGTCACACTCATCTTGTTCAATTCTTCTGTTGTCATTTCTTTTCCCTGATCGTCGGCCAGGGCGGGAGTCGCGGTCGCGCCAATCAGCGCAGCGCTGGACACGCCCAGAAAAAACTTGCGGGTGGAAATCGTGAATCGCATCATTGTCTCTCCAAAATCGACCCGCGGTCACGGATCGCTAAATAAAGCGCCCAAGGCGCAGTTGCCCAGTGTCTAGACAAAGCCGAGGGGAAACGCAAAAAAGGTTTCGGTGGATATCAATTTTTAGACGAACGACGCTTTCGGGGCGATGAACAACATCGCGAAGCGGGATCAGGAGGGGCGTTCGTCGAGCAGCGCCCGCACCAGCGGCTGCAGATTTTCGTCATAGCGCGCGAGCATGACGTGTTCCTCGGCATTTTCAAAATGGCTGACCAGTTGCCGGCCGTTCCAGTAATGGAGGGCTATGGCTGGCGGGTCGGCGACAATCATGTTGCGGCCGTCGGGATGGTCCGGGTCAATAGGCTTCAGATCGAGAGCGACCTGCGGCGCGGTCGAAGCACAAATCGCCAGACTGATATCGCCCCACCAGGTTGAAATATTGCGATGCAAATGGCCGGTAATCATGCCCCTGACCTGCTCGTGGCCAGCGACGGTATCGGCCAGTCGGGCCACCCACGGCTCGTCGGGATGGGTTGTCATCCACTCAATACCGCTTTCCACCGGCGGATGATGCAGGATCAGGATGGTCGGTTTGTCGGGATCTTCCAAAAGCTTTTCAGACAGCCACTTCGCCCGGGTCTCACAAAAGGCACCCCCGTGCCGCCCCTCCTCCAGCGTATCGAGGAACAGCAGCCGCAGTGCTTCTGTGTCTATCTCATATTGAACGAAACCGTCCGCCGTTGGAACATCGGGAAATTGTTTCCGGAAAGGGGCCCTGAGATCATGGTTGCCCAAGCACATGTGGACCGGGAACGGCACCACCGACAAGGCATTTTCCAAACGTCGGTAACTTTCCTGATCACCGCGGTCGACGAGGTCACCCGTTGCCAGAAGCAGGTCTGGCTGTGGCACCATCGCGCAAATTTTTTTGATCGCCTGATCCAGGCGCTTGCGATTGAACTCAGCCGGATTATCCGGGTCAAACCCCAGATGAATGTCGGTAATCTGCGCCATTAGCATGGACGCTCTCCCCTTGAGCCGGCGGGCACCCTATCTGCGGGCAATCTTCTTATCCGGCTTTTGCTGTTTATCCTTCTGCTCTTCCTTGATCAGCCAAGGCGCGCCATCATCGGCATGATAATCATGACACATCGCGCAGGTCGAAGGCACGTCCGACGCTTTCTGAAATTCGCCGCCATGACATTCGCGGCAAGTCTTAATCCCGGGCAACAGCAGATCGTCGGCACTCTTGGACGTGGGCGCGTTGTGACAGCTGGTGCATTTTTCATCATTATGCGCCTCGTGACTAAACCAGCCGTTATGCATGTAACGGTCGGTCTGGGTTACCGGCATGATACCATAATCCACCCGGCCGCGCGCCGTCGGCGGGGTGACGCCATGGCAGTCATAGCAGGCACCGCCGCGCGAGAAGACCTGACTGATCGCCAAATTGGCGCGGCTCGGGCGGAACCTGACGGCGCGGCCATAATCGCTGGCAACGCGGACGTCGTTATTGGCTCCCGGACGGCGACGGTTCATGCCGCCAAGATTGATCGGCCGGGTTGGTCCGGTGGACCGATAATAGGCCCTCAGATCAGCCTGCACCATTTCCGGCTCGCCGTGCCGCAATGTCCGCACCGTGCCGCCGATTTCATCAAAGGCAAGGCTGTGGCACATGCTGCAGTCTTCCTTCATGTCGACCGGCTCGAAACGCACGCCCTGCGGATCGGGCGTGTGACAGTCCTTGCAGACGAGCGAATCGCCGAATCCGTAATCTGCCGAGAGCCGCCGACCCATCTGGGCGACGCCACCGGTTCGCGACAGATGCACGTCATGGGGGAATTTTAGACCATTATCCTCGGTTGGCTTGTCGTCCAGCGAGATCCGCTTGCGCGGCGGATTTTTGCCGCCCGGCTTCATCAGCACGGCTGGCTGGAATTGCGGGTGGGCGATGCCGAAGTCCGATGCATTTTCCAGTTTTGTATCGGTCAAACGCCCATCCATCCCGTCATGACAATCGGCGCAGAATTTTTGCGCCGTCGGTTCCATTGCACCACTGCCTTCATGCTCGCTGTGACATTCGACACACCTGCCTGGCGGTTTGTTGAAAGCAGAGGCGAAGGCGGCACCGATTTTCTCCAGCCCTTCCGGTCCGCCTCTGGCGGTTAGCAGGCGCGGCATCGCCGCATGTTCGTGCGCATCCTCCTGATGGCAGGTCAGACAGGTCTCGTCCTTCACCGTGACAAAGGCATCGACATGACAGGCCTGACAGTCTTTCTCGAGCCCGTGATGCGCGCTGCTCAACGCCCCAGATGACCACATCGTATCGGCATAGAACTGGTCGGGCCGCTCTTCGACACCGCGCCATGTCGCCCAGGTATAGATTGGCCATATCAGAAACGCCGCGAGCACCAGCGCGACGAAACCCCACGCGCTGACCCGCTTGCCAGGAAGCAGGCCCTTGAGGGTATAGAGCGTCGTTTCGCTGCGGACTTCCGCAGAATCGGACAGAGCTTCGACGCGCTTTACCGTGAGGACAATATCATCGCCCTCTTCGCTGACGACAATGACATGACCGCCAAAGCCCAGCTCAGCGCCGGCCAGGGGATCAACCGTAACCGATATGCGATGTTTGCCGTCCAGAGTGAAATTTTGGCCCGAGCTGCTTTCGACGATGATGTGGCCGTCGTCGCGCTTGCGGATCTTTGCATGATCTGGATTAACAGCAAGGTCCGGCAGGTGAATGGCGTTGTCGGTGCTGCGGCCAATGCCGATCTCATCCGAATCAAACAGGTTGGACCGGATAATTTCCCGGCCATCGGCGGTGGTCGCAATCTGGCGAACGATGAAGGTCATGTTGGGCTCTCCATCCTACCAGTAGAAAAAGACGCTGATAATATGCGCGGTCAGCGAGGCGATCAGCGCAAAGGTCGCTGGCACATGGATGAACAGCCAGACTTGCAGCATCGCCTTGAGCTTGAGATGGCGACGAACGCGGGCCAGCGTCGCTTCCTTTTTCTCGAGCAGGGCGTCAACCTTGTCGAGCGGATCATCGCCGCCCATTTTTGGCTGGTAGGCGCGTTCGCGGCGCAAATCCGCCTGCGCCTGCCGGGTCGCGCAATCCGGATATTTGCCGGAAATGCGCTGGAAGAAACCGCCGCCGAACGGGTCCTGTTCCAGCGATTGCAGCACCAGAGTGGCATGTTCGGCTGACAAAGGCTGCGCCGCTTCGTGCAACTGCCGGTCGAGCGAACGCAGATTCTCCAGCATCTCGGTCTCGGTCATTTCGTCGCGATTGTCGGACAGCGCCTTTGGGATCGTAACGTAGAAATAAATGCCGACGATCCCGGAAATAATCACGATCATCATGAACACATAGGCAGCGGTATGGATATTCCAGCCGAGCTGGAAACCTGTGTGCAGCGTACCGATGACAATCAGGCTGAGTCCGAGATAGATATGCGCCGAGGTCCAGGCCTTGAGCGACCATTGCCCCGGGGTCATTGCGCGCTTGCGCACCCCGAGCATGGTCAGCCAGAGGATCATCAGCGCACCGATCGTCCCGAGTGTATAGCCGTACCAGCTTCCGCCATTGTGGCGCGGCGACACGTCGATGAAAATATACGTGACAATGCAGATCAGCATGATCGCCGAGGAAATTTTCAGCCATCGGTATCCCGCGTGCCGCAGGAAGCCGTCGTGCATCACGACTTTCTTGCGGCCGGGCTGGCCGGTGATCGCTTTGCTGGCCATCAGACGGCCCCTCCCGCCTTTATGCTTTCCGAGCGGGCTGAGCTGATCGAAGCTTGGCGTCTTGCCAGCTGTCCTTCGACAGGCTCAGGACGAACGGTGTGGGGGCAACGTCCGGGATGAAGGGAAAGAGACGGGCTCATACATCCTCTCCTTCCAGCTTGGAGACGGTCAGGAATTCTTCCGGGGCGACGCGGATTGCCGCTCCGGTCGGGCAGGCGCGCACGCAGGCGGGGCCGCCCCTGATCCCGGCACACATATCGCATTTGATCGCCTTCTTGGGTTTTTCCACAGACGGATCGCTATGTTTCTTGGCCCATAATTTATCGGGTTCGCCCGGCCCCGGGCCCGCCCCGAAGAACAGCCAGTTGAGCAAGCTTGGCTTCTTTGGCGGAACCTTGTCCATACGGATCACGCCATAGGGGCAATAGCGCTGGCAGTTGCCGCAACCGATGCAGCTGTCATCAATAAATACTTCGCCGTCCGGGCCGCGGTGGATCGCATCGGGCGGACAGTCGGACATGCAGTGCGGATGCTCGCAATGACGACAGCTGGTCGGGACGTGCAGATGGGCATAAGTGCGTCCGGCTTCGCGATCCAGACGCGACAAGCCTTCATGGCTGTCGGCGCAGGCTTTCTCGCAATTGTCGCAACCGACACAAAGATTTTCGTCGATCAGCAGCACATCGGTGGCCTCACCGATGCCATTGTCGACCAGGAAATTGGCGATGCCGGAATACATGTCAACGACACCCGAGAAACTGTCTTTTTTCGCTTCGACAAAGGCGTTGATGTCCTGCCGCTCGGCCATTTCCTTCTTGGCCTTGCGCATCAGGTCGGGATGGGCATCGAGCACTTTCTTGAACGCATCGCCGTCGATCTTGATAACCTCGGACTTGATCGCCGCCTTGACCGTCGCGGTACGATAGCCGCCCGCGATCAGCGTCATTTCACCGACATAGGTTCCGGCCGGGAGATAGGACAGAAAGACAGGCTTGCCGCCAATCTGTTTTTCCACCACCATCGATCCGACGCGGATGACGTAGATGTCATTGCCCTCACCGCCTTCCTCGATAATCGCCTCGCCGGCCCGGACATTGAGGATCTCGCTGGTCTCCACGACCTCGGCGATATCCTCTCTGGTCAGGCCCGACCCGAACATCTGCAGCAATTGCCGCTCGGTGGAAATCTGAGTGATTCGGCGTTTTGCCGCCGGCACCGACGCCTGCAGCTTGAGCGCAGCCGTGCGCGAAATCTCGGCGACGATCACGTCCTCAGCCGCCCGAATCGTCGCCCCGCGCCGCCGCCCGGAAATCAGGCCGACCTCGCCAAAGATCGAACCCTGCTCGATCGGCACCGTGATCGACGGATCATCGGGGTTGATCTCGACCGCCACCGAACCCTCGGCAATGGCGAACAGCGAGCTTCCCGGATCGTTTTTTTCGAAGATCACCTCGTCGCGACCATAGCTTTGCGGTTCGCTGTCGAGCATGAATTCGCGCATCTGCAAGGGCGACAGGTCGTTGAGGATCGTCACATTGGAGCGGAAAAATTCGAGCCATTCGTCAACCGACCGGCGCCCGGGCAATTCTGCGAATTTCGCTTCGAGGATCGGTTCGTCGGCGGGCTTCAGGTCGATATTGCCGTTGATAAACTCGATCACGTCATAGCCCTGGTTCATACAGTGCTTGATCAGCGGATAGCCGGCGAGCGCACCGATGACATAAATGCCCTTCTTGGTACTCTCGAAGGCTGGCGAAAGTTTCGGATAGGCTTCGCGATCCTCGCTGGTAAATTCGATCCCGCATTCCTCGACGAATTTGCGCGGCGGGGCGCTGCCCATGCGGGCGATGATCCGGTCGCACTTGATGGTTTCCTGACCATCGCGGGTTTCCAGCACCAGCTCTCCGTCCCTGACTTCGGCTGGCGTGGTTTCGTTGCGGATGATCACCTTGCCCTGCTCGCCCGCTTCCATCAGCAGCTTCACATTGGCCTTTTTCGCCCGCGCAAATTCCGCCGAGCGGTTGAGGATGGTAACGACATTATTCTGCGCCGCATCGGCGGCCAGTCCCAGCGCATTCTCGATACCCGCATCGCCCGAACCGATCACCGTGATATGCTCGTCATAATATTCGCCGGGATCATCAAGCTGATATTGCACCAGCTTGTTGTCGCCGCCGGGACAGCGCATCAGGTTCGGATTGCCCTGCGTTCCGATCGCCATCACGATCGTTTCGGCCTGCACCGTCTCGCCATTTTTCAGGCTGATCGTGAAATTGCCTTCCTCGCCCTCAATCTTGACCGGCTCGGCGTTGTACATGACGTTCACGCCATGCTCCGCGGTTTGCGCATCCCAGGTTTCCAGAATGGCCTCGCGCTTGCCCGCGTCAAAATCCATGTCCGAGCGCAACACCAGCTGGCTCGGCGTTGCCATGACATGCTTGCCCTTCTGATATTTGTAGATGGTGTCGGACAGATGGTCGGTTTTTTCCAGCAGCACATGCTTGAGCTTCAGCTGCGCAGCGCGCCCAGCGGCGCTCATGCCCGCTGGTCCGGAGCCAATGATAACTACTCGAAACTTATCCGACACGCGCCTGCTTCCCCCCTTTTGCATCCCCCGACCAACGCACCCTCATACGTTTTAACGGCCAGGTTCAGCAATATGCCCGGTAGTAGCGCGACCCAAAAGACTGAACTTTGGCAGTATCTTATCAAAAAGCCTCTTCATTGCCAGTGCAAAATATCATAGGCATCTCGGCGCTTGTCAGGTAGCGTGGGGGCCCGTATCTCTGCACCGGAATAGCAAAAGACAAAATAGCTTGGGGATTGACCATGGCGAAAGCAGCTTCTTCGTTCAATATCAGCCGTATCGCCCTGATACTCGCAGCCTTGCTGGCGCTGGCAGCGGTCGGCGTACAAATTTATCGCAGCATGAATGATGATAACGAGATGACCGCATCCGTGGCAACCGTCGACAACGAACCGGCGCCCAGCGTTGATGAGGTCATCGCCGGTCTGGAAAAAAAGCTGCAGGACAATCCTGACGATGCGGAAAGCTGGCGGATGCTGGGCTGGAGCTATTTCGAAACGCAAAAATTTGCCGAATCAGCGACCGCGATGAAGCGAGCGACCACGCTGGATCCGGATAATCCCGAATATTGGTCGATGCTGGGCGAAGCCCTGGTGATGGCCAGCGACGGTCAGCAAGTCCCTCCGGACGCCGCAGCCGCGTTCCGCAATGCGCTGAAATATGACGCCAAGGATCCGCGCGCGCGCTACTTTCTGGCGGTCCAGAAAGATATATCTGGTGACCACAGGGGCGCGATTGATGACTGGTTTGCCCTGCTCGGCGACACCCCCGCCGACGCGCCCTATGCCGCCGACATCCGCCGGGTGATCGGACAGGTCGCTGAGAAGGAAGGTATTGATGTCGCGGCCCGTCTGGCCAAGGTCGCCCCGGCAGCGCCGACTGGCGGTATCGCCACCGACGGCCCCGCGGTCGCCACCGCTGCGATCCCCGGCCCAAGCCGCGAGGAAATGAAAGCAGCAGCAGCCTTGCCTCCCGGCCAGCAGGAAGCCATGATCGCCAATATGGTCGACGGTCTCGACAAACGGCTGCAGGCCAACCCGCAGGACGCCAATGGCTGGATCATGCTGATCCGCAGCCGCATGCAATTGGGCCAGACCGTGCAAGCCAAGCAGGCGCTGGATCGCGGACTGAAGGCATTCAAGAATGATGGCGCAGAAGCGAAACGGATCCGGGAAGCGGCATCCGCGCTGGGGCTATAGTCAGGACTGGCCTGCCTGATTTCTGCTCCAGATCGGCAACGACTGTTGGCGAACGATCAGCTGACGGAGCAGGTCTTTGACCACCAAAACATGAGGAGATCACGAGAAATTATGATTTCGACGGGGATGCTTCGCCGTGAAGAATCTTGACGCTTTATCCGCAGCGCACTGCTATGCGCACGGCTTGGGATAACAAGTTACGCCAGTCTCGTGAAACCAACACTGCGCCAATGCGTTTGATGGCTGATATTGCTCGAATATCCTATTTTTACCGAAAAGGCCGAATGTTTTGCGCAGATTTTTATGCCCCGATTGCGGCAATCAAGTCCATTTCAACAACGCGACCTGTTTGTCTTGCTCGTCCATTCTGGCCTACTCGCCTTCGCAGGATGAAATGCTGGCATTCCCGGTAGATGATCCGGCAGCGACAATCGGTGCCCTCGGATATTCGCTGTGTGCGAACCGTGAGCTGATCGGATGTAACTGGCTGTGCGACAATATCGACGCCGGTTCATTGTGCCAGAGCTGTTTCCACACCACCAAGATTCCCGATATTTCCGATCTGGAAAAGCGACGGCAGTGGAACAGGCTGGAACGAGCCAAGCGGCGGCTATTTTATGCGCTGATCAAATTGAACCTGCCGCTGGCGGCGGACCCCGATGTTTCACAAGGCTCCCTCCGGTTTGAATTGCTGGGCGATCGCATGCTTGCCAATGGCGAGAAAAAACGCGTCATGACCGGACATGACAATGGCCTGATCACGATCAACATCGCCGAGGCCGACGATGCAATTCGCGAAAAGAACCGGACGATGATGGGCGAGCCCTATCGGACGCTGATAGGCCATTTCCGGCACGAAGTGGGACATTATTACTGGGATCAGCTGGTCGACAAGCCAGGTGTGATTGAGCGTTTCCGCGCACTTTTCGGCGACGAACGGCGCGACTATTCCGAAGCATTGGGTACCTATTATGACAACGGTCCGCCAGATGACTGGCAAAAATCGTTCGTCAGCGCCTATGCGACTGCGCATCCCTGGGAGGATTTCGCAGAGACCTGGGCACATTATCTGCACATGGTCAGCGGCCTGGAAACAGCCTTTGCCTATGGCCTGAACCCACAGCCTCTGGAAGAGGGAGCGCCACCGCTGGTGCAACTGGCTGACCCATATCATGTGGCCGACCATGAACAACTTTTGGACCACTGGGTCCCGATTACGGTCGCGATGAATGCCATGAACCGGTCAATGGGCAACAGGGATTATTATCCCTTTGTCTTGTCATCCCGGATTTCTGAAAAAATGCAATTCATCCATGATCTGGTCAAGGATCAATAACTTCGGCTGATTATGCCAAAGCCAGCATGGCGACGGCGTACCCCTGACTTAGTCCAGCGCGTTTTTCATGATGACCGCAGCGGTAATATCGCCGGTCACATTCACGACCGTGCGCGACATGTCCAGCAGACGGTCAACACCCAATATGATCACCAGCCCGGTTGCCGGAATGCCAAATCCGGCAGCGACACTGGCCAAGATGGCGATGCTGACACCGGGAGTGCCCGGCGCGCCAATCGATGACGCGACCAGTGTCCCGACCAGCAACATGGTTTCACTCATGCTCAGATCGACCCCCGATATTTGCGCCAAAAAGAGAATCGCGACGCTTTGATACAGCGCCGTGCCCGCCATGTTCATGGTTGCCCCAAGCGGGATCACCAGATGCGCGACATCATCCGGCACATGAAACTGGCGGGCGGTCTGGATTGTGCTCGGCATGACCGCAGAGGAGCTGGACGTGGAAAAGGCCAGCAACAGATTGGATCCCGCGACCGAGAGGAAGGAGCGAAAGCCCAGTCCGCCGAGCACTCTCAGGACAACGGCATAAATCAGAAACAGCAATAGTAGCCCCAGCAGAACCGTGCCGATATAGCTGAGCAGACCCAGCAGCGAGTCGACTCCGATCTGGATCATCAGCTGCGCCATCAATCCGAATACGGCGAGCGGCGACAAGAGCATCGCCCATTTCACGATCGTCATCGAAATCGACATCAGCGAATCGAGCAGGGCGAGAAACGGGACCGCTTTTTCCTTTTGGATCTGCGTGGCCGCAATCCCCGTCAGCACTGCGAGAATGACGATTGCCAGCAAGTCACCCTGGATCACCGAGGCCGCCGGATTGGTCGGCAGCACCCCGGCGACCATATCTGGTAGTCGCGTCAGGTCGAAGCTTTGCGTGGCCGCTGCGGCTGGTGCCAGGCTTTCGACCGGTAAATCCAGGCCCATGCCCGGACCGATCAGCTGCGCCAGCGAGATACCGATCCAGGCGGCCAGAAATGTGGTAGAGAGTATGAACAGGCCGAGCCGCAGACCCAGCTTGCGCATCGCCTCATTCGAGGACACACCGGCAAGGCCGCTGACGATCGACGAAAAGACCAGCGGCACCAGCACGATCGCGATCAGGCCAAGAAAAAGCTGGCCAGGAAGAGCCAGCCAGTCACCGATCATCCCGGCTGTTTTCGGCCGGACCCAGCCCACCGTCGGTCCGAGCAAAGTCCCGCTACCAATGCCAAGCACCATCGCCGCCAGCACCTGCGCCCACAGCCGCGAACGCGCCCAGATACGCAATTTGCTGCTCTGCTGGATCAGGCGGTCCAATTCAGAGCCGGTTTGGTTCAGCACAATGATCCTGTCTCTCAAAAATTATGATCGCTATACAGCGCTTTTCGCGTCCCTCTAGCGAGAGATCAACAGGTAGGTCAAAACTCTCTACCGAAACAAAGGCTCGCCAAAGCTCCTGAGCTTGCGACTATGCAAGGTCCCCGCGTCCGCTTCCTTCGCCAGCAGGTCGATCGCCCGCAATCCGATCGCCAGATGCTGGCCGACGCGCTCCTGATAAAAGGCATCGGCCATGCCGGGCAGCTTGATCTCGCCGTGCAGCGGCTTGTCCGAAGCGCAGAGCAGCGTCCCATAGGGCACGCGGTAGCGATAGCCATTGGCGGCTACCGTCGCGCTTTCCATGTCGATCGCGATCGCGCGGGCCTGGTTGAGCCGCCGGGCGATCTGCTCGAAGCGCAATTCCCAGTTGCGGTCGCCGGTCGTGACCACGGTGCCGGTGCGCAATTGCTGCTTCAGCTTCGATTTGTCGATGCCGGTCTCTTCCTGCACCGCCTGGGTCAGCGCCAGCTGTACTTCGGCAATCGTCGGCAGCGGGATGCTGGGCGGCAAGACATCGTCGAGCACATTGTCGTCGCGCAGATAGGCATGGGCAAGGACATAATCGCCCAGCCGCTGGGTTCGGCGCAGAGCGCCACAATGACCAATCATCAACCAGACATGCGGGCGGAGCACAGCGAGATGGTCGGTGATAGTCTTGGCATTGCTTGGGCCGACGCCGATATTGACCAGAGTCACACCCGGGCGGCCATCGCCGCGCACCAGATGATAAGCGGGCATTTGCGGCGGCTTGGCAATCGGCGGGGCGGAGGGCTTGCCATCCTTGCCGGTGACCCGGTTGCCCGGTTCGACGAGCATGCTGGCTTTGCCGGCCTTCACTTCTGCCAGACCGGTTTCGAGAAATTCGTCAACATAGCGCTGATAGTTGGTGAACAGGATGAACGGCTGAAAATGCTCTGGATCGGTGGCGCAATAATGGCGGATCCGGTGCAGCGAATAGTCGACCCGCTCGGCGGTGAACAGAGCCAGCGCAGAAGCTTCCTCACCCTGAAAAATCTGGCCACCGTCGACAATCTCGTCATTGGTCTTCACCAGATTGGGCGTGTGAAAATAATTGGGCAGCTTTTCCTTCTTCGCCCGGTCGAGTCCGGCCCCGGCATCTTCCAGCGCAAAAGCCAGGGGAATCGGCGTATCGGACAACTCCACCCAGATTTTGGCGGTGAAGGTTGTGGCAATGCGTTGCAGTTGATCGAGCAAATAGGTGCGGTACAGCTTGGGCTCGGTGATGGTCGTGCAATAGGTGTTGATATCGGCGAGATGTCCCGATGCCAGATGGCTGGTTTCGGTCGCCTGATCGGCGGGAATTTCGACGCTGATCTGCGGGTAGAGCCCTTGCAGGCGGTCATCCTTGGCCAATTTGGCGGTCGCATAGCGACGAAAGCGGGCTGCCGTGATTTCAATTTGTTCGGCGTATAGCTTTTCCAGCAACGCCACCGCTTCGGCGGGCGTTGCACATAAAGTGGATTCGGTTGTCATGTAGTCTCCGTTACAGTTTCAATCCTGTACCGGAAAATTGTGACAAATGGAAAACCTAAGTACGCGAGAGGTCGAGAAAGCGGGTCGCCGCCTCGACCTCGGCGCGTTTGATCTCCCGCGCGGCAAATGCCTGATCATCCCGGCCCCATTGCTGCTCTTGCCAGAGCTCCTCGAGATTGACCAGCGGCCAGAGGGTTTCGGGGCTATGCGTCTGCTCGACCAGCGCCAGCGTGGCGATCAGGGAGCCGGACAGACCGACCAGGGACAGCATTGCCGCGACCGCAAAATCATCCTGCACCTCGACCATCTTGGTCAACCGCTCAATCGTTGCCACCGGCTGTGACTGATAGCGGATCCCGTGGATGAGGTTGAAACTGACATCATAGCGGTTCTGCGCCCAATCGAGCAGCGGATCCCATCGCTCTGCCTGATGATCGATCAGCGCCTGCTGTCCTGAATCCGCCCGATAGTAGAGCATGTCGCTGTCGGCAAAGGCGGCGATGCGGCCAACAATCCGGTCGCGTTCGCTTGCGACCTGATCGAGCGCCCCTTGCGCCAATCCGGTCAGCGGCATCGAGGCCGGCACAATATCCTCCTGTTGCGCGGCCCATTCGGCGGCAATCGCTTCCGCCAGCCGACTGGTCGGGACGGCAAGCGCGTTGCGCTGCGGTGTCTTTACCGGTCGCCCGTCGAGCAAGACACCATATGCTTCGCCAGCCGGAGCGACCGATACGTCCTTGAAAAAGCGTTTCACGGGGCGTCCGGGCCGGCTGCCGCTTTGGCGATGGCCTCTTCCGCCACGCGGGCGCGAATATATCTGCGGATGATCAGCACCGGTACCGCCCAGAGCTGGAAGAGCCCGAGCAGAATGAGACCATAGCCGACCGGTGCCGGAACCGGCGGCAAACGGTCCAGCGCGATCGCCAGCCCCAACATCACCAGGACAACCCCGAGCAGGCGCATCAGGCTCACTAGAAAGTGAACCGCCTTGGCCTGCTTTTCTTTCTCCGGATCGGGAATATATTCGGGCTGCTCGTCAATCGGGTCGTTCATCGGTTCAATATTCCATTCAGCTCAGCCATCGTCGCCGCGACAATCTCGGCGCCGGCAGCGATCAGTTCATGCTCGTCGTGATAGCCCCAGTCCACGCCGACCGGGCGGACGCGGGCATTGACCGCCATCGCCATGTCAAAGCTGGTATCGCCGATCATGGCGGTGGTCTCCGGCAAGGCACCTGCTTCGGCCATCGCCAGCTCGACCATCGCCGGATGCGGCTTGGAGGGATGCCGGTCTGCGGTCTGCAGCGTGACAAAACGATCACCAAGACCGTGGGTTGCCAAAACATGCTGGAGACCGCGGTCAGATTTGCCGGTGGCGACGCCGAGGACCCATCCAGCCGCTTCCAGTTGTTCCAGCAGCTCGAGCAATCCGTCGTACAGGGGTTCATGCAGGCCGCCAGACTGGCGCATTGCGGAAAAGCCGTCCTTGTAGGATTGAGTCACGGCAGCTACCATTTCGGCATCACCCGTGGGCAGCAGTTGCGAAACCGCTTCCGTCAGGCTCAGGCCAACGATCCGTCGCACCAGATGATGATCGGGCGCGACCAGACCGTGTTGCTCAAACGCCTGATCCATCGACGCGCAGATATTCGCCTGGCTGTCGACCATCGTGCCGTCGCAATCGAACAGGGCAAGCTTGTTAGTCATCGTGCTGCAAACTCCTGCATCATATGGGCCATGGCGCGGCGACCGACGGCAGCAAGCGCCGATCCCGCCTTATTGCGCGCTGCGGCCGGCTTGTTCTGGCTCAGCTTGGCGGTCGGACGCCAGGCCAGTATTTCCATTTCAAACCCGACAATGGCATCGACCATCTTCTCGAATTTTGCCGGATCCATCTTGTCCCGGTGCCAGGGCACCTTGGGCAGCAGCTTCGCTTCATTCTGCGCCGTCACATCATCGAGCAAAGCGATCAGGCCTTCGCGCTCCATCTGCCGGACGGTCCCTTCCAGCTCCAGCGCCAGATAGTTCCAGGTCGGCACCTGGTCATCGAGGCCGTACCAGTCGGGACTGATATAGGCGTCGGGACCGTTGATGACGCAAAGCGCCTTGTTTTCGGCGATATGCCGCGTCAGGGCGTTGCCCTGCGACAAGTGGAATTGCAATGCGCCGTCGTCGGTAGAAAATACCGGGACATGCGCGACGCGCGGGCCATCCGGTGTGTCCGCGAACACCATGCCGAAGCCGATCTCCGCAATCATCGCTTCCAGCGCGGCCCGCTCGTCCGCGTCGTGATGATCATTGGCAGATTTGGGCCAGCGAAAGGCGGGGTTGGAATGCATTATTATTTGGGCTTCTTGCGCAGCGCCTGTTTGACCTTGGCTTTGTGCGGCATGTTTTTCTTGTGCGTCGCCTTGCCGGCATTGGGGCGTTCCCGCTTCGTCGGTTTGCCCACCTTGGTCGGCTTGCCGTCGATTTCCCCGCGCCCGCGGCGTTCGCCACGCTTGTCCTTGCGGATCATCTTGGCATGCGCTCTGGCCTGCTGCTTGCGGACCATCTTGCCGCCCGGCTTCTTCTCGTCAAGCGGCAGATCGCCCAGAATGATGTCGAGGCCGAGATTGTCGAACGTCTCGGCAAAATGGGTCGGCAGATCCGCCGTGACATCGAGATTGTGACCATCGGGATGTTCAATCCGCAGACGCCGGGCGTGCAAATGCATCTTGCGACTGATTGTGCCAGTCAGAAACGCATCCTTGCCGCCATATTTGCCATCGCCGACAATCGGGTGGCCGATCGCTGCCATATGGACACGCAGCTGATGGGTGCGGCCGGTATGCGGCTGCAGCTCGACCCAGCAGGCGCGATTGCCGGCACGCTCGATAATCCGGTAGCGCGACTTGGCGGACTGGCCGTTTTCCTCGTCAACATGCATTTTCTCGCCGCCGGAACCGGGCTGCTTGGACAGCGGCAGATCGATCACGCCATCGGCTATTTCGGGGACGCCCATGACGATCGCCCAATAGACCTTGCGCACATCGCGACCGGAAAAGCGCTTGGAGAAAAAGGACGCGGCGCCCGGCGAGCGCGCCAGCAGGATCACGCCGCTGGTATCCTTGTCCAGCCGATGGACCAGCTTCGGCCGGGATTTGGCTTCAAAGGTCAAGGCATCGAGCAGGCCGTCGAGATGAGTCGTGGTTTTGCTGCCGCCCTGCGTCGCCAGTCCGGGAGGCTTATTGACCACGAGCGCCGACTTGTCCTTGTGAATCACCAGTTCGCGTGCAAAATCGATCTGATCCTGGGTCAGATCGGTCTTGGTTTTTGCGACACGGCCCGGCCGTTCGATTTCCTGCGGCGGTACGCGCAAAATCTGTCCGGCCTGGACACGATCGCCAGGCGCCACTCTTTTGCCATCGAGCCGCAACTGGCCGGTCCGCGCCCAGCGCGAAACTATATTGAAGGGAACTTCCTCCATGTGCCGCTTGAACCAGCGATCGACCCGGATATCATCGTCATCGGCGGAAATCGTGAATTGCCGGACATCAAGCGTCTTCAGCGCCTGCTTCTGTTCCTTGGTCGAGCCCTGCGGCTTTTCTTCCTCGGAGCCGCTTTCGGCTGTGGGGTCAAAACCGCTCATGCCAGTGTCCTCACTGCCATCAGGCCGACAAACACGGCCAGCACGGAACCGACGACGGAGGCCAACGCATATAATATTGCGATACCCCATTCACTGCGTTCGATCATACTGAGAACTTCCAAACTAAAGGCCGAAAAAGTTGTAAAACCACCAAGCAGGCCAACGCCAAGCAAAAGCCGCCACGGCTCATCGACAAAATTGCCGCGGGCCAGCACACCCGCCAGCACGCCCATAAGAAGACCACCGGTCACATTGGCCACCAACGTTCCAATAGGGTAACCCACGGGTGCGAGGTGAAAGACAAGTCGGCCGAGATGATAGCGTCCCGCCGCACCCATCGCACCGCCTGCCATGACAAGAAGGGTAGCGTTCATGGCCGTCCCTTAGTCGGCTTGACGCATTTTTCCAAGCATATCATTGGCGAGCCACAGGCGGATAGCGGTCGCGAGGCCTGGCGGCTGGGCCGCGGCGATCCGCTCGACATCAATCTGCGCCACCAATGCGTTGAGCGGGAGATCGCGACTGTCCGCCGCCCTTTTCAGCATTTCCCAGAACAAGGGCTCCAGCGAAATCGATGTTTGATGCCCGGCAATCGTAATGCTGCGTTTAACCGGCGGATGAAAGATTTCGGAGCCTTCTAGATCCACCCGGACAGTTCCCGCCGGATCAGTTTCTCCAGCATGGCGAGGCTGATGTCACTGTCGTTGAGGCAAGGCAGATAGGCAAATTTCTCGCCGCCGCCCGCTTCAAACTGTTCCTTGCCCCGGATCGCCAGTTCCTCGCAGGTTTCCAGGCAATCGCTGGAAAAACCGGGTGCGAAAATCGCGACATTCTTCTTGCCCTGCCCGGCCAGCGACTCCAGCACTTCATCGGTTGCGGGGCCAAGCCATTTTGCCCGGCCAAAGCGCGACTGGAACGCCACGACCAGTTCCTTCCCCAGCCAGTCGGACAAAAGACGAGCGGTTTTCTGACAATGGCAGTGGTACGGATCGCCCAGTTCGAGCGTCCGTTGCGGCATGCCGTGAAAGCTCGCGACAATCGCGTCCGGCTCAAAATCCAGCGCCGCAATATCGCGCTCCAGGCTGTTGGCCAGCGCCTCAATATAGGCAGGGTCATCGTGATAAGCAGGGAGTAGCCGGATCGCCGGTTGCCAGCGCATGGCGGCGATCGCGTCAAAGACCGCATCATGCACACTGGCGGTGGTCGCGCCGCTATATTGCGGATATAGCGGCGCGATCAAGATGCGGTCGCATCCCGCCGCTTTCATCACATCGAGCCGGCTCTTGATGCTGGGATTGCCGTAGCGCATCGCCCAATCGACCATCACGCCATCGATCGCATCGGCAAGCTTTTCTGCCTGTTTTCGAGTGTAGAAGGCCAGCGGTGACCCGTCCTCGGTCCATACTAGACTATAGGCTTCGGCAGATTTTGCCGGTCGCGTGTTGAGAATGACGCCGCGCAACAGCGGCTGCCAAATGATCGACGGTATCTCGACGACCCGCTTGTCCGACAGAAACTCTTTGAGATAGCGTTTTACAGCCTGTTTGTCGGGCGCGTCAGGCGTGCCCAGATTGACCAGCAAAACGCCGATTTTCTTCGCCGCCACCGGCGGATGATCGGCTGGCAATGGTCCCGTTTCGCGCATGACTTAAGATACTTCCCCGAAAAGTGGCAATTGCCGAATCCGGATGCCGGTCGCAGAGAATAGCGCATTGGCGACCGCTGGCGCAACCGCTGGCACACCGAGCTCTTCATAGCCGACGGGTTCTTCTTCGCTTCTGATAAATTCAATCTGGATCGGCGGTATTTCGGCCAGTCGCGGCAGCGCCAGATCGCGCAGTCGCTTGGCCGTTGGCAGCCCTTTTTCAAATCGGGTCGCACTGCCCAGGGCCATCGCCAGTCCAAACACGATGCCGCCTTCAATCTGCTGCCGCGCAATATCGGGATGGATGATCCGTCCGATATCGACGGTCGCCGAAATGCGGCGGACTTCAAGACCGCTTCCCCCGCGGCTGGCACTTGCAATAACGGCAATATGGCCACCGCGCATGCTGTGACAGGCTATGCCCTGACCGCTCTGTTCCAGCCCGCCATCCCAGCCTGCCATGGCAGCCACGCCAGTCAGGCACCGCGCCAGTCGCGGCTGATTATTCATCATCTGCATCCGGAACGATAGCGGTTCGATCCCCGCTTTCGCCGCCAATTCATCGATAAACGATTCAAGGAAGAAAACATTGCTGCTATGGGCATTGCTGCGCCAGTTGCCGGTGGGTACGCCCACAAACGCCGGGTGATGATCTACGGTCAGATTGGGAATATCATAGGGTACGTCGAGTCCTGCGATCGCCTTTACATCCGCCTCCCCCATTGTGGACCGCATCGCTGCGACATTATCCATGCCGTCGAACAGGCGCTTGACCTGTTCGCGAGCCGAGGGCGGCGCAGCGATTTTGATTTGCAGCGCCGTGACGCGTCCGGCCTTCGCCATGGCGGCATCCAGCCGCGCCTGGCTGGGCGCCCGGTAATGATCATGCATCAATTCTTCCGCGCGCGACCAGATCAACTGCACCGGTCGTCCCATCTGCTTGGCCATCAGGGCAACCTGGCCGGCAATTGCATTGTCGAGATTGCGATCAAAAGAGCCGCCGCTCAGCATGGGATAGAGAGTTACCCGCTCCTGAGCGATATTCAGCATTTTTGCTGCGGCCGTGACTGCCGCGACCGGTGCCTGGGTGGCCATCCACAATTCCAGACCGCCATCCTTATATTCAGCGGTAGCGGTCCGCGTTTCAATCGGCGCATGCAACGCAGCATCCGCATGATAGCGGGCCTGAACGTCACCATCATTGCCGAACGCAGCTTTGGTGTCGCCGCGCGTCAGGAACCGCGTTCCCGGCCCCTCGTCCAGCGCCTCCCGCAGAGCGGTGTCGATCTTTTCGCTGTCGGCCAGATATCCTCTGGTCTCGAACACCGGACTCATTTTGTCCAACGCCCGGTTCGCCGCCCACCAATTGGTCGCCACAGCTGCGATCCATCTGTCATGTTTGACGACATCGATAAAGCCGGTGATCTTGTTGGCCCCGGCCCGGTTGAAGGATTTGAGACTGGTGTCGCCAATCGGGCCTTGCCGGATCGCGGCGTAAACCATGTCCGGCAGTCTGATATCGCCGGCAAAATTGGCGGAGCCATCCAGTTTGCTGGGCAAATCAAGCCGCGTAACGTCCTGCCCGATCAAATTGCCCGCGCCCGCCGGTCGCAGCGGCACCGGATCGGGCAAAGTTTCGTCCGCCGCATCGCGCACCAGTTCACCGAACCGCAGTTTTCTGGCGCCGTTCGAAATAACACCATTTTCAACGGTGCATGTTTCCCAGCCGACGTCCCATCTGGCAGCAGCAGCCTTGGTCAGCAGAACCCGCGCCGCTGCGCCCGCTTCGCGAAAACTTTCCGCAAAGGCCGGAATGGAAGTGGAGTCGGCGGTTAACTGGAACTTTTCGCGGCCCCCGACATTTTGCGCAACCCAGCGAACCGCTGCGTTCTCTGTCAATTTTTCGATGCCAGCGGGCATCAGCACGTCCGCCCACTGCTCTGCCAGCACCATGTTGCTGTACAGCGGGTTGATCGGCGCCGGTTCAACCGCAACCGTCCGCCAGTCCGCTCCCAGCTCATCGGCAAGAATCTGCGGGAGAACGGTATAAACGCCCTGCCCCATTTCGCTTTGCGGCACGACCACCGTGACCTGCCCGTCCTCTGCTATTTTGAGATAGGCACCGAAGATCTGTTCATGCTCGGTCGCGGCGAGATTTGGGGCATAGGTCCGCGGCCAAAGTGCCCAGGCGACGACAAGACCGCCGACCGCACCACCACCGATCAGAAATTTGCGGCGATTGAGTCCAGTGGATGCACTTTCGGTCTGATCAATGTCCGGTTCAGCCGCCATTGGCACTCTTTAGCAAGCCAAGCCGCGGAATCTCGATTTTCGGACAGCGATCCATCACAACTTTCAATCCGGCCTTGCTTGCCCGCTCAGCCGCCGCTTCGTTGATCACGCCGAGTTGCATCCAGACCGATTTGGCCCCGATCGCAATAGCCTCGTCAACAACATCACCAGCGGCCTCGGAGTTGCGAAAGATGTCGACCATATCGATCTGACCTTGAATGTCTTCCAGCGATTCAACCACCGGGACATCGTACAAGGACTGTCCGGCGATCCCGGGATTGACCGGTATCACATCATAGCCCTCGAGCAGGAAATGGAATATCCGGTTGCTTGCGCGCTCGGATTTCGCCGATGCGCCGACCACGGCAATCCGCCGTGTCGACGTCAGCAATGCGGCTATGTCCTGATCATTTTCCAGCAGCATGATGCCCTTCTCCCCGGCTATTGATTGTCCAACCATGTCGCGAGCTTTTTGGCAACATCACGGAACGCCTGTCCCTGGACACCATCGGAATAGGCCGGCGGCGTACCACCATCGCTCGACTTGCGGATCTCGATATCCAGCGGGATTCTGCCGAGAAACGGCATGTTCATCGTCTTCGCAGCCGCTTCCGCGCCGCCTGCGCCAAACGGATCGCTGATCTCGCCGCAGTGCGGGCATTGATAGCCGGCCATGTTCTCGACCATGCCGATGATCGGAATCTTCGCCTGATGGAACAGGTCCACTGCCCGGGTGGCGTCCATCAACGCCAGGTCTTGCGGTGTCGAAACAATTACCGCACCGACCGGCTTGTGATTCTGCATCATCGATAGCTGCACGTCACCAGTGCCAGGCGGCATGTCGACGATCAGTTCCTCGATATCGCCCCAATGCGCGTCGATCAACTGTTCCAGCGCCTTGCCCGCCATCGGGCCGCGCCAGGCGATGGCCTGTCCCGGCTTTGCGAGATGGCCCATTGATAGCACCGGCACGTCATATTCATTCGGCACCGGGATCAGCTGCTTGCCCTCCGCCTCCGGCCGCTGTCCTTCGCAATGCAGCAGACGGGGCTGGGACGGACCATAAATATCGGCGTCGACCATTCCCACCTTGCGGCCCAACAGCTGCAAGGCGATAGCCAGATTGGTGGACAGGGTGGACTTGCCGACCCCGCCCTTGCCACTGGCCACGGCGATCAGGCGGCGCTCGACCTTCTCAGCGGTCATGGCGATGTCGACTTTCTCGACACCGTCCAGCTCCAGAAGCTTGCCCTTGACGGCAATCTCGATCTGGCCACGGTCGCGGACATCGAGACCGCCGACGTTGAGCACCAGAGTGACGCGGCCCTGTGAAAATTTTATGGCACTGAAACGGCCTTTGGCGACGCTGTCCAGCGCTGCCTCTATGGAAGAAATATCGGTCATCGGATCGACATAGTTACACTTTTCTCGGATTGACACTGTTTTTCTGGCGGCACGCTACCTATAGAGAAATGATGGATAAAAATTTTTACGGTGAAGCGCGCCACAGATCGATTCTCGGCGCAATTTTGAACATGGCCGGGCCGTGGGGCAATAATGGCGACAATGGCAATGGTGGCGGCAACGGGGGCGGTCCCCGCAATCCATGGGGCAGTCCCGCCGGTGGACCTTCCGGTGGTGGACGCAAGGGTGCCAGTTCTCTCGAGGAATTATTCAAACGTGGCACCGGTGGCGGTTTCAAGGGCGGCATTCCCAAGCGCCCGGGCGGACGATCCTGGTGGCCGCTGATGGCTATCGCCTTCGTCATTCTCTGGGTTTTGCTGACCAGCATCCATCGGGTCAGTCCACAGGAACGCGGCGTGGTCACCTTCCTGGGTTCCTATTCGCGGACTCTGCAACCGGGCCTGCATTTCTCGCTTCCGACACCGCTTGAACAGGTAACAAAACTGGACGTCGAGGAAATTCGGACGATCGACATTCCTGAAGGAGAGTCTGAAAAGCTGATCCTCACCGGCGACCAGAATATCGTCGATTTGGCTTATTCGGTGCGCTGGAACATCAAGGCGCCAGAGCTGTTTCTTTTCCAGATTGCCGAACCGGAAGAAACGATCAAGGAAGTGGCGGAAGCGTCCATGCGCGCAGCCGTTGCCAATTTCACACTGGATGACACGATCGGTTCCGAACGATCCGAAATCGAACAGACCGTGGAACAGAATATGCAGCGGCTGCTGGACAGCTATGGTGCCGGTGTCGTCATTCGCGGCATCGCCATCAAGAAGGCCGATCCGCCAGCTGCGGTCAACGATGCGTTCAAGGAAGTGTCCGCCGCTCAGCAGACAGCGCAGACCTATCTCAACGAAGCCCGGGCCTACGCCCAGCAGCTGACCGCTCAGGCGCAGGGCGAATCCGCCGCCTTTGACAAGGTCTATGAAGAATATCGTCTGGCTCCGAGGGTCACTCGCCAGCGCATGTATTATGAAACGATGGAGCGCGTTCTGTCGAAGGTCGACAAGACGATCGTCGAGGCGAGAGGCGTGACGCCTTATCTGCCTTTGCCGGAAATCAGGAAGCGTGCCCAGCAACCCGCGATTACAACTGCGGAGGGCAAATAATGGGACAGATCATGAAAAACCCGGTTGCCCTTGGCATCATTGTCATTGCGCTGCTTTTCACCCTGCTGAACACTCTGATCATCGTGCCCGAGACGCGGCAAGGTGTGGTCGTACGCTTTGGTGAACCGGTTCGGATCATCAACCGCTATCAGACCAATGTGCCGTTCGGCCAGACGGGCGCAGGTCTGCTTTGGAAAATTCCATTTCTGGAACAGGTTGTATGGATCGACAAACGTATCCGCGACGTCGAGATGGAGCAGCAGCAAGTGCTGTCCACGGACCAGTTGCGGCTTCAGGTCGATGCCTTTGCCCGGTTCCGGATCACCGATCCGCTGCGCATGTATATCGCGGCTGGCAACGAAGAGCGTGTTTCGGAAGAGCTGCGGCCGATCCTCGGCTCAGCTCTGAGAAACGAACTCGGCAAGCGGCCTTTTGCCGCCTTGCTCAGCCCCGAGCGCGGCCAGGTGATGGATAACATCCAGGCCGGTCTCAACCGGGTTGCGCGTCAATATGGCGCGGAGATTGTCGACGTGCGGATCAAGCGCGCCGATTTGCCCGACGGCACGCCGCTCGACAGCGCCTATCAGAGAATGCGGACCGCGCGCGATCAGGAAGCACGGACAATCCGCGCGCAAGGGGCAAAGCAGGCGCAGATCATTCGCGCCGAAGCCGATGCCAGCGCTGCCCGGACCTATGCCGAGAGCTTTGGCAAGGACGCCGACTTTTATGATTTCTACCGCGCCATGAAGAGTTATGAAACGACCTTCCAGGGTGGTGGCCCGAATGATCCACAAAGCTCATTCGTGCTTTCGCCGGACAACGAATATCTGCGCCAGTTCCGGGGCAAATAGTCGCGATTGTCAGGAAGCCGACTACAATTGTCGTTTTTCTGCAAAAACCGGCATTTTTTCGACCAAAGGGTGATTCCCGGCTTGCGAAAAGGCCGGGGCGCACCCAAATAGGTTGGGCATCGGGAATGGCCCGGAGTTCTGCGATTAAAATCGATGAACAAATATGGTAATATTCAATTTCCGTTCATGACAATTGCGCCAGTAATTTGGGGAATTTGAACGGATCTGACGGGCGACCTGATTTTTGCTCCGCCAGGAATTTGAGAGGAAAATGACAGTGCGTTACGCTTACGGAATTTCAGCAGCTTTGCTTTTGGCCGGTAGTGCAGCAACCCTGACCGGAATTGGCCCGGCCGGGGCGCAGACTGCCGCCAATGACAGTTCGGTTATACGGAACCTCGCGCCGCGCGCAGGCGCACCGATGAGCTTTGCCGATCTGACCGAACAATTACAGCCCGCCGTGGTCAACATCTCCACCACCCAGCGCGTTCGCGTTAATAACAATAATCCCTTTGCCGGCACGCCCTTTGACGGCCTGTTCGGCAACCGCCAGCGCGGCGGCGGCGAACAGACCCGCGAAGCCCAGTCGCTGGGTTCAGGCTTTATCATTTCCGCCGATGGCTATGTCGTTACCAACAATCATGTTGTCGCCCCGGGCGACCGCAATGCGACCATCGAATCGATTACAGTGATCATGCCGGACCGCACCGAATATGAGGCCGAACTGGTCGGTCGCGATGCAGCGTCGGATATCGCCGTGCTCAAGATCAAGGCAAACAAGCCGCTGCCATTCGTCAAATTTGGTGACAGCGCTGCGGCCCGTGTTGGCGACTGGATCATCGCGATCGGCAACCCGTTCGGCCTTGGTGGCACCGTGACAACCGGCATCGTCTCGGCGATTCACCGGAGAACCGGCCAGGGAGCCTATGACAGCTTCTTGCAGACCGACGCATCGATCAACCGCGGCAATAGCGGCGGCCCGATGTTCGATCTCAACGGCAATGTCATCGGCATCAACAATGCCATCATATCGCCAACCGGCGGCAACGTCGGCATCGGCTTTGCCATTCCGGCAGAAGTCGCCGCTCCCATTGTCGAAACGCTGAAAAACGGCGAGAAAATCGAGCGCGGTTATCTTGGCGTCCAGATCAGTGCCCTTTCGGAAGATCTGGCGGATTCTCTCGGCCTCGAAAAAAATGAGGGCGAATTTGTCCAGCGGGTTGAACCCGGCGAAGCCGCCCAGAAGGCCGGTATCCAGGCAGGCGACGTCATCACCAAGGTGAACGGCAAGGCTGTCACACCTGACCAGACCCTGTCCTATCTCGTGGCTAATCTCCCGATTGGCACCAATGTGCCGATCGAACTGGTGCGCAATGGCAAGACGATGAAGGTCACTGCCAAGCTCGGCACGCGGCCTTCCGAAGAAGAGCTGGCCAGCAACTCGTTCGACCCGGATGCGCAAGACGATGCGATGGGTCAGGATGAAAATGGCGCCAGCGCACAGGCCACCGCTGAAGCGCTGGGCTTGTCGGTGGTCGACTTGACGCCGCAGATTGCCAGACAGATTGGCGTACCATCCTCGCAAAAAGGCGTGGTGGTATCGACGGTCAATCCGAACAGCGATGCGGGTCAGAAAGGCATCAAGCGTGGCTTCCTGATCGTCAGCGTCAACCGCCAACCGGTAACCAACGCAGCGGAGCTGGATAGCGCGATCAACAGCGCGATACGGTCCAAACGGGAAGCGGTTCTGCTTCAGATCCGTCGCGGTGCACGCGATCCGCAGTTCGTCGCGGTGCGTTTGCAGGATAGCTAAACGGCTTTAAACTCAGGTAACATAAAAGGGCCGGCGCTTGACGTCGGCCTTTTTTTTGCGTCAAGTCGGGGTGCTAGTTTGCAACAAGATTGAGGGGATCCGCCGGTGGCCGATGCGACAGAAATTTTTCTCGGACTGGGCGGTAGCGAGCGGCAGAGCCTGAACCTGTCGCGTGCCAACCGGCATGGACTGATTGCCGGCGCGACCGGCACCGGCAAGACGGTAACGCTGCAAGGTCTCGCCGAAAGCTTTTCCGCCAATGGCGTGCCGGTCTTTGTCGCTGACGTAAAAGGCGACCTGGCCGGGGTGTCCATGGCAGGATCATCGCAATTCAAACATGCTGACAAGCTGGAGGAACGCGCCAGGGAACTGGGGATGGACGACTATGCCTATTCCGACAATCCGGCGATATTCTGGGACCTTTATGGCAAGCAGGGCCATCCGATACGGACCACGATCACGGAAATGGGCCCGCTATTGCTGGCGCGGCTGATGGATCTGAACGAGACCCAGGAGGGCGTACTCAATATCGCGTTCCGGTTCGCCGATGAAGAGGGCTTGCTGCTGCTGAACCTCGACGACTTGCAGTCGATGCTCGCTTACACGGCAGAAAATGCGAAGCAATTATCGGCCAAATATGGCAATGTGACAAAGGCCAGTGTCGGCGCGATCCAGCGCCAGTTGCTGCAGCTGGACAGCCAGGGTGCCGGGCAGTTTTTCGGTGAACCAGCGCTCGAAATTGACGATTTCATCAAATGCGATGAACAGGGTCGCGGCTATATCAATATCCTCGCCGCCGACCAGCTGATGCGAAGCCCGAAACTTTACGCAACCTTTCTGCTCTGGCTGCTCGCCGAACTGTTCGAGACATTGCCGGAAGTCGGCGATCCGGAGAAGCCGAAGCTGGTCTTCTTCTTTGACGAGGCGCATCTGCTGTTCGATGACGCGCCGAAAGCGCTGGAAGACAAGATCGAGCAAGTCGTCCGGCTGATCCGGTCCAAGGGCGTCGGCGTTTATTTCGTGACCCAGAACCCGATTGATATTCCGCAAGAGGTTGCCGGGCAGCTTGGCAATCGCGTCCAGCATGCGCTGCGTGCCTTCACCCCGCGCGACAAGAAAGCAATCAAGGCCGCTGCCGACACGTTCCGGATCAATCCCGATCTCGATGTCGAGCAGGCCATTACAGAGTTGCGGGTTGGCGAAGCGCTGGTCTCGACTCTGCTCGAAGATGGAGCACCCTCTGTTGTCCAGCGGACCCTGATCAAGCCGCCGCGGTCCCGGCTCGGCCCGGTAACACCGAAAGAACGCGCGATCATCAATTCAATATCGCCCTATGACGGCAAATATGATGAAGAAATCGACCGGGCCAGCGCCGAGGAAATATTGGCGCAAAAGGTAGTCGATGCCACGGCTACTGCGCATGAAGTCGATGAAAAGGGCAAGGAGGAAGTTGGCAAACAGCCCCGCAAAAGCAAGAGCATATGGGAAAAGGCGTTCAGCCGCGGCGCCAAGGTCGCGGCAGGATCCGCTGCCGGCATGGCGGCCACTACGATATTGGGGAAAAAGTCACGTGCGAAGCCGCTGCAATCCGGCGTCACTTCGGCGGTCGGTTCGGTTGTTACGGATCTCGCCGGCCCGGTGGCCGGTCGCTTCGTTCGCAATCTGATCGGTGGACTGATGCGGTGAAGTGCGACTGGCTAACTGACACCAGGCCGCGATGGGACGGCTCAGCCCGTTAACCCAAAAACCGCGCGACGATGTCTTTCGCCAGGCGAGTAGGGCGGAGCGTGTCGGCATCAACGCAGCACCAGCTGGACTGGACTTCGGCGAGCACCTCTTCACCACGCTTGATTATCGTGCTGTAAAATGCCCGCGCGCCATGCACTTTTTCCAACAGCACCTCGGCGATGACATCATCATTCAGAAAAGCGGGCTTGCGATAGGTGATCTCATGCTTGATCGCGACCCAGAGGTGGGAAGCGACAGCGTCGGAAGGAGCAATTTTCTGCCAGTGAGCCACGACCGCATCCTGCACCCATGTGAGATAATTGGCATTATTCACATGACCCATGAAATCGATATCTGATGCCTCGATGGCGATATTGTGCTGATGTTGCTGACCCATGCGTTTACATTAGTGTTAGTTTGTGACGTTGCAAAGTCAAAAACGCTTTAGTGTGCCATGGTCTGGCTATCCGCGGCCCCGGTAGGATGCAACGCCTTGTTCCGGAACCCATAATCCTGCTGGCGGCTCGCCAGACTGCCAGAAAACATCAATCGGAATACCACCGCGAGGATACCAATAGCCACCTATGCGCAGCCATTTGGGTTGCATTTCATCGAACAGCCGTCGGCCGATTCCGACCGTGCAGTCTTCGTGAAAAGCCGCATGGTTGCGAAACGACCCAAGAAACAGCTTCAATGATTTGGACTCCACGATCGTCTCGGCGGGCGCATAGTCGATCACCAGATGCGCAAAATCCGGTTGCCCGGTCACCGGACAGAGGGAGGTAAATTCGGGCGCTGCAAAGCGGGTCAGGTACAAGTCGCCAGCTCGCGGGTTCGGGACATAATCCAGCTCCGCCGTTTCGGGCGATGTCGGGAGCGCGCTATCCTGGCCCAGAAATCGTGGTGCCAGCTTTTCGGATTCATCATCGGTCATGCGGATCGTTTAGAACAGCCTGCACGCGATGTCATCATCCACCGCAACTATCACACTGCCCTAAAGCACAGATCGCCAGAGACAGCCCCATGATGGGATAAGCCGGCCATGTCCGGAAAAATTCTCATACCCATATTGGGCGATCAACTGTCGATCGACATCTCAGCGCTGGAGGGGGAAGACCCCGACCAATACGTATTGCTGATGATGGAGCTGAGCGAAGAAACAGCCTATGTCAGGCATCATAAGGCAAAGATCGCCTATATATTCTCGGCCATGCGTCACCACGCAAAAGCGCTCGAGGCGCGTGGCTGGTCGGTGGACTATATCGCCTGGTCGGATCCAGAGAACAGCGGCAGTTTCTGGGGCGAAGTCGCGCGAGCTCTGGAAAGGCACAGCATCGGTAGCATCCGCATCACCGAAGCTGGTGAGTGGCGGGTCATGGCGATGATCGAAAACTGGGAACAGAAGTTCGGCATTCCGGTAACTATCTGCCCGGACGATCGATTTGTAGCAACGCATCAGGATTTCGCCGACTGGGCAGAGGGCAAAAAGCAGCTCCGCATGGAATATTTTTATCGGGAGATGCGGCGGAAAACTGGTCTGTTGCTTGATGAGGACGGCAACCCTGAAGGGGGCGAATGGAATTACGACACCGCCAATCGCAAGCCGGCAAAGGGCGACCTTGAAATCCCTCAGCCGATCCGGTTTCGCCCCGATGAAATAACGCTCGACGTCCTGGCGCTGGTCGCCGAGCAATTCGCCGACCATCCCGGATCGCTGGAACAGTTCCACTTCGCCGTCACGCACGAAGAAGCGATGCGGCAAAAGCGGCAATTTCTTGATGAAGCCCTGCCCCGGTTCGGGGATTATCAGGATGCAATGCTCAGCGGGCAGCCTTTTCTGTGGCACTCGATCCTCTCGCCCTATATCAATTCCGGCCTGCTCGATCCGCTCGATCTCTGCCGGGAGGTGGAGCAGCGCTATCATGATGGAGAAGTGCCGCTCAACGCAGCGGAAGGATTCATCCGGCAAATCATCGGATGGCGGGAATATATGCGCGGCATCTACTGGCGCGAAGGTCCGGACTATGTCGACCGGAATTTCCTGGAGGCGCAAAGACCGTTGCCAGATTTCTACTATTCCGGGGACACGGATATGCATTGTCTGGCGGAAGCGATCGGACAGACGCTGGATCTAGCCTATGCCCACCATATTCAGCGGCTGATGATAACCGGGAATTTTGCCCTGATCGCCGGCCTCCAGCCTCAAGCGGTGCATCAATGGTATCTGGAAATTTACGCCGATGCCTATGAATGGGTGGAGCTGCCCAATACACTGGGCATGAGCCAGTTTGCCGACGGCGGTATCATTGCTTCCAAACCCTATGCCTCGTCAGGCAATTATATCAACAAAATGTCAGATTACTGCCAGCATTGCCGCTATGACGTCAAACAGCGCGTCGGTGATGACGCCTGCCCGTTCAATGCCCTCTATTGGGACTTTCTCGATCGCAATCAGGAAAAGCTGGGCGAAAATCATCGACTGGCCATGCCCTATCGCACCTGGGAGGGCATGGACCCAAACAGCCGGGACGAAATCCGCAATCAAGCCAAAAACTTTCTGGATCAACTGTCTTAAAATGAATGACCCAAAAACCACATAAGCGGTGGATTCATTGGGTAATGCGTTATAGCCTCGACGGCTGGAAACCGAATCGCTAAACGGCGATACGAAGAGTGCAAATGATTGCGGGTATGAGGAGCTGAATATGGAATTGCTGGTATCAACCGACTGGCTGGCCAACGAACTGGGCGCATCGGATTTACGAATCGTCGATGCGACAAAATTCATGCCCGATGCAGGGCGCAATCCAGCAGCCGAATATGAGGCCGGCCACATTCCCGGGGCTGTGTTCATGGACCTCGGTGAATTGACCGACACCAACAGTCCGATCGACAACATGCTGCCGCCAGCAGAAAAATTCGCCAGCCGGATGCAATCGCTTGGTCTTGGTGATGGCAGCCGCGTCGTTCTTTACGACGACAGCCCATTGAAAAGCGCTGCGCGCGCCTGGTGGATGCTGACCATTTTTGGCGCCCATGAAGTGGCCATTCTCGATGGCGGTATCGCCAAGTGGAAAGCTGAAGGACGGCCATTGGAAACTGGCAAGGAGGCTTTGCGCCATCGCCATTTCACGGTCTGGAAAGATGAGAAGGACGTCCGCACCAAAGCCGATTTGCTGGCCAATCTGCACAGCAAGGACGAACAGGTTGTCGATGCGCGCCCTGCCGACCGGTTCAGCGGCGAAACACCCGACCCCCGCGGCAATACCGCGTCCGGACATATTCCGGGCTCTACCAATATCCCGCACAGCAGCTTTTTCAACGCCGACGGCACCTGGAAAAGCAGCGACGAGATCAAGGCGATTTTTAACGATGCCGGCATCGATTTATCGAAGCCACTGGTCACAACCTGCGGCTCAGGCATGACCGCAGCGGTTGTATCCTTCGCCGCAGCGCTGGCGGGTGCGGAGAAGACGGCGCTTTATGACGGCAGCTGGGCCGAATGGGGCGCCGATGCCGACACGCCGAAAGAAACCGCCTGAAGATGCCCGCGCTGCTGGAACTTTAGTTGGCTGATCACGGCTCTGGTTCAAAAAGGCCTGCGACACAGGTCGTAACCGGTGGTCGTCGCAAAACTTGGACCGGGGCTGTAGTCAACCCGCCGGTATGGCGTGGGAGCACGCACCTCTATGATGATGTGGCGCATCTCCGGGACGGTCTGAAGTCCAACGGTGACGGGAAATTCTTCTACGGTCGCCGCGGCTCTCCCACCCAATGGTCGCTCGCCGAAGCGCTAACCGAAATGGAACCCGGCGCCGTCGGCACGATGCTCTATCCTTCCGGTGTCGCGGCCATTTCCTGCGCACTGCTTGCGGTTCTGGAACCCGGCGATGAAGTGTTGCTGACCGACAGCAGCTATGATCCCAGCCGAAGTTTTGCGGACACTTTCCTGAAGCGCATGGGTGTGACCGCCGGCTATTATGACCCCACGATCGGGTCGAATATCACCGGCCAGTTTGGCCCCAATACCAAAGCCATCCTGATGGAAAGCCCCGGCAGCCTGACCTTCGAGATTCAGGATGTACCAGCGATCTGCGAGGCCGCTCGGAACGCAGGCGTCGTGACATTGCTCGACAATACTTGGGCAACATCGCGGTTTTTCCCGGCGCTGGAGCATGGCGTCGATATCGCGATTATCGCAGCCACAAAATATATTGTCGGACACAGCGATGTGATGATGGGAGCGGTGACCACCCACAACGGCTACTGGACGCGGGTCCGGCGGACGGCTCAGCAACTGGGACAGGTAGTCTCTCCCGATGACGCCTATCTCGCCGCCCGGGGTCTCAGGACATTGGAAGTCCGTCTGCGCCAGCACGAAGCCAGTGCACTGAAAATCGCCAACTGGCTGAAACAACGGCCCGAAGTGGGTCTGGTCCTCCATCCGGCCCTGCCCGAATGCCCGGGCCACGAGATATGGCAACGCGATTTCAAAGGTTCTTCCGGCCTGTTTTCATTTGAACTGGAAGACGGCAACGAGCAGAGCCGGGCCGCCTTCATCGACGCGCTGGACCTGTTTGGTATCGGTTATAGTTGGGGCGGCTTCGAAAGCCTCGCCCTTCCGGTCGACCCGGGGAAACATCGCACTGCTACCGAATGGACAATTAAGGGCGCGCTGGTCAGGCTCAATATCGGACTGGAGGACCCGGACGATCTGATTGCGGACCTTGCCAAAGCTTTTGAACATTATCACAGTGCGACGCGATGATCGATAACGCGTTCAAATATCTGGAGACGCTGACGCCGGGCACGCCCCGCAACGTGCAATATATCGAAGGCACCGTTGCCGTTGGCCTAGTGATACTGGCGCTGACCGCGGGCTGGTATCTCAGCAAATATATCGGTCCCAAGCTTCGTCATCTGTGGGAAGCCCGTGCTGGCTATGAGAGCGAGCTGGCGGGGCGCCGCATCCGCGACATGACGCGCCGCGCGACCACATTCATTCTGTGCGGGATTTTCCTCGCTTTCTATCCCTGGCATCTGATCGCGCAGGTCGTTTTTTCACTGACCATCGCGATTACGGTTGGCCTGTTTGCCAATGACCTGATCCGCGGCGTGCGGATGCCGGACTGGCTGGGAACGGTAATTGGCCTTGCGCTGTTCGTAAGTATTGGGTCGGGACTGGTCGGCGGCATTGAACCGATAACCGAGGCTCTGGACAAGGTCGGTTTCACGCTCGGTTCGAGGCGGATTTCGCTGCTCTGGATCGTCACACTGGCGATGACCGCCGTCATCATGCTCGCAGTCGCCCGTGTGCTGATGCGGCTGGTGACCTATGTGATCGGAAACAGCGAGCTGGACGGCGCCCAAAAGGTGCTGGGCCAGAAACTCGCCACCGTTGCCATTCTGGGCGGAGCCTTTGTGCTCGGCCTCGACATTGTCGGGATCGACCTTACGGCTCTGGCCGTCTTCTCCGGCGCCTTTGGTCTCGCGGTCGGCTTCGGTATGCAGAAGACGATCGGTAACCTGATCGCGGGGATCATCCTGCTGATGGACCGTTCGATCAAGCCCGGTGACGTGATCGCCGTCGGCGACAGTTTTGGATGGGTGAACAAGATCGGCGTCCGCGCCGTCTCTGTCCTGACCCGTGAGGGCAAGGAGCATCTGATCCCGAACGAAGACCTGATGACGCGGGAAGTCGAAAACTGGTCCTATTCCAACCCCAATGTGCGGATCAGCATCCCGGTCGGCGTATCCTATGACACCGACATGGATCACGCGATCGATCTGATGAAGCAGGCTTGCGTCGACGTCCCGCGGGTTCTCAAACATCCCAAACCGGTTGTCTGGATGCTCGAATTTGGCGACAGCAGCGTCAATTTCGAGATCCGCTGCTGGATCAAGGACCCGCAATCGGGAGTCGGAAATTTCAAGGCTGCGATCCTGAAACGGGTGTGGGATCTGTTCAAGGAACATAACATCGAGATTCCCTTCCCGCAGCGCGACATTCATATCAAATCGTTGCCAAAAGCAGGGACTTTCACGCTCGAAGCCGGCTCCAAACACAGCATCGACAGCGCAGAATCGGAATCGACCGAATAAGCCGCTCTCCACCTTTCGACATGCCGGACGGTGCAAAAAAGCGGCTGGAATGATGCATATTTAATCACCGGCGGCCAAATCCGCCTAAAATTTAAGCGGGCCTCATGGCCGTTGTTGCGCAAGTGCAACATTCGACAATTATGTCACCTTTCCTGTCTCTTCTTTCTTGTGCAGCGCAATAATATAGAGCAGCTTTCCCTTGCATGTTTAGAGACTGTTCGCGTTCGGGGCATCTGGCGCAATAAAAAGACAGCCAAAACAAATCAGGAGGGGCGAGACGCATCAACGAGAAAGGGATTTCCATGCGCACGTCCAGTAAAAATATTCTTGGCGGAAAAGCCAAATCAACCATCGTAGGCCTTTCGGCCATCCTGTTGGCCACCACGGCCGCACCAGCATTCGCTCAAGACGAGGAAGCAGCATCGGCCAGCGCTTTCACCATTTCGGGCAACGCTGCTGTTACATCTGATTATCGTTTTCGCGGTCTTGCACAATCCGGTGGCGACGTAGCCATCCAGGGCGGTATCGATATCGGTCACGAAAGCGGTCTCTATGTCGGAACATGGGGTTCTTCGATCAACTTTGCCGGTGGCACGGAAATCGATATTTACGGCGGCTGGTCCGGTGAACTGGCTTCGGGCATTTCAGCCGATGTCGGCTTGCTCTACTATTTCTATCCTGACGCAGGCGGCGTTGGCGGTGGCGCAACCGATTTCTTCGAACCTTATGCCTCGCTTTCCGCGACTCTGGGTCCTGTAGAAGCGACCATCGGTGCTGCCTATTCTTGGAGCGGACAAAGTGCTCTGGCGAATCAGGACAATATCTATGTTTACACCGACCTGAGCGCCGGCATCCCGAACACGCCGCTGACCGTGAACGGACATATCGGCTATTCTGACGGCAACAGCTTCCTCAGCACATTGCAGGGCACCGACAACAATTACGTCGATTGGTCCCTGGGCGTTGATTATGCCATCACCGAGAATCTGACTCTGGGAGTGGCCTATACGGACACCGACGACTCTCCGGCACAGAAAGATTTCACCGACTCTGCCTTTATCTTCACTCTCGGCGTATCGTTCTAAATTCACAAAATTCACGCTGAAAAAGGGGCCACTCGGACAACCGGGTGGCCCTTTTTTTAGCTTGCGGCGATCAGCTTTTGCGTCGCCGGATGCCGGGGATCGTCAATCACGTCCTGCATAGCGCCGGTTTCCACGATCGCCCCTTCTTCCATCACGGCAACCCGGTGGCATAGCCTGCGCGCAGCAGCGATGTCGTGCGTGATGAACAGGAGGCTCAACCCATTTTCCGCCTGCAGCCGGGCGAGCAGCTGGAGAATCTCGGCGCCAACCAGCGGATCGAGCGCAGAGGTCGCCTCGTCCAGCACCAGCAGTTGCGGCGCCGCAATAATGGCCCGGGCGATCGCCACCCGTTGCGCCTGACCACCGGACAGGCTCGCCGGAACACGAGCCAAAAAATCCTCCGCCAGATCGACATCGGACAAAGCCTGGCGCACCATCTGGCTATGCTCGGCCTTGCTCAGGTCAGGCCTCAGGTTGCGAAGCGGTTCAACCACTATGTCCTCGACCTGCCATTGCGGATCGAGACTGGCGACCGGATCCTGAAAAACCGGCTGGATCAAGCGGCGCATGTCGAGACTGCGTTTGCGGCGTTCGGGAAGCACGCTTCCCTGCCACATGATTGTGCCATGCGTCACCGGTCCGATACCGGCAATGGCACGCCCAAGGGTTGATTTTCCGGAACCGGATCCGCCGACGAGGGCCAGGGACTCGCCCTGCCGTAACAGGATGCTCGCATCGACCACAGCCCGGATTTTCCCGCGCCGCCAACCGGGACGATCAAAATCGACCCCAAGCTTCGCCGTTTCGAGCAACAGCTCACCGGGCTGGCCAAGTTCGGGTGGCGGTTCTTCCAGGCGCGGCGTGGCGGCGATCAGCCGTCTCGTATAATCTTCACGCGGACTGGCGATGGTTTCGTCCACCGGGCCCCTCTCTACCACCTGCCCCTTTTCCATCACCACCAACTGATCCGCATGCCCCTCGACCGAGGCAAGATCGTGGCTCACCAGCAGCAGGCCCAACCCCTGCTCGATCCGCAATTCGTCGAGCAAAACCATGATCTCGGCGCGCAGCGAGGCATCCAGAGCGCTGGTCGGTTCGTCGGCAACCAGCAATTTCGGCTCGTGCGCAATGGCCGCTGCGATCATGACCCGCTGGCGTTCGCCACCGGACAGACGATGTGGAAACTGGTCGAGACGCTCATCGGCCCGGGACAGGCCAACCCGGCGCAGCTTGCGGGCCAGATCCTCACGCGATGGCCTGGAGGCCCCGGCCTGCATCGTCGCCTCCTGCAATTGGGCACCGACGGTCAGATGCGGCGTCAACGCGGTCAGCGGTTGCTGGAAGATAAATCCGGTGAGCCGACGGCGTATATCGCGGATTTGGCGGGGATCGGCGCTGCCGATATCGATGCCGTCCAATATCATCGAGCCGGAGGCCGTCGCAGCGGTAAGCCCGAAAGGCGTCAGGCAAGTCAGGCTCTTGCCGGATCCGGACGCGCCGATTATCGCAGTGCACTGTCCTGCCTCGACGGTCAGGCTGACCTCTTCGACGATCCGCTTGCCCGCGATGTCGACAGCCATATTCCGGATTTCATAGAGGCTCATGAAAAACGGTCTCTCAGCCGCTCACCTTCGATGGTCAGACAGACCAATATCAGCACCAACAGACCGCCAGGCAGTGCTAGGCCCAATGGCACCATATCCATGTCATCGGCTCCCTCCTTGACCAATATGCCGAGCGATGTCAGCGGCTCCTGTACGCCGAGTCCGAGGAAGGAGAGGAAACTCTCGACCATTACCACCTGCGGCACGGTCAGCATCAAGTAAGCCAGCGCGACGCCTGCAACATTGGGTAGAATATGGCGGACGATGATTGTGATCGATGGAGTCCCGGCGGCTTCAGCGGCCAGTATGAACGGGCGCTGTTTCAACGCCATCACCTGCCCCCGGACCACCCGCGCCATTGTCAGCCATTCGACCAGACCGATGCCGACAAATACCAGCAGGATCGACCGGCCGAAAACCACCATCAGCAGGATGACAATGAACATGAACGGCAGTGCATAGAGGCCGTCGACAATCCGCATCATCGCCTCATCGACCCGGCCGCCAACCCAGCCTGCGGTTGCTCCCCAGGCAATACCGACAATGAGCGAGACCAAAGCCGCAGCAATCGCGACCATCAACGTGATCCGGGTCCCGGCAGCGAGCCGCGCCAGCCGGTCGCGGCCGATTTCATCAGTACCGAAAAAATGCGAACCGCTGAAGGCCGGTGCACGGACAGCCTGCCAGTCGATCTGGTCATAGCTCCACGGCAGCAGGAACGGCAGCAACAGCGCCAGAGTCACAATCACCAGCACCAGAACAAGCGGGATATGGCGTTTCAGCATCGCCTCACCCTTCCCGCATTCTGGGATCGAGCCAGCCGTAGATCAGGTCGGCAAGCAGGTTGAACAGGATGATCAGCGCCGCATAGAGCGTGACCACACCGAGCACGAGCGGATAATCGCGGTTGAGAGCGCCCTGGACGAAATAGCGCCCGAGACCCGGCAGACTGAACACCGTTTCGACCACAACCGCACCGGTCAAAAGGCCGGCTGCTGCCGGTCCCAAATAGCTCGCCACCGGCACCAGAGCGGGCCGCAGTCCATGCTTGAACAGGATTTTGGTTTCGGCAATTCCCCGTGCCCTGGCCGTCCGGATATGATCCTGCTTGAGCACGCTGGCCAGGCCAGCGCGGGTGAGCTTGGCAATCGCCCCTGACACCGGCAGCGCCAGCGCCACGACCGGCATAATCAGCCAGGCGCCGCCGTCACTGGTTCCGGAAACCGGCAAATATCCGAGCCAGAGGCCAAAGAACAGCGCCAGTGCAGGTCCGGTGACAAAAGTCGGCAGCGCGGTAGCGACGGTCGCCAGCATCATGATCGTCTTGTCAGCCGTTCTGCCCGCCCGCACCGCAGCGAACAGGCCAGCCGTGATCCCGATGATCAGCGCCAGCACTATTGCCAGCCCGCCCAGCGTCAGCGAAATCGGGAGTCCCTGCGTGATCAACTCCGAGACAGTGAAATCGCGGTAGACCAAGGATGGTCCGAAATCTCCCTGTACCAGCCGCGAAATATAGAGCCATGCCTGCTCCCACAGCGGTCGATCCAGACCATAAGCCTGTTGCAGCGCTGCCTGCGTCTCCGGATCCAGCGGCCGTTCGCCGTCAAACGGGCCGCCAGGGGCCAGCCGCATCAGGAAGAAGGAAGCCAATATGATCAACAGCAGCGTCGGGATGGCCGTCATCAGCCGTCTGAAAATTAGTCCGCCCATATAGGATGAATGGCGCAAAGCACTGGGTCTGTCCAGCAACCTCAATAAACCGCTTGAAGTTGACCCAACGTCAAGCGTTATACCGAAAATATGGATGATTCGCTGACCATAAACGAGCTTGTACGCCGCACTGGCCTGACCAGCCGCGCCTTGCGCTTTTACGAGGCGCGGGGATTGCTCTCGCCGCTCCGGACAGGGTCCGGGCGCCGGCTGTATAGCGCTGCGCAGATCGAACGCATCCACCAGATCGTAACGCTCAAAAAGGCCGGGTTGAGCCTCTCCCAGATCGGCAGACTGTTTGACAGTAAGCCGCTGGATTTGGCGGAATTGCTGCGCGGTCAACTCGCTATCCTGTCGACTCAGTCTGAGGAGATAGCCTTGGCCCAGAATAATCTTACCAACGCATTGTCTCGCATCGAAAGCGGCGAACATCTCGATGCCGCGACCCTCTGTTCGCTGATTAAAGGCGGAGAAAGAAGCATGACCGAAGACAATTGGAAGCAAGTGATTGATCACTATTATACAGCGGAGGAGCAGGCGCACTGGCTTGAAAATGCTGCACCGATCTTGCCGGAATTCAGCAGCAAGGTTTATCTCGACCAATGGAAGGAATTGAGTAGACGGATCGAAGCGGCACTGCCGATCGATCCCGATAGCGAACAGGCGCTCGCCTTTGTCCGCGAATGGTTCACGTTGCTGGAACCGTTCAGCAAGGTGGCGACTCCCGAGATGTGGGAGGGTACGACAAAACTTTACGAGGCAATGCCTCAATGGGAAGGTCGGGTTGATCCCGGCTTTTCTTCGACAGTCTGGCAATTCATATCGGAAGCAACAACCGCAGCGCGAGCGGCAGGCCGCGATATCGGGCCACTGCCTGCATGGATGGAATGAAGTGAAGGGGACTGTAGACCATGAAAATCTGGATGTTTCTCGGCATAGCCATATTGTTCGAAGTCGCCGGAACGAGCATGCTCAAGGCTTCGGAAGGATTTACCAAAATCGCTTTTGCAGGCGGGGCAATGCTCGCTTATTGGGTATCCTTCTGGTTCCTGTCCGTCGCACTCGTTAAAATCCCGGTCGGCGTGGCCTATGCGGTCTGGTCAGGTGCCGGCATTTGCTTGATCACCCTCATTGGCTGGCTGCTGTTCCGGCAGTCGCTCAGCATCATGCAAATCGCGTTTATCGGCCTGATACTGGTTGGTGCAATCGGACTCAATCTAACCACACAACTGGATACCGCAGCGGCGCAGACAGAGGGCTAAAGCTCCATCGCTGCGAAACAGCTTCGCACTTCCTGGATGAACAGTTCCGGTACTTCCATCGCCGCGAAATGCCCGCCGTGTTCCGGTTCGCCCCAATGCCGCAAGTCCTTGAATCGTTGCTCGGCCCAGCGGCGCGAGGGAGTAATGATCTCGTTCGGGAAGATGCTGCACCCGGACGGAATTTGGACCGGATCAATATTGGGCGCGCCAAAGCTTTCGCGGTACAGCCGGGCCGAGGACGCACCGGCGTTGTTGAGCCAGTAGATCATCACATTGTCGAGCAAATGGTCACAATCGAAATTATCATCCGGAGCTTTGGCATCGTCTGACCAGCCCTGGAATTTCTCCATGATCCAGGCCATTTGGCCGACCGGAGAATCGGCCAGACCATAGCCGAGCGTCTGCGGACGAGTCCGCTGGATTTCGGCATAGCCCGCACCCTGCGACTGATAGACCGCAAAATGCGCGAGCGACGCCTGCTCTTCGGGCGTTGGGTTGTTCATGATCTCTTCGGACGGCGGGCCGACGATGACGAGATTGACATGAATGCCGGCGCATCGCCCCAGATTCTGCGCACCGATGACGGAGGTGACCATCCCGCCCCAGTCGCCGCCTTGGGCAAAATAGCGATCATAGCCGAGCCGCGTCATCAGCGTGTCCCAGGCCTTTGCAATTTTTTCGATGCCCCAGCCGGTGGTGGTCGGTTTCCCCGAAAATCCGTATCCGGGTAGCGACGGCACCACCAGATGATAGGCATCCTTCGCCTCCCCGCCATGCGCGACCGGATCGGTCAGCGGGCCGATCACATCCATGAACTCGACGATCGATCCCGGCCAGCCGTGCGTCATGATCAGCGGCCGGGCGCCGGCTTCCGGCGACCGGATATGCATGAAGTGGATATCCACGCCGTCAATCTCGGTCAGATGATGGGTATATTGATTGAGCGCATCCTGACAGCGCTTCCAGTCATAGCTGGTCCGCCAGTGATCGACGACGGTCTTGACATAATCGAGCGGAATACCCTGAGACCAGTCGTCAACCGGCTCCGGATCGGGCCAGCGCACGTGCCGCAAGCGGATGTCGAGATCGTCCAGTGCCGTCTTCGGTATATCGATTACAAAGTCTCTGATGTCGGTCATATCTGCTCTTCTCTCCGCTTCTGTTTCTGCACCTGGATCGTCAGCCATCGACATGGTCCGCTAAAAAAGCCGCTCTCCATAGAGGCCTTTATACCCAAATCGGCCCAGCGGCCCGATTGTTTATAACATGCTTCCACTTCTTCCACCGAGGGACAGTCATAATAACGCTGATGATCGTCCCAGCCTTACGCATGACTCGTCTTTTGGATCGCAACATGCCGTCCACCGGGTGACAGCGGATCAAGAAAGGCAGGAAGATGCCCCGCTACATCGCGCGGATGATCGTCGGCATAACGATCGGCCTTCTCCCCATAAAAAGTCAGGGTCGAGGCATCATGGCCCTTCACATCGTCGGGACCGGTACTTCGCCCGAATAGTCATAGAAACCCTTGCCCGTCTTGCGACCGAGCCAGCCGGCCTCGACATATTTGCAAAGGATCGGCGCCGGACGATATTTGGGGTCACCAAAATCAGTCTGGAGAACGCGCAAGATTTCCAGCAATGTATCCAGTCCGATGAGATCAGCCAGCGTCAGCGGCCCCATCGGATGGCCGAGGCCGAGCTGCACGCCGCGGTCGATATCTTCCATCGACGCCGTGCCTTCGCCGAGCACGAAAAACGCCTCGTTCAGCATCGGCAACAGGATCCGGTTGACCACGAAGCAGGGTGAATCCTTCGCCATCACGGCCGTCTTGCCGACTGCCTTGGCAAAATCACTGGCTATGGTCGCTGTTTGGTCGCTTGTCGCAAGGCCGCGAATGACTTCAACCAGACCCATTAACGGGACCGGATTGAAAAAATGCACGCCGACAAAGCGGGACGGATCCTTGACTGACTGCGCCAGTCGAGTGATCGATATCGATGATGTATTGCTGGCGAGAATAGCCTGATGCCCCAGCACTTCAGAAGCGGCAGCAAAAATCTGGCGCTTTACTTCTTCGCGTTCGGTAGCTGCCTCGATGATGATATCGGCATTGGCCATCGGATCAAGCTGGACCAGCGGTTCAATCCGGCCAAGCGCAGTGTCTGCCGCTTGCTGTTCAATCTTTTCCTTTTCAACAAGCCGCGCGAGTTGCTTGGCAATACCGGCCTTGCTTTTTTCGGCTATCTCCATGCTGACGTCCGACAGATAGACATGGTAGCCCGCCTGCGCCGAAACCTGTGCGATACCCGCACCCATTTGCCCCGATCCGATAATGCCAATTGCTTTCATGCTATCCCTTTCGCGCTGCGTATCTTGAGTGCACAAGCCACTAGCGATTGTCAGGCAAACTGGCTAGATTGCAATTATGTCCCCTATCAATTTCATCGCTGGAATATTTGCGGCAATCGCTGCTGCAACCACCACACCCGTTGCCCAGCCAGGCGAAATCCGTACTTTTGGGGACTGGGCCGTCGGCTGTGACAATGGCGGCACTTGTCAAGCGGTCGCTCTAATGCCCGAGGCGGACGGTAGCGGGCTTGCTGACTGGGGCGGCCCGATTTCGATCATTCGCACCGCCGACCGCGATGATATTTTCAAGATTCACATTTCTTTCGAACCAGGCGACATGGATCGCTACCAGATGATCGTGGACGATCAGCTGGTCGATACCGGCGCGATTGTGCAAGGCGATTATCCGGTCGAGATTGTCGGCCAGGATGCGATAAAAGTTGCGACAGCCATCATCAAAGGTAGAAAGCTTGCCCTGCGCGGGCCAGGCGGTGAAAATATCATCCGAATATCTCTTTCAGGTTCATCGGCCGCCCTGCGCTATATCGACCAGAAACAGGATCGCGCGGGAACCGATACCGCGCTGGTAGCCAAGGGCTCCGAGCCCTTTAAAACTGTTGCCCCCGCTCTTCCAACCATCACCGTCGACCAGTGGGACGCTGCGAAGCTGGTTCCCGAGACGAGTGCCATAATTTCACTGGTCGAAGATTCGCGATGCAAGGACGAGCGCTACGGTCTCGTCGAGGACCAGGTCTATCCGCTGGGGAGGCGTGGCAACAGGGTACGGGCGCTAGTCCTCATCTCTTGCGGCTCGGGCGCCTATAATTTTTCCAGCGCCCCTTTTGTCGGCGAATATGAAGAAAATGAAAATGCCGACGGAGGCTGGACTTTCAGCCCCGCCAAATTCGATCGTCAACCGAGCTGGGGCGGCGAAGGCACCGATCCGCTGCTGGTAAATGCAGGCTGGGATGACCAGAACCAGACATTGAGCAGCTATGGCAAGGGACGCGGTCTCGGCGATTGCGGCAGTGCGGAAAATTACGTCTGGGACGGCGACATGTTCCGCCTGACAGAAGCAAGCGCGATGCCGGAATGTCGCGGGGCCTATGAGTGGATTACCACCTGGCGGGCAAACTATCGTAAATCAGACACGGCGGCGTCAGCAGCGGAATAGTTTCAAGGTGCGTGCTTGTAAGGGTGCGCCTCGGCCAATATCAGCGTGAAATAATCCTGCTCGTCGCTCCAGTCGCAAAGCGGAGACCAGCCTCCCGCCCGAAGCATCAACCGGGCATCGCGCAAGCCGAACTTGTGGCTATTCTCGATATGAATACGTTGGCCTTTGGACAGGCCGTGCTTCTTGCCATCGATCGAGAAAGTCATGTCAGCCTGTGCCTCCAGATAGATTTCTACTCGCGCGTAATCATCATTCCAGGTCGCAACATGGCGGAACATTTCGACCGGGAGATCGCCCTCAAGTTCCCGGTTGATCCGATCGAGCAGATTGAGCGAAAATTGCGCCGTGACGCCAGCGCTGTCGTCATAGGCATCAATCAGGACATTCGGGTCCTTGACCCGGTCGAGGCCGATCAGCAACTGGGAACCGATGCCCAGCGTTTCGCGCATGAAACGAAGCAGATCGACCGATGATCTTGCGATCATATTGCCGATTGTCGAACCGGGAAAAAAGCCGAGCTTCGGTAAATCCGCCACGGCGTCCGGCAGTTCGACACGTGTCATGAAGTCGGCTTCGACCGGATGAATCGGCAGATCGGGAAAATCCTCCTGCAAAATCGCGGCGCTATGCTCCAGAAATTCACCAGAGATATCAATCGGAACATAGGCGGCCGGATTGAGGGCGCGCAGCAGATGAGGCGTCTTGACCGAGCTGCCGGAACCGAATTCAATCACCGCCCTGCCCTCGCCAATCGCTTTGGCAAAGTCCGCGCCATGGTCGCGCAGCAACTTGGTTTCGGTCCGGGTCGGGTAATATTCCGGTAATTCGGTAATCTCTTCAAACAGTTCCGACCCGCGCCGATCATAGAGCCAGCGCGCCGGCAGCGCATAGGTCTGCTGTTCGAAGCAGCGGCGCACATCTTTGCGAAAGGTATGATCGACGAGGGTGGTGGTCATGTCCATGACAGAAATCCTTGATCCTAAAGGTCTTTGGCGAGCCGCAATCCAGTGAATTGCCAGCGCTGATGGGGGTAAAAAAAGTTGCGATAGCTTGATCGGCTGTGATCGGGCGAGGTTGCGGTGCTTGCGCCCTTCAGCACAAACTGTCCGGACATGAACTTGCCGTTATATTCACCGACCGCGCCAGGGGCGGCCTTGAATCCGGGATAGGGGCGATAGGCGCTGCCAGTCCATTCCCATACAGCACCGCTATTCGGCAAGCCATGATCGGCGGCCACTTCCCATTCCGCTTCGGTCGGCAGGCGGGTACCCGCCCAGGCGGCGTAGGCATCGGCTTCATACAGGCTGATATGTTTGACGGGTGCCGCCAAGTCGAGCGGCTGATTGCCGGCCAAACCGAATTCCATCCAGTCCTGGTCGGCCGTCCGCCCCCAATATAAGGGGGTGTCAATATCCTGCTCTTGCACCCACGCCCAACCATCGGAGAGCCAGTGAGAGGAGTCGCGATACCCGCCGTTTTCGATAAAGCTCAACCATTCACCATTGGTCACCGGACGACTGGCAAGAGCATGAGGATGCAGCAGCACATCATGGCGTGGGCCTTCACAATCGAAGCCAAAGCCGGTTCCGTCATGACCAATCTGATGAACGCCGGACCGACCTTCGATCCATTGTAATGGACTGGCCTCGACGCTGCTGAGGGTGATTTCTTCAGAATAGGTGGGTTTCAGGGGATTACGCGAGAACAGGTGCAATATGTCGGTCAGCAGCAATTCCTGATGCTGCTGTTCGTGATGCAGGCCGAGCTCGACAAGGTCGAGCAATGCTTCGTCAAAGCCCGGAATAGCACCGGCCATCGCGCCATCGACATGACGGCGATATTCGATCACGTCGGCCAGAGGCGGCCGGGTCAGCAAACCGCGCTCTGGGCGCGCGTGCCTCGCTCCTTCCGCTTCATAATAGCTGTTGAACAAATAAGGGTAATTATCGTCGAACAGGTGATAGCCCGCAACATGGTCACGCAGCAGAAAGGTCTCAAAAAACCAGCTTGTATGCGCCAGATGCCATTTTGTCGGGGACGCATCGTCCATAGATTGTCCGGTCGCATCGGCATCACTCAAACCATCGGCAAGACCAAGTGAATGGCGTCGGACCTCGTGAAAACGATCAAGCAGGGTCTTCGCGCGGGAACTATTGTCTGCGTCAGCCAAAGGCGTGAACGGGCTTTGTGGTTGGCTGGCGATCAATCCTACTCCAGTGGAAGCTCAAGTTCTTTTAGGAACATAGCGCGAACGATATTTAGGTCAATAACGTATGCTTGCGCCCGTTGGTTGCAAAATATTTGTCGCGCATCGCCTTTTTGGCGCTAGCGCGACCCTCCCGGTACCCACAAAATATCGTCCTTGCCGTCATTATTGAGGGCTCGTCCAAGAACGAACAAATAATCTGACAACCGGTTGATATAAGCCAGCGCCTGGGGATTGATCGGCATGTCTCGGCCAGCGGCGACACAAGTGCGCTCGGCCCGCCTGGCAATAGCGCGGACCAGATGCACGGCAGCAGCCGATTTTGCGCCACCGGGCAAAATGAAACTGGTCAGCGGGTCAAGCTTGGCGGTGGCAGCATCGATCTTTTCTTCGAGCCGCTCAACCTGTTCCGGAACGATGCGCAGCACCATTTCAGAAGGGGCAAAATCATCCTCGGGCCCGGCTGGTGTCGCCAGATCCGCACCCAGATCAAACAGATCATTCTGGACGATGTGCAATTCCTGGGCGAGAGCGTCATCACCAATTTCACAAATCGCGATACCAAGCGCACTGTTCAGTTCGTCAACATCGCCGATAGCGGCCATCCGCGGATCATTTTTTGCAATCCTGGACCCGTCGACCAGTCCGGTGGTGCCGTCATCACCCGTCTTGGTGTAAATTTTGTTGAGCTTGACCATCCGGGCGGTCGCCTAGGTCTGGCCGCCAGCCAAAACCAGCAATATTATCACCAGGACAACAGCGATCGCCTGATATTTGACGCGGGCAAACATCATCTCATTCTGCTTCTTGTGCGACGCGGTGATACCATCTGCATCGACATCCCCCGGCTCCATATTGGCAAAAGCGATCAACCCGCGAACAAGGGCATAAACGACAGCTGCTGCTGCTGCGACAATCATCAAAATCAAAATATAGCTCATATATTCACCTTAACCCCGGGAGAGTGAGATTCCAACCGGGAACATACCCTGCCGCAAATTGTGCATTAATTCATGCCCGCTGACACCATCCGATCGCAATACGGACAAAGAGGCAGATTCCCTGCTTTTTGAGAGCTTTCGGCCCGTTTCGTCCAGCAACAGGCGGTGATGGAAATATAGTGGCGTTGGCAGTTCCAGCAACGCTTGCAAAAGGCGGTGAATGGCAGTGGATGCGAACAGGTCATCGCCGCGCACAACATGGGTGATCCCGTCCCGGGCATCGTCAACTGTCACGGCGAGATGATATGCCACAGGGGATTCCTTGGGCACCAGAATGACATCGCCAAGCCGCTCCGGCGTGGCAATCTGCTTGCCGTGCCGTTCGTCCATCCACTGCAGCGGTCCACTGATACCCACTGCCTTCTCAACATCAAGCCGCCAGCTGTGCGGCTCGTTTGCGACTCGTTTCATGGCAATTGCCGGGTCCAGATGCTTGCAGGTTCCAGGATAGATCGGACCATCCGGGCCATCCGCAAGCGCGCCCTCTTCCTGCAATTGCCGCAGGTCCGCGCGGCTGCAAAAACAGGGATATAACAAGCCCATCGCCTTTAGCCGTTCTGCCGCTGCTGCATAACTATCAAGCCGTTCGGACTGAAAGATAACTTCACTTTCCCAATTCAGGCCGAGCCAGCGCAGATCCTCCAGGATTGCCGTGACAAATTCCGGACGGCTGCGGCCGGCATCAATATCCTCGATCCGCAGCAGAAATTGGCCGCCGCGTTGACGCGCGAAGTCATGCGCCATCATTGCTGCATAAGCGTGGCCCAAATGCAACAATCCGTTGGGGCTCGGAGCAAAACGCACTACAACATCTGGATTTAACTCGGTACTTGACGTCATCAGCTGGATAATGTTCTTTGTGTAACAGTCATGTCATGTTCTTAGGCATAAAGGGCGGACAGTAAAGGACAAGGGAGACAGTGCTCATGTATCACCCCGACTTGCTGAGGCATCCGGAAAGCTGCCCCTCGCTCGTCCTCAATGCCGACTATACACCGCTGTCTTATTATCCGCTCAGCCTATGGCCCTGGCAGACCGCAATCAAGGCGGTGTTTCTCGACCGGGTCGATATCGTCTCCAGCTATGAGCGCGAAGTGCACAGCCCCAATCTCGACATGAAAATACCGTCGGTCATTGCACTCAAGAAATATATCAAACCGTCGGAATATCCCGCCTTTACCCGTTTCAACCTGTTCCTCCGCGACAAGTTCGAGTGCCAATATTGCGGATCACCCGATAACCTGACGTTTGACCATGTCATCCCGCGCCGCCAGAAAGGCCGTACGACCTGGGAAAATGTCGCCACCGCCTGCCTCCCCTGCAATCTTAAAAAAGGCGGACGGACGCCCAAGGAAGCGCATATGCAGCTGGCCAAGCAGCCAATCAAGCCGACCAGCTGGCACCTGCAGGAACATGGCCGGGCTTTCCCTCCGAACTTCCTGCACGATACATGGCACGACTGGCTTTATTGGGATATCGAACTGGAAAGTTGATGCACCGGCCTTGCTAATATTCCGTAGCATCCGCATCAAGCGCAATCTGCTGGTCGGCCGTTTTTCTCTCATACTAATCGCTTGACCGAAATACTGTTGCGGTGCAGCATATTCGCATGACCCAGTCCCTCATCGTCCGCCAAAATCCCGATATTAAATATCTCGGCAAATTACTGGGCGATGTCATTCGTTCCTATGGCGGCGAAGAACTGTACCGACGCACCGAATATATCCGCTCAACCAACGTCGATCGGCACCGGGGCGTGGCCGATGCGGACGCCATCGATCCCGGTCTTGACGCGCTGTCGCTGGACGAAACACTGGCCTTTGTTCGCGGCTTCATGCTGTTTTCGCTGCTCGCCAATCTGGCTGAAGATCGCCAGGGCGTGGCGGCAGAAAAAGGGGCAAGCGTTGTCGAAGCGATCGAACTACTCGCCAGCGAGGGGGTTGACCGGCAGGCGATACTGGACCTGCTGGACGAAGCGCTGATCGCGCCAGTGCTGACCGCTCACCCGACCGAGGTGCGCCGCAAAAGTATTATCGACCACAAATCCCGGATCGCCGAACTTTTATTGATGAAAGACGCGGGAGAAACGGAAACCCCGCAAGGCGACATGCTAGACGCTGCGATCCTGCGCCAAATCGCTCTGCTGTGGCAAACCCGTCCGCTGCGCCGGGAACGGCTGTTCGTCACCGATGAAGTCCAGATTTCGCAAAGCTATATGAAGGATGTGTTCCTTCCGGTGCTGCCCCGGCTTTATGCGAAATGGGAACAGATCCTGGGCGCGCGGCTGCCGAGTTTCCTGAAACTCAACAGCTGGATCGGCGGCGACCGCGACGGCAATCCCTTTGTCGACGCCGACGCCATGGAAGAGGCGCTTTCGCGCGCAGCCGAAACGGTCATCGGATATTATCTGATGTGCGTCCATACATTGGGGGCAGAACTTTCGATCTCCACCGAACTTGCCGATGTGCCCGATGCGGTGCTGGCGCTTGCCGAAGCCAGCGGCGACGACGCTCCAAGCCGTATCGACGAGCCCTATCGGCGCGCATTGTCGGGGATATATGCCAGGCTGTCGGCAACGCATCTCAAACTATGTGGCCATGTGCCCGGCCGCGCATCCACGATTCTGGCCGAGGCCTATGACAATCCGCAGCAGCTGCGGGAAGAGCTCGTCATCTTGGCGCACGGCCTCAAATCGGCCGGCAAGGGCGTTTTTGCGACATCGGGGGCGCTGGGCCGCCTAATCCGCACCGTCGAGCTGTTCGGCTTTCACCTTGCCACTCTGGACATGCGCCAGAACAGCCGCGTGCATGAACGGGTTGTCGCCGAACTGCTAAAGCAAGCCGGCGTTGAAGCGGATTATCTGGCACTCGACGAAACCGCCCGTGTCGAGCTGTTGCGAGCAGAACTGGCCAACAACCGGCCGCTGGCGAGTCCCTGGATCGCCTATAGCGAAGAGACCGCCAAGGAATTGTCGATCATCCGAGCCGCCGCCGAAGCGCATCGGAAATATGGTCCCGATGTCATCACCAACTATAATATCAGTAACGGCGAGAGCGTTTCCGACATTTTGGAAGTCTATGTGCTGCTGATGGAGACCGGGCTCTATCACGCACCAACCGCTGATGAAGCAGCGCCCTCCTGCCCGGTGATGGCGGTTCCGCTGTTTGAGACCGTCGCCGATCTGGAGAACGCGCCGCAGGTGATGACCGATTTCTTTGCCATTCCGGAAATGCATGCGCTGGCCAAGGCACGCGGGCATCAGGAAGTGATGATCGGCTATTCGGACAGCAACAAGGACGGCGGCTATCTCACCTCGACCTGGAGCCTGTTCAAGGCGAGCGATGCTTTGACGCCAATTTTTGCGGACGCAGGCATAAAGATGCAGCTTTTCCACGGACGCGGCGGCGCCGTCGGTCGCGGTGGCGGTTCGGCATTCGGCGCGATCAAGGCGCAGCCCAAGGGAACCGTGGCCGGACGGATCCGGATTACCGAACAGGGCGAAGTCATCGCCGCCAAATATGGCACTGAAGACAGCGCAGAAGCCAATCTGGAAGCGATGACGTCAGCGGTGCTGATCAATTCTCTGGAGCCTGACCGGACGGATGCAAAAGTGCATTCCGGTTTCGCTTCGGCAATGGATGAAATCTCGCAAGTCGCATTCACCGAATATCGCGATCTGGTTTATGGCGACGACAGTTTCCGCACGTTTTTCCGGCAGATGACGCCGCTGACCGAAATTGCCAAACTCAAAATCGGGTCGCGCCCCGCGAGCCGCACGAAAAGCAACAAGATCGAGGATTTGCGCGCCATTCCCTGGGTGTTCAGCTGGGCACAGGCCCGGGTGATGCTGCCTGGCTGGTATGGCGTAGGACAGGCGCTCGCGGCCTATGAAGACAAGGCCAAGTTGAAGGATATGGCGCAAAGCTGGCCCTTTTTTCAGGCTTCGCTCTCCAATATGGAAATGGTTCTCGCGAAATCCGACATGGGCATCGCGGCGCGCTATGCCGGCCTCGTCGAGGATCAGGAGATGGGTCAGGCTTTCTTCAGCCGGATCCGCTCGGGCTGGTTTCAGACGCGCGATATATTGCTGGAGATTACCGAACAGCCGCATCTGCTGGCGAAAAGTCCTTCGCTGTTCAACAGCATTGAACTGCGCCTGCCCTATATTGAGCCGCTCAACCATCTCCAGATCGAGCTGATGAAACGCCTGCGCGCCGGGGAAGAGGACCCCCGTATCGGCGAAGGCATCCAATTGTCGCTGAACGCAATTGCAACGGCCCTGCGCAACAGCGGGTAACGTTTGGGCGTTTTTGCCTGAAAAACCCTGGTTCCGAACGGTTAGAAGATAGCGACCTCCCGAGCATTTTTGTCAGTCGCCTGAGAGCACCGTCGCGCCTAAACAACTGGCAAAATAGGAGAGATTTATGTCCGTCGAAACCAAACGCAGTTTCTGCCGCTTTTGCCACGCCAGCTGCGCGATGGTGGTGGAAGTGGAAGATGACAAAGTCGTTTCCGTCCGTGGAGACAAGGAAGATCACCTGTTCCACGGCTACACCTGCGTCAAGGGCCGCCAGCTTCCCGACATGCACAATCTTCCCGACCGGATGATCACCAGCAAGATTCTCCAGCCGGATGGCAGTTTCAAGGATATTGCTACCGCCGATGCACTAAAGCTCGCTGGCGAAAAGATGAAGAAAATGGTCGAAGAACACGGCCCCCACAGCATCGCCGTCTATTGCGGAACCAATGCCTTCCAGAACAGCGCGGTGCTTGGTACATCCTACGCCTTTGCCCAAGGCATCGGCTCGCGCAACTGGTATACCAGCGTCACCGTCGACCAGCCGGCCAAGGTTTTCACCACCGCCCGCTATGGCATGTGGATGGGAGGCGGTAACGCCTTTACCGAGTCCGACGTCGCGATGTTTGTCGGCAACAATCCGATTGTATCCCACTATTCCGGTGGCATGCCCACAGCCTCGCCTTCGCGTGGCCTGCGGGATGCCAAGGAACGCGGCCTGAAAGTCATTGTCGCCGACCCTCGAGTGAGCGAGATGGGCAAATTGGCGGATATCTATCTGCCGGTAAAACCGGGTGAAGACCCTGCCCTGCTTGCCGGCATGCTCAACGTGATATTCGAAGAAAAGCTGTTCGACCAGAATTTCGTCGCCGCCCATGTTGATGGCGTGGAAGAACTGGAAGCGGCGGTCAATCCGATGAAGCCCGATGTCGCCGCGAAACGCGCCGGCGTCGACAAGGATCAGCTGATTGCCGCAGCCCGTATGTTCGCGGGTGCCAACAAGGGCCGCGTCGTCACCGGCACCGGGCCCGAAATGGCGGGCAACGGCACGCTCACCGAATATCTCGTCGCCTCGCTCAACATCCTCTGCGCCCGTTTCAATCAGGAAGGCGAGCGGGTTTCCGCGCCGATGGTATTCAATCCTTTGATGGGCGGGCCGAAAAAGGCGCAAGTCGCTCCAAAAATGCCGACCTTCGGCGAGGGCTTTGCCAAATCCCGCATCCGCGGCCTTGGCGTGCTCGGCAAGGAAATGCCGTGCAATGTGCTGGCCGATGAAATCCTGACCCCGGGCGAAGGACAGATCAAGGCACTAATCTCGATCGGCGGCAATCCCGAAATTGCCTTCCCGGACCAGCAGAAAGTCCGCCGGGCGCTGGACGAATGCGAACTGTTCATTCAGGTAGATCCTTGGATGTCGGCCAGCGCCAAACGGGCGGACATGATCTTGGCACCATCCATGTGTCTGGAACGCGAAGACATCAACAATGTTTCGGACGCCTTCACCGAAGAAGCCTATGCCCATTATACCGAAGCGATGGTGCCACCGCCCGGCGACACGATGGACGAATATGAAATGCTCTGGTGGCTCGCCAAACATATGGGGATCGAAATGAACTTTCCCGGTGGCCCGGTCTCTATGGACGAATGTCCCGACAAGGCGACGGTGCTCGACCTGATTTCCGAAGGCTCGCTGCTCAAGCCGAGCAAGGCAAAGGCCGATGCAGCAGCGCTGGAGCGCAAGGGCGCCGCGATCACTTATGACGAACTGCATCCGGTCGTCGGTCCCGCCGATCCAGAGGCAGAGGAAAAATTTGATCTCAATGCTGGCGCGATGCCCAGCGCGTTGAGCGAATATGCCGCCAATGATCCGGTTGATAACGGCTTTGACTTCCGCCTGATTTCGCGCCGGTCCAAGCATCGCTATAACAGCAACGGTCACACATTCCCGAAGCTGGTCGAAAAAATGCCGACCAATCCGGCGTTTTTCAATCCTGGCGATCTGGCCGCAGCGGGCATAGAAGATGGTGCGATCATCGAAATCACGTCGCCGACTGCCTCTATTTTTGGTCTCGCCAAGGCTGACGACAAGGTCCGTCCTGGCGTCATCTCGATGAGCCACGCCTTCGGCGACAGCGAGGCCGGCAAGGATGAAGTGATGAGCAAGGGCGGATCGACCAACCGCTTGCTGTCCGACGACAAAAACATCGATCCGATCACGGGGCAGGCCCTGCAAAGCGCGATACCGGTCAGAGTCAGCGCGGCATAACAATATGCTGCCAACGGTGAAGATGCGATATTGGCGGTGACTATCTGGTCAAGCCAACCAAAATGCTAGCGCAATCACCGTAGCAGGCATGATCAATCCCAGGCCGCGCACGATCCTGTCTGTACGTTGTTTCATTGCCCCGAGGGAATGATGTAGCTCATCCGATGGTTGGCAACCGCGACATCGCCATTGGCGGCCGGAAACGTCGCGGGCAGGTTGAGTACTTTATAGTGCAAGCCGGCACTGATTGAATCCAGCTTCACCATGTCCCAAATCATGAAACAACAGGGCGGTCGCTAGCCCGCTTGGCCCTCCACCACTGATCAGGATTTGGCGATTTTCCCCCAAGGTTCGGAACCTATCTCACATGGTCTGAGATGCCCAACCCATCTAGTCGTTAACCGCCAGTTGAACAATAATACTGCTCAACATGCATTCCCTTCTATCATATTTGCCAATCGACCTGTCGCTGCTGATCAGCTCTAATCCTGTCGACAGGAAGAGGACCGCAATCATGACCATGACGCAAACCTATATCGATCAGATGAAAAGCCTGATGGAGTGGGAAGCATCCCGGAAAGCCCCGCCGCAGGACTTTCCCAGCCTGCCTGATCTGCCTGCCGGACGTTACACCAGCCAGGAATATTACGACCTGGAACAGCAATATCTGTGGAAAAAGACATGGCTGTTCGCTGCCCATATCGACGAAGTGCCGGAGCCCGGCTGCTTCATGAAATGGGAACAGATCGGCGACCCAATCGTCATCGTTCACGGCATGGATGGCGAAGTCCGGGCCTTTTACAACACCTGCCGTCACCGCGGCGCGCCGGTCGTTACCGAAGAGAAGGGCAAGACGCCGCGCCTGATGTGTGGCTATCACAACTGGACCTACAAGACCGATGGCACTTTGGTCGGAGTCCCGGAGAAGCAGGATTTCGGGCCGGATTTCGATATGTCCTGCCGCAGCCTGATCCCGGTCCGATGCGAGAGACTGGGCAACCTGATTTTCGTCAATTTCGATGAAGACGCGATGCCGCTCAAAGAATGGCTCGGTCCCGTCTGGGATGAGTGGAAGGAATTCCGCTTCGACAAAATCCGGCTGGCCGCGCGGCACAGCTTTGACCTGAAGTGCAACTGGAAGGTAGCGATGGAGGCCAATATGGAGGTCTATCATGTACCCTTCATCCATCCCGATACCGTGTCGCCGCTTGTCGACAGCAAGCGCAACGTCAACACGCTCTATCCCAATGGCCATGCCCGGATGCTAGCACCTGCACCCGAACAGACAAACCGGGAGCATGTTCGCGCTATCGACAGTCCGCCCAACTGGCAGGAGATCGAGGGGGTCGGCGAGTTCGGCCGGACCTGCACGCAAAGCTACACGATGTTCCCCAACTGGGTATCGCCGCTGAGCAACTATTTTGTGCCGCCGCTGATCTTCTGGCCAACTTCTCTCAATACCACGCGTCTCGAGCTGGTGACGATGGCAATGGACTGGGGCGATGGGCCTGCACCGGACCTTTGGACTGTCCCGGACGAGAGCAAGCCCAATGGCCGCAATATGTCGCCGATCATTCTTGAGGACACGCAATTCGGAGAGATGATCCAGAAGTCGATGGAAAGCGACGGGTTCAAGAGCGTTCCCTTGAGCTATCAGGAAGCGCGCATCTACAGCTTCCACCAGAATTGCGACAAGATGATCGGACTGAACCGCATCCCGGACGGACTCGCGGTCGAGCAGGTGATAGGCGAGGAGTGGGTCTATCCAAATGACCCGCGGATAGCCGAAATGGAACAGCTGGAAGCAGCCGAGTAATCACACGAAAAACTTCGGCAAAGGCCGGGGCAAGGAGCATGATGGGACGCGTTCAGGACAAAATCATATTATTGACCGGCGGCGCTATGGGACTGGGCAAGGCCGCCACGCAGCGGCTTGTCGAGGAAGGCGCGCGCGTGCTGATCACCGATCACAATGCGGAAGCCGGAGCGGCAACGGCAGCGGAACTGGGCGATAACGTCGATTTCCTGGAACAGGACGTCACCAATCCCGACCGCTGGACCGAAGTGATCGCGCATGTCGAGGAAACCTACAGCCGGCTCGATGTGCTGGTCAACAATGCGGCGGTTACGGTTTTTGGGTCGATTGCGGATGTCAGCTACGAAGATTTCCGCCGCTGTTACAATGTCGATGTCGATTCAATTTTTCTGGGCTGCAAGGCGGCGCTGCCGGTGATGAGCAAGACCGGCGGTTCGATCATCAATTTTTCATCGGCCGCCGCGATCAATGCCAGCGCCGATCTGGTTGCCTATAACAGCGCCAAGGCTGCAATCCCGATGCTGACCAAATCCGTCGCGCTCTATTGCGCGCGGGAAAAGAACGGCGTCCGCGTCAACGCGGTGCTGCCCGGCACGATCATGACGCCGAATGTGCGCAGCGTGATCGACGGCACGCCGAATCCGGCGGAAACCGAGGAAGCGTTCAAACTCGCCCAGCCGGTCGGCCATATGGGAGAGCCGGATGATATCGCGCATCTGATCGTTTATCTGGCCTCTGACGAAAGCAAATTTGCCACGGGTGCCGCCTTCGCAGTGGATGGCGGTCTGAGCATCTAGACCGGACCGGCGCTCCCGCAGTCAGGCAATGTCTTTATATTGTAGCAAAGCCTAGCCTTTCCTGCAGCAAATCCCTAAATGCACCTACATGCATTTTCTCGATCAAGCCAAAATCTATGTCAGCTCCGGTCAGGGCGGGCCTGGCGCTGTCAGTTTTCGGCGCGAAAAATATATTCAATATGGTGGCCCCGACGGCGGAAACGGCGGCAAGGGCGGCGATATAATCTTTCTTGCCGTGGAAGGTCTCAATACGTTGATCGACTTTCGCTATGCCCAGCATTTCAAGGCACCCCGCGGCAAGGGCGGCGCCGGCCGCAATCGCACCGGGGCCGGCGGCGATGATCTGGTCATCAAGGTGCCCGTCGGAACGCAGATACTGTCGGAAGACAAGCAGCATGTACTGCTCGACTTCACGCGCGAAGGCCAGCGCGCGACCTTTCTGGAAGGCGGAATCGGCGGGCGCGGCAATGCCAGCTACAAAAGCTCAACCAACCGCGCACCGCGACAGCATCAACCGGGAGAGCCGGGCGAAGAAGCGGGCGTCTGGTTGCGGCTCAAGCTGATTGCCGACGCCGGTCTGGTCGGCCTGCCCAATGCCGGCAAATCGACGCTGATCAACAAGGTGACCAATGCGGATGCCAAGGTCGGCGCCTATCCGTTCACCACCATCCATCCGCAGCTTGGCGTAGTGCGGCACAAGGCCCGCGAATTTGTGCTCGCTGACATTCCCGGACTGATCGAGGGTGCGGCAGACGGCGCTGGCATCGGCGACCGCTTCCTCGGCCATATCGAGCGCTGCAAGATATTGCTGCATTTAATCGACGCTACGGGTGACGATCCGGTGGACGCCTGGAAAACAGTCTGCAAAGAACTCGAGAAATATGGCGGCGGCCTATCCGAGAAACCCCAGATATTGGCGCTGAACAAGGCTGATCTTCTGGATGATGAGCTGATGGCTGATATTACAAAACAGTTGCACGCTGCTGGCGCAAAAGATGTTTTGCCGATATCCGGTGCGACCGGCGCAGGCCTGGATCCGGTGCTCGACAAGATTATTGAGGCTGTCGGCGAAAACAGTTCAATCGAGCGCAAAGACCAGCCGACGGAAGGTTCCGAAGAAGGGGATAAAGCCAAGGATTGGTCGCCGCTGTGAACGCCGCAAAGCGTGAGACGATTGTCGTCAAGATCGGGTCCTCCCTGCTCATCGGGGAAGATGGCCAGCCCCGGCGTGCATGGTTGCAAACACTGGTGTCCGACATCGCAAAACGCCATCAGGCAGGTGAAAATGTCATCATCGTATCGTCAGGATCGATTGCACTGGGCGCGCGCAAACTGGGCCTCGAACGAGGCGGCCGGGCCTGTCTGGCTGATGCGCAGGCAGCGGCTTCGGTTGGCCAGATAGCGCTAAGCAGCCTGTGGTCGGAACTGCTGGCCCAACATCAGATCACCGCTGCACAGATGCTATTGACGCTTGACGATATGGAAGACCGCAAGCGCTATCTCAACGCGACCGCGACGCTGGAAACGCTGCTGGAACACCGCGCCGTAGCGGTGATCAACGAAAATGACAGCGTCGCCACCGACGAGATCCGCTTTGGCGACAATGACCGCCTCGCTGCTCGCGTAGCGCAGGCGGCAGCGGCAAATCGTGTACTGCTTTTGTCGGATATTGACGGACTCTACGACCGCCGGCCGGGAAGCGAAACCAATGGCCAATTTATCGGCGTCGTCCAAACCGTCGATGCATCCATCATGGCAATGGCGGACGGCAGTTCCTCATCCGGGCTCGGTTCCGGCGGCATGACATCCAAGCTGGAGGCTGCAAAAATTGCCAATCTTGCAGGCATCGAACTTTCAATCATTTCGGGCCGGGAGGACCATCCGCTGGAACGCTATGCACTGACCAATGTTGGCACCCTGTTCAAGGCCGGGGACGGCGCCAATGCACGCAAGGCCTGGCTTGGCGGGCGGCTCACATCTGCCGGGACGATAATCGTCGACGCTGGTGCAGCAGAGGCTCTCCAATCTGGTGGCAGCCTGCTCGCAGCGGGCATCATCTCGATTGACGGGCAATTTGAACGCAGCGATGTGGTCGAGATCAAGAACTCCGACGGACGGACAATTGCTCGCGGCCTGGCCGAATATGATGCGCTCGATTGCGCCAAGATCATTGGCCATCGCAGTTCGGAACTCGAGGCCTTATTGGGCTACGCCCCGCGCAGCGCGGTTGTTCATCGCAACCAGATGGTGATGGTCTAGTCACCATGGCGAGAGCATCGCAAAAGACAGTCGCGATCACCGGCGCGACCGGCTTTGTCGGCAGCCGTATGCTCGATCTGATAATCGAAAACGGATATCGCGCCCGCGCGCTGACACGGCGAAGGCAAGATGACCGACGCGACGTCACATGGGTGCGCGGCGCGCTGGACGACAAGGACAGCCTCACTCAATTATGTTCCGGCGCGGACCATGTTCTGCATATTGCAGGCGTCGTCAATGCGCCCGACCTTGCCGGATTCGAAGCAGGCAATGTCAAAGGCACTCTGGCAGTCGTCGAAGCTGCCAAACAGGCCGGAACGACACGCTTCGTCCACGTTTCTTCGCTCGCCGCCACCCAGCCGCAGCTGTCGATATACGGCGAGACCAAGGCGAAGGCGGAGAAAATTGTCGCGACCAGCGGGCTCGACTGGACGATCCTTCGGCCACCGGCCGTCTATGGACCCGGCGACGGCGAATTGCTCGAGCTTTTCAAAATGGCGAGGCTCGGATTTGTCACCCTCCCGCCCGATGCCGATGGCCGCTTGTCGATCATCCACGTGCAGGACCTGTGCCGCGCGCTGCTGGTTCTTCTGCCGGAACAGGAAGACCTCACTGCCCGGATATTCGAGGTCGACGACGGCAAGCCCGGGGGCTGGACCCAGGACGGCTTTGCCAAGGCGATCGGCTCGGCAATGGGCAAGCGCATCGCGACGCTGGGCATTCCAAAGGCGCTGTTGCACGTCGGTGCATTTGCGGACCGTCTGGTGCGCCGCGACAAGGCCAAGCTCACCGCTGACCGGGTCAGTTATTTTTGCCACGATGACTGGACCATTGATCCGCAAAGGCAGCTGCCGCCGCAACTATGGCAACCGCAGATCGATACGCTTCAGGGCCTCAAGGATACCGCACAATGGTATCGCCAGAACGACTGGATGTAGTCGCGATCAGAGGATCGGTCCGGCCAGTTGTTCATAGACATAGATGATGAAGGTCAGCGTCAGGCCGATCAGAAACACCCGATAGGCCCACCCGAGAAACCGGTATTTCTTCCGGCCCAGTATCGTTCCCATCTGGTAAATGTCCCGCAGCATCGCGCGATACACGGATTCCTGAGTCTGAAATTCTTCACTTAGCAGCCGTTCGATAAATTCCTCCTCAGACAGTGCGCCAAAACCGCCAAAAAACAGCATGTTCGTCGGCCCGCCCTTGCGCGGCGTAAAAGCGGGCATCACCGCGATCGCCGCCAGACCGGCCGAAGCGAAGGCAGCGATCGCCAGAATCAACAGCGGCAGGGAAAGATTGCCGGTCTGGCTCTGGCCAATGGCAAGAGTGAAGACAATGAAGGTCGCACCAATCAGCATATTGGCCTTGTGATCGGCCATCATGCTTAGCTGCACATGATGTTGCTGGGTCGTCCGCAGCGCATAAACCGCATCATCCGGCCATTTTCTCTCTTCCGCCATATTGATCCCCCCTGAGCTTTCGCGAAAGTGACACAATCGACCGATTTGGGCAAGCTGATGCCGCTTTTGCGCCTTATTCGCTTGCCAATGGGGCGCATGTCTTGGCAAAGGTCAAGAATAGCAATTTTGGAACTATTATATGGCAAATCGCGAAGAAATCATGGCCAAGGTCCGCGAACTGATCGGCCCCTTCAACAACAAGGGAGTCGAGCTGTCGCCTGCAACAACCTTCCAGGGTGATCTCGAATGGGACAGCTTGACGGTGATGGACTTTGTCGCCGCTGTTGAGGATGAATTTGACATCATCATCACCATGAACATGCAGGCCGAGATCGAGACTGTCGGCCAGCTCGCCGATGCCGTTGCGAAGTTGATGGACAGCTAGAGCCCGACACCCGTTCTCCCTGAGCCATTCTAGGGGTCGCAAGAGCGGGTGCTTCATACTTCGACAGGCTCAGCACGAACGGAAGTAAACAATGACCGATCTACTCAGTAAATTCGATCCGCTTATTCAGGAGCGCGAAAACCTCCTTGCGACCGGCGTCAAGGACCCGTTCTCGCTGGTCATGGAGGAAGTGCTCTCGCCAACCGTTGCGGTCTGCAACGGCAAGGAAACGATTCTCCTCGGCACCTATAATTATATGGGCATGACCTTTGACGACGACGTGCGCGCAGCCGGGATCAAGGCGCTGGCGGAGTTCGGATCCGGCACCACCGGCAGCCGGGTGTTTAACGGGACCTACAGCCTCCACCGCGATTGCGAGGATGCGCTCAGGGAATTTTACGCGATGGACCACGCGATGGTCTTTTCCACCGGTTACCAGGCGAATCTCGGAATCATCTCCACGCTCGCCGGCAAAGGCGATTATATCATTCTCGACACCGACAGCCATGCCTCGATCTACGACGGCTGCGCGATGGGCAATGCCGAGATTGTCGCCTTCCGCCACAATGATGTCGAGGCGCTGGAAAAGCGGCTGAAGCGCCTGCCCGCGGAAGCCGGCAAGCTGGTCGTCCTTGAAGGCGTCTATTCGATGCTCGGCGATGTCGCACCGCTCAAGGACATGGTCCGCATCTGCAAGGAAAATGGTGCCATGGTGCTGGTCGACGAGGCCCATAGCATGGGCTTTATCGGAGAAAACGGTCGCGGCGTCTGTGAAGCGCAGGGCGTGATCGACGATGTCGATTTCATCATTGGCACGTTCAGCAAAAGCGTCGGCACGGTCGGTGGCTTCTGCGTCTCCAACCATCCGAAATTCGAGATATTGCGGCTGGTCTGCCGCCCCTATATATTCACCGCCAGCCTGCCGCCCAGCGTCATGGCGACGGCGAGCACTTCGATCCGCAAGCTGATGCACAGCGGCAACAAGCGGGCCCATCTCTGGGAAAATAGCAAGAAACTGCACCAGGGCCTGCGCGATCTCGGCTTCTCCCTCGGCACGCCCGAGGCACAAAGCGCGATTATCGCAGTAATCATGCCCGATCTCGAAAAAGGCGCGATGATGTGGCAGGCTTTGCTTGCGGAAGGGTTATATGTGAACCTGGCCAGACCGCCAGCGACACCGGCCAATATGACCTTGCTTCGCTGTTCTTTGTGCGCGGAACATACGAGCGAACAAGTCGACCAGATTCTGGGGATGTTTGAAGCAGCCGGCAAGGCTGTCGGAGCCATCTAGCCGAAATGACCAACCCCATCCTCATCGAACAGCGCGGCGCGGTCGAGATTTTGACGCTCCACCGCCCCGAAAAGCTCAACACGATGAACGAGGCAATGATCTTCGCGCTGCAGGACTATTTTCGCGGCCTGCAGAAGCGCCCCGACATCCGCGTCGTTCTGTTTCGCGCCGAAGGTCGTGCCTTTTGTGCCGGCCTCGATATTGGCGGCTGGAAGAATGATGGTTCGCAGGGACAGGTCCAGCATGTCTGGCGCACGCAGCGCTCGATCGCCACGGTTATGCAGCTCATGCGGCAATGCCCGCAGCCGATTATCGCACTGGCCCAGGGCGCAGCCTGTGGCGGCGGTTTCTCGCTGCTGCTTGCCAGCGATATCCGCTATGGTGCGCCCAGCCTGAAGATGAATGCCGCCTATATCAAGATCGGCCTGGGCGGCTGCGACATGGGATCCAGCTATTTCCTGCCGCGCATGGTCGGTGCCTCGATTGCGTCGGAACTGATCCTGACCGGTCGCTTCATCCATGCCGAACGGGCCGAGAAATATGGTTTGATCAGCGAAACGGTAGACGAAAAGAAGCTGCTGTCGACCGGGCTCGCTCTGGCCGAAGAAATGCTGGACACCGCCCCTATGGGCTTGCGCCTGTCCAAGGATGCCTTAAACCGCAATATTGACGCGCAGAGTTTCGAAGCGGCGCTCGCCATTGAAGACCGGCAACAGGTGATGCTCTCGATGACCGAAGACAGCCGGGAGGCGGCCAAGGCGTTTTTTGCGAAGCGGAAGCCAGATTACAAGGATCGGTGAGTTCTCGTCATCCTGAACTTGTTTCAGGACCTCAGGCGCCTGAACCGTATGACGGTGGCAAGAGTGACAAGGTCCTGAAACTAGTTCAGGATGACGGGCTCCTTTAGATGACGGGGCTCACTTGATCGCTCCACCCATGATCAACCGCGGCAACATCACCAGGGCGCCGAGGATCGGCCATTTGCGCTGCCAGGGCCTGATCACATAATCGGTCCCAGCATGGCGATTGATCTTCCATGCCAGATAATCAATGCCGCCGGCATAGGTGGCGGAGGCCTTGGCCAGCCGGGCCAGCGTCAGGATCTTCCCATTGCGGCGCAACTGCCGCCATCTTTTTTCAACCGCAGCACGAGAGGCGACGATTTTCAGATTCTTTCCGCGTTTCTTTGCCCGTTCGGCAATCGCCGCCACGACCGCAGCTCCAAATCGCTCGTAGCGGGCTACATCAGAATCGACGACCGAACCGGACCGATCTTTTCGCTCGGCTCGCAGTTCGGCACCATAGGTCAGTTCAAAACCGCGTTTCCAGACATCCAGAATCCGATATTCTTTATCAATGCCCATCATCGGAAAGGTCATGTCGAAAAGCGTCACCGGAGCCCCCGCGATCGCGTCAACCGCCTGCGCCTGTGCGGCCTCGTCCGCCTGCCAGACCAAACGCGATGGCTGGGCAAATCTCGCCCACACGCTGACGGCGCTGGCCCCAATCCGGTTCAGTCTGTGAAAGTCCTGCTCGCTGAGGACTGCTACTTTGGCGACCAGTCCGGCATGTTCCGCGGGAAAAACATTAGGCGGCAAGCGCTTGTTTGCGCCCGCCAGCCAGCTTTTCCCGTAAGCCGCTTGATAGTCGGAAACGATCAGATAGAAATCCAGCATCTGTCCGTCGAGTTCGGTGGTCCGGAGGCAAGAGCCATAGAATAGCACGGCCCGTGATGCGTCTTTATATCGCGCAGCAATAGACGCAGCGAAATCCGCAACTCGCGGATCAACCGGCTGCGCCAGTTCCTGCGCTATCAGTGATTTCAGATCGCCCACGCGAAAAGCTCTAGCTCAAGCAGCGAGCCGAAGAAAGGACACAGCCTTGGTGGATCTCAGAACAATCGGCTGGCCGGGCTGTGCGGAGAACAGCTCACCATCCATCAACACATTGCTGCCCTCGCCTTCAATCCGGATCATGTCTCCGCGCTCAAGATGAATGCCTTTTTGCGTGTTTTTGCCGAGCCTGCCAAAAATGACCGAGAGCAGAAACCGCACAATGGCACCAGCGCGCTGATCAATCGCTAGAAATTGCATCCGCCCAATCGCATTCTGGTTACGCATCGAGCGCTTCATCAGCAGTAATTTCTCCAGCGTGGTGACAATCAGTACCGCGAAATTGCCCTGATATTGTCCGTCGCGGATCAGCGATATCTTGATTGGCTGGGACCGGTTGGGCAGGAATTTCCCGCGAATGCCAAACAGTACCGATGCGAGCGCCGCGAACACCGTCAGCACATGGGCAGCGGCGTTGGGCAGACCCAGCGGATAAATCTTGTGCCGGCAATAGAGAATGAACTCGGACAGGCCGGCGCCGCCAAGAAACATGCCGAGCACAACCTTGCTGTCCTTCCTGCCATCGGACAAGGCGATCAATTCACGATCGACCAGATGCTCATGCAAATCATGCTTGGCGAGTTCGACAATGCGCTCGAGAGCCTTGAGTGGATTGCCTTCGGATCCGAGATCGAGAGCGATCAAATTGGTTTTGCCGTTGGGCAAAACCGCAACCGGCGGCGGATTGTCGCCGAAATGGCCGCCTTGATATAGCTCTGTCAGCGCCGCCTGTACGGTGCCGTCACCGCCGTTGATCACCAGGACTTTCGGCTTCACCCGGGCAATGGTTTCCAGCGCCTTGGCGATTTCGTCTACATGGTCCACTTCATAGTGGAAAACATCACTGTTCTTTACGCAATACGACCGTACTTCTGGCAAAATCGCCCGATTTCCGGTTGAGTTCGGATTGGAAAGAAGTGCTACATTTGCCATGAAATAGCCCTAATTTATGCCGGATAACCGGCGCATCACATATATTTCATGGTGATGCGGATGGATTTAACCTCATTGCCGATCGCAAATTTGGTTTTCTTGTAGCTCGGCTTGCCGAGATTGAAGATGTTGATGCTTGGATTGTTCGACATGCCGCCGCCATCGCTGCTGATATCGGTTTTGCCGTTACCATTGAGATCGTGGCGAACCGCAATAGCATATTCGCCGGCTTGGCTGAACGGCAGGCAGAAGGTCATGTTTTTCGCGCTGACCGGCACTTCGATACGACTCAGCCATGCACCACTTTTGAGCCATTCGTCCTTGGTGCCGCGATAGCTTTGGACGCGCACTTTTCCTGTCGTATCCTTGAAACCCTCGATTTGCACCTTCACAGCGGGGCCATTGCCGGCCTGACACCGGCGCATATCATTGGATATCTCGCGACCGCCAGCAAATGCCGGGGCCGAAGTCAGTAAAATTGTGGTCGATAATGCGATGGAAGCCGCAAATTTCAACATGACGAAGTAACTCCTAGTCGTTATACCCGCGCCAACACTCCGACACGGTCAAGAATCAGCCCCCGATCCGCTTATGGTTATGGATTTGATTTGCGGCGAAAACATGGTGAGAGGGAGACAACAAGTTGAAGCTGCTGACTTCCACTGACCGCTATCTGGCGAGATTGATCGCCGTGCCGCTGTTCAGCACATTGGTGATTGCAGCGATGCTGCTCGTACTCGAGAAAATGCTGCGTTTGTTTGATTTTGTCGCGGCAGAGGGTGGTCCCGTCAGTGTCGTCTGGCGGATGCTGGCAAATCTGATTCCCGAATATCTGTCGCTGGGTATCCCCATAGGGTTGCTGCTCGGTATTCTACTCGCTTTCCGACAGTTGGCGCTGAGCTCCGAACTGGATGTTTTCCGGGCCGTCGGCCAGGGCTACGGGCGGTTGCTCCGGGTCCCATATATGTTCGCGGCGGCGCTGATGGTGGTCAATCTGGCTCTGGTCGGCTTCATCCAGCCGCTGTCCCGCTATTATTACGAAGAGCTTCGTTTCGAATTGCGGTCGGGCGCGCTCGGAGCGTCAATCAAGGTCGGAGAATTCACCAATCTGGGTAGCCGGATGACTCTGCGGATCGAGGAAAGCCGAGACAATGGCACGAAATTGAACGGGATTTTTGTCCGCGCGGAAAACAAGAAAGCGCAGACCGTCTCGGTCACCGCGAAAAGTGGTCAGTTCCTCGCCACCGATGATCCCGATACGATAATCCTGCGATTGACCGATGGCGTGCTGGTCCATGACGCACCGAATTACAACAAACCCAGAATACTGAGCTTCAGCAATCACGATTTGCCGATCGATTTGCCCAATATCGGATCGTTCCGGTCGCGGGGCGGGAAGAATCTCGAATATACAATACCGGAACTCGTGCGGGTCGGTGGCGATGCGAAGCGTCCGGTAACGGAGCGCAACGAAAGCCGCTCCAATTTCCATTTCCGCATGGTCGAAGTGGTGATGATGATGCTGATGCCGCTGCTGGCGGTGGCGCTGGCGGTTCCGCCAAAACGGTCCAGCTCGGCCCTTGGCGTCTTTCTGTCGATCGTGATGATCGTGACCTATCACAAGGTCAACGAATATGGCGAGGATGTAGGATCCCTGGGTCTGGTTGATCCGATTATCGCGCTTTGGCTGCCTTTCTGCCTGTTTGCCGGTCTGATCATCTGGATGTATCATGTCGCGGCCCATGTGCCGGGCGGTCAGCCGATCGGCGCACTGGAAAAGGCATTCTCCAAATTTGGAGGCGTTTTCAAGGGCCTGCTCAACTTCAATCGCAAACGCGCGCTGATGAAAGAATAGCTGGACATGGACTTTTTCCCCTCCCGCACCCTTGCCATTTACATGGCGAAAATGTTCATCGTCCGCACCCTGGCCGTGCTGGCGTTGCTGGTGCTGGTACTGCAAGCCCTGGATCTGCTCGGCGAGAGTGGAAAGATTCTGGCCCATCCCGGCAACGGCGAAGCAGAACTCTGGACCTATGTTTCGTTGCGCGCACCGCAACTTATAGCCCGTTTTCTGCCATTTTCGGTGTTGCTGGGAACGATCATCACGCTGGCCACGCTCAACCAGAACAGCGAGGTCATCTCGATGAAAGCCGGCGGGCTGTCCGCCCACCAGATTCTCGCACCCCTGATCGTCGCGAGCATGGGCGTTGCGCTGCTGTCCTTTGTATTCAACGAAACCCTGGTCGCGCCCGCCACTGCCCGGCTGAGCCAATGGGAGAAAGTAGAGTTCGGCCCGATCCCGGCAGAGAGCAACATACGCACCAATGTCTGGGTCAAGGACGGCAACAGTCTGATCAACGCGCGCACGGTAACGGGCCGCGGTGACAATGTCATGTTACAGGACATCACCATCTATGATCGCACAGAAAACGGCCTGAAAAGCCTGTTGCACGGGGATAAAGCGCGTTTCACCGGCAACGGCTGGTTGCTCACCAATGTGACCCAGTTCAATGTCAGCACCGGTGACGAAGAGAAGAAACCCGAACTGGTGATCGGCGATTCGATCCGCCCGGATCAGTTCACCCTGAGCAGTGTCGACGCGGACAGCCTGTCCATTTTTGCCTTGCGCGGCGCAATTGATGAGCTTCAGCGCGCCGGACGCCCGACGATGAGCCTTCGTGCCGGCTGGTGGCACAAGATATCGGGACCGATGTCATCCATCCTGATGCCGTTGCTGGGTGCCGTCGCCGCCTTCGGCCTGGCCCGTTCCGGACAATTATTTGTCCGTGCAGTGATCGGCATGGCGCTGGGCTTCGCCTATTTTGTCGCCGATAATTTCGCGCTAGCAATGGGCAATATTGGTGCCTATCCGGCGTTATTGGCCGCTTGGGCACCGTTCCTGCTGTTTTTCCTGATCGGCGAAACCGTGCTCATCCGCACGGAGGAATAGCCCCTTCAGTTCCGCCCTGCGCTGCCGCGCACAAGGCCCTTGATCAGCGTCCAGAGACTGTCATGATCCGCCCGGTAAAAACTGGAACCCGCAGGAAATTCTGCGGCTAGCCGCCGATGGGCTTCACCCAGGCTATGGTAAGGAACGCCCGGCAGCAGATGGTGCAGCGCATGATAACGCAGTCCCACCGGTGCCCACAAGGCCGGCAAGGTCGAGGGCGGCGGGACGTTGACACTGTCAAGATATTGACCGGTCACAGTCATCTCATGGCCGTCATTTTCCCAGAGATGCGCAACCAGCGTCCGAATCTGGTTTAGGACAACGCTGCCCGACATCACGCCGAGAAAAATCAGGAAAGCACGCATCGGAATGATGTCGGTCGCAACCATCGTCAGCAGAGCGATGGCCCAGATGCTGGCCCCGATCTCGCAAGCCAGCCAGCGACGCTTGAAGTCGCCCTCGGGCGCCTTGCGGCGAAACTCGGGATTGATGATCAGACCGGAATAGCGCTCAACGACCAATTTGCGCAGCGGCGGAATGATCACGGACAATGGTGCCAGCACCGCATAGCGCACGAGCAGCGCAATCGGCGCCAGCGCCGCAACGATCACAAACAGCGGCACCGACCAGGGTTTCATCAGCGCCAGCGGCAGATATTCAGGGTCTTCCACCGTACCATATTTCTTGGTCCGGTGATGAATGCTGTGAATGCCCTCATACATGAAGGATGGAATCATCATCGGCACGCCGAAGAGGGCGTTCCAGGCGAAATGAAAACCCGGCAAAGTGTTACGGCGGACATGGGTCAATTCGTGAATGAAGCTGCCCGCACGGTAGAGCGCCAATATCGCGATCAAGCCGAACACAAGGGCAAGCACCAGAGACGGACTCACGATGGCGCCGAACAGGGATCCGTAGCCAACGGCAACGGAAGCCAGAAAATCTGCCCAGTAGACCGCAGCCTTTGGCGTGTTCAGATCGCGCGTCACCTTGGCTGCAGTCCGGATCAGGTCATTGTCCTCCGGAACAGCAATAGACGCCGAACCCCGGCGGGCCGACGGTGCGGCCTGCGGCGCACTTTTCGTATAGATGGTTGTCGAACTCATAAACACCTGCATAATTGTTGACCGGCCTAGAGCAACATAACATGGCGACATCATGGCAAGGGCAAGACAACAGTGGTGCCCTTGCCCTTGACATTGCGCCGCGATTAACGCCACAGCCAGCCGCAAATATAGAAGGATATTATATGGTGGCCGGTCAGGATATAGTGATTCAGCCTGTTACTACCAAGGGTCAGATCAAGCAGTTTATCGACATTGCTTACGAGCTCAATGCCACTGATCCGAACTGGGTTCCGCCGTTGAAGTCCGAAGTGGCCAAGCTGATTACGCCGGGAAAAAACCCGTTTTTCGAACATGCCACGGTACAGTTTTTTCTGGCGATGCAGCAAGGCCGGGTGGTCGGCCGGATCAGCGCCCATATCGACAAACTGGCCCTTGAGCAGCCTCCCGAGCAGGGCATGGGACCGGGAACCGGCAACTGGGGGATGATGGAGGCCAAGAATGAAGCGGCGATGCATGCGCTTATCGCTGCTGCTGAAGGCTGGCTGAAAGACCAGGGCATGACCCGCATTCTGGCCCCGATCAGCATGTCAATCTGGGAGGAACCCGGCCTTCTGACCCTGGGGCACGACCAGAGTCCAATGATCATGATGGGCCATCACAATGCCGACTATCAGGGCTGGATCGAGAAGCTCGGTTATACTGTCGCCAAGCGCCTTGTAACCTACGACCTGCCGGTTTCCGACGGCTTTCCCGAACTGATCAACCGCATTGTTGCTTCGGGTGAACGCAAGAAGCAGCTGCGGATCCGCAAAGTCGAAAAGAAGCATTTCGACCGTGATGCAGCGATCATAATGGGACTATTGAACGACGCATGGTCGGGCAACTGGGGTTTTGTTCCAATGACGGACCATGAGATTGCCCATGCCGGCGAAAGCCTGAAACCGGTGGTACAAGAAGCCCTGATCCGGATCGCCGAACTCGACGGCGAGCCCGTCGCCTTCATGATGACGCTTCCCAACATGAACGAAGTGATCCGCGACCTAAACGGCTCGCTGTGGCCCTTTGGCTGGGCGAAATTGCTCTGGTGGCTGAAATTTCCCAAGGCGCAATCGATGCGGGTGCCGCTGATGGGCGTCAAAAAGGAATTGCACAACACGCGCCTGGCGAGCCAGCTCGCCTTCATGATGATCGAATATATTCGCCGCGATGCGGTTGCCGATTTTGGCACGCGCTATGCGGAGATAGGCTGGATATTGGAGGATAATCAGGGAATGGTGGCGATTGCCGATGCGATCGGCGCGAAGATCAACAGGGAATATCTGATCTACGAGAAGGGACTTTAGAGCGCAGTATCCGCTGGAGAAGCGCTGCTTACTAGCCTGACCGAAATATCGCGGATGATCCCGTCTATTCCCCTGTTCCACAGATCATTATGGCCGCCATTTTTAATCGGATAGGTCCGTTTGGGTTCGGGGGCAGCATCAAATAAGCGCTGGCCGACGGCAAAGGGAATCAATTCGTCTTTTGTCCCGTGAATCCAGAATAACGGCATATCGATATGGTCGATATGCTCCAGGCTGGGATAGCGGTCTTTGACCAGCCAGCGCGCAGGAAATACAGGAAACTGCCGCTGCGCCATCTCATCCATACCGCTGTGAGCCGCGATCATTATCAGACCAGCCGCTTCATTTTGCGATGCAAGATGTGCGGCCACCCCGCTACCCAGAGATTCGCCGATGATTATGATCTGCTGCGAGTTGATTCCTTTTTGGATGAGCCAGTCATAATTTATCTGCGCTGCCTCATAGAGCTCCGTTTCATTTGGAGCTCCGGAATTGCCGCCATATCCGGGATAACCAACGCCCAACACGGCGGCCCCTTCTCTGGCCAGCGCTTGATAAATCGGAATCCGGTCATAATGCGACCCTGCATTGCCATGCAAAAACAGAAGGACAGGAGAGTCGGATACTCTGGGTTCAATCCACAAAGACTGAAGGACTGCGTCCAGCCCCGAACGGACCTCTACCGTCATGATACCCATTGTATCAAGATCGCTTTGGGGCGTTACAGATTGATCCGGGAAGTACAGAAACTGGCGCTGAAATACGTAAACAAGCAATAACAGAAGCAGATAAATACCTACGCAAATGGCGATGCCGGTAGACACCACCCGCATCAAATGGACAAATCCACCCAGGCCGGCGTGTGGTCGCTCGCCTTTTCCCGGCCGCGATGGTCCTTGTCGACACCACAGCTCTTAAGAACGTCCGCAGCGAGCGGGCTGAGCAACAGATGGTCGATGCGAAAGCCCTGGTCGCGCTGCCAGCCGCCGCTGCGATAGTCCCAGTAGGTCCAGATATTGCCCGCCGGATAGGTCACGCCAAGCGCATCGGTCCAACCATCGTTCAACATCCGCCGATAACCCTGCCGGCTTTCCGGCTGCATCAGCGCATCATCCTGCATCGCCTTGACTGAATAAACGTCATTATCGCGCGGAATAACATTATAATCACCCGCCAGCACGGCGGGCACCTCTTCCGCCCAGATTTCGGCAGCACGATCGCGCAACCGCTTCATCCAACGCAGTTTGAAATCAAATTTCGGACCGGGATGCGGATTGCCGTTGGGCAGATAGATGCTCGAAACCCGAACCTTCTGCCCGTCCTTGCTGCTGATATTGGCCTCAATATAACGGCTGTGCTCGTCTTCCGGTTCGCCATCCAGCCCGCGCTTGACCTCTTCCGGCACCTGATCGCGCGCCAATATGGCGACGCCGTTAAAGCTCTTTTGCCCGTGCCAGATCGCGCCATAGCCGATATCTTCAAATTTGTCGGCGGGGAACCCTTCATCCTGCGTCTTGATTTCCTGCAGGCAGGCAACATCTGGCCTGGTTTCTTCAAGCCATTCCAGCAGGCGCGGCAAACGCGCCTTGATGCCGTTAATATTGAAACTGGCTATTTTCACTTAGATGGAAAAGCTGGAGCCACAGCCACAGCCTGAAGCCGCATTCGGGTTGGTGACCTGAAAAGCGCTGCCACCGAGAGATTCGACAAAATCGACCGCGCTTCCGCGCACCAGATCAAGGCTGACCTCGTCGACGACCAGGGTAACGCCCGATTCCTGGACTGCGATATCGTCATCCTCGATGCTGTCGGCGAGACCAAAGCGATACTGGAATCCGGAGCAGCCACCGCCTTCAACGGCCAGCCGCAATATTGCGGCCCGGCCCTGTTTACCGGCGATCACAGCGACGCGTTTCGCCGCATTGGGGGTGAGGATGATATCCTGTTCGATAGATGCGCTGGCCTGGTTCATGGCTTCAAGATAGGGACAAACAAAAGGAGCGGCAAGCCTTAAGCTCGAACCGCCCCTTCATGCACCCTCTCCCAAAGGTGTAAAATGTGTCTTATTCGGCTGGGCCGCCCAATGCAACGCCCGAATTCAGCTTCTGGGCAACGAGGAAGTCGTTGGACTGCATGAACGGAATAGGATTGACCGCTTCGCCGGCGATGCGCACTTCATAGTGCAAATGGCTGCCCGTAGAGCGACCGGTTGAGCCCATGAAACCAATCAGGTCACCGCTCTTGACGCGGGCATTTGATTCGACGTTGAGCTTGGACATATGGCCATAACGGGTCTGGATGCCGTTACCATGATTGATTTCGATATAGTTGCCATAGCCACCCAGCCATTGCGCACGCCCGACAATGCCGTCAGCGGTTGCAAAAATCGGGGTGCCGATTGGTCCGGCCATGTCGAGGCCTTTGTGATTCGCCCGGCGTCCCTTGAACGGGTCCGCCCGAAAACCGTAGGAGCTGGTCAACGTAAAGTCTTTTACTGGCTTGCGCGAAGGAATCATCAGCTTGACGGCTTGCTGCTTGCCTTGGCTCGACCAGTTATTAAAAATCATTCTAAAAGCAGGATCCGCCTCGCCCAAGGCGCTTTCTGCTGCCTGGCTCTTCAATACATCAACGGGGATACTGGAATCGGCGGCAGCTTCTGCTGAGGCGGCGGTAGAAAAAATCATTGCAGAGCCGAGAATTGCAATGGCTGTGATTTTGCTCACAGATTTACGGAATAAAGTGACTATGTTTTCGGTCATATAATGATCGAACCTTTTCTAGCGACCCATGAAATTCATGGCTTGAATTTTTTTGGAACCTTTGCCCCCGCCGATCGTTTGTTGATCGAGTGGTGATGTAAATTCATTCCAGTTAATTATTCAATAGCAGAATAATATTCGCGGGTCAGACCGGCAGCTTGGCGCGCTGAGTCGTTGAATGGAGGCTTTAAACCACCTTTAAAATGGGCTTTTACAAGCTCTTTCCAGCGCACATGCGGATTCTGATTGCGTTTGTCGCAGACAAATTCGAACCATTTCGTGCCGTAAGATACATGATGAATCTCATCTCGATAAATGCGGCTCAGGACCTTTGCCGTCAGATTATCACCCTGTCGCTCAAACCGTTCTACAGTTTGCAAAGTGACATCGAGACCACGAGCCTCGAGCACCATCGGAACAATCGCCAAACGGGCTGAGGCATCATGAGCGGTGCTTTTCGCGCTGTCCCATAGCCCGTCATGAGCAGGAAGCGCCCCATAGAAACAGTCCATCGCCCGCAATCGCCGATCGAGCAAAGCAAAATGCATCGCTTCCTCAGAACCGACCCGCATCCAGTCATCTGTAAACTGACGGGGAAATTGCGCGCCAAAGCGTCCAATCATGTCGAAGGCAAGGTCGATCGCAACAAATTCGATATGCGCGAGCGCGTGGATCAGGGCGATCCGTCTTGGTACGGACGTACCGCCGCCGCGCCGTGGCATGTCGCGCGGGCGTAGCAACAGCGGGCGATCGGGACGGGCGGGCATATCCGGCATGCTATGGCGAAAGTCATGAGACAGTCGTCCCATCCGCCATTGCCGCGCGGCGTGGCGCGCAGCCATCACCTTCGCATTCGGGTCAGCGGTCTGCAGGACTCGCAAAACCGCAGACCCCACATCGGAATATTCGGTCATATCCGGCAGTCTATGCCGCTTGGACAGCCGCCAATACCTCTTCCGCATGTCCCTTGACCTTGACCTTCGGCCAGGCCTTCAGAACCGTGCCATCGGGACCGATCAGAAAGGTCGAACGGATAATCCCCATATAGGTTTTACCGTACATCTTCTTTTCCGCCCAGACGCCGATCTTCTCCAGAAACTCGGTGCTTTCATCGGAAGCGATATCGACGGTCAATTCCTGCTTGTTGATAAAATTCTGCTGCCGCTTCGGCGAATCGGCGGACATGCCCAGCACCGCTGCACCGGCTTGCTGAAACTCGGGCAACAGCGCAGAAAAATCCTTCGACTCTGTCGTACAGCCGGGCGTGCTGGCTTTCGGATAGAAGAACAGCACCAGTTTCTTGCCGGAATAGTCGGATATCTTCACGGGACTTCCGTCCGGCGCGACCAGTTCCACATCCGGGATTTTATCGCCTTCTTTGATCATCATATATCTCCTAATATCTCGTCAGGGTCCGGCCGCAGGTGCCGATTCCAGGCGTCAATAACGCATTGCCGCGCCTGATCATAGCCGTCCAGAAGGGCATCCCAGCTCTGCTGTCCCGCCGCTTTGGCGATCAGGGCACGACTGGTTTCCGGCGGGTAGTCACAATCGGGAGACATCAGCCGCAAAGCCACCAGCAAGCGCGACATCAGATCATGCGCGGTCACCATATCCTCATCGAGATGGCCAGCGTCGACCAGAGCCCGAACCGCTTTACCGAGTTGCGGATGCAACGCTTCGCCGGTTTTCAATTGCAGAAAATGGACGATGAACTCCCAGTCGACGAGGCCGCCTTCCATCAACTTGGTGTCGAGCGGGCCTTTCGGCGGCTTGTGCTCGACAATATCAAGCCGCATTTTGCGGACCGCCTTGCGCAGGTCTTCTGCTTCGCGGTCCTTTTTCAGGATCTCGCCTATCTCGCTCTGGAGCTGCTCGCGATCTTCCGCATTGCCATAGACCGGACGAGCGCGGGTCAGGGCCATATGTTCCCAGGTCCAGGCGCTTTCGCGTTGATATTTGTAGAAACTCTCCAGAGTGACCGCCAGCGGCCCCTGCGTTCCGGACGGTCGCAGCCTGGTGTCGACCTCATATAAGGGGCCAGCGGCGGTCGGCACCGACAACGCCGTGACGATCCGTGCCGTCAGCCGGTTGAAATATTGCGTGCCGCCCAGCGGCCGCTTGCCATCGGACTCGGCGCTGTGATCACCGGCGAACAGAAAAATCAGATCGAGGTCCGAAGCATGGGTCAATGCTTCACCGCCCAGTCGGCCCAAAGCAAGGATCAGCAGCCTGCCACCGGCAATCTTGCCATGCACGTCCTCAAACTCGCTGATGGTGGCATCCGCCAACACCTGAATCGCCGCCTCGGCAACGCGGGCATAGCCTGCGGAAATATCGAGCGCATCATGTCGGCCTTCGATCAGCTGGACCCCGAGCGCAAAACGTTTTTCTCCGACCCGAGCGCGCACCCGGTCAAGCAGCATCTGATAGTCATCGCCCGGCTCGGTACGGGAAAACTGGTCCGCCAGCTCTTCAACAGACGGCGGCAGGTCAAGCGCAGAGGCGTCGATCAGACCATCGAACAGTTCGGCGCGGCGAGACAAAGCGTCGGCCAGTACCGGCGCGTGGCTCAATATCTGGCCGAGCTTTTCGAGCAGGCCAGGACGCGCCTCCAAAATCCGGAAAAAGTTGATCGCTGTCGGCAACTGGCCGATCAGGCTGTCCAGCCGCGCCAGCGCCTTTGTGGAATTCGGCGCCGTTGCAATCACGTCGACCAGCTCCGGCAAGATCGCTTCGAATGATTCCTGGGCCGCCGCCGACCGCAATGCCGTCACCTTGCCGCTCCGCCACCGTTTGATCGCCTGCAGAAAAGCATCGGCTTCCAGCAGCTTTTTCTCCGCCAGCAGCGCGACCAGTTTCGCTTCATCGATCGGCAAGCGGGCGCTGTCCTCCGGCTCGATCAGGTCGTCATAAATCCTGCCGACCCTTTCCACATGCGGGGCGAGCAGATCGAGCAACGCTTCGCCCGATTCTAGTCCATGCAGCCGCGCCACCCGATCCAGCATGGCCGCTTCATCGGGCAGGCTGTGGGTTTGCTGGTCGTCGACCATCTGCAGCCGGTGCTCAATCACCCGATAGAGTTCGTAGGATTCGGCGAGCGCCGTCGCCTTGTCCTTGTCGATTCGTCCAGCTTGCGCCAGCGCGGCAAGCGCATCCCGCGTCGCAGGCACTCGCAAATCCGGTTGCCGACCACCAAAGATCAACTGATGCATCTGCGCATAAAATTCCGTTTCCCGAATACCACCACGGCCGCGTTTCAGGTCAAAACCGGGCCCGAATTTCTGGCCCGCCGCATAATGGTCGCGGATTTGCGCGGTGACCGATCCGATATTGCGGATCGCTCCGTAATCCAGCGACCGCCGCCAGACAAAGGGATTGATCGTTTCCAGAAAATAGCGCCCCAGATGCTGGTCGCCGGCAGCCGGCCGGGACCGGATATAGGCCGCCTGCTCCCATGCCAGCGCGCTCGATTCATAATAGCTGATCGCCGCCTCGACCGGCAGCGCCACCGGGCTGACTTCCGGCGACGGTCGGAGCCGCATGTCGACGCGAAAGACATAACCATCGGCATCGCGGCTGTTGAGCGCCTCGACCAGCTGCTGGCCGATGCGGCGCGCCGCGTCGCTGGGTTCTTCCCGACCGCGCACCGGGATTTTCTCCGGATCGTAGATGAAGATCGGGTCGATATCCGAGGAATAATTGAGTTCGCGGCTGCCATGCTTGCCGAGGCCGATGATGGAAAAGCCCTCCAGCGGCGCATCGGGATAGCGCGTTGCGTAGATGTCGGCCAAAGCCTCATCCAGTGCCCGGTCGGCGAAATCCGACAGGCGGTTGGTGACATCGGTCAGGGACAATTGCCCCGCCAGATCGCCGATCGCCAGGGTCAGCGCCAGCGCGCGTTTTTCCTGGCGCAATTTCTGCCGGACATTGTCCGCGCCTTCCCCTGCCCTGCCGCAATAGTCCAGGGCCCCATCCAGATCCTCTGCGGCCAGCAAATCGGTCAGTTCGGGCTGGACCTGCATCGCCATGGCGAGAAACGGCGCATGCGACCGGGCGCGTTGCAGCGCATCCTGCAGGGTGGTTCTCTCTGGCAGGCCTGCGATCATGACTGCAGATAGTCGCTACGGAATTTTGCAGCGAAGGCGGCAAAGCTGCCGTCCGCAATCGCCGCGCGCATCCCCGCCATCAGCGCCTGATAATAAGCGATATTATGCTCGGTCATCAGCATCGCGCCCAATATCTCCTTCGCCCGGATCAGATGGTGCAGATAGGCGCGGCTGTAGCTTTTGCAAACCGAACAGGCGCAGCTTTCGTCCAGCGGCGCCAGATCCTCGGCAAATTTTGCGTTGCGGATATTGATCGCGCCGCGCGCGGTGAACGCCTGGCCATTGCGTCCGGAGCGGCTGGGCAGCACGCAGTCGAACATGTCGACGCCGCGCTCGACCGCCCCGACCAGATCATCGGGCTTGCCGACCCCCATCAGATAGCGCGGCTTGTCGGCGGGCAACTGTCCCGGCGCATAGTCGAGCACGTCGAACATCGCTTCCTGCCCTTCGCCGACCGCAAGGCCGCCGATCGCATAGCCGTCAAAACCGATGTCGATCAGCGCCTCCGCAGAGGCAGCGCGCATGTCCTTGTCGAGCGAGCCCTGCTGGATGCCAAACAAGGCCGCTCTCGCGGCATGATCCTCGCCGCTGTCAAAAGCGTCCCGCGAGCGCTTTGCCCAGCGCATCGACCGCTCCATCGAAGCCAGCGCTTCCTCGCGCGATGCTCCATTCTTGGTGCATTCGTCAAAGGCCATCACGATATCGCTGCCGAGCAACCGCTGGATTTCCATCGAGCGTTCCGGTGTCAGCATGTGCCGCGACCCGTCGAGATGGCTCTGGAACTCCACGCCATTCTCGCTCAATTTCGTCAACTCCGACAGGCTCATCACCTGATAGCCGCCGCTGTCGGTCAGGATCGGGCGATCCCAGTTCATGAAGCTGTGCAGCCCGCCGAGCCGCGCGACCCGTTCCGCTCCGGGGCGCAGCATCAGATGATAGGTGTTGCCGAGAATGATGTCAGCGCCGGTCGCGCGCACGCTCTCCGGCTTCATCGCCTTGACCGTGGCCGCGGTTCCGACCGGCATGAAGGCGGGCGTGCGGATATCGCCGCGCTGCATGCGGATCGTGCCGGTCCGGGCCTTGCCGTCGGTGGCGGCGATCGAGAAGGCGAAGCGCTCAGCCATGCTGCGGCCCGCCTCTGCCTGCTCCGGCTTTATCTCTTGCTGATGCTCGTGTATCCAATGGTCTGTCCTGTTCGCATTTTCTGGCACCTCTGCAGGATGGGAGCCCATTTTCAAAGACCTAAATCGGGAGCATATCATGACCCAGGCGACAAAGCTGACTTCGGCAGCGACCGCGCTGATCGCTGCGGCCACTCTCGCGGCCTGCTCCGGCGGGACCGGGGAAGCGACGGGCGAGGCCAGCGGCGAGCAGGCCCGGGCCGGCAGCGACCCCGGCGCAGTGCGCAGCCGCGACGTGACCAGGGTCACCGTCGCCGACCGGGAAAAATGCTATGGCATCGCCAAGGCCGGGGACAATGACTGTAAGGCCGGCGAAGGGACCAGCTGCGCCGGCACCGCCCTGCTCGACTATCAGGGCAACGCCTGGCAATATACCGAGACCGGCGATTGCGAGGCCATCGGCGGGTCGCTTACCGCG
>NVXM01000028.1 GCA_002733865.1 Sphingopyxis sp.
TTGCTTTCATCTTCGTTCCTTACAGTCACTGCGATGAAACCAAAACACTCACTTATTTTATGCAGCCAGTCTGTCTATTGAATGCTGACGGGGGACAGCGCCCCTCCATAGTAATGGTGATCATTCCTCGGTCAAACGCCCGATCAAAAGTGGCCGATAATGCAAAGCCGTTGGCAGGATTATGGCGATTCTTTGCATCCAGACTCCAAGGCACTATATGGCTGGCATTTAGTAAGCGAGTATCCGCAATACCGGTTATGCAACAAGTATTATCGAAGTTCGTTAGTACGGCCCTTCTGAAAAAGCCTTGACCCACACGATAAGATGTTAATCTCACATCAGATGACTGAAATTGATTGAAATGAAAGTTAAAACTCGCTGAATCCTCTTGAGTGATTTGCGGCGTTTTTGCGATGCGGGCATTCCAGTCCGTTTCAGATGCGACAACCAAGCCTGTCCAATCTTTCTCAAACTGAGCAAAAATCTCTCTGTCTAGCTTGCTGGCTCCATCCAAGCCTTTTCGCCCGGAATCCGTAATTTTTGGATCCAAACTTGCAAAATTGCAGAGTTTCATAGCGACTGAAGAATGTGTCCGGCCTATAGCATCAGCCAATTGCTGAATTTCGAGTGTGCCGGAATGTAGTTTGCCGAACGGCAGCTGAAAGTAAAGATATAGTGCTAACCGGGTTTGCTCTTCTGTCCAGCGCTCTCCGGCCATAATCAGCTTATACTCATTCTGTTACAGCCCAGAACCCCGCAATAGAGGGTATTAGAAGAATACTCAAGCTCGACGAAAAGTCCTTGCTACCGGCGCTTAAACACAATGCAGCAATCATCGGTTTCCTCTGGACCAGTTTTGCAGCATGGATCAGCAGCGCACAATTGTGCAAGAACAATCAGTGTATAAGCAGAACAAATTAGCCGTCATTTCCGGTTTCTCTTTCCCGATCTATCCGCATCGGTATAGCCTGCAGTCCGAAGAAAGCCCCACCCCATGCGCACCCGCCTCGCCATCTGCCACAAGAAACAGCGCTTTGCCACCGAGGCGGACGCGATAGCGGCGGCGCAGGCCGCGACCATCGATCTCCGCCCCTATCGCTGTGATCGCTGCTTTCACTATCATCTGACCAGCCGCACCAAAGGCAAGCGCCGGTTGCCCGCTTCCGGCTAGGGGCCCTCAGGCCGGGTCGCGGACCTATCCATCCAGGCTTTCACAGCGCCGAAAAGCGCTGGCGAAAACACTTGCGCCCCGCCCCAAAACCCTGTCACAAACATGCAATAAATTTGCCATGAAAGGGCAACGATACCGTCATAGATCGCTCATCAATTGAAAATTGATCCTCAACAGACAGGCTGAACTGATGAAATCCTCGATGCTCAAATCCATCGGTCTGCTAGCCGGCACCGCATCGATTGCGCTCTATCCCGCGTCGGCGATGGCCGCACCGATTTCCGAGGAACAGGCCGCCGCTCTGCTCGACAGGCTCAACCAGCTGGAGCAGGAAGTCGCCGATCTCAAGGCGCAGCTCGGCACGGTCCAGCAATCGCAGCAGGCTTCGACCAGTACCCTTGCCGCCACCGATGCCAAGATTGCCGCGACCGAAGCGAAGCTGGAACAGCAGCAACCGGCCAAGATCGGCTGGAAGGGCGCGCCGGAGATCAAGGGCGACGGCGGCTGGAGCTTCAAACCGCGCGGCCGGATATTGGTCGACGCCGGTACGGTCAGCGCTCCGGACAGCATTGTCGATCCCGGCCTGGGCTTCGGCAATGAAGCGCGGCGCATCCGGCTGGGCGCATCGGGCACGATCCCCGGCGGCTTCGGCTACAAGCTGGAGGCGGATTTTGCCGACAATGACGTCGACCTGACCGATGCCTTTCTCACCTATGAAACCGGCGGACTGACGATGACACTCGGCCAGCACAATAATTTCCAGGGTCTGGAAGAGCTGTCGAGCAGCAACGACACCAGCTTTATCGAGCGGGCCGCCTTTACCGACGCCTTCGGTTTCCAGCGCCAGCTCGGCATCTCGGCGCAATATGGCGTATCGGACCTGTTGTTTCAGGCCGGTGTGTTCACCGACAATATCGGTGATCTGACCAATGACGAGAATGATAGCATCGGCTTTGACCTGCGCGCCGTGGCGATGCCGAAATTCGGCGATGTCCAGACCCACTTCGGCGCGTCATACCATTACAAGGATCTTGGCGATGCGATCACTGCGCGTCGCTATCGCCAGCGCCCGGCGGTGCATTTCACCGATACGCGCTTTATCGACACCGGCAATATTGCCGACGCGGAGTCCGAGACCAGCTACGGGCTCGAGGCTGCGCTGACCGCCGGGCGGTTCCATGCGGCAGGTGAAACGCACTGGCTCAAGCTCAACCGCACCGGCAATCTCGCCGAGCCCACCTTCTTCGGCGGCTCGATCGAGGCCGGCCTGTTTCTGACCGACGATACGCGCGGCTACAAGGACGGCGTATTCAAGGGCGTGAAAGTGTCCAATCCGGTTGGTCAGGGCGGCATGGGCGCATGGCAGGTCAATTTCCGCTACGACCGGCTCGATCTGGTCGACGCCGGCTTTGTCGGCGGCACCCAGGATGCCTATCAGGCGTCGCTGATCTGGACGCCGGTCGACTATGTCCGGTTCCTGCTGTCCTATTCCAAGCTCGATTACGGCAATGCCGCGATCCTCGCTGCCGGCAGCGGAGATTATGATGTCGATGCGGTCGCCGGACGGTTCCAGATCAGCTTCTGATCGGCACCACCGGCCATTAACGCGCCCGTCTATTCAATCAGCAGATTTTCCTTGTCGGCCCAGCTGGGACCGGCAACGCTGTCGCCCTTGGTGCGTTCCGGCATCTGGCGGCCGGTTTCGGCAAAATAGCTGAGCTCAGCGATGTTGGTCGCATGGTCGCCGATCCGCTCGAGATTCTTGGCGATGAACAGCAGATGCGCGGATTCGCTGATATGCGCCGGATTCTCCATCATATAGGTGATGATCGAGCGAAAGAAGCTGGTGTAGAAATTGTCCAGCGTCTGGTCCCTCGCCCATACCGAAACCGCGAGATCAATATCGCCATCGGCATAGCAGCGGAACGAGTCCGCAACCAGGTCAGCAGCGATCTTTGCCATTGATGGCAATAACGCGACCGGTTCGATCTGGCGGCTGGATTCCGCTACCAGCGGCACCCGCTTTGCGATATTCTTGGCGTAATCCCCGATCCGCTCGGCAATGCTGGAAATCTTGAAGGTCGCGATCAGGTGGCGCAGATCGTCCGCCATCGGCGCCCGCAGCGCGATGGTCTGGATTGAAAGCGAGTCAATCCGCCGTTCCAGATCGTCAATTTCCTGATCATTCGCCACAACCGATTTAGCGAGATCGAGATCGTTCTTTTCCAGCGCCTCTATCGACAGGGTGATGGCGTTGGTGCTCTTGTCACCCATCTCCAGTACCATATCCCGAAGATTGTGAATTTCCGCGTCGAATGCCGACACCGTATGCTGGAGGTTAGTGAGATTCATCAGATTTCCTTGTTACGCTTTCTATATTGTAACAAAAATGTCATATAAAAGGCAAATCTTTTGCAAAACCTGCCTTAAACCTGTGTTTTGGCGCAAAAAGAAAGGGGCCGTTGTTGCCAACAGCCCCTGATATGCACAACCGGTGATACTCGATCATCCAGCGCTATTTTCGTGGATCAAGCCCAGACCGGTCTGCTATTCCAGAACGTCCTTGGTCAGCGGAGGCAGGTTTTTCGCCGCTTCCAGCATCGACGCGTGAGTCGCCTCTGGCGAAGCGATCAGGCCCGCCTTGACCAGATAGCCATCACCGGTACCGGCTTTGACAAATTCCGTCACATATTCCTGAATGCCAGGGATGACGCCGACATGCTGTTTCTTGACATAGATGTACAGCGGACGGGCACCGGGATATTCGCCGGATGCGATCGCGTCATAGGTTGGCTCTACTCCGGAGATCGAGATGCCGCGCACTGTGTCGAGATTTTCTTCGAGGAAGCTGTAGCCAAAGATACCGACCGCGTTGGGATTGGCTTTCAGCTTCTGAACGATCAGATTGTCGTTCTCGCCAGCATCCAGATATGGACCATCGGTGCGGATTTCATGGCAGATCGCTTCATATTGGTCCTTGTTGCTGTCCTTTAGCGCCTTGGTCGCAGAATCGGTCTTGCAACCGACTTCCATGATCAGTTCGGTCAGCGCGTCGCGCGTGCCGGATGTTGATGGCGGGCCGTAGACGCTGATCGGAATCGATGGCAGCGAGGGATCGATATCCGACCATTTCTCGCTGGTATTTTCCTTGCCGTACGGCTTGGCAGCAATCGCCTCGTAAATCTGCTTCGGAGTCAGAGCAAAGCCCGGACCTTCCTTCGATTGCGCCACTGCAATGCCGTCAATGCCGACGGTGATCTCGACGATATCGGTGACACCGTTGGTCTGGCACAGGTCAAATTCCGATGCCTTCATCCGGCGCGATGCATTCTCGATGTCGGGCGTGTCAGCGCCAACGCCGGAACAGAACAGGCTCATGCCAGCGCCCGTCCCGGTCGATTCCAGTACCGGTGCCTTGTAGGTGCCGGAATTGACGAAATTTTCCGATACGGCTTTCGCGAAGGGAAAGACAGTCGAGGATCCGACAATGCGGATCTGGTCGCGGCTGCCACCGCCGCCGCTGCCGCCAGCCTGGTTGTCACAGCCCGCCAGTGCCAGTGCGGCCATGGCGATTATTGCAAATTTGGTTTTCATCCGTAGTTCCTTGTTCAAGGTTCATTTCGCCCGGTACATTCCTGAGCGGCCTTCTGAACATGCCATCTACCGATGCTCAATGACTACTGGATTACATATATATTTCACTATTATTGCAGCAGCCGCGACGGGCGATGGCGCTTAGTGCGGAACCCTGTGCATGGCTTCGAGCGGCGGGCTGTCCGGGGTCGCGTGGAATAATTTCAAGCGCCTGAACCCGAGCCCGTTGTAGAAGCGCTGGTTCGCCGGATTGCTGTTCTCGAGATAGGCCATGGTGCCGGTGGCGTTGCAGGCATCCAGAACCGGCTTGATCAGACGACGGCCCAGCCCCCTGCCCCGTCCGGCGCTGGCGACGCCAACCGTAAACAGATAGGCGTGACGGGCCTGCGGATGGTGTTCGGCCATTGCGTCGCCCGCGGCCTTGCCGCGCATCAGCGCTCCAGCCCCGCCGCTGGCAAATAGCCCCCAATAAGTTCTCAACATTCCGGGCAGATTCGCATCCGGACTGTCGCCCGGCAACAACCACATGGCTGCTGCAAGATCTTCACCGCCTTCTGTCAATATCTGACAAAAGCCGTTTGGCACGTAGATATAGCGCGCAAGATTGGCAAAGGTTCGCTGCATCGGCTCAAACCCGCCGAACAACCAGCGGTTAAACGGATCATCGCGGAACGCATCTGCGGTAATATTGGCGAGCGCGACGACGCTCTCGGACCCAACGGTGCGGATGCCCTCTGCGGGCTTGATGTCCGACGCTTTCAGCATCGGCGTCCAATCCCAGACCCGCTAATAGATACCGCCTTCATTCTGAAGAAATTCATCGTCATTTTGCGCTGGGCCGCGATTGCGACTGGCTTCCAAAGCCCGGGCCCGGGCCGCAGCCCGTTCCGCAATCAGTTGCGCCTTGCGGGCTTCCAGCCGCGCCAGCAGCTCATCCTTGCGGATCGACCGGCGAGGCTCGGTTTCGGGCTTGAACACATCCCAGATGACAGCGGCTCTCGGTTCGTCGGTTGGCCAGCCGCCGTACACACGCTTGCCGGTCCGGCGGTCGACACGCACCATCCGGACCCCCTTTGGCGCGACAAACGGCGTTTTTGGCATGCCAGCCATCGCCTTTTCGGCAAAGCGCCGGAACACCGGCGCCGCGAGCGTCCCGCCTTGCGCATAGCCGCCCATATTGCGCGGTTGATCGAAGCCGAGGTAAACGCCCGCAACCATATCCGGCGATCCACCGACGAACCAGACATTGGTCGGGCCGCTGGTGGTTCCGGTCTTGCCGAACAGGGGCCGGTCGAGACTGCGCAAATTCTGCGCGGTGCCGCGGGTGATCACGCCCTGCAGGATGTCGATCATCTGGTAAGCGGTCATTGGATCCATCAACTGCTTGCCTGCTGGCCGCGGACGCGGCATCGGCTCTCCATCCCAGTCGTCCATGTTGCAATTTTCACAGGTCCGCCGGTCAGAGCGGTAAATCACCTTGCCGTGGCGGTCCTGGACAAAGTCGATGACCGTCGGCTGCAATTCGCGCCCGTGGTTGGCGAGCATCGAATAGGCGTTGGTCAGCTTCATCACCGTGGTATCGCCTGCCCCCAGCGCAAAAGCGAGATAGGGCTTATAGTCGCCGATGCCCATCGTCTTGATCGTCTTCACGACATTTTCCATGCCGGCATCATTGGCCGCCCGGATCGTCATCAGATTGCGTGACTGCTCGACGCCCCATCGCAGCGTTTGCTGGCCAGCGCCGCGTGAATTGCCGAAATTCCGGAAGCATTTCCGTCCGAGCGAAGCCGACTGATACACGCAGAATGGCGCATCATCTATCAGTGTCGCCGGTGTCATCCCGTTTTCCAGAGCGGTCGCATAAACAAACGGCTTGATCGTAGAGCCGGGCTGACGCTCCGCCTGCGTCGCGCGGTTGAACGAACTCATCCGGTCGTCAAACCCGCCCTGCATGGCCCAGATCCGGCCATTGCGCGGATTTTGCACGACCATTCCGCCAGAGACTTCCGGCACATTTTCCAGCCGGTAGCGGCTGCCGCCCAGCGGACTGACGGCAATGATATCGCCCGCCTTCAGCGCGCTCGGCACAGAATTGATCTGGCCGGTGGTCCCGTCCGAAAACCCGATCTCGGCTCCACCGCTGCCGGTGTCGATGGCGACGGCAATCTGCCAGTTGTCATAATCTGTCCCGATGAACGTCGACGACAGGCGCTGAGCCCATTGATCGTCGATCTCGATCTTGGCGATCGGCCCGCTCCACCCCTTGCCGCTGCTGTAGCGCAGCAAGCCGCTGCGCAGCGCATCTTTGGTATATTCCTGCAATTCGGGGTTCAGCGACGTGCGCACCCAAAGTCCGCCGGAATAGACGCTATAGGGTCCGGCCTTTTCATTCTCGCCAAATTGCTCAATCAACTGCCGCCGCACTTCTTCAATGAAATAGCCGCCGACGCGCTCGAAACGCGGTCCTGCACGTGAAACCGTTCCCAGCGGCTGTGCGCTTGCGGTGTGATATTGCGCAGGCGTAATCCAGCCATTGTCGCGCATCTCACCCAGCACCCAGTTGCGGCGTTTTATCGCCCGCTCTTCGTGCACTTCCGGACGATAGTTGGACGGTCCCTTCGGCAGAATCGCGAGATAGGCAATTTCGTGCAGAGCGAGCTCGTCAACATCCTTGCCAAAATAGGCCTGCGCGGCAGCCTGAACGCCGTAAGCGTTGCGACCGAGAAAAATCTGGTTGAGATAGAGCTCGAGAATTTCCTCTTTGGTCAGCACGTCCTCGATCCGGTAGGCCAGGATCGCTTCGCGCACCTTGCGACGATAGGATACTTCGCTGCTCAGCAGCAGATTTTTCGCGACCTGCTGCGTGATCGTAGAAGCGCCAACTGGTCGGCCGCTGTTCGAGATATTGGTCAGGATGGCCGTCGCGATACCTGGATAGTCCAGTCCGCCATGTTCGAAAAAGGTGCGATCTTCGGCCGCCAGATAGGCCCGGACCAACAGCGCCGGATATTCGGAAAATTCCAGCTGCACGCGCCGCTCGCGGGCGTAGCTGTGAACTGGCTCACCATCATAGGCGCGAACGACGGTCGGCAGTGGTGGCTCATAGGTCTGCAGCGCGGTTGCATCCGGCAAATCGCGGGCAAAGATCAACCAGATCAGGAACCATCCCAGAATACAAAGCCCAAGGAAAGCGACCAGCAGGCGAAACCATTTTTTGTGCCAGAGTTTTTCCAGTCGCTCGAAAAAGCTGCCCGTGCTTCTCTCCAGCTTGTAGGCAAGACTTTCTCCAGCCGTATCAGACGCATCATTTACCATAGGTTGGGCTATCTAAACCGCCTCGCATCCATTTTCCAGCGATTATCGATGAAAAACGAGCGCCGCCCCGAGCCGGGACAGCGCGTTCATCACGGGCCCAGATTTTCCCCTAGCGCAGCGCCAGTTTCCGGGCAAAATGCGATTCAATCGCACGAGCAACCCCGGCAGCAACCTTGCTTCTTCCCTGCCGGGAATTCAAAAATGCGACGTCGTCTTTATTGGTCAGATAACCGGTTTCGAAAAGAACCGACGGCGTATCGGGCGCTTTCAGAACAATCAACGAGGCATAGCGGTGCGGGATTTTCCGGAATGACATTTGCTGGCTGGCTTCACGGTGCAGCAATTTCGCAAAATCTGCGGAAATATTCATCGTCTCCCGCTGCGTCAGGTCGATCAGGATCGAGGACACGTCATGCGTCGCACCGCCCAGATTGACGCCGTTGATGATGTTGGCCTTGTTTTCCCGGGCGGCCAGTTTCGCTGCTTCCCGGTCGGAAGCCACTTCCGACAGAGTATAGACCGTCGCACCCGACGCAGACTCATTGCCGGCGGCATCGGCGTGAATGGACATGAACAGATCCGCCCCGAGGCGCCGCGCAATGCCATATCGTTCTTGAAGGACGAGGAACGAGTCGGTGTCGCGAGTCAATGCGACGCGCACCTGACCACCGGCGATCAGCCGATCGCGGACCGCGAGTGCGATCGCCAGAACCACGTTTTTCTCGTAGGTCCCACCATGCGGCGAGACCGTACCCGGATCATGACCGCCATGGCCGGCATCAATGACAACCAGCGGTCTGTTCGGGTCATCCGGCCCGTAGATTTTCGGCAAGCGGACAGAATCCTTGGGTTTGCCCAGAGGGACCTTGACGCTGTAGCTTTTGCGCGGCGGCTCCGCACGGAATTCTGTCGGCGGCAGGAACGACTGGCGAATGGAGCTGATCTGCCCCTGACCCACCGGCCGCAGGCTCAGATTGAGGCTTTTCCCGTCTTTTGAGAAACTGCCATCGGTGATCACCGCCGGTCGTTCCAGATCGAACACGATGCGAGCGGTGTTGGGTTTGAATTGCCCCTGGCGAACGCCCTTGACGATCCCTTGTGCATAACCGCCCTGCCCGGCCTTGCCGCCGCGGATATCAACGGCGATCCGGTCAGGACCGACCAGTGAGAAGGTCGAGACTTCTTCAACCACATCGTCGAATGCGATGGTAATATTGGAACTGTTGGCTTCGATCCGGCTGACCGATCCCGCTTGCGCCGGATGAACCGTCAATAGCGCAGATGCCAATATTGTCGCCAGTGCCATAGGCTGCTTATGCATCCTGCAGGCCTTTCTGGTCCAGTCAAATTTCATATATTGCGGCATCCTGAATAAATCACACTATCGAACGGTGTGAACATTGAATTAAGGATGCTTTCGTAAAGCGCAGTGAAACGACGCGGTTAACAGCCTGTTAGGGAAGAAAAGGCGTGCACCGGCACCCCCAACTAAGTTTCTCAACCATGACGTTTTGGTTGCCGACCACCGCAAGCGGTGCTAGCAATCGATTGAGCCCTTCTGGATCCGTCCTGAAGTGGCTTTTCTAAATGCCGGAAATTATTCGGCATATACCAGGTTGACGCAACATGAGGCATGACATCTCCGACTTTGAAGCTCTCCAGACGGGAGGCGCTTCCTTGGGCGGAAAGACTTTGGCTACAGGCCAAAGCCATGCGGTTGTTGCAGAAGCATTTTTATCTGAAATAATTGAAATCAACCGGATGACGTCGCCCGCCCCTCATCAAAGGACCGCGCGCACAGAACCGTCATCCCTATTATATCGCATGGCCCCGCCGGGCTTTGACCCGGGGCTCCATGCCAGGAGACTATTGAATGACTACGCGCATGCTAATCGACGCGCGCCACCAGGAAGAAACCCGGGTGGCTGTCGTAAAAGGGAACAAGATTGAGGAATTCGATTTTGAATCTTCGGAGCATAAACAGCTCAAAGGCAATATCTATCTAGCGAAAGTTACCCGCGTCGAACCGTCGCTGCAGGCTGCTTTTGTCGACTATGGCGGCAACCGCCACGGCTTTCTGGCCTTTTCCGAAATCCATCCCGACTATTACCAGATCCCCACGGAAGACCGCGAGCGGCTGCTGGCGGAAGAAGCCGAACATGCGGCGGAAGAAGCTGCTCTCCGCGCACAGGAAGAGGAAGAGGACGACGCGCCCGCCGATATGGTGCGCAGCGAAGCCACAGAAGAACTCGATACCGCGCTGGTGGAAGTCGACAAGGATGACAGCGTCGACACAATCGACGTCACCGAAGGCGAAATTCCGCAGGAAAATTCCGGCGATGATGACGACGACGATGATGATGACGAATCCGATGACGATGATTCGTCGGAAGACAATGCTGACGGCAAGAACAAGGGCGGCCGTCGCGGTCGCGGTAGCCGCAACAAGGGCCGCGGCAAGGGCAATATGCCCAAAGCCAGCGACCAGGCGCGCCAGAAGCGTATGGCGCTTCGCAAACGCTACAAGATTCAGGACGTTATCCAGCGCCGGCAGGTTGTGCTCGTGCAGGTCGTCAAGGAAGAACGTGGCAACAAGGGCGCTGCCCTCACCACCTATCTCAGCCTGGCCGGTCGCTATTGCGTCCTCATGCCGAATACGTCTCACGGCGGCGGCATCAGCCGGAAAATCAACAACGCCGGCGATCGCAAGCGTCTGAAATCGATTATCGCCGACCTCAAATTGCCAACCAGCATGGGCTGCATCGTCCGCACCGCAGGCCTGTCCCGCACCAAGCCCGAAATCAAGCGCGACTTCGATTATCTGGCCCGACTGTGGGATGAGATTCGCGAAAAGACGCTGAGCGCGACGGCACCAAGCCTGATCCACAGCGACAGCGATCTGGTCAAGCGCGCGATCCGCGACATTTACAATCGCGAGATTGAAGAAGTGCTTGTCGAAGGCGCCGGCGGCTATACGGCGGCGAAGAATTTCATGAAGCTGCTGATGCCAAGCCACAGCAAGCGCGTGAAGAGCTACGCCGATCCGGTTTCGCTGTTCCAGCGCTATGGCGTCGAGGACCAGCTGTCGGCTATGTATTCGCCGGAAGTGCAGCTGAAATCCGGCGGCTATCTGGTGATCAATCCGACCGAGGCACTGGTGTCGATCGACATCAACTCCGGACGCTCAACCCGCGAACACGGCATCGAGGCAACAGCGGTCAAGACCAATATGGAAGCCGCTGCCGAAATCGCCCGTCAATTGCGCCTGCGCGACATGGCTGGCCTGGTCGTAATCGATTTCATCGACATGGACCGCACCGGCAATGTACGCAAGGTCGAGCGCGCCATGCGCGATGCGCTGAAAAACGACCGTGCCCGCATCCAGGTTGGAAGGATATCCAGCTTTGGCCTGATGGAAATGAGCCGTCAGCGCCTGCGCACCGGTGTGCTGGAAGCCTCCACCAAGGTCTGTCCGCATTGTGAAGGAACCGGACTGGTCCGGACCGCCTCCTCCTCTGCGCTTTCCGCGCTGCGGCTGCTGGAAGAAGAAGCCGCCAAGGGCAAGGCCAGCCAGATCAGTCTGCGTACCAGCCAGGAAGCGTGCATCTATGTACTGAACAGCAAGCGTCACGAGATCGAGGATATCGAAAAGCGTTATGGCGTTTCGATCGAGATCGTGCCCGATGGCGAGTCCGAAGGCGCGCGGATGGAAATCCAGACCTCCGGCAGCCCGCCGAAAAACATGCCGAAGTTCGAACCCATTGTTGATGATGATGACGACGATGACGATATCGCAGAAGAGACCGAAGTCGCCGAAAGCGAGCAACGGCAATCGGACTCGCGGGATGACGGCGGCGATCGCCCGAAACGCAAGCGGCGGCGTCGCGGCAGACGCAATCGCGGCGGTGATCGTTCGGACTCCGGCAACAGCGAGAATGCTGGTTCGGACAATTCCGGCGAAGCCGACGCACAAAAAGGCGATGCGGATAGCTCGGACAAGACCGACAAGCCCGCGCCCAAGGCCCGGCGCAGCGGAGCTCGCAAGGCGGATGCTGCACCCGACGCCACTGCCGAAGCCGCTAGCGAGGAAAAAGCCGAGCCAAAGCCGCGCGGCAGACGCCGTTCAGCGAAAAGTGAAGCCCCGGTCGAGCAGCCCGAAGCCAACAAGGAAGACGGCGGCGAAACGGCTGACGAAAAGCCCAAACGGCGTCGCGCTCCGCGCAAACCCAAGGCAGATGCTGCTGCGCCTGAAGCCGCTGGCGAGACCACCGAAGAAACCCCGGCCAAAAAGCCGGCGGCAAAACGGGCTCCAAGGTCACGCGCCAAAAAGGCCGATAATGCCGAGGCTGCTGACAAAGCGGCACCGGTAGCGACCAAGGACGCAAAAGAGACCAAGGAAAAGGCGCCGGCCAAGCCGCGCAAATCTAGGGCAGCGGCCAAGCCGAAAGATGAGGCGGCGACCAAGCCCAAAGACGAATCGGTCGCCAAAACATCGGACAGCGATGCCAAGGAATCGAGCGATGAATCACCCCGTCAGGGCTGGTGGCAACGCACGTTTGGATGATTAAAGCTAGATGCCGTCCCCGCCCGAATATCGAGCGGGGACGGCTTTGGTTTCATCCATGGTTCAGGCGGATAGTGGCAGGGGAAGAGTTTAACCGGACTTAGATGTTTAGGAATTCCATGCGCAATTTTCTTGCTGTCCCATTTTCCCGCATTGGCCTGCGGTCCGCTGGCCTGTCGATCCGTTACATGGTCGCGTTGCTGGCGATGGTTTCCATAATAGCGCAGCCGGTCGCCGCTCAATCCATCCTGCGCGATGCAGAAACAGAAGCTCTGTTCACCGACATGGTGGCACCGCTGGTAGCGGTCTCCGAACTGGACGCGGACGAGGTCGAAGTCGTCCTGATCAACGATAGCCAGATCAACGCGTTTGTCGCTGGCGGTCAGCGGATTTATTTCTACTCCGGCCTTATCGAAACCGCCGACACCGCGAACGAAGTGCAAGGCGTCATGGCGCATGAGCTTGGCCATATCACCGGCGGGCATATCATCCGGTTTGACGAGGGCGTGAAAACCGCTACCGGCATCACCGTCCTTAGCCTCATCCTGGGAGCAGCGGCGATCGCAGCCGGTGCTGGCGATGCCGGAATGGGCATATTAGCCGCGGGTCAGCAAGCCGCCATGGGCAAGTTTCTGGCCTTTAGCAGAGTACAGGAACGATCAGCGGACTCTGCTGGCGCGCGCTATCTGTCCGAAGCAGGCATATCGGGCAGAGGCTCGATCGATTTTTTCAAGAAGCTGCAAAATTATGAGTTCCGTCTCGGTATTCCGCAAGAGGACAGCTATGGACGGACCCATCCGCTATCGGGCGAACGTGTAACCCTGCTGCGCGATGTTTACCAAAAGGACCCGGCCTGGGACAAACCGTCGGATCCCGAGATTGAAGCGCGCTTCCAGCGGGTGAAGGCGAAACTGCTTGGCTATACCGCGGACCCCGCAGTAACCTTGCGGGAATATCCCGAAAGTGATCAGACGGTCCCTGCGCGCTATGCACGGGCCTATGCCTGGCACAAGAGCGCCTATCCAGACCGGGCCCTGTATGAAGTCAACAACCTCCTCAAAAGCGCACCGAACGACCCCTATTTCCTCGAATTGCAGGGCCAGATTCTGCTCGAATCCGGCAAGCCGGATGAAGCGCTGCAGGCGCTGCGCAAGTCGGTCCATTTGACCAACAATCAGCCGCTGATCGCGAGTCTGTTTGGCCATGCCCTGATCGCCACCGAAGACCCGCAATATCTCGATGAGGCGACCAAGGTGCTGAAAGCGGCAGTAAACAAGGACAATCGCAACCCCTTCGCCTGGTACCAGCTCGGCGTTGTCTATTCCCAGCAAGGCGATATGGCGCGCGCGCAATTGGCGACGGCAGAAAGTTCGTTGCTCGAGCGAAATTACGCGAGCGCCATCCGCAGTTCGCAAATCGCCATGGCCGGCATTCCGGAACACACGCCGGACTGGATCCGTGCCCAGGATATTTCGTTTATTGCCAAGGCCGAATTTGAGAAAGAAAGCCGTCGCCGCCGCTAGCCCATATGCACCGACACCTTTGCTTTGGACTGGACAAGCCGTGCGGCCATCGCCAATGCCCTCCTGCAACGAAAGAAGCCGATTGTGGATGATAATAGAAACAGAAAGTGGATGATTATGGCGGGTGGCGGACTGGCCATAGCGGCAGCATTGAGCGTTTGGTTCTGGCAAGCCAGCAGCGCGACGTCGACGCAAGCAGCGACCGAAGCGGCCTTGGCTGCCGGCTTCGATGCGAAAGAGCAAAAGGCGATCGAAGCGATCGTCCGCGATTATATCCTGAAAAATCCCGAGATCATTCCGGAAGCGGTCGAGCTGCTGCAAAACCGTCAGAAGGCTTCCGCTATCGATGAAGTGCGCGACCAGATCGAAACGCCGTTCGCCGGAGACGCATTTGCGGGCAATCCCGATGGGGACGTGGTCGTCGTCGAATATTCCGATTTCAACTGCCCCTATTGCAAGCAGACAGAGCGCGACATTGCGAAGCTTATTGCGGAAGACAAGAATGTCAAAGTCGTGTTCCGCGAGCTTCCCATTCTCAGTGAAGCCAGCAATGACGCGGCTTTGATGGCGCTCGCAGCGGCCAAACAGGGCAAATATTACGCATTTCACAAAACCATGTTCGCAACCGGCCGGCCAACGCCCTCGACGATAGAAGCGGCGGCGAAAGAAGTCGGCCTCGACATGGCTGCGGCGCGGGCCTTCATCAAGTCGCCCGAGGCTAGAAAGGAAATCGAGAACAATATCGCCATCGCCCAGCGACTGCGCTTCACCGGGACACCAGCCTGGGTCATCGGCGATCAGTCAGAAGTCGGCGCGGTGGGCTATGATGGACTCAAAGAGATGATCGCAAAAGCACGCGCTGCCAATTAAGCGGCAGCCGGCTTGCCCTTGAAGCCCTGGGCAATCACATACCATTCGGACGATCCCTTGCGGCTCGCTGGCGGTTTGGCATGCTTGACCACATCGAAATGCTGCTTCAGCAGCGTCAGCAGCTCATTGTCGGTCCCGCCCGCCAGAACCTTGGCGACAAACGCACCGCCTTCCTGCAGGTTATCAACCGCAAAATAGGCCCCGGCTTCGACCAGACCCATCGTCCGCAAATGATCGGTTTGCTGATGGCCAACCGTATTGGCCGCCATATCCGACAGCACCAGATCCGGCTTGCCGCCCAGCGCTTCGATCAGCATATCCGGCGCAGCATCGTCCATGAAATCCATCTTGAAAATGGTCACGCCATCGATCGGGTCGACATCGAGCAGATCAATACCGACAACCGCTGCCTTGGGGGCAAATTTGCGCATGACCTGCGCCCAGCCACCCGGTGCGATGCCCAGATCGACCACAGCCTTGGCGTTGCGCACCAGTTTGAAACGCTCGTCCAGTTCCAGCAGCTTGTAAGCGGCGCGGGAGCGATAGCCCTCTGCCTTCGCCTTTTTGACATAGGGATCGTTCAACTGCCGTTCGAGCCAACGGGTCGATCCGATTTTCCGCCCCTTTGCGGTTTTGACTTTCTGCTTGCCTCCTGATCTGCCCCGGCTCATCAGACAGCGCGCCGTTCGTTGGCCGAGATCAGCGAGCGCAATATGCCTTCGCGAATGCCGCGATCCGCGACGCCGACTCGGGTGGCCGGCCAGATATCGAGTATCGATTCAAGGATCGCGCAGCCACCGACCACCAGATCGGCGCGTTCGCGGCCGATACACGGGATATCCGCGCGCTCGTCCGGCGACGCATGGGCGAGCATATTGCTGATTTCGCGCATCGATTCGGTGGGCACGATCAGACCATCGATAACCTTGCGATCATATTGCGGCAGTTTCAGATGCAGGCTGGCCAGCGTGGTCACCGTGCCGCTGGTACCCAGGAGCCGGTAATCGCATTGGTCCAACCTCGGCAAACGCTCGGCAAAGCTGGCGAAGCTGTCGGTAACCCGGGCCCGCATGGCGGCAAAGGCCTCGCGGCGGGCGACCGGATCTTCGCCGTTGAATTTCTCGCTTTCGGTCAGCGAAACAACGCCCCAGGGCGCGCTCTGCCAGTCGATAATCTCGGGCGCAGACCCGCTGGTGTCGACCAGCACAAGCTCTGTCGAGCCGCCGCCAATGTCAAAGATCAGCGCTGGCCCCTCGCCTGGCTCCAACAAGATCTGGCAGCCCAGAACCGCCAGCCGCGCTTCTTCTTCCGCAGTGATCACGTCCAGGGCAATGCCGGTTTCGCGGCGAACCCGTTCGATAAATTTGTCACCATTACTGGCCCGCCGGCAAGCCTCGGTCGCAACCGATCGGGCAAGCGTGACATTGCGCCGCCGCAACTTGTCCGCACAGATGGAAAGCGCCGCAACCGCCCTGTCCATTGCGCGGTTGCTGATCTGACCGGTTTCAACCAATCCTTCGCCAAGCCGCACTACGCGCGAGAAAGCATCGGTGACGATAAAACCATCCGAAGACGGCTTTGCCACCAGCAACCGGCAGTTGTTGGTTCCGAGATCGATAGCTGCATAGGAGCGCAGCTTCGGCCATCGCGCCGGTCCTGGACGGACGGCAGGCGCATTGCTGCTCTGTTTTTTATGTGTCGCCGCAGGTTTCGGGCGGGATTTCCTTGCGGATGATCCGCCTTTTTTATCATGCGGCGATGGGGATGCGTGATCCGCCATAACCGTACTCTTATATTCTCCGGATCGGATAATACCGCCGGTACTTGGTTGCGAAGATAACGCCGCGATGCCCCCGGCGCAAGGGGCGGTAACCATGTCGCGCGGAAAATATAATATGCGGTCGCAATTGCCGCCCTCAGCGACCTCAACCAATCTTGCCCAGACGATCACCAAAGGGGTTGACCCGCAGCCGCTCCCTGCCTATTGCCCCGCACCGGCACTCCCCTGTCGTATAATGGTAATACCACGGACTCTGACTCCGTTAATTGAGGTTCGAATCCTCACGGGGGATCCAATTTTTTTCATCGGATCAGCATAGCGGCAAAGGCCAAAAGCGTTGCACAGCGCGGTGTACGCACGCGCGGCTCGGTCCAGATGACCTGATCAACAGGCCCAGATATCCGTTTAAGAGAAAGGCTGGCGCGGCACACGGCCCCTGAGCCTACCCGAGCAGCGACGGGTCAGGAAACCGCAAATCGGTCCCCGATTCCCGTCCTGCCAATCGCAGGCGAGCCACAGCTGCTGCAGCTCGCCCAGCTGGTCGCTTTCAAACCGTTACCCGGCTTAACGCTCCAGCCAGTCTTCCAGCGTTTCGTGAAAATAGCGCATCCGGCTTTCCTGCCCGGCGAGATAATCGCGCTGATAGCCTCTCGAGTGCAGGCCCTGCTGTTGCAGCGGCCAGATCGCGAGATCTTCGTCAATCGCCCGCCCCGCCGAAATCTCGGCCGCCTTGCCCTGAACATGCTGCGCGGGCGTGTCGATCGACACAAATTCACCCATCACCCAGGAATAATATTCCTTCTCGCCCTTGGGGAACAGCGTCATGTACCACATGTCGAAATAGCATTTTTCCGGATCGCTCTCATGTGGCCTGGCGCGCAGCCAGATATTGCCGTCGGGCTTGAGGCTGAACGACAGGTTCGGGAAAATCGTATAATGCCAGTTATCGGTCAGCTGGTCGTCGTGATAGCTTGAGAAATCATAGCCTTTGGATTCACCCAGCTTGCGCTTCTGGCGTTGCAGGTCCTCGCGGATATTGCGCGTCTTGCCGCCGCGATAATCGTCGGGGTTCAGCTCCCACCGCTTCAGCTCCTCGCTCAGCGATTCCAGCGTTTCCTTTTCCCCGCCCTTGATCGTTTCCGCCGGCCCGGCGCCGGGCATGAACATCCGGCAATGGCCTTCGGGATAATGATCGAACTGGCATTGATGGTGGCTGTACTCGAGCACGAATTTCGACGACGGATGGACAAAGGGCACATGATAGGATTCGCTGAAATTATCCTGCACCAGCTTCCAGTTGAAATCGCCTTCGATCGTCACCCAGTGAGTCCGCCGCATGTCCTCCATCGGATAGGAATCGATCTGGTCCGCGATCGGCCCCAGAAATTCTCTTAGCGGCACGCAGTCCGGGTCCATGTTGAACCAGACGAATCCAGCCCAGCTTTCGCACGGAATCTCGATCAGATTGAGTTTGCCGCACGGGCTGCCCTGCGCGAAATCGGCTTCGTCCGGAACGGCTTTCAGCGTTCCTTTCAGGTCATAGGCCCAGCCATGATAGGGACAGGTCAATCGGCGCGTGTTGCCCGACGGCTCGGCCATCAGCTGCAGGCCGCGGTGCTGGCAGACATTGTAAAAGGCCCGGATCACATCGTCATCGCCGCGCGTTACCAGGATCCGCTCCCGCCCCAGCGACGTCGTGATATAGTCGCCCCGGTTTTCCAGTTCCCGCTGCAGCCCGGCGATCTGCCACGTCCGGGTCCATATCTTATCCCATTCCCGGTCCATATAGTCTTTGGAAAAATAGCGCTCCGGCGTGATCGGGTCACCGCGCAAAGTCGGCTCGGGTTGCTTTGAAACGTCCGCCCGTTGCCGGGTCATTTCACCAGGATCGCGATCAGCCATAGTTCTTCTCTCCTAATATTATTCTTCCAGACCTTGTTTGAAAATATCATAACATTTGAGCGACCCTGTGAGCACTATTCTAATGATGAGCGCTGGCGCTCCAAGGTGATCGCCTGTCGGACAGCAGCCTTGGCGGCCCTATTTCGGGGTAAATCCGATATGCAATTCCTTGAGCGATCGCAGCAGGAAATGCGGGTGGATGGCAAAATCATTCTTGCCTTCGACAAACCACATGTCCTCGAACCGGTCGACCACGGCGGTAAAGCCCCAGGTCAGTTCGCGCCGGGCGAGCGGCGCGCCAAGACAATGATGGACGCCTGAACCAAAGCCCATATGCGCCCCTGCCCGTTTGCGTTCGAGGTCAATTTTCTCCGGGCACTCGAACACGCTTTCATCACGGTTTGCCGCGGCAAAGCGGACATTGATCAGCGCGCCCTTGGGGATGGCCACGCCTTGTATCTCAACATCCTCTGCAGCGAAGCGCATCAGGCTCTGCACCGGCGATTCCAGCCGCACCACTTCCTCGACAAAGGTCTTCATATATTGGTCGGGATCGCTCTTCAGCTGCTCCCAGACATCCTTGTTCTCGATCAGCAGGCGGATTCCGGACGCCAGCGCGTTGGTCGTGGTCTCGCTGCCGCCTACAAACGTATCCGCCATCATCTCCGCATGGAGTTCATTGTCGCTCAGCGGCCGGCCCCATTCTTCGATGACCCGGTTGACCAGTTCGCTGAGGAGGCTGTCGTCGGGATTTTTGCGCAGCCGCTCGAAAACCGGATGGAAATAATGCTGCCCCTCGATCTCGCGGTCGACCATCTCGAGTTCCGTTTCCTCGTCGAGCATCATCGATATCCGGTGAAAGAAGGCGTCGGTCCAGCGCTTGATCTTCCACATATCCTCACGCGGCGCGCCCATTTGCTCGCCGATGATATAGAGCGGCAGCGGCACGGCAAACTGGCTGACCCAGTTGCACTCGCCATTGTCGATAAAGCCGTCGATCAGCTCATAGGCGAGATTTTCGACGAGCGGGTCCATGGTCTTGATCTTGCTCGGCCTGAACGCCTCGTTGAACATCGCCCGCATCTGCTTGTGGTCGGGATCATCGCGGCTGCCCAGCGTCGGTTCGGGCAGCCAGCCCTTCTCCTCAAACCGCTGCTGCACGACGCGCTGGCGTTCCGCGCTGCCGGTCTTGCCGAAAGCTGCGAATTTCTTCGGACTGCTGGAAAAAGTCTCCGGGTCCAGCAGAACCCGGCGCACATCCTCATAGCGAGTAATGACATAGATATCGGTGCCTGGCTGCTTGTAAACCGGCGCTTCGTCGCGCAACCTTTTATAGGCATCATAAGGACATTGCTGCGTTTCTGCATCCAGCAGATTGATCTCGAGATCGACCTTGGTTGCCATATCGATTCTCCCTAGCGCACCTGAATTTTTTCCTCGCCCCATGGTGCAATTTTTTCGGCTTTCTGAAAGGCTTCGGGTAGCTCTTCGACCATGTGCATGGTCGCCCCCAGCCGCCCGAAGCCGACGAAAAAGGCACAGGTCATGCCCAGTTCGACAATTTGCGCTTCGCTGAAATGCTCCCGCAAGCCCGCGTGCACGCTGTCATCAATCGCCAGATGATCAGTCGCCATCAACTCGCCATAATGGATCGCCGCTTTTTCCGCGTCGCTCAGATTATCGGCTTCCTGCGGCTTTTCCAGCGAGCAGACCGCACCTTCATCGACCCCATCCTTAACCGCATCGGTGTAGCGGATAGCCATGCAGCTGCGGCACTGGTTGAAGAAGGCGATACGGAGACGGACCAGCTCGACCAGCCGTTCCGGCAGCGTGCGACCGCGCTTGAGCGCGCCGCCAAATTGCATCAGGCCGAGTGCCTGTTCCGGACAATGGGCGAAATAGCGGACCAGCCCCTGTTCGAGATCGGTAGCAGCATCGGGATTGACCGCTTCCCGGATTCGCGGATCCCAGTCCTCAGGCGGCAATTTCGATATGCGGCTCATCCGATCCTCTCCAATCTGTCAATGGCGTTTTTTTCAGAATAGGTTTTACTGGTTGCAAAGATACTGTCGATTTGGAGAAGGAGAGGATTTGGACAAGACCCCCAATCACGCGTTGAGTCCGATGCCCTGTCCGGTCGATCTGGACGATGTCGATCTGTTCGAGCCCGGTGCGGCAGAGCACTGGTATGAGGCCTATGATATCTTGCATCGGGAAGCGCCGGTGCTGTGTCTGTCCGGCGAAGGCCTGACACCGGACAAGGATGCCTTCATCCTCACCAAGCACGCCGATATTTCCCGGGTGGTCAGGGACTGGGAGCGTTTCCCGCCAACGCTGTCGCTGCTTGTCGATCAGATCGAGGCGACAGGCAGCTTGCCGCAGGAGATGCCCGATCTTGATGCGATGATCATTTCGATCTGCTCGCTAAGACCAACACCGGAACTGTGGCGCGCCCACCGGCAGGAACTGACCGATCCTTGGGTTGGCCCCGGTGCCGGTCGCCATCGCGAGATGATCACTGACCATGTCGACTTCCTGATCGACCAGTGGATTGCGGACACGCAAGTCGATTTCGTCCGGCAATTTGCCCGCCCCCTGCCCCAGCGCACGATGGCGTCGGTGCTCGGCTTTCCGCTTGAAGACGTCGCTCAGCTGGCGATCTGGGGCAATGCGCAGGTGATGTCTTATGTCCACGGCTGCGGCCACAATAACAAGCTGACCGCCGAGCAGACACGTGAGAAATTCCGCCTGCTCGACGGATTCTCGGATTATGTCCGGCAAAAGACCCGGGAGAAACGCGCCAATCCGCAGGACGACATGGTCAGTTTTCTGACGCAGGTTCATTATCAGGCGCTCGACCGGAAACTGACCGACGACGAGATTAACGGTGTGGTCTACGCCATGGTCATCGGCGGGCTGGAAACCACCCAATATGCGATATGCGAGCAGGCGCAGCTGATCTGCGAGCGGCCCGGCCTGTTCCAGGAGCTGAAGGCCGACCGCAGCCTGATCCGCGGCTTTATCGAGGAAGGCATGCGGCTCCGCTCGCCGACTCAGGGCCTGTCGACGCGGATCACCAGCCGCGACGAAATATTCCAGGGTGTAAAAGTCCCCGCCGGTTCTTCGCTGCATCTTCGCTGGGGCGCGGCCAATATAGACCCGGATGAATTTGACGACCCCAAGCAATTGAAACCGGACCGCAAGGCGGTCACGCGCCACCTCGCCTTTTCCGCTGGCCCACGGGTCTGTCCGGGCGCCGGATTGTCGCGCCTGGAACAGACCATTGCCTGGAACCGGCTGCTCGACCGTCTCGATGATATCCAGTTCGGGGCGGACAATGATTTCCTCCATCAGCCGGGCATCATGCTGGGCACCAATCGACTGAACCTGACCTTCACCCCGGCATAGGAGACGCTGAATGGCTACGCTGCTCGCACATATAAAAATCAAATCCGGCAAGGAAGAGAAGTTCGAAGCAATCACCGCGGATATGGTGAAGCAGACGCTGGAGACCGAGACCGGCGTGTTGCGCTATGAATATTGGAAAGGTCAGGAAGAGAATTTCTATTATTGCTTGCTCTCGTTCGAGGACAAATGGGCTTTCTACCGGCACCAGATGTCGGACCATCACGAAGGCCATGATTTCGGCGACGTGATTGCCGATATCAGGCTGGAATATGTCGATCCGGTGAAGGGCGCCGGCGGCGGACTACCGACCACCACAGATCCGGCGTTGACGGACGATATGGAGGAAGCGATGAAAATTGCCCAGGACCGCTTCCCGCTCGACATAGCGAGCTGGTGGACGGGACGGAAATAGGACCGTGACCGCACCGGTCGCACTGGTCACGGGCGGCGCAGTAGGCATCGGCCGTGCCATCGCAATCGCGGTCGGGGAACGCGGCGGCCTGCTGTTCAACATCGATCCGGACGAGGAGCAGAATCTGGAGACCGGCAGGCTGGTAGAACGGGCCGGTGGACGGTGCGTGAGCTTTGCAGAAAATGCTGGTGATGCCCAAGCAGTGAAGCGGATCTTTGCAGAGATTACCGGGGAGGTCGACCGGCTCGACCTGCTCGCGAACAACGCCGCAATCTGGAATGACACGTCGCTGACCGCTGGCGACTATGACAGCCAGACACAAGCCTTTGAGCGGGCCCTGCAATCCTGCACGACCGCCGCCTTTTGCTGCACAATGGCTGCCGTGCCGCTGCTCGAACAATCGTCCAATGCGAATGTCATCAATCTCAACACCGAACATATGGATGTGGATCGCGCGCTGACCCATATCGCCGCAGCCTCTGGCTATGATTGCGCAAAATTCAGCCTGTCGCGTTTGACGAAAAGCTGGGCGCGCGAGCTCGCGCCAAAGAATATCAGGGTCAATGAACTCTGCTTCGGTGCCGTCGACACCCCGATGCTGCGTGCGGTCAACCAACAGATAGCCGAAGCCGGCATGAAAGCCGAAGACATCGCCGCTGCCGTTTTCCATATCGTCGATCAGGGACCCGAAGGCATAACCGGAGCAGCCTGTTCTTTCGGCTATAGCGGATCATCGCGTCAGGAGAGCCTCAGCCAGATTGCCGCTCTCGCGCATTTGGCCGCATCGAAAGACTGAAGGATCGGTATCGGGTGATTGCCGATCTGGAAAATCAGTCCATTCACTCAGCAACAGGTTGACTTGAAATGCGCCTGGCAATATTCGGGCATCGGTTCGGGACACCTGCCGCCTGCAGACAATTGTCGTGGTGAAGCTCCCTGAAGATACACATCTCGTCATGTTCAGAACATGCTTCAGGATGGCAATGCAGGCACCATATTATCGAAGCATTTTTGTAATGAATGAGATATGATATGAATTCCCCGTACCTGAATGAACTGAAGCAGCAGGCGCGTCGCTTGCGATCCGAAATTGCGACGGAATCGGCGCCGATTTCGCACAGCAAGTCGCTTGAAATGATTGCCCATCAACAAGGTTTCAAGGACTGGAATACGCTGCATGCCTCAGCCTCCAACCGTCCCGCCTTTGAAAAGCTGGGCCTGGGTGACACCGTCCGCGGACGATATCTGGGACAGGCGTTTGAAGGCGAAGTTGTCGGCATCCGGACAGTGAAACTGGGTCAGCTTTATCATGTGTCGATCCAGCTTGAACAGGCGATCGACGTGGTGACGTTTAAGTCCTTTTCCAACTTCCGCAGGCGCCTGAACTGTACCGTCGACCACAGCGGTGTTTCTCCGGCCAGAACGTCCAATGGTGAACCGCATATGAAATTGGAGCTGTGACGATGGAAGCCGAAATATTGCCTGTCGGTATTCCGGCAACTGACCCAGGACCCCGGCTGATCAGGTCTGATCGGCCGGTTTTCCGGACCCTTGAAGCTGGCAGCATCGGCCTGCCTTATTCGGCTTCGGCATTCTTGTCATATTTGAGCTCAAGATAGCGACCGCGGATCGACAAATTGTCTATATCGCCCTTGGCAATCTGCTGCGTAACCCCGGCGATTTCCTTTTCGATCAGGGTCAGGCCGCCGATCAACTGCTCGTCCGGCGATTTGCCGCTGTCATTGGTTTTGGCGCGCATCGAAAGGGGAATCGCGCGATAGCCGTTGATCAGCTCGGGCAGATGCTCGCCGACCAGCTTGCGCACTTCATAGGCTGCGGCATCGCCTTCGTTGAGCTTGTTCAGCTGCGGCGACAGCATGTCCAGCTGGACGCCGATGCCGTTGACAATCTGCACCGCCGGTGCCGGGAGCGCAGGGCGCTGGTTTTCCAGCCAGATTTCCGTCTTACCGGCCAGCGATTTGAGGTCCGACTTCATGATCGTTTCGGGCGTCGGCATTTTCATCTTGGGAAATGTCATCGAGGCCCAGATGCCGGTCGCGATCAGACCGGCGGAAATCATCACTCCCCAGAAACCGATGCCGCTCAATATACCGCCAACGATGCTGGCTCCGACCAGCACGCCGACCGTCCACAGGGCAGCGCGGCCGAGCTTCTTGAAAAAATGGCCCTGCTTCAGCTTGTGCGAGCGATTGCCGATCGAGCGCCGGAACTGGGATTCGCGGAGCGCCCGCGCCGCGCCATCATAAATTTGCTGATTGGTTTCGGCCACCGGTCTCTATTCCTCCAATGCCGTAAGCGGATTTTCCGAGGGCGCTTCCAGCTGTGCCTTGGCCTGCCCTTCAGACCGGGCGATATAGCCTTTCGACTTTTCAATCTCGCCGGACAGGCTGTTGACCGTGGTCTTCATATTTTCCAGCGCCTTCAGCTTGAACGTGTCGATATTGTCCATCGTGTCATAGACATTCTGGAATGCGCGCTGCAGCGTTTCGAGCGGTATGGTCGATGACGCCGCCTGTTCGTGAATCTGGCCGGTCTGGTTTTTCAGCATCTCGCTGGTGCTGTCGATCACGCCCGCTGTCGTCGTGTTGAGCGCGGTGATCTGGTCGAGAACCAGCTTCTGGTTAGTCAGCGCCTGGGCGACGGTCACCCCGGTGCGCAGCGCGCCAACGGTGGTGGTGCTGGCCCGGTCAACGCCCTTGACCAGTTCGACATTGTTGCGCTTGACCAGATCGAGCGCGAGATAGCCTTGCACGGTAACCGCCATCTGGGTCAGCAGGTCCTGCGTCCGCTGTCGCACGTAAAAGAGCGCGCTTTCGCGGATCGCCTTGGCCTTGGCCGGATCGGTTGCGTCCAGTTCAGCCGCCTTGTCCTCGAGCCGCTGGTCCATGACCTTGGACACATGGATCATCTGCTCCAGACGCCCCATCGCCGCCCACAGATTCTTGCGTTCGACGTCAATCGCCGCATTGTCCATCAGCAGCTCGTCCTTGCCGGAGCGAAGCCGGTCGAGGATCGAGGCGATATGGCCCTGCGCGCTTTTATAGCCGTCAAAATAATTGCGCATCTTGTTGCCGAACGGGATGATCCCGAAAATCTTGCGCTTGGCGGTCAGATTGCCGCGCTTGCCGGGATCGAGATCCTCGACCGTCCGGCGCAGTTCGGCGAGATCGGAACCGATACCGCTGCTCTCATCCATCGACCGGATCGGGCGATCGAGAAAGCGGTTGGACTGCCCTGCCGCCTCGGCAATTTCCTTGCGGCCCATATTGGTAATCTGGTCCACTTTCTTGCCGAATTCTGGGCTATTCTCGTCCTGTGCGATCAAATCATCGATAAAAGTGTCGACTTTTTGTTCCAGTTTGGACTTTACCTCGTCGCCAATCGACACCAGGCCGCCGGCCTTCTCGGGTGCGACCGGAACCACCGGATCGGGCGGAGTCAGTTTCAAATCTTCGGTCGCGGTGGTTGTTTCGGTCGCCATGCTGTTCAGCCTCCCTGCCCCGGCACCAGTGCGGGGCTTTTACTATAAATGGATGCAAATGCCCCGCTTTTCAAGCGTTTCAACTGCTGTATTATAAATATAATACAGTTTTCCCGAAACCACGCAACATGCTTCCATTTCTTCCACCGTCTAAGCTGGCTGGTCATCCAACACCGCAGCCACCTGCGGCGCGATCTTCCCGACGATCACATCAATCCCGTCAGCAGTCGGATGAATCCCGTCACCAAGGAAAAGATCCGGCTTCCCCACCACTCCGTCCATGAAAAACGGATACAGCGTGATATCATATTTCTTGGCCAGCGCCGGATAGATGATATTGAATTCCTTGGTGAATTCCGCGCCCAGATTGGGCGGGGCCAGCATGCCGGTCAGCATCACGGGAATATTCCGGTCCTTCAGCTTCACGATCATCGCCTCGAGATTGGCCCGCGTTTCTGACGGTTTCAGCCCGCGCAGCATATCATTGCCGCCGAGACCGAGAATGACCAGATCCGGCGTGCGCGACAGACTGTCGAGCACAAAATCCATCCGCCGCAATCCGGCAGCCGTCGTATCGCCCGACACCCCGGCATTATGCACCCGAACGTCCTTGCCATCAGCTTTGAGAGCAGCCTGCAAGTCCGGCGCAAAGCCCTCGTTCGGCTCAAGGCCATAGCCTGCGTAAAGGCTGTCACCGAAAGCGACAATCAGGGTCTCGGCCTCTTGCGCCGGGGCGGCTTGCTCGCTACCCGTTTCCACCGAGGCCGTCCCTACGTCCTCCTGAACAGCTTGCGGTTTATCCGGCGCAGGGCCACAAGCGATCAAAAGTTGCAGAAATGCAAGCGTGAACCCATATACGATCAAATTCTTCAACATCGGATATCCTTACTCCCATGATCCAGAAAACCGCCGCATCAAGCGACGCCGCCACAGTTGAACCGCATATCGCCATTGCAGCCCGGAATGTCACCCTGTCTTTGGGTGAAGGGAAAGCGCGGGTCGATATTCTGCGCGGTATCGATCTGTCGATCGAGGAAGGAAAGACGGTTGCGTTGCTCGGGCCATCCGGGTCGGGCAAATCATCGCTGATGGCGATTCTGTCCGGCCTGGAACGCGCCAGCGGCGGCTCCGTCAACATCGCAGGAGCCGACTTTGGCACGATGAACGAAGACCAGCTGGCAGTGGCCCGGCGCGGACGTGTCGGCATTGTTCTGCAGGCTTTTCATCTGTTGCCGACGATGACGGCTCTGGAAAATGTTGCGGTTCCGCTGGAACTGGATGGCCAATCCAGGCCGTTTGAGATTGCCGCAGAGGAACTGGCGGCAGTCGGCCTTGGCGATCGGCTCGGTCATTATCCAACCCAGCTTTCCGGCGGCGAACAGCAACGGGTGGCCATCGCCCGGGCCATGGCTTCGCGCCCCACGATCATCTTCGCCGATGAACCGACGGGCAATCTCGACGGAACCACCGGAGAAAAGATCATTACCATGCTGTTCGATCGTCAGAAAGCGACCGATGCAACCCTGTTGATCATTACCCATGACCCCGAGCTCGCCAAGCGCTGCGACCGGATCATTGAGCTGCGCGATGGGCTGATCGAGAAGGATAGCGCCGCGTGACGCGCACCGAACTCGGCAAAGCCTGGACAATCGCGCGCCGCGACCTGCGCGGACGCTTCGTCGGGTTACGACTGCTGATCGTCTGTTTATTGCTGGGTGTTGCAACCTTGGCCGCAATCGGCAGCCTCACCAATGCGATCACCGAAGAACTCGCCAATCGCGGACAGACAATATTGGGAGGAGATCTGGAGATCGCGGTTGCCCAACGCGAAGCCACCAGGCCCGAACTCGCGGCGCTGCGAAATGCGGGCACACTGTCCGAAACCTTGCGGATGCAGGCCATGGCGCGGCTGCCGGACGGCAGCGATACCCAATTGGTTGAACTGAAAGGGGTGGATGATGCCTACCCCCTCTACGGCACATTTACGCTGGAAAACGGCGATATTGTCTCTGCCCCCAACACGGACGAGATCTATGTCACCCCTGCCCTGATGCAGCGCCTGTCGCTGGCCATTGGCGATAAAGTTTCCTTTGGCGAGGCCAGCTTTGCGGTTTCCGGGATCATCGGCGAAGAACCCGACCGACTCAGCGAAGGCCTTTCCCTCGGTCCGGTAGCAATTGTCTCGCTCGAGGGTCTGCGCGCGACGCAATTGATCCAGCCTGGCAGCCTGTTCGAAAGCAAATATCGCCTCAAATTACCGCCAATATCTGAACCCGGCGAAATCGCGGACCAACTCACCGAAAAATTTCCCAATGCCTCATGGGAAGTGAAGACCCGGGATGACGGCGCGCCCAGCACCCGGCGCTTCATCGAACGCATGGGGCAGTTTCTGACCCTGGTCGGTCTAGCATCACTGGTAATCGCCGGCATTGGTGTCGGCAACGGAGTCGCGTCCTATTTGCGCGGCAAACAAGGCGCAATTGCCACGCTCAAAATTCTCGGCGCAGACAGCGCGATGATTTTTCGCATCTATCTGCTCCAGATATTGGCCGTGGCGCTGGGTGCCATCATTGTTGGTCTGGTTATCGGTGCGTTGGCACCGCTGGCGATTATTCAGATCGCCGGCGATGTCCTGCCGATCAAGCCGGAATTCGCCATTTATCCGCTGCCGTTGCTGGTCAGCGCGCTCTACGGACTGCTGATCGCGGTCATTTTTGCGCTGCCGCCGCTGTCGCGCGCCAAAACCATCCCGGCAGCCGGCATCTTTCGCGGCGAGGGCCGGTCCTGGCGCAAGATTGACCGCCAGAGCTTGATCGGCGTCGGGCTGTCGATCGCTGCCATCATCGCGCTCGCCCTGGTGACCCCTCGCGAGCCGCTTTTTTCAGCGTCCTTTATCGGGGCAGCAACTGCCATCTTGCTGCTGCTCACCGCGCTCGGGGCGCTGATCCGCTGGCTGGCGAGCAAGGCACCGCGCCCCAAACAACCTTTGCTCCGCCTTGCCCTGACCAGCCTCCATCGACCGGGAGCGCAAACCGGACAATTGGTCGTAGCGCTGGGTCTGGGCCTCACCCTGTTTGCGACACTTGCCGCTATCCAGACCAGTCTGACGAATGAGATTCGCTCGACGGTTCCGCGCGATGCGCCCAGCTTTTTCGTCCTCGATATCCCGGTCGAACGCGCCGCCGACTTCCGTGCCAAGGTTGCTGAAACCGCGAGTGATGCGGAAATCAATATCGTGCCGACACTTCGCGGGACGATCACCGAATTTGGCGGGCAACGCGTAGCCGACCTGGAAACGCTGCCGGAGGGCGCCTGGGTGCTGCGCGGCGATCGTGGCCTGACCTATAGCGCAACGATTCCCGAAGGCAGCGAAGTCGTCGCGGGCGAATGGTGGGATCCGGATTATGACGGACCGCCGCTGGTCTCGGTTGACGAAGAGCAAGGCGCCGCATTGGGCCTTCAGATCGGAGACAGTCTGACGGTCAGCCTGCTAGGTGTTGAAATTCCAGCGAAAGTTGCGTCTTTCCGCAAGGTTAACTGGCGCAATTTCGGATTCAACTATGTGCTTGTTTTCCCGCCTAGCGTACTGGCCAATGTGCCCCATAATGTGGCGGCGACAATCCAGCTCGATCCAGCCAAGGAAGACCGCCTTCTCAGTATTTTGCCTGGCGAGTTTCCCTCGATATCGATGGTCAAGGTAAAAGAGATTGCCGCACAGATTGGTGACATATTGGACCAGATGGCCACCGCCATCGCTGCGGCGGCGTCAATCGCCATCCTGTCCGGTATCGCCGTCCTGATCGGTGCCATCGCCGCCTCCCGCCAGGCGCGCGTCTATGACAGCGTGATCCTGAAGCTGCTCGGCGCGACCCGCTCGCAAATATTGTCGGTGCAAGCCATAGAATATGCGCTGCTGGCATTTTTGTTGTCAGCGGTTGCCCTCGGACTTGGCCTGTTAGGGGGCTGGTTCGTTATCACCCAGATTTTCGAGTTTACCTGGCAACCGGACTGGGCGGTGGTGTTCCTGACCCTGGGTGTCGGCGCGATCGTGACCCTGTCGATCGGTCTGCTCGGTTCCATTCCCGTGCTATCGGCAAAACCGGCGAGAGCTTTGAGAGAACTTTAGGCCGTGCCCTCATCCAGCGCTGGATCTCCCGCCAGCCTTACAGCGATGGGCGCGGACAGAAACAGCTGCGAGAGATGGTAAAAAATCAGTGGCAGAATGATCAGACCAGCCCGCTCTGGCGCGAAGAGGATCGCTGCCAATGGCGCACCGATCGCAACGCTTTTTTGAGAACCTGAAAACAGCAATGTTTTGCGATCGGCTCGCACAAACCCCATCCAACCGCCCAACAACCATGTGCCGCCAAAAGCGAGGCCCAGCCAAAACACAAGAGCAGCGCCCAACCAGCCGAACTCCGCACCAGTTACCCGGCTCCACATTCCGGCAATGATCGCGGCAGAAAAGGAAACGTAAACCGCCAGCGCGATGGCACCCCGATCGATCCAGCCCGCGAGCGCTTTATATTCTATGACCAGCGGGCGCAGCCATTGCTGAAAGACCTGCCCGAGTACAAAGGGCAACACCAATATGGCAGCCAGCTTGGTAATAGTGCCGGTGGTGATCTCGACCCCGGCAGCGCTGGCGAGCAGGGCGAACAAAAGCGGCGACAGGAAGACTCCGACCAGATTAATAAACGCGCTGGCGACGACCGAGGCTGCAACATTGCCTCTGGCGATGGCGCAATAGCTGGTCGCGGACTGGACGGTCGAAGGCAGCACGCCCAGGAACAGGAAACCAAGCGCAACATCGGTCGGCACTACGTTTCCAACGGCCCTCGACAGGAGCAGACCGATGGTCAGCATCACGCCAAATACCCAGATAAATATCGTTCCCTGCAACCTAATATTTCCCAGTCCAGCCCGCACTTCATGACGTTCCAAACGGATGCCGTGCAGCAGAAACACCGAAAAAATCCCCGCATTGAACAAGATTTCCGCGACATCCTTGGCCGTGCCTTGCACCGGGACCAGCGTCGCGAGCAACACCGCTCCGCTTAGCAGCCAGATAAATTTGTCGGTGAGGATCAGGCGAAGGGTTTGCATCGCGCGCTGCCATGCCTTCCCCGTTGCCTCACAGCAACTATTATTGCAGATTGTTACAGTGAATAGCGAAAAGACCATCGGCCCGGTTCGCGCATGGGCACTTGCGGCCGGGGGCATGGTAGGCGGTGGCGTGGTCGACGGTAAGCAAGTCGCGCTTTCCAACGCGGTACAAAAAATGCTTGGTATCCCGGGACTGATTGGCATGACGGTCGCGGCAGCCTTTGCCACCTCGGCAGCAATTAATTCGACTCTCTTTTCGACTGCGAAATTGGCGGCCCGGATCACCCTCGACAAGGAGTTACCGAAATTCTGGGGCCATAAGAACAGCAATAATATCCCGGATCGCGGGGTTATCGCATTGGGCCTGACCGCCGGTATGCTTGCGATTACCGGCTCCCTCTCGTCGCTGGTCGAAGCGGCAAGTCTGGTGTTCGTCGCCACATTTGGCGTGGTCAACTATTTGTGCGCACGAACGATGGCCAACGGAGATCTCGTCGCTTGGATTGGAACCGTGCTGTGCGCGGCGATCGGTGTCGTGCTGGTCTATCTTCTGGCCCATAGCCAGCCTATTCCGCTGATGATTCTCGCTAGCCTTATTCTGATCTCGATCTTCGGGCGCCCGATCCTGCTCAAGAAACGAACCAGCCAGTAATCCACAAGACTGTTGTTGCAGCGCAGCACGATTTCCGGTAGAGGCGCGGCAACTTCGGGGCGTTGCCGATGGCCGCCCTTTCCTCTTCTTACGGTAGAATTTGATATGTCCCTTCGCAATATTGCAATCATTGCGCACGTTGATCACGGCAAAACCACGCTGGTTGACCAGCTTTTCCGCCAATCCGGCACATTTCGCGACAATGAACGCGTCGAGGAACGGGCGATGGATTCGAACGATCTGGAAAAAGAGCGCGGCATCACGATTCTCGCCAAATGCACCAGCGTCGAGTGGAAGGGCACGCGGATCAACATTGTTGATACACCGGGCCATGCCGACTTTGGTGGTGAGGTTGAGCGCATCCTGTCGATGGTTGATGGCGTGATCCTGCTCGTGGACAGCGCCGAAGGTGCCATGCCGCAAACCAAATTTGTGACCGGCAAGGCACTTGCACTTGGACTGAAGCCAATCGTCGTGGTCAACAAAATCGACCGTCCAGACGGCCGTGCTGAAGAAGTGCTCGACGAAGTGTTTGACCTGTTCGTCAATCTCGATGCCAATGACGAACAGCTCGACTTTCCCACTCTGTTCGCCAGCGGCCGCAACGGCTATGCAGGCGAAACGCCGGAGGTTCGCGAAGGCGACCTGTCGCCACTTTTCGACAAGATTATCGAACATGTCCCGGAACCGGACGTGGATCCGGACGCGGAATTCAAATTCCTGGTCACTCTGCTGGACCGCGACAATTTCGTTGGCCGTATTTTGACCGGCAAGGTTGAAAGCGGAAAGATCGACATCAACATGCCGATCCACGCGATCGATATGGACGGCAATATCGTCGAAACCGGACGCGCCACGAAGATCATGGCGTTTAACGGCCTCGAACGCGTCCCCGTGGAAAGCGCGAAGGCGGGTGATATTATTTCTCTCGCTGGCCTGACCAAAGCAACCGTATCCAACACGATCTGCGATACTTCCGTAAAAGAACCAATCGCTGCACAGCCCATTGATCCGCCAACGCTTTCCATGCGCTTTGCAGTGAACGACAGCCCGGTAGCCGGCCGTGAAGGTGACAAGGTCACCAGTCGCGTTATCCGCGACCGTCTGGAACGCGAAGCAGAATCAAATGTGGCAATCAAAGTGACCGAAAGCGACGACAAGGACAGTTTTGAAGTCGCTGGCCGCGGCGAATTGCAACTCGGCGTCTTGATCGAAACGATGCGTCGTGAGGGCTTTGAACTGGGCATTTCCCGGCCACGCGTTCTGTACCGCGAGGAAAATGGCAAGCGCGAAGAACCTTATGAAACCGTCGTCATCGATGTTGATGATGAATATGCCAGCACCGTTGTGTCCAAGATGCAGCGGCGCAAGGCGGAACTGACCGAGCAGCGCCCGTCCGGCGCCGGCAAGACCCGCCTGACCTTCTCCGCGCCTTCCCGCGGGCTGATCGGTTATCATGGCGAATTCCTGTCCGATACGCGCGGCACCGGCCTGATGAACCGCCTGTTCGAAAAATATGACGACTATAAGGGCGTTATCGAAGGGCGTCCGGTTGGCGTGCTGGTATCCAACGGCACCGGCAACACGGCGGCCTATGCGCTGAACATGCTCGAAGAACGCGGCGTGTTGTTTATCGGTGCCCAGGTCCCTGTTTATGAAGGCATGATTATCGGTGAAAATGCCAAGCCTGGCGATCTCGATGTCAATCCAATGAAGTCCAAGGCGCTGACCAACTTCCGTGTCTCCGGCAAGGAAGACGCCATTCGCCTGACCACGCCAAAGGTTATGACGCTGGAACAGGCGATCGCCTATATCGACAATGACGAACTGGTCGAGGTCACGCCGAAAAACATCCGTCTGCGTAAACGCTATCTGGACCCGAACGACCGCAAGAAGGCATCGCGGCAAGCGGCTGCTGCTTAAACCTAATTTTTCCGCCGGCTCGACGAATATTATTATTTGATCTGAGTCGGCGGAAATTAGAATCCCGATGGCTCGACGACAAATATTTCCCCATCTGAGTCGGCAAGAATTAGGTTATTCTCTCGATCAGTCCCAATCGCCACGATAGCATCGAGACTACCGGTATCTGATTCAAAATCGGCATTGAGAAGTTCGTATCGTGACGAAGGGACTATTCCTTGCCCCATCAGGTCATTTAATCGGACTGCCCAGATTTTCCCACTGTCCCTATCTGCAAAGATATACTTTGACTGCAAGCTGACAATCGGTCCGGTATAGATCGCACCAGCAACTACCGAACTCCCCGCTCGATCGCCACTGCCTCTTGCATATTCGGTCACCGATGCCGTTAGAGTCTCTGTCGTACTGCCTGTCGCCGGTGCGCTGCCTTCAAAAAAGGGCCACCCGAAATTTTTGCCGCCGGCATTATGAAATAGGAAATTTATTTCTTCTGCTGAAGAGCTACCGCGGTCTGCAAAATATATCCCATCGCCGAACAAGCTGCCACTTTTGGGGTCCTGCAAACCGAGTGCATAAACAAAGCGATCCCCGCCGCCGGCAGCGTAAGGATTTCCCGGAGGAGCCAGAAAGAATATGGGGGCAGCGCCAGCATATGGATCCGGATTTGGTCGTAACCTTAACACCTTGCCCAGTTTTGAATTAGGGTTTTGAGCATTATTGACATCGCCCGCATCACCAACCATCACATAGAGATCGTTTTCCGGACTAAATCCCAGCCAGCCGCCATAATTTATGTCGGAATCGTGCGGAATTTCAAACTGAGTGCCACTGCCCAGCAACGATTCGGGTCTGAGGCGATTGATTTTTCAGATCGAAATATCACTTCCTGAACTAGCGAAGGGGCCACTCCTTTCCGCAGTCACGAAAGCCCAATAAGTGTTATTGGCTGAAAAAGCAGGGTCAACCGTCAGCCCCAAAAGCCCGCCTTCGCCTGCCGTATTTACGTTGAGAAGAGTTCGGTCGAGACTGCGCGTCCCATCGACTGTATCCATTTCATAGATATTGCCGCCCCGCTCCGCGACAAACACTTTTGCTTGGCTTGGTATAGTCGCGATAACGGAGACATCATTCAATCCAGTCGTCAGGCGACGAACCTGAATTCCTTCACGATCATTCTCCACCGTAACCGTCGCGTTGGTGCTAGCTGTCAGACTGCCATCGCTGACGGTCACGGAGATATTGTACACATTATTCATGTCGGTATCGGTCGGCAGTTCGAAATTCGGTGCGGTCCGGAATGACAATGCGCCGGAGGAACTGATCACAAAGTCATCGGCATCGGTACCAGCAACGGAAAAATGCAATTGATCGCTATCAGGATCATTCGCCTGCGCGGTCAGCACATTTGTCTGATTTTCTTTGATCATTTGAGGCGCGATAGCCGAAATTTGTGGTCGGGAATTCGCCGATAGTGGAAGTTGCACAGGCGAAGACGAACTGCTTCCACCGCCACATCCAACAAGTAAAAATGAAGAAACAACAAATAAGGAACTACGCATTTTTACCAAACTCCCAACAAATTAGATGGATTCATAACTTTTCCAATCTCGGCTGACAAGGTCAATCCAATAAATTTTGGAGTCTCTCATAAATGTCACTCAATATAGAAATTTCATGAGCGGACAGGATAATTAAATAAATGACTTTCTGTAGCAAAGACAGTCGTCTGCGCAAACGCTACCCCGACCCGGATGAATGCAAGAAAGCGTCGTTCTAGGCGGAAGTTACTTAGGCCGACGGCAAAAAAAAGGCGACCCGCAAGGCCGCCTTTTTTTAATCATTTGCTTTATCCGCTAGAACCGGAACGCCGCGGTCAGCCGGATGCTATGCAGGTCGAAATTAGGATCGCTGCGCTTCATGTCCGTTCCACCTGAAGCCAAAAGAAACGGGTTAGTGGCACCTGCAGTTCCCGGACCAACATTCACCACATAATCGTCATCATTGTAACGCGTGAAGAGATATTCCAGCCCCATGGTGATGTTATCGGTCACTTTTGCTTCTGCACCAGCACCGCCGGTCCACCCAAAACTCTCGGTCTTGCCATTATCAGTAAAGCTGTTGGCGCCGTTTGTGGTCGTAAAGCTGTTGTCGATTTTGGCGTATGAGATACCGCTTGTGGCATAAAACAATACACCGCCCGGCGTATAGCCTACACGGCCACGAGCACCGATCGCATAGTCAAGCTGCCGAGTGAAAGTATAGGAAGCCGGAGTTGTGCTGAAGCCCGTCACGCTATCGGTGGAATCACTGCGTCCCGCGTCCACCATGAAGCCAATCACGAGGTTGCCATATTGCTTGTCAGCGCCTGCACGGATGTAATAGTCGAGATCATCCTTGTCGTTTTGACATCCGGCCGCCGGGACATTGCTTTTTGCAGCCCCATTGCAGAAGCCGGGCGAGAAAGCATTAGCGCCGGTCACGGTACTAACGGTATTATCAAAGCTGCCGTTCCGGTCGGAGTCGAACCTGATGCTTTCGTTGACGTCATTTGTCTGCGCGCCCAAGCCAAATGATCCGCCAATATACATGCCATCAAATTCGGTATTTTCGACGTCCTGAGCAGAGGCAGGAACGGCGACAATCGCCGTTAACATTGTAGCACCAACGAGGGCGCATTTCTTGAAAGACATTTCAAATTCCTTTTTACTAATAACAACTATTCTCACCAAGCGACTGGCGACCGTTTTCGTTCCAGTGGTCAAACGAAGGCATATCAACGTGATATTTGGGCCACACAATTTCGAACGATAAGGGGATCTGATTTTGATCCTTATTGTCCAAGCCAATCCAAAGTTCTGGCAAAATACCTAATTTCAGAGCTATTCTTGGCCAAGATATCAAAACCAAGTCCCGCCTAGGCATTGAGTGGTGAACCCCAAGTGAACTCGATCGTGGCACATTAGGACGTCGATCCGTGCTCAGGACCGCTTGGAATATCAGGACAGTTATGGCATTGGGCCAGCAATTCTTTTTCTTTGAAAGACCTGATGAATGACTGAAGATAAATCCGAAGTGGCGACGAATGAGAAATCCGAGGCGGACATCCCGCCGGACCGCCTTGCGATCAATCCGCGTAGTCCGCATTTCGGCGGCGATCTGTTGTCGCGCGGGATCGGGATCAATTTTCGCGGCTCCCGCAAACATAATATCGAGGAATATTCGGTATCTGAGGGCTGGGTGAAGGTTCAGGCTGGCAAGACGATGGATCGCAAGGGCAATCCGCTGCTGATCAAGTTGAACGGCGAAGTGGAAGCGTGGTTTGAAGATCTCGGCGATGACGCTCCGAAAATGACCAAAGGCGCTTGATCGAAACGCTTTGACGACGACACTCTCGGCGTATCCAAATGCTGATTGCGCTGGTGTTCTTTGTCCTTCTTGGTTGGGCGGTGCTTTTTACGCAATGTCATCGATACTGCATCGCTGCCTGAGAATAGGGAGGGCGGAAGAATATTGCCGTTCGCGGCGGTCTGTATCGGCGCAAAGGCGCTGCTACCAGGTCCATCCGCTGCCTTTTCGCGCTTCTCTGCGCGGACCTTTTTGATCTCCGGCATTGCCCTCCTTCCGTTTTTCGGGTTCAATTAATACTTCAGCGATCACGATCCGGTGTTCACAAGAATCGGACTGCTCGACGCGGTAGGCAATATCATCATGCTGGTGCTATGCTATGCCGGATGGAAGCAATGCAAATCGGCTGAACAGGGAGCGGACGAATGACATTTACCGGAAAAATAGTCTGGATCACGGGAGCTTCGTCAGGAATCGGCGAAGCTCTGGCCGTGGCCTTTGCAGCGCAAGGTGCGCATATCATCCTCTCAGGCCGCCGAACAGACGCGCTGCAAAGGGTTGCTAACGGCCTGGAAACGGACAATTTTCTGCTGCCTTTTGAAACGACGGATTATGATGTACTGCCTGAAAAGGTTGATGCAGCCCGCAACTGGAAAGGCAAGGTCGATATCCTCGTCAACAATGCGGGAATCAGCCAGCGGAGTCTGGCACTGGACACCCATCCCGATGTGCATCACAAAATCATCAATGTCGATCTGCTCGCCCCGATCTGGCTGACGCAACTGCTGCTTCCCCATATGGTTGCGGCTGGCGGCGGACATATCGTTGGCATTAGTTCCGTTGCCGGCCGGATTGGCGTCCCGTTGCGCACGGCCTATTGTGCCGCGAAGCATGGGCTGATTGGCTATATGGATGCGCTGAGAGCGGAGACGGAAAAGCTGCACAATATCAAGGTCACCAACATATTGCCCGGCTCAATCCGCACCAACGTATCGCGCAATGCCTTGACCAAGAACGGCGCCAGCCGGGGCAAGTCAGACTCGGTTATCGACAATGGCATGGAACCGGCAGAATGCGCTGAACAAATCCTGGAGGCGGTTGCGAATAACGTCCCAGAAGCGATCATCGCCCAGGGTCCGGAGATGACTCTGGCCAAATTGCGGCAGAGCGATCCCGAGCAATGCTTCTCCATCGCGAGCGATATGGGCGCGCAGATTGCAGCAAAATATGAAGCAGGAGATGATGACTGATGGCTCTGATATTGCTCGAAAAATCGGAGGCTGTGGCGACGATAACGCTCAATCGCCCGGAAGCGATGAATGCTCTGTCGCACGCGCTGAGAAGTGAATTTCACGCAGCCTGCCAGGTAATCTCTGAAGATGATGATATTCGTGCTGTCATCGTCACTGGCGCCGGGGACCGGGCGTTTACAGCAGGACTTGACCTCAAGGAACTCGGCGAACAGGGTCTTGGTGCAGCGACTGACCAGAAGCCTGCCAGCAATCCCTGCCGGGCGCTGGAATCTCTGGCGGTACCAGTGATCGGCGCGATCAATGGTGTGGCCATCACCGGCGGCTTCGAACTGGCCCTGGCTTGCGATATCCGCATCGCTTCGAGCAACGCCCGCTTTGCCGACACCCACGGCCGTGTTGGCATCATCCCCGGATGGGGGCTTTCGCAGAAACTGTCACGATTCATCGGCCTTTCGCGAGCCTGTGAGCTGAGCTTCACCGGACAATTTCTGGATGCACAGACCGCCTGTGACTGGGGGCTGGTAAACCATATTTATGAGCCGGATGAATTGATGACCAAGGCCCGCGCCCTTGCCGCCGACATGGCCAGCATGGATCCCAGTTTCCTGAAAACCTACAAACGGTTGATCTTCGATGGTTACGATCAGAATTTCAACGAGGCTATGGCGCTCGAGAAACGGACGACTGACGCCTGGAATGCTGATGTGACGGCGGAAGAAGTCGAGCAGAGGCGGCTGGCCGTTATCGAACGCGGCCGGGCGTTGAAGAACTGATATGAAGCTCAACGCGCTTGACCATGTCAACATCATCACCGACGATCTCGCCGGAACGGTGAAGTTCTTTGCTGAAGTTTTCGGTCTTGATGTCCGAGATGGCCCGGAACCCTTGCCTCCGGAGCATGTGCAGTGGCTCTATGATGATAGCGACCGCGCGATTTTTCACATCAATTCAAAAGAGATGCAGCAGGCCTATCGCCGCGATACGCAATCCGGGCCGATGACAGGCGCAATCCATCACGTCGCGCTGGATTGCAGCGATCACAACGGATTTATCGAGCGCCTAGAAGTGCATGATATCGATTATCGTCTGAATGACATACCGTCTATCAATCTCAAGCAGCTGTTTTTCAGCGAACCCAATGGGGTGCTTCTGGAGCTCAATTTTCGCGGCGAATAGCTTCGAAACCGGTGCTAGCGGAAGATGCAGTTGGTCCCCGCCCAAAGGTCTGTAATTCTCGCATCTTGAGCATCGCTATCCAATAGTCCGGAGAACCCGCCAGCGCCATCGCCACCGGTATGAAACTCCGTACCGATGCTAATGTCATCATCGATCTCAAATGTGATCGATTGCGCCATTGTTGTCCGCTGCGTTCCGATGCCAATACCGCTCATGGTGGTCAGGTCTGGGTTCTTGTCGCCGTCGCTCAAGTCCCACCCAACGAACTTACCGTCTTGGAAATTGGCAGTAAAATCGCCAAATTGGCTGAAATCAATCGGCCCCGCCCCGCATTCCTGGTTTGAAGTAATGCTATCAACCGGTCCCAGTTGCGCCGCAATGGCCGCTTCGGTCGCAGCTCTTTCCGTGCCGAATGCCAGCAGACGCGTGCTGCCGGTCTTGGCATTCACGAAGCGAAGCCCCTCACCGTCGAGAGTTACGGCAATTTTTACCGTATCTTGTTTCGCGGATTTTTCGTCGACCATTTGATCCGCTTCTGCTTTCGCCACTGCGTCGCTCGGTTCTGCTGTTCGATTTTCTTCCGCACAGGCCGTCACACCGACCGAAAGAAGCAAGGACAGCGACAGGCGCGAAAGGACTCTCACGAGGGGTTTCCCCCGATCTGGGCAACGTTGTCATCGACTTTGACCCACTGCTGCTTGCTGTCGGTCCAGAAGTGGATCTGCGGCTCGAGTATGCTGGTATCGTCCAGAGTTCCCGCCTTGATAAAGGTCATTCCCGGCTGGGTCGGAAGCGTGGTCTTTACGGGCGATCCACAGGTACCGCAGAAATGCCGATGGACGACATTGCCGCTATCGGCATTGTCTTCATATACCGTAAGAGAACCGTCTATATCTATTTGTTCATCGGAAACCGCGAACAGCACGGAATAGGCGCTGCCCGCCTGTCGCTGGCAATTTTTGCAGTGACAGACGCCGCACATTTGCAGCTCTCCCTCAACACTATATCTTACCGCACCGCATAAACACTGGCCTGTTATCGTCATTCTTATTCTCCCTGATTAGGCGACCTTGCGCACAAAAACCGTCCCGGCTGAATAACCGGCACCGAATGAGCAGATCAGCCCCACTTCTCCCTCAAACAGATCGTCACTGTGCTTGTGAAAGGCGATGATCGAACCAGCGGAGGACGTATTCGCATAGGTATCCAGAACCGTCGGACTTTCGTCGTCACTTGCTTCATGGCCGAGCACGCGCTGCGCAATCAGGCGATTCATCCCGGCATTGGCCTGATGCAGCCAGAGGCGCCGCAACTTGGCCGATTCAATGCCGAGCCGCTCCATTTGCTCGTTGATCATTGTCGCGACCATCGGCACCACTTCCTTGAAGACCTTGCGCCCCTCCTGGACAAACAGCTTGTCCTTGTCATCGCGGCTTTCCGGATGGGTCCGGTTGAGGAAACCGAAGTTGTTGCGGATATTGTTGGAAAACTGGGTCTTGAGTTTCGTACCGATAATTTCCCAATGCTGGGCTGGAGCAATGTCCTTCGCTTCCACCAGAATTGCCGTGGCCACGTCACCAAAAATAAAATGGCTGTCCCGGTCGCGCCAGTTGAGATGGCCGGAACAGATTTCCGGATTGATCACCAGCACCGATCTGGCGCTGCCTGAGCGGATATAATCGGCGGCGGTTTGAATGCCGAAGGTGGCCGATGAGCAAGCGACGTTCATGTCAAAGCCAAAGCCGTCCTGCATCCCCAGAGCATCCTGTATCTCAACCGCAATCGCCGGATAGGCCCGTTGCAGATTGGAACAGGCGCAAAGCACCGCATCCACATCTTCTGGCTTGCGCCCTGCCCGCTCCAATGCCTGCAGCGCGGCCTTCACGCCTATCTCGGCCAGAACAGAGATCTCCTCATTCGGACGTTCCGGCAAACGCGGACACATGATTTCCGGATCGAGAATCGGTTCCTTCGAAAGGACAAAGCGCGACTTGATACCAGACGCTTTCTCGATAAACTCTACTGAACTATGCGGTATTTCCGCCACTTCTCCAGCTTCGATCGCCTCGGCATTCTGATGATTGGTGAGATCGGCATAAGCGTTAAAACTGGCAACCAATTCGGCGTTGCTGATACTGTCTTCCGGCGTAAACAGGCCGGTAGCGGAAATCACGGGAATATTATTGTCCGTCATGGGAAGCTATTTTTCCTTCTGCGATTGCGCTTTATACAGCGCTTGAATGCGACGGTAATCTCCCTTGGTGAAACTGGCAAGAAGGGTTGATCATGCTTTGCCAATCCATCGCCGCTTGCTATCGAAAGCCCATGAATGACCGCGTAAAACTCGATGACAGCTGGAAACAGCCACTCGCCAGCGAATTTAACAGCGAATATATGGGAAATCTCCGCGAATTTTTGCTGAAAGAGAAATCGGCGGGCAAGCAGATATTCCCGAAAGGGGCCGAATATTTTCGCGCACTCGACCTGACGCCACTCGACAAGGTTCGCGTCGTGATCCTTGGCCAGGACCCCTATCATGGCCCTGGCCAGGCCCATGGACTGTGTTTCAGCGTCCAGCCCGGCGTTCGACCACCGCCGTCCCTGGTCAATATCTACAAGGAACTGGAAAGCGATCTTGGTCTGGCGCGACCAAGCCACGGATTTCTCGAGCATTGGGCCAAACAGGGCGTGTTGCTGCTCAACAGCGTATTGACGGTCGAAATGGCCAATGCCGCCTCTCATCGGGGCAAGGGATGGGAGCAGTTTACGGATGCGATTATACGCCTGATCGCGGCACAGCCGGAACCTGTGGTTTTCCTCCTGTGGGGGAACTACGCCCAGAAAAAGGCCGCGTTCGTGCAAAGCGTCGACGAGGGTGGGCGGCACTTGGTGATGAAAGCTCCTCATCCATCGCCGCTATCGGCCCACAATGGTTTTTTTGGTTGCAGACATTTCAGCAAAGCGAACGCGTTTCTCGAACAGAACGGACTGGCTCCGATTGACTGGAGCTTGCCGCCCGTCAGTGCTGAAACGAGTTCAGCGCCCGATCAAGAGCCGCAATGAGCTCTTCGACATCGGTCAGGCGCTCCAACTCCTGGCTGGACAACAGGCAATGTAATGCGCTGTCTGATTCCAGCAAGATTGCAGGCAAATTGAGCCCAGCGACCACGGGAAACGCATCAGCCGGATAGGCGCGGGCAAAGTCCTGCCGGTGATAGAAGCGCTTTTCCATAGCTAGGCTGTCGAGATAGTTTCGCCAAGGCCTCCGCATGGACATGGCGCCGTGACTGATCCTGCACAAACTGCATTCGTAAGTTTCGGGGCGGACCAATTTATGCACAGCATCCATCAGCGCTGATGCCCAGCCGTCATCGGCATTGTAGACAATGATCAAACGGTCGATCGGTACCGCTCGGGTGGGGTTGCCGGAGTCCTTCATCAGTCCTGGTTCGGCGCGGCAGCCTCAGTGGTTGCAGCGTCAATCCAGGCGTCAATATCACGCGCGACCTGATGCGGCGTCTCCTCCATGGGCAGGTGCCCGGCATCCACATAGGTTATCAAAGTGCTGCCCGGAATCCTGCTTTCAAAAGCGCGGGCGTGGGCCGGCGGAATAACAGTGTCCTGCTCTCCCCATAGTATCAAAACCGGCATATTCAGACTGCCGACTTCGCTCCATTTTTCCGGTTCGCGAGCGGTTTTTCCCCGGTCCAGTGTCGCTTGGCGGTTCCCGGGGAAGCGCAACAATTCCCAGTAGCGATCGACCATTTCTTCGGTCAATCGCTCTGGTTGCGCATAGCTTTCCTCCAGAGAGGATTTGACCAGAAAGCGAGGTGTTATTTCCGGCAACAGAAGTTCCCCGAGCCAAGACTGCGCGAGTCTTGCACCAAGATATGGCTTGCCTGCCTGCTCGACCTGCGCACCAGAGGCATCGATCAAAACGAGCCCCGACGTGCGTTCCGGCACAGAACGTCCCGCGCGCCAGGCGATCCATCCGCCACGGCTGTTGCCAACCCAATAGACCTTGTCGACACCAATTGCGTCGAGGACCTTGACCGCCGAGGCGATATTGGTTTCGGCATCATAAGCGCCCGTTGGACTGGGGCCGGTCAGGCCGTGTCCGTAAAGGTCTAGAGAAATCATCCGATATTTGTTTCCCAGCAAGGCGACCAGCGGCTCCCAGGTCTGCAGCAGACTGTTCGACCCGTGGATCAGCAGCAGCGCAGGTCCGTCCCTGTTGCCTTGATCGCGATAATGGATTTTGCCGCCCTGCCCGTCGTCCAGAAAACGGGAAGATTCATTCGAATATTTCGTGATCATCTCTGCGCGATCGGTGTCCGGCGTGCGAAATATCAGGAACGCAGCACCCAAGAGAACCAGCAGCACCACCAAAATACGGATCGTCTTCTTCATGTTATTGCCTCTGTGCCGAACAGGCCGGGTGTACCAAGAGTCAGGATTTCCGCCAAAGACTTATTCGACAGCCTGCCATTGTCCCGGGAGAAGGTCTCCAACTGACCAGTCGCCAACGCTCCATCGTATCAGCCGCAAAGTAGGATTTCCGACAGCCGCAGTCATCCGGCGGACTTGTCGGTTGCGGCCTTCGCTTATGGTAAGCTTTATCCAGCAATCCGGAACGTTTTTGCGCACCCGGATTGGCGGATCGCGCGGCCACATCGCCGGATCAGCGATACATTCCGCTTCCGCAGGCCTGGTCAAGCCGTCCTTCAGTTGAACACCCTGCCGCAACATGGCGAGGCTCTTGTCTTCAACTTCCCCTTCAACCTGCACCAGATAGCTTTTCGGTAGTTTATATTTGGGATCAGATATCCGTGCCTGCAGCTTTCCATCGTCGGTGAGAACCATCAACCCCTCGCTATCGCGATCAAGCCGCCCTGCGGGATAAACCCCGGCCTGATCGATATAATCTGAGAGCGTAGGCCGCTTCGTTTCACTGCCCCGGTCGGTAAATTGCGGCAGCACGCCGAATGGTTTGTTGAAGAGGATCAATTTGGTCATGCGCTTCTTTGGCAGTGCCGAATAGAATGAGCAATGGACCAGCATCGCGTTCCATCATCTTGGGTGGTGAGGAAAGTATTGGCGGCGCCGCTATCACTACCGGTCTCGCTCGAAAATGTGTAACGGGTGCCGATGCAATTCAAAAATTTTAAAGCCGAAGCTTTCCTCCGCGATTATTGGCAAAAACAGCCACTTTTGATCCGCAATCCCTGGCAGCAGTGGCAAAACCCTTTGTCGCCCGACGAACTTGCTGGCCTGGCGTGCGAAGACCCTGTGGAATCACGCCTGATTACGCAAATGACCGATGACTGGAATGCAGAACACGGTCCCTTGCCTGCGACGCGCTTTGGTGAATTGGGAAAATCCCCCTGGACGCTTCTGGTTCAGGCAGTCGACCATCATGTTCCGGATGTGGCGGCGCTTATCGCACCATTTCGGTTCATCCCCAATTGGCGCATCGACGATGTGATGGTCAGCTATGCCAGTGACGGCGGCGGTGTTGGGCCGCATTTCGATCATTATGATGTTTTTCTGGTTCAGGGCCTTGGCCAGCGGCGCTGGCAAATCGGCGGTATGTGCGACGATCATACAGAGTTGCGGTCCCATGAAGACCTGCTTCTGCTGGCTGATTTTGAAGCCGCACAGGAATGGGTGCTAAATCCGGGAGACATGCTCTATATTCCGCCTGGCATTGCCCATAATGGCGTCGCGGTGGGCAAGGACTGCATGACCTATAGCATAGGCTTCCGGTCACCATCGCGGAAGGAACTGATCGGCAACTGGTGCGATGATCTGATGCCAGCGCTGACGGACGATGATCGCTATTGCGATCCTGATCTGTCCGTTCAGAGCAATCCCGGAGAGATACCGCAGGCGGCGATTGACCGGCTGCACGCCATGCTGACCGAGACGCTGAACGACCGCGCCGCTTTTGCCCGATGGTTCGGGGAATATAACAGCACACCGCGATATCCGGATACGGACTGGCTTCCCGAGGAGCCGATCGAAACAGAACATCTGCGCGGCTTGCTGACAGCCGACCATCCCCTGCTCCGCAATCCCGCCAGCCGGTTTTCTTTTGTTCGTGAGGAGGAAGATGAGTTGCTGCTATTCGTCGACGGGGAATGTTTCCCCTGCGCAGCTGAAACGGCTGCCGTCGCCAAAATGCTGTGCGCTCAGGACCAGTTTGTCATCAATCCGGAATGGCAGAAATCGGACGCCGTGGTGGCGCTGCTCGCCGGACTATATAATCGCGGGAGCCTTGCGTTCGACTGGGGCTAGCCGTCAACAAATTAAGGACAAAAAAAGGGCGGGAGTGACCAGCACTCCCGCCCTTTTTCATGTTCGGTTTTAGGCTTAAGCCTGCTGCAAGTTTACAGCGGCTTTCTTGCCATTATTTCCGGTTTCGACGTCATATGTCAGACGTTGTTCTTTTTCAAGCGACTGCATTCCGGCAGCCTGAACTGCTGTAATGTGCACGAAGCTGTCATCGCCACCATCTTCAGGAGCAATGAAACCATAGCCCTTGTCGGTGTTGAAAAATTTTACGGTGCCTGTAGGCATAGTCTTATTCCTATTCATAACTTAATTATGCCCGATGCTGCGACATGCAGAACCGGACGGGATTGGCCAACTTCGAGAAATGGGAAAAAGAGTATGCAACCTTAGGGGTAGCGAGACCATGATTTCGTCGTAACGCGATTTATTAGCTTCACTATCTATAGCAGCCTATTCCTTAATAAGCAAACAGATGTATTTCGACTGTTTCATGGCCCGCCGAAATTGTGTAGCAGCAGCGACGATGAACAAATTCTTCATGACCAGTTTGGCAGGTTCGTCGCTCTGCATCTCCCTCGCTGCCTGCGATCCCGCCCCTGTTCCAGCGCAACAGCCTTCCGCCCATGACCTCTTTTTCGAACGCCTAAGCCAACTCTGCGGAAAGGCCTATGCCGGTCTGCTGGTCTCGGATCAGGATGCTGATGCGGAGATGAAGGGTAAGCCAATGATCATGCATGTAGCCAGCTGCGACCTGAACGAAATCCAGATCCCCTTCCATATCGCCGATGGTGATGGCCAATGGGACCGGTCACGGACTTGGATGATAACGCGGACGGATCAGGGACTTCGCTTGAAACATCGCCATCGCCACGAAGACGGGAGCCTGGACGATGTGACCAATTATGGTGGAGACACCAGTAGCGATGGTACTGCTGACCGGCAGGAATTTCCCGTCGACGCCGAATCTATCGCTTCGTTTCAGGCTAATGGGCTGGATCAGTCGGTGACCAATGTCTGGGCGATGGAGATCACCCCGCCCGGCCAATCCGGTTCGCGTTTTGCCTATGAACTGCGCCGGCCAGAGTCGGCAGACGGGCGCTTTTTCCGGGTCGAATTCGACTTGTCAAAACCGGTAGCTCCGCCACCACCGCCTTGGGGTAGCTGAAGCCATGTTGGCGCAGCTGGCTGTCAGCGGGATAATGGTGTTGTTCACCGTCTTTATCCACGGCTCCGGAATATTTGCACTGGGCCGATTTCTGAAGGTCGAAGCGCGCGAGGAAGCGGCAGAAAATATACATCCGATGTCGCTGCGCGGAATTTCGGTCACGCTGGCGCTGGTGCTGGGCCTGATTGCCCTGCACGGTATCGAGATATGGCTCTATGCTTTCGTGTTTCTTGGTCTCGGGGCGCTGCCGACCATCGACGAAGCGATATATTTTTCGACCATCACCTATTCCACGACCGGATATGATGACGAAGGCTTTAACAAGGCCTGGCGGATGGTCGCCGCGATAGAGGGCGTGAACGGTATCATTTTGCTCGGATGGTCGACCGCATTTTTTGTCACCGTGGTCGCGCGTATGGGAAGAACGAAATGACGGACGACAACGAAAAGCAAGGCCGTTGGCGCACCTTCTTCCGCTGGCTGCTGGCTCTGATCTATTTCGTTGCCGGGATCGCCCATATCCGATCGCCCAGCGGCTTTCTGGCGATCACGCCGGACTGGGTTCCATTTCCGGAACAAGTCATCCTGTTTACAGGGTTAGCGGAGATTGCCGGCGCTATCGGGCTGCTAATTCCCCCAAAGGTCGTGCCCGGCCTGCGATATGCTGCGGGCATCGGCCTCGCGCTCTACGCATTTTGTGTCTATCCCGCGAACATCAACCATGCGATAAATAATATCGCGATCAATGGAGGAACGGCGAGTTGGCTCTATCATGGTCCGCGTCTGGCGTTCCAGCCGGTGTTCATCTGGTGGGCGCTGATCGCGGGTAACATTATCAACTGGCCATTTGGAAAGAAAAGGCCGTAAACCTGCCCCTAAGGGGGTATTTATGTTAGGAAAGAGTTCGCTAGACGCGGAACGGAAAAGGAAAATATATGGAAAAACATGGTGATAAAATCGAAGTAAGCGAGCGAGAGGCCAGCAACAAGCCGCGCCGAGCTCATAATGTCAGAATCGTATTGGCGGCTTCTTTGCTGCTGGCCATCATTGTATTGTCGCTGGTGTGGATCATTCCCGCACTCAGTTAAAAGATCGCAAGGATCTACGCATAACGGTAGATCCGTAATTTTTCAGACGACACCGGCGATATAGGTAACCACCAAAGCCGACGGGAGGAGGAGCGCTTGCGCCAGCAAGGTTCCTCCCACCCGGCTGAGCGACAGCCAGGTGATCGTGCGCCTGAACATCGGCTGGCTCACCCGACCACTGACCACATCATCGGTCATTATCGACAATTGTGGGTCGATGATGACAAACAGCAGAATGGTCGCAAAGCCGTTGATGACGGCTGACAACTGGGACGCTGTGACCCGATATTCCGGATTGAGATAGCCGGCGTATAAAGATCCCACCACCCCTACCGTCAACAGCGCTTGCGCAACGATGTTCAGAATTATGATGGTCATCGAAACGCCGCGCGGCTTGCCGAGATCGGTAAGATGTAATGTTTTGGGAGCGGTGACCGTTCTCCCCACATAGCCGATTCCGCCCTTGGTAAACGCGTGCCAGATCAGACGCGGCATTGACCGGTGTTCATGAAACTGCAAAATTGCACTGCTGAACCAGCGCTGGACGGTGGGAATGAGCAATGCGCCAACGATCGTCGCGGCGGTAGCAGCGAGCAGAACCAGACGAAAATCGCCCAGCAGCCCCTCGCCAGTCCCTCGCGCCAAGCCGTTTTCAATACGCTTGGCGAGAAAGGGACCGAGGAAGCTGTTTGACAGTCTTGAGACCAGAACCAGGATGTTGAACAAGGCAAAAGAGACCGCGACACGCCCTGTCCGCACCCCGGCGATGCGCGCCGAATAGGCAAGCGCCCCGATCAGATGGATCGAAAACGTCAAAGCGCAAATTATTACAAGCTGCTGATCCACTATTTTTTCCGATGCTCATCGACAAAATCATGCGCCTAATGGGCATGAAACGAAAACGCCCATGAACCAAAATTCGCATTAGCCAAACAATAATATTTGCCCCCTTGTGCTTTCTGTCTAGCGCCGGTTCGCGGCCCGTTTTATTGGGATTTCCAATATCTAGCGCGCCTTAATGATCGGACCTGTTCATGTTAGCTGTTCTTGCGCCTTACGCCCCTGCCCTCGTTGCCCTGATCCTCTTCTTCCTTCTCATCGCGTTTGCGACAGAAATCCGGCCGCCTGAGGTTACCGCCATCGGTGCCGCTGCCTTACTGCTGGTTCTTGGCCTGATATCGACGGACGATATCCTGGCAGCAATGAGCAATCCTGCGCCGCTCACGATTGCAGCAATGTTCATAATTTCCGGCGCACTCGTTCGGACCGGTACGCTCGAAGCATTTGCAATGAAAGTGACGGGCCTGGCCAAAACATCGCCAGTGCTCGCCACGAGTCTGCTGCTCGTCGCAATCGCTGCATTGTCAGGCTTTACCAACAACACCCCCCTGGTGATGATGATGATCCCGATCGGGATTACGCTGGCGAAGGAATTGGGTGAGCGACCTTCCAAAATATTGATGCCTATATCCTTTGCCGCAATTCTGGGCGGCACCTGTACCCTGATCGGGACATCAACCAATATATTGGTCGACGGGGTCGCGCAAAAGAATGGCCTAGCAGGCTTTTCGATTTTCGAGATAGCGCCTGCCGGTATCGTCGTCGCACTTGTCGGTGTTGGCTATCTTGCTCTGACCCGCCGTTTCCTGCCGGATCGGGACACCATGTCATCGCTGATTAATGAAGCCCAGACCAAGCGATATACCATGTCCGTATTCATCATCGGCACATCACCCTATATCGGTCAGATTGCCAGCAAGATTGATCTTTTCCGAAGCGGCGAGCGACGTTTGGTCGATGTCCTGCGGAACGACATCCCGATCCGGAAGCCCCATACGGAATATGTGATTTGTGAAGGCGATGTTCTGGTCATGCACACCAGTGAGGCCGATGTCATGACCATCCGCGAGCGGGGGAAACTGACGCTGACGAAAAATGACGATAGACAACAGTTCGTTCCGATGTCCTCGCACAGGTCCAAACTCGCTGAAATATTGTTGCTTTCCGATGCCCATCTGATCGGCCAGAGTCTGAAAGAAGCGGCTCTACCGCAGCGCTATGGCGTCCATCCGATTGCCATGCACCGCAAGGGCAGCAATCTTTCCGAACAATATGACAGCACCAAATTGCAGGTCGGCGATACCCTGCTTCTGGAAGGCGCGCAGGCCAATATCCGCCGGCTGGTCACGGGGGAAAATCTGATGAACGTCAGCGAACCGAAGGTCCGGGGATTCCGGCGGCACAAAGCGCCGATTGCGATTGCCGTGATCCTGTCCGTGGTGCTCGCAGCGTCTTTCGATATCATGCCGATTGCCGGGCTTGCAGTACTCGGTATGGCCACCGTCCTGGTCACCCGCTGTATCGAGCCGGATGAGGCCTTTGCCTCGGTCGATTGGCGGATCATCGGTTTGATCATCGCAATGCTTGCGATTGGCACAGCGCTCGAAAAAGCAGGGCTGGTAGAGACGCTGGTAGCAGCTGCTACACCCTGGTTGTCAGGGATAGCGCCGATCTACGCCCTGGCAGCTATTTATCTGCTCAGCCTTTTGCTGACCGAGTTAGTGACCAATAATGCTGTGGCCGTCGTAGTCACCCCGATCGCCATAAAGTTGGCTATAGCGCTCGGCGTCGATCCGCGACCTTTCGTGATTGCGGTGATGTTTGCCGCAAGCGCCAGTTTCCTCACTCCGATCGGCTACCAGACCAACACATTGGTCTATGGTGCAGGCGGTTATCGCTTTCTTGATTTTGCCCGCTATGGGCTGCCGCTAACCCTCGTGGTTGCGATCACGTCGATATTCGTGATTCCACTGATATGGCCACTCTAATTGACAAATCGATGGCGCTATCATCTTCTGCGCCGCCCACCTTCCGTGCCGGTGACGATGTCGCCAACGAGACCAGATCCAGAGTTACCAGTGCCAGTGCCTTTGTCTGAGCCACCAGAATTGTTGCCGTTAGGTCCACCATTGCCCGCACTGGCGGCCCCTGACGAGCTTGAACTGCTACTAGTAGAACCACCGCTTGAGCTGCTGCTCGAACCATCGCTGGAACTGCTGCTGGAAGAGGAAGATGCTCCTTGACCGCCGGCGCTCGCAGCCGCTCCCCCCGCTACGGTGCATGATCCACTGGAATGGTCGAAACAGGATTCAACATTCGTCATCGTGTTATTCAGTGCAGTGCCGGTGCCGGTGACGGCGGCAATCATACCGACGCCAATGAGTGCGGCCAACAAGCCATATTCAATAGCCGATGCCCCCGCGGTGTCTTCAATGAGATATTTGATATTCAATTTTCAGCTTCATTGTCGCGTAACTTTAACGCAGTGCCTGCTTTATGGGGAAAAATGGCAAGATTGGTTAACGGCGAGATGATTTTTTTAGCACTGCTACCGGTCATCATCCCTTTCAGATCATCGGATGAAGAATAATACTCAATCGGGCTTGACGCCGCGCACATTCTAGATTTCGACTTGAGACCCCAGCTCGACCACACGATTGGGAGGAATGCCGTAGAATAAAGTCGCCCTTCCTGCATTACGGTTGAGAAAGGAAAAGATCGAATTGCTGATGGCGCGGATCACATTTCCTGATCGCTTGAAGGTTATCGTTTCCCGACCGAGAAAATAACTGGCTTTGTCAAAATCCAGATCCAGGCCCTTTACTTTGCAGCGTTTCAGCCGATTTGGCACGTTGACGCGTTCGTTGAAACCATAATTAAACGTTATGCGATAAAAGTCCGGACCGAGCGTCTCAAGGATGATCTGGTCTTTTGCCGCAATCTTGGCGGTCGGCCGGATTTCGACGTGCAACAAAACCACATGTTGGTGCAAGGACCGATTATGCTTGATGTGATGCAGCAATGAGGTCGGCACGCCTTTGGACAGTGACGTCATGAATATGGCAATGCCCGGCGCACGAATAATGGAACTGGAGGGCAGCTGCTTTACGAATTGAGCGGCCTCCATTTCACCATGCTTCACTTGCTCGTTCAATTTCTTCCGGCCGCGAGTCCAAATCGTCATCAGAGTAAAAATCAAAACCGCCACGATGGTAGGGAACCAGCCACCATCGAAGAATTTCACGATATTGGCGCCGAAATAGGCAAAGTCGAGTGGAATGAACATGATCGCCAAGGCCGCAAGCAGCGCTTTGTTCCAACCCCACCTGCCCAGAACGAACAAGGTCAGAAAAGTCGTGATCACCATATCCATGGCAATCGCCAGCCCGTAGGCGGAGGCGAGATTACCGGACGACTGAAAGAGTAGAACCAACCCGATTGTAGCGAACAACAGCATCCAGTTCACAAACGGAATATAGATTTGCCCAAATTCTTCGCCATCGGTCTGCACAACCGCCATGCGCGGCAATTGTCCCAGTTGCATGGCCTGACGAGTGAGCGAAAACACGCCCGAAATAACCGCTTGAGATGCGATCACGGTGGCGATGGTGGCGAGGATGATGAGCGGGATAAGCCCCCAATCTGGAGCCAGGTGAAAAAATGGTTGGGCAATTTCCTCGTTGTCGGAAAGGACCAGCGCACCCTGTCCGAAATAATTGAGCAGCAGCGCGGGAAGGACCAACGCAAACCATGCCAGTTTAATGGGTTTGACCCCGAAATGGCCCATGTCGGCGTACAACGTCTCTCCCCCGGTCACCACCAGGAAGACCGTCCCCAAAACAAGGAATGCCGTTGCCGGTTCCGTTAAAAGGAACTGTATCGCCCAGCTTGGACTCAAGGCTACCAATATCCCCGGTTCGAGCCAGATGCCCCGCAAACCGAGAAGCGCCAGCGCCGAAAACCACAAGACGAGAATGGGACCAAACACCCGTCCAATTTTGGCGGTACCAAAGCGCTGTATCGAGAATAAGCCAATCAATATACCAATCGTCATCGGAATGACGAACGGAGTAAAGGCTGCCGTGACCAACTCCAGGCCCTCCAGGGCGCTGAGCACGGAAATGGCGGGCGTAATCGCTCCGTCTCCATAGAGCAGCGCAGCTCCGAACAAGCCTGCCACGACCAGGACGTGGCGAACGCGCGATGTCCCTGACACTTTTGTTTGCAACAGCGAAACCAGAGCGATGATACCGCCCTCACCTTCATTGTCTGCGCGCATAACGACCAGCAGATATTTTATCGATATAACGATGATTAACGACCAGGTGATCATCGACAATACACCGAAAATATGAGCCTCGGTGACATCCAGATGAGCCAGTCCGAGAAAGCTCTCCCGGAACGCATAGAGCGGACTGGTTCCGATATCGCCGAATACAATACCGAGCGCCGCCAAGGTCGTCGGCAGAAGCTTTTCAGACGATTTTGTGTCAGCGTGCATTGCAGAATTTCTCAATCGGTCGGAGATCAATCCTTTTATGGCCTATCCTTATCGGAATGCGCAGCTTTTCAAAGCGATTAACAAGCGTAAGCGCTGGGATCTTTCCCACACTCCGAGGTTGCTTACCCAACCGCCGACAGACAAAAGGCTGGACTGCATATTAATGCAGGGTCAGCGATCAAATCTTAATCCATTGACCCAATTCAATACCGACTTTTCCAAACTTGAAATATGGCGACCCTGACTTTCTAGATCCGCTACTTCTTTATCGAGCTGCGACTGAAGATACTCATATCGCGCCAACAATTCTCTGGCACTCGCCTGATGACCGTCATGGAAGCTGTTCTTCAACTTTAGCCGCTCTTGTGCCTCCACGATTCTCTCGTGGATACGCTCCAGCTTCGCCTTCTCATCTTCCGCCATATTAAACTTCTCCTTTACAACAGCATCCGGCCAGAAAGACGATCATCTATGACCCGAATGAAACAGGCCAATGGTGAACGGATCTGCGCCATCTACAACAACGAGCGTCGGTATATATAATAGCCGGATCAGGCAATGCTCAATCTTGAATGGTGGTAGAATAGAAGAAAACCGCCAGCGATAGAGCTATTCTCTTGCAACACGGAGGTCCGCTGGGTCGCAGACGCGACAGCCAAAATGTCCTCTAATGAGTCGACGCGGGCGGGCGTTAGAATTCAAACCAAGCAAATATCGTTTGTAAATATTTTTACACTTTAACATTAAAAAACCCGGCTTGTCCGACATTGCGACTAAAATATTGACAACAATTACTAGCATGATCGCCTAGGCAAGTGCAAACGCTCGGGCAGACGCTGCAAACAATTTGACAGTGGAAAGTGCAACCAACCTCCCCAGTTTAAGGAAAATTATTATGTCCTATCAAGATTTCAAAAACTCCGCCGAGAGTCTGATCAAAAGCCAGAACGGCACATGGGGCGGCATTGACGCGGAATCCGTTGCCCGGATGCAGCTGCAGAACCGTTTCAAGACCGGCCTCGACATTGCCAAATATACCGCCGCCATCATGCGCGAGGATATGGCAGCATATGATGCTGACAGTTCGAAATATACCCAGTCGCTGGGTTGCTGGCACGGTTTCATCGCGCAGCAGAAGATGATTTCGATCAAGAAACATTTCGGCGATACCAAGCGCCGCTATCTCTATCTGTCTGGCTGGATGGTCGCGGCCCTGCGGAGCGAGTTCGGCCCCCTGCCCGACCAGTCGATGCATGAAAAAACCTCGGTGCCAGCACTCATCGAAGAGCTTTACACCTTTCTGCGTCAGGCGGACTCTCGTGAATTGAACCTGCTGTTCCGCGACATCGATGCGGCCCGCGAGTCCGGTGATACGGCGGCAGAAAAAGCAGCGATGGATAAGGTCGAGAATTTCCAGACCCATGTCGTCCCGATCATCGCCGACATCGATGCCGGTTTCGGTAACGCGGAAGCAACCTATCTGCTCGCCAAGAAGATGATCGAGGCGGGTGCCTGCGCGCTGCAGATCGAGAACCAGGTCTCGGACGAAAAGCAATGCGGCCACCAGGACGGCAAGGTTACCGTGCCGCACGAGGATTTTCTCGCGAAAATCCGTGCCTGCCGCTATGCCTTCCTTGAGCTGGGTGTCGAAGACGGCATCATTGTCACCCGCACCGACTCGCTGGGTGCAGGCCTGACCAAGCAGATCGCGGTTTCCAACGAACCCGGTGATCTCGGCGACCAGTATAACAGCTTCCTGGATTGCGAAGAGATTGATCCCGCCACAGCGAAGAATGGCGATGTCATCATCAACCGCGACGGCAAGCTGCTGCGTCCCAAACGGCTGCCATCGAACCTGTTCCAGTTCAAGCCCGGGACCGGCGAAGATCGCTGCGTTCTCGACAGTATCACCTCGCTGCAGAACGGTGCTGACCTGCTCTGGATCGAGACCGAAAAGCCTCACGTCGAACAGATTGCCGGCATGATGGACCGGATCCGCGAAGTCGTACCGAATGCCAAGCTGGTCTATAACAATTCGCCGTCGTTCAACTGGACGCTGAATTTCCGCCAGCAGGTCTATGATGCGATGAAGGCCGAAGGGCTGGACGTGTCGGAATATGACCGCGATGCGCTGATGGATGCAAAATATGATGACACCGAACTGGGTGAAGCGGCGGACAAGCGTATCCGTACCTTCCAGGCGGACGGCTCGAAGCGCGCTGGCATTTTCCACCACCTGATCACGCTCCCGACCTATCATACCGCGGCCCTGTCAACCGACAATCTGGCGAAGGAATATTTCGGCGACGCGGGCATGCTGGGCTACGTCCTTGGCGTGCAGCGCAAGGAGATCCGCGAAGGAATCGCCTGCGTCAAGCACCAGAACATGTCGGGCAGCGACATTGGCGATGACCACAAGGAATATTTCGCCGGTGAAGCCGCGCTGAAAGCCGGCGGTGCGCACAACACGATGAACCAGTTCGGATAAGCCATCACAGTTCGGGTGCTCCACCCCTTTGGGGCACCTGATCCAACCAGTTTTCCTGGGGAGGAAAAACTATCCGTCGGCAGAGATGCCGGCGGATTTTTTCTGTGTGGACAAACGGCCCTGACACTATCAGGGTTGACCATAGCGGGTTCAGCTTGCCCCGCATGACGTTGGTCCAGTTCAGCATTGGGGGCTTCATGATATTGCGCAGATCCGGTTCGGTCCTGGCCCTGGCGGCCCTGCTCTCCTCTTGCGGTGGCGGTGGCGGCGGCAGTAGCAATGTCGTCAGCCTGCCGCCCGGCGGCGGTGGCGCAGCGCCCGCACCCACGCCTACCCCGGTCAACACCACCTGCTCGCTGCAGAACCGGCAGAGCTGGGCGTTTGACCAGATCAATGAATGGTATCTGTTCCCCGAGACCCTGCCCGCCAGCCTGAGCCCCGCACCTTATGGCACGGTGCAGGCCTATATCGATGCGGTGACGGCGACCGCACGGAGCCAGGGGCGGGATCGCTTCTTCACCTATATTACCTCGATTGCCGAGGAAAATGCCTTCCTCAATTCCGGCGCGACGGCCGGCTTTGGTATCCGCCTGAGCTATGACAGCAGCGCTTCCCGCGTGTTCGTGCTCGATGCCTATGAAGGCGCGCCAGCTCTCGCTGCGGGGATCGACCGCGGCACGGAACTGCTGGCGATTGGCACCAGCAACGCCAACCTGCAGACGGTATCCTCGTTGTTCGCGGAGGGCGGTGCGGCGGCCGTGAGCAGCGCGCTCGGTCCGGCGACCGCAGGCACCAGCCGCGTGCTCCGGTTTCGCAATGCCGCGGGCAATGAGATCACGACGACGGTGAGCAAGACCGATTACGATATCCAGCCAATTTCGCCGCGCTACGGCGTGCAGATCCTCGACAACGTTGGCACGAAGAGCGGCTATATCAACCTGCGTACCTTCATCGACAGCGCCGAAGCGCAGCTGCGCGATGCGTTTCTGCAGTTCCGCAGCGCCGGCGTGACCGACCTGGTCATCGACCTGCGCTATAATGGCGGCGGGCTGGTGCGCACGGCGGAGCTGTTCGCTGACCTGCTCGGTCGCAACCGGTTCAGCAACGAGGTGCAGTCGGTCACCCGCTTTCGCCCCAGCAAGTCTGACAACAACGAAACCCGCAATTTTCGGCCGCAATCGCAGTCGGTCGCGCCGACCCGGATTGCCTTCATCACCACCGGCGCTTCTGCCTCGGCCAGCGAGCTGGTGATCAACGCGATGATCCCCTATCTCGGCAACGACATGGCGCTGGTCGGCAGCAACACCTATGGCAAGCCCGTCGGTCAGGTCGGCCTCGACCGCGCCGCCTGCGACGACCGGATCCGTATTGTCGCCTTTGCAACCGAGAATGCCGCCGGCAACGCCAATTATTACAGCGGCCTCGCCGGATCGGTCGCCAACAGCTGTCAGGCGGCGGACGATATCAGCCTGCCGCTGGGCAATCCCGGCGAAGCCTCCACCGCCCGGGCGCTCGGCTTTCTTTCCGGCGCATCCTGCACCCGGATCACCAGCAGCAGTGGGGCCAGCACGGCGGCGCAGCGCGCAGCGGTTTCGCCATTTGGCAAGCCTCTCACTCCGGCCCGCGAACTGCTGATGCCCGAGCAGCCGACCCCGGCGCAGCGCGAGGTGCCGGGCTCTTTCTGACGACCGGAATGATTTTTTCCCGTCAAGTTTCAATCGCTTAATCATTTTTTCTGGCGGGATGTGCTGCGCATCACCGCGCCAGAGGTCGACGCCGGTCATTATGCCTCCATCAGACAATAAGGAGACAGACCATGACCAAGACAATGATAACCACCGCCACCCTCGCTCTGGCCCTCAGCCTCACAGCGACCGGCGCACAGGCCCAGAGCCGGAACGATCTTTCGGCCGGCAACAATCAGAGCGAAGTCGGTTTGCTTTTGCCAGCCGTCCAGTCGGCGCGGGAAGCCGCGCGCCGTTCTTCTCCGCCGCCCAGCGCCAGTGATATTCTGGAAGCGGAACTGCGCAAATTCTTCCGCTTTACCACGCCGATGGAATAGAGCTGCGCGCAATGTCGGCACAAAGCCATTTGACAAGCTGACCCCAAGCATGGCTATGATGATGCCATGGATCAAAGCGATGCCCCGTTGATGGCAGCCAGCCTGGAAGCGCTGGGCGACCGCTATAACGGCATGGCCGCCGCACTGTTTGACCGGTTTATCGCCGACCATCCGCACTATGCGCCCGCTTTCCTCAACCCGGAAGCGGCGCGCGAGCGGATGACGCGGGAGACGCTCGAGGCGATGCTCGGGCTGGCAGCCGGCGAATGGTGGGTCGACGATGCCGTAACCAATTTCATCGACCTGCATCACAATTATGCCGATTTCACCCCACACGACTATGCCGCCTGGTTTGCGCTGGTGATCGAGACGATGGCGAAGCGCGCCGGGGCCGATTGGCCCGCAGGCGCCAGCGATGCATGGCAGCGGCAGAGTGACGAGCTGGTGGCAAAGGTCGCGACCGTTTCGCGCAACCAGGAAGTGCCGGTGCGGGCATGACCGAAGCGCAGGCGATCATCGCGCGGCTCGGCCTGCTGCCCCATCCCGAGGGTGGCTGGTATCGCGAGACCTGGCGCGCCGACGCAGCGGATGGCGAGCGGGCCAGCGCGACGGCGATCTATTTCCTGCTCGAGGCCGGGCAGCGATCGCATTGGCACCGGGTCGATGCTGCGGAGCTGTGGCTCTGGCACGCGGGCAGCCCGCTGGCAATCAGCACCGCACCCGAGGACGCGGGACCGGTTGCCGAGATGCGGCTGGGCCCGGACATCATGGCCAGGGAAGCGCCGCAGCACCTGATCCCGCCCGGTCACTGGCAGGCCACCGCAGCGGAAGAAGGCTGGGCGCTGGTCAGCTGTATCGTTTCGCCGGCGTTTGAATTTTCCGGCTTTGAGCTGGCCGATCCCGGATGGGCTCCCGGGGGCTGACAAGACCAGAAAGCTCCGGCGCTTCATTGTCCCGGGGGTCCATAGAACAAGGGATGAAAGGAAATAACGCTGTCCGGCGCGGACACCCGCAAAGGCAATATCTGATAATAGGCCGCAACTTGCGCATCGGGACTTAAATCCGGATAGGGCCGGAAGCCAAAGCGGCTATAATAAGCCGGATCTCCGGTCAGCACACAGCCAGCCGCATCGCGGGCGCGCAGTTCGGCGATACCGGCTTCGATCAGCTTGCTGCCGATATGCTGTTTCTGCAGGCCCGGCTCGACTGCCACCGGGCCGAGCGCATACCATCCAGAAGACCCGTCCGCCGCAAGCGCCTCGGTAAAGGTCACTTGCCCGACCACAGCGCCCTCACGCTCCGCCACCAGAGAGAGGGCCATGGCCCCTGCATCGCGGAACCGGTCGATCAAATCCTGCTCATTACCGTCCGCATAACGCATCGGTGCAAAAGCGCGCTCAGTGATATCATGGATGGCAGCCACGTCCCCGTGCTGTTCCAGGCGGATCAGCACGTTCATCGCATCGGCTCCCTGCCCCCTCATCTTTCAGCAATCGCAGCGATCAGCAGGATCAGCGCGCCGGTGCAGCTCAGAGTCCGGACATGGTTCCAGGGCAGCCAGCGTTGCATATAGCGGCGCCACATCGCCTCCCCTGCCGGGCCATGGGCATCGACGGCGTCCAACGCATTGTTAAGCGGGACATTGCCGATGATCGTAACCATCAGCATCCCGACAAGATAGAGCGCTCCGCCGCCGACCATCTGCCACGCGCCGGGCGTCCCCCATTGCATCACGCCGCCTATCACCAACAGCAGACAGGCCAGACTGCTGGCGAAAAACAGCGGCAGGAAGGGCGATTTCACAATGACCCGGTTAATCGACTGCATCGCCGCCATGCCGACGGGCTGACCGGCGGTGTCCAGCGCCTGCATTACGAAAAACGAGAAGGCAAAATAGATGCCCGCCATCACACCGACCGATATCGCGGCGAACCAGAGCGTAATCGTGAGTAATTCCTGCATCGGCTATCTCCTGAGCTGTTTCCGGAGCCGGCCACACAGGGGTACCGCGCCAGCCCTGATTCTGGTGGCAGGCTACAAGCGACCGGCCCTGTCATCAACAGGCGGAGATTGCTTGTGCAAATCCGCTGTGCGCGGACCAAAATGACCGGCGATAACTTTACAGACCCGCATGTTTTTATTTTCTGTGACTTTCCGGTTCCGGGGACATCTGATGGCCGGGCGGGACAAGCCGGTCCAGCCGGGTCAAAGCCGCCAAAAGCGCGCGATTGTCCGCTTTCTGGAGCGTGCCGACATAGCGCCCGTCCCGGAGGATCGGATGGTAGCGACCATGCCGGATGCGGTGGAACAGACCTTCGAGTGTGACCTTTGGCAAAGGCGTGCGCGACGCCCCCGGCAACCCGAGAACCGCGTCCCAGGCCGCCGCAAATTCTTCCGCCCCCGGCTTGCCGCGCAGCCGGTAGGCGCTCTCCCGGCTCATCCCGACCCGCCCGGCGGCGGTGCTGATGCAACGGGTTTCGGCGAGATAACCGATAAATTCGGCCTGCCGGACCGGCGTCCAGCCGTCGACGCGGGCGCGGAGCGGGACCGGGGCAAAGGCCGGGATGCGGGAGATGCGGCGCTTTTGCACCGCACGGCTGCGGGGGTCTGGGCGGTTGGTCATGGCCGGGATTAAGGCATATCTGGGGGGATGTAGGACAGCGGTTTTTGGTGGGCCCGGGTGTAGCCGGCTGCCGTTTGTCCTGAGCTTGTCGAAGGACATGTCAGGCCGATAGGTGCACTTCGACAGGCTCAGTGCGAACGGTGTGGTGGGGCGGGATTGTGAATTTGCGCCCCACCGGTTCGTCATCCTGAACTTGGTTTAGGATCCCGCAAGGCAGGCGCGCAATCCGAAGGGATCCTGAAACGAGTTCAGGATGACGAGTCTGGTGTTTGGGTTGACCAGCTCCCTGACCCACCAATGCCGATTGCATTCGGACTCCATCTGCGCAACACTCTCCCGACAAAGGGAGAGAGATGCAATGACCGATCTGGAACAGCGGCGCCTGAAAATCGTGCGCGACCATATGGCGTTGGAGATTACCCATGAATGGGACGCGGTGATCGATACGTTCGAGCATCCGCGCTACGAGCTCTACGGCAATGGCGCGGTGTTCGACGGCGAGGAAGCGGTGCGCGCCTATTTCGCGCTGTCGCGCACGCCCTTTCCTGACCAGGCCAATGAAGTGATCGCGATCGGCGCGGCGGGCGAGCATGTCGTGCTGGTCGAATTCTGGCTGACCGGCACCCATCTGGGGCCGCTGACCGTCGGCGGGACGGTGGTCGAGCCGACCGGCAAGAGCTTTCGGGTGCGGATGGCGGCGAGCTTTGAATTTGCGCCGGGGACGGACCGGATCGTATGCGAGCGGGCTTATTTTAGTGAGGGGTTGATTGCGAAGGAGTTGGGGTTGTGAGGCCGAGTGAAATCGCGCTATAAAATGCTTTCGGGCTCATCAAATGCCATCTCCCTTCCGCCACCCGAGGAAATTATATGAAGCTCTCTTCTCTGACCACAAGCCTGATGGTGATTTTCCTGTTTTTGGCAACCGCGCACGGTCAGGCCAAAGGCGAAGAAAGTGACGCCCCGACGGTGACGATCGTTCGCGCCGCACATCTTGTTGATGTCCGCAGTGGCAAGTTACGCCACAATGTGGCGGTCGTTGTTGAAGGCACCAAGGTTCGGTCGATCGAGACTGGTGATTTTCCACACCCGACCGCCAATGTGATCGATCTTGGCAATGTCACCCTGATGCCGGGGCTGATAGATGCCCACACCCACTTGCTGCACCAATATGACCGGGAGCGGGGAAATGACGATGCCAACCGGATACTCGAGATAGTCGAGATGAGTGGTGCGGCCAGAGCCCTGCTCGGGGCGAAGAATGCCCGCGACATGCTGGAAGCGGGTTTCACCACTGTGCGCGACCTGGGGAATTCCGGTGTTAACAACGACGTGGCGTTGCGCGATGCGATCAACAAGGGATGGGTTGAAGGGCCGCGCATGTTCGTTTCCACACGCGCCCTGGCCCCCGTTGGCGGGCAGTTCGGCGGTCTTGAGAGCGTGGCATTGCCACTTGTGGAGCGCGAATATGTGCAGATCGACGGCCCTGATCAGGCACGGAAAGCGGTGCGACAGGCAATCTATGCCGGCGCCGACTGGATCAAGGTCATCGTCAATTCGGGCCCGCTGATGCTGTCATCGGCGGAGATGGAAGCGATCGTCGATGAAGCGCACCGCGCCGGAATCCGCGTCGCCGCGCACGCGACGAAGGGCGACCGGGCGGCGATGATTGCAGCGAGAGCAGGGGTCGATTCAATAGAGCATGGCTATACGATTTCCGATGCGGTGCTGTCGGTGATGATCCAGAAGGCTATCGTTCTGGTGCCAACCGATAGTGATCGCGCGGACCATCACAAGGCGCGCATAAGGCGCTCGGTAGCTGCCGGCGTTCCGATCGCCATCGGATCCGACCGCTATTACAAGGTGCCCGGCCTGACCCGGGGCGAAGAAGCGGCACAGATGTATGGACGCTATATAGATTCGGGGATGTCGAATCTGGAGGTCCTGCGATCGGCAACGCTGGTGCCGGGGCGTCTGCTCGATCCGGAGGGAATGCTGGGTACGATTGAAGCGGGCGCAAACGCGGATATCATCGCGGTCGCGGGCAATCCGCTCGAGGACATAGGCGTCCTGGAGCATGTCGGCTTTGTGATGAAGGACGGCGCAGTGATCACCAATCATCTAGCGCCAGAAAAACTGCCTTCCGCGCACAAAAAACGCGAGTGATGCCGCCGATTAGCTCCTATTGATGGCCAGTTTCCGAGCATCACACATCGGCGACGCGTTACCCCAACCCAGCTCGATGTGAAACGTCCCCCGGACGTTTCAGGTTCGTCTGGGAGACGAACCGACATCGAACTCCGGAAGGGGAGAGGCTATAGGCGTTTCACGCCGCCTCCAGCCGCGGGATCGCATCCAGCGCGTCGCCGAGTTCGCGTTCGGCGATCTTTAGGTCGTAGCGGCCTTGCATCTTCAGCCAGATTTCCGGACCATTGCCGCACAGCTTGCCGATCCGCATCGCCATCTGGGCGGTGACGGGCTGTTTCTCGTTCAGGATATCGTAGAGCGTCTGGCGCGAAATGCCGAGCAGGCGGGCAATTTCCGTCTTGGGGCGCCCCAGCGCGGGGAGCACATCCTCCCGCAGGATTTCGCCGGGGTGAACCGGGCGCATATTCTTGAGCATCGAACCAGCCATTAGTGATAATCCTCCAGGTCAACATCGATGGCATCTGCGCCATCCCAGCCAAATGCAATCCGCCAGTTGCCCGACGCATCAACCGCATAGCGATCTTTGTCCCGGCCTTTCAGGCCATGGAAACGCCAGCCCGGCACGTTCATTTCCTCTGGCATTGTCGCCTCATCGAGCTGTTCCAATATGCGTTCCACACGAACCACATTTGGGACACTCAACTTTGACAGGTCGCCGTGCAGTACCATGCGTTTGAGCGCTTTGCTACGGAATGAGCGGATCATGGCTGTAAGTTATTGCCTTACAATATCGATGTCAAGCGGTGGCCGCTACTATCAATGTCCGCACCGTTCGCTGCCCGGTGCAGATGCGGTTTCCAAAATCCCGCGATTTTGGTATCTCTGGCTCCGTCATCAATGATCCTATCGCGCAGGAGGCAACACCATGAACACCACCCCCACAACCCAACGCCAAGGCCACTGCCTCTGCGGCGCCATCACCATCACCGCCAAGCAAGCCGCCAGCCATGTCGATGCCTGTCATTGCCGGACCTGCCGGCGCTGGGGTGGTGGGCCGTTTGTCGAGATTGACTGCGGGATTGATGTGGTGATCGACGGGGCGGAGAATATGACCGTCTACAGCTCGTCCGAATGGGCGGAGCGGGCGTTTTGTTCGGCTTGCGGTTCGCATCTGTTTTACCGGCTGAAAGACAGCGGCGAGCATATGGTCTGCGCCGGGCTGTTTGATGAGGCGACCGACAAGGATGAGGGCCTGCGCCTGAAGCGGCAGGTGTTTATTGACGAGAAGCCCGGCTATTACGCCTTTGCCGGGGACAGCGAGACGCTGACCGGGGCGGAGCTGTTCGCGATGATCGAGGCGGCGCAGCAGGACTGACCGCAGCGGCGGGCCTCAGCGCTGCTGCAGCTGCCGCATCCGGATCAGCAGATAGAGCGCAAAGCCCACGGCGACGCCCGGTATCAGGCCGAGCAGGATGCACAGCCAGCCATGGCGGATGCCGCGGCTGTGGCGCTCGTGCAGGATCCAGGCGGCGAGGATCAGCCAGCAGGCCAATACATCGGCGGAATAGCCGCTGGCATAGGGATTGACGAAACTGGCGGCAAAGGCAGCCGGCACATCCGGATCGGCGATCAGTGGCGGCAGCACCACTGCGCCAAAGACCAGCAGGAACGCCGCGGCGGCACCGATGATGACGATTTTGAATATGGTTTCGGTCATGAAATCCCCCCTGATGCGGAGAATGCCACGGTCGGCGGCGCTTTGCATCTGTTAATCTGTGGGCTTGCTGGCGGCGGCGGGGGATCGCTGTGCAGACTGCTCGATATGGGCAAGCGGCAGAGCGTTTTTATTCAGCGCCAAAATGTTCTGACGGTGGGAACAAAAGGCCCGTTCGTGCTTTGATAGTCTGTGCAGGCACCAACGCTTGCATCCCCCAAGGGTCGGACAACCGGCCAAACAGAAGGAGCATGGACATGGGCGAACTGACAGACAAAGTAAAAGGCAATGTGAACGAAGCGGTTGGCAAGGCCAAACAGAAGAGCGATGATCCCGAAACCCAAGCCGAAGGCAAGGGCCAGGAAACCAAGGGCAAGGCCCAGCAGGTCAAAGGCGAAGTCAAGGGCGCTCTCGGCGACGACATCTAAATACGCTCCCTGAACCAGGCGCTGCCCTCCCCCAACCCTCCATCGCAGCGCCAACCAGAAAGCCGCCCCTTTATCGGGGCGGCTTTTTTTTGTTTTGGGGGAAGTTGGGTGGACTAGCCGTTATTGCGCTGCAGACGCCTGCCGTTGACCTGCGGTCGTCTTCGACTCTTCAAGCTCAGGGCGAGCGGGTGGATTGACAGGAGGCAGGCGCACGGTTCGTGCTGAGCTTGTCGAAGCATATTGGGATAGGGACCGCGCCTTGCGACGCCGGCTGTTGGCCTGCGGTCGTCCTTTGCTCGAAAGCCTCAGGGCGAACGGCACTCTCAAACTCAAGCTAAACAGATTGAGGCGGCGTTTTAGGAACAGGCCTCAACATAGGCGAGCGTGGGCATCGTGCCGACGTGGATCTGACTGACTTTGCCGTCGCCGTCGATCTCGAAGCGCAGCGCGGACTCGCCGCTTTTCGCATTGGGCGCGGTCAGATATTTGCCGGGGGCGTCGATATAATGGTGCGGCGTTGCCGGAAACGCGAAATAGTCTTTCACCTCGGCCTCTGTCGCACCGGGGCCAATGCCCTCGATCAGCTTGACCTTGGAACCCTTGCCGATCGAGATGCGGCGGACCTTGCCGCCCTCGACGATGGCATAGGCACCGTCATAATCGGGCGAGGAAAGCACCAGACAGGTGTCGGAGGCCTGCGCGCCGCGCACCGCCCAGCTGCTGCCTTCGGGGACCGGCTTGCCGATCCGCAGATCGCCGAGACCGGCGAGAGTCAGAATATTGGGGGAAGCGGCGTCCTTGTCGGCGGGAGCAGGCTTTTCGGGTGCGGTATTGTCCGGTGCTGTCGCCTGGTCTTCCTCGGGCTGGGCCGGGGTTGTGGTCTCCGTATCCTCCGCCGGTTCGGCGTCGGGCGAGGCGTTGAAGGAACAGGCGGCCAGCAGGGCCAATGGTGCGATGGAGAGAAAATGTTTCATGGTCTATTCGACTCCCTGAACAACGAAAGGTTCCGTGTCTATTGCTGGTGATAAATTTTGGTTTCTCAGCGGCAACCGCAATAGCACGCCGACCGCACCGTCAGCCGCCCGTGCCCAGTGCCTTGTCCGCTAGGATCGTATCCATATATGCGCGCACCTCGACGATCTTCCCGCCGCGCATCCGGAACACGAAACAATAGGCATTGTCGTAGCGATTGCCCTCGGCGGTCTCGGCATCACCCTTCGCCAGCACCACCACATGATCGCAGTCGGCACCGATCAGCTAAGAGATATTGCGATAGGGCCTGGCAAAGCGCGCGAACAGCGGGCAGACCAGATTGCGCTCGACCGCCGCCAGCCCGCTGGCCTGTTTCGACCATGCGCTCGAGCCCATCACCCGCCACTCGATATCCTCGGTGGAATTGATCATGGTTGGCCTCGTCTTTTTGCCATCGCAATGCGAAACCGTCGACGACCGCAAGACCAGCGCAAGTAAAGGCACAGAAATACGGGAAGCTGTTGACGGTTTGTTGACCGATTTCCGGCATGATGATGCCATGCCTGCGGAAATTCTAGCGCTGATCGACAAGCCGTTGCTTTTTGTGGCCCTGCTCGCCGTGGGCGCCGTGCTGGGCATCGCGGTGGAACGGCTGGTCGAGGGGCAGAAGCGAGCCGAGCGCCGCGCATACTGGAAGGGACGCAACGGGGGCAAACGTAACTGGCGCTCTGGGTCCACCCTCAGCGGCGGCAAGACCGGATCCGCAAGCCCGGACGATATCGCCACCAGCCAGCTGGCCTGCGTGATGGGCGCCGAGTTCCGGGCGCGGCCGCTGCTCAACCGGCCCGAGGCGAAATTGTTCAAGGCGCTCGACGCCGCGGTGATCGCACGCAATCCGGGCTGGCAGGTGATGGCGCAGGTCTCGCTCGGCGAAATTCTCGCCAGCCCCGACCGGGACGCCTATGGCGCGGTCAATGCCAAGCGCGTCGACTTCGCGCTGATGGACCCCGAGTCCCGCGTGACCCACGCGATCGAGTACCAGGGCTCGGGCCACCATCAGGGCACAGCGGCGGCCCGCGACGCGGTGAAGAAGGAGGCGCTGCGCCGGGCGGGGATTGGCTATCATGAGGTGGTGGCCGGGCATACGACGGCGGGGGAGCTCAGGCGGCTGGTGGAGAGGTTGGTGCCCAGCAGTTAAGGACTTTCTCTATGCTTGCGGGCTTGCGCCGACATAGCTGCACCACCCGTCGGGCGATTGTCAGTCCGATATCCGCACCAGCACCCGCTGCGACGGGAGCTCGTCGCCGTGGCCGTCGCGGTAGGTTTCGCTGCGCGTCATGCGCCCCGGACCGGTGAGCGCAAACCTGAGGGCGGACTGATGCTGTTCCTACGCGGGGTCGAGATCGGTGGCGTCGCGGAAGGCGAAGCGGATCGCCCCGTCGCTGTCCGGCACCAGCTCCAGACGCGGCTGGTTGCCTTGCGGGCAATAGTGGGTCGCCCACAACGCGTCGCCATCGCGGTGATAGAGGGTCAGCGAATGGGGCTGGCCATTGCGTGTCCATTCCTCGACCAGCACCGATCCGTCCGCTGTGGGATAGAAACGGATCCGCAAAGCGCTCTCCGGCTTGCCTAGCGGTTGCCAGACACCCGCCAGCGTCTTGAGCCGTTCAAAGCTTGTTTCGGGATTGGGCGTAGCGGGGCCCTCGACCGGGCCGACAGGATCGTCGCGCACTTCCTCCACCTGCAGGGAACATCGGCCAAGCGCTTCGAAATAGCGGCGGCTGGCCCTCTCGTCCCCGGCGAGCGCGCGCTGCAGCTCTCGCTCGACTGTGTCGACGGGATCACGATAGGCCGGGCGGTCCATGTCCGTCGTTCGGAAAAATTCCACCGCAAAGACGGCGTAGGGCAAGCGCAGCTCCTCGGGGAAGGCAGCCGCCGCTGCGCTGGGGAACCTGCCCTCGTCCACGGCATCGGCGTGGAAGATCCAGCGGCTGCTGCAGCGCGATACGTCCCGGTCGGTATAGACCATCGGCGCCTCCGCCTCTCCTTTAACGAAGGCTGCGGCTGCGATTTGCGGATCGAACGGCGTGCCTTCCTCCCCCGTCGCGTCCTCACCCGAAAGCGCGACCAGGGCCGCAATCAACAATCCGGTTCCGGTCAGCATCGCTTCAATTATCCTCCCAATCCAATCCCCGCCGATAATGGTTGGCGGATGGCACAGCGGTTATACGCCAGTGCATGGTCCTGTGCGCCTTCTAGCGCCTTTGCGGCTTGGTGCGAGATTTTTCAATGCCTGGATGGCGCAGTTGGAGCTGGCAAGTGCCTGTGAATTGGCGATCTTGTTGACATATGAAGCCAATATGTTGAAAAAAGATGGATTGATTTAATATGAGGATGAATTAGTCTACTTTCGCCGTAATTCTATCATTGGAATAGCGTCTGTTTATGTGGGTGGAGCGGTAAGAAAAGATACATTTGTCATCGGACATTGATCTCCATTGATCCCACTTGTAATGTTGGAAAACTCTCACTAATTGAGGCATGGTACGTCCAATTGATGGAGCGTTTGAGGGATTACAGAAAGCAGGATTTGACATTTGCAAAAATTCTTAAGGTTCTTTGATGTCTTTTAAGCCCGTCGGAGATCGACATGCGATAATGGAAGTCGTGTTTCAACTTGTTTTCGCTCGGGAATTTCAAGCCGGAGAGCTAAAGAAGTTTGCCGAAGCACATAACGATTGGAAGTCTGATTTACCGAAAATTGAACGGATGACGGTATTCCAATTTGCTATAGGACCGGAAAGTGGCCCGCCTCCCGATCAACCTGAGCCCGCTGCACCGGTATTATTTAAATCGTTCAAGCGTGACGGTGGGTTAGATTGGCAACTGGCGGCACAGAACAATTGGACAGCTGTGAACTGCCTAGCATATTCCCGATGGGCTGCGGTATCCAAGCAGGCTAAAGGCCTGCTTGCCCAAGCGCTCACTCATTTGGCGTCTGCCGATAATCCGCTCACTTCGATATCACTTCAATACGTCGACAAATTTCGTTGGGACGGTAACCCAGAGGATTACCGAGTGAACGATTTACTAAACAGGGATTCTGGTTTTTTTCCCAAATCTTTTGATCCTAAATTTCCAGCATGGCATCATCATACCGGCCAATTTTCATTTCACGAGGACGCCAAAACACCGCACCGAATATTAGAGCGAATTCATCTAGATGCTGCGTTTGAACAAGAGATACCGATTGTTAAAATTGATACTGTAATGCGAGTTGACCTGAAAAAACCAATCGCGTCATCCGATCCAGAGATCGGAAACTTGGTTGATGAGTTCTTTGAAACTTTGCATTTAAAGAACAAACGGTTATTATCAGAAGTGATAAATGAAGAATCGAAAGAAGCGATTTCACTGTTTGGAAAACCAGAAAATGCAAGTTAACGAATACTCGCCAATTCCAAGCTCCGATATAAAAGAAGAATGGGTTGTTTCTGATCACATTGGGAAACCTAAATTCCAAGCCTATCCGGACGACGGACATATGGTAAATAAACAATCAACTGATAGCTGGACCAGTTCACTAGGACAAGTTGCTGGCGTTGCGATGCTCGCAACAATTTGCGGTTCCGTAGTTCATGTAACCGATAGCTACAATACTTCTCTTCACCCAAATGCCAGCACCCTGTCTTCTACAAGCGCTGAAAACATTCGATACTTCAATGATGAACGCGCACTTCTCGTCCATGAACTCCGGCAGTATGCTTTTTTGGAAAATGGATGGGACGGCGATTCAAATGACCGTGCGCCATCCAAGAATGCGATAAATGAGGCAATCGCTTTCGTCGACAGCTTACCGCCATTCATTCCTCTCCCAGAGCCAATGGTGTCAAGTGATGGTGAGGCTGGTCTATATTGGAATAACGGCCATGTATATTTGGACGTCGGTTTTCGTGGAATTGGTCAATGCGTTTTCTTCGGCAAGTGTGAAGACGTGCTCATAAAAGGCAGCGAACCTATTGCGACAGGAAAAATGCTGCCTGCAAAACTCGCATCTTTCATCTCCTCATCTTTCTCGCCTAATGCTGTGTAGTTGCGAACAGGTTGCTAGGAGCCAATTCGGTCGAATTGGAAATGAAACTTTGGATCGGATCGTTCGGTCTCCAGAACACTTCGTTAAAGGCACTTCGCAGTTGAAGCCTTCGATCTTTCCGCCCTCCCATATCAGTCACAAAGGGTTGTCGTTAAACCGAGTTGACAAAATGCCTATCACGGAGCTTTGTGCATTCTGCAACGCGGTCGCTAAAATGAAACCCGAACAAGATTGGAAGGGTGGCTTTCAATTTCCCGCCGAAACAGTCCGCGCTTTGAAAGACGGGGACGGCAACAGAACTCTGTGTTTGTTTGACGATCCGGTACCAGAAACGCAAACGTCGCAAGGTGTCATTCCAGCAAATGATGGTCATGCACTTGTGGTAGCTTCTAGTGATGATATGCCCGAAGAGGATGTAAAAGAAATTCGCGCTCATCTTCTTGAAGTAGGAAAATTTGTCGAAAAGCCGTTCCTTTAACTCCGGCTGTTTGGGCCAAAAAACTTCAATCGTTCCCTTCACCCTACCTCATCCTCTACCAAATATAACCACTGCCCCTTGTCCTGGTAGACTTTCGCCATCTCCCGCATCCCCGCTTCCGCGGCCGCCTTGCTGGCTGCTGCGGTATCGGAACCGAGCTTCTCGCTGGCGAGAAAACCCTCGGCGCTCTGGTTCTGCTTGCTGGCGAAGTCGCGGACGTCCCGGAGGCGAAACCGATCCCACCCGCGCACCCCGAAACAGGCCTCAAGCACCGCCGCCCTGCTCTCGCCCCTCTCCCGCAATCCGCCGGTGTTCGTCCACGCTGCGGCGCATCTCTCTGGCCTGCAGATGCAGCGCCTTGTTCGACAGTCTGATCTCGCGACTCTGCTGGAAAAAGCCGAGCACCAGCCAGAGGAAAGCGAGCGGGCTGGACACGCCGCCGAGGAAATCGCCCAGCTCGTTCAGGCGCAAGTCGGCGGGGTTCTGGCCCTGCACCGCGAGATAGGCCACGAGGCCGATCAGATAGAGCGCGGTGAGCCACAGGCCGATGACCGGCAGGCGGCGGCGTTCGCGTCGATCATCCAGTATCGCCTCCGCATCGGTCTCGGCCATATGATACGCTCCCTATTCCGCCGGTTCTTCCACCTCATCCTCCGGCAAATACAGCCGGTCGCCCTTGTCCTTGTAGACCTTGGCCATCTCGCGCATCCCTGCCTCCGCTGCCGCCTTGCTGGCTGCTGCGGTATCGGAGCCGAGTTTCTCGCTGGCAAGGAAACCCTCGGCGCTCTGGTTCTGCTTGCTGGCGAAATCGCGGACTTCCTGCGAGATTTTCATCGAGCAGAATTTCGGACCGCACATCGAGCAGAAATGGGCGGTCTTGGCACCTTCGGCCGGGAGGGTCTGGTCGTGATATTCCATTGCCGTGTCGGGGTCGAGCGACAGGTTGAACTGGTCGCGCCAGCGGAATTCGAAGCGGGCCTTGCTGAGCGCGTCGTCGCGCACCTGCGCGGCCGGGTGGCCCTTGGCGAGGTCGGCGGCGTGGGCGGCGAGCTTGTAGGTGATCACGCCGACCTTGACGTCGTCGCGGTCGGGGAGCCCCAGATGTTCCTTGGGCGTGACATAGCAGAGCATCGCGGTGCCGTACCAGCCGATCTGGGCGGCGCCGATGCCGCTGGTGATATGGTCATAGCCGGGCGCGATGTCGGTGGTAAGGGGGCCGAGCGTGTAGAAGGGCGCCTCGCCGCAGACTTCGAGCTGCTTTTCCATATTTTCCTTGATCTTGTGCATCGGCACATGGCCGGGGCCCTCGATCATCACCTGTACGTCCGACTTCCAGGCGCGGTGGGTCAGTTCGCCGAGCGTGTAGAGCTCGGAGAACTGGGCCTCGTCATTGGCGTCGGCGATCGAGCCGGGACGCAGGCCGTCGCCGAGGCTGTAGGCGATATCATAGGCCTTCATGATCTCGGTGATGTCGTCGAAATGCTCGTAGAGGAAGCTTTCCTTGTGGTGCGCGAGGCACCATTTCGCCATGATCGAGCCGCCGCGGCTGACGATGCCGGTAACCCGCTTGGCCGCCATCGGCACGTAGGGCAAACGGACGCCGGCGTGGATGGTGAAATAGTCGACGCCCTGCTCGGCCTGCTCGATCAGGGTGTCGCGGAAGATTTCCCAGGTCAGGTCCTCGGCGACGCCGCCGACCTTTTCCAGCGCCTGGTAGATCGGCACGGTGCCGATCGGGACTGGCGAGTTGCGGATGATCCACTCACGGGTGTCGTGGATGTTGCGGCCGGTGGACAGGTCCATGACCGTGTCGGCGCCCCAGCGGATCGACCAGACCATCTTGTCGACTTCATTGGCGACATCGGAAGCGACGGCGCTGTTGCCGATATTGGCGTTGACCTTGACCAGGAAATTGCGGCCGATCGCCATCGGCTCGGATTCCGGGTGGTTGATATTGTTGGGGATGATCGCCCTGCCCCGTGCGATTTCGTCGCGGACGAATTCGGGCGTGACATAGTCGGGGATCGACGCGCCAAAGCTTTCGCCGTCGCGCTTATATTCCTTCAGGCGCTCACGCCCGAGATTTTCGCGCTCGGCGACATATTCCATTTCGGGGGTGATGATGCCCTGGCGCGCATAATGCATCTGGGACACGTTGGCGCCGGGTTTTGCGCGCAGCACCTTGCGGCGGACATTGGGGAAAGGCGCGACGCCGCCGGAGCGGTCGGGGCCGAGCTGGCCATTGTCTTCCGGTTTCACTTCGCGCTGGGTGACTTCCTCGACATCGCCGCGCGCGCGGATCCAGGGGCTGCGCAGCTCGTTGAGGCCGGTCTTGATATCGATCAATGCCTGCGGATCGGTATAGGGACCGCTGGTGTCATAGACGCGGACCGGATCCTCACCGCCTTCCAGCTCGATCTCGCGCATCGCAACGCGGATGCCGGAGCCGCTGTGCGCCGCGACATGGACTTTCTTTGAGCCACGAATCGCGCCGGTGGTGACGCCTATTTCGGTTTTTGCAGGAAGGTCGGCCATATTTTCGCTCCTTGGTCGTTTCGGAACGAGGGCGGGGTTTTGCTTAAAACCGCTCCCTCCCTCCGCCCGTGTGATCGGGATCAGGTTCAGCGGGTCGCAGGGCGTTACACCTGCCTCTCAGACGCATTTACGAGTCCCATCAAAATTTGATGGGATGGCGACTCCCCGGGGATAACAGGAACATAGAGACTTGCTGGCCGGATGTCATGCCAATTCTGGCGACAGCGGCAACCGGGCCTTAGTTTAATCGGTCGATTAAAAATGTTGGTATCCCGCGCGGCGATCTGTTATCTTTCCCGCAAAGCCCGCAGAGGCGCCAAATGGAGTGGATGATGACGGAATCGAACAAGGCACAGCTGGATGTAATCATTGTCGGAGCGGGCTTTGCCGGGCTCTATCTGCTGCACAAATTTCGCGGGATGGGGCTTTCCGCTCGCGCCTTTGAGGCCGGCGACGATGTTGGCGGGACCTGGTACTGGAACCGTTATCCGGGTGCGCGCTGTGATATTGAAAGCATCGACTATTCGTTCAGTTTCGATCCCGCGCTCGAGCAGGAATGGGAGTGGAGCGAAAAATACGCGACCCAGCCGGAAATTCTGCGCTACGCCCAGCATGTTGCCGAGCGCTTTGATCTGCGGCGTGATATCACATTTGAAACGCGCGTTGAGCAAGCGGTCTGGGACGAGGATTCGTCAAGCTGGACGGTGACCACCGAAACGGGCGAGACGGTGAGCAGCCGCTTCTTCATCATGGCCACCGGGTGCCTGTCCCAGCCGAAGGATATCGACATTGCCGGAATCGAGAATTTTACCGGCGAGATATACCGCACCCATAGCTGGCCGCACGAGGGCGTCGATTTTTCCGGGAAGACGGTCGGTATCATCGGCACTGGATCATCGGGCATCCAGTCGATCCCGCTTATTGCGGCGCAGGCGGACCACACCACCGTTTTCCAGCGCACCGCCAATTACTCGATTCCCGCCGGCAACGGCCCGATCGCGCCGGAAAAGGAAGCGGTGAAGAAGCGCTATCAGGATTATCGCGAAGAGGCGCGCTGGACCAAGGTCGGCGTGCCGGGCAAGGAGGCGATGGACTTCGCGCTGACGGTGTCGGACGAGGAGCGGCAGCAGCGCTATGAGGAACTTTGGGACAAGGGCGCGATCCCGCATCTCGGTTCCGAATTTGCCGACATATTGATCAGCGAGGAGGCAAACGAAACGCTGGCCGAATTTGTCCGCAGCAAGATCCGGTCGGTGATCGAGGACAGCAATGTCGCCGATATCCTGACCCCGACCGAATTTCCGATCTGCACGAAGCGCGCCTGTCTCGACACCAATTATTACCAGACATTCAACAAGAACAATGTCGATATTGTCGATATCAAGGCCAATCCGATCACATCGATCACCGCCAGCGGGATCGCGACGCAGGATCAGAATTTCGCCTTTGACGCGATCGTCTTTGCCACCGGCTTTGATGCGATGACTGGCGCGCTGCTGGCGATCGATATCCGGGGTCGTGAGGGACAGAGTCTGAAAGACAAATGGGCAGACGGGCCGCTGAACTATCTGGGACTGACGGTTTCGGGCTTTCCCAATTTCTTCATGATCACCGGCCCCGGCAGCCCCTCGGTCCTGTCCAACATGGTGCTGTCAATTGAACAGCATGTCGAGTGGATTGCCGACTGTCTCGCCTATATGCGTAATGAGAACCTGACCGTTATTGACCCCACCGAAACGGCGGAAACCGGCTGGGTCGAATATGGCACGGCGACCAGCGACATGACGCTCTTTCCGCAGGCCAAGTCCTGGTACATGGGTGCGAACGTGCCCGGAAAACCGCGCGTGTGCCTGCCCTATGTGGGTGGCGTCGCGGCCTATCGCCGGGTCTGCAACGATGTCGCGGCGCAGGATTATCTCGGCTTCCGCTTTGATGGACCGGGCGGCACGCGCTGCAATGACGGACTGGTCCGGCGGCAGCAGCCCGATGTGGTGGCGCTGCTCGAAATGCTGGCCGAGATGGAATTGCCGCCATTTGAAAGCATGTCACCGGAACAGGCGCGTGCGACGTCGGTTGCGATGAACGCGGGCAATCCGCCTGGGCCTCAGGTTGGCGCAGTGATCGACGGCCAATTCCCCGGTGCCGATGGCTCGCTGGACTATCGCCTGTACCGGCCGCACAGCCCCGGCCCGCATCCGGTCACGCTCTATTTCCATGGCGGCGGATGGGTGCTTGGCGACCACACCTCCGATGACGCCTTCTGTCGCGACCTTTGCAATAATACGGGCACCATCGTCATCTCCGCCAATTACCGCCATGCGCCAGAAGCACCCTTCCCCGCCGCTGCAGATGACGGTTTCGCCGCCCTGCAATGGGTTGCCGACAATATCGATATGCTTGGCGGTATCGAGGGCGAACTGGCGGTTTGCGGCTGGAGCGCCGGCGCGAATATTGCGGCGGTAGTCTGTCAACTGGCGCGCGACGCAGGTGGACCGGCTATCAGAGGCCAGGTCCTGATCACGCCGGTTGTAGATGCCAGTGACGACAGCCCGTCGATGACCGACAATGCCGAGGGATTCGTGCTGACGAAGGCGCTGATGGACTGGTTCTGGGACCATTATGCCGATCCTGCCCGTCGCAGCGATCCCAAGGCTTCACCGCTGCTCGCCGCTGATCTGTCCGGGCTGCCGCCAGCGCTGATTATCACCGGCGAATTTGATCCCCTGCGCGATCAGGGCAAGGCCTATGCCGAAGCGCTATCGAAGGCTGGAACGGACGTTCGGCAGACAACTTATCCCGGGCAGATCCATACGTCATTCACCGCGGTTGGCGCGATTCCGACGGCCGATGGAGCGCGAGCGGAAATTGCGGCAGCATTGAAACAATATTTCAAGGTGATGGAGGCGGCGTAGATATCTGGCTTCGACGAAGCGGCTCTCAACTGACCTGCAGCCGCACCAAGCCGGCAAAAATCGCGCCGAAGCCGACGGCAATGGACAGGCCAGCAAGAAAACGGTTGCTGCCGCCCATCAACTTGCTGGCGAACTTCAAAAACCAGTCGCCAAACGCCAGGATCAGCGCGCCTTCAACGCATATCCAGCCACCGAGCACGGTGATCAGGATCGAGAGAAGGTCTGCGGGATTCCATGGATTGACCAGATAGATGGTTGCTCCAAGCACCAGCGCGACCATACCGGTCAGAAATTGCAGCGCGCTGCTTTCGCGAATGTCCTGCACCATTTTGGCCCAAAAACCGGGGCACCGAAATTCACCGGTCCCTGCGGCAACCGCGTAGAGCCCGATAAAAAGGGTAATCCAGCCAGTAATATTGCCTGAGTTGCCCAGTGCTTCGCTCCTCTTGCCTCCATGCCAAACGCGCATGTCCGATGTACAGAAGTCTAAGGCTAGCGGGAGAGCAGGTCCAGAAATGATTGCAGGTCTTGTCAGAACGGGCCAGCCGTGTTCTGCGGTCGGATCGCCGGCTCCCTGTCAAAGTATGGCAATGGTGAAGGTTATTCTGTCATGCGCTAAATCCGCAAGCAGCAGGTGTCGCGAATTCGACCCGCGCGCCACCGGGAAGGGCTAGGCCAACATGGTGGACTCCAGTCGTCAGATGCGGGGTCATATATCATTGTCCTTGATTGGGTGTTGAGTTGGGTCGGCTGGCGCGCAACCGTGCGACTTCAGCGCGGAGCTGATCCAATTCGGCGGTCAGCGGCGCAATTGCGGAAGCGATTTCGGTTTCGGTGAAGCGCGGCATGATGTGCTGCGGACAATTCCAGTCGAAGCCGATCACGTCGATGATATATATTCTCTCGGGGACCGCCTTGTAATCTGCAGACATCAGTGAATTAACCAGGCCCGGATCGTCCTCCAGCCCGACAATCCTGGCCTTGCCCAGAATCTTCAGACGGCGTCTGTTGGGATAGTCCATCAGGAATAGCGAGACGCCAGGTCGGGTCTGTATATTGCTCGTGCTGATATATTGCTTGTTACCGCTATAATCGGCAAAGGCCAGTCGGTTGCCACCGAGCAGCTTGAGAAAACCGGCCGGTCCACCGCGATGCTGGACATAGGGCCAGCCGTCTGCGGTTACGCTGGCCATATAGAAGCTGTCACGCGCAGCCAGGAACATCGCTTCTTTCTTGCCGAGAATATCGGGCCCGTCAGCGCCCTGCTCCATTCTTGCATAGGCATCGCGTGATCCGGCCTGTTCCTGCATGGCACGCGCTGCATCGGTGAACAGGGTTCTGATATAATTTTGCGCCATTTCCATTCTCCAGTTTGCACGGCTCCAGTGGCATCAGAGCGGGTCAAAAAAGGATCCCGTCGACCGCGCAGAACGAGAGATAATTTATGATCCCATTGATTATAATACCGTATTTTTGAACATCACTATTACATATTGAGTAACAATAATGGATCGAATTCAGACTCTCGAGATGTAGGTTGCGGTTGCCGATCCGGGCAGTATTTCAGCGGCAGCACGGGCGCTTCGGGTATCGCCACCGCGGTGACAAGGGGGATCGGTGCTTTGGAAACCCGGATGGGCGTCCCGCTATTCCATTCATCCAAACGCGCCATATCACTGACCGATGATGGCGCGACTTTTCTGCCCAGCGCGCTCAGGATCTTGAGCGAAATAAAAAATGCCGAACGGCAGGGAAAATTGACCAAGGTCTTCAGGACAGCGACGCCGCCCCCTGCCGATAAATTTGTTGTTTGAGAGCGCCAGGCGCAGCTTTCCTGCCACCCGGTTGATCATAGATGGAATGAAGAACAGGCCAGCAGACCAGGGCCTAACCGATGCAACGCCTTATCAGAAAGTATAACCCACGCCTATTGCGCCGAAAAACTGGTCGGCACTGCCGCGGATCGATGTGACGGGCGACCGTCTTGGGTCACCGAGCATGCGCGAATAGCTGCCGAGGAAAATCAGGCTAAACCCGCCGTTGGTCACGTCACCGTCAAGATCGACTCCGGTGAGCACCGATGCGCTGACGTTTTTCCAGCCGCTGTCGGCGGTGAAGGTCGGCAGGCCGCTAGCCGCTGATCCGGCAGGCGAAATGCTGAAATAATAGTCGGCGTAATTATCATCCACATATTCACCACTGAACGAAAGGCTGGTGACGACGCCCTCGCTCAGAGGTGTGAAATAGGTCAGGCTCGGGTATACGACCATACCGTCATGCGCCCCGGCGACATCCCAACGGACGTCGACCTGTGCGGTCAGCGAGTCATAGGGGTTGAGAACCCGGTTTACCTGCACGCCGGCAAAAGGACCAACTTCAACGGCAAAATCGAGCTTGCCGAGCGAACGAACGACGGGGTCCTTGATCGAATTCTCCCGGTCGAAACGTGCACGCACAACGGGGCCGAAGATAAAATCAACCTTGGCACCGTCCTGATCGGGAATCACATCAAAAGCGATACCCGGCCCGCGCGGCTGAAAATCAACGCCGCCGAAGCTGCCGAGAACCACGGGCAGCGGGGAAATCGTGTAGTCGTCCGATCCTTCGTAGCTCGGGCCGACCGCGACGCCGACACCTGCCGTCAAATAGTCGCCGTCAAAAACAGAGTCTTCGCGCGCTTCTGGCGCCGGATCCTCCTGCGCCAGAAGCGGAGAGGAAAGACTGAGGCCGAGAGAGAGCAGAGCGGTGTAACGCAAGATGTTCGAGTTTTTCAAGATTAGTTCCCAGTTGTTTGCTTAACCTTCAAACGCGCAGCTCGTCCAACGGTTCCAATCCAGCCATAGTCCCTAACCATCTTTTTGTTAAAAAAATGCTAGGCTGGCAGCCCTTCTGCAAGCACCTCGCGCAACGCCGCATAGCATTGCCGGTCTACGGCGACTCCCAATTCGCCATGCAAAATTTCCATGGCCTTTTCCGACGACATCGCTGAACGATAGGGGCGATCCGCAGTCAGCGCGTCATAAATGTCAGCAATGGTGATGATCCGGGATTCCAGAGAAATACTGCTTTCGTTCAGGCCGAGCGGATACCCTTTTCCATCGAGCCGTTCATGATGCGAACCGGCAATCATCGCCATCTCGCTCATCACACCAATCTGGCCCAGAATATTGGTTGTCAGCGCGGCATGGGCGCGCATGCTCTCCCATTCCTCGGCATCGAGCTTGCCCGGCTTTTCCAAGATCGCGCTGCTTACCCCCAATTTTCCGACATCATGGAGAATGGCGGCCCGCCGCAATAGCCTGCGCGACGCTGAACTCATGCCCAATTTCTCGGCTATTTTGTCGGTAATCATTCCGACCCGGGCGCTGTGGCCAGCCGTGTCCGGGCTTTTCGCATCGATCACATGCCCAAAGGCAAAACAGATATCGTCGAGATAATCCGCATCGACGGTGACATATTGAGCATCGGGCTCCAGCGCCCGCAATTGCTCTGGCAGATCGTCGAGCGCGAGTTCTTCCCAGAAACCGCTGTCCGCAGCCAGTTTCTCGAACAGCGTGCAAAGCTCGGGATCCAGCCAACTACCGGAACGGTTGCGCACTTCCGCGAGCGCGGCCTCCTTGCCTCTCGCCGTATAAAAGACGTCAGCAACCTGGGCCAGCAAAGCTATTCGACCGCCCAGGTGAATCTTGGTGCCGGCAATACCAAGCGGCAGGCCAGTTCCGTCCCAATGTTCATCAAGATGGGCAATCGCCTGGGCGACATCTTCAGACAAACGCAGCCGCCGCGCGATATCCGCACCGCGGGAGCAGCGAATAGCCATTATTTCCGTCATGATCTCGCCGGCATTTTCAGCCAGATGACCCAAGGCCTGCTCGCGAACCGCGGAATCAGCGTCTACGCCTACCGAGTCGCCGAGAAACGCGCCGAAGTCTTCAGGCTCCGGACCGATCAGCTTGAAGTCGTGCTTCAGCTGACGATCGTTCCCGACGAACATCTTGCTGACCCGTGCAGCATTGCTGCTACATCCAAGGTCCTTCAGCAGAACCGCATAATAGACATCCCGCAGGACGCTGCCTTTCAGGCCAAGCGCCATGCCGATCTGAGTGCCTATCCAGCAGGCACGGATACTATGGCCAGCAGGCTGCCCTTCCGTAAGGTCCAGCGCATAGGTAAAAGCGCCGAGAATTTCTGACAGACTCGACCGTTGCGAGCCACCATTCTGATCAAAATCAGAATATCGTGATTGATACATTTACTGATACTCTTAACATTGGTTGGAGAGAGCCAATGCTCACAGAGTGCTACCAAACGGTAAATATCAGGAAGATCAGAGAATATAGTTCATGCGGACCGCATAATGGGCGTCCTGCGCGCCGACGGTAAATTTGGCTGATTCGAATTTCGGCGGGCCCATGCCGATTTTGGGATTGCGGGAAAAGCCAAAACCTTCGCGCGGCAAAAACAGCCGCATGTCCATTTTTCCGTTGGCATTTTCATCGTGGATCAGGGCCACCGCATACGTGCCAGGCTTCACGCCGTCTATTTCGACCGTCCCGGCCTGAGCCGCCGAGATCTTCAATTTGCGCGCTTTGGCATCCTTGCCGCAATCCGGGAAATATTTCGGATTGGCGCTAAGGCAGACGAGAACATCGCCTTTGTCGGAACGCAAATTGGTAATCGCCAGATCAATCGAGGCGGCAACCGCGGGCGTAACAGGCGCAGGCGCTTCGCTAGCGGACGCGTTTGCGGCCAGCAGCAGCACCGAAACTGCCGCCAATATCGGCAAGCCCGATATCCGTGCCACAGATCCGGTCCCAGAAGCGGAAGTATAAGCCATAATTACCCCTGTATAACTCATGATGCTTTTCATGATGGGTCGCGGTTATGAGCCACCGACCTAACCTGCCCTGAACAAGCCAGCGCGGAAACATTTCCCAACCCATGTGATTGGACACGCCCATAACCGTCATCACCAACAATACCAGCCCCAAAACGCCGACATGAATCGGTATTGCGATGACCAGAGCCGGAATCACCACCGCGCCGCTGACTGCCTCAATCGGGTGAAAACTCATCGCGGCCCAGGCGGTCGGCGGCCGACTGTCATGGTGGACCGCATGTGCAACCTTGAACCACCGCGGCCGGTGGAACAAGCGATGGGTCCAGTAAAACCAGCTATCGTGCAGAAACAAATAAAGGAACAACGAAACAGGTAAATACCACAGGGGGTAGGCATTGAGATCGGTATAAATTTTCGTCCAGCCGGCATTTTGCCAGCCCCACGCGACAATGCCGGCCGGGATCCCGTAGATCGCGGCGGATAGCAAAGACCAGCGGATTTCACGACCGATCTGCGGCTTCAGCTTGTCATACTGGCCCGGGCGAGTCTTCACCGTCAGCCAGGCAAAAAAGCCGCTGCTCAGCAGATAGCGACCGCCGACGATGACAGTCATCGCGATGGCAGAGGCCAGAATAGCAAGAGCGTAGTCCATGGCCGACGGAATATGGCGCTGATCCCGGCGGGGCAAGGGATAAAGCATAAATCGTCTACATGCTTTCAGACAGGCTTTCGCCTGCCCAAAGCATCGGCTAAGGCAAGATGATGCCGAAGCAAACCCGTTCTTCCAACCAGTATGATCTGGCTATCGCTGGCGGGGGTCTTGCCGGCGGGCTGGTGGCGTTGGCGCTGGCAAAATTGCGGCCCGAACTGGATATTGCTCTCATCGAAGCCGAGGAGCATTTTGGCGGCAACCATATCTGGTCCTTTTTCGAAAGCGATATCGAGCCGGAGCACCGGTGGCTGGTCGACCCGCTTATTTCGCGCCAGTGGGACAGCTATGATGTGCATTTCCCGAAATATAGCCGGAGCTTGAGCAACGGCTATTTCTCAATTGAATCTGAAAATCTCGACCGGTTGTTGCGCGAAAAGCTGCCCGCGAACGCTCTCAAGACCGGTCAGAAAGCGGACGCGGTCCAGGCCGGGATGGTCAGCCTGAAAGACGGCAATGCGGTGGCAGCAAACGCCGTTCTGGACGTGCGGGGCGGCGGCGATCTGTCGGCGCTGGAATTCGGCTGGCAGAAATTCAGCGGCCAGATGCTGCGCTTGGCGGAACCGCACGGACTGGATCGGCCCGTAATCATGGACGCCACGGTCGAGCAGATCGATGGCTATCGTTTTGTCTATTGCCTGCCTTTCAGCGACACCGAGGTCTTTGTCGAGGACACCTATTATTCTGACGGGAGCGCGCTGGACGAGACGACAGCGCACGACCGGATCGCGGAATATGCGGCATCTCAGGGCTGGAACATCACCGAAATCCTGCGCCAAGAAGCTGGCCAGTTGCCGGTCATCTATGGCGGCGATTTCGAAGCCTTCTGGAAGGCCAACAAGGGCGTCGATGCGCGCGCCGGTGCGCGGGCCGCGCTGATCCAGCCGATTACCAGCTACTCGTTGCCGATGGCGGTCAAAACGGCGATCCTGATTGCCGAAATGCCCGAGATCAGCCAGCAGAAGCTCGACAGGATGCTGAGAAATCTGGCGACCAAACACTGGAGGAACGGGAAATTTTATCGCATGTTGTGCGCGTTCCTTTTCCTTGGTGCGGATCCGGACAAGCGCTACAAGACGCTGGAACACACCTATACCAAAGACGAGGAATTGCTGGCCCGCTTTTACGCCGGCAAGTCGACCCGGATGGATCAGGCGAATTTGCTGACCGGCAAGCCGCCTATTCCGATTTCAAAGGCCATTCCACTATTGCTGAAATATCGATGAGTAAGACTGTTTTATGAGTGACGTTACAAAATCACAGAACGAGCTTTTCAAGAAAGCGGCCGTAATCGGTTCGGGCTTTGGGGGTCTGGCGCTCGCCATCCGCCTGCAGTCGGCCGGTATTCAGACGACGATATTGGAAAGCCGCGACAAGCCTGGCGGGCGCGCCTATTATTGGGAAAAGGAAGGCTTTATTTTCGACGGCGGGCCAACGGTGATCACCGATCCCGATTGCCTCTCGCAGCTGTGGGAACTGAGTGGCCATGATATGGCCAAAGATATCGAACTGATGCCGGTCTCGCCCTTCTATCGACTGAACTGGCCGGATGGCACCAACTTTGATTATGTCAATGATCCGGAACAGCTGTACGCCAATATCGCAGCGATCGAACCCGGTGACGTCGAAGGCTACAAGAAATTTCTCGAATATAGCGGCGGACTATATGAAGAAGGCTATGTCAAGCTGGGCACCAAGGCTTTTCTCGATTTCAAGTCGATGATCAAGGCGGCCCCTGCCCTGATGAAATATGAAGCCTATCGCTCGGTCTACGCCAAGGTCTCGAGCTATGTGAAGAACGAAAAGCTTCGCGAATTTCTGTCTTTTCAGTCCTTGCTGGTTGGCGGCAATCCGATGAAAACCAGTGCCATCTATGGTCTGATCCACAAGCTGGAACGGCTCGGCGGCGTGTGGTTTGCCAAGGGCGGAACCAAAATGCTGGTCGCCGCCATGGTCAAGCATTTCGAGCGGATCGGCGGAGTCATCCGGCTGAACGATCCGGTAACGAAGATTGATACGATCGGCGACCGGGCTTCGGGTATCACCTGCAAATCCGGCTGGAGCGAGAAATTTGACGCCGTCGCCTCGAACGCCGATGTCGTACACAGCTATCGCGATCTACTTGGTCACAAACACCGCAGCGATACGGTCAGCGAAAAGTTGCTGAAGAAAAAATATTCGCCCTCGCTGTTTGTCGTCCATTTTGGTTTGAAAGGCAGCTGGCCGGGCATTCCGCACCATATGATCCTGTTCGGGCCGCGCTACAAAGGGCTGCTGGCAGACATTTATGACAATGGCGTGCTGCCGAGCGATTTCTCGCTCTATCTGCACCATCCAACGGTTACCGACCCGGAAATGGCCCCTGAAGGCCACAGCACCTTCTACGTGCTGGCACCGGTCCCGCATCAGGGCAAGCTACCGATCGACTGGAAAGAAATGGGACCGATTTACGAGAAGCGCATTCTCGATGAGATCGGTCACCGGCTGATCCCCGACATTCACGACCGCATCATCACCAGCTTTCACTATACGCCACAGGATTTCGGCAGCGACCTCAACGCGCACCTCGGCAGTGCGTTCAGCCTGGAACCGCTGCTCACCCAGAGCGCTTGGTTCCGGGTGCACAACCGCGATGATATCATCGACAATCTCTATTTTGTCGGCGCAGGCACCCATCCCGGCGCCGGCATTCCCGGAGTGGTCGGCAGCGCCAAGGCCACTGCCGAACTGATGCTGGAAGACCTGGGGTAGAGCGCGATGAATCGCACCAATCTGATACTTCACGCCAAAGACAGCATCGAACGGGGGTCGAAATCCTTCGCCCGGGCGTCGAAACTATTTGCCAAGCAGACCCGCGAACGGTCGTGGCTTCTCTATTACTGGTGCCGCGCCTGCGATGATCTGGCCGACGGTCAGGATCATGGGCACGGCATGTCCACAATCGCCAATCCCGAAAAGACCATCGCCGCGATGCGGATGATGACCGCGCGGGCGCATGGCGGCGAGCAGACCGGCAATCCGCCGTTCGATGCCTTTGGCGTAGTGGCGCAGGAATGCAATATCCCGAAGAAATTTGCGGATGACATGATCGATGGCTTTGCCCTGGACGCTCAGGGTTGGCGGCCGCAGAGCGAAGATGATCTGCTGCAATATTGCTATCATGTCGCTGGCGCCGTCGGCTGTATGATGGCGGTGGTGATGGGCGTTTCCGCACGCAATGATGATGTGCTGGACCGCGCTTGCGATCTCGGGCTGGCGTTTCAGCTGACCAATATCGCGCGCGATGTAGCGGAAGACGCGCAAGCCGGTCGCTGTTATTTGCCGCAGGACTGGCTGGTCGAAGCCGGTATCGATCCGGAGCGGATCCTGGCACCAGAATATCGACAGGCGCTGATCCTGCTGGTCAGCCAATTGTGCGATCTGGCAGAAGAATATGAGGCTTCGGCGCGGGTCGGTGCAGCGAGTTTGCCGTTTCGCTCGCGCTGGGCAGTGCTCGCCGCTGCCGGTATTTACGGCGATATTGCTCGGGCGGTCCGGACGAGCGATGGCGCTTCGCTCGATCGGCGGATCTATACCAGCAAAGGGCAAAAGCTGGGCTGGATCACCAAAGCTTTTGGTCAGGCGCTGACCAAAAGGGCCAAGCGGGGTCGGCAGGGTTTGTGGACCAGAGCGCGGACCGTTTAGCCGTCTAGTGGCTCGCTCCGTTGTCGGAGACATATTTGCTGATCCGTGCGACCGCTTCTTCATACAGATTTTGTGAACAGCACAGCACGCCGAGCGCCTTGCCGTGCGTGCCGTTGTAGACCAGAGTTTCGCCGAGCGCATTGGTGACACTGGCACCCGCTTCAGCGGCGATGACATGGGCCGCAGCGATATCCCACTCGTGGCCCCAGCGCGTCGATGCCACCACGTCGGCCCGGTCATCCGCGACCATCGCCATCCGCAGGGCGATGCTATTTGGCTTCGGCACAGCGGTAAGCTTTAGTTCCGGCGGCAGTTCTTCTGCAGGGATGCGGCAGCCTTCATATTGCGCACGCTGGGTGGCAATAATGGACCGGCCATTGACTTCGGTGTGACTACCGGCCTTGGCGACCCAGGTTTCCTTCATCGCCGGCGCATCCAGCACGCCGAATATCGGTGCATCATTCTGCACGAGGGCAATCGAGACGCACCAGCCGGTCTTGCCCGCAACATAATCCTTGGTGCCGTCAATCGGATCGACCACCCAGGTCAGTTCGTCACCGGCTCCGCTGTGGTCAATATGGGTTTCTTCCGAGAGCCAGCCCGCCGAAGGAACCAGTTTCTCGAGTTCGGTACGCAGGAAGCGGTCCACCGCCAGATCAGCATCGCTGACGACCTGCCCGGGAGATTTCTCCCAGATATTGGATTCCTTCCGGCCCAAAGCCCAGTGACGCATGGCAAGCGTCCCGCCGGCCCGGGCAATAGCGACGACGCGATCAAAATCGATTTCAGCCAAAAATGCCTCCGTTCGCCCCGCACTTTTCAAGGTGCGCTTTCAGTCCGATAAGCGTGGGGCAATCAGCGCGCCACTAACGGATTTGCTCAACCCCCCGCTACGGTCATGCTGTCAGTCCGCAAAGTCGGGACGTTGATGCTATAATGATATTCCAGATCATCCGCCGCAACGAGGCTTTTGAACATGTCCTTGAGATTGCCGGCAATGGTGATTTCCGAAACCGGCTCCCCTATTTCGCCATTGGTGATCAGGAAACCGCCTGCTCCACGGCTATAGTCACCGGTGACCGGATTAACCCCCATGCCGATCAGTTCGGTGATATAGACCCCGTGCTTGACGTCCTTGATCAGATCGGCCTTACTGGCCGTGCCATTGCCCATGTGAAGGTTGGTCACGCTCACACCCGGTGCACCGCCAACGCCCCTAGAGGCGTGGCCGGTTGGCTGCAGACCAAGTTGCCGGGCCGAGGCGCTCTCCAGCATCCACTGGGTGAGGCGGCCATTGTCGATAAATTTCGTCTTCGCGGTTGGCAGGCCTTCTCCGTCAAATGCCTTGGACCGAAGGCCTCGCCTGCGATGCGGGCAGTCGATGATTGTTATCGCGCTGTTAAAAACCTCACTATCGAGGGCGTCCAGCAAAAAGCTTGTTTTCCGGGCGATGGCGCTGCCGGAAATCGCGCCGATGAAATGGCCCATCAGGCTGTTGCCGACCCGCGGATCATAGACGACCGGCATCGCGCCTGACTGAAAACTGACCGGGTTGAGCCGCGAGACCGCTCTTTGGCCGGCTTCGCTACCGATTTTCTCGGGCGATTGCAGGTCTTCCAGAAAGCGCACACTGTGATAGGCATAGTCGCGTTCCATGCCGTCGCCCTCTCCGGCAACGACGCTGGCAGACAGGCTGTAACCGCTGGTCGAATAGGCACCCGAAAAGCCGTGACTGGTCGCCAGTGCAACAATACTGCGCCCGGCGCTTGCGCCGCCGCCCTCGCTGTTGGTTACGCCGTCGACTGCCCTCGCTGCATCCTCAGCCCGCAAAGCCAGTTCTCGTAGCAGCTCCGGATCAGGATCCTGGCCATCATCGCCCTCTATGCCAACAGGTTCGGTTTTCAGCAGCAATTCTTCTGGCGCGAGGCCGGCATATTGGTCTTCCGGTGCCTCTTTCGCCATGTCGAGCGCGCGACCAACCAGGGCTGACAATATTTGCGGATCCATATCGGACGAGGATACAGTGGCTGACCGGTTGCCGACGAAGACACGCAGTCCGATTTCCTCGCCCTCGGATCGTTCGACATCTTCGAGATTACCGAGGCGCATCTGCACCTGGGTTGAAGCATCGCAAACATAGATAGCATCGGCAGCATCAGCGCCGGCTTTTTTGGCTTGGGAAATGAGGGCGTCGGCGCGGTCCTGCGCTTCGGAAGGTTTTAGCATGCGCTCGACATAGGTGCGGCGCCTGGCAAGGTCAACGATCAGCTAGCAAATGGTGCCGGAACGGTTGCCCTCTGGATAGGGCAGATGTTTAGATAAGCGTCCCGGCAGCCTTGATCAAACCGGCGAAAAGCAAAGGAAGGCCCAAGGCCAACGCCCAGAGGAAAACCTGATCCGACCGGAATCTTGCTGCAATACTCTGCTGCGAAAGGCTGCTGTTGCCCATCGTCGCCCAGCGCCGTTCAAAGTTGCGGCAAAAGGGTATGATCACGGCGACGAGCAAGACCAGAGCGAAATAGGGAGCAATCGACATGCCCTTGGCTTCGATGAACCTGAGGACAAAAAATATCTGCAACATTGTGTAGACGAGCAACGCCGCAGCGCAATTGTTACTCATCTTCTTGTCCCAGCGGACGCCGATATTCTGCACGTCCTGACGCGCATCATGTTTCGTTACGGATTTTCCAGATGCTGTTGCAACCATTTCCATTCCCCTCAGAATTGCCTATCCTGCGATCGCCGGAAGTTTGCCCCCGTGCGAATTTCTGTTCATACTATAACTCATTTATCGCAAAAGCCAAATATAGCATTTTATAGCAGTTTATGTCGGAAATATGCGCTTCCGCTTGCCATAAATTGCATTATCGGACAGAATCAGTTTTCAATCGCAATCCACATTCGGGGGCCATTCCATGACCATTTCTCTTGCCGATCCGCTGACACTGCCTTGCGGAGCCACCCTGCCCAACCGAATTGCGAAGGCGGCCATGACCGAAGGCATGGCGACGCCGGACGGCGTTCCGACCGAAGAGCTGGAACGGCTTTACAGCCTGTGGTCCGACGGTGGTGCCGGGATGCTGCTGAGCGGCAATATACAGGTCGATCGGGATCATCTGGAACGTCCCGGCAATGTCGTCATCGACGAGGAGGCAGATGACGCCATGATGGTAGCGCTGACGCGCTGGGTGCAGGCGGCTACCCGCAATGGTAATCATTTCTGGGCGCAGATCAGTCACGGCGGCAGACAGACGCAAAGCAATGTCAACAAACATCCCAAAGCGCCCTCTGCAGTCAAATTGGGGCTGCCGGGCGGCCAGTTCGGCGAGCCGGTGGCACTGACCGTCGAAGAGATTGAAGAGCTTGTCGACCGCTTTGCCCTCGCGGCCAAAACCTGTCAGGCAGCAGGCTTCACTGGGGCACAAGTCCACGCCGCTCACGGCTATCTGCTGAGCAGCTTTCTGAGCCCGCGATCAAATCTGCGGACGGACAAATATGGCGGTAGTCTGGAGAACCGGGCGCGCTTTCTGCTCTCCGTGATTGCAAAGACGCGGGCCGCTGTCGGACCCGATTTCCCGATTTCGGTCAAGCTCAACAGCGCCGATTTCCAAAAAGGCGGTTTCAATTTCGAAGACAGCCTGCAGGTCGTGCAATGGCTGGAAGCAGCGAGCGTCGATCTCGTCGAAATATCCGGCGGCACCTACGAACAGCCAGCGCTGATGGGTGCGGACGGCATGGAAGAAAAAGAGGAGCAAAATGTTGCGCCCTCGACCAAGGCCCGGGAAGCCTATTTCGTCGATTTTGCAAAAGCCATGCAGGATGCTGTGACAGTTCCGCTGATGGTCACGGGCGGGTTTCGCACCCGTGCCGCGATGGAAGCCGCGCTCGCCAGCGGATCCGCCGATCTCATCGGCCTGGGCCGTCCGATGTGCGTGATGACCGATGCGCCAAAGCAATTGCTCGAAGGACTGGATAACTTGCCCCGCTATGAAGACAAGCTCAGCCTCCTTCCCGGTTGGCTGGGTTTTCTGATGCGCTTCCAGATGGTCAAGGCGGTGGCCAGCTTTGCCGTCATCTACTGGTTCTACGAGCAGCTGGAAAATCTTGGCCAGAGCGGCATGACCGATCCGAACCTCGGTGTCTTTACCGCCTTTCGCGCGGTTGAAGCGCGCAACAAACGGATATTGGCAGCGCGCAGCCCACGCTGATCAAAATCAGATATTGGTGCTGGTCGGGATCTGGCTGGGCTGCAGGTAGACATAGGGATGCATGCGGCGCTGGTTGCGCGCGATGATCCGCGCTTCCACCGCCCGCAATCCGGCCTGGAAGCGCGCCAAAGGCCCCTCGTCGCCGATAATCGCCGGGTCCCGAAACCAGCTTTTATACGGAAAGCGATTGGTCCGGTAGTCGCCCAGCGGCCGGTAATAGACCGAACCGAGCAGCTCCACCGATGATAATTGCAGGAGCGCCAAGGACATCGGCGGCATATAGTCGAGCCATTCGCTCTTGCTGTGGCCCTTTTGCCCGGTAGGCGCGGCTGTCCAGCCAGCACCGGTCACTGCGGGCGCAAAGGTCACAATCGTGCGCTGCGGAAAGTTCACCGCTGCATGCTGGGCGCTGGCGGTAAAGATGATCATGGTGCAAACATCGACCAGTTGCGCGCGCGAAATGATCGGCTTGAAGCCGACTATATGGCCTTCCGATGCGATCGACGCGGCCCATTGGGCGAGTTCCGTGTCGCCGGTTACGGCAGCATCGTCGGCATAATAGATATGGATATATTGCTCGGCCCAGTCATGGATCGCACTCCACACGAGCAACGCGTCGTCACGATAGGGGTAATCCGCAAGCTTGTCCGGATCGGCGACGTTGCGCTCGGCAAAATCGACTGGCGTCATTTTCTTGTAAAAGTCAAAAGCCAGCCGCGCCTGAACCGCTGCCAGCTGGCTGGACTCGATGGTGCCGCCGAAGAAATCGTCAATCGGACCGCCTTTGTTGATCAAGGTCTCCACAGCCAAATTATTGATGAATAGCGTGCCTTCAAAATGCGGGACCAGCAGCGACCAGAGCGGATGAACCTTTGCAAGATTGCGCCGGGTGGAAACGGCGATCGCTTCGCTCACCAAATGGGTGCCGGCGAGATGGACGAACAGCTCATGATAGTTGCAGTCCGCGACCTGGACAATGAACTTCGCTATCTCCCAGCCCCATTTTTCGGACGAAGAGGGGGACGGGGTCATCACCGGATACTGGCCGGGATCCTGCCCGCACTGGATTGCGACCGGCTGAATCGACGAACCGCCGGGCGGCACGGCAAACAGGGCCATCGGCCGGTAGACATATTTGGCATGGCCATTCCAAACGCCGGGAACAAGCGCTTCCAGGTCCTTGTAATCACACAGATATATGCGGCCGTCCGCCAGAGCCTTTGACAGCGTATCACCGCCGACGACGGCGCAATATTGTGCTGGGGTCACGGGAAAGTTGTCCGGGATCCGGTCGATGCCCGCAATCAGCATTGGATTGGGACCCGCAACGCGAAGCCGCGCAAACTGATCATCACTTTGAAATGTATAGGCGATGCCCGGGGTCGGCAGAGTCTGGAACAGATTGCGATAGGCTTCGATGGACCGCGTGTCGGCTGCCTTTTCGGCCTGCAGGATATCAATGATCACGGTGATAATGTTGCGCAGCGCGCTGTGATGCGCGTCCAGGGTATTGATATCCACGCGCTCGGTCGCCTCCTCGATGCTGCTTTCGAGACTGGGGCCGGCGACACTGACGCGATGCTTTTCGCGCAAGGCTTCGACCTCGATCCTGATATTTTCGGCATCTGCCAGCGCATCGTCGAGAATCTTCTGCTCGGCCTCGCCAAGACCGGAAAAAATCGGGGTCAGCAGGACGGCCCTGATGTTGTTCACTATCCCTATGGTGACTTCCAGCACCTTGAACCACCATTCGATCGACGGCTGGTCATCGGGCGGGACATGTGTCGCCAGCGGCACACCCGGCAAGCTCGCGATGTCCGTGGTCCATTGATAGTGCGTCGACGTCTCGTTTATCTGCTTGCGGCGCTGTGTACGCTGTTCCAGACTGTCATTCTGCGGCAGGCTCGGGTCGCTCGCTCCGCGCTTGACTCCCTGATCTCCGACCTCGTGTTGCGAAACAATCGACCGTGCGTTTTCGAAGGACATAATAGCTCCTGATCTTTCCTGCAGACCAGAGCTTCTAAAATATTCTTGGTTAAGTTCGCGTAAACCACTGGATCGCCCAGCCGACAACGGATCGCGGCGGGTTCTAAAATGAGGTCGAGAATTAAGCTTAACGAGACATTTACAAATCGCTGTTAGCAACACTCCATGCCGTCACGGGTCCAACAGTTTTTGCAGAAGCTTCTCCCGCCAGTTCCGGAAACGGTTCGGGACGAATTCGCGATCTTGAGCGCAACACGCATGCAAACACAGTCGCGCGCGCTGTTTCTTGCGATGTTCCTGACCATCCCCTTTGTATTATATGCTTCCAGCACGGGTGCTGAAGCTTGGGTCCGCTATGGCATTCCGCTGGCGATGGGGGGTTGCTGCCTGCTCGGCTATATTTCGCTGATCAAGGACCGCAATGCCTCAGGCAGCCCGGACCTGGCGCGCAAGTTCATCGCCGAAGCGACCTTCTTTTCGGCCGCAATCTGCGCGTTGGTCAGTGTCTGGTGCGTGCTCAGCTGGACCAATGCGCCGGATGATATGCGCCTGTTCTACCCGTTCACGCTCGCCATGGGCTCGCTGACCACCATTTATACGTTATCCACAATCCGGCTCGCCGCGATCCTCAACATCATCATCGGCATCGTCCCGATGACCATCATCCTGTTGTTGTCTGGGGATCCGCTGGCCTGGTCTGCTGCGTCCAGCCTGATCATGGCAACGACCTTTCTGTACCGACTGATCACCCAGCAAAATGATCAGTTCGTCCGCTTGCTGGTCCTGCAACATGACATGCGCGAACTGGCGCATACCGATCCGCTGACCGGACTGTTCAATCGCCGGGTGCTGGCCGAGCATCTGGAGAATCAAATTGCTGTGGAAGATCACGAGCGCGCATTTACCGTAGCGTTGATCGATCTCGACGGCTTCAAGCCAATCAATGACCAATTCGGCCACGCGGTTGGCGATCAGTTGCTGATAGAAGTCGCGCGCCGCCTGCACGTTGCCTGCGGCGACAACGGCATTGTCGCTCGTATTGGCGGTGATGAATTTGCCGTATTGCTGTCGCCGGATTCAGCGATTTCAATCTCTGCCTGCGCCGACCATATGCTCGCGTCACTGGTTACACCTTGCATGATTCAGGGTCATGACATTCGGGTCCGGGCAAGCGTCGGCATCGCCTCTTGGCCTAGGGACGGGATGACAGCCAACAGTCTCCTCGAAGCGGCGGACAAACAGCTTTACGCCGTGAAGAACACCGGATCGCAAACACCGGTGCAAATGCCCGCACAGCTGAATGCGGTCCGCCCTTCCGCCGCATAGCGACCCGTTTCGTCAGGTCGCTTGGCCCAGTTCTTCCTCACGCAAAGTCTTGCGATCCAGCTTGCCGATCATGGTTTTGGGCAGGCTGTCACGGATCACTACGTCCACCACCCGTTCGTGCTTGCCCAGTTGCGGGTTCAACCAGTCTTTGAGCTCTTCGCCAGTGACCGTGCTGTCAGGTTCCAGCGCGACAAACGCCTTCGGACTTTCGCCGCGATAGGCGTCAGGCACGCCGATCACCAGGGCCTCTTTCACCGCTTCGTGCTTGTAGAGGACATCTTCGACTTGGCTCGGAAAGACCTTGAATCCACCCACGGCGATCATGTCCTTCAACCGGTCGACAATCTTGATATAGCCATCCTCGTCAATCGTCGCGACATCACCGGTACGCAGAAAACCGTCGACGAAAACCTGTTCATCTTCCTTTGGCAGGTTCCAGTAGCCCTGCATCACTTGCGGTCCGGAGAATATCAACTCACCGGGTTCGCCGTCCGGTGCCGCTTTTGTAGGATCCCCCTTGTCGACCAGCTTCACTCGGGTCCCCGGCACCGGCTGACCGATCGTCCCCGGCTTGTTCAGCCCTTCATAGGGATTGGCGCTGACCACGCCGCAGCTTTCGGTCAGGCCATAGCCTTCGACCAGTTTAGCGCCGGTCTTCGCCTCGAATTTCTTCTTCAGCTCCGCGGACAAGGGCGCGCCGCCCGAAACGCATATTTTGAGCGATGAAAAATCGGTCTTGTCGATATCGGCATGGTCGAGCAGCGCCTGATACATGGTCGGCACGCCGGGCATGGCGGTAATTTTGGTCCGGGAGATCGCCTTCAAGGTCTGCTTGGCGTCGAAGCGCGGCAGCATCACAATCTCCCCGCCGCGCTGGATGGTGCGGTTGAGCACCGCGCTGTTGGCAAAAACATGAAAGAAAGGCAGCACGCCCATCAAACGGTCGACCTCGTCGAGATAGGGATCAATGTCGTTGATCTGCCGCGCGTTGGCGGTCAGGTTCTGGTGACTGCACATCGCCCCCTTGGGAGTGCCGGTTGTGCCGCCGGTATATTGCAGCAGCGCAATGTCTTTTTCCGGATGGATTTCAGGAACGTTGAAATCGCCGTCATTGGCGATCAGGTCTGAGAAGGGCGTGATCCGGTCGTCGTCGGGTTGCGGGCTGCTCTCCTTGCGACGGAACACGGAATAGAACAGCGCCTTTGCCGGCGGCAGCGCGCCGGAGATGCTGCCGACGACCAGTCGCTCGAGGCTCGACTGTTTTAGCACTTCATAGGCGGTCGGGAAAAGCGCGGTCGCCGAAAGCGTGAACAGAATTTTGGTGCCGCTGTCTTCCACCTGATGATTGAGCTCATCAACGGTGTAGAGCGGCGAGAAATTTACCACGGTCGCACCAATGGCCATCGCGCCATAATAGGCGCAAACATAATGCGGCACATTGGGCAGATACAGACCCACGCGGTCGCCCTTGCCAACGCCCATATCCTGCAGCCCCTTGGCAACACGAACCGCTGCCGCAGCAACTACGCGATAGCTATATTTGCGACCCATGAAGTCCAGCAGATTGGCATCGCCGCGCTGCTCTGCAGAGCGAAAGAACATGCCCGGCATCGATAATGGCGGGTAAGTCTGGTCCCACGGGATTGGATGATTATAGTGCGATTTCCAGATCGGGGGCTGGTCGGAAGATGTTTCGGTCATTGACATTCATGTAAGTGAACCGGTCTGAACTGACAATGAAAATTCTGGGCAAAAGTCGTTGCTGCTTTGCCGTCGCTGTTGCTAACGAAGAATATGATCTCCTCAGCAGCAGAATCACAATCGCCAAAGGCGGCGAAGGCGTCGATCACCTTTGTATTTCTGGTGGTTCTGATCGACATGATCGGCTTTGGCATCATCATGCCGGTGTTGCCGGATTTGATTACCCAGATCACCGGCGACAGCCTTTCTGGCGCCGCTGTCGATGCCGGATGGCTGGCCTTTGCTTATGCGGTCATGCAATTTTTCTTCGGGCCGGTCATCGGCAATCTGTCCGATCGTTTCGGGCGACGACCGGTATTGCTGGGCGCGCTTGGCGGCTATTCGATAGCTTATGCGCTAATGGGCTTTGCCCCGTCTCTGCTGTGGCTGTTCGTTGCGCGGATCGTTGCCGGCATCATGGGCGCGAGTTTCAGCACCGCCTATGCATATGTCGCCGATATGTCCCCGCCGGAGAAACGATCGCAGAATTTCGGCCTAATCGGCGCGGCGTTCGGCCTCGGGTTTATCATAGGGCCTGCGATGGGCGGCTTGCTTGGAGAATATCATATTCGCCTGCCCTTCTTTGCGGCATCGGCGCTCGCTGCGATCAATCTGGTCTTCGGTTTTTTCATGCTGCAGGAAAGCCTGCCCCCAGAAAAGCGCAGGCCGTTCCAGATTGCGCGCGCCAACGCGTTCGTCGCGCTGAAAGGTCTGAGCGGTCAAAACCGGGTTGTATTATGGTATGCTGCGGCGCTGCTGGTCTGGATGATCAGTCATGTGGTTTACCCGATCGTTTTTGCTTTCTACGCGATTGAGGCGTTCGGGTGGAGCGCCTTTACCGTCGGCATGGCGCTTGCGCTCGTGGGCGCCGGTGCTGCTCTGGTCCAGGGCCTGCTGATCCGTTATCTTATCCCGCGTCTGGGCGAACGCAAAGCCGTCATCATGGGCGCGGCCAGCATGTCCGTCAGCACCATCGCTTATGTGATTGCCGGACCGGAACAAGGCTGGATGATTTTCCTCGCGATTCCGGTTGGCGCTTTGCAGGGCCTGTTCCAGCCTTCGCTCAATGGGCTGATGAGCAAGGCGGTCTCTGATGAGACCCAGGGCGAGCTGCAGGGCGCGGTTGCCAGCCTGCAAAGCTTGAGTTCGGTCATTGGTCCGCCAATGTTTACCGCCGTGTTCGCCGCCTTCACGGTTGCCCAGACCTCTTATTATCTGCCCGGCGCACCCTTTGGTCTCGCAGGTATCATAGCGCTAATCTCCCTGGCGATTTTTCTGCGGGGCTATGCCCTGCACTGCCATAGCAGCAACGTGGCGGCGCCACCGGATGCGAAACCGGTAGCGAGCTGACCAACGCGGTTACGCGGCGCTATACCAGGCGGTGCCATCCTTCATGTCAAGCTGCGCGCGTCCGGTATATTGCAGGTGGCGTAGCGTCGCCATCGCCTCGCCGCTCGCCATGCCGATCACATCGGCCGTGATCGGCCGCTTGAACAGATAGGGGAAACTGTCGACCACTCTCTTGGGGCTTTCACGCAGCCCCTGCTCCAGATCATCCAGCGCCTCGTTATGGCGCTCGGCCAGTGCGTCAAGCCGCTGATGCGCGCCCAGAAACGGGCGGCCGTGCGCGGGCAGAATGAGCAGGTCATTGTCAAGTTCGGCGCGGAACCGGGCGATGCTCGCCAGCCATTCGCCGAGCGGATCGCTGGTCGGTTCGCTGAGCATGGTCGAGATATTGGAGGTGATCCGCGGCAATATCTGGTCGCCGGATATCATCACCTTGGCAGTGTCGTCGATCAGGCAGGCATGTTCTGGGGTATGGCCATGGCCAATCATCACCCGCCACTGGTGATCCCCGGTCTGCAGGCGGGAGCCTTCTTCCATCCGGATATGCCCGATCGGCAGATCCGAAACGGCGCGGGCAAAACGACCCCAGCCCTTTTTCGCGAAATCGTCGATCAGATGCTGCTCCCAGCCACAGAAGCGCCATTCGTCGAGCGCCTCTTCCGGCACGCCCTCGCGCTTGTCGGCAAGCAGCATCCGCGTAAGCAGCCACTCCGTGCGGTTCATGTGCAATGGCACCTTGAACCGCTTGGCCAGCCAGCCGGCACATCCGACATGATCGGGGTGATAATGGGTGACAATGATCTTTGTGGCGCTCTGCCCCTGCAATGCGCCCGCGTCGAACAGATGCTTCCAGGCGTCGATAACCTCTGGCATGAACAATCCGGTATCGGCTATAGCAAATCCCTCACTGCCATCGGGATGACGGTCGGCCAGCACCCAGTTGTTGATGTGGCCAAGCGGCCCGGGCACCGGTGTGCGGGTCCAGCCGATGCCGGGCATCAGTTCGAAATATTCGCCGAATTTCGGTTCATAGTCGCCGAGCGGATAGGTCAGCCCATCCGATTCAATCGGATCAAAGCCGTGGTCGGCCAGCATCGCATCATAGGCAGGCGGTTTCCGGGGAGCGTCCATGGATCAGCCATAGACCTATGGCCGGGGCAAACGCAACCCGATTTAATTGACTGGTTAAACTGCTAGGCCGGTAGTTCAGCGGCGCTTACTTCACGCCGACGATGAATACAAAAACCAGAGCCATAGCGCCAAAAATGGCTATGGCAGCGATCTTCATAAGGCGCAGTCTGCCAGGATTTCCCTCACTCATATTAGCCCCCCAAAATCAAACGAAGCTCAATAGTCGATCAATGATCAACGATCTTTAAACAATGTTTCTGCGGTATGTTCTACCGGCGCATCATCGTCATCTGATTCGCCTGACAGAGCGGCCTCGGCATCGCGGACCGCTTGCGCGCGTTCTTCGTGCAATTCGGCGATCAGCGCCTGCTTGTCACCGCCCAGCTTGGTATCATCGGCCATTTCCGGCTCAATACCCGCCTTTTTCGCGGCCTTGGCAACCACGGCGTCCAGTTCGCGCTGCGAACAGAGGCCCAGCGTCACCGGATCTTTCGGCGAAATATTGGCGATATTCCAGTGCTCGCGCTCGCGGATCGCATTGATCGTTGTGCGGGTGGTGCCGATCAGCTTGCCAACCTGCGCATCGGAAATCTCGGGATGGTTACGAAGCAACCAGGCGATCCCATCGGGCTTGTCCTGACGCTTGGAAACCGGCGTGTAACGGGGTCCCTTGGTCCGACGCACCTGATCGGGTCCCTTCTGGATCTTCATCCGGTAATTCGGGTCTTTCTCGGCTTTTTCAATTTCTTCATGAGTCAGCTCATGCGCCTGCACCGGATCACGCCCGGTATATTTGGAGCTCGCCAGATCATCCGCCATTGCGTTGACTTCGAGAATATGGATACCGCAAAATTCAGCGATCTGCTCAAAACTGAGCGCCGTATTGTCAACCAGCCAGCTAGCGGTGGCGTGCTGCATAAGAGGAGTTGCTTGTTCGGCCATGATGGCGTCCTTCCAATAGCTGGCTTTTGACGGCCAGCGGCAAGATAAAAATAAAGGGCCGCCCCCTTGCGGAGACGGCCTGTTGGAAGCTTATGTAGGTTATTTGGAAGCTATCGGCAAGATATTTGGCTACACCCGCGCAAATAGGGCCTTGGCGAGGAAACGGCGTGACATATGGCCATGGGGCCGCAGATCCTGGACCACCAGACCGCTGAAGAACTGACTGGCGCTGGCGTCCCAGCTATATGTTCGGCCATGCGCTACGCAGGCGCCCGGATCAAGCGTCAGGGCGCGCTGGATTGCATCGTTCAGATTGGCAGCCATTGCACCGCTGTCTTCGGTCAGGATATCGACGGGACCGGTTACCGGAAACGCCGCCACCGGTGTGCCGCAGGCCAGTGCCTCTATGATCACCAGTCCGAATGTATCGGTCTTGCTTGGAAAGACAAACACATCGGCACCGGCATAATAGCCGGCCAGCGTGCGGCCCGATTGCCGCCCGGCAAAATGCACATCTGGATGGCGCGCTTTCAATCCTTCCAGCGCAGGGCCATCCCCGACGACCACCTTCGAACCAGGCTGATTGCTGTCGAGGAAGGCTTCAATATTTTTCTCGATCGCCACCCTGCCGACATAGAGCTGGATCGGTCGGGCAAGTTGCTCATAAGCTTGCGGTGGCGGCGCGTCTGTGCAGAAATTTTCGAGATCGACGCCGCGGCTCCAGTGATGCACGTGACCCAGGCGTTCGCTGCGCAACTGGGCACGGACGCTCTCGGTGGACACCATGATCGCTTCCGATTTTCGGTGGAACCAGCGGATATAGGGCCAGAACATACGCGGCGACAGCTTCGTCCTCTTGGCCAGATATTCCGGGAACTGTGTGTGATAAGCGGTTGTAAAAGGACGCCCTTTTCTGCGGCACCAGCGCCGCGCCTGAATGCAGAGCGGTCCTTCTGTGGCCAGATGAACGGCGTCAGCGCCGAAGGCCTCGATCCGCTTGCCGATGGTACTGGCTCTGCCAAAAGACAGGCGAATTTCCGGATAGCTGGGCGCCGGTATTGAGCGAAATTGATCGGGGGAAATGACAAGCACCTCATGCCCCCTGTCGCGGAGCAGTCGAACCACCGTATCCAATGTTCGCACCACCCCGTTGACCTGGGGATGCCAGGCGTCGGTAACCAGTGCAATCCTCATGCCGCCTGCCCGATCTGGCTATCCACCGCGGTCAGTTTGACCGGCTGCTCCTCGCGCTGCTTGCGCGCGTTGATTTCGTCGGCCCAGTGGAGAATCTGCATCTGGCCGTCATCGCATTCGACCAGTGCTGTGCATCCTTCGACCCAGTCGCCGTCGTTATAATATTCGATGCCTTTGATCATCCGATGCTCGGCGGTGTGGATGTGGCCGCATACCACACCATCGACACCGCGGCTTTCGGCCGCCTTGGCCACGGTTTCCTCGTAGCGCCCGATAAATTCCACAGCATTCTTGACCTTGTGCTTGGCCATTTTTGACAGCGACCAGTAAGGCAGGTCAAGCCGGTTGCGCACCTTGTTGACCAGCCAGTTGAGGCGCATCAGCGCTACATAGGCGGCGTCACCGATCACGGCCAGCCAGCGGTGCGCCAGCATTACCGTGTCAAACTCGTCGCCATGCAACACCAGCAACCGCCGGCCATCGGCAGTTTCGTGGATGGCCGACCGGCGGATTTCGACACCGCCAAAATTCAGCCCGGTGAACTGGCGAAACATTTCATCATGGTTGCCGGGAATATAGACAATCCGCGTGCCGCGCTTGGCCCGCTTCAGAATGCGCCAGATGATGTCATTGTGGCTGTCCGGCCAGAAAAACCGCTTTTTCATCCGCCAGCCGTCGATGATATCACCAACCAGATAGAGCGTGTCGCTGTCTACATGATCCAGGAAATCGATCAGCATGTCGGCGTTGCAGCCGCGGGTGCCAAGATGAATGTCGGAGATCCAGATCGTCCGGTACCGCGTCCGGTCCCGCGCGCGCACCCTGGGCTTGCGCTTCAGACGCGCCTCGTATCGATCGGCGTCGAGCAGCGGAACATCGGCTTTGGTAAAAGGCGGAAATTGCTTGGCCATATTCACTCCCATGGAAACCATCCATGGACACGGCCATACGCCTCGATTGTTACAGCCCGATTCCCATTTTATGAAGCTTTGGTGACGGAAAATGCCGGTTCTTGGCTCAGATTTTCAGATATTGGCGCAGCTGATATTGCAGATGAGGCACCGCCCGATCACTGGTTACGAATTCGGCCACCGACATCATCTGCCAATCCTGCCCCTCATCGCCGAAAACAATCTCGTCCAATATTTCGGGCGCCAAGCGGCAGACGAAGAACAGAGCGGCGTCGCCGGAGCCGCGCCAGTTTGGATAAGTCCGCACATGTTCAAAGGTCGCAGTGGCGATGCGTATGCCAAATTCTTCAAACGTCTCCCGGGCAACACATTGCGCGCCAGTTTCTCCATTTTCCCGCCCGCCACCTGGCAGATCCAGCATGTCGGGGAAAGGAATGTCCGGCCGGTCGTCCCGGCGATAAACCAGAATTTGATCGTCAACAAAAATGGCGACCTTTGCGCCGTGAAAATCGATGCCGCCGCTACCAATCCCGGACTCGCCCATCGCTGCTATTCGACGATCAGAACAATCTTGCCGATATGATCGCCGGCTTCCATGTGAGCATGGGCTTTGGCGGCATCGGCAAGCGCAAAGCGTTCGTCCATCACCGGTTTCAATTTGCCCGCTTCAACCTCCGGCCAGACGTAGCGCTGCAGGTCATCAGCAATCAGCGCCTTTCGCTCGGCAGACTGGGGGCGCAGTGTAGAACCGGACAGAGTCAGCCGATTCATCATGATCTGCGCCATATTGAGCGTCGCCTTCGCGCCGCCCTGTACTGCGATCGTCACATGGCGGCCATCTTGCTTCAAACATTGCAGATTGCGCGCAACATAGTCACCGGCAACCATGTCGAGCACGATTTCAACGCCCTCGCCATCGGTGATCTTTTTGACCTCCTCGACAAAGTCCTGGCTTTTGTAGTTGATCGCGTGATCTGCACCGATTTGCTTCGCAGCCGTACATTTCTGATCGCTACCGCAAGTCACAATCACGTTGAGACCAAAGAGCTTGCCCAGCATGATCGAGGTGGTACCGATACCGCTGGTGCCGCCGTGGACCAGCACCGTTTCGCCTTCCCGCGCAAAGCCGCGGTTGAACAAATTGCCCCACACGGTGAACAACGTTTCGGGCAAGGCAGCCGCCTCGGCCATCGTCAGGCTGTCGGGGACAGGCAAACATTGACCGACCGGAGTCACGCAGAATTCGGCATAGCCGCCACCGTTGGTCAGCGCACAGACCTTGCGGCCCATCCACTCAGCTTCAACGCCGTCGCCCAGTGCGACAACAGTGCCCGACACCTCCAGCCCAGGCAGCGGCGACGCGCCTGGCGGCGCTGGATAGAGCCCCTTGCGCTGCACGACATCCGGGCGATTAACACCGGCAGCGGCGACCCGGATCAGGACTTCACCCTGCTTGGGTTGTGGAACCGGCTGCGTGACTGATTGCAAGACCTCGGGCCCGCCCGGTTCGCTAATCGCGATAGCGGTCATCTCTTTTTGCAACAGTTCAGATTCAATCATCGAATAGCCCCCCGAAAAATTTGCGATCCCTCAGTTTCGCGCCCTTATTGACAGCAAAGCGCGAGCGGTCAACATTACGCTGCAGGAGGCATGTCGATTCATGGATGATGACGAAAATTTACCGCGCAACGCCAATGATCCGCTGGTTTTGCTCGTGAAGCAGGATCTCGACCCATTATCTGTTGACGAATTGGACCAGCGTATTTCCTTATTAAAGTCGGAAATAAACCGTTGTGAAGCCAAGAAACAATTTGCGGTTAGCCACCGGGCCAGTGCAGAAAATCTGTTCAAAAAGTGATAAATGCTGGCTTTCCATCAAGCATTTGTTAACCTTGCTTAACAATATTCAGGTCCAGAGGTTCAATTTTGGACCCTATTGCAGGAGGGACACGAAAAACTGGCAGCTTTCTCTGGCTGCTTGCTGATCCGATCGCGCTGCCCTTGACGTTTCACGCATGGGTCACGATCTAGATAGCAAGTATTTGGGTAAAGCCCGAAACACGATGACACAGCATCAGTTTCGGCAACCGGGGCAGTAACACTGGCCCAATATTGGAGTAAAATATATGCCATCATTCGCGGAATCGCTCGAAAAAACGCTGCATCAGGCGCTAAAAAATGCCTCTGATCGCAGTCATGAATATGCCACGCTCGAGCATCTCCTTCTCGCATTGGTTGACGATGGCGACGCGTCTCAAGTGATGAACGCGTGCGGTGTTGATCTGGCCGAGCTGGAAGATGCCGTCATTCTCTATCTCGACAGCGAACTGGACTCGCTTAAGGTCGAAAAGGCCATAGACCCCTCCCCTACATCCGGATTCCAGCGCGTCGTGCAGCGTGCGATCCTGCACGTTCAGTCATCGGGCAAAGATGAAGTCACCGGTGCCAACGTGCTCGTCGCCCTGTTCTCCGAGCGCGAAAGCTATGCGGTCTATTTCCTGCAGCAGCAGGACATGAGCCGTCTGGATGCCGTCAGCTATATCAGCCACGGCGTCGGCAAGGGCGGCCAGACCTCGGAACCGGCCGAATTGTCCAGCATGGATAGCGAGCAGGACAAGAAAGAGAAGAACAAGAAAGAGACCGCGCTCGATCAGTTTACGGTCAATCTCAACGTCAAGGCTGAAGACGGTCGCATTGATCCGCTGATCGGGCGGCAGGCAGAGGTGGACCGGACGGTCCAGATCCTGTGCCGGCGGTCGAAGAACAACCCACTTTATGTCGGCGAACCGGGCGTCGGCAAAACGGCGATCGCCGAAGGCCTTGCGCTCCGCATCGTTGAGGAAAACGTGCCCGACGTGCTGAAGCCGGCGGTGATCTATTCGCTCGATATGGGCTCGCTGCTCGCCGGTACTCGCTATCGCGGTGATTTCGAAGAGCGTCTGAAACAGGTTGTTTCGGAGCTTGAGAAAATGCCCGACGCGATCCTGTTCATCGACGAAATCCACACGGTCATCGGTGCCGGTGCGACCAGCGGCGGTGCGATGGATGCTTCCAATCTGCTCAAGCCGGCCCTTTCCGGCGGCATGATTCGTTGCATTGGATCAACCACTTACAAGGAATTCCGCAACCATTTTGAGAAGGACCGCGCGTTGCTGCGGCGCTTCCAGAAAATCGATATCAACGAGCCGTCGGTTGAGGATACGATCAAGATCCTGGCTGGCCTGCGCGGTGCCTTCGAAGAGCATCACAAGGTCCGCTATTCGCCGGATGCGCTGAAATCAGCGGTCGAACTGTCGACGCGCTATATCAACGACCGCAAACTGCCGGACAAGGCGATTGACGTGATCGACGAAGTCGGGGCGATGCAGATGCTGTTGCCGCCTTCGCGCCGAAAGAAGATGATCACTGCCCGGGATATCGAGGCCGTAATCGCCACCATGGCGCGGATCCCGCCCAAGTCCGTATCGAAGGACGACAAGAAGACGCTGGAGAATCTGGAAAAAGATCTCAAGCGTGTGGTCTTCGGCCAGGACGAAGCTATCAGCAAGCTGGCCAGCGCCATCAAGCTGTCCCGTGCCGGCCTGCGCGAACCGGAAAAGCCGATTGGCAATTATCTGTTCAGCGGGCCGACCGGGGTCGGAAAGACCGAAGTCGCACGGCAGCTGTCGTCAATCATGGGCATTCCGCTCAAGCGCTTCGACATGTCGGAATATATGGAACGGCACAGCGTTTCCCGGCTGATCGGCGCGCCTCCGGGCTATGTCGGCTATGACCAGGGCGGCCTCCTGACCGATGCGATTGATCAGAACCCGCATTGCGTGCTGCTGCTCGACGAGATTGAGAAGGCGCATCCCGATCTGTTCAATATCCTGCTGCAGGTTATGGACAATGGCAAGCTGACCGATCATCATGGCAAGACCGTAGATTTCCGCAACGTGGTGCTGATCATGACCACCAATGCGGGCGCGTCCGACATGGCGAAAGAAGGCATTGGTTTCGGCAATATGTCCAAGGAAGATGCTGGCGACGAAGCGGTGAAGAAAATGTTCACTCCGGAATTTCGCAACCGTCTGGATGCGATCGTCCCCTTCGCCTATCTGCCGCCGGAAGTCGTGTCGCGGGTCGTCGAGAAGTTCATTCTCGAGCTGGAACTGCAACTGGCCGACCAGAATGTCCATATCACGCTCGACGAGGATGCGCAGGCATGGCTCACCGAGCGCGGTTATGACAGGCTCTACGGTGCGCGCCCGATGGGCCGCCTGATTCAGGAGAAGATCAAGCAGCCGCTCGCCGAAGAACTGCTGTTCGGCAAGCTCAAGAATGGCGGCGAGGTCAAGGTGCATCTGAAAGACGGGGCGCTGACCTTTGAGATCACCGCGGCCGCGCCCAAGGCGAAGAAAAAGAAAGCGCCGGCAAAGAAGAAAGCCGACAGCAAAGCGAAATAAGCTGCGGCAAAAGCGCTAAACATCAAAAAAAGCGGCGTGGGCAATTCCCACGCCGCTTTTTATGGATCGCTCCTGAGGACTTGGCCCGCTAGCGACTCATACGGCACTGTCGATCCGCAGCGACCGCGTCGCATCGCTAATCAGAAAATTCGCTTCATCGGCACGGATTGCGTCGAGCACGTCCGGATTGGCCGTAGCTTGCAGGAACGCATCATAATCGGCGCTTGTGGCGAAGTGGATTTCCGTGATCACATCAAAATCAGGATCGGCCTGGGTGGCACTGATCCGGCTCTCCGACCGGTCAATATAATGGCGTTGATAGTGGGCGAACATCGGCAATAACCGTTTGATCAACGGCACATGATGCGCCTCATAATAGGCGCGGAATTCCTCCGCCGACAGTTCCGGCTTTTTTGAAATCAAAAAGAAATGCTTGATCATGACGGCCCCTCCACGCCGGCGCAGGCATCTACGCCCTATTTAGCTGTATGGTACTTGTTAATCGTCAAAACCAAACCCACAAAAGAACGGGTTGCCAACCAATGGGTAAAAATCGCAGCGCTCTTCAGCGGGTCAGAAACACTCCTGACAGAATGCTGTCAGTAGGGGTATGACATAGGTTCCTTGTTCAACCAACAAAGGAGCGAGACAATGACCGATATGGCCCATGATCAACTGGTTTGGGTGGAAGTGCCTGCGACCGATCTAGAGCGTGCGAAAGCCTTTTACGAAGCCGTTTTGGAAATTTCCCTGATCGAGAATGATGACGGACCGCAAAAAATGCATATGATCCCTAGCAAGGGGGATACAATGTGCGGCCATCTGTATGAAGGCAAACCCGTGACATCCGGCGACGGCCCTACTCCACATTTCGCCACCAGGAGCGAACTTGCCGATGCGAGGAAGCGGGTCAAGGCCGCGGGCGGTGAAGTGGTTTCCGGACCGATTGCCCTGCCCGCTGCGGCGTTCTTTTACGCCAAGGACACCGAAGGCAATTCCATCGGCGTTTTCAAGTTTAACGACTGATGCGCAGAGCCGACCGCCTTTTTCAGATCGTTCAATATCTGCGTGGCGGTCGGCTCGTGACGGCTGCAAAGCTTGCGGACCGGCTGGAGGTTTCGGAGCGCACGATCTATCGCGATATCGCCGACCTTCAATCCACCGGCGTCCCGATCGATGGCGAAGCCGGTATCGGCTATATCATGCGCAGCGGCTTCGACTTGCCGCCACTGATGTTTACCCGCGACGAAATCGTTGCCCTGGTGACTGGCGCACGGATGGTCCGGGCCTGGGGCGGCAACGCGATGACGGCTGCGGCGGAAGAAGCGCTGATCAAGATCGAGGCTGTGTTGCCGGACGCGGAGCGCAGCAGGATCAACGACATCAAGATATTCTCGCCCCGTATCGGATTGGGGGGTGAGGCCAGCATCTTGATTGACCGCTGCGAACAGGCTGTTGATGCGAAGGAAATCCTTGTTCTGGATTATGTCGCCGAAGATGGCAGCTCGACCAACCGGATGGTCCAGCCGCTGGGTCTCTGGTTTTGGGGAAAGGTATGGACGTTGGTTGCATGGTGTCAATTTCGCTATGATTTCAGGGCCTTCCGCCTCGACCGTATCTCTGCACTAACCGGCACCGGTACCTTCTTCCAGCCCGACCCCATACGCTCACTCGAGGAATTCTCCCGGCTGCAGCGAGAAAATTACCGGTCCCAAACAGAATATACAAAACATGAAGGAAAATAAGATGACTCTGAAATTCTACACCAACCCGATGTCACGCGCCCAGATTGTCCGCTGGGCGCTGCACGAAGCGGGCGCGGACTATGATCAGGTCCTGCTCGAATATGACACCACGATGAAGGCGGATGACTATCTGAAGGTCAATCCGATGGGAAAGGTTCCGGCGATTGACCATGACGGCAAAGTTGTGACGGAATGTGCGGCGATCTGCGCCTATCTCGCGGAAGCCTTCCCGGATGCCGGCCTGGCCCCCACACCATCCGAACAGGCAGATTATTTTCGCTGGCTGTTCTTTACCGCCGGGCCGGTCGAGCAGGCGATAACCAATCGGTCGCTGGACTTCGCCGTGACGGCCGATCAGGAAAGAATGGCCGGCTATGGCAATTATGACCAGGTGGTTGACGTTCTGGATGCCAAGTTTCAGGCGGATCAATATGTCTGCGGCAAGCGGTTTACTATGGCCGACGTCTATATCGGAGCCCAGATCGTCTGGGGAACGCAGTTCGGAACCCTGCCCGACCGTAGTTCCTTTCTCGCTTACGCCAGGCGAGTGACGGACCGTAGCGCCTATCTGGCCGCGAAAGCGATCGACGATGGACTCATCGCAGAGGCAAGCCAGTAAGCTGGCCACGAATGACGGGAAGCCGGATGGTTATTCCATCCGGCTCCGTATTCTGCCGATTTTATAGTAATCTATTCGCCGGGGGCTGGCTGCTCATAATCCAAAGTCGGCGTTTCAGTGGCCGCGGTGGGCTGTTCAACTTCGGGCTGCCCATATTGGACGCGCCAAGCTTCCAGATCGCGCTCATATTCTTCATAAGCAAGGTAGAATTCGGTGAACGGCTTCTCCAGCTCAGGCAAGGCTTGCGCGGCAAAGGCGTTGAGATCGTCAGATTTGGTAACGATCGCGCGCTGGCTGATTTGAACGGCCTGATCACAAAACGGCCGACGCAGTGGCGAGAAGGACCAGTAATTGTAGAGCTGCGTCTGATGAATATCGTGCTGCGTTTTATATCCGGCGCCGACTTCCCGCTGAAACTTCCGGATAATCGCATTATTGGCGTTGCGCAGTGACGCACTATTGTTGCTGATGAAGGCGTTATAATCGTCGACAAGACGCTCATAAAGCGGCCCGGTGCAGCTCAGCGCGGCCACATTCAGAGCGGCGCGGACATGCCACAGGGTCTCGAGCGGACCGAGGTCACGGTTGATGGTTTCACGCAGACCGTCCGTCCGCAACATCGGTACGACAGTGAGATTGCTCGCGCCAAATGGCGGTGTCGGCGCGCGCGGCGTATATTGCGGCTGAACGACCGGAGCGGGCGGTGGTGGGGGCGGTG
>NVXM01000029.1 GCA_002733865.1 Sphingopyxis sp.
ACATCGCCAACCGAGAAGGCCTGGGCGGTCAGATCCACATCGCCGCCGCTAATGATGTCACCGGCCCCGGTATTCTTGCCGATCATGCCATTGGCTGCGGTCAGGGCAATGGCGTTGGGCGAGGTGAGGGCGTTGAACAGGATATTCGCGCCGCTGGTGAAAGCGATATTGGCGGCGCTCGCGTCACCGATGGCGATAGTGCCGCCGTTGAGGCTCAGCGCATTGGTGGCGGTCAAATCGCCGCCTGCAATATTGCCATTTGCATCCATATTTATGCTGGAGCCGGTCGCGCGGCCGAATCCGATGGCACCGGTGGCGTCGAAATCGATCGCTCCTCCGACCACCAGATTGCCGCTAACGGTAATGTCACCCGCAGTAGCGCTGGCCGCCAGATTGCCGCCGATGTCGCTGTTGTCGAGGTTTACAGATGTTCCCTGAATGACATGGGTGCCGCCGAGTAATGTTCCGACATCCGCGGCTGCGGTCGCAAGGACGTTCCCGCTGTCCGAATTCATCGTGCCGATCGAGACATTCACGCCGTCGATATCGACGATATCCAGCGCTTGAACAGTGCCGGTAAGGGTGACATTGCCGGCGGCGTTCACGGACACGCTGTCGGCTAACCCGCCAGTTGCATTGGGCGAAATCGCGCTCGTGCCTGTTATGTTGCCACCGGCGGTGATCTGAATATCGCGCCCGGTCAGCGTGCCGAAGGAAGCCTCACCGCCCGCATCTGCAAGCAGTGGGCCGGTCACAGTGACATCTGTCAATGCAATAGCGTCTGCCGCAGTCAGATTGGTTGTGCTGGCGCTAATATTTCCGGATGCAATGGAGCCTGTCGTTGCACTGGCGGTGAAGGCGCCAATTAACGCAACCGATGTCAGGTCTATGCTGGTGCCCTGAATGGCATATGTGGTTCCGGCGATGCTGCCTACAGTCACCGCGCCCGTCGCCAGGATATCACCATCGCCGGAGTCCAATGTTCCAATCGAGACATTCACGCCATCGATGTCGATAATATCAATTGCCCGTACGGTATTGGTGATGGAGACATTGCCGCCAGCGTTCAGGATCACGCGGTCGGCCAAGCCGCCAGTCGGATTGGGCGAAATTGCGCTCGTGCCTGTTATGTTGCCTCCAGCATTGATTTGAATATCGCGCCCGGTCAGCGTGCCGAAGGACGCCGCACCGCCCGCATTTGCAAGCAGTGGGCCGGTCACAGTGACATCTGTCAATGCAATAGCGTCCGCCGCAGTCAGATTGGCTGTGCTGGCGCTAATATTGCCGGATGTAATCGAGCCTGTGGTTGCGTTGGCGGTCAGGGAGCCAGTTATTGCCACGGATGTCAGATCTATGCTGGTCCCCTGAATGGCATGGTTGGTTCCGGCGATATTGCCTACAGTCACCGCGCCCGTCGCCAGGATATCACCGTCGCCGGAGTCCAATGTTCCGATCGAGACATTCACGCCATCGATGTCGATAATATCAATTGCCCGTACGCTGTTGGTGATGGAGACATTGCCGCCGGCGTTCAGGATCACGCGGTCGGCTAACCCGCCAGTAGCATTGGGCGAAATTGCATTTGTGCCATTTATGTTAGTGGCTGCCGTAAACTGGATATCGCGACCAGTTGCGTTGCCGAAGTTGATCGCCCCGCCCGCGTCGGCAGTAAAGGCCAACGGCGATGTTCCGTTGCCAAAGCTTATGTCATTGGCGGCATCGAGGTTGATCACACCATTTGCCGACAGGTTGCCGGGACCGCTGCCCGTCAGGTTGCCGGCGGCCGCGTTCAACGTGATGGTGCCGGTCGACAGAAGGTCATTGAAGCCGACATTATTGCCGAGGACGGATATTGAGGTCGCGCTGCTGTTGCTGCCGAGAAACGCATTGCCGGTGGCGGCGGTCAGCGTGATCGACTGGTTGGCGGGGAGATTGATCCTGCCGAAGGAAATATCGCCGCCAGCGATGATGTTAATATTGGTAGCGCCTCCCTGGGTCAACGTGCCGACGTTGATGCTGCCGGGAACCGTGTAGGAGGTCTCGAACCCGCCGCCGAGATTGGCGATCGTTGTCAGCTGACCGCCCGCATTGATAGCAGTCGCGTTGATATCCTGGCCAACGGTAATGCCGATATCATTTGCGCTGATCAGCGATCCCGACCCCAGCAGGCTGCCGTTCACCGCACTGACTTGAATGCTGGCGCTGCTCGCGGTTGCATTGCGCAGGTCGACATTGCCCTGGGTACTCTCGACCAGGAACCGGTTCGCTGCGTCGAGCACGGTGGCGATACCATCAGTGCCCATTATTATGTCACGGCGAGTGGTGACAAGAATGTCGTCTGCGGCGATCGTGCCGCCTTCAATTATCGCCTGAATGACGTCGGGCGTGCTGGCCCGGCCGATGCGAACGATATTGTCGGTTCTCAGGATGCCGAGGCACACATTCCCCCCTACGCATTGCGCGCTGAGCAGGCCGTTGTCATCGGACTGTCCCGAGGCAGTGATCGCTGCGTCGGAGGGTGAATTTCTGACATCAGCAGATACGGAGCTGGCGATCACTGTGCCGCCAAGGCCATCAATAGCATTGGCCGTGAGATCGACCGCGAAGCTGTTGGCGTTGAGAGTGCCCGCTGCGACGATCGAGGCGATGGGCGTCAGCGGCGTCGAATTCAGATTGAACTGCAAGCCTCCGGCATCCAAGATCAGATTATTCTCGGTCAGGAATGGCGACAAAAGGTCGGCGGAATCCGCAGGGTTCACTGCAGCTTGCAGGACCGCACCGGCTGCGACAATGATGTCGTCTCCGGTTCGAACACGAATACCGTTGTCGGATAGCACATTTGCTGCGGCATCGAAGGTCGCATTTCCGCCCGCGCTTATGTTCACGAAGCCGGTCGAGGTTACAGTGCCGGTAACGGCGGCGTTGAAATTCGGATCATATGGGGTAGGGGTCGGAGTCGGGCTAAATCCCGCCAGGACCGTAACGCCGGAATCGATCCGCGTTCCGAAGGTGATCGCACTGGTCAGGGGCGCGCCGGTCACGGTAGCGTTGTTGAGCGTGGCATTTTGTCCCGCGGACAGTTCAAGATTGGTTACGGCGCGCGCATCATTGACCGATGCGTTCTGCTCCGCACGAATATTCATTGTCGACCCGGCGTTGAGGATCGAAGCGGCAGAAGCGATAAAATTGCCCTGTGCGGACGCATTGAACGTTCCGGCTACATCAATGGAATTGACCGGCGTTGCATTGTTGGAGTGGCCGATCAGAATATTCTGACCACTGTTGAGAACGGCGTTTCCGCCAACCAGCATCTTCCCGTTGCCGTCGAAATTATATTCGATATTGCCGGCGACATTGACCGTCAGATCGCCAGCAATGGCGATGGCATCGCTGTTACCGGTCACATATAATCCGCCAAGCGGCGTGCTGCCGGAGAGTGTGATAGAGCCGCTGCCTGAATCGAACGCGGTCGCGGTCAGGCTGTTCAGGGTGATTAATCCGGCCGGATCGATTGAACTGTCGGTGATTTCAATGCGGCCACCAGTTCCCACAGAAACAGACCCGCCCGCGCCACTGGTGCCGTTAGCTGCGCCGACGACATCGTTCAGTGTAATGATCCCCGGGCTGCCTTCCTGAACCTCGATTGTCACCGTCCCACCGGTTCCGGTGCCACCCGTGCCGGTCAAGCCGTTGGTGCTGCCATATCCATATGTGCCACCGACGCCGCCATCGCCGCCAATGCCGGCGGTCGTGAAGTTAACATCCTGACCAGTGATCGTGCCGCCCTGAGCGAGGAATAGCGATGTGCCTCCGACGCCAAATCCGCCATCACCGCCGTCGCCGGTTGTGTTGGCGTACGAATATCCGCCATCGCCGCCCGCGCCGCCGGTTCCGGTGCTGGTGAAATCAAAGGTACTCACAGCCAGATTTATCGTGCCGCCTGTTCGCGCGACCAGTTCCGACCGTCCGCCGGTTGCGTTGCCGCCATCGCCGCCGCTCCCGGCATCACCGGAGAAACCGGAGTAGCCGGAGGCGCCTTGTCCGCCAAAACCGTCCGATTGCAGGGTGATGAAGCTAAGATCGATATTGCCACCGGCGCCGGTCACCTGCAGACGGGCAGTGCCGCCGGTCGCATCTCCGCCATTGCCGCTATCGCCAGCATTGAACGTTCCACTGGCGAGTTTGCCTTGGCCGCCGGCACCGCCCGTCGCAGTCGCAATGATGGAGGGGTCGTCGAGAACAGCCGTCGTCCCGTTTATATTGATCGCCGCGATACCGCCGAAGGCTGCGCCGCCATTGCCGCCATTCACTCCTTCACCGCCGTCGCCACCGACACCACTGGCGTTCACCACATAGACGGGATTATTGAGATCATCCTGATTGATATTGATCGCGGCATTGCCGCCCGTACCGATCCCGCCATTGCCGCCATCATTATCAGCTTCAAACGTCGAAAAGCCAAAAACCTCGCCGCCGTCGCCGCCAGTGCCAATTGAATTCACGGAAAGCTGGTTAAAGTTGAGGGTTCCTGCGTTGTTGTTGAACGCTGCATTCCCACCCGTCGCGTCGCCCCCATCGCCGGCAATGCCGGCCTGGATGGTGCTGCCCTGCCCATAACCGGCATAGGTCGTTGATCCGCCGTATCCACCGGTAGCGCTGGTGCTGACAATGACTTGATCGGCATTGATTGTTGCAGTGCCGTCCAGGTTGAAGGTCGCTGTCCCGCCGATACCGGCGCCACCGGCCCCGCCATCGGAGCCATATCCGAAGCCACCCGAGCCCCTGGACCCATAAGGTGCGATATTCTGATTGTTACCATCAGCGGATACCGTCAAAGTGCTGGTGACCGTCAACGTTCCCGCCTGGGCGTTGAACGTCGTGTTGCCGCCGATGCCGCGACCGCCGGTCCCGCCGGCAGTGCCGTCATTTATGTTGCCATTGGCTGCATCACCACCGAAACCGTTCGCGGAAATTGTCAGATTGTTGACCGTTGCATTGCCGCCGTTGAGATTGAAGGTAACATCGCCACCCTGGCCATCGCCGCCATCACCGACCGACACTCCGCCAGCAAATGGAGCATTCACAACGGTCAGATCCGCGGGTGCGGCCTGTGCTGAAACCGATGACAGTGGTGCTGTTGGCACCAGGTCTCCGCCACCGCCGCCGGAACCATCCGACCCGACGTCGATATCATTCGCCGTGAGCGTTCCGCCGAGCACGTCAAAAGTGACATTGCCGCCAAATCCGAAACCGCCATCGCCGGCAAAAGGCGGTGCCCCACCTTCGCCGCCAACGGAAATCGATCCGTCAGAATCGATGCCCAGATCGGTAAACGACAAAGCCCCGCCGGCTCCTTGAACGCGAAGGGTGATCGCTCCGCCTCTTCCGGCTCCAAGGCTGGCCGGATCGTCCTTGCTGCCGCCGACGCCGCCTATGCCGCTGGCATCAATGGAAACACTGCTGGTGAAGTTAATAGAACCATTATTGGCGTTGATCAGGATATCGCCGCCGGTTCCATCTCCGGCATTGGTGTCATTGCCCGTGGCATTGGCGGAAATGGAGGCGAATCCAGAGGTGAACGTCCCGCTATTTTGAGCGATGAGACTGATGTCACCGCCCTGAAAGTCGCGCCCCTCATCAATGGAGAAAAAGGAAAACTGGTCGTTTGGTCTTGCAGAAGAATCAAGAAACATGCCGTCGATGGTGATCGTTGCATTGTCCACCAAGATTGAAATAGAACCGCTGGTGCTGGCGCTTGCTTCAACACCATTATAGGCGGATGTCTCGACATCCAGAAATCCCCCGACCGTCAGGCTAGCGCCATTTTGTACCGTCAGAGAGACCCGGTCCGCTGTACTTTCGGGCGAAACACCAAAGCTGCCGAGTGAGATGTTCAGGTCAGAATTGATGGTCAGGCTGCTGTTGTCGATTAGAAAGCTGGCGGTTCCTGATTCGGCCAATCCGGAAGTCACCATGCCGGCTGCATCGAACGAGCTAGTGCTGGCATCGGCGGCGCCCAGGATGCTAAGATCGTTGATGACATGCGAACCCCCCGTCATTCGCAAATCAAAGGAACCGGACGTCGCATCGTTGCTCTGTGCGCCGCCGGACTGCGCACCAGCCGATGCAACGGAATCCAAATTTACAAAAATATTGCCGGTGGTGAGGGCACCCCCGGATATTAGAAGGTTGACGTTTCCGCCAACACTGTTGCTGCCGATCAGGCCGGGGCCATTTCCTTCCAGTTTGGATTCGTCGGCATCGATGACCTGGGCATCGAAAACTGTCTGCCCGATAATATTGAACGTCCCGCTGGACAAAGTCAGATTAATATTGCCGCCTTGACCGAACCCGTTCTGGTTTTCGCCCTTGCCCCCTTGAGCGCTGGCATCAAATCGAGCCGTGCCGCCAACCACGAGGTCGCCGTCGCCGCTGATATTGATGTTGATATTGCCGCCGACTGCATCCTGCCCAATGCCGGTGCCGCCATTGTTGCGAACGGTGAAAAAATCGTCCAGACCCTGCGCGCTTGCATCGACGACTAGATCGCCAGCGACCAGTAATCCGCTGGTTATTGGAGTACCAACGCCGACCTGGTCGGCATTGATGTTGATCGTTCCGCCGACACCGTCGGTTCCGGCTCGCAGCGTAAGATCTCCGTTTATATCGATCGAGCCACCGCCGGTGGTGTTGATATCAAGCTGGTTCCTGGCTTCCAGCAGTAAGTCCTGCGAGCCAACCGAGTTGTCGCTGACGATGCGATCAGTCAATGAAGAAGCGGTTGCGCTCAGCCCGTTGGTTGCAAAGGTGGAGACCGATGATCCGAAAGAAACATTTTGCAGCTGGATATTCGAATCTGAATCCGCTGCGTTTTTGTCAATGGCAAAGCTGGCGTTGGTCTGGTCACCGGTTGTCGCAACATTGGCACCGGCGCTAAGTACTACGTTGCCATTGACGATAGAGGCGCTGGCGGCTGGCTCGTAACCCAGATTGCCGCCCACCAACATGGTCAGTGCATCATTTTTCGGAACGGCAACCATATAGATCGCCTGTGCGTCTGCATCGGTGATGTCGATCCCGGAAAAAGTGGGCGTGGACGATGGTCCGGTCGTTGTCCCGCTATGCACGACCCCATTGCCGTCGGCTGTTCCCACGCCGATCGCAATGTCAAACAGGCCGTTGTTGATCGTCAATTCCGCTTGTTCGGCCGCCACATAGGCAGCCGAGCCGTCTACATTCACCGTTCCGCCCTGAACGACGCGTGGTGCGACCATTGCGACATAGCTGCTGCGGTCATTGAGGGCGTTGATCGTGGCGTCATTTTCGATGGTGACCGATGACCGGCTGCCTGCAGTTCCGCTGAACCGGATTTCGCCGCCTGCACCGAACAGGCCACCGGTCGTATCGATGTCGTTGGTCGTCAGAACGAGGCTGCCGACATCAAAGGTCGATCCTGCACCGACCACGATCCCGCCGGGACTGTAAAACCAGATATTGCCGCCAATGGATCCATCAATGTCACCCAGTCGGCTGGCAACATTCCCGCTGAATGCAATGCCGCGAGGATCGCCGCTCGTTGTGGTGCCGGTCGGTAAAATCCGGTTGAGCACGGTATAGCCTGCATTCGGACCAACAAAGTTAAGGGTCGTGCCTCCTGGCAGGATATTGATCAAATCATCGCCGTTCGCGGTATCCAGAGGGGTCCAGTTAATGAATGTTTCCGGCCCGAATACGGTCACAATATCGGCATTGGACCCTCTTGAAATCGTCGTAATTGCAGATGCCGAACTACCGCTGGCCTGAAAGGCCTGAGACGCGGAAATGCGAGGCCCGGTGGCCTGCGGTTCGTTGATCGCGGCCATCCCGGCAGGACGCTGAGGTTGATTGGCCCCCGACAGCGTCACTGGTGCGCTAATCCGGATATTTTCTACCATTAGATCAACGGGCGCAGAAATCCTAACATCATTAACGGGAAGCGGATTAAGCGGGGCGGAAATCCTGACATCGCGTGGGTTAAAATCCGCCGAGCGATGGTGAGGTTGATTGTGGGCGATTTCCGGGCGGGGAATGCTTACATTTCTGCCGTGCGGGGTATTTTCTGCGATCATGCCCGGTGCGCGTGGCAACTGTTGCGCATGAGCTGTTTGAGGAGCCGAAACCAGCAGAAATGCTGCAGCCGCCAGAGAACCACCTGACAGCCATCGCAGTTTTCCGGATTGTCTGGAGCCCGATTTTCCTGTCATATGCTGCATCTTGCTCGTCATTTGGCCGTCCTCAGTTCAAATATCTTTGGTTCGCAACCTGCTGTGATCATTGTCGCCGCCATGGAGCCAGCTGAACGGTCAGCGTCAGTAGCGCCCGGGCGCTGTCCCGGCGGGCCTGAAAGATGGCGCGTTTGAGCGGTACCATCGTCATCAGGTCGAGACTGGCCTGCTGACCAATGGTGGCTCGCACGCCGCCGCCCGCAGAGTAAAGCTTCTGTGGATCGCCCGGAATATTCTTGTTCCAGACCGCCATCATGTCGAAAAACAGATAAGGCTGAAGCGCGATATCGTCGAAGCTTTGGGGTTGCAGCGAACCGTAGCTGACTTCGGTCTGCAAGCCGTAGCCGCTGTCGCCGATAATCGTGCCCGGATCATAGCCGCGTCCAACGGTATAGTTGCCGCCAGAAATCTCCTCATAGGAAAATAGCGCTTCCGGCGAATATTGCAGTCTTGGTTTCAGCGTGAACGCGAGCAAAGGTGTTGGACGAAAGTCTATTTTTGCCTGCCCACGGAGTACGAAAGCCGTTGGATCGCCATCCGCGCGGGTCGGCAAGACGGTTTTGCCGAGGCAATTGACAAAGGCCGGTCCGCAGCCCTGGCTGGCCCCCAATATATCGAGCCCTTGCCGGATTTCCAGTGAACCGCCAACGCCCCATTTCGGTTCGAAAGCGGAATAGCCGCCGCGACCGGAGATGCTGCCCGCTTCTATCTGGTTGAAGTCGATCCTGGCGTAGGCAACGCTCAATCGATCTTCATTGGTACGCGTGCCCAGAAAGTCGGTGCGCTGGTCAATATAATCGAGACCGACCGTGCCGAACAGATTGTGTGTTTGCTTGCGAATGAAAGGATAGGTGGCATAGGCGCCTGCAACCAGTGTTTCCGACTTGATATTGAAGCCACCTGGCACATCCGGCTTGGTCCACGCATAGGTGAAACTGCCGCCAAATTTAAGGCCTTCGCCGCCAAGCCGAAATTCGTGGCTGGCCTGCAGGACCTGTTGCTCTTTGAAATCGGCGGTGGAATAGCCGCTGATGATGGTCTCGTCGCCCAAGCCGGTGAGGCCGTTGAATCGAATTCTCGCCAGACCGCCGAAACGTCCGACCGCCTCGGAACCAAAATTCTGAATATTGATGTCCGCATAGACTGGCGTGCGGATGACATTGAATTCTCCGACAACTTCGCCGGGCTTGCCGCCAGAGGCCGCCGAGACCGGCCGGAGTGCCAGTCTGACATCAAGGCCGGGAATGTCGCGGGCGAGCAGCAGATAGCGGTCGGCGGTTTTGATGTTGAAAACCGGCTGCGCCGCGAGCTTCTCGATATATTTTTGCAGCAAGCCTTCCGATGGTCCTGCATCGCCCCTGACCTGGACTGCGGTCATTTTGGCCATCAGGACATCAAAACGAATATTGCCCTGGTCGATCGTCTGTGGTGGCACCTGCACGGCCGCCAGATAGCCTGCATTGCGCAATATCGTCGCTGCCCGGTCCCGAATATCACAGACAACCGCGACTGGGACCTCCTGGCCGACATATTGGGCGTAGGAGGAGGTGAGCGATGCGGGATCGGCTGCAATCAGTCCGGTAAAATCGACGGATCGCAGGGTAAACCGGACGTCGGAAAATTCGGGGCCCGCGAGCGGGCAGGCGGACCGTTCGACATCACCCTCGAAAGACAGGGGTTGTGACTGGCCCTTCAAGGCTTCTTCGATAACGCCGCGCTGAATCTCTTCTCTGGTCGGTACGGCAAGAGAAGACTGCCCAAGGGCGGGCAGGCTCGACAAACATAACAGGCCACTGCCGGCCAGTGTTGTTGTACGAAAAATAGTGCGTAATCGCGTCATGTATATCCCCGTTTTTCACTCTGCCGGCCCCCCGATGAGACCATCATGCCGGCACTGCCGTCCCAGCGCTTGGTTGGGACGGCAGCAATTGGTCAAAGCCTACCCCTGATTGGCCGCCTGTTCACTGGCCGCATCGAGGGTTTCCACCAGCAGGTCCAGCTGGCTGGTGCATCCGTTTTCGATCAGAACCTCAGCCGTTTCGTCCAGATCGGCGGGTTCGCTTGGCAAAACTACGAAACTGACATCCACCGCTTGCTCGGCGCTGGATCCGAGCAGCCGGTAGCTCGCTCCGTCGGTGACGGGCAAAACGTCCTTCGGCCACGCTTTCAGCGGATTGCCCTTGCGCCAGGCAATTTCGGTGACCTTGCCATTTGACGGCTCAACAATTGAGGCCGTGGCCGATCCGGTATAATCCGGCCGCCAGACAACTAGCCCCGTGGGGTTTGACACACAGAATTTTCCGCCTTTGGTGACATCCAGAAACCAGAGATTGGGGTTGTTCGGCGTGACCACGGCGTCGCTGGTGGCGCCTCGCACAGCCCCGGTTCGAGCCCGGCTGCTGCCGCGATTGTTGATGAAGCTCGACAACCGTGTCGAGGCCGTTGATGTCGCACCGCTTCCCTGCGCCAGAGAATAGGTTCCCGGGCCTTTGAGAACGCGCGTGCCAGATTTGGTCAGGATCGTGACCCGATCCTGGGCCTTGAGCGAAATTTTTGCGTCGTTGGTCATTTTTTTGCCGGCCGGGTAGCTGCTGGCAGACGGGCCGGTTGAGCGGATGACCATATTCTGTGCCATGGCGGTGCCGCCAACGCCGATCAGCAAGGCGAAACCAAGAGCCGCTTTTGCGAAGCGGGATGCGAATTTGCCGGATGGTACCGACAGGTTTTTATCCAAGGGCATAGCTTTCTCCATGTTTTGTTTTTTCCAGTCGTTTGCGTAAGTTCACGAGACCGAGGTCTCCGCCATATCGCTTGATTATGGCACCCAGTCCCTGGATGCTGTTGGTATCACCTTTTTCATGGGCCGCTATGACGGCGGTCACTGCTGCACGATCTGTTTCATCCCAGTCGGGAACCGGTTCGAAGACATCGACCGGTGTTGACCGTCCGCGCAGGGTGATCCGGCCCATTGGCCGGAACCAGTCCAGACCGGTGCGCTCCATCGCTTCCCGGCTCAGCAGGACTTTTGTGTCGAGCGTTTTGTTCGCGGCCTCGAGCCGCGCCGCCGTGTTCATCGCGTCGCCGAGAGCGGTATACTGGATGCGGCCATCGCCGCCGAAATTGCCGACAATTGCGTCACCATAATGCATGCCGACCCGCGTTCTGCCGATAGCAGGGACGCCTTCCGGCACATTTTTGCGGAATTCCTCCCCTGCCTGATAGAGCGCATAGGCGGCTTTGGCTGCACGTTCGCCGTCGTCGGGGTAGGCGATCGGAGCGCCCCAGAATGTCACTAGTGCGTCACCGACAAATTTGTCGATGGTCCCGCCATATTCCAGCGCAACCTCGCTCAGGCGATCGAGATAATCGTTCAGCAAGGTGGCGACCATTTCCGGTTCGATCGCGTGGGTCAATTTCGTAAAGCCCTCGAGATCTGTGAAAACCGCAAAAATTTTCCGTTTCTCGCCGTGCAGCGCAAGCTTTTCCGGATGCTTCAATATTTCGTTGGCGATGGATTTTGGCAGATATTTGCCCAATGCGCTTTGCGCAAAGGCGCGTTGCTTCGAATTGAGTGTGCGAGCGGCCGAGCCGACGGATGCGTAGCCGAGCAGCCATCCGGTCGCCCAGCCAAAGGCCGGCAGCGATAATGTGTCGACACCCATATTTTGCAGCAGAAAGGGAAAGACAAGAAAAAATGCAAACTGGCCGATCAGGATGAAGGCGACCTTCAAGGCGTTGCCGATGATCAGAGCGGAAAGACCGCCGCAGATTGCGACGATCATCGCGGCCAGCCACAAGGTCCAGGCCGGGATCGGGCTGGGCAGGTCGTCATTGAGAAGCTGGGCGAGCATATGGGCATGGACTTCCAGCCCGATCATCTTGCCGTCATCACCGCGCATGTCGGCCAGGCCGCCGACCGGTGTTTCAAACCGGTCGCGATCAATGAAGTCGCCGCCGATCAGGACATGCTTGCCAGTAATGAAGGACCCAAGCATCTCCGCAATCTCCGGATCGGCAAAACTTTCGATCGGGAATTTGTCGAACACCGGAACGTCAGTGGTTGCCGGCACGTGGTAGCGGATAGCGCCGTCATTTGCGGCGAACTTCGGGTTAGGCGCGGTGAGCGCGATGGCCATGAACGGCGGCGCTCCGGGACTGTGCGGAGTCCATCGGCGCTGGACCCCGTCGCTGTCCGTTTCCAGTTTGATATTGGTCGGGTTGACCGTCTCGCCGCTTACGGATTGGAAAAATTGCTGCAGAAATTCATGTTCCGCGAATGTGATTTCCGGGTTTTCCTTGGGGTCGGCATAAGCGAGATAGGTGGGCGTCTTCATCTTCTTGAAGGTCGATATGAGCAGCGGGTCATCGTCCTGCGGCATCGTGAACAGAATATCGATACCGATCGATTTCGGATTGGCGGCGTCTATCGTTTCGAGCGCCTGCGCCAGAATCGTCCGGTCGACGGGCGACCGCTGTCCGGTCAGCTTTAACGTGTCCTCGTTATATACGACCATGACGATGTTTTCGTCCTTGTCGACTTCGGGGGCGAATACCGAGGCGCACAAATCATAAAGCGCGCGTTCTGCTTCCTGAATCAGCGGTGTCGTCCAGCTGTAGCGTGCGACCAACAGCGCCAGCACCAGGAAAAGTGCGGTCGACCCCATACGGATCGGGCCAAGCTGATCGAACAGGCGGCGCAGGGATTGCAACACGCCCCTCGCGCCTTCGTCGACATCGCGGTTATTGGTCACCGGGTCTGTTGCTGTGGTGGTTTCGCTCACTAGTTCAGCGCTGCTTTCGTGGTTGCTACAGATGCATCGCTATTGGCGGCAGGGCTTCCGGTGCCGGGCAAGAAAGGCTGGGCACCATCACCGATCAGGGCAAATCCAGCCCAGTAAAACGGGTGTGACGTGAGGGGGTCTGTCATCAGCTGCTGTTGTGACAGTCTGAGTGCGCCCGTGATCGAATGGCCCTGACCGCCGCTGAACAGCCCGTTGATCAGCCTTTCTGTTGCCAGAAACTCATCCGGCGCTGGCCAGTGGCTAGCGAGTACAGAGCGTCCGCCCGCGCCTACGAAAGACCGGACCAATCCATCCAAGGCGGTTCCGCCGCCACTGCTGACGCCAGCCTCGCGGGTGGCCGCTATGCTGGCCTGGCCTGCCGTATCGCAGGCCGAAAGAATGATGATATCCGCGTCCAGTTTCAGATCGAAAATCTCGTCAAAAGCCAGCAGGCCGTCCGAGCCATCCTCGCCAAAGGACGTTACCAGCGCCGGTTTTGCCGGGCATGAAGGACTGGGCGCGGTCACCAAACCATGTGTCGCAAAGTGCAAAATGCGATAATCGTTGATGTCGCTTTTCGAAAGGATGCGGGTGTCGGTAAATTCGGCCCCGGTGATGAGCTCGGAATTGCCGGCGCCAATCAACGATTTGGCTTCGACCAGCTCGCGATCCGATATTGGGCTGTTCCACTGGCTGAGCGGCCATTGACAATTGGCGTCCTGGCTCTGGGCGCCGCCGCGGATCGATGCTACGCTGGTGCTGGCGACTACCGGCTGGTTTCTGCCCAACCCCAGATATTGATTAGAGGCATCCGATTGCGGTGTCTTTCGCGCATCGGCGAAAGCCGGCGCGGATACAGCCGTGCTGATATCCAGATTCCTGCCGAGCCATTGGACGCCGGTAAAATCAAACGGATCGCCGTCGGGTGCTTCGGTTCTTTCAAAATAGCGCGCAACGGATTGATCATCGGTCACCAGCAAATTGATCGGCAAGCGCAGCATCGCCCCATCGGGTTCGAAAATCAGATGGGTTTTGTCCGAAAGCTTTTCCGAAACCGGTGCGAAAAGCGCGGCATAGAGTTCGCGTGCGGCTTCAATGTCAAAGGGATAGGTGACGTTGCGTCCATTTTCGAAAACCGAGATGGAAGCGCGGATTGTATCGACTTTCTCGTCGAGCACAGTATCAGCCAGCGGCACGCGGTAGACTTTCGCGTCCGTTTGATCGGTGTAAAACATGAAAATGTCACCACCGATGATCGCCATGCGCATATAGGCTTCGGTCGGCGTCAGGGCTGAACGCAGGTTCTCGAGGCTGAGAAAACGATCGCTAACCACACGATATTGCGCAAACTCCGACAATTGGGTCTGGGTGAACTGCTGACTTCTTTCCAGCGCCTCGATTTCAGATGCGAGATCCTGTTTTTGCCGGGCGACCGAGGCGGTCTGCTCGACTCTGGCCAGAGCCGCAAAGCGTATCCGCAGCCGTTCGATATTGCGCGCCAGATTTATGGACTGTCGGAACAGTCTGGATGCTTCATCGGTTCCGCCACTCAACTCACGCGAGAGAACCGCCTGGGTTTCTGCGACCCCGGGACGCACCAAAATTTGCGCTGCCTTGAAAAACTGCTCGGTAGCTGATTCATCCGCGGCAAGCAGACGGAAATAGGGTGCGAGTTGATTGGCCATGCCGGAAATCGCGCTGCGTTTGCCCAGTGAACTGTCAACCACTTCACTAAATAATTGCCGCGCTTCCGCTTCTTCTCCGTTGCGAAGCAGAAAAGCGGCGAGGCGGGCCTTGGCACCGTTAACGGCTCTGGTTTCCGGATATTGGATCTCAAGTATATCGAGTCCGTCGCGAAGCAACTGCTCCGCTTCATTCAGATCGCCCTCGGCTTCTGCAATGAGCGAGAGTTCAGCCAGCGTTTGTGCGCGCAGGCGGGTGATTGAGGTCACGCGTCCGTCCCGCACAGCCACCGCACGATTATAGCCAGACGTCAGCGACATGCGGGCGGCGGCAAGATCGCCATTCAAGCGCTGTGCCGTGCCGAGAAGTTGCAGCGCTTGCGCATCGATAATCTCAGCGCGTTCCTGCGGGCTCAATTTGGTTTCGTCGACAAAGCCAAGCAGATTGCGGGATTTTGCGCTGCCGTTGATGCGGCTGGAAATGGGCGCGGTAATTTCAAGCCCTTGGGCAGGGCCGACTTGCTCTATCAGCGATGTCTTCAGCGGCTGGTTGATCCGCTTGATCGCCGCATCAAATCGCGATTGATTGAGCAGATGGATAGCTTCGAAATTGCGCTGCAGTCTTTCTGTCACGGGATCGCCGTCGTAGGCGGCGGCAGCTTGTTCAAACAGTTCGTCGGCCTCGGCAAATTCGCCAAGATTGGATTTTTGTAGCGCCCGGTTGATCAGATATTCGTGGGGGTTTATATCCTCCCCCTCCATTCCGGATGTGCGCTGCTGCAGCGTTTCGAAGAACGCGGCGGCCTCCGCATAATTACCGCTGAGGTTGCGCCGATAGCCTTCTGCCAGAGCCTGGTCCGGTTTCAGTGTCGCGGCCTGGACCCGGGCGAAAGCAAAGGGATCCTCTACCGACGTCGACGCAACATCAATTTTGCCGATGGCGACGGTGCCTTGCAAAACAGATTTGAGTGCGAGCAGGGTTGCGCTGTCATAGGCAGAGAGGCCTTCAGCTACATAGCTGACGCCATCCTGCTCGCCGACGATCTGCGAGTAGGCAACCGGCTCTCCGGTAATTTTGCATGCGATATGCCGGAACCCGCTGAGCGCAGCCTGTGAGGGCTGTTCATCCGGGCAGATCACCGCTTCTCGACGATTTCTTGCGATACGGTCGAGCAGTGGCTGCTCAGCGGAGCGGGATGAATAGACGAAGCCGACCGGCCGGGCAGAATCGCGGCAAACCACCGCCCAGCTGCGGTCGAACATATTGGCCTTGGCCTTGTTCTCGATGCTCCGATCCTGAACCTGGCACAAAATGCCTTCGCTGCTTCCGATCGGAAAACTGTCGCGCAACAGGGTCGGAGTGCCTTGGGCAAACACCGCAGTCGAACTCGCGGCGATTGCGATTGCCAAAGATAGTGTAAAAGTTCTTGCCCGGTGCACGAACGACTCCCCCATAGGAATAAACGCGCTGATGAGCCCCCTCAGACTCAATGCAACGCCGGTCGCGACCCGAACGATTTATCAGCTACTACAATTAAGCCGGGAATCCCAGCTTGCTATAGGAAAATAACGACTCCTGCGCCCGATTGGGTGATGATCGTCACATTCAGGGACGGTTTTCATATTGTTCGATGGAAATCAGCGCGATCGCTCTTAAAGGCCGCGTATCTCTATCGCCTGATCAAGCCGAATCCGGGGCACGGCAAAATTATTGATCGGGGCATCCGGATCCCGATAGCCGATCGCCATGCCGCAGAAGAATATATGCTCATCGTCGATGCCGAGCAGCTCGCGCATATAGCTGCCGTACATCGCCCATATTTCCTGCGCGCAACTGTCGAGGCCGGCCTCGCGCAGCAACAGCATGACCGTCTGTAGCCACATTCCCATATCGGACCATTGCGGCGGACCCATATATTTTCTGGTATAGGTAAACAGCTGGACGGGAGCGCCGAAGCTGTCCCAGTTTTTCGCCATTTGCGCGACTCGGCCTGCGCTATCTTCGCGCGCCAGACCTATGCTTTCAAACATGTCGCGGCCCACCGCGCGGCGCTGTTCCTCGTACCGACCATCCAGATCCTTGGGATAGATCGCATATTCCATATTTTCGCCCATCGGGGCGGTCTTGGTTTTTTCCTTGATCTTGGCAGTGATATCCTTGAGCGCGTCGCCGCCAACGATGACCGCGCTCCAGGGCTGGGTGTTCCCGCCGGAAGGCGAACGCTGTGCTGTTTTCAATATCTGTTCCAGCGTTGCCCGGTCGACCGGCTTGTCGAGAAACTGGCGTATGGACCGGCGCGAGGTGACGGCTTCGGTTACGTTCATGCAATTGTGCTCCAGATCCGAAATGCTGCAAAAAAAAGGGTTCATGCAAGCGATAGCCGCGCTGCATGAACCCAGACCTTAATTGCTTTGTTCAATCTTTACAACGGATTGAACAAGATGTCATTCATTCGGAACTGTTGCCGGCTTCGACGCGGCGGGCCAAAGGCCCCATATCGTCATCATCCACCATCTTGAGTTTGTGGCTCAATTCATCAAATTCGGCTTTGCTGGACGGAGCCAGGTCGGGACGGCCGGCCATGAAACCCATTTTGATTTTGCACCGCACATATTGAGTCTCGTCCGGTTCGACTTCAAGGTTGAGTGTATCTGTCGCTTCGCTCTTTGCGGAAAAACTGTGCGGTCCTGGGTCAGCAACCATCATGAAATAACGTCCAGCGCCTAGCGAGCTAACTTTTTCATCATTTTCATTCACCGAGCAGCCCATGGCGAATCCCTGACCGCCGGTCCGGAAAAAGACAATCTGGCCCTGGCCTTCGGGCGGTGCGGGGATCGATATTGTTTCGCGACCCTCTTTTGTAGCGGCATGCGCGGCCGTTGCCGAAAAACTGGTGAGAGGCAGTGCGCCTCCCAACACCAAGGCCATGTAATATTTATTCATTCACATCACTCCCAGAAAAACCTTCGGTTGATTCAGAAGGTCCGATTTCCTGAGGATTGATAGTGAATATCGTATCCTCAGCAAATTTCGCATTGGCTGTTGTTCCCGGTTCGACAATCGTGTTGCCACCCGAAACGAGAAAGCCGACCACTCCGACCGCAATACCCACGGCCATCGCGGTCCCCGTGTTGTCCTTGCCGGTCTCGGCAAATTTCATACTCCGCAACTTTATCTTTCGTCCGTTATATTCGACATGGCGCGCGGCGAGAATCAGCTCACCGGCACTGCCGGAAAAGCCGCCTTTTTTGGCATGGACCACCTGGCCCTGTCCGGGGACGCCGGCGGGAATCAATATATGGCCCTCGTACATGACGGGTTCGGCAAGGCTGAGTTTGAAATACTGGCCGGTGCTGCTGAGTTTGGAACCGAGTTGTTCGTCGATCCGGACAATGATCGGAAAGCCGGTTTCCAAGGTAATTTTGTCTGAAGAATCTGCGGTTTCTTGGGCTGGCAAAACTGACCCTACCCCTATGGGTTCAGATTGAACCAAGGCTGTAAGAAGCAAGGCGACGCAAGTAGCTAACATCACTGATTCCCGAAATGATCAAAATCCAATAGGACCAAATTTCGGAACCGCAAGTAATTTCAAGTAGAGAGGATATTTAGTCTTCGTCGAACAACCCGGCGAGCTGCTCGACCATCGTTCCGCCCAATTGTTCTGCGTCCATGATGGTGACCGCTTTCTTGTAATAACGGGTCACATCATGGCCGATGCCGATGGCGACCAGCTGTACCGGCGAGCGGCTTTCGATCCAGTCGATCACCTTGCGGAGATGGTTCTCCAGATAGGCGCCGTGATTCACCGACAGGGTGCTGTCATCGACCGGTGCGCCGTCGGAAATGACCATCAATATGCGGCGCTCTTCAGGCCTCGCGATCAACCGGCTATGGGCCCAGAGCAGGGCTTCGCCGTCGATATTTTCCTTGAGCAGGCCTTCGCGCATCATCAGGCCGAGATTTTTCTTGGCGTGACGCCAGGGTTCGTCGGCTTTTTTGTAGACGATATGGCGCAGGTCATTGAGCCGCCCCGGATTGGCCGGACGATTCGCACTCAGCCAGTCCTCGCGGGTCTGGCCGCCTTTCCAGGCGCGGGTGGTAAAGCCGAGAATTTCGGTCTTGACGCCGCAGCGCTCGAGGGTGCGCGCCATGATATCGGCGGAGATGGCAGCGATCGAGATCGGCCGTCCGCGCATTGAGCCGCTGTTGTCTATCAGCAGCGTTACGACGGTGTCGCGGAAGTCAGTTTCGCGCTCGATCTTGTAGGACAGGCTGTGCGAGGGATTGCTGACCACGCGGGCGAGGCGGGCGGCATCAAGCATGCCTTCTTCCTGATCGAAATCCCAGCTGCGGTTCTGCTGCGCCATCAGCCGGCGCTGCAGGCGGTTGGCGAGCTTGGTGACCGCGCCCTGCAGGCTGGTCAGCTGCTGGTCAAGAAACGCGCGCAGTCGGGTCAGCTCCTCGTCGTCGCACAGTTCTGTGGCGCTGATGACCTCGTCATATTTTTCGGTCCAAGCGGTGTAGTTGAAGCCGGGCGGCAGGTCTGACATCGCCCGGTTGGGGCGGACCGGCATCATGCCGTCGTCGCCGGCATCGCCCATTTCCTCTTCGGCGCCTTCTTCCAGTTCCTCGGCGTTCTGGTCGCTTTCGCCGTCCTGGCTGTCGTCATCCGACGGCTCCGACCGCATTTCCGATTCGCCCTGATCGCCGGTTGCCTCTTCATCGGCGCCGTCGTCCTGGCTGTCGTCGCTCTCTTCGTCGCTATCGTCCTCGCTGTCCTCGGCTTCGGACTCGTCGTCGCTTTTGATCAGATCGAGATGTTGCAGCAACTGCGTCGACAATTTGGCAAAGCTGTTCTGATCATCGAGCGTAAGATTGAGGCCGTCGAGATCGGTACCGGCGCTTTCCTCGATCCACTCGCGGAGCATGTCGAGTCCCTTGACCGTGCCGGCAGGCGGGGCCTGTCCGGTCAGTTTCTCGCGTGCCAACAAGGCAAGCGCGGTCGAGATCGGGACTTCATCGCGATTCTGGGCCCGTGCGATCGGGTCTGATCGCATCCGCATTTCCAGCGCAGCGTTCAGATTGTCTTTCGCGCCTGCCATATTGCGCGAACCCAGCGCGTCGGTGCGAACCTGTTCGAGAGCGTCGAAGCAGGCGCGCGCCAGGGCTTCCTGCGGCGCATTTTTGCGGTGCATGGCCTCGTTATGATGGCGCAGTTTCAAAGAAAAGCTGTCGGCAAAGCCTCGCGCTTCGGCAACTTGCGCCGGGGGCAGGTCGCGTGCTGGCATCGGCACCTTGAGATGCTGGCCAGTCTGCGACGGCGCTTCGGCGGTATAGGCGAGTTCCAGGTCCGGATCACGGGCCATCGATCGGGCTGCGCCGCCAAGCACATCTTTGAAGTCATCAAGTTTGGAACGATCAGCCATAGAAGCGAACAGCTTTAAGCGGAAAGGGGAGGGGAATCAAAGACCTAATTTCCTGCTTTTTGTTAGGCGGGATGTCGGGCCTCCGGTCACTGTGCGGGTGGAGCATCTTCCTGCCGGCGCTCGATCGCCACGCCGTCGCCGTCGATCCTCAAATCCACCGGCACACCGCCGATCTCGGTGCCAACCCTCACACCGGAGTCGCCATTGATCCGAATGTCGGTGTCACCGGATTCGGCGGGGATTTCAGGAATCTCCGGCAGGTCGAGCGGGACAACCGGGCCTTCAGGGTCGGGCGCGGGCGCCGGTTTGCTGGTGCCAGCAGGTTTTTTGGACTGAACCGCCTGTTGCATGAAGTCTTTCCAGATCCGCGCGGGCAGGCTGCCACCGCTGACTCCCTTGAGAGGGGTATTGTCATCATTGCCGATCCAAACCCCGACGACCAGCCGGTCGTCACCTTCACCGGCATAGCCAACGAACAGGGCATCGCGATTATTCTGGGTGGTGCCGGTCTTGCCATAGTTGGCAATCGACAGCATTGCGCGGCGACCGGTGCCATCGTTGATCGCTGAGCGCAGCAGCATTTCCATGTTGGCATGGGTTCTGGATTCATAGCGGCCGGGCCAGTCGAACAGCCATTCCCCCCAGGACTGCGTATCCCGCTTGAAAGCATAAGGTTCGACAGGCCAGCTATTACCGGCAACCCCGGCGTAGGCTGCGGTCAGTTCCATGAGTGTCATGGTTGATGTGCCGAGGGCGAGGCTGGGGTCATCCTCGGCCAGCGGCGAATTCACTCCCAGATTGCGGGCTTCGCGGATCACCGCCCGGTCGCCGAGCTGGCCAAATAGGCGAACGGCGGCGACGTTGCTGGATTTGGCAAAAGCCTCCTTCAGGGTGATCGAACCCCGATAATTTTCTCCGGCATTTTTCGGCAGATAGCCGCCCTTCGTAATCGGCGTGTCTTCAACCATGTCATCGGGCTGCATCCCGGAGCGCAGCGCCGCCAGCCAGACGAACAGCTTGAAGGTCGATCCCGGTTGCCGTCTGGCCTGCGTCACGCGGTTGAAGGTGGATTTTGCGTAATCCTTGCCGCCAATCATCGCCACGACCTCACCATCCGGACGCATTGCGACCAGCGCCACCTGTGCCTTGCCCAGCGGCGCTCGGGCGATGGCGCGGCGGGCCATTTCCTGCATCCGGGAGTCCAGCGTGGTGGTCAGGTTCAGCTTCTCGTAGCTGAGGTCGGTCAGTTCGCGGGCCTGCGGCATCGCCCAGTCGGCAAAATAGGTGCCGGTGGGCAGGGCGTCTCTGGCTCGCACATCCAGTCTGGCGGTGCCAATCGCATCCGCTTGCTGCTGGGTGAGATAACCGGCGGTGACCATCGCGGCCTTGACCAGACTGGCCCGTTTTGCGGCCAGCTCCGGATTGCGGGTCGGTGCGAGACGGGAGGGTGCCTGCACCAGACCCGCGAGCATGATCGCCTGATCCAGCTTCAGTTTTTCTGGCTGCCGGTAATAATAATGGAGCGAGGCCGCGCGCAGACCGTAGACATTGTCACCAAAATAGACGTTGGACAGATAGCGCTCGAGTATCTCGTCCTTGGTCAGCCAGGCCTCCAGCCAGAAGGCGATCAGCATTTCCCGCGCCTTGCGGGTCAGGCTGCGCTCGGGCGTCAAAAAGGTGGTCTTGGCGAGCTGCTGGGTGATCGTGCTGCCGCCCTGGGTCATGCCGCTGCCGGAGACATTGCTCCACAGCGCACGGGCCAGTCCGCGCGGATCGACACCCCAGTGCGAATAGAAGCGCCGGTCCTCGATGGACAGGAAGGCTTGGACAACATGGTCAGGCAGCTCGGCGACCCGGACGGGTTCATCGACCACCGCGCCGTTGCGGGCAAAGGGCTGCCCGTCCGATGTCAGCAGCGTGATCTGCGGCGGCGCGATCGGCTGCAGGGATTTGGACAATGGTGCGGTGATCGCGAGATAGGCGACCAGAAGAATGAAAACGGCCAGGGCCGCTGCGAAGCCGCGACTGATCCACCACCATTTGCCATGCGGTTTTTGAAGCGGCGCAATCGGTTCATCGATGCGCGGCGGAATGGCATCGCCGTAAGGTTCATAAAATACGGTGTCAGCCGATTCCTTGCGGCCAAATGGCCAATACCAGCGACGGCTTTTTGTTTCGGACAAGGAACGATCATGCATTGATCGCTGTATTACAAAAATAATACGCTAGAAGCGAGGGAATTATGCGAACCGCCAACTTTGGCTGACGAACATCAACACTCGACTAGATGTTCATGAAACCAGGAAGCGAGGTCTTCCTCCGGGAGTTCTCCGGCCGCCAAGGTCTGAACTATGACAATTGCCTGCTCGCGATCAAACCGCAACTGAAGATCATTCAATACCAGAAAAGTTCTTGCCAGCACCCAGGCGGTGCGCTTGTTGCCATCGGCAAACGGGTGGTTACGGGCGACGCCAAAAGCGTAAGCCGCCGCCAACGCGCACAAATCATTCTCTCCGTAAAGCCATTTGTTTATCGGTTTTGCCAGAGCGGATTCGAGCAGGCCATGGTCACGAACCCCGGATGGCCCGCCATGCTCGGCGAGCTGCCGGTCATGAATGGCAAGTGCAATGTCGGCCTCAAGCCATATTGGCTCAATCCGGTCATCGGTCATTTTGCCAGGACACGAAGGATGTCGCGATCTTCGCGCATCACGCCTTCGGCGGCCGTCATCTTTTTCTGGAAGTCCGGGTTGATCGCCGTCAACCTGACGCCATCCGGCGACTCACTCAGATAGACGGTGTCGCCCTGCGATACGCGCAGCTTTTCGAGCAAATCCTTGGGCAGAATCACGCCGGTGGAGTTACCGATTTTGACCAACTTAAGCGCATGGCCAGCGGGGGGCGGGGTCATCTTGTTCATACAGCCGTTATAACCGAATTTAATCAGCTATGCCAGCACCTTTACGGTTAGCCCCCCATCACGCTTTCCGGCAAATCCTCGCCAAATACCCGCTGATAATATTCGGCTACCAGCATCCGTTCCGCATCGTCGCATTTGTTGAGGAAGGAGAGGCGGAAGGCGAAGCCGATATTGTTGAAGATCGCGGCATTCTGCGCCCAGCTGATCACCGTCCGCGGGCTCATCACGGTGGATATATCGCCGTTGATAAAGCCCTGCCGGGTCAGGTCGGCGACCTTGATCATATTCTCGACCGTGTCGTCGCCGGCATCCGGCACCTTGGACAGGATCACCTTGGCTTCGGTCGCGGCGGGCAGATAGTTCAGCGTGACGACGATATTCCAGCGGTCCATCTGGCCCTGGTTGATCTGCTGGGTGCCGTGATAGAGGCCGCTGGTATCGCCGAGGCCGACCGTGTTGGCGGTTGCGAACAGGCGGAAATAGGGGTTGGGGCGGATCACCCGGTTCTGGTCGAGCAGCGTCAGCTTGCCCTCGGCTTCGAGGATGCGCTGGATCACGAACATCACGTCGGGGCGACCGGCATCATATTCGTCGAATACCAGGGCGGTCGGTGTCTGCAGCGCCCAGGGCAGCAGACCTTCGCGGAATTCGGTGACCTGCTGGCCGTCCTTCAGAACAATCGCGTCCCGGCCAACCAGATCGATGCGGCTGATATGCGCGTCGAGGTTGATCCGGATGCAGGGCCAGTTGAGGCGCGCCGCAACCTGCTCGATATGGGTCGATTTTCCGGTGCCGTGATAGCCCTGGACCATGACGCGACGATTGAAGGCGAAGCCGGCCAGAATTGCGGTCGTGGTTTCGGGATCGAACACATAAGACGGATCGAGATCAGGGACCCGTTCGTCCCGTTCGCTGAAAGCGGGAACCTGCATATCGAGATCAATGCCAAATATTTCACGCGCATCGACCATTTTGTCCGGTGCGTCCATGATGGTTTCGCCGCTCGTGTCGAGATTTGTATTTGGTATTTCAGTCATGTTCGCCCTTCGAAATTACTCATCCGCTACCCCCAAACCCTATCATCGGGCCCGTCGAACGACGTTCATCAAAATCGACAGGCGTCGAGGACATGAAGCGTCCGTCGACAAGGTCGGGACCATCGGGATTGGATTCTCATCGAAAATCCGGTGATTGCTTAAGCTGCGTATAGGCCTCGATCACTTTTGCCAACTGTTTCTCGTGGCTGCGGTTACCACCGTTGCGATCGGGATGATATTTGCGGACCAGCGCAGAATAGGCGCGGCGAATATCGCTGCGGCTGATCGCCTGACGCCTATCGTCGCCTAGTCCTAGCGTCTTCAGCGCTTTTTGGTCGGCACCGGAAAGGGCAGGGCCAGTCCTTTGCGGGCGATGGATGCCGCCGGCAAATCGCGCGCCGATGGCATCGAGGGGATCGGTAAAATCACTCCAGGCCGGGGGCACATTCGGTCCGGCATCATAGACTCGACGGGCTGAGTCCCATCCGCGCACCGGATGCTGCGCTTCGAAAATCTGATCATGGTCCATGCCGGCAAAATAGTCATAGCCCTGATTGAATTCGCGGACATGGTCGAGGCACAGCCAGCGATATTCGCCTGGCCCGTCGCTGCTTCGGCTGCTGCCATAGATCGGCGGAGCGCGAAACTCGCCGCTTTCTTCACATCCTTCGATTGCGCAGGTCCGGCCTTCGGTTTCGACGCGGCCATGAAATCGGTTCGGTTTTCTTTTGGGGAATGGTTTAGTCAAATTCCGTTCGGGCTGGGCTTGTCGAAGCCAGTCTGTCCTTATGTGTTGAAACGCCGCTGAGCCATGCTCGACCTTCGGTTCGACAGGCTCAGGGCGAACGGTTATAGTCGATATCGAAAAAGCAATATGGAGATTCGATGCCCAAAGGTCCAGTCCACAGCGAGATAGAAAAGCGGCTCACCGCCGAACTTGCGCCAACATCGCTGAACGTCATCAATGACAGCGCCAGCCATCACGGCCATGCCGGCGACGACGGCAGCGGCGAATCGCATTTCACGGTCGAAATCGAGTGCGCCGCCTTTGCCGGACAATCGCGGCTTGACCGCCAGCGCATGGTCAATAAGGCGCTGGGTGACATGATGCGCGACAAGGTCCACGCGATGGCGATCAAGGCGAGCGCGCCGGGAGAGTGAATTAATTCTTCTCCCGTGAGGGAGAAGGATACGAGGCCTTGCCGCCGGAGCTTCAGCGCAGGCGGTTAGGCGCAGTTGGATGAGGGCGTTCTGATTTCGAGATTTTAGAACACCCTCATCCAGCTCCAGTGCAACAAGAGGAAGGAATCCCTATGATCGGCAAAGTCAATCTGGCCGATGCCTTTGCCAGCTTCTCCGATCACTGGTCGCCGAAGATTGCCGGCGATATCAACGATATGCAGGTCAAGCTTGCGAAGTTTGAAGGCAAGTTTGACTGGCATCATCATGAACGGGAAGACGAGCTGTTTCTGGTGGTGAAAGGCAGGATGCGCATGGGATTGCGATCCGGTGATATCGACCTTGAGGAAGGCGAAATGATCATCGTCCCCCATGGGGTTGAACATTGCCCCGAGGCCCTGTCCGAGCAATGCCATATGTTGATGCTTGAACCCAACACGACATTAAACACCGGAACAATCGAAACCGAGAGAACCGTCAGCAATCCGGAGAGGCTATGACTAGCATCACGCAAACCATTACCCCCACCACCCATGATCTGGGTGCCTTCCAGGTCCGCCGGGTGCTGCCATCGCGGCATCGGCGGATGGTGGGGCCGTTTATCTTCGTTGACGAATTTGGCCCCGCAAGTCTGCCAGAAGGGCCGGGCATGGCGGTGCGGCCGCATCCGCATATCAATCTGGCGACGGTGACCTATCTGTTCGAGGGCGCGATCGACCATCGCGACAGTCTCGGCACCTTCGAAACGATCCGTCCCGGGGCGGTAAACCTGATGACCGCGGGCAGGGGGATTGTCCATTCGGAGCGGTCACCGCTGGAGGTACAGGATTTGCCGAAGCCGATGTTCGGCATGCAGACCTGGCTGGCCTTGCCCGACGGCATGGAAGAGATGGATCCCGCGTTTGAAAATGTTTCCGAGGCAGATTTGCCGCTGATTGAAAATGGTGGTGCCAAGGCGCGTGTCATCATGGGCAGCCTGTGGGGGCAGACGGCCCCGACCACCTGTCACGCCGAGACCATCTATGCCGATATGCTGCTGTCTGCCGGTAGCGCGATCCCCATCGATCCGGAGGCGGATGAACGGGCAGTGATGCTGGTCGATGGCGAAGGGGCGCTGGATGGCGTGCCGCTGGAAAAATATCAGCTCTATGTGATTGCGCCAGGCGCGAAGGTTTCGCTGACATCGATGTCTGGCGGTCGCGCGATGCTGCTCGGCGGCGAGGCTTTTATCAGTGAACGGCATGTCTGGTGGAATTTTGTCTCCTCCAGCAAGGACCGGATCGAGCAGGCCAAGGCAGACTGGTTCGAGGGGCGCTTTCCGGTGGTGCCGGGGGATCCGGATGAATTTATTCCGTTGCCCGAGGGACAGCCGCAGACGGTTACCGATTAGCGCTGTGCTCCGCACTTGATGCGGAGCTATCGCGTCGACAGTGCAAGCCTGCAGAGCTCCGCATCAAGTGCGGAGCACGGGCATCCTATCAGGCGTAGAGCAGAGACATCTAGCCCTCAAACCACTCCACCCAGGCGCCATGGGCGTGGGCGCGGCCCAATAAGGCGGGTTCCTCGCCGCCCGGCCAGTAGCGGATGACCAGTTCGTGGCTGAAGGTCTTGCGGTTGGTCTCCAGCGATATCCAGGCGAGCGGCTTGTCGGCGGTGGCCGCTTTTCCTGCCGTCTCCATCGCCGTCGTGATCCGGTCCTTGGTAGTCTGCGGCAGATATTGCCAGACGATCGAGTGCATCAGCACTCGGGTCACACCGCTTTCCTGAGGCTGGGTCAGCTGCTCCTCGACCCAGTCGGCACCGTCTGCCTTCACAAGATTCGGTGGGTCCTGTGTGGCCAGCGCGATGGCCGCTTCCATCCGCTCGAAACGCTCCGGCATTTCCGGCCAGATATAGCCTTTCAGTCGCGCAGCGGTTTCGGCGTCGGTGAGATCGACCGGATTCTGGTCGCAGCCGCGGGCGCTGACGATCTCGACCGGCGTCTGCGGGGGAGGCGGGCCGCGCCATTCTGGCTTGATCCGCATCGGCGAATCCGCCGGTCCGGCCTGAACTCCGGCCAGATCGTAGTGATAGCGTCCCATCATTGTGTTGACCCCCGCGCTGGCACCAAGCTCGAGCAGCTCGAATCGCGGCCCGAGACGTCCCGACAGCCACAGCAGGGCAGCCATGAAATTGGCCGAGCGGCCGGATTCGTTGGTTTGGGGCGGGCCGTCGAACCAGGGCAGCAGTTCGGCGTCATGATCGGCGACGATTTGGCCGACCAGCTTGTCGACCTGATCCTGATCGGTGATCCGGCCTTCGTACATGTCGCCCAAGCGCGGTTCCTTGCCGCTGAGATAGAGATAATGGAGACCACCGGTGAGGCGCAGCGGCATCGCGTCTTCCATCGGTTTTCCCGGCCAGTGCGTGATCTTTTGACCGCAGGCGGTGGGGCCGTCGATCAGCGCCAGTTGGGCGAGGATGATCGAGGCGGTCACCGGGGCGTCGTTGCGCAGGCAATGTTCGGCCTGACCGCGCATTCCCTGCGCGATATCTTCGATGTCCAAAATGTCCATAACTCGTTGCCCTTTCATCTGCGAACCCGTAAAGCCGCGGCCAATATGGCCAAACCACTGATCTTTGCGATTCCGAAAGGGAGGATTCTCGACGATGCTTTACCGCTTCTGGAGCAGGCGGGTATCGTGCCAGAGGACGCCTTTTTTGACAAGTCCAACCGCAGTCTGAAATTTGCGACCAATCTGCCGCATATGGGGATTATCCGGGTGCGAGCGTTCGACGTGGCGACCTTTGTTGCCCATGGCGCGGCGCAGATCGGTATCGTCGGATCGGACGTGATCGAGGAATTCGGTTACAGCGAGCTTTACGCGCCGGTTGATCTTGGCATCGGGCGCTGCCGCCTGTCGGTGGCGCAGCCGAAGGATGATGCGGAAGAGGTAGCGAATATCTCGCATCTTCGGGTGGCGACGAAATATCCCAATCTGACCAGCCGCTATTTCGAGAGCAAGGGCATTCAAGCCGAATGCGTCAAGCTGAACGGGGCGATGGAACTGGCACCGTCGCTGGGCCTGTCGCGGCATATCGTCGATCTGGTCGAATCGGGAAACACATTGAAAGCCAATGATCTGGTTGAGACTGACCGGATCCTGGACATCTCGGGTCGGCTGGTCGTCAATCGCGCAGCATTCAAGATGCGCAGCGCCGAGCTGACACCGCTGGTGCAGAAGTTCCGCGAGCTGGCGGGCCAGGTGTGATGGGAATCGGTACAATGATTCACCTCTCCTCTTCAGAGTTGGGGATCAAGGGGTCGTGGCGATGCGTTAGCATCGCTCGCGTCAGCGACAAGTGGCACCAAACCACCCCAACCCCTCCTTTGAAAAGGAGGGGCTAAGATGACGCTTCGAATCTCGATTTCGGACTCCGGTTTTGCCGAAGCCTTTGACGCGCTGGTCAATGCGCGGCGGGAGGCGGAGGCGGATGTTTCGGCGGATGTGAAGGCGATCATTCAGGATGTGCGTGATCATGGCGATGAAGCGGTGGCGCGGCTGACCCGCAAGTTTGACGGACATGATCTGGAGCAGACCGGCTGGCGTGTCGACAAGGCGGAATCGGCAGCAGCATTGGAAGATTTGGAAGCATCTTTGCGTGTTGCGCTGGAACTGGCGGCCTTGAGAATTCGTGATTACCATGAAGGGCAAATCCCTGAAAACAGGGACTATATGGATGAAGCAGGGGTGCGGATCGGTGCCCGGTGGAACGCGGTCGAGCGCGCTGGCATCTATATTCCCGGCGGCCGTGCGGCCTATCCGTCTTCGGTACTGATGAACGCGATTCCGGCGAAAGCGGCGGGGGTCGAGCATGTCATCATGGTTACCCCGGCCAATGGCGGCGCCATCAACCCGCTGGTGCTGGCGGCGGCAGAACTGGCCGGAGTGGACGAAATCTGGCGAATTGGCGGCGCGCAGGCGGTCGCAGCGCTCGCTTATGGCACGGAAAAGATCAAATCTGTCGATGTAATCACCGGCCCCGGCAATGCCTGGGTCGCCGAGGCGAAGCGGCAGGTATTTGGCGTTGTCGGCATCGATATGGTTGCTGGTCCGTCCGAGATTGTGGTGGTTGCCGATGGCGAGAATGACCCCGACTGGATCGCCGCCGATCTGCTGAGCCAGGCCGAGCATGACCCGACCAGCCAGTCTATACTCTTCACAGATGATGCGAAGTTTGCTGACCAAGTTACTGCGAAAATAGAAAAACAATTGGCGGATTTGGCGACGTCCGAAACCGCGACGACCAGCTGGAATGACAATGGTGCGATCATCATTGTCGATCGGCTCGAACAGGCGTTGCCTCTGGTCGATCGCCTGGCGGCGGAGCATTTGGAACTGGCCGTCGATGATCCCGATGCATTGTTCAGGAAGGTCCGTCACGCCGGATCGGTCTTCCTTGGCCGACATACCCCCGAAGCGGTTGGTGACTATGTTGCCGGTCCCAACCATGTGCTGCCGACCGGTCGGCGGGCCCGTTTCTCGTCCGGCCTGTCGGTGACCGATTTCATGAAACGGACCAGCTTCATCCGCTGCGACGAACAGGCGCTGGCCAATATCGGTCCGGCGGCGGTTGCCCTGGCAGAAGCGGAGGGTTTGCCTGCTCACGCCGCCAGCGTACAGAAGCGGCTCGACCGGCGCTGACCATCAACAGAAAGAATATGCCCATGACCATTTCCTTATATGATGCCGTAATCCCGAGTCAGCTGCAGATCATCGCTGCGGTTCGCAAGCTGGTGGACAAGGCCAAGGCCCATTGCGAGGAAAGCGGAACGGCGGCGGAAGAGATTATCGGTGCGCGGCTGATCGAGGATATGCAGCCCTTTTCCTATCAGGTGAAATGCTGCCGCGAACATTCGCTCGGCGCGATCGAAGCGGTGCGGGAAGGCGTGTTTACGCCCAGTCTGGCTGCGCCGCCAAGCGACTGGGCTGGCCTCTACGAAAAGCTCGATGAAGCGAAAGCCGGGCTGGAAGCGGTCAGCGAAGAAGAGATGGACGGCTTTGTCGGCCAGCATATGGAGTTCCGTTTCAAGGACACGGTGATGCCGTTCACGGCGGAGAATTTCCTGCTGAGCTTTGCCCAGCCCAATTTCTATTTTCACGCCACGACGGCCTATGATCTGCTGCGCGAGCGCGGGTTCAAGATTGGCAAGCTCGACTTTATCGGCATGCCGCGGATGAAAAGCGCATGACCGCGAAATCAACATCGCGATCCGCTGCCCGGCTCGCTGCCGTTCAGGCGCTGTTCCAGCACCAGATGGAAAAGACCCCGGTGCCGAAGCTACTCAAGGAATTTCATGACCACCGGCTCGGCAAGGAAATCGAGGATGATCAATATCATCCGGCCGAGCGCGACTTTTTTGATGATCTGGTGATCGGCGTCACGTCGCGACTGGAAGAAATCGATCAGCTGGTGACATCAAAACTGGCTTCCGGATGGACGCTGGGACGGCTCGACAAGACGATGCTGCAGATCCTGCGCTGCGGTACCTTTGAATTGGTCGCACAAGAGGAAGTGCCGGTCGCAACGGTGATTGACGAATATCTTGATGTTGCCCATGCCTTTTTCAGCAAGAAGGACGCTGGTTTTGTAAACGGGCTGCTGGACAGCATAGCAAAGCAGGTACGGAGCTGATCAAAGCCCCGGCCAGGACCGGGGACGCAATTGTCTGATTTTCTGAAACGACTGGATCCCGCCTTCCGCGACATGATCGTGGCAGATGGCCCTTATATATATGATATCCTGAAGACGGACGTAGGGGCGGCGCGAGCGGCGCTGGATCAGATGTTCGCGCTGCTGGCGGCCGATCTGCCGGACTATGACGGGCAGAAGGACGAATATCACATTCCAGGCCTGGAGGACGATCCAGACATCGCGGTGATCGAATATCGCGCACGGGATCCCCTCTATCCGGACTGTGTCATCATCTGGCTGCACGGCGGCGGCTATGTGATGGGCAGCGCCGATGATCTTTCGGCCCAGGGCTATTCCAATCTTGCGCCGGTCATCTCGGTCGATTACCGGATGGCCCCCGAGCATCGCGCGCCAGCAGCAGCACGTGATGTCTGCGCAGTGATCGAGCGAGTGGCGGAAAACCGGAAGCCGCGCAAAATCATTCTCGCCGGACCGAGCGCGGGCGGCGGACTGGCGGCGAGCGCTGCGCTGCTCAACCGCGACCGGGACGGGCCGGAAATCGCGTTCCAGCTGCTGATCTACCCGATGCTTGATGATCGCCACGACACGCCATCGGGCCAGTCTGACATTCCGCCCTCTACCTGGAATCGCGAGACCTCGCTGCACGCCTGGTCGCTGTACGCCGAGGAAGAGGGGGCCAGCCCCTATGCTGCCGCGGCGCGGGCGACCGATCTTTCGGGTCTGCCGCCCGCCTATATCATGTGCGGCGATCTCGACCTGTTTCTCGATGAAGATATTAAATATGCCAACCGGCTTCGTTCATCCGGTGTTCCGGTAGAGCTTGCTATCTACCCCGGAGCCCCGCACGGATTCAACGGATTTGCCCCCCAGGCAGCGGTCAGCAAGCGCGCCAACGCTTCCATCAGAATGGCACTGGAGCACGCCCTGTCTTGAGCGAAACTGATTTTATTGACCGGTTGAAGGCGATCACCACACACCCCGCTGCGCGCGGACTAACCGACGATGTCGCGATGATGCCGTTCGGTCGGCACAAGCTGGTGATGACTCATGACATGATGGTGGAAGGCGTCCATTTTCTGCCCGACGCCGATCCTGCCGATGTGGCGTGGAAGCTGGTCGCGGTGAATCTGTCCGATCTGGCTGCCAAAGGCGCGAAACCGCTTGGAGTGCTGCTCGGCTATGGGCGAACGTCCGGCGATCAATGGGATGCCGCCTTTGTGGAAGGCCTGAAGCAGGCAATCGACCGCTTTGGAGTGCCGCTGCTCGGCGGTGACACTGTGGCGATGGGCGACAATGCGCCCAGGACCTTCGGGCTGACGGCGATTGGTGAAGCAAAGGGCCATATCGTGCCGTCGCGCAGCAATGCGAAGCCCGGGCACGCGGTCTATGTCACCGGCAGCATCGGAGACGCCTGGGCCGGTTTGCAAATCGCTTCGGGAGCCCTGCGGTCTTCGGACATCGACACAACCGCATTTCTGCTGAAAGCGCACACGCGGCCGACGCCCCGGCTGGAAGACGGACGGATATTGTCCAATCTGGTCAGCAGCATGATGGATATATCCGACGGACTGCTGCTCGACGCGTCGCGCATCGCCGAAGCCAGCGGCGTGCTGATCGAAATCGATCTTGCGGAAGTGCCATTATCCAGACAATTCCAGACACTCGTCGGCGATGATCATGACGCCCGCATCCAGGCAGCGACGGGGGGAGATGACTATCAACTATTGTTCACTGCGAGTCCCGAAACGGTTCTGTCGATTCCGATGACTTGTGTGGGTTTCTGTCGGCCCGGCTCGGGCTTGCAATTGCACAGCCATGGAGAACGGCTGGAACTGCCTGCGCATCTGGGTTTCATGCACGCCTGAACCAGCCCGGCGCTTTCTGCGATGAAGGCTTGTTCGACCGTTCGCAGCCCTGTCAAAACATCGCTTGCACGCGCCGCGTTTCGCGCCCTATAGTCTGGACAACGCCCCGATTAGAGAGGGCGTTTTGATATTAGAGGTAGGGGAGAATGCAGCGATGACTGTTGTCACCATTTCAATTTTATGTGGGTTTGTCGCCATATTATATGGCTTCATAACAAGCCGCCAGGTGCTCAATGCACCGGCCGGTAACGAAAAAATGCAATCTATCGCAGGCGCGATTCAGGAAGGCGCACAGGCTTATCTGAACCGTCAGTATCGAGCGATTGGCATGGTCGGCGTTGTTGTCGCAGTGCTGGTCTTCATATTTCTTGGTGTCATTTCAACGGTCGGTTTTCTGCTGGGGGCGATATTGTCGGGTGTTGCCGGCTATATCGGGATGAATATCTCGGTTCGCGCTAATGTCCGTACGGCACAGGGTGCCAGCGAAAGTCTGCAGACGGGTCTCACGGTTGCGTTTCGCGCTGGCGCGGTGACCGGCATGCTGGTTGCCGGCCTTGCGCTGCTCGCCATCTCGATCTTCTTCTATGTGCTGACAACCCAGATGGGACTGGCAGCCAATGACCGAACAGTTATCGATTCTCTGGTCGCTCTGGCCTTCGGCGCTTCGCTGATCTCGATCTTTGCGCGGCTTGGCGGCGGTATTTTTACCAAGGCTGCTGACGTTGGTGCCGATCTGGTCGGCAAGGTGGAAGCGGGGATTCCCGAGGATGATCCGCGCAACCCCGCCACCATTGCCGATAACGTTGGCGACAATGTCGGCGACTGCGCCGGCATGGCGGCCGACCTGTTCGAGACTTATGTTGTGACCGTTGGCGCCACCATGGTGCTTTTGGCGCTGCTTTTCGGCGATCTGGTCGGCAGCGCGATGCTGTATGATCTGATGTCGCTGCCGCTGATTGTCGGCGGTATCTGTATCCTGACCTCAATCGTCGGCACCTATATGGTCCGGCTGGGCAAGGGCACCAACATCATGGGCGCGCTGTACAAGGGCTTCATCACCACTGCGGTGCTGTCGATCCCGGCGATCTATTATGTCACCATCCAGACGCTGGGTGACATGAACACGCCGATTGGTGTCGCGCTGGATGGCAGTGGCGGCTTTACCGGCATGGCGCTTTTCTGGTCGATGATGGTGGGTCTGGCGGTTACCGGCCTGATCATCTGGATCACCGAATATTATACCGGCACCGACTATCGTCCGGTGCGGTCGATCGCCAAATCCTCGGAAACCGGTCACGGCACCAATGTGATCCAGGGGCTGGCGATTTCGATGGAAGCAACGGCACTGCCGACGCTGGTCATTGTGGTGGGTATCGTTGTCGCGTTCCAGCTCGCTGGCCTGATCGGTATCGCCTTTGCGGCCACCGCCATGCTGGCACTGGCCGGGATGGTTGTCGCGCTGGATGCTTATGGTCCGGTGACCGATAACGCTGGGGGGATCGCCGAAATGGCGGGACTCGACGAGAGCGTCCGCAACAAAACCGATGCGCTGGATGCAGTGGGCAACACCACCAAGGCAGTCACCAAGGGCTATGCCATTGGTTCTGCCGGTCTTGCGGCTCTGGTGCTTTTCTCGGCCTATACCGCTGACCTGAAGGAGTTCTTCCCGAACCTCGAGGTCAGCTTCAGCCTTGAAAATCCCTATGTAATCGTCGGTCTGCTGCTCGGTGCCTTGCTGCCTTATCTGTTCGGTTCGATGGGCATGACCGCTGTTGGCCGTGCTGCTGGCGACGTTGTCAAAGACGTCCGCGAGCAGTTTGCCAGCGATCCGGGCATCATGGCGGGCACCTCGCGTCCCAACTATGCACGGACGGTGGATCTGGTGACCAAGGCGGCCATCAAGGAAATGGTGCTGCCATCCTTGTTGCCGGTTCTCGCGCCGATCGTGGTCTATTTCGCGATCACCGCAGTAGCGGGTCAGGCCAATGGTTTCGCGGCTCTGGGCGCCTTGCTGCTTGGCGTGATCGTCTCCGGCCTGTTCGTGGCGCTGTCGATGACGGCGGGCGGCGGTGCCTGGGACAATGCCAAGAAATATATCGAGGACGGCAATCACGGCGGCAAGGGCTCGGAAGCCCATAAGGCTGCTGTGACCGGCGATACCGTGGGCGATCCTTACAAGGACACCGCAGGTCCGGCGGTCAACCCGATGATCAAGATTACCAATATTGTCGCTCTGCTGCTGTTGGCAGCGCTCTACGCGGCGCAGGGTGGCGTGTAAGGAGAGAACCGCGATGAGTGCCGTTCGACAAGCTCAGGAGTAGCGGCACGGAATGGATAAGCAGCCCGCCGGAAGCGATTTCGGCGGGTTTCTTATGCCCGCAAACAGCGAAAATTTCTCCGTACAGCGTTAATAACATGTTACCCCTTTTCCGCTAGCCATCGGACAGAAACGAGATCGGTGCGGGCAGCAGATACCAATGGACTTGAGTGGCTTACAGACTTTTGAGGGGACGGATATCCGTGCCAACCGCTTCCGTGAGCGTTTAGGCGGGGCAGAATGTCAGGCGATATTGCTGCCGGTTTCCGACATCGATGCCAATCTGGTTCACGCCTGGAATGAGCTGGCGGCAGAGGCGAGCGAGCCGAATATTTTTTACGAGTCATGGTTCTTGCGCCCGGCCATGGCGAAAATTGACCATCATCCGGACCTTCGACTGTTTCTTTTGTGGGCGGCGGATCCAGGTCATAGCGCGCTGCTTGGCCTGCTGCCGATCGGCCCGATTGATCGGTTTGGCCGCTGGCCGGTGCCGCATGTCCAGAACTGGGTCCATCATAATTGTTTCCTGGGAACGCCGCTGGTCCGCAAGGGCTTTGAACAAGTCTTCTGGGAGCAGCTGATGACCACTGTCGACGGCAGTGGCTGGCCCGGATTTCTGCATATCAATGGCATGACGATCGGTGGCCCGGTCGAACAGGCCCTGGGTGTGGTGAGCGGCACACAGAAAAGACGCTGCGATCTGGTGCATAGCGAGGCGCGCGCGTTTCTGCAAAGCGATGGGGGATCGGAAGACTATCTCAAGGCCAATATCCGCGGGAAAAAACGCAAGGAACTGCGACGGCAGGCCAAACGTCTCGATGAACTCGGTGCGGTGACCTATGCCCACCATTGCGACGCCCGCGATCTGGAGCAATGGATAGACGAGTTTCTGGAACTGGAACGGCGCGGCTGGAAAGGTTTTGGCGGATCGGCGCTGGATTCAGAGGAACAGACCCGACAATTGTTCGAGGAGGCGCTGACTGGCGCCGCGAAGGCGGGACAGCTGGAGCGCCACGATATCCGGCTGGAAGGCGAGCCGCTGGCGATGCTGGTAAATTTTCACAGCGGTCGCGGCAGCTTTTCCTTCAAGACTGCTTTCGATGAAGCCTTTGCGCGTTTTTCCCCCGGCGTGCTGTTGCAGCTGGAAAATCTGAAGATTCTGGAAAATCCGGCGATTGACTGGATGGACAGCTGCGCAGCGGAAGATCATCCGATGATCGACAGCATCTGGAGCGGCCGTCGCCACGTCGGCCGGTTTTCGATTGAATTGAAAGGCATCTCGCGGCGCTCGGTTTTCCGGGGGGTCCGGCTCGGCGAGAAGCTGATGGCGCGGATCAAGGGGCGCGCGACGCAGGATCCGATGGAGGCACAGATATGAACCAGATTTCCAGCCAGCATAGTTTTCGTCAGCATGTCTTTGGAGACGAGAGCCGGCGGCAATTTGATGCCTGCTATCCCGAACAGGCGGCGGTACTGGATCACAATATGATGTCGCACGAACTGCTGACGCTCGATGCGCTCGCCGAACTGGGCACGGCTCTGCCGGAAGAGAGCGTGGAATATAATCCTGGCGATCTGCCGGTCGGCATCAAGCCGGAGGATGTGCCGGACAATGGCATGAGCATCGGCGATACGATCCGGATGATCGACAGCGCGGCGAGCTGGGCGGTGCTGAAGAATATTGAGCAGATGCCGGAATATGAACGACTGCTGCACTCGCTGCTCGCCGAAATCCGCCCGATCCTGGAGGCGAAGACCGGCCAGATGCTGAAGCCGCAAGGCTTTGTCTTCGTGTCGTCGCCGAATGCGGTGACGCCTTATCATTTCGATCCGGAGCATAATATCCTGCTGCAGCTGCGCGGCGAGAAATGGATGACCACTTTTCCCGCTGGTAATGCCCGTTATGCTGCCGACGAAATCCACGAAGGCTATCATCTTGGCGGCCATCGCAATCTGGTCTGGCAGGATGACTTCGAGGCCGAGGGCACGCGCCACCATCTGACCCCCGGCAAGGCGATCTTTGTTCCGGTGATGGCGCCACATTTCGTCAAGGTCGGGCCGGAACCGAGCATCTCGCTCTCGATCACCTGGCGCAGCGACTGGAGCTTTGAAGAGGCCGATGCGCGGGCGTTCAACGGTTGGCTCCGCAAGCGCGGCGTGACGCCAAAGGCACCGGGGCGGTTTCCCGCGCGGAACAAGGCGAAGGCGTTGGGCTGGCGGGTGTTGCGGAAGCTTGGCGGCTAGGGCAATATCGGCGACGGGTCACGCTTCGCATCTTTCCAAGTTTGCCGATCGATCCGTTTCAGGAAATTTGATCGCGTTCCCCTCTTTCAATCAGACCGGGCTGCCCTATATGGCATGATATAACATATCATAAAAAGTTGTTTTATCATGCACATTTCTCAAAATATTTCCCGCCTGAACAAGAAGGGCAATGACCTGGTTGAGGGCACAGCGATCTCGGTATCGGTGTTGTGCCTTGTTCATTGCCTTGCGTTGCCCGTGCTGCTGCTTCTTCTCCCGGGGCTGCTGGGCATTTTTGTGCAGTCGGAGATATTTCACGCGGCTGTTTTCCTCGTCATAGCGCCCTTTGCGGTGCTTGCCTTTGGGATGGGCTACCGGCTTCATCGGCAGGCGGTTCCAGCGATGCTGGGGCTGGTGGGTCTGGCCTGCCTTGCCGTTGCCCTGATGCCGGGACTCGGCGAGGAGCGGGAATATTGGATCACCATTGCCGGAAGCCTGTTGCTGGTTATCGGGCATCTGCTGAACTGGGCAAAGCGGAGACATGGCCATTGAGCGAGTGCTGCATTGTGTAAGGGCGACGGTTTTCAAAATGGTGTGGGCTAAAGCCCTTGCGTTCTCAATGATGGGGGAAATGGTTGGGCGCTGTTTGTTGCGCTGCGCGAGCGATGCTTTCGCATCGCCACCACCCCAACCCCTCCTCTGAAGAGGAGGGGCTAGAAGAGGCGGTGATGCTTGCTGCTTGACTTTCCCCTTGGTGGCGTCACTCTCTCAAAAAAAGCAGGAGAGAGAATATGGCCACCATTGCCGCCGCCGCGCCGATCCGCATGGACGCCTTTGTCGAGAAGCAGGCGAGAGGGGATGCGGTGGTGAATATTGTGCTCGCCGGCGGGATCAATTACTGGCTGACGCGGGATCTGGCCTTTGTGCCGGGGACGCTGCCTTTTGGCGATACGAACCCCAGTCTCGGTGGAACATTGGTCGGGATCGCTGTGCTGATGAGTATCCTGCTGACCCTGATCGTCTATCCGATCACCGTTTCCCAGCGCAAGGCGGGCAAGATCGTGCCGGGGCTGGCCGCCGATACGCACGTCGGATTTGCACCGTTTGGGCTGGCGCTCAAGCATCTCGTGCTGACTCTGGTTCCCGCCGTGCTTATTGGAGTGGTGCTGGAAAGCACTGCGCCGGATCTGCGTTTTGCACCGTGGGTGTTTATCGCCTTGGTTACGATTATCGCAGCGGTGCTGGCTTATTTCATGTCGAAGAGCACGACGCGGGCGACATTGAAATTATGATCATCATTTCTGCCTCTTTTGCTGTACCGGCTGACCGACGCGCGGACATTATCACCTTGTGCGCCGAGCATAGCGCCCGATCGCGCGCCGAACCGGGCTGTTTCTCGCACCATATCCATGCGGATTGCGAGGATCCGAACCGGTTGTTTTATCACGAGGAGTGGCGGGATGAGGCAGCTGTTGCGGCGCATTTCGCGGTGCCGGAATCGGGGACCTTTGTGAAACGGCTGACCGCGCTGGTTGGCGGCCGGCCGGAGATCAGGATTTATCGAGCGGAAGCGGTGTCGGTGGCGGATCTGGGTTGAACGATTTTTAACGCAGCTTCCTGATATCCGCAATGTCATTGCGAGCGCAGCGAAGCAATCCAGTGCGTCCGCTGCCGCTCTGGATTGCCGCGTCGCCTTCGGCTCCTCGCAATGACGACAGATAAGAACCCTCCGATAAGCCTATGGCTGCCAGGGCCCCTAGAACCGCTTGCGGAAATCGATCTCGATATAGCGCCCGACCGGATCGAGATAGCCCGGCTGGTAGCTGAGCGGCACCAGGCCGCTGCTGTCGCGGACGGTCTGGATGTCGTTGAAGATATTGTCGACCTTGAACGCGATGCGGCTGCCTTTCAGGAAGGGGATCTTCTCGGTCAGGCTGCCGCGATCGTCAAGATTGACGAACAACCGCAGATTGAAGGTGGTCAGGTCGGAAAAGCGCAGGTCGGAGCCGGTCAGGCCGCCATTGACCCGGGTCGCGATCTGGTGCTTGCCGTCGAGACGGAAGCCGATGCCGTTGTTGAACCAGCCGCCGTTGATCTCGAACTCGTGACGCGGGCTGCCGCCGGAGGAACCGACGGCCGATCCATCGAGCAGATCCAGTTCTTCGACTCCCGGCCGGATCAGGATCCGGTCCTGCAGGCGGATGGTGTGATAGGCAGAAACCTGCCAGCGTCCGCCGCTGGGGCGTCCGCCCGCTCCGCCGCCACCGCGCGGCCCTGCTGGCCGCTCACTCTGCTCAGCCTTGGGGGGCGTGCCGTCTGCGGACTTGTCACCCTGTGCTTTGGCGTCACGTCCAGCCTCGCCCGGTGAGCGCTCCGCCCGGTCCGGTCTTCCGGGACCGCCGCCGCGCCGCTCACCGAAGCGTTTGGAAAAATCGATGCCGTAGCGGATCCGTTCGCTGCGGACATTGGCATAGTTGACGGGCCGCCGGTCGATCCCGATCAGCTGGCCGGAGGGATCGCGGGTCACGCGGTCGGGGAAGGCGGCCTCGATCTCGGGCGTCAGCAAGGGGAAGCTTGACGCGACGTTGCTGCTGTTGTTGCGGAAATATTCACCTAGAAAAGTGAAGCCATCGAGCCAATCGGGACGGTAGTTGACGGCCAGCTTGATGTCGCGCCGCTTTTCCGCCAGCAGCGCGGGGTTGCCACCCGTGGTGATCGCAGCCAGCACGGTCTGGCCGGTGACGAAGTCGAAAGTGGTGACGTCGGGCGTGATGATCACTGGATTGCCGAGCTGGGTGATGCCGGGGGCGGCTTCTTCGCCAATCGCAGAGGCAGTGAAGACCAGCCCGTCAAACGGCTCCCAGTTCAGGCCAAAGCCAAATTCCACCAAGCCACCGAAATCCGACAGGTCGGCATAGCCGAGATTGCCGTTGACCGACAATTTGCCGATCGCTTCGACAACGTCGATATTCTCGTCGGCCAGCGGGATATCAATGTTGATGCCTGTGCTGAGCTTGTCGCGGCCGAGACTGGTGGTGGTGAGGACTCCGCGCCGGGTTTCCCGGCTGTCCAGATCTTCGCGGTCATAGCCCGCCCGGATGGTGGTGGTGACCGTGCCGGAAGGCAGGTTCAGCAGGCTTCCGGAGAGCGTCGCCAGATTGTTGAAAGTCTGGTTGACCACCCTGGCGCTGTCGGTGACCGGTGCGCCCAGCAGGTTGCCGAAACTGTCCGCCCGCGGATCGACCAGACCGGCATCAATTGCTGTTTGCAGCGCGCTGATATCGCCGGACCTGTCGGTGTCGCTATTGGTCTGGGCGCGTGTATAATCGCTGGTCAGCGACCAGCGCCACTCGCTGAGATTGCCGTTCAGAGTGAGGCCGGCCTGCGCGGTGTTGGATTCCTGGACCCGGTTGAGCGGGCCATATTCGGTGAAATAGCGGAACAGCGGATCGCCAGCGACCTGCAGCGTACCGTTCGGCAGTCCCTGCAGGCCGCGGGATTTGTCATAGACATAGCCGCCGTTCAGCGACAGCGACATGCCGTTGTCGAAGGCGCGGCTGTAATTGGCGTTGAGTTCGACATTGTCGGACGGCGCGACCAGCGTCCGGAAGTCGCCGAGATTGACCAGAGTACCAGCCGCATTCTGGATAATGTCCCGCTCGCTTTCGGTGATCGCCGTGTTGTTCTGCCATTCGAGATTGATATTGATCCGGCTTGTCTTGCCGATGCGGGTGAGCGTGGTTTCCAGTTCGGACCGTCCCTGACCGCCCTGCGTGGGGACCCCATATTCTGCCGATGCGCTGAGCCCGGTATAATTGTCCTTGAGGATGAAGTTGATCACCCGCTGGTCCGGCCGATAGCCATATTGCAGCGCCAGTTCCTCCGGAAACACCTGAACGGTGCGGATCGCTTCCGGCGGCAGGTCGCGGATTTCGCGGAAGCCGGAGGTGCGCTGCCCGTTGATCAGTACGACCGGCCGACCGCTGCCGCGGCCGCGGCTGGAGCTGGTCTGCGAGGAGAGCGCGTCGAGAAGATCGGAGACGGACGAGGCGCCATAGCTGGCGATATCCGCCTCGGACAGTTCCACGACGGGGGGCACCTCGGTGACGACTGCGCCGCGCGGCCGTTCCGCGATCACCACGATTTCCTCGTCGGGATATTCGCTTTCGGCTTCGCTGACCTGTGCGCTCGCCGGGGCGGCGAGCATCAGGCCTGCCAAAATCAGGGGGGAGGACGTGTTCATCAATTTTGGGGAGGAAATCATAACGGGTTCATAACTCTACACAGGGGGGGAAGTAAGATGTCTGAAGTGCCATGCAGGGCCCGCTAATGGTATAATTTCTTTGTATTAAATTGTCGCAGATCATTCCCGGCAGCAGCGAGAGATATTATCATTCCGGCAGATGCAGCTAATCCTTCCCTTTTTATCCATTTGCCGTTATGGCGCACTGCAACACGCGGGATTGCCGCGATAGCAGGGAAAATATACCGCCATATGGCAAAAGAAGAATTACTGGAAATGAAGGGGATGGTTCGCGAACTGCTCCCTAACGCCATGTTCCGGGTCGAGCTGGAAAACGGCCATGAAATCCTGGGACATACCGCCGGGAAGATGCGCAAGAACCGCATTCGTGTGCTGGTCGGCGACGAAGTGCTCGTCGAGCTCACCCCCTATGATCTGACCAAGGGTCGCATCACCTATCGTTTCAAGTGACGAGCTATGGCTCGTCATCCCGGACTTGATCCGGGATCCAGGCATGTCATAAAACTGCGCTTGCGATTTGGCGTTCGTCATGCTGAATCGAGTTCAGCATGACGAAAGTGAATATATGAAACTGGTCCTCGCCTCATCCAGTCCGCGCCGTCTGGAACTGCTGGGCCGTCTTGGCGTGACGCCGGACCGGATCATTTCTCCCGATATTGACGAAACCCCGCACAAGGCCGAATTGCCGCGCGACTATGTATTGCGCATGGCGCAGGAGAAGGCTGCTGCGGTCGAAAGGCAGGATCAGGAAATATTGGTCGCTGGCGATACCACGGTTGCGGTCGGGCGCCGGATATTGGGACAGGCCGCCGATGCGGCGGAGCAGCGCAAATTTCTGGAGCTGATCAGCGGCAGGCGCCACCATGTGATGTCCGCTGTCTGCGTGGTCGCAGCCGACGGTACGGCGCGCACAAAATTGTCGGACAGCATTGTGAAATTCAAGCGCTTCGAGCCCCGCGAGATCGCAGCCTATATCGACACCGGTGAAGGCCGGGGCAAGGCGGGAGGCTATGCGATCCAGGGAACGGCGGAAGCATTCGTCACCTGGATGTCGGGTAGCTACAGCGGGATCATGGGGCTTCCACTCTATGAAACCCGCAACCTGCTGATCAGCGCCGGTTTTCCCCTTGGCTGATTTTGCCAGCGGCTGGCTTTACGAAGCCGGTATCGGCGAGAATCGCGCTCTGCGACTGGAAAATGGCGAGCTGGTGCAAATCCGGATCGAGCGTGACGATGACAGTGCCAGAGCTGGCGCGGTGATCGATGCGAAATTCACCCGACAATGGGTTGCCGGAAAATCAGGGATTGTGACTCTGCCAGACGGGCAGGAGGTGTTGCTGCAGCCGCTGCCGAAGCGGCTAACCGAAGGCGCAGCGGTGCGCGTCGAGATTGTTCGGGCGGCCATGATCGAACGTGGCGGTCAGGCCAAGCGGGCCAAGGCGCAGCCGGTCGAGCAAGACCGGCCCTTATCTGATGGCGCGAACCTGCTGGCGGAAATCAGCGCAAGCGGACTTCGGGTAAAACAGCTCCACGCCCACGGACTGGATCTTTTTGCGCAGCATGGCTGGCACGAGGCGATGGAGCAGGCGGAAACCGGCCGGGTCGATTTCGAGGGTGGCAGCCTGTTGATCTCGCTTACGCCGGCGATGACGGTGATTGATGTCGATGGGCCGCTACCTCCCTTCGAGCTGGCGAAAAGGGCGGCGGAGGCAATCGCCAAGACGGTCGTGCGGCTCGATATCAGCGGCAATATCGGGATCGATTTTCCGACGCTGCAGGCGAAGCCGGAACGGGCCGCCGTTACCGCTGTTTTTGATCAATATATGACGGCCAATTGCGAACGCACCGCGATCAACGGCTTTGGTTTCATGCAGATTGTCAGCCGCAAGATGCGGCCCTCGGTGCCGGAACTCCTGCAAGCCAATCGCGCGACCAATATGGCCCTGAATCTGCTGCGGCAGGCTGAGCGGGATGGGGGTTCCGGGCCGATGCAGCTGAATGTACATCCTGCGGTGGCGAACAAGCTGCAACAGCCGCTTCTTGACGAGCTGGCCCAGCGCACCGGCCGTCCGGTGTCGGTTGCGGTAGAGGGCAGGATTTCTATTGACGGAGGTTCGGTGGGCTGATCACCGGCGCCTGGAGCAAAGGACAGGAAGACTTGCTTTTGCGACGGCCAATGGTCAAAGCCAGCACATGACAGATATCATTCTATACGACTATTGGCGCAGCTCGGCGAGCTACCGGGTGCGCATCGCGCTCAATCTCAAGGGCGTTGCCTATGCGTCCGTCAACACCAGCCTGCTCGATGGTGGCCAGAAGGCTCCGGAGTATGTTGCGCGCAATCCCCAGGGACTGGTGCCAATGCTGTCGATCGACGGGCACGACCTGACCCAGTCGCTGGCGATCATCGACTATCTGGATGCGAAATATGCAGACCCGCCGATGGTCTCTGCCGATCCAGTGGCGCGATCGAGAACGCTTGCGCAGGCGATGGTGGTCGCGGCCGATATCCATCCGGTCAACAATCTGCGGATCCTGAAATATCTGAAGAATGAACTGGGACAGGGTCAGGAAGCGATTGATCGCTGGTATCGTCACTGGATCGAAGAGGGATTTGCCGCTCTCGAGCAGATGGCACCGGAAACCGGCCTGTTCGGCGGCGAGCAACCCAACCTGGCAGATGTCTGCCTGATCCCGCAAATTTACAACGCACGCCGGTTTGAGACCGATTTGAGCGCGTTTCCCAAGCTGGTGCGGATCGATACAGCGTGCAATGCGCTCGAGGCGTTTCAGAAAGCCGCGCCGGAAGCCGTGAAACCAGAATGATGATGAAGCGGATTTTGTCGCTGCCGCTGCTGGCACCATTTTGTCTAGCGAGTATTCCTGCCTGGGCGCAGGAGGAAGTCGGTGGTGATGCGGCGCAGATCGTCGTGACCGGCCTGCCGCTCCCGCTCGGCGAAAGCGCCTATAACAGCACCGAAATTCCGCTCGATTCTCCGCAAACCGTGGAGAATATTTTGCGCGATGTGCCGGGACTGCAACAATTCCGACGGTCCGACGCCCGCTCCGCCAACCCAACCAGTCAAGGCGTGACCCTGCGTGGTTTGGGCGGCAATGCCTCATCCCGCGCTTTGCTGATCCTCGATGGCGTGCCGCAGGCTGATCCATTTGGTGGTTGGGTGGCCTGGCCCGGCTATGACGCTTTGCCGCTAGCCGAAGCCCGTATCCGCCGTGGCGGAGGCAGCGGGGCGGACGGACAGGGTGCGATCGCCGGCACGATTGAGCTGTTCAGCGACAATATCGGCGACGTCATCGAACTCGGGGCCGCTTATGGCAGCCGAAACAGCGTCGATGCCGACCTGTTGTTCGGTCGCCAATTGGGGCAGGGGCAACTCACCATCTCTGCCAATTATGCGCGCGGCGACGGGTTTATCCCGATCATCGAAGGCCAGCGTGGTGCCGTCGATCGTCCAGCGGAATATGAGCAAGCTGGACTGGCGCTACGCTTCGTCGCGCCTTTGTCCGAAGAGACGGAACTTCAAGCCAATGTCCGGACCTACACCGATGACCGGGAGCGGGGCTTTGCGTTCAGCGAGAACCACAATGACGGCACCGACGCCAGCATCCGCCTGGTCAACCGTGGCTCCGACTGGCAATGGTCCGCGCTGACCTATGTCCAGATCCGCAATTTCGATGTCAGCTTCGGCGGTGTCTCGGATGATCGCAATTCCGTCAGCCGGGTGTTCGAGCAATATAACGTGCCGTCCACTGGCCTCGGCGCGCGGTTCGAAGTCCGGCCTCCGGTGGGCGATGCGATTGAGCTTCGCATTGGCGGTGACTGGCGGCGGACGGAGGGGCAAACCAAGGAGAATTTCTTCTTCGCGGACAATGACACGCCGCGCCGCAGTCGCCGCGCGGGCGGCACTACCGCAACTTATGGTGGCTTTGTGGAAGCCAGCCTACAGGCCAGCGATGCGCTGGTTCTGACTGGCGGCGGACGGGTTGACTTCTGGTCAATCGACGACGGCTTTCGCAAAGAAATCGAGCTGATCAATCCGTTTCCCGGCGCGGTACGAACGGACGAACAATTCACCAAGCGCAGCGGCAGTGAATTTACCGGGCGCGGCGGTTTCGCATTCGATGCGACCGATGCGCTAACCTTGCGGGGAGCGGCCTATCTGGGTTGGCGCCTGCCGACGCTGAACGAATTGTTCCGGCCTTTTCGGGTCGGAAACGACGCAACGGCGGCCAACGAACTGCTGGAACCGGAACGGGTGAAGGGCGCGGAAATCGGCTTCGACTGGGCGAGTGGCGCAGTGACATTGGGGGTTACCGCTTTCTATAACGAGCTCGATAACGCCATAGCAAATGTGACATTGGCCAATGGACCTGGGCTGTTCCCCGGCGTCGGTTTTGTCGCTGCGGGTGCTACCTACAGCCAGCGTCAGAATCTGGAATCGATCCAGTCAAAGGGTATCGAAGTGGATGCTCTGTTCGATCTCGGCGATCTTGCCGATGGCCTGACCGTTCGCGCCGGCTACGCATATGTCGATGCGTCGGTCGAGAGTGCAGGCGCAGCTGCTCCGATCGACGGACTGCGACCGGCTCAAGTTCCCCGCCACAACCTGTCGGGGGCGATCAGCTGGGAAAATACCAATGGTAGCGGAGCAAGCCTGTCGGCGCGCTATATTGGTCAGCAATTTGAGGATGATGTCAATCAGCTCAGCCTTGCCGATGCTTTTACCATCGATGGCCGCATGGCGCTGGCCGTCAATGATCGGCTGCTGGTCGAAACGCGGGTTGAAAATCTTCTCGACGCCAGAGTAGAGGCAGCCATCAGTAGCAATGGAATAATAGAACGTGCGTTTCCCCGGACATTTTGGATTGGACTTCGCGCTAGAATTGAATAAATATTATATATGAACTTTCTGCTTGATGATTTTCTGCCCTACCAGCTGTCGACGGCGTCTAACGCTGTCAGCGATCTGATTGCGAGCGAGTATAAAAGCCGTTTCGGACTCAAAATTCCGGAATGGCGCGTAATGGCCGTGCTTGGCACGCGCGGCGCATCGACACAGCGGCACCTGGTCGAAGCGACATTGATGGACAAGGTGACGGTCAACCGGGCGGTGAAAAATCTCGTGGACCGGGCCTTGCTCGATCGCAGTCCCAATAGCGCCGACGGGCGGTCCCATCACCTGTTGCTGAGCAAGACGGGGCGCGAATTATACGGCCAGATTTTGCCTGCTGCGCAGGCCATGGACAAGAAAATCATGGCTGTGCTGAGCGAAGACGAGAGAGCCGAATTGTCGGCAATGCTGGCAAAAATCAAACAGTCCGCAGACACCATCGCAAACGGGTAAAAAAAGAGCGGCAGATGTCAGCCGCTCTCTTGATGATCGCTATTGTTTTTTGCGCTACATCATGGCGTCCGAGATCGAGCAGGCCGCTGGCCCAAGGATCACGATGAACAATGTTGGCAAAATGAACAGGATCAGCGGGATCGTCATAATGGCCGGAAGGCGGGCCGCTTTTTCCTCGGCACGCATCATCCGGTCGTTGCGGAATTCTGCGGATAATACGCGCAGCGAAGATGCTAGCGGCGTACCGTATTTTTCGGTCTGGATCATCGTCGTGACAACGCCTTTGACGTGGTCCAGCGCCACACGGTAGGCCAGATTCTCGAAGGCTTGCCGCCGTTCGGTGAGAAAGCCGAGTTCGATCGAGGTAAGCGAGAATTCGTCGGCCAGTTCCGGGTAGGCCCCGCCGAGTTCCTTGGAAACACGGGCAAAGGCCGTGTCAACGGTCAGGCCTGCTTCGGCACAGATAACCAGCAAATCGATTGCGTCGGGCAGACCTTTCCGGATCAGGTCGGTCCGTTTGGCAATCAGATTGTTGATGTAAATATCCGCGCCTTTGTACCCCAAGATCGTTGCGCCAGCGAAGACCCCGAAACGTTTCAGATCGGACCAATCGGAAAGATAACCGAAGCCGTATATCGCCAGGGCTGCGCCACCGCCAAGCACGATGGGCAAAACCAAACGACTGAAAATTATCAGAAAAGCCAAGTCTTTCGACCGGATTCCGGCCTGTGCCAGTTTCTTTTGGGCCTCCTTGACCTGGCTTTCTTGCAGCACCTGCAAAGACGACAATATATTGCGCATGCGGTCGGTGGTGTCGTTTTGCTGTACCAGCTTCGCCCGTTTCTTGGTCGTGGAAGCCATGATACCGGCTTTCAACTGTTCGCGTCGCTTGTTCAACGACTTGACTCGCTTGGCCATGGGATCGCGGACCGTGACGGCGGCATAGATGGCGAAAATGACCGCTGCGGAGGCAACGGCAGACAAGATCGTCGCTACCCACAGCACGTCGATGCCCATTAATGTTGGTCCGCCGCTAGCAGTCATTTGCCTTGTACCTTCATTTTAAATCTCAAAGCTGACCATTTTGGCCATGATGAACACGCCGATACTCATCCAGCACAGGCCGCCGAGACCTGCGATGATCAGTCGTTCTTCGTAGAAGAAGCCGGCCAAATAGTTGGGGTTTACAGAATAAACCAAGCCGAACACGATGAATGGCAGCGATCCAACAATATAGGCGGATGCCTTGGATTCCGACGACATCGCCTTGATCTTCAGCTTCATCTGGCCGCGTTTACGCAACACATCGGCAAGGTTGGACAGCGTTTCTGCCAGGTTACCACCAGTTTCACGCTGAATCGCCAATGTGATGCAGAAGAACTGGAATTCGGGTGTATCCATCCGTTTCGCGCTTTCCTGCAGCGCGTCTTCCATGGTCTGGCCAATCTTGATACGGTCAACCACCTTCTGGAATTCCTCGCCTACAGGACCATCAACCTCTTTCGCAACCACGCCGATTGTCTCGGTAACCGGAAGACCGGACCGAAGGCCGCGAACAAGCAATTCGATCGCGTCAGGAAAGGAGGCAGTAAATTTCGCAATCCGTCGGTTGATGAGGAAGCCGACGACGAAATGGGGCAATCCGGCACCGAGCAACAGCCCGACAAAAAGGCACAGCAAAAGTGGCGCGCCTTTCAGAAACAAAAGGCCCGACGAGATCACAAACAGGCCGCCTGCTGCGTAGAAGAAATAGGAAAGCGGCCAGTTGTGACCGGTTTTTTCCATGCGGATGGCCAAAGTCTCCAATTTGGTCATCGTGTCGCCTCTGGGGCGGGTCGTTTTGCGTCTGGCAGAAAGCGCTTTTTTCATCTGCGCTTCAACGCGGACGTCAGCGTTGTCGGAATGACGATATTTGAGCTTGTCGAGCCGTTTGGCGCTTGCTTTCGACGCGGATGGGCCGGCAAACGCAACGATAAGCAGCATCAGCGCAACCAGTACGCCCGCCGCCAAAATTGCCATTTGCATCATACCCATATCTTAATTCCTTTAAAGCTGAAGAGCGCTTGCGCCTGATTCAGACTTCCGCAGCATCCTCTTTGGCTTTTTTTGACGGAAGCAGTGACTTCAGATCCCCGAATTTCTCGCGTAACGACTTCTTGTCGGTCAGGTCTTCAGCTTCATCGCCACCGCTAACCGAGCCGAGCACAAGATTGGTCAACTCGACGATCTTCGCAGAGGCCTTGCTTGATTTGCCTGCCTGTACGAGAGCCTGTCCCAATTTTGCTGACTGAGCGGCAGTCCGTGGATCATAAGGTATCATCACGTCGATTTTGCGTTCAATTGAGCCTTCGAAATCCTGCCGGCCAATTTCCAGGTTGGAGGTTTGTACCTTGTTGGCGACGACATAGACGTTGCTTTGAGCGGCATGAGATTTCAGCCACGACAATAGACGAATACAGTCGCGCGCCGACGCCAAGGTCAGTTCTGTCACGATGACCGTTGCGTTTACATCGCCCAGCAGATGGGGATAGTTGATCAGCATATCGCGTGGTAAATCGATTACCGTGCAATCGAACGATGCGCGAAATTCTTCCTGAAGCTGGAAGAATGCAGTCCCATCGGTCATGATCGGCGAATGGATGGGCGCTTCTGCGGACAGCAGCGATAGCTTTTCGTTGGCCTTGATCATGGCGCGTTCAATGAACAGCCCGTCGATACGGCTCGGATTGTCGATCGCGTCGGTAAGGCCCCGACCAGGCTCCAGGTCCAGAGAAAGGGCTCCGGTGCCGAAATGGACATCCAGATCCAGCAAGGCGGTCAGCCGTTCCTTGTCATGACTCAGCAGCCAGGCGAGCGAGGTTGCAATCGTTGAGGCTCCGACACCACCGCGGGTGCCGATCACCGCCGTTGAAATATGCGGTTTTCCAGCCTGTGTTTCTTCAATTTTCGGGGCGTTGAGCACGGCCTGCGCCTGAGCCAGAACGTCACGTAATTGCTCTGGACTGAACGGCTTCAGCAGATAATCCTGCAGGCCGCTTACGATCAGATCGCGATAAAGGCGGACGTCATTGACCTGGCCCATTGCGATCACTACCGTGCCTGGCTCGCAGACTTCGGCGAGCGAGTTGATATCGTTCAGTGGATCGCCCGATTCCGAAAGGTCGACCAGCAGAATATTCGGACTGGCAGCGACCGAAAGTGTCTGGACGGCGTTGCGCAGTCCACCCTTGTGACATTTGTCGACGGGCCAGCCCATTTCTTCGGCTACCGGACGCAGCATCTCCAGTGTATCATCATCGCAAACAAATGCGGCAAACGGATCACGGCCATTGGGCGAGCCAGGTTTCCAAGGAGCGTTCATTATTGTCCTCCCACATTCTTGTCGCGATAGGCACGGATTGCCTTGGAAGCCCGGGACTGATCTTCGCCTTCGGCATTTTCGCCGCGGACAAGATCTTCGGGGTTGGCCATCATGGCCGAAAGCGTGCTATTCGTCCCGCAGCCATAATTTTCGCTGGTACGAACCTGAAAATCGGTGTGGCTGCGATGGCTGTAGTCCGGGCAACCGGGAACAGATGCCGTGGCGCGCGTCACCACGACCCGCATCAGACCGGCAGGAACATATCCTTCCGTAACCGGCGCCTGGTCGCTGACAAGGAGGCCGTAGTCGGCCACGATATTTTCTACCGCCTCTTTTGCAGCGGGACTTGTCGTGTAGCCCGGATCATCAATCGAAACCCGGTCGCCATAACCAAGCTCGAGGGCATCGAGCCAGCCGGACAACCGGTTCTGTTCTGCCTTTGAAAGGCCGCCAGCGCCAGCACTCAGGTCGAGCACAAAATTCGCTTTGGAGACGACCGGCTGGCGCTCGCTATAGACGCTCCGGTTCGCGGTGGTGCTGCCGCATGCCGCAAGCGACAGGCTGACGCCGGTGATGATTGCCATTGAAACGATGCGCATGTTCTGTTCTCCTGAGCGAGATTATTTGTCGAAGCTGAAACCGGGTGCCGTTCCGCCGGATTTCTTTGATTTGTTCGCCGATTTCCTGGGCACTTCGCTTTCCAGGCTACCAAAGCTCTGGGTTACCGGTGTCGCGGGAGCAACGCTCGGTTTGGGTCTATCACCCCCTGTGCTGGAATGATTGCGATTCAGAAGGAACCGCTCGGCATCATTGGCGGTCTTGAAGCCGTCGGTTGGCAGCACGATCTCGCTGTCGCTAACCGGTTTTACCAGATAAGGTGTTACGACGATCATCAGCTCGGTTTCATTGCGTCGATAGCCGTCGGACTTGAACAATGTTCCCAGAATCGGCACGTCGGCTAGGCCGGGAGTCTTGTCGATCGCCGAATTGTAGCTATTCTGCATAAGACCAGCGATCATGAAGCTTTCGCCCGATCCCAGTTCGACAGTCGTTTCTGCTCGGCGGGTCGACACGGCCGGGATGCTGAAGCCGTTGAGCACGACGGCACCGTTTGAGGTAATTTCCGAGACTTCCGGTGACACGCGGATGGAAATCCGGCCGTTCGAGAGCACGGTCGGCGTGTATGAGAGGCTGACGCCGAAATTCTTGTACTGAACCGAGACTTCGCCGAGGCCGGTCGAGACCGGGATCGGGAATTCGCCGCCGGCGAGGAAGGTGGCGGTCTCACCCGAAATTGTCGTCAGGTTGGGAGAAGCCAATGTGCTGACCAGGCCAACCCGCTCCGACACATCAAAAGCGGTAGCGATATCCAGACCAAACAAACGACCGGCCGCCTGTATCGTATTTAGGCCAGCATTATTTCCATAGTTAAACGCGGTTCCACTGGCAGTCACGAACTGGCCCGTCGCCGGGTCGAACGGTAGCGATACCGATCCGGCTGGCAGCCCAAATAGCTGCGAGGCGTCGAGCTGGGGCAAATTCGCTGTGGCAGGGGTGATCGAACCAAAGTTGCGGCCGCGGGACACACCAAATTGGAACCCGCCAGTGGTATCGCGAGTCAACAGATTTCCGTTGATTTCCTTCGCCAGCGATCGGCTGACTTCGGCAAAGCGAACTTTCAGGTTGACCTGCATCGGAGTCGCCGTTTTCAGGCGGCTGACCACGCGGGTGCCATCACCGACAAAGGCCTGAACAAGATTTTCCGCTTCTTCGGCATCATCAGGATTGGCAATTGTGCCTGTCAGCAGGACGAAATTGTTGGTCGTGCTGACCGCAATACTGGCTTCCGGCATGGCCAGGCCCAGCATCTGATCGATCGACGAAATCTCGGCTCCGACGGACACTTCCGCCGAGTAGATGACTTTCCCCGATGCGCTGGTCGCGTAGAAGCTGGTTTGTCCGCCCTTCTTGCCAAAGATATAGATTTGGCGTGGTGACCGCACCTGGACATCGGCAATATTATTGTCGGCGATGAAGATATCTTCAATCGGCGAGGGCAGGGTGACCAGCTTGCCACGACCGACCGCGACGGAAAAGCGGGAATCGGGCTGTGATATGCTGACCGACTGCGCATTCAGCGGCGTTGCGTTGTTGGCGGCCAGGGCCAGGGCGAGGCCAGCAACGGCGGCAATGCCCAGTGCCTTTTTCGCCGAGCGGCTATGCTGTGCATATTCTACGGCCATTACTTGTCTCCAAACTCGATTTCATTGACGGTATTGCCGCGTGCGACGCGGACCACCGGCCCTTTGGGTTTTTCCTTTTCGGCCAATGGTGGCGGAGAGCGCGTTTCAAAGCGTGATACGTCGCCTCCGGTCGAGAAGGTTGATTTGGTGCTGGTGGGCCGTGCTGCAAGCGAACGGATCATGTCGGCTTCGACGACCGGATCATCGGTTTTTGGCAGTTTGACGGCGCCGGAAGCAATCGCTTCTTCGAGCTCTGCCGCGCTGTCAGCCAGCGACCTCAGTGACAGGCTCAATGTACCCAGCGTCTGCGCAACCGAAATCTGTTCGGCAATTTTCGGTGTGGCTTCGAGAGTCACCAGCTTTGCCTTCTGCGGGATCTGCTGTCCCTGCTCATTCATGGCGGCGGTGACGCGGTTGTCAGTGGCGAGTACGCGGAGGTTGCGTATCACGGTTTCGGAAACCTTCAGTTCGGGACCTTCGCCCTGAACCGACTGTGTCAGCATCAGGTCGACCCGGTCGCCAGGGAATACGAAACCAGCTACTCCAGTCAGGCCAGATACTGGTATGGTAACGGCGCGCATGCCAGGGCCAAGCGCTGCAGCCAGAAAGCCGCGATCACCCGGTGCGACGAGCGACCCCTTGGTGAGTGGCTGGCCAGCAGTGATCGGATTGCGGACGACGGTGCCAGCCAGAGCGGCCAGGTCGGTGCCTTCCTTCATGAAATATACGTCTTCGATCAGGTCTTTTGGCCAGGGCTGGAACCGGAAGCTGTCGGGCGTCATGATTGTGCCGACAGGCAGCGCGCGCGTTGCGACGAGAACTTCCTCGCCCAGTACTTCGGCTTTCTTCGCGGCGACTTGGGGCGCGGAGGCACCGTCAAACATATTTTTTGCCATCAGCGCTGTGACTGCTGCTACGAGCAGCGCACCAATCAGCAAAATGATTTTCTTCTTGTCCATGACGTCTCACGCCTCCTGAATGCTTCCGCCAAAATAGTTCCACTGGCGGTCCGTGCCTCTTTCGAGGAAAATGGTTAAAATATGGTTTGTGAATTCTGTCCGGTGATGCCCCAGATCATCCAGAGTCCGGAAAAGGCGATGGCGACACCGTAGGGAACCTTGATCGGTCCCGCGGTCTTTTGGATGTGCTTGCCGATCATCATGAACAGGGTCAGTAGACCGCCAGCGATCGACATGATTACCAGCAATTCCAGAAAAGTGAGCCAGGGCATCCACAGCGCCAGCGCGGTCAGCAATTTGACATCACCGCCGCCCATGGCGCCCAATGCGAATAATCCGGCGAAAATGATGAAGATGATAGCCGCCAGACCGATTTGCCCAATCATGTCCGGCCAGAAAGCCATGCCGCTGAAAATCCAGAAGACCGGTGCGCCCAGAGCAATGGCAAGATTAAGCCAGTTTGAAATATGCCGACTTTTAAGATCGGTAACTGCAGCAACAATCAGTGCAATTGCCAACCCGCCCCAGAGCAAGTAGATGAAGGTTTCGCTATCCATAGACAGATCGTCTAGTTAATTTGCCTTACCAAATAGTAACCATGAATTCCGGAGCGATTTTTGTCTTTCGACACAGCGACGATGATAAAGCGTGATATGACAAAGTTGAAAGATGAGCGCTTTGATCGCCGGGCTGTTCCAGAAGGTGTAGTGGAAGAGCCGTGGATCGGTCCAGATGGCTGGGAATTTCGGAAACTGAACTGGCCGTCTGATGATCCACCGGAGGCCGCGCGGGGTTCAATCCTGTTCATGACCGGGCGCGCAGATTTCTATGAAAAATATCTCGAAACATTTCATGATTTTCACGCACGAGGGTGGAACGTCACCTCGGTCGACTGGCGCGGGCAGGGCGGATCAGGCCGTTGCGGACCGCATCCCCATGTCGGCCATATCGATGATTTCGCGACATGGGTGGGGGATCTGGCAACCTTCTACGATCAATGGCAGGCTAGTCACGCGGGGCCGCATATCGTGGTCGGCCACAGCATGGGCGGACATCTGGTGCTGCGGGCAATGACCGAACAACGGATCCATCCTGACGCCGCGATTTTGAGCGCGCCGATGCTTGCGCCTGCCGGCGGTAGTGTGCCCGAATGGATCGCGCAGGGAATTGCCAAGATCATGTGTGCAATCGGTCGTGCGAAACGGACGGCGTGGAAGCCGACTGAAAAGCCTTTGGAACCCTATGTCCCGAGGCAGGCCTTGTTGACCCATGATGTAGAGCGCTATTCGGATGAGTTTTTCTGGTTTCGCGAGCGGCCATTCGTGCGGCTCGGGCCGGCGAGCTGGCGCTGGGTTGAGAGAGCCTATGCCTCGACCAGAAAATTGCGAAACCGGAAAAAATTGATGGAGATGAAGATACCAATTCTAGTGCTGGCGACGTCGACCGACAAACTGGTCGACCATGCAACGATCGAGCGTGCGGTGCAGCTGATGCCAAAAGCGGAAATGAAATTATTCGGTCCTGAATCAGCCCACGAGATATTTCGCGAGGTTGATGCGATACGCAGTGCTGCGCTAAGCGCCTGCTTCACTTTTCTTGACCGGGTGGCACCAAAGAAATGAAGCAGTATGATGTCGTGATAATTGGTGCGGGTATCGCCGGAGCCAGCATTGCCTCGGAAATCGGGGCGAACCGGTCGGTGCTGCTGCTCGAAGCCGAGGACCAACCCGGCTATCATTCCACCGGGCGCTCGGCCGCTTTCTGGACCGAAAGCTATGGCGGGCCGAAGGTCCAGCCCTTGACCTCTGCTTCGCGCGGCTTTCTGGAAAATCCGCCGCCTGAATTTTCGGCTACGGGCTTTTTGAGTGAACGCGGTGCCGTCAATATTGCTCGCGACGATCAGGAACATCTGGTTGACAAGTTTTTCGCAGATTTTTCGGACAGCGGGCTTAATATGGAGCGCTGGTCCCGGGCCCAGGCGGTGTCACTGATACCGGGCTTAAAACCGATCTGGACTCACGCGATCCACGAGCCCGATTGCCGCGATATTGATGTCGCGGGCCTGCATGCGGCCTATCTCCGCGATGCCAGGCGCGAGGGCGTTGATCTTGTCTGCCGGGCCGCGGTCAGCGATATCCGCAAACAGGACGGGATTTGGCAACTGACCGCCGGAGATCAGACCTATCAGGCGACGGTCCTGATCAATGCAGCGGGTGCGTGGGCGGACACGATTGCCGGGCGGGCGGGCGCCAAACCGGTCGGAATCCAGCCGTTCATTCGCAATATGGTGCAGATCGAAACCAATCCGCCCTCTACTCAGGACATGCCGTTGGTAGTCGGCCTGGACGGCAGTTTCTATTTCAAGCCGGAAGCGGGCGGCAGCTACTGGCTCAGTCCACATGATGAAATTCCGGCCGAGCCGGGCGATGTGGCTCCGGACGAACTGAGCGTGGCGGTTGCCATTGACCGGTTTGAAAAGGTGATGGACGTCGAGGTCAAGCGAGTGTCCCGCAAATGGGCCGGGCTGCGCAGCTTTGCGCCGGACCGGCTGCCGGTTATCGGCTTTGATGCTGCCATCGATAATTTTTTCTGGTTCGCAGGGCAGGGCGGATTCGGGATTCAGACCGCGCCGGCTGCCGCGAAACTGGCGCGCTCCATTCTGCTCAGGGAGTCGCCCGATGAAAGTCTGGCCACCATTGACCCCCGGCTCTACGCGGCATCGCGCTTTGCGTAAGCCGCATCATTTTACAACTAGAAGGTTGCGACAAGCGTCGGCTGGTTTATTATTTCTGCGCCTCAAGGAAGACAGAAAGGGTCATTATGGCGCATAAATTTGAAATATGGAAAGACAAGGCGGGCGAATTTCGGGTTCGCTTCAAGTATAACAACGAAGTTATTTTCTCGAGAGAGGGCTATACCAGCAGGGCGAGTGCAAGAAGTGCGATCAGTTCGATCCTGGAATATGGTCCCGATGCCGAGATCGAGGACAATAGCTAGCTTTCCAGCCGATTATCAGTCGCGAGCTGCGTTGAGAGCGGCGTCACTGGCCAGCTGGTCGGCGCGCTCATTGTCAGCATCGCCGGCATGACCTTTGACCCACAGCCATTCGATCTGATGGCGTTCCACGGCCTTTAACAGGTCCTGCCAGAGGTCAGCATTTTTGACCGGTTTCCGGGCCGCTGTCCGCCACCCGTTCTTCTGCCAGCCAAAGATCCACTTGGTGATGCCGTCTTTCACATATTTGCTGTCGATTGACAATTTGACCTTGCAAGGACGGTTAAGCGCATTCAGGGCCTCGATCGCGGCGCGCAATTCCATCCGGTTGTTCGTCGTATTTCGCTCGCCGCCAGAAATCTCTTTCTCGGTTTCACCATGGCGGATCAGAGCGCCCCAGCCACCCGGTCCCGGGTTGCCCTTGCACGCACCGTCGGTGGCAATTTCTACAATTTTGAATTCGGTCATGTACTGAAAATTTCCGGGTGAGTTTGATAATATTGCAGTCGATGCAGAAACGCCTGCGGATCCTTGCGCGTGACCAGAGCGTCCGCTGGCGTGTTGATCCAGTCATAGGCCCGCGTGAGGAGGAACCGGAGCGCTGCGCCTCGAGCGAGCAGTGGCAACGCCTCCCGTTCGGCATCGCTAAGCGCAAAAGCGGATTCATATCCGTCGATCAAGGCATCTGATACCGCCCGGTTAAAATCCACACCATCTTCGGAAAAGCTCCAGGCTGTGTGAGTCACGGCCAGATCATAGGCGCGAATGTCGGTGCAGGAGAAATAGAAGTCGATCAAGCCGGTCACCTGATCACCCAGCATCAGCACATTGTCCGGAAACAGGTCCGCATGGATCGCCGAGCGCGGTAGCTCTTCCGGCCAGTGCGCATCCAGATGATTGAGTTCTTCCGCGATTGTTTTCGACAGGCCGGGAGCAATATCGTCCAGTTGCTCCGGACCGCATTGTTCCGCGAGCGAGCGCCAGCCAGCATGATCGAGAATATTGCGCCGCTCTGGCTCAAAATCTTCGAGCGCGCGATGCATGTCGCCCAGGGCGCGGCCAGTTGACCGGGCCTGCGCTTCGGTCGGGTGCGATACCGATACACCGGGAAGAAAGATGATCAGGCACGCGCTACGGCCGCAGAGTTGCTGGATTTTCTCGCCATCGCGGTCTGCGATCATCGGCGGCACCCGGCAACCATGAGCGGCCAGATGGTCGAGCAAGGCGATAAAAAACGGCAGATCGGCGGGATCTACCCGTTTTTCGTACAGGGTGAGAATATATTGGCCCTTGGTCGTTTCAAGCAGGTAATTGCTGTTCTCGACGCCTTCGGCGATACCTTTGGCCGACACCAGAGTGCCTACATCGAAGCGGGTCAGAAACCGTTCGATCTCCTCCGAGCTGACCTTCGTATATACGGCCATCAGGCGGCTTCGAGACCGCGCGGCAGTTTGAAGACCATATTTTCCTCGGCGGTCTTGACCTTCTCTTTGCGAATTTCGAAATGCTCCTCGAGCTTGGTCACAACCTCGCGCACCAATATTTCCGGTGCCGAGGCGCCTGCCGTCAACCCCACTTTGTTGACGCCATCTAGCCAGTCGAGGTCAATCTCGTCTGCGCGCTGGATCAACTTTGCAGCAGCGCCGCCGCGTTCGGCAACTTCGACCAGACGCAGGCTATTGGAGCTATTGGGTGCGCCGATCACCAGTACAAGTTGGCAGGTCTCGGCGATTTTTTTGACCGCATCCTGCCGGTTCGAGGTGGCGTAGCAAATATCCTCACCCTTCGGCCCGACGATGTTCGGAAAGCGAGCCTCCAGCGCCTCGACAATCGCGTGCGTGTCATCGACCGAAAGCGTGGTCTGGGTCAGGAACGCGAGGGCGTCGGGATCCTCGGGTTGCAATGCATCAACATCGGCCAGCGTTTCGACCAGCGTCATCTGTCCTTCTTTGACCTGACCGAAGGTGCCGATAACCTCGGGATGATTGGCATGGCCAACAAAGATGATATGTCGCCCCGCTTCGGTTTGCCGTTCTGCCTGACGATGTACTTTCGACACCAGCGGACAGGTCGCATCAAGATATTCCAGACCGCGCTCTTCCGCCTTGTGCGGTACTGCCTTGGGCACACCATGGGCGGAAAAGACGACGGGTACGCCATCCGGCACTTCGTCCAGTTCCTCGACAAAAATCGCGCCCAGTTTTTTCAACTCGTCGACGACATAGCGGTTGTGGACAATTTCGTGCCGCACATAGACCGGAGCACCATATTTTTTTATCGCTAGCTCGACGATTTTAATTGCGCGGTCGACTCCGGCGCAAAAGCCGCGGGGCGTGGCCACAAGCAAGTCTATCTGCCGTTTCTGGGTATCGGAATGATTCATGTGCAAGACCTTAGGGAATAACTGCGCCGGCGAAAAGCCTGTCTGTTCATCTTATGGACGGTTGCACCATATTAAAGGCCCAGATAAGGGTTGCGAAATTTTTATCGGTGCGCATGGCGCCTATGTGTGTAGTCCGTGATCAAAGACAAGGATTGAAAATGATGGCGAATGGCCGGTTGAAAAATATGATTTTGGCAGGGGTCGCGATCCTGGCCGTGACCGGATGCGCCAAACAGGGCGCTATCGACGTCAGTTCCGGCGTCGGCATTTCGGTAACCCGCTCCGGCTGTCCTGCGGTGGCAGTTCCTGACTATACCGGTGATATCACGATTTTTAACCCGGCGAACAGCACCGATTCCAGCGCTATCGACGTGGTCGCAAATATTACCAATGTACGCTCGACCTGCAATAGCGAAGGTGACCGGATTTATACCGAGGCGACATTTGATGTTTATGCCTCCCGGATGGATCCGACGGGTGCCCGTAGCGTGACAATCCCTTATTTTTCGACCGTCATTCAAGGCGGCACCGCCGTTGTGGCGAAGCGGATCAGCAATGTGACGTTGCAATTTGCTGACGGTGCCTATCGGGCAACCGCTTCCGGCAAAGCAGGTTCTTATGTTGACGCCGCTGCTGCCCGGTTGCCGGAAGACGTGGTGGATCGCCTGACCAAGAAGCGCAAGCCCGGAGACCCGGATGCAGCGCTTGATCCATTGGCCGACCCTGCGATCAAGGCGGCCGTCACGCGCGCGTCTTTCGAGCTTCTCATCGGTTTTCAGCTTACTCCGGCGCAGTTGCAGTATAACGCTACCCGCTAGAGTGGCCGGATCGTAATGTAGATCTGCCTGAATCAATCGGGCCCCTTTTCCTATGACGAATTGAACCAATCATGCTGTTCCATATTTTTCAGAGCCATATTGATGCGATACTGGATGAGCTGACCGAAGCTGGCACTTTGCCGGCCGATGTGGATCGCTCAAATGTCACGGTGGAACCGCCGCGCGATCCGTCCCATGGAGACCTCGCGACCAACGCCGCCATGGTACTGTCGAAGGCGGCTGGCATGAAACCGCGCGATCTGGCGGAAAAAATCGCGGATAAGCTGGGCGCGCTGGAGGATGTGCAAGCGGTGGAAATTGCCGGGCCCGGATTTATCAACCTGCGGGTTGCCCCATCCGTATTGCTCGGCGAATTGCTGGAAATCGACAAAATGGGCGACGCATATGGCCGGTCCGACAAGGGCGCGGGCGTGACCGTCAATATTGAATATGTGTCTGCAAACCCGACTGGCCCGATGCACATGGGCCATTGTCGCGGCGCGGTCGTCGGTGATGCGCTGGCTGACCTGCTGCAGGCAGTGGGGCACAAGGTCATCCGCGAATATTATGTCAACGATGCCGGATCGCAGGTCGATACGCTCGCTCGTTCGGCGCATCTCCGCTATCTCGAAGCGCTGGGGGAAGATATCGGGACGATCCCTGAAGGGCTGTATCCCGGCGACTATCTCAAGCCGGTCGGAGAAGCTCTGGCCGCCAAATTTGGCGATACCTACAAAGATGTCGATGAGACCGAATGGCTGCTGATCTTCCGCAAGGCGGCGGTTGCCAAGATGATGGATATGATCCGCTCGGATCTCGCCATGCTGGGGATACGGCACGATGTGTTCTCGTCTGAAGCCGAGCTGCACGAGGCGGGCAAGGCGGATGCCGCCGAAGCCGAGCTGCGGTCCCGCGATCTGGTCTATGACGGTGTGCTCGAGCAGCCCAAGGGCAAGGTAATCGAGGACTGGGAAGCGGTCGAATTGCCATTGTTCCGGTCGACCCAATTTGGGGATGATCAGGATCGGCCAATCAAGAAGTCGAATGGCCGCTGGACATATTTCGGTGGTGATCTCGCCTATCATTTTCAGAAAGCGCAGACCGCGGATGAGCTGATCGATATCTGGGGTGCCGATCACAGCGGCACGGTCAAGCGGATCAAGGCGGCGGTGGCCGCGCTGACCCAAGGCCAGACCAAATTCGACGTGAAGCTGGTGCAGATGGTGCGGCTGCTGCGCAACGGCGAGCCGGAGAAAATGTCCAAACGCTCCGGCAATTTTGTCACCATTGCGGATATGGTCGAAGAAGTCGGCAAGGACGCCGTCCGCTTCACGATGCTCACCCGCAAGGCAGATGCCCAGATGGACTTTGATTTCGCCAAGGTTATGGAAGCCTCGCGCGACAATCCGGTCTTCTACGTTCAATATGCGCATGCCCGGATCCAGTCGATGGTGCGCAAAGCCGCAGACGACGGCGTGATCGCTTCAGCGGATCATCTCGACCGTCTTGGTGAAGAGGAAATGGACCTGATCAAAATGGCCGCGCAATTCCCGCGGATCATCGAATCAGCGGCCGCTTCACGCGAACCGCACCGAGTCGCGTTCTATCTCAACGACCTCGCAGCCGCTTTTCACGGCTTTTATAATCTCGGCAATGACCGGCCTGAGAAGCGGATTATAATGGTTAACGACGTGGAAATGACATCGGCAAGGCTTTTCTTAGCCAAGAATATCGGGCAGACTATCAAAAATGGTCTCGCCCTGATGGGTGTTGAGGCCGCTGAATCGATGTGATCGGCCCTTTTGGCTAACGGAGCTTATAATGTCAGATACCACCCGTGATAGTCTTGATCTGGACGAAGAAGAACGTCTGCCCTGGCTGGAATCCGCAGAGGATTATGACGAGGACGGAGAATATTCGCCGATCCGCGTAGCGTTGTTCGTGGGTGCGGGCTTGCTGCTGCTGGCGGCAATCGTTGGCGGTATTTACTGGCTGCAGAACCGGGACGGCGCCGGCCTCGATGGCAGCGGTGAGCTGATTGCCGCTCAGGAAGGCGACTACAAGGTCCGGCCCGACGATCCACAGGCGAGACAATTTGAAGGCGAGGGCGACGCCAGTTTCGCTGCCAGCGAAGGCCAGGAGACTCCGGCACAGCTGGGTACGCCGGAAAAAACCGAGGCACCTATTCGCAGGCCGGACGACGAGCCAGCGGCAGACGCCGCCGGGAGCGCGCTGATCCAGCTGGGAGCCTTCAGTTCCGCCGGTCTCGCTGACAGCAGCTGGTCCGGCTATGCGCGGCGTTTTGAATCGATCGGTTCGCTGCCGAAAAAGATCATCCCCGGCAATCTCGACGGTGGCACGATTTACCGTTTGAATGCGGTCGCACCCAGTCGTGAAGCGGCGCAGGATATCTGCAACAGCCTCAAGGCGGCGGGTGAAAGCTGCCTCGTCGTTCGCTAGTTCGGGGGCAATAGGTGGTTGAAGCGCTGTGGATAAGGGCGCTTTCGCCTTTACCCGGCTTCGAATCGGCGCAAGTATAAGATATGTTGCGTGAGAAAAGTTCATCATGGCCATGACACCGGCAGTTTTTGGCATTTCGGGTCTGGGTCTGACCGCGGATGAACGGGCGTTTTTTCGCGACTGCGATCCCGCCGGCTATATCATCTTCGGCCGCAATATCGAAAGCAAGGCACAGCTCCGGGCGTTGACCGACGACCTTCGGACCGTCCATGGTCGCGCTGATCTGGCCATTCTGATCGATCAGGAAGGCGGCAGGGTCGCGCGGATGCGAGAGCCAATCTGGCCCAAATTCCCCGCTGGCGAGATATTCGACAAATTATATGATGTTGCGCCTGCCACGGCGATTGAAGCGGCACGGCTCAACGCGCAAGCGATTGCCGTCAGTCTCAGCGAAGTGGGGATCACCGTAGATTGCCTGCCGCTGCTCGATGTGCGTCAGCCGGATGCCGATAATGTTATCGGTGACCGCGCCCTGGGCAGCGAACCATTGCGGGTTGCGGCGCTGGGCCGGTCGATCCTCGATGGTTTGCAGCGGGGCGGGGTGGTCGGCGTGGTCAAGCATCTGCCGGGCCATGGACGCACCAGCGTGGATACTCACAAGGCTTTGCCGACCGTGACCGCCAGCGATGAAGAGCTGGAACTGGATCTGGCCCCGTTCAAGACGCTGAATCAGGCGCCTATGGCCATGACCGGCCATTTGCTGTTCACCGCCTGGGATGCCGAGACGCCATCGACCCTGTCGAAAACCGTCGTGCAGGACATCATCCGCGAACGGATCGGTTTTGACGGCCTATTGTTCACCGATGATCTCGACATGGAAGCTTTGTCCGGAACCGTACCGGAGCGGGCCGAGCGGGCACAGGCGGCGGGCTGTGATATCGCGCTTAATTGCTGGGCCAAGATGGACGATATGGTTGGCATCGCCGAGCGGCTCACGCCAATGTCGGAAAAGACGCAGCAGCGACTGGATCGAGCGATGGCCACGATTGCGGGTACGAAAGATATCCACGATCTGGACGCCGGTGATGCGCTGGCCGGCCTGCTCGCCCGGCGCGACGGACTGCTGGCGGCGGTGGCGTGACCACAGAGCCCGACAATCAGGGCTTCTTTTTCCCGGCAGACCCGGCTGTCTCCGATGACGACTCGCTAACGCTTCATATCGACGGTTGGGAGGGGCCACTCGATCTGCTGCTCGCTTTGGCGCGCAACCAGAAGGTTGATTTGCGCGAAATTTCGATCCTCGAACTGGTTCAGGAATATCTCAAATATATCGCCGGCGCCCAGACGCTCAAGCTCGAGCTGGCGGCGGATTATCTGGTGATGGCGGCCTGGTTGACCTATTTGAAATCCGGCTTGCTGCTGCCCAAGGATCCGGAGATTGATCCTTCGCCTGAGGAACTGGCTTTGCGCCTGCAAATGCGGCTGGAACGGCTCAACGCGATGCGGGAATCGGGCGCGCGCCTGCTCAACAGGGACCGGATCGGCCGCGACGTGTTCATGCGTGGCGCACCGGAAGGCTTGCGCGTGGTCAAGGAACGGCAGTGGCAGGCGGAATATTATGATCTGATCGCCGCGTACTCGCGGGTCAAAGTGCGCGGGGCACCGGCGGTCCATATCGTCCGCCAGCGGATGGTAATGACCCTTGAGGATGCGATAGCGCGGGTGTCGCTGATGCTGGGCGAGGCGATTGACTGGATTGATATCCGCCACTTCCTGCCCCCCGGAGCGCCGCCGGAATTGCGCAAATCGGCGCTTGCATCCAGCTTTCTCGCGACACTGGAACTGGCCCGCCAGGGCAAATTGAAATTGCAGCAGGACGGCAGCTTTGCCCCGCTCAGGATAAAGGCGACGATCGATGGAAGAGCATGACACGGAAGACGGCAGCTTGATCGATATGGCAGTCGAAGACATCGATATCGGCAAACGAGCCGTCGAAGCGACGCTGTTCGCATCGGAAAAGCCGATGACGATCGCCGATATTAAGGCCTATGTCGGAGATGAGCTGGATATTCGCCAGATTTTAGCCGATCTGCAGCAGGATTTTCAGCATCGCGGGATCGTCCTGATGAAAACCGGCGACCGCTGGCATTTTCAGACGGCACAGGACCTTTCCCATTTGTTGCGGAGAGAGCGGGCCGAACTGCGCAAGCTCAGCCGCGCCGGGATGGAGACTCTGGCCATTATCGCCTATCATGAACCGGTCAGTCGCGCGGAAATCGAAGCCATTCGCGGCGTTCAGGTCGCCAAAGGAACCCTGGATGTTTTGATGGAAGCCGGATGGGTGCGTCCGGCCGGTCGGCGCGAAGTGCCGGGCAGACCGCTGATTTACGCAACCACCGCCGAATTTCTGACCCATTTTGGCCTGCACAGTCGCCGGGATCTGCCTGGTATCGAGGAGCTGAGAGCGGCAGGATTGCTCGATCCGGTCGACCTCGCGCTTGAGCAGATGGAAGCAGAAGCCGAAGCTGAAACGGATGCCGAGGACAGGGCGCAAGTGTCCGCGGAGCAAGAGTTTGCAGATGATGATGGTGTTTTGCTGGAAAACGGTAGTGAAAGCGCCTAAATAGGGCGGACAAGGAGAATATCGCATGCAACCGAGTATTTGGCAGATTCTAATAGTAGCAGCGCTGGTCCTGATTCTGTTTGGTCGCGGTCGGATTTCCGAAATGATGGGCGATGTCGGAAAGGGCATTCGCTCTTTCAAACAAGGCATTACCGAGGAAGAAGCGAGTGCTTCGAAACCGGCCCCGCAAATTGACAGCAAGAGCGCTGATACGCCAACCGAAACCAGCAAGACCGCTGACAAGACGGCTGGTTGATCAGGCCGGCCTTTGGACTGAGGCCCACATAATATATGTTTGACCTTTCGATATCCGAGATCGCGATTATCGCGATCGTTGCGACTGTTGTAATTGGCCCCGCAGAACTGCCGCGGGCGCTGGCGACGGCAGGCAGGTGGATGGCCAAGGCGCGCGGCGTGATGGCCAATTTCCGGACCGGGCTTGATGCGATGGTTCGCGAAGCGGAGCTTCAGGAAATGGAAAAGAAATGGGCGGCTGAGAACGAGCGGATCATGCGTGAGCATCCGGCCATTCCGGGCGATAGCGCAGTCCAGGAACCACAGATGGAGCCTCTGGACGGCCCGCCGGTCGCGGAGACCGGGCCTTCACAGTCAACAGATGATCGGCCATCGCCGCCACCGGCTGACGACGTCAAGCCATGAACGACCCGAGCAAGCCGGACATTGACGAGAGCAAGGCCCCGCTGATCGAGCATCTTATCGAGCTGCGGCAGCGGCTGTTGTGGTCGGTAGCAGCGCTGACTGTGGCCTTTTTGATCAGCATATTTTTCGCCGACGAGATTTTTGGCATTCTGGTCCAGCCATTAACCGATGCCTTTCCTGCCGGTCAGGGCAAATTGATCTATACGAAGCTCTACGAAGCGTTTTTTGTGGAGATCAAGGTGGCGATGTTCGCGGCCTTTTTCCTGGCCTTTCCGATCATCTCCAACCAGCTCTGGGCTTTTGTTGCGCCGGGTCTATATGCCAATGAAAAGAAGGCATTTCTGCCGTTCCTGATCGCGACCCCGCTGCTGTTCATTGCTGGCGCATCGCTTGCCTATTTTATCGTGATGCCGACCGCATTCAAATTTTTCCTGGGGTTTGAAGGCCCGGTCGGCGGGTTGCAGCAGGAAGCTCTGCCAGCGATGGGGGACTATCTGTCACTGGTGATGCAGTTCATTCTGGCGTTTGGCGTATGTTTCCAGTTGCCGGTACTGCTGCTGCTGCTCAACAGGGCAGGGATCGTGACCCGCCAGCAATTGAAGAGTGTCCGCCGTTACATGATTGTCGGAGCGTTTGCGCTGGCGGCAATTCTCACGCCACCGGACGTGGTGTCGCAGCTGATGCTCGGGATACCCTTGATCCTGCTCTACGAGGTTTCGTTGCTGATCATGTGGTTCAGCGATCGCAAGAAGAGCAAGATCGTCCCGTCATAGGGATCGGCTTGCTGGGGCCAGCATATAGTGAGCCCGCCAAATCACGGCTGTAGAACAGAAGCGGGATTCGACGGGCTCAAGTCTGATGATTGTCAGTCAATCGCATCCTGGCCAGCCTGGCCTACGGATTCGATGTCACGTCCAGCGCCTTTTACGGTGGCACAGGCGCTCAGCACGAGCATGGAAGAGATCAAGATTGCTGCGGTAATTTTCTGCATTTCAAAATATCCTAAAAACTGAACTTTGCACTGACGCGAATATCACGTCCGGACAGAGGTACATAGTCTTTCGTGAATGACGCATGACGACGAGCGTTCACGTCGAAAATATTATTTGCAGAGGCGAGCAGGGTTACGCCGCCGTCCTTGCCAAACGGACGCCAGGCCGCCGAGGCATTGACCATAGTGAAACCATCAGATGTGGTTTCAAAGGCTGCCACTTTATTCTGGCTGTCTGTCCATTCGACTTCGGCGCCCAGATCGAAACTGTCGCTGTGTGCCTTGAGCCCGCCAAGCAAGCGCAACGGCGGGATCCGGGGCACCGAGCCGCCGCCGTTGTCGATCTTGGCACGGACATAGTCGGCCACTCCGTTGGCAATGAAGTCAAAGTCGCCAGCGCGTGCGAATACCGCAGAGGCGGACGCTTCGAACCCGTAATAGGTGGCATCGCGCTGAAAATACTGGAACACCGGCAACCCGTCCTCTTCCGCCGCCGTTTCCGCCTCAAAGATATAGTCGTCGAAGAGATTCCCGTAGATGGTCGCACTCAACTGGACATCGTCGCTGTCCCAACGTGCATAGAGTTCACCGCCCCAGCTTTTTTCTGTGGTGAAATTGGGATTACCGATTTCAAACGCCTGGGTCGCGATATGGGGACCGTTGGAGAGAAGCTCTTCGGCTGAAGGTGCGCGTTCGGCCCTTGAGATGTTCAAACCAATCTTGAAGGCGGAATCGTCGGGCGCATAAGCCAGACCAACAGCACCGGATACAGTGTTGAAGCTGCGATCAAAATTGATTGTGTTGGCAGAAATGCTGGTCTGGTCGAAACGCAGCGCGCCTTCCAGTTCCCAATTGCCCAAATCCACTTCCTGCAAGGTAAAGAACGCCCAGCTTTCCAGACTGTTTTTTGGAACAAAGGCTTCCGCGCCGATTGCGTTGAAGTCGCGTACCAGTACCTGCGAGCCGACAACGCCGCGCCAGCCGTCGTGGTCGGCCTGTACCAGTTCCGCCCGTGCTTCTATGCCCGAAACGGAGAAGATAGTGCCAATTTCGTCGCCTTCGAACTCGGTATGTTCATAGTCGGAATAGCCCGCCCGGAAGTTCAGCGACTCGAAAAATCCGCCCATATTGACGGCACCGCGCAGGTCCGCACGAATCTGCTGCAGACCAATGGTGACCGGCCCCTCTTCTTCACCGCCTTCCTCTGCTTCTTCACCTTCCTCGCCATGTGCGTGGCCGCTGCCGGGACGGGCCGGAACGCCATAGTCCGTGTCATAATAGCTGACCGAGAAGCCCAAATTGCCGCCATCGTCGATAAAGGCAATCCCGGCGCCCGCGGTCTCCGTTCGGCTGGCGGTGTTCGGAACACGCCCGCTCAGATTCGCGGTATCGGTCAGTTCCGCTGCTTCATCGAGGTGTCCTTCCTCGGTTTCTTCCGCCGCTGCGGCCAGGACTTCGGAGCGCAAGGCTGGAGCCAGCACAAAGCCAGGTACCCGGACGTCATCGGTATCGCGGTAGCTGCCATCCGCATGGACAACCAGCTTCGAGGTGAGCGGGACATCCACCGACCCGGCGATGCTCCAGTCATTGGCGGCGCTGCCGTAGCCGCCAATGGCGTCGAGATGCACGGCGTCGTCGGGAACATCGCGCGGAATGCGCTTGTCGATTACGTTGACCGCGCCGCCAATGGCATCGCCGCCGAACAGCAGAACCGCCGGCCCTCGCAGCACTTCAACCCGCTGGGCGGTAAGGGGGTCGATCGTCACCGCGTGATCGACAGAGGTGTTGGACGCGTCGAGCGAGCCGATACCATCGGTCATGACCCGGACCCGCGGTCCCTGAAAACCGCGCAGGACCGGCCTTGATGATCCGGGAGAAAAGGAGGTGGACGAGACGCCCGCCAGTCCGGTCAGGCTGTCGCCAATCTGGCCGCGGAGATCTTCTGCCAGCTTGTCACCGGTGAGTACCGAGGTGCCAGCCAGAATATCGAGCTGGTCGACATAAGGAGCGGTAACGACAATCATGTCATCATCGTGAAAGTCATCCGACAGTCCACTGTCGCTGCGCTGCTCGACGGAATCGGTTGTTTGCGCCCAAGCAGGCGAAGCCGGTAAAACGAAAATGGCGGCGGAAATGAGTAATTTTCTATGTGACAATTTGATCTCTTCCATGATGGGGGGGGTGAACTGCGCTGCTGTTTAATAGATATGATATAATATATCAAATCATATTTTTAGTCTACGGTCAGAGCGAGCTTTTTGGCTAGTATTCCGCAGAAAAAACCGAGGTTTTGCGCCATTCTGGTCTCTTTTCGGTCTTTCTCGCTTTGGAGGCTCTCGTGCGGCCCAGATGATTTATGCCCAGGCCCCCGACGCAGCTGCCGTTGGTAAAGTTCAAGATGACGAGCCGTTTGGCATGGGCTATGGCTCCGGCCATGACCTTCACCAAGAAAATCCTGTTGCTCGGCTCCGGTGAACTGGGCCGCGAATTCACCATCTCGGCCAAGCGGCTGGGCGCCTATGTCATCGCCTGCGATTCCTATGACCATGCGCCAGCTATGCAGGTCGCTGATGCCAGCGAGACCTTTTCCATGCTTGATGGCAACCGGCTGCGCGCAGCGGTCAAAAAGCATCAGCCCGATCTGATCGTGCCCGAGGTCGAGGCGATCCGCACCGAGATTCTCGCCGATATGGAGGCCGAGGGCTATCATATCGTCCCGTCGGCGCGCGCTACCCAGTTGACGATGAACCGCGACGCGATCCGCGATGTCGCTGCAAAGGACCTGGGCCTGACCACCTCGCGCTACCATTATGCCGAAAGCTTTGCAGAGGTCGCCAAGGCAGCCGAGAACATCGGCCTGCCGCTAGTGATCAAGCCGGTCATGTCCTCTTCCGGCAAGGGGCAGAGCAAGGTCGACAGCGAGGCCGATCTCGAAGCCGCCTGGAATTATGCTGTAGCCAATATGCGCGGCGACCGGGCGCGAGTGATCGTCGAACAGTTTATCGACTTCGATTACGAGATCACTTTGCTGACCGTGCGGACCAAGGACGGGGTGCTGTTCTGTCCGCCGGTCGGTCACCGGCAGGAACGAGGCGACTATCAGGAAAGCTGGCAGCCCGCGGCGATGACCGATGCGGCGCTCGCCTCCGCCCAGGACATGGCCCGCAAGGTCGTCGAAAATCTGGCCGGCAAGGGCAGGGGATGGGGCCTGTTCGGGGTCGAGTTTTTCGTGACAAAGCAGGGCGAAGTGATCTTCTCCGAACTCAGCCCGCGGCCGCATGATACCGGCATGGTTACCCTGATCGGCCAGAATCTGAGCGAATTCGACCTCCACGCCCGCGCCATCATGGGCCTGCCGATCCCGCATATTGGGCTAACCGCACCTGCCAGCGCCAGCGCGGTAATTCTTGTTGATCGGGACAGCGACGAATTCGCTTATACCGGCGTTGCTGAAGCGCTTGCGCTGGGAAGCGAAGGCGCGGAAGTTGATGTCCGGATATTCGGCAAGCCGGTGACTCGGCCATATCGGCGAATGGCGGTGGCGCTGGCGACAGGGGCGGATACGGACAGCGCGAGGTTGCTGGCGAAAAGGGCGGCGGATTCGGTTCGGATCGAATATCGGTGAATAATGGGCATAGTTGAGGCGCTTCGCCCTTCTCCCGTGAGGGAGAAGGATACGAAGCCTTGCTGAGGAATGAAGCTAGGCGGCGTTGGAAGAGGGTGTACTGTCATCGAGGCTGCAGAACACCCTCATCCAGCTTCGTCTAGGCAGCAAGCTGCCAAGTCTGCGCATCCTTCTCCCTCACGGGAGAAGGAAAAAGACAGGGCTTCCTGATCCGTCAAACCAGCGGGGATTTTCCAGCGGCCGCTTCTTCTCGTGCAAACGAACAATAGTGACTTTTCATTGACCAGTTAAATGGCCATGATACGCTGATTATAAAGGAGAGCCCCCATGACCGACCGAAGCAATTTTGGCGCCATCACCACCGCAGACGAAGTGCTCGAGGGTATCGATCTCACCGGCAAGCTGGTGGTGATCACCGGCGGGGCCTCGGGTATCGGGCAGGAAACCGCGCGGGCGATGGCGGCCAGGGGCGCGCATATTGTCATTCCCGTGCGCGATATGGGCAAGGGCGAAGCTGCGGTGAGCGAGATCCGCAAATCGGTGCCCGATGCGGATATCGAGCTGATGGAATGCGATCTCGGCAAGATGGCCAGCATCCAGTATTTTGCCGAGGCCTTTCTTGTCCAGCATGACCGGATCGATCTGCTGATCAACAATGCCGGGGTGATGGCTTCTCCGCACATGACAACCGGCGATGGCCTGGAACTGCAGTTCGGCACCAACCATATCGGCCATTTCCTGCTTACCAATCTGTTGATGCCCGCCATTATCAAATCCGCAAAAGCCGGCGGCGACGCGCGCATCGTCAATCTCAGCTCGCGCGGCCATCACGCCGATACGGTCCATTTCGAGGACCCGCATTTCGAAACGCGGGACTATGACAAATGGCTTGCTTATGGTCAGGCGAAGACCGCCAATATCATGTTCACCGTCGGCCTGGAAAAAAGGCTGGCGGGCAAGGGCGTTCATGCGCTGGCCGTGCATCCGGGCGGCATCCAGACCAACCTCGGCCGCCATTTGTCCGAGGATGATGCGGCGATGTTGGTAAAGCGGATCGAAGAACGGTCGGGAGGGAAGTTCACTTTCAAGACCGTGGAGCAGGGTGCCGCTACTACCTGCTATGCGGCAACCGCGCCGGAGCTTGCAGGCCGCGGCGGCGTCTATCTCGAAGACTGTCATGTCGCAGATGTCAATGACGATGATCCGAGCGGCAGCGTCCGGTCTTATGCGGTTGATCCCGGCAACGCGGAGAAGCTGTGGACCCTGTCGGAAACCACGGTCGACCAGAATTTTTCTTACTAGAACCCCATATTATCGGAGCATCCCTCGCCATGACCGCATCCTACGTCCTCTACGGCTCGCCCTTGTCCCCCTTCCAGCGCAAGGTGGAGGCGGTGATGGCGCTCAAGGGGCTCGACTATGATTGCGAGGATGTCAGCGTCATGGATATGCCGGACTGGTACAAGGCGATCAGTCCGCTCGGCCGTATTCCCTCGCTGCGCGACCGCAGCATTGCTGAGGAGGGGCCTGCCGGCACGATCACCGACAGTTCGGCGATCTGCGGCTATCTGGAGAAACGGCAGCCCGAGCCCGCGGTTTATCCTGAAGATGCCTTCGACCATGGCCGCGCGCTCTGGCTGGAGGAATATGCCGACACCGCCCTAGCCATGGCGGGCGGCATGGGGTTGTTCCGGCCGATCATCTTCAATCTGTTTCAGCGCAAGGAGCCGGATCTCGATACCGCACGCAAGACCTGGAACGAGAAACTGCCGCCGCTGTGGGACTATCTTGAGGCATATCTTGATGGCCGCGCCCATTTTGTCGGTGACAGTATTACCATCGCCGATATCGCGGTCGCCAGCCAGATCGCCCAGACCGACATGCTGGCCGGCGTGCCCGACAAGGATCGCTGGCCCACTCTGGTGGCCCATTATCAGGCGATGCGGGCGCATGACTGTTTCCAGCGCAATAACGCAGGTTGCGACAAGATACTGGCGAAGATGGTGCCGGAGAAATTTGACCTGAGCGCGTAACGATCGAAGCATATCGCCTCGACCCGGCTGGCTGATCGTTTGCGGGCACGCGGTTCGTGTAGACGGAATGTGCGGAACCTTCTCGCTGGTGAACCGTATTTATGGAAACAACTTTCCAAAAATAAGGCACATCATCATGGTTGATAAAAAATCAGACGTTCCCCACACAACCACCGACAGCGGTATCCGTGTTCAGAGCGAGGAACATTCGCTGACCGTCGGCAGTGACGGACCGATCGTGTTGCACGATCATTATCTGATCGAGCAGATGGCCAATTTTAACCGGGAGCGGATTCCGGAACGCCAGCCGCATGCCAAAGGTTCAGGCGCATTTGGCTATTTCGAAACCACGCAGGATGTATCGAAATACACCAAGGCACAGCTGTTTCAGCCAGGCGTGAAAACCGATGTCGCGATGCGCTTCTCGACTGTCGCGGGCGAACGCGGCAGCCCCGACACATGGCGCGATCCGCGCGGTTTCAGCGTCAAATTCTATACCGAAGAAGGCAATTTCGACATGGTCGGCAACAATACGCCGATCTTCTTCGTTCGAGACCCGATCAAATTCCAGAATTTCATTCGCAGCCAGAAGCGCCGCGCCGACAACGGGCTGCGCGACCATGACATGATGTGGGATTTCTGGACGCTCTCCCCGGAAAGCGCGCATCAGGTCACCTATCTGATGGGTGACCGCGGCGTCCCGAAAAACTGGCGCGAGATGAATGGCTATTCCAGCCATACCTATATGCTGGTCAACGCCGAGGGCGAAAAATTCTGGGTGAAATTCCACTTCCACACCGATGTCGGAAACGAAAGCGGCAACGCCCATCTGACGCAGGACGAGGCAGTCAAAAAAGCCGGTGAGGACAGCGACTATCATCGCCGTGATCTGTTTGATGCCATCCACGAGGGCAATGGCCCCAGCTGGACGCTGAAGTGGCAGATCATGCCTTATGAAGATGCGAAGACCTATCGGATCAACCCGTTCGATCTGACCAAGACCTGGCCCCATGAGGATTACCCGCTGATTGAAGTCGGCAAGCTGGTTCTCAATGAAAATCCGGTCGATTTTCACACGCAGATCGAGCAGCTCGCTTTCCAGCCGAACAATATGGTGCCGGGCATCGGCCTGTCGCCGGACAAAATGTTGCTGGCGCGGGGCTTCTCTTATGCCGACGCGCATCGCGCCCGGCTGGGTGTCAATTACGCGCAGATTCCGGTTAACGCACCCCGTTGCCCGGTGAACAGCTATACCAAGGATGGCGCGCTACGGACGCAGAATGCAGTGGACCCCGTCTATGCGCCAAACTCCTACGGAGGGCCTTCCGCACAGCCCGAATCCGGAACGGAGGCCGGGCTGTGGCATGCCGACGGCGACATGGTGCGCTCGGCCTATAAGCTGCGGGAAGAAGATGACGACTGGAGCCAGGCTGGTGCGCTGGTGCGCGACGTGATGGACGACGAGCAACGGGATCGCTTTGTGTCCAATGTCGCTGGACATCTTGCGGACGGCGTCAGCGAGAAGGTTCTGGTCCGCGCATTTGAATATTGGAAAAATGTCGACAAGAAGTGCGGCGAGCGGATCGAGAAAATGGTCCGTGACAAGATCGGCGGCAAGTCCAAGGCACCCGGCATGGCATCGGCCAAGTCGATCAGCGGCTAGGCCTGATACCAAAGTCGAAAAAACGCTATTCTTCGGCATTGCTTGTGGAATAGAATCGATGGCATGAAAGTCGTCACCCAGTCTCCCTCCGGATCTGCTTGTGAAGCAACTCCGGTGGGAGACAAGTTTATTTCGCGATAGGGGCTGCGCCGCGCGCACCCTGTCTCGACAAAGCCATGCTTGGTACCGGTCAAGCAAGCCCTTCTTGCGATGCCCTTCTTGCGCGCCTATTAAAACATCATGACTATCATACCCAATAGCCTCGCCCTGATCGGCAATACCCCGCTCGTCCGTCTTGCTGGCCCAAGCGCCGAGGCCGGATGCGATATTTACGGCAAGTGTGAGTTTGCCAATCCCGGCGCGTCGGTCAAGGATCGCGCTGCGCTTTATATCATTCAAGACGCGGAGGAACGCGGGCTGCTCAAGGCCGGCGGCCGGATCGTCGAAGGAACGGCGGGCAATACCGGAATCGGCATTGCCTTGGTCGCCAATGCCAAGGGCTATAAATCGACCATCGTCATGCCGGAAACGCAAAGCCGCGAGAAAATGGACACGCTGCGCGCTTTAGGGGCCGAATTGATCACCGTACCGGCTGCGCCCTATTCCAGCCAGTGTCACTTCGTTCATCAATCGCGCCGGATCGCGGAAGAAACCGAAGGGGCGGTCTGGGCCAACCAGTTTGACAATGTTGCCAATCGGCGCGCCCATATCGAGACGACGGCGGAAGAAATCTGGGACCAGATGGAAGGCAATGTCGACGGCTTCACCTGCGCCGTGGGCACTGGCGGTACGCTGGCCGGGGTCGGCATGGGATTAAAGGCCAAAGACGAAAAAGTTACCATCGCTCTGTCCGATCCGCACGGAGCGGCGCTCTATGAATATTACGCTCATGGCGAGCTCAAGTCCGAAGGCAACAGTGTCGCCGAAGGTATCGGCCAGGGCCGGATTACCGGCAATCTGGAAGATGCGCCGGTCGACCGGCAATATCGGATATCCGACGAGGAAGCGCTGGTCTGGGTGAAGCGTCTGCTGATGGAAGAAGGCCTTTGCCTCGGGCTGTCGTCGGGCATCAATGTGGCCGGTGCAATTGCGCTGGGCAAGGAGCTCGGGCCGGGTAGCCGCATTGCGACCATCCTGTGCGATACCGGATTCCGTTATCTGTCTTCGCTATACAACGCCGCATGGCTGAAGGAAAAAGGGCTGCCGGTATTCCCGTGGCTGGATCAAAATGGATAAGAGAATACATAACACGAGCCGTCAGGACACGATGCAGCGCATTCAGGTCGGCGTCGTAGGGCTGGCTGCGGTCTTGTTGCTGGTGAGTATTGCCAATTTTGTGATCCAGCGGGCCAGCGATGAAAAGACCGTCGTGGAAGAAATGCAGGCGGAGGGCACGGGCGTTCCACCGCCGCTGGTGACCGATCCTGAAGAAAACCCCGCAGAGCCTTTGGCAGAATTGGGCATAACGCCGGCGCCTGCACCGGGAACGGCAAAGAAAGGCGCCGACAAGCCGGCAGCAAATCTTCCCGGACAAACCGTGCCGGACTTGAAGCCTGATCCGAATCTAGACGCGCCGATGGACCGGGAGCGGCGCTAGTTGCCGGGTTTCCGGCAGACGCTGCCATCGTGCCTGTTGGCGCTGCTGGCGCTGACCCAATGTACCAGCGAGGAAGCTCCTGCTCGCGATGCACAGGACCGGCCAAGCGTCCAGCTTATGACCAGTCTGCCTCTGGTGTGGGGCGAAGGCGCGTCGATGGACGCCATCCTGTCCGGCGAATCCGAGCCTGCGCCGATCTACCGATATTGGCAGAGCCAATATAGCGTCACAGCCGTCGACAGCCTGGAAAATCTTGCTCAGGAAAATCCGGATACCGTCATTCTCGCCCAACCGCGCGCGATGGACCCTGCTGATCTGGCTGATCTCGATGCCTGGGTGCGGGCAGGGGGCGCGGTCGTCATCCTGACCGACCCCGATCTGGTCTGGCCCTCTGATTTGCCGTTCGGTGATCCACGCCGTGCATTGGTCACCGGCTTGCTGTCGCCGCTGCTCGGTCATTGGGGGCTTGAACTGGTTGGCCTCGGGGATCAGCGCGGAAAGGGGGTAAGGCTTCGCGTCGGAAAATATGGGTTTATCAGTCACGGGATTGGAAAAATCGAGCCCCTGGCGGAGGGTGTCAGCGCCGATGCGCAATGCGATATTGGCGAGGCCGGTTTCGTGGCACGATGTTCGATAGGCAAGGGGCGTGCAACGATTGTGGCCGACGCGGATCTGCTCAACGCGGCGCTTTGGCCCGACGCGGCCCGCGATTCACCCGGCAAAAGCGATGCTGTGCGGTTCGTGGACTCGCTTGTTCGGCAGCAGAATTTTCCAGCGCGCCGCAAGCCATGAGAGCGTTTCGTCTTCCTACAGAAAATAACCGTGGTCCGGGGCCTGGTGCGCTTCAGGAGGGTAAAAATATAATGCAATAATTTCAGCGCTTTAATTGCTTAAGCCCGTGATATCCCTTAATATCCCCTTCCATCCCATTCGTTCCCCTGATAACCCTGATTTGTTATCGGGGTATTCTTCCTGTCCGGGATTCTGCTTCGGAGGCGCGTGAACAAGCGCACTTCTGGAACGGGGAGATTATCGCCCCCGGTTCGGATGGGGAATTCTCGCTGTGTCAGGTGCATATGCATATTCAGGCTCTGCAATATCGGCGATAGACGACAAGGGTCGGCTGTCGGTGCCGGCCTTCCTGCGCAAAAATCTGGTTGAGAGCAGCGATGGCCGGACGCTCTGCCTCGGAACCCACGAAAAATGGGATTGCCTTGTCGGCTTCGGCCTCAGCCGCAAGGCCGACATGCTCGCCGAAATCGACAAGCAATGGGAAGCGGCGATCGCACGGGGTGACAGCTTCGACAAGGATGCGGCGGGTGCCCGCAAATTCTCGTCCCTTCAGGACCTCAGCTTTGACGCCAGCGGGCGCTTCGTCCTGCCACCCCACCTCATGGAAATCGGCCATCTCAAGGACAACGTCCTGTTCCACGGGATCGGAACGACCTTCTGTCTGTGGAACCCGCAGACCTTGCTCGATACGACTGACGACGTCCCGGTCGACCGGCGGCTGGTCGAGCATCATTTGAGAGACGCGGGCGAAAAAAGCGGAGGGAAAAAGAAATGACCCTCACTGCTGCCCGCCATGTTCCGGTTCTGCTCGATGAAGTGATCGACGCGCTCGCCATTACCCCCGGTGAGACGCACGTCGATGGCACTTATGGAGCAGGGGGCTATACGACAGCGATGCTGAAGGCAGGCGCAACGGTTCATGCCTTTGACCAGGATCCCGATGCGATCGCCGATGGCCAGGACATGGTCGCCGATGCCGATGGCAAGCTGGTCTTGCATCATGCCCGCTATTCCGAAATGGCCGAGATCCTGATCGACGAAGACATTGAGGGCGTTACCCTCGATATTGGCGTGTCCTCCATGCAACTGGATCAGGCCGAGCGCGGATTTTCTTTCCAGAAAGATGGTCCGCTCGACATGCGCATGGCGCGCGATGGCGAAAGTGCAGCCGACTTCCTCAACGAAGCCGAAGAAGAGATGATCGCCGATGTCATCTATCGTTACGGCGAGGAGCGCCGGTCGCGGCGTATTGCAAAAGCCATCGTCGAGGCGCGGCCATTGACCCGCACGTCCGAGTTGGCACAGGTCGTCAGAAAGGCTCTGGGTTATCGTGCCGGCGACAAGAAAGATCCGGCCACCCGGACCTTTCAGGCTATCCGCATTCATATCAATCGCGAACTGGGCGAACTGGAAGACGGCTTGGCTGCCGCTGAAAAAATGCTCCGGCCTGGTGGCCGCTTGGCTGTGGTGACATTCCACAGCCTTGAAGATCGCATCGTCAAAAATTTTCTGCGGGACCGCAGCGGCCAGAAGTCCGCCGGCTCTCGCCATCTACCCCAGGTTAACGAGACACGGCCGGCACCCACCTTTCATAAACCAGCCAAAGCGGTGCGTCCGGCCGGGGCGGAGCAGGCTCTTAATCCCCGGGCCCGCTCCGCCACCCTCAGATCAGCGGTGCGCACCGACGCGCCGAGCGAGGAGAGCGGGCAATGAAGCTGGCTATCAAGCGCCTCGAAGGCATAGGTTGGCTCGCACTGGTTTTTCTGGTGGCGATCTTGCTCTACCCGCTGTCGCTCAGCGTCGCGACCTTGCGCAGCGACCTTGCGCGCACCGATCACGAGATTATCGAGACCAAGAAGGAAATCCGCTATCTCGAAACCGAATTCAGCGCGCGCGCAAATCTGCGGCAGCTGGAGGAATGGAACAAGCTGGAATTTGGCTATGCCTCGCCGCAGGCCTCGCAATATCTTGATGGCGAGCGGGCGCTTGCCAATCTTGGCACCAAAGATCTGCGCAAACCGGTTCAGGTTGCCGTGATCAGTTCGATGAACGGCGTAAAGCCTGCAGGGATCATTGGATCTGTGTTCGGGACCGCCAAGGCGCAAGATCGCAACCCGGATGGCAGTGCAATCGGAAGCAGGGTTGTATTGCCCAACGGTGCGGGCGATACCGTGCATGAACAAAAGCCGGATGGTGCACATGCTCGCACCGTGCGGGTCGCGCAAATGGAAGAGAAGCTGCTTGATGACGGCCTTGTTCGCGATCTCGGGCGCAGGGCGATAGCAGAAAAAATCGAAAGCATGGCCGAATGACGACACTTCTGGCCAACAGCAAGAAGGTGCAGTTTTCGGGAAAAGCCAAGGAAATAACCGCCAGCGCGCATTTTCGACTGATGATTTTGCTGTTGGTTTTTCTGGCAGCGTTCACCATCATCGTCGGTCGATTGATCAGCCTGACCATTCTCGAAGATGCGGTGCCGTTCCGCCCGTCAAGCAGCGCGTTCATTCCGCCGCGAGGCGATATCGTCGACCGCAATGGTGTTCCTTTGGCCCGGACGATGCGCGGCTATGCGGTTCGGGTCGTGCCGGCCCGTGTTTTGGGCGATAAAGAGGTTTTGGCGAAACAGCTTGCTGCGATTTTTCCCGACACCAGCAAGGACTATTTTCTGAAAAGACTTCGTGGCTCGCACCCGACCTATCTCCGTCGCAGGGCGCTGCCGGAAGAGGTCAAGGAGATTCACGCGCTGGGTGAGATCGGCATCGAATTTCCGCGCGAAGACGAGCGTCTCTATCCGCAGCGGGAGTTGGCGGCACATGTGCTGGGTTATGTCGACGCAGACGGCAATGGCGTCATGGGGATGGAGCGGGCGCTCGATGAGCGCCTCGTGGACAAAACGCTCCGCGCCACACCGGCCGTCTTGTCGATCGACAGCAGGGCGCAGGCGGCGCTCGAGAGCGAACTTCACGACGCCATGATCATGACGCAGGCGCGGGGTGCGGCCGGGATCATACTGGACGTCGAAACCGGAGAAGTCATGGCGCTTGCTTCGCTGCCGGTGTTCGATCCGAACAAGATCCTGAAGTCGACGATGAAGCACCAGAATAATGAAGTCACCCAGAGCGTGTTCGAGCTGGGTTCGACGTTCAAGCCATTGACTATCGCTGCGGCGCTCGACGCGGGAACGGTTACCGATCTGGCCGTGCGGTATAATGCCATGGAGCCGATCAAGGTGGGCGGCTTTACGATCAAGGACGATCATAGTCAGGGACGCTATCTCAACGTTCCGGAAACCCTGGTGCACAGCTCCAATATTGTCACTGCCCGGATTGCCGACAATCTTGGCCGGGAAGCGATGGAAAATATGTTCCGCCGCGTCGGTTTCGACGAACGTCCGCATATTGAATTGTTCGAGAGGGGCCAGCCGCTCTGGCCGCGCAACTGGGGACGGGTCACCAATATGACGGTTGCCTATGGCCATGGTATTGCGGTCACTCCGCTCCATCTCGCCAGTGCTTACGCCGCGCTGGTGAATGGCGGTATCTGGCGTCCAGCAACCCTGTTGAAAGTGGAGCCTGGCAAGGAAGCCAAGGGCCGCCGCGTGTTCAAGGCGGCGACCAGCGCTCGCATGCGCCAGCTGCTGCGGATGATCGTGTCGGATGGCACGGGCCGCAAAGCGGATGCGCCGGGATACCGTATTGGCGGCAAAACCGGCTCGGCTGAAAAACCGTCGGAAGGCGGCTATAACAAGACTTCTCTGGTTTCCACATTCGCGGCCGCTTTCCCGATGGACAATCCGCGCTATGTCGTTATCGCCATGCTCGATGAACCACAGGGGACCGCGGAAACAGCTTTTCAGCGCACAGCCGGCTGGACGACCGCGCCGATCGTGCGCAAACTGGTATCCCGCGTTGGCCCGATGCTTGGCGTCATTCCGGACGATCATCGTGACGTCGATGTCTCTGAGTTGACGCCGTTGCTGTGGAAACCCAAAGCCACTTCACAAGAGCAAGACCATGAGACTGAATAGCTTTGTCCCCGGTCTGAGTGGTGATGCGAGGGAGCAGAATGTCACCGGTTTTGCCATTGATCACCGCAAAATCGCCCCGGGCAATGTCTTCGGTGCGTTTAGAGGCGCGAAGTTCAACGGTGAGGAATTCATCGACGCTGCGATCACGGCCGGTGCGATTGCGATCGTCGCGGATCCGAGTGCAAAGGTTGACGGCGCTGTCCATATCGCCGATCCCGAACCCCGGCGTCTGTTTGCCCAGATGGCCGCGCGCTATTTTACGCCGTCTCCAACCCATGTTGCCGCCGTTACCGGCACCAATGGCAAGACATCGGTCGCAGAGCTGACCCGCCAACTTTGGCGGATGGATGGCTATAACAGCGCGTCGATTGGCACGCTTGGCGTCACCACGGCCGATGATCAGGTCAAGACTGGATTGACGACCCCCGATATCGTCACATTTCTTTCCAATATGTCCGGTCTGGCCAGGGAAGGGGTCAGCCACGCGATCTTCGAGGCGTCGAGCCATGGTCTTTCGCAATATCGCACGGAAGGGCTGCCGGTAAAGGTTGGTGCCTTCACCAATCTCAGCCGCGATCACCTCGATTATCACGGCGACATGGACAGCTATTTCGAAGCCAAGATGCGGCTGTTTGACGAAGTTGTCTGGAGCGATGCCACAGCGGTTGTCTGGGCCGATGATGATCCGTGGTCTGGGAAAGTTATCCAGCGCGTAAAAGATCGGGGCCTCAAGCTGCTGACCGTTGGGGAACAGGGGTCGACTTTACAGCTGGTGTCGCAGACACCCACGCATCTGGGGCAGGTTCTTATGGTCAAGGCAGAGGGCAATACGCACCGTATTTCTTTGCCACTGATCGGGGCCTATCAGGCCGCCAATATCCTGTGCGCGGCGGCGATTGTGCTGGCGACGGGCGGCGAGCTGGAAAAAATATTCGATCATATGCAGCGGGTGCAACCAGTGCGCGGCCGGATGGAGCGGGCGGTCATTACGCGCGCTGGTGCTCCGGTCTATGTGGATTATGCCCATACGCCCGACGCGTTGCGCGCAGCCATCGCGGCGTTGCGACCGCATGTGACCGGCAGTCTGATCACCGTGTTCGGTGCTGGCGGAGATCGCGACAAGGGTAAGCGGCCCGAAATGGGCAGGATCGCTATGGACATGTCTGATCAGGTTGTGGTTACCGATGACAACCCGCGCAGCGAAGACCCGGCGATCATCAGGGCTGAAATCATGGCCGGTGCCGGTGGCGCCATGGAAGTCGGCGATCGACGCGCCGCAGTCTCGCAGGCCATTGATCTGGCCGGACCGCAGGATATCATTCTGCTCGCTGGCAAGGGCCACGAACAGGGGCAGATTGTCGGAGACCGAGTAATCCCGTTCGATGACGTTGAAGTTGCCAGAGAATGTGCCGGAGCGCAGGTGCAATGACGGCGCTGTGGACATCAGCGGCGATCGCCCAAGCTACCGGGGGCAAGGCCAGCACGGATTTTGCCGTTGAAGGTGTTGCTTTTGACTCGCGGGAAATTGGAGAGAGTGACTTGTTCGTTGCCTTGAAGGGCGAGCATAGCGACGGTCATCTCCATGTAGAGCAGGCCTTTGCAGCCGGAGCCGCCGGCGCGATTGTCAGTCAGCCTGTGGAGGCCCCCCATGTTCTGGTCAAGGATACGGCGAAAGCCCTTGATGCGCTGGGCGTGGCGTCACGCTCCCGTACCGATGCCAAAATCATCGGCGTGACCGGCTCGGTTGGCAAGACCGGAACGAAAGAGGCGTTGTTTGCCGCGTTGAACCGCTGTTCCTTCGGGAAGGCCCATCGCTCGGTCAAAAGCTATAACAATCATGTCGGTGTCCCGCTCAGCCTGGCGCGGATGCCGAAAGAAACGGCATATGGCATTTTTGAAATGGGCATGAATCACCCCCGGGAATTGTCAGCGCTCACTCGTCTGGTAAAGCCGCATGCCGCGATTATCACCGCCATTGCCCCGGCGCATATCGGTAATTTTGCGGACGGCGAAGGCGGCATTGCCAATGCCAAGGCAGAGATTTTTGAAGGGCTGGAGTCGGGCGGAACGGCGATTATTCCGCATGACAGCCCGCATTACCCGCGCTTGCGGACGACCGCAGAGCGCTATGCGGGCGATGTGATTTCATTCGGTTTTGATACTGCTGCCGATGTCCGCGCGATTGACGTGGTCGCCGCTCCCCGCGGCGGATCGCTGGTTACGGCAAAGTTGGGCGACCGCAGCCTCTGCTTCACCGTTGCAGAAGCCGGGCACCATTGGGTTTCCAATTCCCTGGCGATACTGGCAGCCGTGCGCGCCGTAGGCGGTGACCTGGCAACTGCCGGGCTGGCACTGGCCGAAATGAGCGGAATTGATGGTCGGGGTCGCCGCCATATTGTGTCGCTCAAATCCGGCGGCAAGGCGACCGTGATCGATGAAAGCTATAACGCCAATCCAGCGTCAATGATGGCGACGTTGCGACATTTTGCCGCCGAAAAAAATGATGGGCGCAAGATCGTTCTTCTGGGGGCCATGGGTGAACTTGGTGAGCAGTCCGAGCAGTATCACCGTGCCTTGGCCGCCGATATTCTTCTGGCCGGAGCGGATGCGATCATCTTGGTCGGCGATGATATGACACATACTGCCGCGAAACTTGAACAGGACCTTGATCGGGGCGTCAAAATGTCACATGCCGCCAGCGCTTCGGAAGCGCTCGGCGAAGTCGCAAAATTGATCGGCGACGGCGACATCCTTCTGATCAAGGGGTCAAATTATCTGGGGCTTTCCTCCGCGGTATCCGCGTTGGTGAGCGGGGAGTATTAATGTTTTATTTGTTGGCCCAATGGCTTGAATTTGAAGGCATTCTTAATGTCTTCCGCTATCTGAGCTTCCGCTCCGGTGCCGCTGTTTCGACATCTTTGTTCATCGGCCTGCTGATTGGGCCCAAGTTCATCGACATGTTGCGCATGCGGCAGGGCAAGGGGCAGCCGATCCGCGAGGATGGTCCGATCACTCATCTGAAAAAGGCGGGCACGCCAACCATGGGCGGTCTGATGATCCTGATCTCGGTGGTTCTCTCGCTGCTGCTCTGGATGGATCTCAGCAATGTCTTTGTATGGGCATGCATTTTCGTGACGCTTGGCTTTGGCGCGATCGGCTTCATGGATGATTATGACAAGGTCCGCAAAGCCAGTCACAAGGGGATTCCGGGACGCGTCCGGCTGCTGCTCGAATTTGCGATTGCCGGTTTTGCCACATGGCTGATTGTCCAGCAAATCGGTACCAGTCTTTACGTACCTTTTTTCAACGACGTCCAGATCGACCTTGGTTACTTTTATATTCCCTTTGCGATGTTCGTGATCGTCGGTGCCGGTAATGCGGTCAATCTGACCGACGGACTGGATGGGCTGGCAACCATGCCGGTGGTGATTGCCAGCGCCACTTTTCTGGTTCTCGTCTATATGTCCGGTAACGCCGTGTTTTCGGAATATCTCGGCATCCCGTTCGTGCGGGGAGCCGGTGAGCTGGCGATTTTCTGCGCTTGTGTCATTGGTGCCTGTCTTGCTTTTCTATGGTTCAACGCCCCGCCAGCTGCGGTGTTCATGGGCGATACCGGCAGTCTGGCACTCGGCGGCGCGCTGGGTGCGATTGCGGTTTCGATCCATCATGAAATCGTGCTGGCGCTGGTTGGCGGGCTGTTTGTTCTCGAGGCTGTTTCCGTCATCGTCCAGGTATTCTTCTTCAAGCGCACCGGCCGCCGCGTGTTTCGCATGGCGCCGATCCATCACCATTTTGAACAGCTTGGCTGGTCCGAATCCACGATTGTGATCCGTTTCTGGATCATCAGTCTGGTGCTCGCGCTCGCCGGATTGGCAACGTTGAAACTCAGATGATTGTGTCCCCCGCCTTTGCCGGAAAGCGCTATGCCATCCTTGGACTGGCCCGATCCGGCATGGCGGTGCTGGAAAGCCTGCACGCCAGTGGCGCGGAGCTGCTTGCCTGGGACAATCGGGAAGAGCTGCGTGCAAGCGTCGCCGACAAGGCGCGGATTGCCGATCCGCTGGAATCCGACCTGACCGGCTATGACGCAATCGTGGTCTCTCCGGGCGTGCCGATCAACAGCCATCCGATTGCGCAAAAGGCCAAGGCAGACGGCGTGCCGATCATCGGCGATATCGAACTGTTCGCTCAGGCCCGCGCCTCGCTGCCATTACACAGGGTTGTTGGCATCACTGGTACCAACGGCAAATCAACGACCACGGCTCTCGTCAATCATATATTGGAGAGCGCTGGCGTACCAAGCGTGATGGGCGGCAATATCGGTTTGCCGATCCTGTTCCAGGAGCCGCTGCCAGCAGGCGGCGTCTATGTGCTGGAACTGTCCAGCTACCAGATTGACCTTACCGCCAGTCTCGACTGCGATGTGGCGCTGCTGCTCAATATCAGCCCCGACCATCTTGATCGTTATGACAGCTTCGATAGCTATGCCGCCTCCAAGGCGCGTCTCTTTGACATGATGGGGTACGACCATTGCGCAATATTCGCCAGCGATGATGACAAGACGCAATTGGCTTTGCACGGGCTGCGTGATCTTGGCCGGGTGCCGAATATCGTGGACACGAGTTCGCGGCAAATCGCCGGTCAACCCGACTGGCCGTCTCTACAAGGGCCTCACAATCTTCAGAATGCCATCGCCGCGGTCGCCGCGGTCGAGGCTCTCGGTATTACCGAAGCGCAATGGCGTCCGGCCCTGGCTTCGTTTGCCGGTCTGCCCCACCGAATGGAGCGCATCGCGGAATCCAGTGGCATATTATTTGTAAACGACAGCAAAGCCACCAATCCGGCGTCCACTGGTCCGGCATTGGGTGCTTATCCAAAAATTCACTGGATATTGGGCGGCTTGCCCAAGAGCGACAATCTGACGGAATGTGAACCCTTCTACGAAAATGTCGTCTGTGCCTACACGATTGGTGAGGCGGGGCCGCTGTTCTCAAAATTATTGGCCGGTCAGGTTCCGGTAGAATCCTGTGAAATGATGCTGACTGCAGTGCAGCGCGCTGCCGCCAATGCCCGGCCTGGCGAGGTGATATTGCTGTCCCCGGCCTGCGCCTCATTCGACCAGTTCCGGGACTTTGAAGCGCGCGGCAATTGTTTCCGTTGCGCCGTCAATTCGGTAATCGAGAATAAACTGGTCGGAACCGCCCAAGAGGAGGGAAAGCGATGAGCTCATCTGACGAGGGCGCAGGCAATGGCGGCCCGCAGCCCGAAATTGCCGGTGGCCTGAGAAAGAAACGGTTCCAGCTGCAATCGCGGCTCGGACGCAGCGACCGCTCGCCGCTCGCCATCTGGTTCTGGGAACTGGACCGAGTGCTGCTCGGACTGATCCTCACGCTGATTGCAATCGGGCTGATCGCTGTTGCCGCAGCATCACCGGTCACTGCGCTGAAGCACAGCACCGCAGCGGTCACCGTTGATCCGCTCTATTATTTTTATCGGCAACTTGGTTGGGTGATCGTCGGCATTCCGATGATGCTGGTGGTATCGATGCTGCCAAAGGAGCAAGCACGGCGTTTTGCTATTCTGGGCGCAGTCGTTGCTTTTGTCTTGCTGTTTCTGGTCCCCATTTTCGGCAATACAGTCAACGGTGCCCGTCGCTGGATCGGCTATGGTTTTGCAACTATCCAGCCAGGTGAGTTTCTTAAGCCGCTCTATGCGGTAACGCTGGCCTGGCTGCTGTCGCTCAGGATCAAGGATCCAGCGCTGCCAGTGATTTCGCTGTCGGTCGTCTTGACCGCAATCATCGCGATCCTGATGATGATGCAGCCCAATCTTGGCGAAACAATCCTGATTTGTGGCATCTGGTTTGCGGTGATGACGGTCTCCGGCCTGTCCGCCCGTCTGATCGCAGCGATCGGTACGGCTGGTGTCGGTGGTTTGGTCGGGGCTTATTTTCTTTATCCCGTGGCGACCCAGCGGATCAACGCATGGTTATTTGGTAGCGGTGAATATGATCAGGTGATGCTGGCCCACAAAGCGTTGACCGGAGGGGGATTGCTCGGCACCGGACCCGGTCTCGGAACCGCCAAGTTCAAGCTTCCAGAGGCGCACACGGACTATATATTTTCGGTGATCGGTGAAGAATTTGGATTGCTTGCCTGCATGGCTATCGCGCTTGTCTATCTCGCCATCATTGTCCGCGTGTTTCTGAGATTGCTCGATGAAGAGGATAATTTCATCATTCTCGCTGTATCCGGATTGACCGCGCAGTTTGGCGGGCAGGCGCTCATCAATATGGCGGTGAATCTGCAGCTATTTCCTTCAAAGGGCATGACTCTGCCTCTGGTAAGCTACGGCGGCTCATCGATTCTGGCGCTCTGTATCGGTATCGGACTTTTGCTCGCATTTACCCGGCGAAACCCGTATCTTGACCGTTCACAATATGTCTCGGCCTGGCCCGAGCAAGGACGGATAGCGGTATGAGTTTTTCGAAACATTATGTTTTGGCAGCGGGAGGCACCGGCGGGCACATGATACCGGCCTATGCGCTGGCCAAGGAACTGGTTTTGCGCGGCCATCGCGTGGCCCTGATCACCGATGCGCGGGGTGCAAAAATCCCCGGTATGATCGAAGACGGCCAGGTCCATGTGCTGCCTGCTGGCCGCGTCACCAAGGATCCGCGCAGCTGGCCGGGCGGTATTGGCGCCATCCTCAAGGGGCGCCGGATGGCCATGCAGCTTTATGAAACATTCCAGCCGTCAGCGATTGTCGGCTTTGGCGGATATCCGGCCTATCCTGCACTGCTTGCGGCGAACAGCCGGAACATTCCGACGATCGTGCACGAGCAAAATGCCGTTCTGGGCCGGGTCAACCGGCTCGCGGCGCGCTCGGTGAACGCGATTGCTACCGCTTACCCGGATGTTCTGCGGGTAAAAGCGAAATATCAGCACAAGGTCCATCTGGTCGGCAACCCGGTGCGCGAAGAAGTCGTTGCGCTGCGCGAAGAGCCTTATCCGGCGCTTTCGGAAGAAGGGATTTTCCGGGTGCTGGTGACGGGTGGCAGCCAGGGCGCGTCGATCCTGTCCGATGTGGTGCCCGATGCCATGGCGATGCTGCCGATGCACTTGCGCCGCCGCCTGCAAATCACCCAACAATGCCGGGAAGATGATATCGAGGGTGTGCGGGCGAAATATGCCGAGCATGATATTCCGGCGGAACTGGCCACCTATCTTCCGGATCTGCCGCAGCGGCTGGGCTGGGCGCATCTGGTAATCGGTCGGGCAGGGGCTTCGACCATTGCCGAGCTGACCACAGCCGGCCGTCCGGCGATCCTGATCCCTCTGCCGAGCGCGATGGATGATCACCAGACCTATAATGTAAAAGAAATGGTCGCGACGGGCGGCGCAAGGGCAATCGCACAGTCACGTTTCACGGCCAAGGAACTGGCGAAGCAGATGCAGAAGATGGCCTTGCAGCCCGGCGCGTTGGAAAATGCTGCCCGCTTTGCGGCGAAATGCGGACGGCCTGAAGCGGTCAACGATCTTGCTGATCTCGTCGAAAGCATCGGAACAGCGCCGCTCGGAACGGCGATGAAAGCAGAACGGGACGTAACGCAGCGGCTGTCGACCCGCAAAGAAGCGCTGGCCAAGGACAGTGCGCAATGAAAGCTGTGGGAACGGATATCGGGACGATTCATTTCGTCGGCATAGGCGGTATCGGCATGTCCGGGATTGCAGAGGTCATGCACAATCTCGGCTACCATGTGCAGGGCAGCGATATTGCTGAAAGCTATGTCGTCGAGGGCCTGCGCGCCAAGGGTATCGACGTGAAGATCGGCCACAATCCGGAGAATGTCGAAGGCACCGCAGTGGTCGTGACCTCGACCGCCGTCAAGCGCGGCAATCCGGAAGTCGAAGCGGCCCTTGCCAGCCGTATCCCGCTGGTTCGCAGGGCGGAAATGCTGGCTGAGCTCATGCGGCTGAAATCCACCATCGCCATCGCCGGCACCCATGGCAAGACGACGACCACATCGATGGTTGCGGCAATGCTCGACGCAGGCGGTATTGATCCCACTGTGATCAACGGCGGTATCATCAACCAATATGGCTCCAATGCCCGGCTCGGCGACGGCGAATGGATGGTAATCGAGGCCGATGAAAGCGACGGCAGTTTCTTGCGGCTCGACGGTACGATTGCCGTCGTCACCAATATCGATGCCGAGCATCTCGATCATTATGGCAGCTTCGACAAGATCAAGGACAGCTTTCTTGAATTTGTCGAAAATGTTCCTTTCTATGGCGCTGCGATCCTGTGCATCGATCATCCCGAGGTGCAGGCCTTGTTGCCGCGCATCCGCGACCGCCGGATCATTACCTACGGTTTTTCCGCTCAGGCCGATGTGAAAGGCGTCAACGTGACGCCGGTGTCCGGTGGCAATCGCTTTGATGTCGACGTCCGCGATCGTGACGGCGAGACAAGAAGGATCACCGGTATCGAGCTGCCGATGCCGGGACGTCACAATGTTCAGAATGCCATAGCCGCCGTCGCTGTCGGACTGGAAATGGGCATTAGTGACGAACAGATCGCCAAGGGTTTCGATCATTTCGGTGGCGTCAAGCGCCGCTTTACCAAGGTCGGAGAAGTCGATGGCGTGACCATCATCGACGATTACGGCCATCACCCGGTCGAGATCCAGGCCGTGCTGTCGGCCGCGCGCGAAGGTGCTGAAGGCCGCGTCATTGCCGTGATCCAGCCGCATCGTTTCACGCGTTTGCGGGATCATATGGAAGAATTTCAGGGTGCGTTCAACGATGCCGATATAGTCCTCGCCACGCCGGTCTATGTGGCCGGAGAGGATCCGATTGAGGGTATCAACAGCGAGGCGCTGGTAGAGGGACTGAAGACCCGTGGGCACAGGCTCGCAGAAACCGCGGCCGATGAGCAGGCACTGGCCGCGCGGCTGGCAGAAATCGTGCAGCCGAAGGACATCGTCATCTGCCTGGGTGCGGGCGATATTACCAAATGGGCCGCCGGGCTTGCGGATGGCATAGCGGAGGCGCGCAAATGAGCCTGTCTCCATACTTGTGCTCCGCACTTGATGCGGAGCTCTGGCGGCAAAAGCTGTCTGGCCTTGCAGGGCTGCGCATCAAGTGCGGAGCACGTCTGGGTGCGACGCGATGACCGCTATCGCCACTATGCCTGAAACGCGCGGGAAGCTGACGGAAGGCGCGCCGCTCGCGCCGCTCGTCTGGTTCAAGACCGGCGGACCGGCGCAGTGGCTGTTCGAACCGAAAGATAGCGACGATCTCCAGCAATTTCTCCGCGATCTTGATCCAGCAATAGCCGTCTGGCCGCTCGGGCTGGGCTCCAATCTGATCATCCGTGATGGTGGAATCCGGGGCGTGGTCGTTCGATTGGGCAAGGCGTTTGCCAGCATGGAAGTGGAGGGGATGACGCTGCGTTGCGGCGCAGGCGCACCTGGAATTTCGGCCGCCAGTACCGCCCGGGATCATGGCATCGCCGGGATGGAATTTCTGCGCGGCATCCCTGGTACCATTGGCGGTGCGGTACGGATGAATGCAGGAGCCTATGGCCGCGAAGTTCGCGACATATTGAAGAGTGCTGACGTGATCCTGCGCAACGGCGACCGGGTGACCATTCCGCTTTCTGATATGGGCTATACCTATCGCCATTCCGCGCTGCCCGAGGGAGCGATTGTCGTGAGCGCTACATTTTTCGGTGAACGCGGTGATCCGGCGAAAATAGGCGCTGAGATGAAGCGCATCGGTGACGAGCGCGAAGCGTCGCAGCCGCTCCGCACAAAAACCGGTGGCTCCACCTATAAAAACCCCGATGGCAAGAAGGCCTGGCAACTGGTCGATGAAGCGGGCTGCCGCGGCCTGCAGATTGGTCAGGCACAGGTCTCGGAAAAACACTGCAATTTCCTGATCAATCTCGGCGGCGCGACATCTGCCGATATCGAGGCGCTGGGCGAAGAGGTGCGCGAGCGCGTGAAGGCGCATTCGGGTGTCGAGTTGCAATGGGAAATCCAGCGGGTAGGGGATGAGCTGTGAAGAATAAACTGCACGTCGCCGTGTTGATGGGCGGGTGGTCCGCCGAGCGCGAAGTCTCGCTGAGCAGCGGCAATGGCGTGGCCGATGCGCTGGAGAAAAACGGCCATCAGGTCAGCCGCGTCGATATGGATCGCAATATCGCGCTGATCCTCGACGGCATTCGCCCCAATGTCGTTTTCAACGCGCTGCACGGCGTCCCTGGCGAGGACGGCACTGTTCAGGGCATGCTTGACTTGATGCAAATTCCTTACACTCACAGCGGTCTTGCCACATCGGTGATCGCGATCGACAAGGAACTGACCAAACAGCAACTGGTGCCCGCAGGTATCCCGATGCCAAAGGGCACGATTGTTGCCAGCGCCAGTTTGTACGAGGGTGACCCGCTGCCGCGTCCCTATGTCCTGAAACCGGTTAACGAAGGCTCCTCGGTGGGGGTCGCGATTGTGAGTGATGACAGCAACTACGGGAATCCGATCAGCCGTGACGCGACTGGTCCGTGGCAGGAATTTGACGAACTGCTTGCCGAGCCTTTTATCAAGGGCCGCGAACTGACCACTGCGGTTCTGGGCGGGAAGGCGCTTTGCGTGACCGAGCTGAAAACCGCGCAGGGTTTCTACGACTATGATGCCAAATATACCGAGGGGCTGACCGAGCATGTCTGCCCCGCCGACATTCCCGAAGAGATTGAGAAGCTCTGCCTCGATTACGCGCTCCGCGCCCACCAGATTCTGGGTTGCAAGGGCACGTCGCGCACCGACTTCCGATGGGATGATGAACAGGGCGCGGCGGGGCTGTTTGTGCTAGAGACCAATACCCAGCCGGGCATGACCCCGTTGAGCCTGGTGCCGGAACAGGCGAAGCAGGTGGGGATCAGCTATGAACAGCTGGTCGAAATAATCGTGAGAGAAGCGCTATGACAGCTACCCAGAAACGCACCAATCGGCCAGCCCGGGGCAAGCCGCGTCGCCAGGCCCAGCGGAAAGTCAGGCAGGTCTCGGTTTTTGACAAGATATTGCGCGCGATGCCGGTCACCGAAGAACAGGTGCAAAAGGGCCTGACCTGGGGGCTGGTCGGCGTGTTCATTCTCGGTGCCTATAGCGTCGCGCATTATTCCGGTATCAATGACCGCATCAAGACCGAGATCGCGGAAGCGGTGGGTGATGCCGGATTTGAAGTGAAGCGGGTCGAGGTAACCGGCGTCAACCGGATCGATGAACTCAAAGTCTATGAAATCACTTTGGCACAGAAAGACCGTTCGATGCTGCTGGTCGATATCGACGAAGTGCGCGATGATCTGATGTCCAATGGCTGGATCAAGGACGCGCGTATTTCGCGCCGTTTGCCCGATACCCTGGTGGTGGACATTGTCGAGCGCGAACCGGTGGCGGTCTGGCAGAATGAGGGTCAGCTCTCGCTGATCGACAACACCGGCTATCCGCTGGAGGCAATCACTGCAGAAGAAATTCCCGACTTGCCGGTTATCGTCGGCAAGCAGGCCAATCTTAAATTCGCGCAACTGGATTCGCTGCTCGACGTTGCGCCAGCGTTGCGGCCGATGGTGACCGGTGCGACCTGGATCGGAAACCGGCGCTGGGATCTGGAATTTGACAGCGGCGAAACGCTCGCATTGCCAGAAGGCGAGGAAACCGCCTCTGCGGCACTGCTGAATTTTGCGCGGATGGACGGGATCAACCGTTTGCTGGGGCGCGGCGTTGTGCATTTTGATCTGCGGGATGCGGAGCGCGCCTATTTGCGGATGCCGCCAAAGCTGGAGCCGGTCGCACTGGACAGCGAAGGGCCGGAAAGCTGATGATTTGCGACAATAAACATCGAGGGGGAGGACCAGGTTCATGCCGACGCGGGTAGAAAAAATATTCACATCCCTCGACATTGGTTCATCCAAAATCTCGGCGATGATCGCTGGGCGGATGGATAATGGCGAGTTGACGGTATTGGGTACGGGCCAGCGCGCCAGCAAGGGTGTCAAGCGCGGCTATATTGCCGATACCGAGGCCACCGAGATGGATGTGCGGGACGCTGTCGAACAGGCGGAGCGCATTGCCGGAACGAATATCGACGACGTATGGGTAAGCTTCTCCGCCGGCGGCCTGCAGAGCATGCTGACCTCGGTCGAAACCGAACTGGGCGGTCACCGGATCGAGCAGGACGATATCGATCTGCTGCTCGACGCCGGTCGCTCGAGCATCGATCCGAAGGGCAAGATGGTGCTGCACGCTCAGCCGGCCCTGTATACGCTCGACGGCCTGAGCGGGGTGAAAAAACCAAAGGGCCTGCATGCCGATCGTCTCGGCGTGGACATCCATGTGATCCTGGCTGAAGGCTCGCCGGTCCGCAATATCGAGATGAGCGTCCGCGGTGCGCATCTCAACGTGAGGTCGATTGTTGCATCCCCGATCGCTGCCGGAACCGCCTGTCTGTCGAAAGAAGAACGGGAACTGGGCGTGGCCCTGGTCGAAATGGGCGCGGAAGTGACCAATGTCTCGCTATTTGCTGGCGGCATGCTGGTCGGGCTGACTACTCTGCCTTATGGAGCGGCGGACATCACCGATGATATCGCATCATCTTTCGGCCTTAGGCGTGCGCAGGCAGAGCGGATAAAATGCTTCTATGGCTCTGCCACGACCAGCCCGCGGGACAATCATGATGTCATCAACCTTGATCTCGAGAAAGGCGCGGAAGCGACGGAAGAAGAAAGTCGGATCACACGGGCGCAGCTGATTTCGGTTATTCGCCAGAGGCTGGATCACCTGATCGGTGAAATCGGACGCTCGCTCAAGGAACTGGGCTTTACCGGGCCGGTTGGGCGCCAGGTTGTGCTCACAGGCGGCGGCGCCGAGCTCAAGGGCATTGCCGATTATGCGCAGTCGGCGCTGGGCCGCACGGTGCGCGTCGGGCGTCCTACTGGTCTCAGCGCGCTCCCCGAAGCGCACTCTGGTCCGGCTTTTGCCGGTCTGGCCGGCCTGGCGCTTTATGCGTCGCAGGAGCCGGTGGATCTGCGCTATATGTCGAGAAGTCATCAAAATGTACACAAATATGGCGGATCGGCGGTGCTCGGGCGGCTGATGTCGGCGATCCGTGGAAACTTTTAGAAATTTGACGAAAAAAATTAACTTTTCGGGTGATTCCCACAGTAAATTTGTGCAAAGCATGAAACTAATATTACACGACGGTAAAATGTGTCGGGAGACAGTGAGATGAGTATCAATATTGGCCCACCGGAAGTGGAAGAACTGAAGCCGAAGATCGCGGTTATCGGTGTCGGAGGCGCTGGAGGCAATGCCATTGCCAACATGATTGCTGCGGAGGTTGAAGGCGTTGATTTTATCGTCACCAACACGGACGCGCAGTCGCTCAACAGCTCAACAGCTGAACGGCGGATCCAGCTTGGTCCCGATATCACGCAGGGCTTGGGCGCCGGATCGCGACCCGAGGTCGGTCGCGCAGCGGCCGAAGAAACGATCGAGCTGGTCGAGCAGGCGCTGGAAGGCACACATATGTGCTTTATCGCGGCTGGCATGGGCGGCGGCACCGGTACCGGCGCTGCACCGGTGATCGCGAAAGCCGCGCGTGACCGGGGCATATTGACCGTGGGCGTTGTGACCAAGCCGTTCACCTTCGAAGGCACGCGGCGGATGAAATCCGCCGAAGCCGGCATCGAGGAACTGCAGAAAAATGTCGACACGCTGATCGTCATTCCCAACCAGAACCTGTTTCTGGTCGCCAATCCGAATACCACCTTCAAGGAAGCATTCCTGCTGGCAGACGAAGTGCTGCAGCAGGGCGTTCGCGGCATTACCGATTTGATGGTCATGCCTGGCCTGATCAACCTCGACTTTGCCGATGTACGTAGCGTCATGCACGAAATGGGCAAGGCGATGATGGGTACGGGCGAAGCCGAAGGCGACGGAAGAGCGCTGGAAGCTGCTGAAAAAGCGATCGCCAATCCTTTGCTCGATGGCGTATCCATGCAGGGTGCCAAGGGCGTCATCGTTTCGATTACCGGCGGTGAAGACATGCGCTTGATGGAAGTCGATGAGGCCGCCAATCACATTCGTGAACTGGTAGACCCGGATGCCAATATTATCTGGGGTAGTGCTTTCAACCCCAATCTCGATGGTCGTATCCGTGTTTCGGTTGTCGCGACCGGTATCGACACCGATGGCAGCAGTGTGTCCGCAGCGCCGCCGTCATCCTTCGCGATGAGCAGTCCGGCAAAATCGTCTGATGAGGCACCGGCTACACCCAGCTTTGCTTCATCCATCGCTAGCGACGAGAGCGATGAGGAACCTGCGGATGAGCCAGAAACGGCTTCTGAACCAGAACCAGCCGAGGAAGAAGCACCGGCCCCGCCGCAAACGCCCGTAACTCCGGTCGCAACCTATGGCGACGATGATGATGACGATCTGTCCGTCAAGCCATCCTTCGCCTCTCTGACCCCAGGCTCCGCACCGGCGAAGCCTGCGCCGGAAGACGATGAACTGGTGCTGGGTGACGACGCCATCCACCGTGAAGAAGAAAAACCTGCTCCTGCGAGCGGGTCGACCAGCCAGGTGCCACCACCGCCACGGGTCGCGACCAGCGGAGGCACATTATTCGAACGGATGTCCAATCTGACGCGCGGTGGCTCGAAAAGTGATCAAGACGATGACGATGAAGATGACAAATCCCGTGATCCACTCGACATTCCGCGCTTTTTGAACCGCCAGAACAATCAGTAGGTTCTGGAGCCGTATGGGCTTGTTTATACGATGATGGTGGAGCGCGAGGGAGTTTGTCTGCTGCGCGCCACCATTGGCCTTACTGGATCGTCGGAACGATTGATTTCGCACGAAATCATTCCTTTATGGGTAACGTGAAACTTACAAATAAAATTTTGCTGGCGGCCTCCGCTATGCTGGTCATCACTGCGGTGCCCGAAAGTCCCGCTTTGGCGCAATCGACTGCCCAGTCCAATAGCGACAACCTGCAGGACGCGCTTCGCCGGATCGCGATTAACTCCAATGATTCTTCCGCGCTGGCGGATGCCGGACTGGCAGCCCTTGAATTGGGTGATATGCGAGCGGCAATCGGATTTCTGGCAAAGGCTGACCAGATCTATTCGACAAGCGGCAGGGTCAAGGCCGGATTGGGCAGGGCGTTGCTGGCGGAAGAAAACCCGTTCGGCGCGATCCGCTACTTCGATCAGGCGGTGGCCAACGGGATACCGGCGCGCGAAATCGCCGCAGATCGCGGCTTGGCCTATGATCTGATCGGGCGGAACCGGGATGCCCAGAAAGACTATGAGCTGGCTATGCGCTATGACAGTTCCGAGCAACTGGTCGAGCGCTATGCGATCTCCCTGGGGATCAGCGGCGATGTCGAGCTCGCCGAAGCACAGCTCAATCCTTTACTTCACAAGAGCGACCGGGATGCTTGGCGCAACCGCGCCTTTATTTTGGCGATGAACGGACAGAAAAAAGCAGCGATTGATATCGTCGAGCAGACGATGGAGCGCAGCATGGCAAAAGCGATCAAGCCGTTCTTTGATCGTATGCCCAAGCTGACTGCAGCGCAAAAAGCCGCGGCGGTGCATTTCGGTCATTTCCCGGCCAGCGAGAATATCGGTGTTGATGTCGCAGCGGTGCAGTTGGCGTCGTCTCTCGCTTCCCGAGGCGGTGGCGGAGCGGACGCCGGGCTGATCCCGGTGGGAGAGGCGCTGGGCGCTGACACGAACCGGCCGCGCGTTCTGGCGATGCCGGACAAGTCGCCACGCCGTCGTCCCGGTGCCGCAGATCGAAGGATACCGGATCGGCAGTCGAGCAAAAGGTCCAACAAGAAAGAGACTGTCCGGCTGGCCGAGACGGCATTGCCAACGCCGACCGCTGAGCGTGCTCGCAGGAAGCCCACTTTTGCATTCGCCAAACCAGCAAAAAAAGATGTCTCGGCAGCGCCTGGCTCCCCAACGACCGAGCCTGTACCGACCAAAGCGGCCCCGGAACCGGTCGAGGTTAAGCCAGCTGACACCGACGTTTCCGCCGGTTTTGCGACGGCGCTGGGAGTGGGCCAGTCGCCAGCCTTGGTATCCGAGACTGTCGAGCGCAAGGTTCAAATTGCTGGTCGCGACCCTGTTCCGCAACCGCAATCTCAATCCGCGCCCCAGAGGGCGGTGCCCCTGCCAGCTACCGATCTGGTGCCGGCCAATGCTTCTGATGAAAAAGGGCCGACCGCTGCCAGCGGCGGCGGCCCAGTCAATTCGATCAGCTTCGACCTGGCGCAATCGCGGCCTGCATCCGTTGGTATGGCGGCCATGGACCCGGCCACGAAGCCGCTTGGTGATATTATCAGAGGCATCGATATACCGGAACGGGAGACGAAAAGTGCCGTTGTCCCGGTTGATCTTGACGAGATTGAACCGGCAAAGCCGCAGCCGAAAACAGTCGCCAAACCGGTTGAAAAAGAGCCGGTGAAACCAAAAGAACCTGCTCACCCGAAACGCTATTGGGTTCAAATTGCCACTGGCGCCAATCTCAACGCGCTGAAATTCGACTATCGCCGGATGACGAAGAAACAGCCCGAGTTGTTCAAGAGCCGGAAGGCGTGGACGTCGCCTTGGGGAGCGACCCGGCGGATGGTGGTCGGCCCGTTCGATGATTTCAAGGCTGCCAAGGCCTTTGAAGCGGAATTGCGCAAGGGCGGCGGCGATGGTTTTGCCTGGGCTAGCGCCGATGGTGTCGAGGTCAATGAGCTAACCAAATGACTGGTTTGCAAAGCTATGCCAGTGACCCGGCGCTGAGCCGGGGGCGGTTGCACGATGAAAAGCGCGACGTGACCCGCGGTCCACGGGATGATTTCCAGCGCGATCGTGACCGTATCATCCATTCCATTGCGTTCCGCCGGCTGCGCCACAAGACTCAGGTCTTTGTCGCACCCGATGGCGACCATTATCGGGTTCGCCTGACCCACAGTCTTGAAGTCGCCCAGATCGGACGCACGTTGGCGCGCGCGCTTGGCCTCAATGAAGATTTGACCGAGGCTTTGTGCCTTGCGCACGACATCGGCCACCCGCCGTTTGGCCACGCGGGCGAGGATGCGCTGGAAGATGCCTTGGCCGATTTTGGCGGTTTCGATCATAATGCCCAGACCATCCGCACCCTGACGCTTCTGGAAACCCCTTATCCACGCTGGGACGGCCTCAACCTTACGTGGGAAATGCTCGAAGGATTGGCAAAGCATAACGGACCTGTGGACCAGCCGACCTGGGCGCTGGCCGAGGCCAATGATGCGCTGGATCTCGATCTGCACAGCTGGCCGTCGCTGGAAGCGCAGATCGCTGCGATTGCCGATGACATCGCCTATGACAATCACGACATAGACGACGGCATGCGGGCCGGACTGCTGACTCTCGATCAATTGCTGGAATTGCCCTTTCTCGCCGATCGCTGGCACCATATTCGCGACCGTTTTTCCGACGTATCACCGGACAGATTGTTGCCAGAGCTTATCCGCGACCAGATCGGGTTGATGGTCAACGACGTACTCGAAACCACGCTGGCGCGGATCGACAAGCTGGGGATAAAATCGGCAGCAGATGTTCGGCAAGCGGGCCAGATGATCGGCGGATTTTCCGATACGATGGCGGAGAAGGAACGCGTGTTGAAGCGCTTCATGTACAAAAATCTCTACCATCACCCAAAGCAGATGGCGGCTGCGGAAGAAGGCAAGATGATGGTCGCGGATCTGGTCAAAGCCTATCGCGAAAATCCGGAACTGATGCCGGAAAGCTGGGCTGTAGCCCTGCCGGATCAGGAACCGGAGCGGATCCGCCATATCGCCGATTTTCTCGCGGGGATGACGGACCGCTATGCCCGCAACCGGCATCGCGAGATATTTGGCGACTAGAACAGCCGGAATTAATCTCGTTGCCCCTGCGAGGGTGCGGCCTGCAGAAATCGGTTTGGATAGCGGCTGTCGCTGCTATGATAGCTGACTAACTGCCATATCAAGGAGCCGCCAACGATGGCCGATAAAATACTGATCGTCGGTGCCAGCGGCCTGATCGGCGGCCTGCTGACCCGCAAGCTGGTGGAACAGGGAAGGGACAAGCAGCTGCATCTGTTGCTCCGGCGACCCTATCGGGAGGATGTCGGCAAGGCGAAAATCCACGTCCAGCTGCAGGAAAACTGGCCCGCGACGATCGCGAAGATCAAGCCGGACATCGCGATTTCCTGTCTTGGTTCGACGATGAAAAAAGCCGGGTCCAAAGAGGAGTTCGCTGCCGTCGATCGCGATCTGGTCGGGTCCGTGGCCGCCGCTGCCAAGGCTGCCGGCGGACGTCAGTTCATCGCCATTTCCTCGACCATGGCCGACAGCAGCGCGTCGAGCTTCTATCTCAAGACCAAGGGCGAGGCCGAAGACCTGCTGCGCGCGCAAAAATTCGATCGCCTCGACATCATCCGCCCCGGCCTGCTGCGGGGAGAACGGCCCAATGACAGCCGCCTGGGCGAGAGCCTTGCGATCGCCGCCAGCCCGGTCATGGACCTTCTGCTCCACGGAAAATTCCGCCGCTACCGCTCGATCCTGGCCAGCGATGTCGCGGAGGCGATCGTGGCGCTAATGGGTGACACCGTGCCGGGAGTATTTGTCCACGAGAATGACGCGATCTGGGCGAAGGTCTGACCGCTGAGCCGCCAAACGCTTCCTCCCTTTTCAATAAATTTCTCAAACGGCTTGCATCGCGTCCGCATAACCGTATTAGTTAAATAATACAGTAAAGGATTCCCGTTTTGACCAACAAGTTTCTCGCCGGCGCAGTCTGCTTTCTATCGCTTTCTTCCTCGGCTGTTCTAGCGCAACCGGCGGCTGCATCCCGCGACCAGGCGCAAATCGTCTCCCCCGCAGGTTCGGCCGGACAACTGCGTCTCGCGGTCGCCGAAAAGGTCCGCTGGTCGCTTGCCCAGAATGACGTGCCCAGCGCCTCGATCGCCTATATCGAAAATGGCAAGATCGCATGGACCCTGGCTGTCGGCGAATCGGAGCCGGGCAAGCCCGCGACCCCCGAGACCCTCTACAATATCGCCTCGATGACCAAGTCGATCGTCGCCGAAACGGTGGTGCGGCTTGCAAAGAGCGGCGCCTTTTCCATGGATGTCAGCATGGCCGAAGCCTGGGTCGACCCCGATCTCAAGGATGATCCGCGCCACAAGCTCCTCACGCCACGGCTAGCGCTGACCCATCGGACCGGCCTGCCAAACTGGCGCTACCTGACCGGTGACGTGCTGAAATTCCAGAATGATCCGGACACCCAGTTCGGCTATTCGGGCGAAGGATTGCAATATGTCGCCCATTATATCGAGAACAAAATGGCCCGGCCGCTCGAGCAGCTGGTGGCGGAAACGGTTTTTGCGCCGGCCGGCATGACCGACACAACCTTTACCGACAAGCCGTGGCTGGATGGTCGCATCGCCATGTCGCAGACCAAGGCTGGCAAGCACGAATTTGCACCGCGCCGAACGCAATGGAACGCAGCCGACGATGTCTGGAGCAGCACCAGCGATTATGCCCGGTTCATGATCTGGGTCATGGCCAACCCGGTCAGCAGCGAACGCGCGGCAACCTACTGGATTCCCCGCGACAATCTGAAATATCAGGTTTGTCAGGAAGACCGGGTGCCGCCGCCGCTCTGTCCCCGAAGTCTCGGCTTTACCGCCGGCTGGACCGTGTATGACACGCCGGATAACCTGATCGTCATGCATGGCGGCGGAGACGATGGCGAACATACTCTGGGTTATTTCAACCCCGTTGCGCGCAGCGGCGCGGTAATCTTTACCAATGGCGACAATGGCCAGAAAGTGATCCGTGACATTGTGCAAATCCTGCTGCCAGACCCCAGTTTCAACGCCTTCATAAACATGCAGTCCCGGGGATAGGCAATCCCGGGAGTCTCCGACCTGCAAAGGGGCTACGGCGTCGGCCCGATTTGCCGATCGCGCAGCCCGATTATTTATTCCGCACTGCACAACAGAATCATTGACAGGGCCTGGACACTGATCCACTCATAGGGCTGCTTTTTGATAGGCGCCTTCGGGCAAGGATCATGAGGCGTTGCGGGAGAGTGTTTTTCTGTCCCACCGGACTAAAAGCCGCCGAAGGAGCAACCGCCCCGGAAACTCTCAGGCCACCGGACCGCAATCGTCTCACAAGCACTCTGGAAAGAGTCCGCCATAGCTTTTTGCAACGGCGGGCCACCGAAGGGGTAAGTTTTCGTCGCTTTTGCGATGGCGGACTGTTCCGCCGCAGCCTTGGCGAAGGAGAATGAAACTCTCAGGTTCCGTGACAGAGGGGGCAGTTTTGCAGCGCTTTGCTGCGGACTGTCTTCTGGATGCGGGAAAAATATGAGTGAAACCACCGACGATCTGAAACAATTGCCGTTAGGCGACTGGCACCGCGGCCTCGGCGCGCGCATGGTCCCGTTTGCGGGCTATGAAATGCCGGTGCAATATGAAGGCGTGATGGCCGAACATATCTGGACCCGAACCGAAGCGGGGCTTTTCGATGTTTCTCATATGGGACAATTGCAGCTGATCGGCGAGGGCGCTGCCGATGCGCTGGAGACAATCACCCCCGGCAATCTGTCGGCGCTGGCTCCGGGCAAAATCCGCTACACCCTGCTGCTCGCCCAAGATGGCGGCATATTGGACGATCTGATGGTCACCAACACCGGCGATCATCTCTACCTGGTGGTCAACGGCGCGACCAAGCATGACGATATCGCCTATCTGCAAGCGCAGCTGCCGGACAGCCTGACGCTCAATCATCTCGAGGATGCGGCGCTGCTGGCGTTGCAGGGGCCGAAAGCAAGCGCGGCTATGGCGCGGCTGGTGCCGGAAGTGGCGAAACTCTATTTCATGGAAGCCGGCTCGTTCGACTGGAACGGCATTGCTCTGGGCATCAGCCGCTCGGGCTACACCGGCGAAGACGGTTTTGAAATCAGCGTGCCTGCAGAACATGCAGCAGCACTCGCCTCCGCTTTGAACGAACTTGACGAAGTGCGGCCCATCGGTCTTGGCGCCCGCGACAGTTTGCGTCTGGAAGCGGGCCTGCCGCTTTACGGTCATGATATGAACCCGGATATTCTGCCGGTCGAAGCCAGTCTGAACTTCGCCCTGTCCAAGGCACGCCGCGAAGAAGGCAATTTCGCCGGCGCAGAGCGCGTACTCGCACAATATCCCGACAAGGCCGCGACCCGGCGCGTGGGATTGTTTGTCGATGGCCGCCAGCCGATTCGCGAGGGTGCGTCCGTCCTAGATGATAGCGGCGAGACCATTGGCGCCGTCACCAGCGGCGGTTTTTCGCCGACGCTGCAGCGCCCGATCGCCATGGCCTACGTGCCGATGGGTCTATCGCACACCGGCACCGCTATCACCGTCGAACAGCGCGGCAAGAAAATTGCCTGTACCGTCGCTGACATGCCTTTTGTACCGCATCAATATCACCGCAAACCCAAGTCATAGACTGACAGGAAGAGGAAACGACCATGAGCCGATATTTTACCGATGAACATGAATGGGTCGAGGTCGAAGGCGACACCGCGACCGTCGGTATTACCGACTATGCACAGGAACAGCTTGGCGACATCGTGTTTGTCGAAGTGCCGGAAGTCGGCAGCGAATTGAGTCAGGGTGACGATGCTGCCGTGGTCGAATCGGTCAAGGCGGCCTCCGACGTTTATGCGGCGGTCTCGGGCGAAGTGATTGAAGTGAATGAAGCGCTGGAAGAGGAGCCCGGCCTCGTCAACAGCTCGGCCGAGGAAGACGGCTGGTTTTTCCGCCTGACCCTTTCGGACAAGGAAGAACTCACCGATCTGATGGACGAGCAAGCCTATAAGGCCTTCGTCGACGGTTTGTGATTATCACTAACCCCTCCCCTTCAGGGGAGGGGTTGGCGTGGGGCCTGTCCTCACTCACGAAATTCGGAAGCTGGCATCGAGCCAGCCTCCTCATATCCCACCCCTTTCCCCTCCCTTGAAAGGGAGGGGTGATTGGAAGGAAGTACAAATGCGTTATCTCCCGCTAACCAATGAAGACCGGCAATCGATGCTGGCCAAGATCGGCGCGCAATCGGTCGACGATCTGTTTGTCGATGTGCCCGAGGAAGCGCGCCTGACCGGCCCGATCCATGGACTGCCGATGCACGCGGGCGAGATGGCGGTGGAAGCGCATATGAAAGCGCTGGCCAAGAAAAACCATGCCGCTGGCGACATGCCGTTCTTCCTGGGGGCAGGGGCCTATCGCCACCATGTCCCGGCCAGTGTTGACCATATCATCCAGCGCGGCGAGTTTCTGACCGCATATACGCCTTACCAACCCGAAATTGCGCAGGGCACACTGCAGACCCTGTTCGAATTCCAGACACAAGTGGCGCGGCTGTTCGGCGTCGATGTCGCCAATGCCTCGATGTATGACGGTTCGACCGCCTGCTGGGAAGCGATCACCATGGCGCGACGGGTTACAAAACGCAGCAAGGCCATTCTCTCATCAGGCCTGCATCCGCACTATGTTTCGGTGGCCAATACGATGGCCAAATTCACCAAGGATCATCTGGTCTATGAAGCGCCGGTGCTCGAGGCCGCAACGGATGGCGAAAGCCTGCTCGACCAGATTGATGGCGACACCAGCTGTATCGTCGTGCAATATCCTGACATTCTCGGTCGTATCGCCGATATGTCCGCACTCGCCGAAAAGGCAAAGGCGCACAAGGCGTTGCTCATCGCGGTGGTCACAGAGCCGGTGGCTTTGGGAGCGATCACGTCGCCCGGCGAAATGGGCGCCGATATCGTTGTTGGCGAAGGCCAGTCACTCGGCGTCGGGTTGCAGTTCGGCGGCCCCTATGTCGGCCTGTTCGGCTGCAAGCAGAAATATCTGCGCCAGATGCCGGGCCGGCTGTGCGGCGAGACCGTCGATGCCGAAGGCAAGCGCGGCTTCGTGCTGACGCTGTCGACACGCGAGCAGCATATCCGCCGTGAAAAGGCGACCTCCAATATCTGCACCAACAGCGGCCTGTGCGCTCTGGCCTTTACCGCGCACATGACCCTGCTTGGCGAAAAAGGGCTGCGCCAACTGGCGATGCTTAACCACAAGAAGGCGGTGCAGGCAGCCGACCGGTTGTCGAAAATTCCCGGCGTGCAATTGCTGAACGACAGTTTTTTCAACGAGTTCACTCTGGTTCTTGACAAGGATGCTCGTCCGATCGTGCGCGCCCTAGCCGATCAGAGGATATTGGCGGGCGTTTCTCTCGGCCGGCTCTATCCGCAGGAGGGACCGCTCGCTCAGGGCCTTATCGCCGCCGTGACGGAAACCGTAAGCGAGGACGATGTCGAGGCCTTTGCCACAGCTCTGGAAGGAGCACTAGCATGACCATGCGCACCGAAGGCCGCCCCACCAAACAGGAAGAAAACCTGACCATGCCCGTACAAGATGCGATCACCACCCATACCGGCAATCGGGCGCTGATGGTCGATGAGCCATTGATCTTCGAAACCGGATCGCCGGACCGCAGCGGTGTTGACCTGCCGGATGCCCCGCAGGTAGAAAGCCGTCTCGGCGGTCTCGACCGCAAGGCACCGATCGGCGTTCCCGGCCTGTCGGAAGCCGAAATGGTGCGGCATTATACCCGACTCAGCCGCCAGAATTACGCCATCGATGTCGGCCTGTTCCCGCTCGGCAGCTGCACGATGAAGCATAATCCGCGGCTCAACGAGAAAATGGCGCGGCTCAAGGGTTTTGCCGATATTCATCCGCTGCAGCCCGTAGACAGCGTTCAGGGCGCGCTCGGCGTGATCAACGAACTGGCGGTGTGGCTGGTCGAGCTTACCGGCATGCACGGCGTCGCGATGACGCCGAAGGCCGGTGCGCATGGCGAGCTTTGCGGCATATTGTGCATCCGCGCCGCTCTCGAAGCGCGCGGTGACGCCCGCGAGGTCATCCTGGTGCCGGAAAGTGCCCATGGCACCAATCCCGCTACCGCCGCCTTCGCGGGGTACAAGGTCGAGGATATTCCCGCCAACAGCGACGGCAGAGTCGATCTTGAGGCGCTGAAAGCGCGCCTGGGGCCGGACGTCGCCGGTGTGATGATCACCAACCCTAATACCTGCGGCCTGTTCGAGCCCGACATGAAGGCAATTTCCGACGCGGTGCATGCCGCTGGCGGCTTTGTCTATTGTGATGGTGCCAATTTCAACGCCATCGTCGGCAAGGTCCGCCCCGGCGATCTTGGCGTCGACGCCATGCATATCAATCTGCACAAAACCTTCTCCACCCCGCATGGTGGCGGTGGTCCTGGCTCCGGTCCGGTCGTGCTGTCCGAAGCGCTGTCGCCTTATGGGCCGCTGCCCTTCACCGAGCGTCACGCCGACGGGCATATCACGCTCGTGGAGGAGGAGACGGTGGAGGATCGCCATCCCCACACTTTTGGCCGGATGAGCGCCTTTCATGGCCAGATGGGCATGTTCACGCGCGCGTTGACCTATATCCTCAGCCACGGGGCCGATGGGCTGGCACAGGTGGCGGAAGACGCGGTGCTCAACGCCAATTATATCCTGCGCAGTCTGGAGGACGTTCTCGATGCGCCGTTCGCCCACAGCGGCCCGTGCATGCATGAGGCCCTGTTCTCCGACAAAGGCTTCACCAACGACCTGACCACGCTCGATCTCGCCAAGGGCATGATCGACGAGGGCTATCATCCGATGACCATGTATTTCCCGCTGGTCGTGCACGGTGCGATGCTGGTCGAGCCGACCGAGACCGAGAGCAAGGCTGCGATCGACCAGTTTATCGGGGCTTTCCGCTCGGTCGCCGAGCGGGCCAAGGCCGGCGACGAACTGCTCAAGACTGCCCCTCATTTCGCCCCGCGCCGCCGGCTGGACGAAACGCAGGCCGCGCGGAAGCCGGTACTGGTGTGGACCGAGCCGGAGGATTTTGCCGAAGCGGCGGAATAGGGATGGGGTGTTGACTATCCTCTGTCCTCCCCGTTACGTAGCAATGGGGAGGGGGACCATCCGAAGGATGGTGGAGG